>JBEKMG010000001.1:0-508394 GCA_050008635.1 Rhizomicrobium sp.
AACACCCACCCCCAGCACCGGCAGGGCATCGATCAGCTAAAGCAAACCACTACCGTATCTGGACGCATAGCGCAGGGTGTGGTCAAAAAGTGGGTAGTTTCGGACCTATCCTTATATCCCGGTACCCCCCACCCCCCCCTTCAAAATCGAAAACAACCTGAGACCTAAAATGGCTATCAATCAATGAGTTACCCGGCGGCCCCATGAAAGAGCAGGCTTGATCGAAGCGATCCACATCATCGGCGGCGGGCTGGCCGGCAGCGAGGCGGCGTGGCAGGCGGCCGAGGCCGGCGCCCGCGTGGTGCTGCACGAGATGCGCCCGCTGCGCCCGACCGAGGCGCATCAGACCGACGCCCTGGCGGAGCTGGTCTGTTCCAATTCGCTGCGCTCCGACGACGCCGAGAACAACGCCGTCGGCCTGCTGCACGAGGAGATGCGCCGCGCCGGCTCGCTCATCCTGCGTGCCGCCGATGCCCACAAGCTGCCGGCGGGCGGCGCGCTGGCGGTGGACCGCCACGGTTTCTCCGCCGCGATCACCCAGGCGCTGGCGGAGCATTCGAACGTCGAGATCCGCCGCGAGGAGATCGCCGCGCCGCCGCCGGAATGGGAATCGACCATCGTCGCCACCGGTCCGCTCACCGCGCCGGCGCTCGCCGAGTTTGTCCGTACACTGACGAATGAGGACGCCCTTTCCTTCTTCGACGCCATCGCGCCCATCGTGCATCGCGAGTCGATCGACATGAACGTGGCCTGGATGCAGTCGCGCTACGATAAGGGCGACGGCGCCGATTACATCAATTGTCCGTTGAACGAGGAGCAATATCGCACCTTCGTCGCCGCGCTGCTGGCGGGCGAGAAGACCGATTTCAAGGAATGGGAGAAATCCACGCCTTATTTCGAGGGCTGCCTGCCGGTGGAAGTGATGGCGGCGCGCGGCATCGACACGCTGCGCTATGGGCCGATGAAGCCGGTGGGGCTCGCCGATCCGCGCACCGGCGCGCGGCCTTACGCCGTGGTGCAGCTTCGTCAGGACAATGTGCTGGGCACGCTGTGGAACATGGTGGGATTCCAGACCAAGCTGAAGCATGGCGAGCAAACGCGCATCTTCCGCATGATCCCCGGCCTTGAGAACGCGGGCTTCGCGCGCTTGGGCGGGCTGCATCGCAACACCTTCATCAACAGCCCGCGCCTGCTCGATGCGCAATTGCGGCTGAAGGCGCGGCCACGGATTCGTTTCGCGGGGCAGATCACCGGCGTCGAAGGTTATGTGGAGAGCGCCGCCATCGGTCTGCTCGCAGGGCGCTTCGCGGCGGCCGAGGCGCGCGGCGAAGTCTGCGACACGCCGCCTCCGACCACCGCTCTCGGCGCGCTTATCGCCCACATCACCGGCGGCGCGGACGCGCTTTCCTTCCAGCCGATGAACGTAAACTTCGGCTTGTTCCCCGATCTCGCACCGTCCGAAAGAACACGCGGCCGCGACCGCAAGAAGGCGATGTCGCAGCGCGCGCTTATGGATTTGGCGACGTGGCTCGAAGAAAAGAGGGCGGTGGAGTAGCCCCCTTTTCACCTTCCCCTTGTGGAGCGGGTTATGGGGGCTATATCCGTCGCTTGATACGGCTGTTAGCTTTGGCACCCATGGCGGTGAAAAATGGAAGACGCGATCCCTCGGGTCTTGTATCTGGACCAAAATGCCTGGATTGCCCTCGCGCGCGCGGTCAAGGAACCGAGCATCTACCCTGAAACGAACAACCCATCCCGCGCTAGCACTCATACTCTCTAGACATGTCCCACGGATATCCGTCGACGTGTTGCCGCACGAAGCAGCGAAATTTGTCGCCGCCACAGCGGCGGATCACTTCGCTTCAGATAAAGCGGCACCAAAGCCGCCGGAAGGAATGCGGGCAACGCCTCGCGCGGTTTGGCAAGTTTGCGCGCCGCCGCAAGATGGGTTCGTGCACGTTGTGCGATCTCGCTTGTGATTTGTTGGAGCTTATCTCCGCCCTGCCCCGCAAAAACTTCGTCCGCCGTAAGCTCCGCCCGGCGCATCAAATCCGCCGGCAGATAGAGCTTGCGGCGTGCGGCGTGGAACGGAATGGCGCGCAATAGCCCAGCCAGCGCGTAGGCGATGCCCGCCTCGCGCGCCAGATCGTCCAGCGCCTCGTCGGCTCCGAGCACGCGCGCCGCCAGACGCATGACGCTTCCCGATGTCGCATTGGCATATTCCTCGAGCATTCCCATATCCGCGAATGGTTCCTGCGATACGTCGAAGGAGCGCGCGGCGATCATCCTCTCGAACAGATCCGCCGGAAGATCGTTCGCCGCCAGCGTCTCGGCCAGCGCCCTCGCAACGTCGTGGTTGCGGGGCTTTCCCGTGTGCGCTCCTTCCACCGTCTCCCGCCACCAGGCCAGACGGATCTCGGCCAGCATCGGTTCGCGCACCGTCTCGCCGATGCGCGCCACCTCGTAGTTGAGAGCATAAAGGGCGAATAAAAAATGTCGTTTGTCGGCGGGCGCGAACAGCGCCGCGAAATAGCGGTCGGGATCGTGGCGGCGGACCAGTTCCTCGCACGCGGCGAATGCGGACACGTCTTGTACCCCAACAAAAGAACCGCCCGGTCGCCCGGGCGGCTCCTTTGTACGTCAGCTCGCTCAATAAATGTTCTGCGCCGCGACCATGGCGAACAACATCGGGATCGAAAGCATGGTGTTGATACGGCTGAACATACCGGCGGTCTTTGCCGCGGCGGCCTTAGCGTCCGCCGAAAGATCGGGGTATTTGCTGCCGATGTTCAGCGCCTTCTGCTGGTTCGGCCAGATCACGAACCAGACGTTGAACCACATGATCGTTCCGAACCACATGCCGACGCCGATGCCGATGTTCTTAGGAACGGTGAAGCCCTCAATCGCGTCCAGCGTGTAGGCCTGCAGCAGATAGCTGTTCAACTGCGCCAGGGTGATGCCGAAGAGGATGGTTCCCATCGCCGCCCAGCGGAACCAGAACAAAGCCGCCGGCGTGATGTACTTGCCCAACGCCGGGCGAAGCTCGGTAGGGATCTTCGGCGTGGTCGGCGTGGAGACAAAATTGAAATACCACAAGAGTCCGATCCACATCACGCCGCACAGCACATGCAGCCAGCGGATCAGAAACGGCAAGAACGTCGTGGCGTCAAAACCTTGAATGGTGACGTAAAGCGCAAACAGAAGAGCCGCAATCACGATTCCCGCGATCACCGTATTGCGCAAATCTGAGAAGAAGGCGGCCATGGCCGTGTCCCCCTAATTGTGAATCGGCTAAGGAGATTACCATAATTCCCAAGGAGCCAAGTCGGAATTGCCTAGATCGCGAGCCTCTTCGGCCTGCGGATATGCAGCCAGGCGATCACGATCAGGCGGGTGACCATCACCGCCGTGAAGAACGAGGTGATGATGCCGACGCCGAGGGTCACCGCGAAGCCGCGCACCGGCCCCGAGCCCAGCTCGAACAGAATCAGTGAGGCGATCAAGTGAGTCGCATTGGCGTCGATGATCGTCGCCATGGCGCGGCGAAAGCCGGTGTCGATCGAGCCGAGCAAACTTCGCCCATTGTGCTGCTCCTCGCGCATTCGCTCGTAGATCAGCACGTTGGCGTCGACCGCCA
This sequence comes from Rhizomicrobium sp., assembly GCA_050008635.1. GTDB lineage: Bacteria > Pseudomonadota > Alphaproteobacteria > Micropepsales > Micropepsaceae > Rhizomicrobium. The sequence goes on from JBEKMG010000001.1 coordinate 3,638, forward strand.
TGCCCATGGTGAGCACGATGCCGGCGATGCCCGGCAGCGTCAGCGTCGCCCCGAACAAGGTCAGTATCGCCAGCAGCAGAACGACGTTCAAGGTCAGCGCGACATCCGCGAACACGCCGAACAGCCCGTAGCGCAAGATCATGAAGACAGCCACCAGGATCAACCCCGCCACGGCGGAGTACTGGCCAGCCTTCACCGAATCCGCTCCCAGCTCGGCGCCGACCGTACGCATCTCGATCGGCTTGAGTTTTGCCGGCAACGCGCCGGCGCGCAGCAGTGCCGACAGATCACTGGCGGCCTGCATCGTAAAATTGCCTTCGATCTCGCCGGAGCCGCCCAGGATCGGCTCGCGGATCACAGGTGCCGAAATGATCTTCTTGTCCAGAACGATGGCGAAACGGCGGTTCACATTCTCTTTCGTCACGTCGCCGAATTCGCGCGCCCCGACATTGTCGAATCGGAAGGTCACCACCACCTGGCCGGTCTGCTGGTTGGTGCCCGCACCGGCGTTTTTCAGCCTGTCGCCGTCGACCATCACCCGCTTCTCGATCACCAGCGGAGGCAATGGAATCTTCTTACTGCCGCTGTCCTGCGGCAGAAGTTCGTCGCCGATGGGGACGTTGCCTTTCATCGCCTGGGCGATGTCGGCCGATTCGTCCACCAGCTGGAACGTCATCTTGGCGGTGGTCTGGAGAACTTTGAGCAACTGGGAAGGATCCTGCAGCCCCGGCACCTGCACGACGATGCGGTCCTTGCCCTGCTGTTCGATGCTGGGTTCCTTGGTGCCCAATTCGTCGATGCGCCGACGCACGACTTCAATCGACTGGCTGACAATCTCCGTCTCGGTTTGCTTTCTATAGGCGTCGGTCATGTGCATGGCGATGACGCCATGGCCCGGCTGGCTCATGTCGTATTCGTGCCCGCCGACGGCAAACACGGCGCCGCCCAGCGACGGATTGATGTCCTTGAGCGCCGCCGCCGCCGCGTCGAATTGGTCAGACTCGATGATCCGCACCGAAACGGAGTCGCCCGAAGTGGAAAGATCGGCATAGCCGATATGCGCCTTGCGCAGCGCGCGGCGAATATCGCCGAGAGTCGATTCCAGGCGGCTCTTCATCACGTCGTCGAGTTCGACTTCGAGCAGGACGTAGGAGCCGCCCTGCAGGTCGAGACCGAGGCTGACCGTGTTATGGGGAAGCCAGCTCGGCATCTTAGCGCGCACGGACTCGGGCAGCGCGTTGGGCAGCGCGATCATAACCCCGTAGAGGAGGATGATAGAGACCAGTATGCGGACCCAGGCGGAAACCTGCAGCATAGGCAATCAACTCTTGTCGGATTTGGCTTCCACGGGCTGGCTTTTGGCGCGCACCTCGGACAGGGCGCTTCTGAGCACGTGCACTTGGACATCGTCGGCGATCTCGACGATGATTTCCGGATCATCCTTCTGCGGCACCTTGGCCACGCGCCCGATGATGCCGGACGACATCACGACCGTGTCGCCTCGACGCAGATTGTTAATCGCCTGGCGAAGCTGCTTGGCATGCTGCTGTTGCGGACGCCAGACAAGGAAGTAAAAGATCGCGGCGACGGCGATCAGCATCGGGATTGGAGAGGCAAGAAGGTTCTGCATGAGAGGGTCCGGAGCAGTCAATTGCGGAGGCGCACCACGCGCCGAAGCCGACGATGCGTTAGGGCGCGGACTATAGCCGCGCGTACTGCCTTTGCAACCCTGAGAAATCAAAGGATTAGCTATGACCACAGGCAAAAAGTCCAAACGGCGGAGCAACCGGCCGGCACCAACGGCGGCCGACGCCTTCGTCTGGGAAGCCGCGGCAGGCAAGTTGCTGGCAGTTTACAAGGTCGCGTGTCTGCCTTTGTCCCTGCTCAAGAGCATCGAGTCCGCCCGCGACACGCTGATGGAGAACACGCGCCGCTTCGCCGACGGGCTGCCGGCCAACAATGCGCTCCTGTGGGGCGCGCGCGGCATGGGCAAGAGCTCGCTGGTCAAGGCGCTGCACGCCGAGGTCAACCGGGGCCGCAACAGTCAGATGCGACTGGTTCTAATCGAAATCCACCGCGAGGAGATCGCCAGCCTGCCGCTGCTCCTGCGCAGGCTGAGGGGCGACAAGCGCCGCTTCCTGCTCTTTTGCGACGATCTGTCCTTCGACAAGGACGACACCAGCTACAAGTCGCTCAAGGCGGCGCTGGAAGGCGGCATCGAGGGTCGTCCGACGAATGTGTTGTTCTATGCCACCTCGAACCGCCGCCATCTCATGCCGCGCGACATGATGGAGAACGAACGCTCCACCGCGATCAACCCTTCGGAGGCGGTGGAGGAGAAAATCTCCTTATCCGACCGCTTCGGCCTATGGCTCGGCTTCCACAATTGCGGGCAGGAGGAATACCTCGCGATGGTCGACGGTTATGAGGAGCATTTCGGGCTGGAGATGCCGAAGGAGGAACTTCATCGCAGGGCACTCACCTGGGCGGCGACGCGTGGCGCCAGGTCGGGCCGCGTCGCCTGGCAGTTCATCCAGGACCTTGCCGGCGAATTGGGAAAACGGATCGGTTAACGGCTGGCGACTTGCAACGGTCCCAGCAGCGGTCTCGGATTGATCGGCCGGACGCCGCGGCGGATTTCGAAATGGAGCTGCGGCTGGCTGACGTCGCCCGTGTTGCCGGCGTAGGCGATGACCTGCCCCTTCACGACATGATCGCCGCGGTTCACTGCGATGCGGTCGGCATGAGCATAAGCGGTGACGTAGTTGTCGCCGTGGCGGATCAGCACGAGGTTGCCGTAGCTCTTGAGGTCGTTGCCGGCATAGGTGACCGTTCCGTCGGCCGCGGCATGGATCGGCTCGCCGTAGGGCGCGGCGATATTGATACCGTCGTTGCGCTCGCCGCCGGTCGTCGTGCCGAAGTTCGAGATCACGCGCCCGTTCACGGGCCAGGTGAATTGCAGGTCCGCATTTGCGGGCGCAGGCTCGATGCTGGAGTCGCGCGGCGCCGGACGCGCGCTGTCCTGGTACCAGCCCGGCTCGGGGCGTGGCCTAGGAACGACGCGCGGCGCGTACGCATCTTGATAGGTGGTGGTATCTTTGTAGGTGTAGTATTTCCGTGAAGCGACGGCTGTCCTGTGATGGACGCGCGTATTGACGCCCCAGTCGAAATGCGTGCGCGGGGTCGCACATCCTGCCAGGAATGCAGGAACAACAAGGGCCAGGATCAGACCGCGCGAAAAATCATGTGGTTTCCGAACGTCCATGGGTTGTTCGCGGCTCCTGTGGCAACCCCGGCATCATCGGGACGAACACCACAGGAATCAGCGCCTCTCGCTTCAAACCTGTCTCAGTTCGGATCATCTTCGTTAAAAGTTGAGAAAAACTTTCCATACCCGAATTCGGCGCCGGCCCGACCGGCGCGATCAGGATGCCGCCCGGCTTTAACTGTTCGATAAGGATTGGCGGCACCTCGGGCACCGCGGCGGACAGCAGGATACGGTCGAACGGCGCCTGCTCCGGCCAGCCAGCCAGCCCGTCGCCGTGCCTGGTGACGATATTCTCGAGCTTGAGCGCCTTGAAGCGGGCTTCTGCCTCGCGTAGCAAGGGCTTATGCCGCTCGATGGTGTAGACCTTGCGGCAGAGCGGCGACAGCACGGCGGCTTGATAGCCGGAGCCAGTGCCGATCTCCAGAACCCGCATGGCGGGGCCGACCTCTAGAGCTTCGGTCGCATAAGCCACAACATATGGTTGGCTGATGGTCTGGCCACAGGCGATGGGAAGGGCGGTGTTGTCATAGGCCGCACGCGCAAACGGCGTCTCGACGAAGACTTCGCGCGGGCAGCGCTCTACCGCGGACAGCACCCGGGCGTCGGTGATCCCCTGCTTGCGCAGCGCCATCACCAGCGCGATGGGGCGAGGATCCGACATGGTGAGCCTATTCGCCGAACGACCGTTTCATTATTTCCATCACCTTCGTCTCGGTGAGGTTGAGCTGCAATGGCGTGACGGAGATTTTCTTCGCGTATAAAGCGCCCAGATCCGTTCCCGGCTTGGCCGAAACGCGCTCGCGCCGGAAACCAATCCAGAAATAGGGATAGCCGCGCATGTCGATCCGCCTGTCGATCACGGCCTCCTGCAAATCGCGCTTGCCCTGCGCCACGATTTCGACGCCTTTCACTTCGTCGGCCGGGCAGTCCGGAAAATTCACGTTGATCAGCACGTCTTTCGGCCAGCCGATCTCGATCAGCTTGCGGATCAGGCCGGGCCCGTGCGTCTCGGCGCAGGCCCATTGCACTTCGCGTTTCTCCTCGAAATTGTAGGCCTGCGACAGTGCGATGGAGGGAATGTCGAGGGCGCAGCCTTCCATCGCACCGGCGATGGTGCCGGAATAGGTGACGTCGTCGGCCGCGTTCACGCCTCGATTGACGCCGGACAGCAGCAGAGTGGGCAAAGCGTCCTTCATCAGATGGGTCGTCGCCATCATCACGCAATCGGTCGGCGTGCCCGTGACGGAGAAATGGCGGTCGTCGACCTTGCGCAAGCGCAGCGGCGTCGTGAGCGTCAGCGAATGAGAGGCGCCGGATTGCTCGGTCTCTGGCGCGACGACCCAGACATCGTCGGTGAGCGCCCGGGCGATGGCTTCGGCGACCGCCAGGCCCTTCGAATGGATGCCGTCATCGTTGGTGAGGAGGATACGCAACGCGTTCATTTCTTCTCGATCTTCTTCATGCCCATGTATGGCTGCAAGGCATCGGGGATGCGGATGGAGCCGTCGCTTTCCTGATAGTTCTCCAGAATGGCGATCAGCGTGCGCCCGACCGCCAGGCCCGAGCCGTTCAGCGTGTGGACGAAGCGCGTGCCTTTGCCGTCCTTCGGACGATAGCGCGCGTTCATGCGCCGCGCCTGGAAATCGCCGCAGTTGGAGCACGACGAGATTTCGCGGAAGCGGTCCTGACCCGGCAGCCAGACTTCGATGTCGTAGGTCTTCTGCGCCGAAAAGCCCATGTCGCCGGTGCATAGTGTCATCACATGATGGTGCAGACCGAGGCGCTTGAGCACTTCCTGCGCGCAATCGGTCATGCGCTCGTGCTCGGCGGCGGATTGTTCCGGCGTGGTGATGGAGACGAGTTCGACCTTGGAGAATTGATGCATGCGGATCATCCCGCGCGTGTCCTTGCCGGCGGCACCCGCCTCCGCGCGGAAGCAAGGCGTATGCGCTGTGACGCGCAGCGGAAGCTGCGCTTCATCCAGAATTTCGCCGCTTACATAATTCGTCAGCGGCACTTCGGCAGTGGGGATGAGCCATTTCCGATCAATTATCTGCCCCATCCGAAGGTCTACGTCTTTGATTTCGCCGCGATCAAATTCATCAACAGCCTGATTGAATGCTGCTCGGAACGCCTCAGTTGTATGGGTGGCAAACAGATCATCCTTGAATTTCGGCAACTGTCCTGTGCCAAACGCCGCACTGTCTCGCACCATCAGCGGCGGGTCGACTTCGGTGTAGCCGAACGTGCCGGTGTGCAGATCGAGCATGAAGGAGGCAAGCGCGCGTTCCATCCGCGCCAGCGCGCCTTTGAGATAGACAAACCGCGCGCCGGAGACTTTCGCGGCGCGTTCGAAATCCATCAGGTCGAGCGCTTCGCCAAGATCGTAATGCTCTTTCGGCTTGAAATTCATGCCCGGCGGCGCGCCGAATTTCCGCGCTTCGACTTCCTTGTTGAAGACTTCGTCCGGGCCGTCGGGAACGTCCGCCGCCGGAAGGTTGGGCAGGCCGGAAAGCGCGTTCTTCAGTTGCTCTTCAAGCTCGCGCTGTTCGGCCTCGTCCTTCTGGATCGCATCCTTCAGCCCGGCGACTTCGGCCAGCAGCGCGGCGGCGCCCGCCTCGTCCTTCTTGGCCTTGGCCTGGCCGATGGCGCGCGAGGCTTCGTTCTGGCGCGCGCGGTGCCGCTCGAACGAAGCCGTGGCGGCGCGCCAGCGATTGTCGAGGTCCAGGATGGAGACGACCGTCTCGTCCGGCGTTTTGCCGTCGAAGGCGGCGGCACGCCGCGCCAGACCGGCGACGAAAATGTCCCGGTTTTCGCGAATCTGTTTGATGTCGTGCATGGGAATCTCCCCGGCCGGGCAGGTAATGGCACGCGCGCCCGTGCGGGTAAAGTTGCGAATTATCGCAGATTTTTCAGATAGTTGCCTGGCTGGTGCGGCTATCCCTCCGCCTGCCGCGCCGCATCCTCCTGGGCGCGGCGTTTTTCGATCAGGCTGACGCACCAGATCGAGACCTCGTAGAGCAGCACCAGCGGCACCGCTAAGCTGATCATGCTGAACAGGTCCGGCGGGGTCATCACGGCGGCGAGCGCGAAGATTGCGACGATGGCGTAGCGCCTTGCCTTGCGCAGCATGGCAGCCGTGACGATGCCCACGCGCCCCAGGAGCGACAACAGCACCGGCATTTGGAAGGTCAGGCCAAAGGCGAAGATCAGCGTCATCACGAAATCGAGGTAATCGCTGACCTTGGCCAGCAACTCGATGCCGAGCTTGCCATTGCCGCCTTGCGTCTCGAAGCCGAGGAAGAAGTGGATGGCAAAGGGCAGCATCACATAGAAGACGAAGCTGCCGCCGGCGATGAACAGCACCGGGCTGGCGATCAGGAACGGCAGAAAGGCTTTGCGCTCCTTGCGGTAGAGGCCGGGTGCCACGAACAGCCAGATCTGCGCGGCGATGATGGGAAAAGCCAGGCACAACCCCGCGAACATGCCCACCTTCATGTAGGTGAAGAAGGTCTCGTACAGCGCGGTGTAGATCAGATGGTCGTTGGGCTGGCCGGCCAATGCATGGGCCAAAGGCTCGGTCAGGAAGGCGTAGATCGGCTTGGAAAAGGTAAAGCAGATCGCGAACGCGGCCGCGAAGGCGAGCAGCGAATAAACAATGCGCTTCCTCAACTCGACCAGATGTTCGAGCAGGGGTGCCTTGGTGGCTTCGATTTCCGCTTCGTCGTCGGGGCTGGGCGTGCTCATGGCGCAGGCGGCTCATGGCCCTCGCCGACCGGCTCGGACGGCTCGAGGGCTTTGGGCTTCTCTTCCGGCACGACGGAAATATCGGGCGAATGCAGCGTTTCAGTCGCCCTGCGTTCGGTTCGTGCGAACGGGCGCATGTTGCGCAGCTCGTCGAGGTCCTTGCGCAGCTCGTCGAGTTCGCTCTGCCGCGCCATCTCGTCGAAGCTCTTGCTGAACTGGTCGGCCATGGCGCGCGCCTTGCTCGCCCAGCGACCCAACAAGTGCATCAGTTTCGGCAGGTCCTTGGGTCCCACGACCACAAGCGCGACCACCAAAACGAGGAGCATATGGCTCCAGCTGAGATCGGGGAACATGCGCTATCGAATACCCTCATGTTTCGTCCCTCGACAAGCGCGGGATGAGGAGGCTCAACATAAGGGTATTGCTCCGTCTCCTCGTCCCGAGCTTGCGGAAGGACAAAAGCCGCTTAGGAGCGCGTGGTTGTGTCCTTGTTCGGGGTCGTGGTTTCGTCGCGGTGATCGACATCGATGGTGCGCGGCGGAGGCGGAGGCGGCGACGCTTCCTCGTCGGCCAGCCCCTTCTTGAAGCTCTTGATGCCCTTGGCGAAGTCGCCCATGAACTCGGAGATCTTCCCGCGGCCGCCGAACAGGACCATGACGATCAAAGCCAACAACAGAATGTGCCAAATGCTCAGTCCGCCCATGACGAATCTCCTTCCAGCCGTTTGAACGGCCAGCTTGCGCCGACGCCGGCGCGGTTTATGCCCTCTTAAAGCCCCATCGCCCCCTCGGACGCAAGCTGTAACCGGAGCATCGCCTAACCGACCAGGATTTCCGCCTTGCGGCCCATCGCCGAAGCGAGCGAGGCCAGCCGCCTGCTCACGGTTTCGTCGGCGATCACGCTGCGGCGCTTGGGCACTTCGAGGAGGACCTTGGAGGGGGTGAGCCGCAAGCGGTAATTCGGCAGCTCGCCGGGCGCCGAGGCGGAGAGATCGAACGCAACCCGCGCCGCCAGGCCGACATGCATAACCCGCTCGCCGTCCTGTTTGCTGAGCAACCCGGGGACGACCAAGTCGTCGGGGATGTCTTCGTCGCCGGAATAGCGGTGATAGATGGATGTGGCGATGAATTCACGCGCATGGTGATCGGCGCCGGCGAACGGCATGTAAAGCACTTCTTCGTAGGTACCGCGCGCGCGGTAATCGGGATGGCGCCGCCAGCCGATGTCGCTGAGCAGGCAGGCCGCCTGGCGTAAACGACGCAGCTCCGCGTTTTCGTCGCCGAACAGGGGAGAGGACCAACGGAACATTTCCAGCGCGTGGGCGGGCGAGCGGCTCAGCCGCGCGTTCTCGATCGCGGCGAAATCGATCAGCGGATCCTTGGCGCGCTCCTCGTCGGACAGCTTGTCGTAGAGCAGGCCTTCGCGCAGGCCGTTGGCGCAGATGACCACTTCCTTGAACCTCGCCGTCATCAGCAAGCGATGCAGCACCACGGCCCCGTAAGGCAGAAGCTCCATGCGCCGCTTGGACACGACCGACATCAGCTCAAGCGATTTGCGGCTTTGCTTGGCCAGCACGTTGCAGAGCTCCAACGCGCGGTCGAACGGGATCGTGTAATGCTGCAGCATGTGCAGCGGATAATGCTCCCGCAAGATGTCGACGCGCGCCAGGCTGCGCCAAATGCCGCCGACCGCGTACAGGGTGCGATTGTCCAGAGCTCTTAGCTGCGGCAGCTTCGTCAGTTCGCCGTCGACCAGCTGGCGGGCCTTTTCGGTGTCGCCCTTGGCCAGATCGATCAGCCGGAGCGGACCGAAGGGCAGCGAACCGGGCTCGCTGGTGCGACCGGCTTTCACCATCGCCATATCGAGGCTGCCGCCGCCGAGGTCGGCGGCGAGGCCGTCGGCATCGGGAATGGCGGCGATCACGCCTTGGGCGGCGAAATGAGCTTCCTCCTTGCCGGAAAGCACGCGCACCGGCGCCCCCCAGGCCGCTTCCGCGCGGCGCACGAATTCCGGACCGTTGGCGGCATCGCGCGCCGCCGCCGTTGCCACCGCTTCGCGCACCGCAACGCCGAGCTTGTCGGCCAGGACCCGGAAGCGCCTGAGCGACTCGAGCGCGAGTTCGCAGCCTTCCTTGTGGAGCAGGCCGGTGTTCACGATGTCGCGGCCGATGCTGCAAATCGCCTTCTCGTTATGCACGGTCGAGGCCGTGCGCGACAGCGACTCGTAGACGACGAGACGGACGGAATTCGAACCGATATCTACGACGGCGACCCGCCCCTTGGCGTTCCGCGCGGAAGGCACCGGCATTTCTGCATCGAGGTCCGCCGGGAAGAATGGGATGCCGCTCATGGTCAGTCGCGGCGGCTGATGATGGCGACGGGATGCGGCTTATCGATGCGCAGCGACCGTCCGCGCCCCGACAGCGACGGGTTGGTCATGAAATAGGTATGCGCCGAGAAAGCGTCCGCGCTGTCCGCCGCCGGATCGCGCGTGTAGGAACCGTCGCCCATCATATGCCAGCTCTGCGCCTGGTCCTTGATCTGGGCCACCATGATCTGGTCAAGCACCTGCTGGTGGACGGTCGGATTCTCGATTGGCACCAAGGCCTCGACTCGGCGGTCGAGGTTGCGCGGCATCCAATCGGCGGAGGAGATGTAAACCTTCGCTTTCGAGGACGGCAGGCCGTGGCCGTTGCCGAAACAAACGATGCGGCCATGTTCCAAGAAGCGCCCGACGATGCTCTTGACGCGGATATTGTCGGAAAGACCAGGCACACCGGGCCTCAGACAGCAGATGCCGCGCACTACCAGCTCGATGCGGACCCCGGCCTGGCTGGCGCGGTAGAGGCAATCGATCATGTGCTGATCGACCAGTGAGTTGACCTTCACCCAGATCGCGGCAGGCCGGCCGGCGCGCGCGTGGACGATTTCCTCGTTGATCGCGTCGATCAGCCGGTCGCGCAGATTCAGCGGCGAGACGGCGATCTTCTCCAGGCCCATGGGTTCGGCATAGCCCGTCACGTAGTTGAAAAGCTGTGCGGCATCGCGTCCCAGCGCTGGTTCGGCGCTGAAAAGCGACAGGTCGGTGTAAACCTTGGCGGTGACCGGGTGATAATTTCCCGTGCCGTAATGCACGTAGGTGCGCAGTTCTCCACCCTCGCGGCGCACCACCAAGGACACCTTCGCGTGGATCTTGAGGTCGATGAAGCCATAGACGACTTGAACCCCCGCCCGCTCCAGATCGCGCGCCCATTTGATGTTGGCCGCTTCGTCGAAACGCGCCTTGAGTTCGACGAGGGCGGTGACGGATTTGCCCGCATCCGCCGCTTCGATCAGCGCGCTGACGATTGGTGAATCGTCGCTGGTGCGGTAAAGCGTCTGCTTGATCGCCACGACCTCGGGATCGGCCGCCGCCTGGCGCAGGAACTGCACCACCACGTCGAAACTCTCGAACGGATGGTGGACGATGATGTCCTTGGCGCGAATCGCCGCGAAACAATCCCCGCCGTGATCGCGGATGCGCTCCGGAAAGCGCGCAACATAGGGCTTGAACAGAAGGTCGGCGCGGTCCTTGAGGATCAGGTTCTGCAGGTCCGCCAGGCCAAGCATATGCTCGACAAAAACAAATTCCTCCAGCTTCAGCTTGAGATGGTCGGCGATGAACCGGCGCAAATCGTCCGGCATCGACTGACTGCACATCATGTGAATGACCGAGCCGCGCCGCCGCTGCTTAAGCAGGGTTTCAAACAGCAGCACCAAGTCCTCGGCCTCTTCCTCCAATTCCACATCGCTGTCGCGCAGGATGCGAAACTGCCCCATGCCGGCGACCGTGTGGCCCGGAAACAGCCTGTCCAGATAAAGCCCGATCACTTTCTCGAGCGCCAGGAAGCGCACTTCCTTGCCTTCACCGGGCAGGCGGATGAACCGCCGAAGCTGCGCGGGAACCGGCAGCAGCGCTATCAATGCCTTGCCGTCGCGCCGGCGCAGTAGTTTTAGCGCCAGCGAGAAGCCGAGATTGGGGATGAAGGGGAAAGGGTGGGCGGGATCGATGGCGAGCGGCGTCAACACCGGGAAGATCTGGTTGCGGAAGTAAACATCCAGCCATTCCTTGTCGGCGGCGGACAATTCGTTCGGCTCGATGGCGCAGATGCCGGCATCGCGCAATTCGGCCTGGAGAGACACCCAGACACGCTGCTGATCGACCATGAGCTTTCCAGCCAGTTCGGCGATGCGGACCAGCTGCTCGCTGGGACTGAGGCCGTCGGCGCTAAGCGAGGCTACGCCTTCATTGACCATGCCGGCGAGGCCGGCCACGCGCACCATGTAGAATTCGTCGAGGTTCGAGGCGGAAATCGACAGAAAGCGCAGCCGCTCCAGCACCGGATGGCGGCGGTTCTGGGCTTCCTCCAGCACCCGCCCGTTGAAGGTCAGCCAGGACAGTTCGCGATTGACGAAACGTTCCGGCGAGGCGGGATCAATGGCCGGCTCGACGATGCTTTCCTGGGTCGCGAAAATCTCCCCATCCCCAAGGGCGGACGCCGCCTCGGCGGCCAGCGCCAGGGCCTCGGCGTGCAGCGCATCCTCAACCACTTCAACTCGGGTCTTTGCTTTTGACATCAATGACTTGCCGCAGATCTGCGGTCGCAGCGTAGAACAAAACTGCGACACTGTCATGTCGCAGCTTACGCGTCTTTCGCCAACAAATCCCTGATAAGTCCCAGCGTTACCGGACGTTTCTGGGCCAAAGCTGCGGCATCGGCCCGTGCCACGAAATCGCGCACGGCGGCGGGCGAGCGTTCCAGCGCGCGGATCATCTGCGTCACCACGGCGTCAGGGACGCTCAATTGGCGATCGGCGAAAAGCTTTTTCGCCAGGGCCTCGAGCAGCGCGTCGTCCGGCATCCACAACCCGAACGCCAGCAACGCGCGAAACCGCGACGCCAGATCGGGCAGAAGCGCGGGCCAGGCGGAAGGCGCCTCGCGGCCAGTCAGCAGCATGGGTTGGCCGCGTTCGATCAGCGCAAAGAGGGTCGCCTCGGCCGCGGTGGTCAGCGGTGCGTGATCGACATTTTCCACCGCCAAAGCTTGCGACTTGGAAAGCTGCGCCAGCTCGCCGAGCGTTGCCGCTTCGACGATCCGCGCAGCGGTCCGCGCCGCCCAAACATTCGCCAGATGCGACTTGCCCGATCCCGCAGGTCCGTAAAGCGCCGCAGCAGGCGAAGGCCACGCGGGATAAGCGTCAACAAAGCCGACGGCGGCGCTGTTGCCGGGACCGACAATGAAATCCTCTCGCGCAAATTTGCGGCGCGTTTCGAGCGGCAGCGGAAGCTGTGAGGACATATTCGTTATGCCGCGCGCCGACCGGCCGCAACCGCTTGCAGCCACACATAGGTGTAGGCGAAAAAGGACAATAGCGCGAAGATCGCCACCATCACCGTACCGGCAAATACCAACCGGGGCAGGCTCAGATCCGCCGCCAACTGCAGCAGAACAAGCGCGACATAGACGACCTGCACCACCGTGCTCGCCTTGCCGATCGTCAAGGGCGTGATCTGCAAAGGCGCTTCCAGCAGACGCGCCAGGCCGACGCCCACCACAATTGCCGCATCGCGCCCGATCACCAGCACTGTCAGCCAAAGCGGCACCGCGCCCACCATCGTCAGGGTGACGAAGCTCGCCAGCATCAGAAGCTTGTCGGCGGCCGGATCGAGCCAGGCGCCGAAGCGGGACGTCAAGGCGAAACGCTTGGCGAGAAACCCGTCCAGCGCATCGCTAAGGCCGGCAAAAACGAAAACGCAAAGCGCCGCGACAGCGATGCCGTGGAGGATCAAGAACGCCGCAATGGGGGCCGCCACGAGTCTAAGCGCGCTCAGAATATTAGGGGCTTGGCGCAGCAGCGCGTTCACGGCACGCCCGAATTCGCGCCAGCGTCTTGCAAGAGCTGCCACGTCCCGCCGCGATTCATCAGCACGAGGCCCGCCTGCTCCAGCCCGTCACGCAACTGGTCGACGGTGCCGATATAGGAGAGCGACAGACGCGCGTCACCGATGTCCATGGCGACGACGGTGACACCGGCCACGTTGGGAACGCCTGCCAACGCGCTCTGCAGGCTGGCAAACTGGGCGACCGAATTCACACGCACGTCGACGACCAGCTTACCCTTCTGGCTGAAATCAACCGCGGTATGGGATTTCCACATGTCTTCAAGGGCGTGTACGGCGGCCTCGGCCGCGGCAGGATAGGTGGACTGCGCACCCTGCAGGATTGGCACTTCGAGGCTGGTTTTGGTCGGCAATTCGCCAGCCCCCAGCCGGCGCAGCGTGACCGTCAGCTTATTGCCCGTCACTGTGGGCTGGATCAGCACCGCTTCGCTGGCGCGGATGCGCGCTGCAACAGGCTCGACGTCGGTCCAGTTCGCGGTGTCGAAGGGCAGTCCCCCGAGCGCGTTCATGTCCAGCGCATCGCCGATGGGAACCGAGTATGGAACTACGCTGTTGGCAAAGCGCGGGTTGGCCAAGGCCGCCGTCCAAGGCGAACCGCGCGAATAGCCGGGCGCCATCGGGATCAAAAGGACGCGCTTGGCCCGCTCCGCCGAGTAGAGAATGCCCGAACTTTGCAGCAGGCGCGCCACGGCTTCAGGATTGAACACGTAGATCATGTCCGCTGCGTAGCGCCTGGTCGAGCGCCTTTCGTTAGACGGGTAGTAGGTCGTGATCAGCCGCTGGAGCTGGGCGTCGTCGAGCATGGGCTGGCGCGCCCAGTCCTGCTGGCGTGTCAGGCGGCGGAACAGAATCTGCCACGCCTTGGGCCGGCCAGCCGCGACCGCGGCATTCCGGGCTTCAGCGACCGAAGCGGATGAAGCGTCGACATAGACGCCCGCGACCGTGAACGGACCGTCGGCGGCGGCGGGTTGCGGTGACAGACAGATGACAGCAAGCGCAAGGGTCAGCGCCGGAAAGTAAAGAAGGCGTCGCATGGTGGACCTGTGTTGAACGCGGCGACTATAGTCGGCGTTCGTGACCCTTGAAAGCGGCGGATTGCCATGTCCAAACCGGCCTACCCCTAGCCTGAACGAATTCCGGCACCGCAATGGTTTGGGCGCACCTTCTTGCGCGGCTGCCTTGGCGCTATTAAACGAGGCTGTGACCAAGCTCTGCCGCGCGACATGACACCAAAACCGGATTCCGGCCCCGGAGGTCTTACTTATAAGGACGCGGGCGTCGACATCGACGCCGGCGAGACGCTGGTCGAACGCATCACCCCTGCGGCAAAGGCGACGCGGCGGTCGGGCGCGGAGGCGGACCTCGGCGGCTTCGGCGGATTGTTCGATCTAAAGGCCGCGGGCTTCACCGACCCGGTTCTGGTCGCCTCCACCGACGGCGTCGGCACCAAGCTCAAGATTGCCATCGACACCGGCCTCTTGGCCGGCATCGGCCAGGACCTTGTGGCGATGTGCGTCAACGACATCGTGGTGCAGGGTGCGGAGCCACTGTTCTTTCTCGATTATTACGCCAGCGCCAAGCTGAACGTGGACACTGCGGCGACGGTTATCGAAGGCATCGCCCGCGCCTGCAAGGACTGCGGCTGCGCGCTGATCGGCGGCGAGACGGCGGAAATGCCGGGCTTTTATGCCAAAGGCGATTTCGATTTGGCGGGATTTTCCGTCGGCGCGGCCGAACGCGGTGCAATCCTGCCGAAAACGGCACATATGCGCGCGGGCGACGTGCTGATCGGCGTGGCGTCGTCCGGCGTGCATTCCAACGGCTTTTCGCTGGTGCGCCATCTGGTGGAGCAAAGCGGGCTGGTCTACGACGCGCCCGCGCCGTTCGCGCCTGGCAAGACGTTCGGTGAAGCGCTGCTGACGCCGACGCGGCTCTACGTGAAGAGCGCGCTGGCCGCGATCCGCACCGGCGGCGTCAAGGGGCTGGCGCACATCACCGGCGGCGGCATCACCGAGAACACGCCGCGCGCCCTACCCTACGACCTCGATGCCGAGATCGATCTTGGTGCGTGGACGCCGCCTGCCGTGTTCGGCTGGCTGGCAAAATCGGCGGGCATCGAAGAACACGAGATGTTGCGCACTTTCAATTGCGGGATCGGGCTGATCGCGGTGGCGAGCGAGAAATCCTCCGGCCGGGTGATCGACGCCTTCCAGGAGTACGGCGACAAGGCCGTACGACTGGGCACGCTGGTGCCGGGCAAAGGCGAAGCGAAAGTGCGCACCTGCGGAGCGCTGAAACTGTGAGAATGCGCACGGCCATTCTGATTTCCGGACGCGGCAGCAACATGCGTTCGCTGATCGCGGCGGCCGCGGACACGGCGTTCCCCGCCGAGATCGTTTTGGTGATTTCCAATGTCGCAAGCGCGGAAGGCTTGAAGCACGCCGCGGCGGCGGGGATAGCCACCAAAGTCGTTGCGCACAAGCCATTCCCTTCGCGTGAAGCCTTCGACACGGCCATCGATGCGGCGCTGAACGAAGTGGACGCCGAAATCGTCTGCCTTGCAGGCTTCATGCGCATCCTGTCGGACTGGTTCGCGCGCAAATGGCAAGGCCGGCTGCTCAACATCCATCCTTCGCTGCTGCCGTCGTTCAAGGGCGTGCATGTGCACGAACAAGCACTTCTGGCCGGTGTGCGGATTTCGGGTTGCACAGTGCATTTCGTGGTACCGGAACTCGATGCGGGTCCCATCATCGCCCAAACGGCGGTGCCGGTGGAGCATGGCGATACGCCGGAGACCCTCGCCGCGCGCGTGCTGCAAGCCGAGCACACGCTTTATCCAACAGCGCTGAAGATGCTGGCGGAGGGAAAGGTCCGGCTCGAAAACGGGCGGGCGGTGTTTGCCTAAGCCCCCACGCCGGCGATCTTCGCGGAAACCTCCCACAGCCGTTTTGCGTCCGCGTCGTTCTGCGCCGCTGCGGTCGGCGTGGCAGGGGCGCTTTTGTAGAAATAGCCGCCGCTCTGGCCCGCGACGTCGGGCGAGGAAGCGAGATAGATGATGGTCTTGGCGCCGTCTTCCGGCGTGATCGCACCCATCTTCTTGACGATGCCGATGCCGAAGCTCATCAGGCCGTCGTTGTTGTCGCCAAAGCGCGTGGCGACGAAGCCCGGATGTAGACAGTTCGCGGTGACGCCTGTGCCGGAAAGACGCCGCGCCAGTTCGCGGTTGAAAAGGATATTGCAGAGCTTCGACGTGCCGTAAGCGCGAAAACCGCTGAAGCTCTTTTCCGATTGCAGATCGTCAAAATTGAGCTTGCCGGACTTGTGCGCGTCCGACGCCGTGGAGACGATGCGCGCGCCCGGCGTGGCCTTGAGTTTTGCGAGCAGCAGATTGGTCACCACAAAATACGCCATGTGATTGGTGGCGAAGGTCATCTCCAGCCCATCCGCCGTCGTCTCGCGCGCGCCGAACAGTGCGCCGGCATTGTTGATCAGCACGTCGATCCTGGGTTCAGCCGCGGCGATCTCGCCCGCCACGCGTTTCATTTCGGAAAGCTTAGAAAGGTCGGCGAGGTAAGCCGTATGCTTGGCTTTGTCGTTCGCCACCGACAGTCGCGCCAGCGTCGTATCGCGGCGCAAAGGATTGCGCGCGACGAAAACGATGCGGGCGCCCTGGCGGGCCAGTTCGACGGCTGCAACTTCGCCGATGCCCGACGTGGCTCCGGTGACGACGACGGTCTTGCCTTGCATGCGCTTCTCCTCTGAATCGGGACGAGATGCTATCCGACTATGTCGAGATCGCTGAAGAAGAATTTGATCTCGCCCGCGGCGGTTTCGGGCGCGTCGGAACCGTGAACGGAATTGGCTTCGATGGACTGGGCGAAATCCTTGCGGATCGTGCCAGGTGCGGCCTTGGACGGATCGGTGGCCCCCATCACGTCGCGGTTCCTGGCGATGGCATTTTCGCCCTCGAGCACCTGCACGACGACCGGGCCGGAGGTCATGAATTCGACCAGGCTCTTGTAAAAGGGCCGCGCCGCGTGGACGGCATAGAACGCCTCAGCCTGCACCTTGGACAGGCGGATGCGCCGCTGGGCGACAACGCGCAGCCCCGCTTTCTCGAACCGTGCGACGATTTCGCCCGTCAGGTTCCGGCGCGTCGCGTCCGGTTTGATGATGGAAAGCGTGCGCTCGACGGCCATGTCCGGCTCCAGGGCTGGAAAATCGCGCGCCTTATAGCCACGGCCTTTGCGCGGACGCAAGGCGTGCTAAAAACCCCAACCAATGTTAGTCATCGATAACCTCACTGTCCGCATCGCGGGCCGCAACATCCTGAAGGGTGCGAGCGCCAGCCTGCCCGCCGGACGGCGCGTGGGCCTAGTAGGGCGCAACGGGGCGGGCAAAACGACCCTGCTCAAGGTGATCCAGGGCCAGCTCGCGGCCGATGGCGGCGACACCAGCACGCCCAAGGACTGGCGCATCGGCGCCTTGGCACAGGAAGCCCCGTCCGGTCCCGCGAGCCTGATCGACACGGTGCTGGCCGCCGACAAGGAACGCACCGCGCTCCTGGCGCGCGCGGAGCATGAAGCTGACCCGCACGCCATCGCCGACATCCATGCCCGGCTGCACACGATCGACTCCTATTCGGCGCCGGCGCGCGCGGCGGAGATTCTGGCGGGACTGGGATTCTCGACGGAAGACCAATTGCGGCCCTGCGCGGAGTTCTCCGGCGGCTGGCGGATGCGCGTGGCGCTGGCGGCGGTGCTGTTCGCTGCGCCCGACCTGCTGCTGCTGGACGAACCGACTAATTATCTCGACCTAGAAGGCGTGATGTGGCTGGAGGAATTCCTGCGCCGCTACCGCGGCACCGTCGTGATCGTCAGCCACGACCGCGACCTGCTCAACACGGCGGCGGAATTCATCCTGCATCTCGAACGCGGCAAGTTGACGCTTTACAGCGGCGGCTACGACAAGTTCGTGGAGGCGCGGGCGCAAAAACGCGCGCTAGATGCGGCCTTCGCCAAGAAGCAGGAGGCCGCGCGCAAGCACTTGCAGGCTTTCGTCGACCGCTTCCGCTACAAGGCGTCCAAGGCGAGCCAGGCGCAAAGCCGCATCAAGATGTTGGAGCGGCTGCAAATCATGGACATTCCGGTGGACGAGCACACCGCGCCCATCCGCCTGCCCAAGGCCACACCGGCCAGTCCGCCGCTTATCACCATGGACAATGCCTCGGTCGGCTACGAGCTGGGCAAGCCCGTTCTCTCGCACCTCTCCCTGCGCTTCGATTCCGACGACCGCATCGCGCTCTTGGGCAAGAACGGCAACGGCAAATCGACCCTGGCGAAGCTGCTGGCGGGCAAGCTGCAACCGATGTCGGGCGAGCTGGTGCGCGCGAAGAAGCTGGTGCCCGGTTATTTCGCGCAGCATCAGCTGGAGGAACTGGACGGCGCGCTGACACCCATCCAAACGCTGGGCCATTTGCGGCCGAAGCTTTCCATGCTGGAATTGCGCACGCAACTCGGCGGCTTCGGTTTCTCGGCCGACAAGGCGCAGACCAAGGTCGCCAACCTTTCCGGCGGCGAACGGGCGCGGCTGATGCTGGCGCTGGCGACGCTCGACAAGCCGAACCTGCTGATCCTCGACGAGCCGACCAACCATCTGGATATCGACGCGCGCAGTGAACTTCTTACCGCGCTGAACGATTTCGACGGCGCGGTAGTGCTGATCAGTCACGATCGGCGGCTGATCGAAGCGACGGCGGACCGTCTGCTGCTCGTCGCGAACGGGCGTGTCGTGCCGTTCGACGGCAACCTCGACGATTACCGCCGTTTCCTGCTGGCCAGCGAGTCCGTTCCAACGACACACACCGCCTCGGAGCCAAAGCTGTCAAAGGAGGACGCGCGCCGCGAAGCCGCGGAACGTCGGCGCCAACTGAAGCCGCTCAAGGACAGGATCGATGCGGCCGAGCACCAGATCGCGGCGCTAAACGCGGAGATCAAAAAGCTCGATGGGGCGCTCGTGGACCCACTCTTGTTCGTTCACGATCCGGCGAAAGGCAGGTCCGTTTCGAAGAAGCGCGCCGAGGCCGTACGCAAGCTCGCCGCCGCCGAATCAAGTTGGCTTGCCGCGCATGAAGAATATGAGAAGGCGAATAGCGAATAGAAGCCATTCTCTACTCACTATTCCCTAGTCGCCCCTTATCCGCCCAATTGCTCCCGCGCGATGCGATACCATTCGCGCTGGCGGCTGCGGTAATAGCCGGGCGCGCTGCGCACGGACTTGACGATCTCCTGGAACAGCGCCTGCGCGCGTTCCGTCTGGCCCAAGGTCTTCAACAAGAGCGCGAAGCGGCAGCGTGCCTCCTCGCCCGGATAGCGCGGCACGACAGATTCGTACTGGCGCAGCGCGTCGTCCGTCCGGCCCACCAGCGCCAGCGCGCGCGCGTAATCGAGTTCCACGTCGGCGTCGAATGCGGCCTTGTCCACCTGTTCGAGCGTCTCGAAAGCTGCGACCGCACCCGCCCCGTCGCCCGCTAAGAGTTTGGCGCGTGCCATGCCGCGCAGAAGAACCGGATCGCTGTCGCCCAACGGACCGTTCATCGCGCCTTGATAAAGATCGACTGCGTCCTGGAAGCGTCCGCGCTTGATACATTCCTCGGCCAGCGCGCGCTTGGCGTCGGCGGAGCCCACCATCTCCACCTCGCGCAGTTTCTCGCGATAGCCGCGCCCCGGATCGGCGGCATTGGCGACGTTATCCGCGAAGCGGCGCGCCGAATGGCTACCGGCCATGTCCGGCAGGACGGCGAGAACCACATAGGCGATGCAGCCGAGCAGCGGCACGAAGATGATCGGCAGAAACCAAATATAGGAACGCCCCGTGCGGATCAGATGCGCCGCACAGGCGAGCTGTACCAAAAATATGAACCCGAAGCCGAAAAACACGGTTTCAAATCTGCGCTTTGTGTCTCAAGGCCAAATAGGCGCTGGCGGGAAGACAAATCAACCCTGCTTCTCCCATTTTCCCGTGGGGCTTTCTTTCCAATAAGTGACGTCGTGGCCGGCGGCCTTGGCGTCCTTCCAGGCGGCGCGCGCAGTTTCGACGGCGGCAGGGTCGCGTCCGTCGAACGTCAGCACGATGCGGGTGAACGCCTTCGCGGCTTCGCTCTCCCAGGCGGGCGGCGGCGCGCCGCCGACCAGGAACAAGACGTTGGCGGCGTTCGGATTGCCCTCTTCCACCGTGATCAGCACCGGCTGGCGCGCCGGATCGCCGTCGCCAAGCTGGGCGTGCGGCAGAAAGCCGTCGCTATAAGTCCACAGCCGCGTGTCGATGGCGTCGGCGCGCTCGGCGGATTCGACGCGGATCAGCGCCCGCCAGCCGCGCTCCAGAGTCTTCTCGATCAGCCCCGGCAGGACGTCGTCCAGGCTGCGCCGTTCGAGGTGGTAGAATAGAGTTTCGGTCATCAGCCCTCGTAATGATCCGCCACGAGGCGATCCAGAAGCCGCACGCCCCAGCCGGTGCCCCAGCTCGGGATCAGCGGCTTCTGCTCATTGTCCTGCCAGGCAACGCCGGCGATGTCCAAATGCACCCAGGGCGTCTTCTCGACGAAGCGCTTGAGGAATTGCGCCGCCGTGATCGAGCCGGCGTTCGGTCCGCCGATGTTCTTCATGTCGGCGATCTTGGACCGCAGCAGCTTGTCGTAGGCTTTGCCGAGCGGCAGGCGCCACACCGGTTCGCCAACCTCCTTGCCCGCTTCGATCAGGCGCTCCGACAGCTTGTCGTCGTTGGAGAACAGGCCGGCATATTCCACGCCCAACGCGATCAGTATAGCGCCGGTCAGCGTAGCGAGATCGATGACGAATTTCGGCTTGAAGCGGGTCTGCGCGTACCACAGCGCGTCGGCCAGCACCAAGCGGCCTTCGGCGTCGGTGTTCAGCACTTCGATGGTCTGGCCCGACATGGACTTGACCACGTCGTCCGGACGCTGGGCTTTGCCGTCGGGCATGTTTTCCACCAGCCCGATCACGCCCACCGCGTTCACCCGAGCCTTGCGCACCGCCAGCGTCCGCATGGTGCCGATGACGGCGGCGGCTCCGCCCATGTCGCCCTTCATGCCCATCATGCTGGCGGCGGGCTTGAGCGACAGGCCGCCGGAGTCGAAACACACACCCTTGCCGACGAAAGCGACCGGCGAGGCGGATTTCTTCTTCGCTCCCTGCCATTGCAGGACGACAAGCTGGCTGTCGCGCTCGCTGCCCTGACCCACGCCCAGAAGCGCGCCCATGCCGAGCTTCTTCATCTGGTCCTCGCTCAGCACCTCCACCTTCAGCCCAAGCTTGGAAAGCCCCTTGGCGCGGCGGGCGAATTCCACCGGCGACAGGACGTTCGGCGGCTCGTTCACCAGATCGCGCGCCAGGAACACGCTGTCTGCGACTGCTTCGCAGGGCCGCCAGGCCTTTTTCGCCGCGACCGGATTGGCGGTGAAGATAACCACCTTCTTGAGCTTGGATTCGTGCTCAGCCAAATCCTTGGTGCGGTACTGATTGAAGGCATAGGTCTTGAGCTTGGCGCCCAGCGCCAGATGGGCCGCGAGCTTCGCCCCTCTCGCCTTTCCCGTTTTTGGCGCGTCGATTTCGAAGGCGATTTCAGTCTCCGTCGTCCCCGAAAGGCGCCCGACGGCGGTGGCGGTGGTCGCTTCGGCCCCGTTTGCGTCGAAATCCTCAGGCTTGCCCAGACCGACCACGATGAGACGCGAAGCCTTGATGCCGGCCGGCGCCAGCATTTCGAGCACCTGTCCCGGCTTGCCGGTGAACCGGTTGACCGCAAGGGCGCGGCTGATCGCGCCGCCGGAGGCCTTGTCCGCCCGTTCCGCCGCCGGCAATAGGGCCGGCCCGGCCACGGCCCCTACGACCCAAACGCCGGAATTGACCGCCGAAGGTGCGACAAAGCTGAGTTGCATCGTTTTCTCCAGTTCCTTGGCTTGAAAGTCCGGTTGCCCAACAGCCGGATGGGAATGCTAAAGAGGGGAGTGTTAGTTTAAGTCGAATCGCCGAAGGGGCAAGGCACCCGCGCCGACCGGAAAGCCAGATGTCGCGACTGTCGTTCTATGTCCTCAAGCAGCTGATCGGGCCCGTTGCGCTGTTCGCGTTCCTGATGACCTGCGTGGTGTGGCTGACGCAATCCTTGCGGCTGCTCGACCTCGTCATCAATCGCGGGCAGTCGGCGTCGACCTTCGTCTATCTGACGATCCTGATCCTGCCCAGCCTGCTGGTCATCATCCTGCCAATCGCCTTCTTCTTCGGCGTGCTCTATTCCCTGTCCAAGCTCAATTCGGACAGCGAACTGGTGGTAATGGCATCCGCCGGCTTCAGCCGCGCCCAGCTCGCCGTGCCGATGTTCATCGCAGCGGCGATGGTCATGGCGCTGACCTATCTGTGCGGCCTTTATCTGATGCCGGCCGGCCAGCGCGCCATGAAGGACAAGGTCGTCGATATCCGCGCCGACATCGGCGCGGCGCTGCTCAACGAAGGCACCTTCAACACTCCGGCAAAGGGCCTCACCGTCTTCATCCGCGAAATCGATTCCGACGGTGCTATTCGCGGCGTGTTGGTGCACGACAATCGCAATCCGCACGCACCGATCACCTATCTGGCGGAAAGCGGTCAGATGGCACAGACCCCGGCCGGTGCGCGGCTCATCATGGTCGACGGCACGGTCGAACAGAGCGCCAAAGGCGGAGCGCATCTCTCGGTACTCAAGTTCGAGCGCTACGTTTTCGATCTCGATCAGTTCGCCAGCCCCGCCCGCGTCACCGACCGCGCCACCAGCGAGCGTTACCTAAGCGAGCTCTTCTGGCCCGATTCGAGCTTCGCTCCGCGCATCCGCAATGCCTATATCGCAGAAGGCCACAACCGGCTTTCGCAGCCGCTCTATTGCATCGCCTTCGCGCTGATCGCGCTGGCCGCCGTCACCCGCGGACGGCGCGCGCGTGGCGCCAACGCCTTGCGCATGACGATCGCTGCGGGCGCCGCCACCGGCCTCAGGATCGCTGGCTACGGCGTGGCCGGCCTGGCCGCGAGCAGCCCCACGCTCTGCATCCTGTTCTATCTGATCCCTTTGCTCGGCGCGCTCGCCGCCTTGGCGGTACTCGCCAGCGGCTTTCCCAAGCCTGTCGCAACCGAACCCAACCCAGCCCCGGGGGCCGTTTCGTGAGCTGGTCGTGGACACTGTACCGCTATCTGGCGCGCCAGTTCCTGCTCGGCGTGGCGATGATCTACGCCGCGTTCCTGCTGCTCGCCGTCTCGATCGACATCGTCGATCTCATCAACCGCACGGCCGGACACGGAGTAGCGAGCGGCGTCATCATCGGCATGGCACTGCTGCAGCTTCCCGATCTTGGGCAAAAGCTGCTGCCGTTCGCGATCCTCTTGGGCGGAGTCTATTGTTTCGTGCGGCTTTCGCGCAGCCAGGAACTGGTTGCGACGCGCGCCGCCGGCGTCTCGGCCTGGGATTTCCTAGTGCCGCCGCTCGCCGTGGCCATGGCGATCGGCATGATTCATGTGCTGGCTGTGACCCCAATTTCCTCGCGCATGCTCGCCCAATTCGCCGCGCTGGAAGCGAAATACATCAAAGGCGAGGCCTCTCAGCTGTCGGTTTCCGCCAACGGGCTATGGCTGAGACAGGGCGACGAGAACCAGCAGTCGGTCATCCACGCGCTCACCGTCTCCGACCAGGGGGTGCGCCTGGACGACGTCATCGTCTTCCTCTACGGCCCGAACGACCATATCGAAGGCCGCATCGACGCCAAAAGCGCACAGTTGTCCCGCGGCGCCTGGATCATGGAAAACGCCTGGGTGAGTGGGCCGGACGGCCAGGTGACGCATCACGACCGCTACGACCTTAAGACGACGCTGACGCCCGCGCAGATCCAGGAAAGCTTCGCGCCGCCCGACACGCTGTCGTTCTGGGCGCTGCCGCGGTTCATTCACGCTGCGCAGGATGCGGGCTTTTCGGCCTTGCGCTATCGGCTCTACCTCTACACGCTGTTGACCCTGCCGGCGCTGTTCGCCGCGATGGTGTTCATGGCGGCGAGCTTCTCCCTCAAGCTCTCGCGCAGCGGCGGGCTCGGCCGCGTGGTCTTGATCAGCGCGCTTTCCGGCTTCGGCGTCTACTTCTTCAGCGACCTGACGCGCGCGCTCGGCCAATCGGGTATTCTTCCGGTGGCGCTGGCAGCCACGGCGCCGGCGGCGGCGGCCATCCTGATCGGCATGACGCTGGTCTTCCATCAGGAGGACGGATGAAGAGCGCGACGACAATGCGGGCGAAAGCGTTGGCGCTCGGCTTCTCGGCGCTGGTCCCGTTCTGCCTGGCCGCAGCCTCGGCGGCGGAGACAAGCCAACTGGACGGCAACGTTCTGCTGCAGGCCGACGAAGCGGTCTATTACGCGGACAAGCAGGTCGTCGTCGCAAAAGGCCATGTCGAAATCGATTATGACGGGCGCATCCTGCTGGCGGACACGGTCACCTACAATCAAAGCGCCGACGTGGTGACGGCCGACGGCCATGTCAGCCTGCTCGACAAAGCGGGCAACGTCGCCTTTGCCGACCATGTCACCCTGACCGATCACATGCGCGATGGCGCGTTATCCGGTTTCGGTGCGCTGTTGGGCAAGAACGGAAGGTTGGTGGCGTCGAGCGCACAGCGCAGCGAAGGGCGGCTTACCACGGCACTGCATGTCGCCTACACGCCCTGCAAGATCTGCAACCAGCCCGGACAGCGCACGCCGGTGTGGCAGATCAAGGCCTATCGCGTGGTGCACGACCAGGAAAAGCACAAGATCAAGTTCAACGACGCGACAATCGCCTTCTTCGGCGTGCCGTTGTTCTATACGCCTTATCTCACGGAGCCCGATCCCAGCGTGCATTACGCCAGCGGATTGCTCACGCCCGACCTCGGTTCTTCAAGTTCCATTGGTTACTTCTTGCGTCTGCCTTACTACGTCTCCCTATCGCCCTCGCAGGACGTCACCATCGAGCCGCTCATCACCACCAACGGCGGCGACGTGCTCCTGAACGAATACCGGCAGCGTTGGGGCAACAGCGGCATGTGGTTGCAAGGCAGCTTCGGCGAGAATCCCAACGGCGGCTTCAGCGGCGAGCAAACTCAGGTCTACGCGCACCTTTTCGGGTCAGGCCGTTTCCAGGTTTCGTCCGCCTGGCAAGCGGGCTTCGACACGCAAGTGACCTCCAACGAAACGTACCTGAAGCGCTACGACATCTCGCAGCTCGATCGGCTGGTGAACGACTTCTTCCTGGTGGGCGAACAAGGTCGCAGCCGTTTCGCGGTCACCGGCTATATTTTCCAGGGTTTGCGCGCCTCCGACGACAACAGGACATTTCCGATCGCGCTGCCGCTGATCGAGTATACCTACATCCCCATGCACAAATGGTTGGGCGGCCAATTTCGCATGGACATGAACAGCGTGGTCTTGTCGCGCGACTTGGGAACCAACGACCAGCGCATGTCCGCTGAAGCGCGCTGGCGGATTCCCGTCGTGGCGAGCGACGGCGAACTGTGGACGCTGCAACTCGACGCGCGCGGCGACCTCTATCACACCGACACGCCGGCGCCGCTGCCTTCGGACAGCCATTATATCGCTCGCGGACTGCCTTATGCGGCGCTCGATTGGCGCTGGCCCTTCATCTCGTCCGGCAAGAACGGCAAAGCCTTCATCGTGGAGCCTATTGCACAGGTCGTGGTGGCGCCCTATGGCGGCAATCCGGCCGGCATTCCCAACGAGGACAGCCTCAACCTGGAAATCGACGACAACAATATTTTCAGCTTCGATCAAGTGCCGGGCTACGACCTGGCCGAAACCGGTCCGCGAGCCAATTTCGGCGTGCGCGCGGAATCGCGCTTCTCCTTCGGTTATATGGAGGGGCTCGTAGGCCAGACCTTCCGGCTGAAATCCGATCCGGTCTTCGCCGCCGGCACAGGGCTGACGGGCACCGCCTCCGACATCGTCGGCCGCTTCAGCATTAAGTTTCCGCCATATTTGGACCTCACCCACCGCATCGACATCGACGAGGAAACTGGTACGGTACGACGGAATGAAGTTTACCTTACTGGGATTTACGGCCGATCCAGCACTCAGATCAGCTATGTGCAGTTGGCCCCGACCCCGGGTCTGCCCGCACGCGAAGAAATCAACGCCCAGATGGACGTCAATTTCTACGAAAACTGGCAGGCTTTCGCGGCCATTCGCCGCGATCTGATCTCCGACCAGATGCTCGATAACGAGTTCGGCATCGGTTACGAGGACGAGTGCTTGGGTATTTCTGTCGCCTACCGCCGGAAATATACCAGCGACCGCGACTTGCCGCCCTCGACTTCGGTTATCCTGCGCCTCAATTTGAAGACGACGGAAGAAGTGATCCAGCCTTTCAGCCTGTTTCCTCAGGACGTGTTTTCCTATACCCATCCTTGAACGAGAACGGAAATTGCTTATTCTGCACCGCCGGTTAAGGGTGAGCCATCGCGGCGGGGCTTCGCAATTGGGAACTTGCCTTGGTAATGCTGCCTAAGACCCGTTCTGTCCTCGCAGTCGCCGTGATCGTCTTCGCGCTTGGCGCGACGCTGCCGTTGTTCGCCGCTATGGCCGCGGGTCCCCAGCGCGATGCGGTGGCGACTCCGCCCCCAAATAGTACTCCCATGCCGCTGCCGAACGATGCTCCGCCGGACGCAGCGCCGACTGCCGCGGCGCCAACGGCGACATCCACGGCGGCGGCCGATACGAACCACTATCAGGACGGCATCGTCGCCATCGTCAACGATCGCCCCATCTCCCAATACGATCTCAACCAGCGCATGGCACTGGTGTTCAGCACATCCAACATTTCGCCCACGCCGGAGATGAAAAAGAAGATTCGCGACCAGATTCTCGAACAGCTCGAAACCGAATTGATCCAGCGTCAGGAAGCACTGAAGAACGACATCACCGTCTCGTCGGTCGAAGTCGACAAGCAAATCCAGAGCATCCTGGCCGACAACCACTTGACGGTGGACCAGCTCAAAGCGGTGCTGGCGCGCGGCCATGTCGAGCTGACGACCTTGCGTGCGCAGATCGCCGCCCAGCTGCTCTGGCAGAAGACCGTGGAGCAGCAATATGCGGGCCGCGTGAACATCACGCCGGAACAGGTCGACGCCGAGATGGGGCGCATCGCCGAAGGCCAAAACAAAGTGCACTATGTCGTGTCGGAAGTTTTCCTGGCGGTCGACAATCCCGACGAGGACGAAAAAGTGCTCAAGAACGCGCAAAGCCTTGAGACCCAGTTGCAGGGCGGTGCGCCATTCCCCGCCGTCGCCAGACAGTTCAGCCAGAGCCCGTCGGCGGCCGACGGCGGGGATATCGGCATGGTCTATGACGGCCAACTCGCGTCGGAACTGAGCGCGGCGCTCGCCAAGATGAAAACAGGCGATATATCGCCGCCGATCCGCTCGACCGGAGGCTATTACATCCTCTCCCTGCGCCAGAGGCTGGAGCCGGCAGGCACTAAGATCGTCGACACCTCGGAGCAGTCGAAAACGTTGCCCGGCACGTTGCCGCTGGCGCGCGTCCTGTTGCCGCTGGGGCCAAAGCCGACCAAGGCCATAGTTGAGAACGTCCTCAAGTACGCAGTTGCGATCGGCAGTCACGTCACCAATTGTGAGATGCTGCCCAAACTGGCCGCCGAAGTGAAGGGCGCGGTGTACATGAACCTCGGCACGACGCGGCTCGCCGATTTGAGCCAACAGATCCGGGACGTGCTGGCGAAGACAGAGTCGGGCGGAGTCGCAGAGCCGTTCCTGTCGGACGCCGGCGTGGAGCTGTTCGTGCGCTGCGACAAGGCCATGATCAAGCAGCAAGCGTACGTGTTGCCCAAACGCGACGACGTCGAACGGCAGCTTTTCGAAGAACAGATCAGCGCGTTGGCCCGTCGCTACAACCGCGACTTGAAGCGCAATGCCGACATCGAAGTCCGCTGAAGCCGGCCAAGCTCCGCTTCTCATCACCATGGGCGAACCGGCCGGCATCGGGCCCGAAGTGGCGACCGCCGCCTTTGCCGCGCTAGGCGGACGCATCGGCAAAAAACCGTTGCTTCTCGTCGGCGATACGAACGTGCTCAGAAGTTGCGGCAACATTCCGGCGGAAGCGATCCTCCAAACCAAGGCGCATGCTGCGCGCACGCCCGGCAAGCCCGACGCAAGCAACGCCGCCGCCACCATCGAAGCCATTGCGCTCGCCGTCGAGATGACGCTGAAGGGCGAGTCGTGCGCCGTGATCACCGCACCGATCAACAAAGCCGTGCTCATGCAGGCCGGGTTTGGCTTTCCCGGACACACGGATTATCTGGCGAAGCTGACGGGCGCGCCGCGCGCCGTGATGATGCTGGCCAGCGATCAGTTGCGCGTGATCCCGCTCACCGTCCACATTCCGATCACCGAGGTGCCGGGCGCCATCGATGGGCCGTCTATTATTGAAACCGCCGAGATCGCGCTCGCCGCGCTGACGCGCGACTTTGCGATTTCCAGCCCGCGTCTGGCGATCGCCGGACTCAATCCGCATGCCGGCGAAGACGGGGTTCTGGGCAGCGAAGAAACGGACATCATCGCGCCCGCCATCGCCGAACTGAAGCGGCGCGGCCATCTGGTGCTGGGTCCGCTGCCCTCCGACACCATGTTCCACTCCGAGGCGCGCGCCCGCTACGACGCCGCGCTGTGCATGTATCACGACCAAGCGCTGATCCCGATCAAGACCCTCTCTTTCTGGGAAGGCGTGAATGTGACGCTGGGACTTCCCATCGTGCGCACCTCGCCCGACCACGGCACCGGATTCGACATCGCGGGCAAGGGCGTTGCCGATCCGCGCAGCATGATCGCCGCCATAAAGCTGGCGGCAAAGATGGCCGATGCCCGCGCAAGATGACCTGCCGCCGCTGCGCGCGGTGATCGCGGCGTACGGGCTAGCGGCGAAAAAATCGCTCGGGCAGAACTTCCTTCTCGACCTCAATCTCACCCGCCGCATCGCGCGCGCCGCCGAGCCGCAAGGCGCTGTGGTTTACGAAGTCGGTCCCGGTCCGGGCGGCTTGACGCGCGCGCTGCTGGCGGAAGGGGCCGAGGTGATCGCGGTGGAGCGCGACGAGCGGTGCGTCGCCGCACTTGCGGACTTGGCCGAGGCTTATCCTGGACGGCTTGAGATCGTATCCGCCGACGCGCTGGCGATCGACGAAGCAAAGCTGCTGCGCGAGCGCAACGTGGAAGGACCGGTCCGCGTTGCCGCCAACCTGCCCTACAACATCGGCACGGCGTTGCTGGTGAAGTGGCTGACGGCGGACGTTTGGCCGCCCTTCTGGAGCAGCTTGACGCTGATGTTCCAGCGCGAGGTGGCCGAGCGCATCGTCGCCGCGCCGGGCACGCCCGCCTATGGACGCCTGTCGGTGCTGGCGCAGTGGCACACGCGGGCGAAAATCCTGTTCGACGTGTCGAACAGCGCCTTCGTGCCGCCCCCGAAAGTAACCTCTGCCATCGTTCGCGTCGAACCGCTCGACGAACCCGTGGCGCCGGCGCGCCTGGGCGACCTCGAAACGGTGACGGCCGCTGCCTTCGGCCAGCGCCGCAAGATGCTGCGCCAGAGCTTGAAGACGCTGACGCCGGACGCGGAAGCGTTGCTCCGCGAAGCCGGCATCGATCCAACCGAAAGGCCCGAACAACTCTCCGTCGCGCAATTCGCGGCCCTGGCGCGCGCCTTCCGCCTTCGCTAAAGCTTCGGCGGACAAGGGGCGGTCAAGGTGGCGGACAGTTCCGCCTTCGCTCTGCGGGCTACGGCGCGACAAGCGGCAAGATAATTGTTTTCGAAAAACACAATTAGGCCCCTCCCCCTCCATTTCATTTTCTCGAATTCGAATCCCTCTAAAGAGAGATTTTCTCTTGTAATTACAACCGCTTGAACGCACAAAAAACTACATCCTTCAACCCGCATTTTGCTGCACCGCACCACTCCAGATCGAGCGAATCCGACGGCGCTGCAAAGCATCCCGGCGCCACGTGGCGCCGAGATGCAGTGCCGTTGGCAGATAGGAACAAAATCCCGCGTTTCAAGGGCGATTATATACTTGACTTAGCAGACCGGAACCCCTATATTTGGGTTCAAGGAGCTAAGACAATGACTTGCAATCTGACAAACCCAATCTTCACGAACGAAGCCGCTGCGGTTGCCCATATGGAGGCTTCCCGCTGGCCTACAGAGGTTACCTGCCCGCTGTGTGGCGTTGTGGGCGACGTGACGAAGATGGGCGGCCAAACGCAAGCTGGAATGTTCCTGTGCAACGCCTGCCGGGGAAAGTTCACGGTCCGCACCGGGACGGTCTTTGAGCGGTCACACATTCCTGTGCACAAATGGCTTCTGGCGCTCGAATTGATGGCGTCCAGCAAGAAAGGCATTTCGGCTCACCAACTCCACCGGATGCTGGGGATTACCTACAAGAGCGCGTGGTTCATGGCGATGCGCGTTCGCGAAGCTATGGCACCAGCGAAAGGCGAAGGCCCGCTTGGCGGTCCCGGTGAAATCGTGGAAGCCGATGAATTGTACACCGGCAAGAAGAAAGGCTTCCCGGTGAAGCGTGGTACGTCGAGGCACAAGATGACGGTCATTGGTTTAGTCGAGCGTGGCGGACGCGCCCGTTCGTTCCACATTGAGAACGTCGATGACCGCGCGGTGGCCCAAATAGTGATGGCGAATGTCGCGATGGGTACCGCGCGCTGTTGCCTGATTTGATCCTTGGAAAATCAGATAACTACAAGGACGTTGTCGGAGGCTCCGGCCGACCGGTAGGCCCCGCTCCAATACCTCATTGGATTGAAATCAAGTTGGCTCACCCGCCCGGAGGGTTCGAATATATAGTCGTCCATATCTGGTTATTTGCTCACATCGCCGCGCCTCGATACGTCGTTCTCGTTGGCGAGCGACCTGCCATCATCAACAAGCCGACGAAGTAGCTCCGGATAATCTAGGATCGCTTCGATGCAAGAACGATAGAAATGCTTGTCGTATTCCCGCACTTCCTCCCACGGCACAAAGGGTGTTGCGCCGGGGGATATGTCCTCCATCGCTTCATAAAGGATGCGGGTAAGCCGCTCCTTTTCTTCTGCCCGTTCCTTCTCCAAGCACACAGCGCCCTTCTGACGGGTTGAGGCTCAATTTCAAGGGGTGATTCATATACCCGAGCCTCAACCCAGTTCTGAGAGAGCGACGGCCTGTCCCATACACCATAGGACTTTTATCCGCTCACTCAAGTATATAATCGCCGTTTCAAGCCCTGCGGGCAAATTTAATGTGTGCACGTAAGAGACAATATCATCTGTATACAGAGCATCCGGCGACCCGTGGCCCGCTTTGCGCCAGAAGCGGCTTCTCAAGGGCCGTCGGTTTGTTGTGGAATCACATCTCGCCGCCCCGGTAGGGCTTGGCTCGACAATTCGACGGGCGCGCAACGGAGGATTTGCTTTTTGCGGAATCATTTCGTGAATGAATCGTAAACAAAAGGCCATTTTCCAACTGGGCGCGCAGGCGCTACGTCCCAGGCATAGGATATCCTTAAGTACTTTTCATTTCTTATCTGTAGTCTGGCGCGTGCGAATCTGGGCGGAAGGAACGGCACATGGCAAACAGCACTGCGCAAGGCGCCCGCAAGACCTACGTTGCGGCCACCGTCTTGATCGTTGTCATGTTCGCGATCTGGGGATTGTCGCACCGGCTATACGGCACGCTTCTTCCGGCCTTCGTCACGGCGCTTTCGCTCAACGATTTCCAAGTCTCGTTTGCGAATTGGCTCAACAGTTTGGGCTATTGCCTGATGGCGATACCGGCAGCCTTCTTCATTCGCAATTTGGGCTACAAATCGGGTGTCGTGGGCGGGCTTGGCTGCTTTGCCGTCGGCATGTTTCTGTTCTATCCCGCGGCTGAACAGCATGAATTCACTTTCTTGCTCGGCGCGGGCCTGCTGGCGCATTCGGGGCTGGCGCTTCTGGAGATCGCGGCCGATCCTTTGATCATGCAAATGGGCCCCGCAGAAAGCGCAATTCGCCGTCTGAATATCGCGCAGGCGCTTAATCCTCTCGGACAGGTCTTTGGCTTTTTCCTGGGCAGTTGGATCATGGTGTCCGAACTTCAGAATCCGATCCAGCAATTGGCGCATGCTCTGGTGCAGCCATATTTCTTCATCGGCGTCTGTGTCCTGTTCTTCGCGTTTATCGTTGACAACGTCGTGTTTCCGCCCGTTGCCAATGAGCGGGTCGCGCGGCAGGATAGCACCATCGACAATATCGCCCAGTTGTTGAAGAGCCGCATGTTCGTTTTCGCCATGGCGGCGCTGTTTCTCTACATTGTAGGACAATCGTTTCTGTGGGATTTCGCCATCCGTTATGTCCAAGGGGCGCTTCCCGGTGGTTCCTCCACTTCGGCAGCGGACATTTTGTTGTGGTCGCTGTTCGCTTTCATGATCGGCCGCTTCGTGGGAACCGCGTTGATGTTCCGGTTCGAACCGGTTCGGCTGCTGGCGGTTTATGCGGGGGCTGCCGCGATCCTGACGGCGTTTGCAGCCCTCTTGGGAGGCCGGCTCGGCGTCCCGTGTATCCTGGGCGCCAGCTTCTTCCTGTCGATCGTGTTCCCAACCATTTTCGGCTGTGCCGTGCGGGATTTGGGACCGCACATCAAATCGGCTTCGGCGCTTCTGATAATGGCGTCCGGCAGCGCCAACATGGTGTTGCCGATCATCAAATTGATAAGCGGACCGGGGTCGATCCAGTATATGGCGCTCATTCCGAGCCTGTGCTTATGCGCGATCTTGGTGTTTGCGGTGGTGCAACGGCGCGCGGCCAGCCGCCAGTTGAAACACCTACTGCCCGACGCCGTCTAAGCCGCCGATATGTATGCGCATGCCGCTGTGCAGCGGTGACATCAGCGGCCGCTCGTGGCGCATTGCGGACATCGTCAGCGCAGAGACCGCTCCTTCAGCATGTGAACCGGACGAAAACGCCGATCGGCGTGTCAACCAGCTGAAACGATCGACGTGAAGAGAGTCAACTCTTCACGTCGATTCACACCGGAGGCATCGTTCACTTCGCACGAAGCAGTTTCGCCGTCTTGGCGACGTTCTTGGGCTTCACCCAGAAAATCGCGCCAAAACGTCCCTTGCCCGCGACGACCGCATCGAGCGCCGTGATATTGACCCTGGCCTTTGCGAGCTTGGACAGAATGCCGGTGAGCGCACCGACTGTGTCGTCACCCTGCAGAAGGAAGGCGATCTTCTTGGGCGAAAGTCTAAGCTTGATTCTCCTCGCCGCCGCTCTGAACCGGGCGGGGTCGGCGGGAACGAAATCGAGCTGTGCTTTGCGGCCGCTGGGAAAGCCCTTGTACGCGAGCAGATTGACCCCGGCGTCGCGCAAAGCGGCCAATATCCGCAGGCCTCGCCCTGCGGCGTGCGGAGTCCCAACGCTAAAATAACCGATTTTGCGCAGCGTATGTGCCATCGGAAACCTCCATCGCTTGTCGACAAGTTGTTGCGGAACGGTCTTCACGACCGCTGACAGGCATTCCATTTGTCCCTGCTGCCGGTCGAACAACGCATCGGGCAGCGACGCACATCCTATTGCGATTCGGCGCGAGTGGCTGACCCCTCTCGCGCAAATCTTTTCAAGGGCTTGGCGCGTCGGCGTCCAATGGTATCGTTCTACTCGCCGCGCATCAGGGTTTCGACGAAGGCGGGAATGCCCGGCTGGCGCGCGCGCTTCAGCCGCTCGGCTTCCAGGATCGTTTCGACTTGGGCTTGGGCGCGGGCGACGTCCTCGTTGACGATGACGTAGTCGTATTCCGCCCAATGGCTGATCTCGTCATTGGCCTTGGCCATGCGCTTTGCCACGACCTCGGCCGAATCCTGGGCGCGGGTGTGCAGCCGGCGCTCAAGCTCCTCGCGCGAAGGCGGCAGCACGAAGATCGTGACCACGTCTTCGCGCACCTGCTGACGGAGCTGCTGGGTGCCTTGCCAATCGATGTCGAACAGCACATCGCGTCCGGCGGTCAGCGCCTCCAGCACCGGCTGCTTGGGCGTGCCGTAGCGATGGCCGAAGACCAGCGCATGCTCCAGAAACTCGCCGGTGTTCGCCATGAGCTGGAATTTCTCGTCGGCGATGAAGAAATAGTCGCGCCCGTCGACTTCGCCGGGACGCTTGGGGCGCGTCGTGGCCGAGACGCTCATGGCGACGTTCGGATCGGATTCCAAGAGGCGCCGCGACAGCGTCGTCTTGCCCGCGCCGGATGGCGAAGACAGGACCAGCATCAGCCCGCGGCGTTTGATCTTCATTCGACGTTCTGCGCCTGCTCGCGGAATTGATCGATGACGGCCTTGAGGTCCAGGCCGATGCGCGTCAGCGCGATGTCGGACGATTTCGAGCACAGGGTATTGGCCTCGCGGTTGAACTCCTGCGCCAGGAAATCGATCTTGCGCCCGACGGCCTCGCCGGAGTTGAGCAGCCGGCGGGCTTCCCCGACATGCGCCTTGAGCCTGTCGAGTTCCTCGCGGAGGTCGGCGCGCACCGCCAGCAGCGCGATCTCCTGCTCCAAGCGTTCGGGCGACACCGTTCCGGGCGCGACCAGATCCGCGATCTGCTGGGCGAGACGGTCGCGCAAGGCGGCGGGCTGGGCGGCAGCGGCGGCCCCGGCAGCCTCGATCAGCCGCGCGATCTCGGCGATCTGCGCATCGAGCAGAGCCGCCAATTTGGCGCCCTCGCCGGCGCGCGCCCGCGCCAGAGCGTCAAAAGCGGCGGCGAGACTTTCGAGGATGGCGGCGTCGCGGCCGGCATGTTCGCGCGAGTCGGTTTCCAGGCCTTCGTCCTGAACGATGACACCTTTGAGCGCCAACAACCCGTCGATGCTGGCCGGCCTGAGGCCAGTCTCGGCGGCGACTTCCTTGGCGATCTTGACCGCGGAGGCCAGCGCCGCCGCATCGATGCGCAATCCGCGCACGCTCGATGCCGCCTCGAAGGTGAGCGACGCCTGCACATTGCCGCGCTTGAATCGATCGCCTGCCAGCACGCGAGCCGCCGCCTCGATGGAATCGAAACCAGGCGGCAGGCGCAGGCGCAGCTCGAGGCCGCGGCCGTTGACGCTCTTGGCCTCCCAGCGCCAATGCGCGCCGTCGCGGCTGCCCTGCGCTTCGGCGAAACCGGTCATGCTGACAACGGCCATGGAGCGACTCCGAAAGAGCGCAGAACTTACCGCCAGCAATGCCCGCCTGTCATCCTGTGCCGCTAATGCGGCGCCGGCCCGGTCGGCGAGTTCTTCTGCTCTCTTTCGATCTTGCGCCATTTGGCGACGTTCTTGACCTGCTCATTGGCAGTGGCGGCAAAGACGTGTCCGCCCGTGCCGTCGGCGACGAAATACAGGTCGTTGGTGTCGGCGGGGTTGAGGACGGCCGCGATCGAATCCTTGCCGGGATTGCAGATCGGCTGCGACGGCAGGCCCGCGATTGCGTAGGTGTTGTACGGCGTGGGCTTTGCGATCTCGCTCTGGCGGATGCGGCGGCCGAGCGGATAGCCCTTGGTGATGCCGTAGATGATGGTGGGGTCGGACTGCAGCTTCATCCCCAGCCGCAGCCGGTTGACGAACACCGAGGCGATGTGTGGGCGTTCGGCGGGAATGGCAGTTTCCTTTTCCACGATGGAGGCCAGGATCACGGCCTCCTCCTTGCTCTTGACCGGCAGGTTCGGCGCGCGATTGGGCCACAATTCGTCCAGCAGCTCTTGTTGCGCCCTTTGCATCTTGGCGACGATCTCGCCACGCGTGGCGCCGCGGGTGAAAAGATAGGTCTCGGGCAGCAGCGCGCCTTCGGCCGGCAGCGGCCCGGCATCGCCCACTAGGATCGGGTTGCCCTTCACCAGGTCGTAGATCATTTGGCTGGTCAGCCCTTCGGCCACGGTCAGCTTGTGCTCGATCGAACGGCCCGCGATCAGGATGTTCATGATGTCGAACATACTGGCGTGGCTGGGAATGGCGTATTCGCCGGCCTTCAGCGCCGAGGTTTTGCCGTGCAGGCGCACGCCGATCTGGAACAGCTCGGGTTTCAGAACCACGCCCGCGTCGGCCAGCGTCTGCGCCACGCCGTGCAGCCTGGTACCGCTCTTGATGAGAACTACCGTTTCGCTGCCGTGCGGCGCCACCGGGCCCGGCGCGGCGAACCCCGCATATACCCACTCGATCACGCCCGCGGACAGAATGACGAGCGCGATCGCCAACGCTACGAATTTTTTCATGACTTACCCTTGAGCCCCCACCGCAGCGGACATTCCATGCCGTTTAGCGAACGGATGTAAAGAGCAGCGACGCGTTGGTGCCGCCGAACCCGAAGGAGTTGGACAGCGCGGCGTTAACCTCGCGTTTCCTGGCTTTGTGCGGTACCAGGTCGAGTCTGGTCTCGCCGTCCGGATTGTCGAGATTGAGGGTGGGCGGCACTATGCCGTCGCGCATGGCGAGAATGCAGAAGATGGCTTCAACCGCACCCGCAGCGCCCAGCAGATGGCCGATGGCGGATTTGGTCGACGACATGGAGACCTTCGCCGCAGCGTCCCCGAGCAGCCGTTCGACCGCCCGTGCCTCGATCCAGTCGGCCATGGTGGAGGTGCCGTGGGCATTGACGTAATCGATGGCGGACGGCGACAACTCCGCACGTTTCAGTGCCATCTTCATGGCGCGGAACCCGCCGTCGCCGTCTTCCGCCGGCGCGGTGATGTGATGGGCGTCGCCGGAAAGGCCGTAGCCCTTCACTTCGGCGTAGATTTTCGCGCCGCGCGCCTTGGCGTGCTCGTATTCCTCGAGCATGACGATGCCGGCGCCCTCGCCCATCACGAAGCCGTCGCGATCCTTGTCGTAGGGCCGCGAAGCCTTTTGCGGTGTGTCGTTGAAAGCCGTCGCGAGCGCGCGGCAAGCGTTGAAACCGACGATGCCGATCGGGCAGATCGCGGCCTCGGCGCCGCCCGCCAGCATCACATCCGCGTCGTCGAGCGCGATCAGCCTGGCCGCATCGCCGATGGCGTGCGTGCCTGTGGCGCAGGCCGTTACCACCGCGTGGTTCGGTCCCTTGTAGCCGAAGCGGATCGAGGCATAGCCGGACACCAGGTTGATGAGCCGGCCCGGAATGAAAAAGGGCGAGATTTTCCGCGGCCCCTTTTCGTGCAGCAGGATCGAGCCTTCCTCGATGCCGGCAAGACCGCCGATGCCCGAACCGATCATCACGCCGGTGCGGCAGCGCTCTTCCTCATTCTTGGGTTGCCAGCCGGAATCGGTCACCGCCTGCTGCGCCGCGGCGAGTCCAAAGACGATGAAATCGTCCATCCGCCGCTGTTCCTTGGGTTCGACCCAGGCGTCGGCGTTGAACGTTCCGTCCGAGCCGTCGCCGCGCACGACGTTGCAGGCGATTTTCGTCGCCATATCGGTCGTCGGGAACTTGGTGATCGGGCGCGCGCCGGATTTTCCGGCGAGCAGCCGTGACCAAGTTTCCTCGACGTCGCTGGCAAGCGGCGTGATCAGCCCCAATCCCGTGACAACAACTCGACGCATCGCGGAGGGATCCACGACGGCGCTTACGCGTTCGCCTTGTCGATGTACTTGACGGCATCGCCGACGGTGACGATGGACTCAGCCGCGTCGTCGGGAATCTCGATGCCGAATTCCTCTTCGAACGCCATCACCAGCTCGACCGTGTCCAAGCTGTCGGCGCCGAGATCTTCAATGAACGACGCTGTGTCGGTGACCTTGTCGGCATCCACGTTGAGATGCTCGACGACGATCTTCTTCACGCGTTCGGCAGTATCGCTCATGGTTTTTTATGCCTCTCCTTGCTTTTTAGTGCCGCGTCTATGTTCGTTGCGGCCCGCGGCGTGGGCCCTCACCGATACCAATGTCTAGTGGGGGGCGCGGTTTCGTAACATAAACCTATCCATCCCGCCACCAGAGCGTAAGCCATTGAACCGGCTATGAAATCATTGCCATGCCACCATTGACGTGCAGAGTCTGGCCGGTGATGTAACCCGCTTCGCCGCTGGCGAGAAAGACCACGGCGGCCGCTACGTCAGCGGGCAAACCGAAACGGCCGACGGGAATTCTTTCGAACATAGCCTTCTTCTGATCCTCGTTCAGCACATCGGTCATGGGGGTCGCAATGAAACCCGGCGCCACGCAATTGGCCGTGATGTTGCGGCTGGCGATCTCGGCGGCGAGAGATTTCGTCATGCCGACAAGGCCAGCCTTCGACGCCGAATAATTGCCCTGGCCGGGGTTTCCGGTCGCGCCAACGACCGAGGCGATGGAGATAATGCGGCCCCAGCGCTTCTTCATCATGCCGCGCAGAATAGCGCGCGACAGGCGGAAGGCGGCGGTCAGGTTCACCGCGATCACCAGATCCCATTCCTCGTCCTTCATGCGCATGAAAAAATTGTCGCGGGTGATGCCGGCATTGTTGACGAGGATGTCGATAGGACCGGCCGCGGCTTCCGCCGTTTTCGACAACATCTCGACCGAGGCCGCATCGGCAAGATTGCAGACCACGGTGTGGGCGCGGCTGCCAAGCTCGCTTTTCAAGGCCTCCATCCCTTCGGCGCGCATGTCGGCAAGAACGACGCTCGCGCCTTGTCCGTGCAGAGCCCTGGCGACGGCCCCGCCGATGCCGCCCGAGGCGCCGGTGACGAGGGCAGTTTTTCCGGAAAGATCGAACATCACAGCATCCTCGCGAAAGTTTCTATGTCGGCCGCGCCGTCGAGCGCGATGGTAGCCAGTTCCTTGTCGATACGCTTTACCATGCCCGTGAGCACCTTGTTGCCGCCGGCCTCGACGGTTGTATCCACGCCGGCCGCGCGGAAGGCTAGCACGCTTTCGCGCCAGCGTACCCGCCCGGTCACTTGTTCCACAAGCAACCGGCGGATGGTTTCGGGTTCATTCGTCTCGGCCGCCGTGACGTTGGCGACAACGGGCACCGCAGGCGGGCGAATCGTCACTGCCGCGAGCGCCTCGGCCATCTTGTCGGCGGCGGGGCGCATCAACGGACAATGGAACGGAGCGCTGACCGAAAGCGGCAAGACGCGTTTGACGCCTTTTGCCTTCGCGATTTCGCCGGCACGGTCGACCGTCGCCTTGAGTCCGGATATCACCACCTGCCCCGGCGCGTTGTCGTTGGCCACCACGCAGACGGGATCGGCTTCGACAGCCTGCGCCACGGCTTCCTGCGCCGCCGCTTCGGCCAGAGCGACATCCGCGCCGATCAGCGCGATCATAGCGCCGACGCCGACCGGAACCGCCTCCTGCATGGCGCGGCCGCGCGTCTTGAGCAGCCTTGCGGTATCGGCAAGCGTGAAACTGCCCGCCGCACAGAGCGCCGTGTATTCGCCCAGCGAATGGCCGGCAACGAGGCGTGCGTGGCGTGTGAAATCCAATCCGGCCTCGCGCTGCAGGACGCGGATCACCGCCATGCTGGCGGCCATGATCGCCGGTTGTGCGTTCTCGGTGAGAATGAGATCGCTTTCGGGACCTTCCCACATCAGGCGGGAGAGATTCTGCGACAGCGCTTCGTCGATTTCCTGAAACACGCCGCGCGCCCCCGCAAAGGCTTCCGCCAGCGCCTTGCCCATGCCGACGGCCTGGCTGCCCTGCCCGGGAAAGATAAACGCGCGCATCGCTCTGGCCCCAAAATCGGGCGGCAGACAAATCAAGCGGCGAGCGCGAAGTCAAGCGCCTCACGGCGGTGCCGCCGGGGGGAGCGTGCAAACGGCGAAGTAAGGAAGGCTGCGGCTAGGGTCTGGACTCGCAACTTGATCCAGACGAGGGCGCCGACGATAGCTGCGGCGGCGAGCTAGTTTCTGGCGAGTTTGTCATAGCGGGTGGCGATGCGCCGCCGATCCTTGATCTGCTGGCGCACCTTCTGGCTGTCGTAGGCCTCGTCGGCAGAAACGGCGAACGGCGGGTTTGCCGTGTTCAAAACCTCTTCGACGACTTGGCTGTCATGGACCTGACCGCCCGTCACGATGAAGTTCAGCGGACGGCCGTGCGGGCAAAGCAACTAGAGCGTCTGCCGCGATTTTAGCCCTTCGCGGGACGCTCCTCGTGCGTATAGCGTTTGAAAAGGTGAACCATGAACGCGGCGCCTAATAAAGGCGCTATCAGATTGGCGATGGGCACGACGGTGAGAACCGAAATTATCAAGCCCGCCGCGAAAACACCGCCCCAATGATGCCGGCGCAATGCGGCCGCGGCGGTGCGCGAGAGATGGCGCCGCGCCGCCAGTTCGAAATATTCGCGTCCCAGCAGCCAGCCGTTGGCCAGGATCGTGGCAAGTTCGCCCACGCCCGGCATGGCGACATCGGCGGGCAACAGCACCAAATCGATTAAAATCACCAGTACGGCCAGACGCAGGCCTGCGAATAAGGTGGCGCCGGACGGCGCGCCCGAGGCTTTTGAATCGACGGGGTAATCGCGCGCCTCGATCTTCTTGGCGATTTGTTCCAGGAACAGCGATGCAAAGAACGCCGCAACCGGTGCGCCCAGGAAGAACGGCAGCAGAAGCATGAATACGGGTGCGACCCAATCAAGGAGTACATTCACCCACGGCGCGCCGAGCGTCGGCAGATGGTGCACGCCGTAGACCACCGCTACGAACAGAAGGGCATAGAGGACGATGGTGAAAAGCAGGGACCACATCACCAGGCGGGAGAATTTCCGGTCGAACAAGAAACTTGCGGCCCTGCGTAGGCTTGCGAACATGGCCTGCATCCTTTGATCCAACATTCCCCAGATAACTGCCATTTCCCGCGTCACTCTGCGTCGGTTAGGCTTTGCAGGCAAGCCTGAAGCGGTCCTAAGCGCGGCCTTTGAACGTTAGCGTGCGCGCCAGAACGAGCACGATCACGGTGGCGGCACTTCTTGCTTCCGCGCGACATTTGTTCGTCGTGCTATCGCATCTTGGATACGGCCTCGGAGATCTTTTCCCATGTCCGCTCATAGACGGAAATGGCCTCTTTCAGGCCGCCCTTGATGGCCGTCCAGGACTCATCGCCGGCCGCAGAGACTTGCCCAAGCCTGGCTTCGGCCTTCGCGGTTTCGGCGGCAAGGCGGCGAAGGGCGGTATAGGCCTCGGAATGCGCATACTCGATCGCGTCTGCGGCAGCTGCCCGGATGGCATACAGGGAAGACTGCCAGGACTGGCGCTGGGCTTCGGTTCGAGCCGTGAGCGCCTTCTTCACGACGTTCGCTTGACCTGCAGCAGCCGCAAGAAAGTCCTGGAATGCCAATTCGACTTCTGCCCATTCCGCATCGAGAGAGGCGTAGGTATTGTCGGCAAGTGCTTTGGTGGCCGCCGCA
Organism: Rhizomicrobium sp.; assembly: GCA_050008635.1. Lineage (GTDB taxonomy): Bacteria > Pseudomonadota > Alphaproteobacteria > Micropepsales > Micropepsaceae > Rhizomicrobium. The sequence continues at coordinate 45,022 of JBEKMG010000001.1, forward strand.
TCGGGCCGCACGGCATCGACTTTGGCCTTGAAGGCATTTCGCGCGGTTCGGATTCGGGCGAGGGCGCGATCTGCCTCCTTGCGAGCGTCCTTCGTCAATGCCTCGAAAGAGCCGTCGAGCGCCGCTAGTGTCGCGTCGATTTCATCGAGCTTCTGCTTGGCCCATTCCCGATACGCGTGGACAGATCTTTGCGGGGCCATGGCTTCCATTCCTCTCGTTAAGTACCCGGGACCGATTTTCGGTGACTTCGATTGCGGTTTGGCCTCACGGTCTCCAGCCGGAATCGATAAACGTCTTTTCAACCTGCATCGCTGCAAGAAGCGCGCGGGAGTAGATTCCGCACGCTTCTTCATTCTTGGAAGTTAGAACCGGAACGAAAGGGCTATTGCGCCGAACTTACTTTTTTCAGGTTGCGTCTTGTATTCGCGGCTTCGGATAACATAGGTGTAAGAAAGCCGCATTGATCTGAAGGTGATCGCCGCGCCGAGATCGTAATCGTAAACCAGATTCAGCTTTTTCACGCTGCGGCTTGTCTCCCAGGTGTTGCCGTCGAGAAACAGATTGCGCCCGATCGCCCGGCCGTCGACTCCGGCAAAAACATAGGCGCTGAATGCCCCGGTCGGCTCGAAGAAGTTCGAACCGGGCATGCTGGGATCGATCCGCATCGGGCCGTAGTCGCCCGGCAGGTTGAAGCCCAGGCGCGCCATCGCGCCGGCATTGGCAAAGTCATAGACATTGCCGATCGCCGCACCGACATGCGGTTCGAAATCGAAAACCATGCCGAGAATGGATTTGGGCGGAATGAGCTTGAAGCTGCGCTCCTCCTGAATGATGAGCCCGGGCTCATTGTGCAATTGATAGTGCCAGCCTTGTGCTTTTTTATCGCCGACGATGCCGTGTACCCAATTTTGCGCGTCTCCGGCGAGCGACATCGGCCCGACCACGCCGAGCGTGATCTGCGCCTGATCCAGATACGTGCCGCTGTCGCCGACTAGTCCGGCCGTGCCAAACAGAAATCCGGCATAAGGGCGATCCGCCGGATTCGGGTTCACCCGGGTCTTGTCTAACGGCGTGAACATGGTCTGGCCGAGCGCATAGCGTGTGCGCACATCGCCTGGCGCGTTGAAGAAGGGCAGCCTGCGCGCGACGTCAACCAGCCAGTCGGGCGTGTCTTGTGGAGCTGTCGTGTAGGTGAGCTCGACGCCATTGGTATAGTCATGATCGGCATTGCCGAACCAGTCGTTCTCGAAAAGTATGCCGAACGCGCCTTTTTCAGATTCAGGCCCGCTCGCGGCATGTGCCGGCATAACGGCGATGCTAAACGCCGCGACCAGCGCTGCGGACACAACGGATATCAACTTCATAGCACCCCTCATTGGCAGAGGAGAAACGCTGACGCCGCAGCATTCTCCAAATTCACATTTCTTCGTCAGCTCATTGCGATACCCGCGCGCGCGGCCCGGCTCAGTTCGTCGTTGCCATAGGCTGCGAGAAAAGTCGTCACGACACGCATGGCTTGGGCCTCGATCTCTTCCTGGCTGATGTCACAGGCAACGGCCCACAATCGTTTCCTGTGCAGCTGTCCGGCGCACAAATCCAGGAATTGCTCCGCGGCGACCAACGCGTTTGTCCGGCGAAGCTCTCCTCTTTCGATGGTCTCGGCGAAATACCCCGCCATGTTCTCAAGACCGCGTTTCATTCCGAATTCATAAGCGGTCATCCCGACTTCCGGAAACCGCGCCGATTCCGCCACGATCAGCCGATAGAAGGCGATCAGATCGTCGGACAGCAACAAAACCAGAAAGCGCCGGACGAATCGCTCAAGAACCGTGCGGATGTCGCCGCGCATCTCGCTCACGTCGAACAGAGGGGCGAATATTTGCGTGGACTCTTCGTCGGCCAACGCGACAAACAGATCTTTTTTGGAAGGAAAATAATTGTAGAGCGTCGCCTTTGATCCGCCGACCTTCGCGGCGATCTGCGACATCGATGTGGCGGCGTAGCCGTCCTGCAGGAAGGCCGCCCGAGCAATCTCCAGGATGATCGCATGGATGGCCGCGCGGCGGTCGTCCCTTTTCGCCTTGGCGGTCGCCTGAAGACTCATTATTCACCTTTCCGACGTTTTGTGACCGTACCGTACAGTTTTTGTTGACTTTGCCCAAAGGTATCCCTAAATCACCGTCAATGCAACAGTACCGTACGGTACAGTCATAAGAAATTTTGGCGAGATTCCAATGAGTTTGACAGGTTCTCCCCCCTCCCAGGGTACCAGCAAGGATGACACCCCAAAAAAATCAGGTGCCACATTCCTTGTTCCTTCGCCCCTTACTCTGGGAAACTGCAAGGGCGGCGGCGGCCGAAGGACCGTTGGCAGCCTCTCCCCAGCCTGTCTAGCCGCCCTTGCCCTTTTTGCCCTCACCGCTTGTGCCCCGGACTTGGGCGACAGGCCCCAAATCCAGCCGCCGGGCAGCTATGAGACCGCGAAGAGCTTCGCTGCCCCGGCCGCCGAATGGCCCCAGGAAGACTGGTGGAAGATCTATGGCGATCCCCAACTCGACCAGCTGATCGACGAGGCCTTGGCGGACTCGCCCGATCTCAAGATTGCGGCCGCCAGAGTGCGCGCCGCCGAGGCCATGGGCGATGTGGCAGAGGCCAATCTCTGGCCCACGATCAACGGCCAAGCCGCTCTGTTAGAGACCGAGCAGACCCGCAACATCGGATTCCCCGACGCCTTCAAGGCCTATCTGCCTCGCGGTTGGCATCATGCAGCGCAGATCGGCGTCGGTCTCGATTACCAGCTCGATTTCTTCGGCAGGAACCGCGCGACGCTGGCTGCCGCAACCTCCGCCGCCGAGGCGGCCAAGGCCGACGAAGCCGAGGCCCGCTTGCAGATTTCCACGGCGGTCGCCACCGTTTATGCCACACTCGCCCAGCTTTCCGCCGACCAGAAAGTTGCTGAGGACGCCGTGCGCATCCGCAAGGAAAGCGCCGCGCTGGTGACACAGCGTTTCCAGAACGGTCTTGAAAACGAAGGCCAGCTCCGCCAAGCCGAAGCCCAAGTCTCGGCCGCGCAAGTTGAAGCCGATGTCGTCGAACGCCTTATTACGCTGACACGCAACCAGCTGGCGGCGCTGCTCGGCAAAGGACCGGACCGCGGACTTGCCATCGTCTTGCCCGCGTCAAACGTCCAGATCAAATCCGCCGGCTTGCCCGTTTCGCTCGCCGTCGATCTGATCGGCCGGCGCCCCGACATCGTCGCGGCCAAGCTGCGCGCTCAAGCGGCCGCGTCCGGCATCGACGTCGCCAACGCGAATTTCTATCCCAATGTCGATCTGACGGGCGCCTACGGCCTGAAATCGCTGGACGCCAAAGTCCTCTTCCAGGGCGCTTCCGCATTCGGTCAGTTCGGACCGGCGATCAGTCTGCCGATCTTCGATTACGGGCGCCTCACCGGCGTCTATCGCGGCGCGCGCGCGGACTATGACGCGGCTGTCGCCAACTATGACAGGACGCTGACCGGTGCGCTGCACGACGTCGCGGACGCCTATACCAACCGTCGCGGACTCGAAGCGGAACTGGCGCATGCTCGCGCCTCGCTGGCCGACAGCGAAGACTCATACCGCATCGTCACCGTCCGCTATCGGGGTGGCCTGTCGCGTTACACCGACGTACTGACGGCGGAAACCGCGCTGCTGCAGCAGCGCCGCGGCGTCGCCGATCTCGAAGCTCAGGCTTTTTCCTACGACGTCGCCTTGGTGCGCGCGCTGGGCGGAGGCTACGCCGTCAAGGACTGAAATTCACGTTACGCATGGGAGTTTTTCATGGCCGCATTCAAGCCGATAGGCTGGCTCAAGGGCGAGGATCTGCAGCATCTGTCAAAGGAAGACCGCCAGAGGCAGTTGCGTCAAAGACTGTTCGCGGTGCTGTTTTCGGTGATCGCCGCCGTCGCGGTTGCGGCCGGCGGATGGTGGTACTTCGTCTCCTCGAACTACGTCAGCACCGACAACGCTTATGTGAACGTCTCGTCAGCGCAGGTGACGCCCTTGACCAGCGGCGCCGCCTTGAGCGTTCCGGTTCACGACACCCAAGCCGTCAGGCGCGGCGACGTGTTGCTGGTGATCGATCCGCAAGACGCCAAGCTGCTGTACGCCCAGGCCAACGCCGCCTACGGTATGACCATCCGCAAAGTGCAGACCTATTTCGCCGCTGTGGCAGTGCGCCGGGCCGATTATGACCGCACCAAGCTCGATTACGACCGGCGCGTGAATCTGGTCAAATCGGGCGCGGTTTCGAGCGAAGAATTGACCGCAGTGAAGAACAATTTCGAATCCGCCAAGGCGGGGCTCGACGCGGCGTTGGCGCTGACCCACGGCACCAACGTGATGAACCATCCGGAGGTGCTGGCGGCGAAAGCGGCGCTCGATACCGCCAAACTCAATCTCGATCGTACCGTGATCCGCGCGCCCGTCGACGGCCTGGTGGCGCAGCGTCAGGTCCAGATCGGCCAGCGCGTGCAGGCCGGCATGCCGGTGATGGTCATCGTTCCGATTTCGCAGGTCTATGTCGACGCCAACTACAAGGAAGACCAGCTCGGCAAGGTGCGCCCTGGCCAGTCCGCGACGCTGACCTGCGATCTCTACGGCTCGTCGGTGGAATTCCACGGCCGCGTCATGGGCATCGGCGGCGGCACCGGGTCCGCCTTCGCCGTGATCCCCGCCCAGAACGCCACCGGCAATTGGATCAAAGTGGTGCAGCGCATACCGGTGCGCATCAGCCTCGATCCGAACGAACTGAAAGAACATCCCTTGCGCGTCGGTCTTTCAATGTCCGTCAGCATCGACGTATCGAAGTAACGGAATAGACTCGCATGTCGAGTATCGCAGCCAGCCCGTCCGCACCGGAAAAATGGGAACCGAAGGGCATCGTGCTCGTCGCCATCGTGCTGATACTGGCGATGGGCAACTTCCTGGCCATTCTCGACCTCACCATCGCCAATGTGCTGGTGCCGCATATCGCCGGCAGCCTGGCCTCCTCTCCCAGCAACGGCACCTGGGTGATCACGGCTTACGGCGTGGCCGAGGCCATTACCGTGCCGCTCACCGGCTGGCTGGTGGAACGTTTCGGGCCGGTCAGGGTGTTCGTGGTCTGCATTATCGGGTTCGGTATCTTTTCACTGCTCTGCGGCATGGCAACGTCGCTCGGCATGTTGATCGTCTTCCGCGTCGCGCTCGGCGTCTGCGGCGGGCCGCTCATCCCCATATCGCAGACATTGTTGTTGAAGCTCGTGCCGGAGCGCCACGCCAATATCGCGCTGACCGCATGGGCGTTGACGACGATCCTTGCTCCCGTCCTGGGTCCTGTGATCGGCGGCCTGATCGGCGACAATTGGACCTGGCAATGGGCCTTCTTCTTCAAGGTGCCGCTGGCTTTCGTGATCGCGTTCTTCGCCTGGCGGATATTGACGCCGCACGAACTTCCCACGACCAAGGCCCCGGTGGATTACACCGGCCTGGTGCTTCTGGTCGTCTGGGTCGGCGCGCTGCAAACCATGCTCGGCAACGGCCAGGACAAGGACTGGTTCAATTCCGGCATTATCGTCACGCTGCTGATCGTTACCCTTGTCGGGTTCATCGCCTTCGTCATCTGGGAATCGACCGACAAGAATCCGATCGTGAATTTGCGCATCTTCGGCAACCGCGCCTTTTCGGTGTCGATGGTGGTGATCGCGCTCGCCTTCGGCGCGCTGTTCGGCGCCATCGTGCTGGTGCCGATATGGCTGCAAACCAGCATGGGCTACACTGCCACCTGGTCAGGCTACAATTTGGCCTACATGGGCATAGCCTGCATCGTCGCTGCGCCCATCACCTCCGTCTTGATGGCGCGCATCGATCACAGGGCCATCGTCTCGATCGGGCTTGTCATCGCCGCCGCCGCATGCCTGATGCGCGTCGGCTATAACGACCAGATGACCTTTTGGCAGCTGATGTGGCCGCAACTGGTGCTGGGCCTCGCCATGCCGCCGATCGTCATTCCGCTGATGGACATGTCGGTCAGTTCGCTGCCGCCGGAAGACACCGCGGCGGGCGCCGGCCAGTTCAATTTCATACGCACGCTGGCGAGCGCCCTTTCCGCCGCCGCGATCGTCGCCCTTTGGAACAATCAGATCTCGACCAGCGGCGCTGTGCTGGCAGGCGAATTGCAGCATACCCAGACCTTACTCGGCGCCGCGGCAGCGAGCGGCATGGGGCAGGACAAGGCGCTCAGTCTGCTCTATCTCATGGTGCAGGGCCAAAGCGTGATGCTGGCGACCAATCGGACATTCCTGATCGTCGGCATCCTTTTGCTGATCACGGCGGCTTTCGTCTGGATCGCGCCCAGACCGCCCAGGTCGGGTGGAGGCATGCCAACGATGCACTAGCCAACCTCGCGACGCAGAAAGCGCAAGAACTTCCTACCAAGCGTGGGCTATACAGGAAGCGGGCAGCTTAAGGAGGATCAAATGAAAGACGAAGACTCTTCGGCCGAGCACATGGTCGAAGTATATCTGGCACATCTTTTCCGTAACAAGGCAGACAGCCCGCATCTGCGTCGCGTTGCGTCGTGGCTGGGCCTGCTCATCCTCGGCATCGAGAAGATCAAGGACATATGGTGGGTGTCCCATACCAAGCAGCTTTGTTTTGAGTTCGATGGAAGACGGTTCAAGGCGCGATACAATCATCGCCTCAAGCCGCACGGCGGCATCGAAATCGTCGAGGTTGGGCCCAAACCCGGGCAGCCCGATATCAGCGTTGCCAAGGTGATCTCGAACCTGAAGGACGCGGCCAAATTCTTCCGGTCGCCCAAGCTATAATTCAAAATGCGTCACTACCGGTATATGTGATGGCGCAGTCCGGCGGCGAAGGTTAGGCGACGATCCGCGCGCGCAGCGCCGCAGTCGAGACTGGCGCCAAAGCCACCGCGCCACAGCAGCGGCAAGCCAGGAATGGGGCATTAACGCGCGATAGTTTCAGACAGAACCGTCTGTCACTCGCGGTCGAGCGTTGCGTTCAGCGATGCGAGGGAACCCGCCGCGATTTCATGCACCCGGCCGCAGAATTCGCAGCGGGCGCGCAGGATACCGTCGGCATCGGCGAGACCGGCGCGCTCTTCGGGCGGATAAGAACGCAGCACCGCGGCGATACGCGCGGAATCGCAATCGCAGCGGAAGGCGATCGCTTCGGCGGGCAGCACGCGCACCTCTTCCTCGTGGAACAGCCGCCATAACAGCGTTTCGGCGGACAGCGCGGTGTCGACCAGCTCGATATCCTCGACGGTTCGGGCCAGCGCCGCGAGCCGCTCCCAATCCTCGCCAGCGTGCGGCGCGCCCGGGGTGGCCTGCAGCATCAGCCCGCCCGCGCGCCAAGCGGCGTCGCGGTTGCCCGGCGTGTAAACGGGCGCGGCCGCCAACCGCACCAACGTCGGCAGCTGCTCGGACTGCGCGAAATAGGCCTCAGCCGAAGCGGCGATGCCTTTGGGCGAGAGAGTGACGATGCCCTGATAAGTCTTTCCGCCGCGCCGCGGCTCGATGGTGATGGCAAGCGAACCGGCGCCGGCCAGCGCCGCGAAGGACGGTGCATTGCCGGACGCCGCAGAGTGCTCTGCGTCGAGGCGCGCAAAGCCGCGCACGCCTTTCGGCTTGTCGCCGTCCGCGCCGTAATAATCAGCGGCGATCAGATCGAGCGGGCCGTCACTTTTGGTTTGCGCCGTGAGACGCCCGTCGAGTTTCAAGGCGGTGCCCAGCAGCACCGCCAGCGCCAGCACCTCGCCGGCGATGCGAGCCGCGGGTTCGGGAAGTGCATGCGCCTTCAGCGCGCGCGCCGACGTCGCGTCGAGGCGCACGAGACGGCCGCGCACGCCCGCGCCGACAATGTCGAACGGCAGCACGAAATCGTCCGCCGGGGCGAGGGTGTAGTCAGAGTTGGGCATGGCCTGGGTATATGGCCCTTGTTTGGGAAACTTCAACCCAAACACCACGCCAAAATCGCCTTCTGCGCGTGCAAGCGGTTTTCGGCTTCATCCCAGACGACCGACTGCGGGCCGTCGATCACCTCGTCGGTGACTTCCTCGCCGCGATGCGCCGGCAGGCAGTGCATGAAGATCGCGTCCTTCGCCGCGCAGGACATCAAGCGGGAATTGACCTGATAGGCCTTGAGCAGATTGTGACGCTTGGTCGAATCCTCGTCGCCCATCGACACCCAGGCATCGGAAATCACGCATTCCGCCTCGGCGACGGCCTTCTCGGGGTCTTGGCCGAATTCGACGTCACCGCCGTTCGCCCTTACCCATTCGCGCAAGGCCGGGCGCGCCGACAGTTCCGGCGGCGAGGCGACGCGCAGCGTAAAGCCCATGCGCACGGCGGCATGCACCCAGGACGCGAGCGTGTTGTTCGAATCCCCGCTCCAGGCGACGAGGCGGCCCTTGATCGGGCCCTTGTGCTCCTCAAAGGTCATCAGGTCGGCCAGCACCTGACAAGGGTGCGAAAGCTTGGTCAGTCCGTTGATGACGGGAACGGTCGCGTTCGCGGCCAGATCCAGCACCATTTCGTGATCGAGCAGGCGGATCATCACTGCGTCAACGTAACGCGACAGGACGCGCGCGGTATCCGCGATGGTTTCCTCGCGAGCGAGCTGCATCTCGCTGCCCGTCAGCATGATCGTCGTGCCGCCCAACTGGCGCATGCCGACATCGAAGGAAATGCGCGTGCGCGTGGACTGCTTGTCGAAGATCATCGCCAGCACGCGCCCGTCGAGCGGGCGGTCGGCATCGGCGGCGCCATGCGGCAGACCCGCGCGCGCCATCTTGCGCCGGCGCGCCTCCGCGATCAGCGCGTGCAGCGCGGCCGCGTCGAAATCGGCGATGTCGAGATAGTGTTTGACGGGCGCGCTCATGCGGCCTCCGTCTTCTTGTCGGCGGTTTCGAAGCTCTTCGCGGCGGCCGACAGCATCGCCATCGCCTCGCGCACCTGGGTTTCCTCGATAATCAGCGGCGGCACGAGCCGAACGACATTGTCGCCGGCGCCGACCACCAGCAGGCCCTGCTTGCGCGCGGCAGCGACGAATTCGGTGTTGGGCACGCGCAGCTTGAGGCCAAGCAACAGGCCCTGGCCGCGCACTTCTTCGAACACCGAAGGATGTTCGGCGAGAAGCCCGGCAAGCTGCTGGCACAGATAATTGCCAATGGCTTCGACGTGCGGCAGGAATTCCGGCGCCAGCACGAGGTCGAGCACGGCACTGCCGACCGCCATGCCAAGCGGGTTGCCGCCATAGGTCGAGCCGTGCGTGCCGGGCGTCATGCCTTTCGCCGCTTCGGCGGTGGCGAGGCAAGCGCCCAGCGGATAGCCGCCGCCGATGCCCTTGGCGATCGGCATGATGTCGGGCGCGATGCCGAGCCATTCGTAAGCGAACAGCTTGCCGGTGCGCCCGATGCCCGTCTGGATCTCGTCGAAGATCAAGAGCAAGCCGCGTTCGTCGCAAAGCGCGCGCAAGCCGCGCAGGAATTCCGCCGGCAGCACTCGCACACCGCCCTCGCCCTGGATCGGCTCGACCAGGATCGCCGCGGTTTCCGGCACGATGGCGGCTTGCACCGCTTTCAGATCGCCGGCCGGAATGGAATCGAAGCCTTCAACCTTCGGGCCGAAGCCCTCCAGATATTTCGCCTGACCGCCTGCGGCGATGCCGGCCAGCGTACGGCCGTGAAAAGCGCCCTCGAAGGTGATGATGCGGAAGCGTTCGGGATGGCCGCTGACATACTGGTAGCGCCGCGCCATCTTGAACGCGAGTTCGCAGGCCTCCACCCCGGAATTGGTGAAGAACACCGTGTCGGCAAAGGTGATTTCAACCAGCCGTTTGGCCAGCGATTCCTGCCCCGGCACGCGATAAAGGTTGGAGGTGTGCCAGAGTTTGCCCGCCTGTTCGGTGAGCGCCGCCACCAGCGTGGGATGCGCATGGCCGAAGGCGTTGACCGCGATGCCCGCTCCAAAATCGAGATATCGCTGCCCATCCTCGGCGAAAAGGTACGGCCCTTCGCCCCGGACGAATGCGACATCCGCCCGATTGTAAGTTGGCAGCAATGACGGAAACACCTGATCCTCCTGCGGTTCTGCGGCTTGTGGATAACCCACGCGCGCGGGCGGGCTTTATCCGCTTTCTGCCAATACCACACAAGCGAGGCGGATTAGCGAACCCCTATGCACGTTCCACATCCTTGGAATCACGCGCGATTTCCGTTTGTGGATGGATTTGCAGGGAGATAAATGGCGCTGAGTCGGTTTCTGTGGACGAAGGGGTGGTAGGTGCTCCACACGCCTTGTGCGTCGTCTTGTAGCGGCTACGATATCTTGTGGCTCACAAGCCCGCGAAAGGAAGACGCCATGACTCAGGCGAATTGGACCGACGACCGCGTTGAACAGCTTAAGAATCTCTGGACCGAAGGACTCTCGGCGAGCCAGATCGCCCGCGTGCTCGGGGGCGTGACCCGCAATGCCGTCATCGGCAAAGTGCATCGCCTCGGCCTCGCCGGCCGCGCCAGCCCTTCGCGCGTCGAGCGCCCCCGCCTGCCGAGCGCGCCGCGCGTGTCGATTCGCTCGCACATCCCCCCCGCGCCGGTGATCGAGGAAGACCCTCTCCCGTTGGACGACGGAAATTTCGCCACCGTCCTGACGATCAACGACCGCATGTGCCGCTGGCCCATCGGCGATCCGTCCGAGAACGAGTTTCATTTCTGCGGCCGCAAGCCCAAGGCGGGTTCGCCCTATTGCGAGGCGCATGCGCGCAAGGCCTATCAGCCGCAACAGCAACGTCGCGACAAGATGGCGGGCTAACGCGGGAGAAGACGCGGCACACGGCTCTGTGCTAGAATTTCGGCATGAGAAAACGTGTGGAAAAACCGCGGGTAAAGCGCGGCCCGGCCAAAGGGGCTGCGCACAGTGCGCGCATTCCTAAACGTCATCGCACAGAGACCGGCGTCAGTGCGAAACCACCGCTTGAGAAACTGCTGCACGACACGTATGCGCGCAAGGCCTGTCACCTGCAGTAGCAAAAATGTTGTGACAAGCTCGCGGGGTCTACGCCGTCAATTGGCGGCGACGCCGTCTTCCAGCGCGTAGCCGGCCGAACGCACGGTGCGGACGGGATCGCGCACGCCTTCGACGCCGAGCGCCTTGCGAAGGCGCCCGACATGCACGTCGACGGTGCGCGCCTCGACATAAACGTCCGATCCCCACACCGCATCCAGCAATTGCTCGCGCGAGAACACCCGGCCGGGATGCTGGATCAAATGTTCGAGGAGCTTGTATTCGGTCGGACCCAGATGGACTTCCTTGCCAGCGCGGCGCACGCGATGGGCGGCGCGGTCCATCTCGATGTCGCCGACGTGAACCACGTCTTCGGCCAAGCTCGGGCGGATGCGGCGCAGGACCGCGCGCAGTCGGGCGAGCAGTTCGGTCATCGAGAAGGGCTTGGTGAGATAATCGTCGGCGCCGGTGTCGAGGCCGCGGATACGGTCCGTCTCCTCGCCGCGCGCGGTCAGCATGATGATCGGCACATTGCGGGTTTCCTGCCGCCCGCGCAGCCGCCGGCAGACCTCGATGCCCGAAAGCTGCGGCAGCATCCAGTCGAGCAGGACCAGATCCGGCTTCTCCTCGGCAGCGACCAGCAGCGCCTCTTCGCCGTCCTGTGCCTCCAAAACGCGATAGCCTTCGCGTTCCAGATTGTAGCGCAGCAAGGTGACAAGCGCGCCTTCGTCCTCCGCGACCAGAACCGACGGTTTCATGGGTTAGGCCTTCCTCTCGAAGCTGGTCTCGCTCGTAGTGTCGGCCTTGGGACGGTCAGTGGCGAGGTGTCCGCCCGTCACCATGTGATAGACGACCTCCGCGATGTTGGTGGCGTGATCGCCCGTGCGTTCGATGTTCTTGGCGATGAAGAGCAGGTGCGTGCAAAGCCCGATGGTGCGCGGATCTTCCATCATGTAGGTGAGAAGCTCGCGGAACAGACTGTTGTACATCTCGTCGATTTCGCCGTCCTGGCGCCACACGGCCTCGGCGGCTTCGGCATCGCGGTCCGAGTAGGAATCGAGCACCAGTTTGAGCTGACTCAGCGCCTGACCGCCCATGCGCGCCAGACTTTGGGTCAGGCGGATCGGCGGTTCGCGGTTGAGCACGATGGCGCGCTTGGCGATGTTCTTCGCCAGATCGCCGATGCGTTCGAGTTCGCTGGCGCATTTAAGCGCGGCCAGAGTCTCGCGCAGGTCCACCGCCATGGGCTGTCGCAAGGCCAGCAGTTTCAGCGCCTGTTCTTCGATCTGCTGCTGCAGTTCATCGATGCGCTTGTCGCCCGCGATGACGTTTTCCGCGCGCCCCGTGTCGCGCCGTGCGATGGCGTCGATGGCGTCGGCAAGCTGGGCTTCGGCCAACCCGCCCATCTGGGCGACGGAGGAGGCCAATGCTTCGAGCTGGTCCGTGAACGCTTTTACCGTGTGGTCGGTCATCGTGCTTATCCGGTTCGTGGCAGCGGCCCGCTATCTCATTAGGCGCAAACCGCCATGGCTATGCGACAGTTTTATAACACTTCCGTGACAGCCGCATCGGCCGGCTTTCGGGCCGCCGGCAGGGAGATCGTGAACGTGCTGCCCTCCCCGAGCCGGCTTTCGACCTGCAGCTTGCCATTATGCCGGTTGACAATGTGCTTAACGATGGCGAGGCCCAGGCCCGTGCCCCCGCGCTCGCGGCTGCGTTTTACATCGACGCGGTAGAAGCGCTCGGTCAGGCGCGGGATGGCCTCCTGGGGGATGCCTTCGCCGTCGTCGCGTACGCTGGCGACGACCAGCGCATCGGCGCCGCGCCGGCCGGCGGAGGGCATCTGGCGCAGCGAAATCGCGACTTGACCGTTCTCGCGGCCGTATTTGATGGCGTTGTGGATGAGGTTCTGGAAAAGCTGGATCAGCTCGTCGCGCTCACCCACCACCTTCGGCAGGCCTTCGGCGGCGTCGATGGAAATGGTGATGCCGTCGGCCTGAGCCAAAGGCGCAAGCGCGACCGCGGCCTCGCGGACAATGGCTTCGAGGGAGACCTCGCCCAAGGGCGGGACGTGCTCGTTGAGCTCGATTCTGCTCAGGGACAGGAGATCCTCGATCAGCCGGCGCATGCGCGCCGCTTCCACCCCCATGATGCCGAGGAATTTTTCGCGCGCCGCCACGTCGTCTTTCGCCGGACCTTTCAAGGTGTCGATGAACCCCGTGACCGCGGCCAGCGGCGTACGCAATTCGTGGCTGGCATTGGCGACGAAGTCCACACGCATCTGTTCGGCGCGTTTGATCGCGGTCAGATCGTGCAACAGCAGGGTGGTGACGACGGGATCGGTGCCGATGCGCGCGGTATAAGCCTGATAGTGACGCTCGACGGGCACGCGGAAGGCAAACTCGACCGATCCCGCCTCGCCGTTGGCCGACGTGCGCGCCAGCGCTTCGAGCACAGCCGGCGTGCGCAGCAGCGATGAGACATGTTTGCGCTCGGCGCCGACGCCGATCACCTCGCGCATAGCGCGGTTGGCGAACAGCACGCGGCCGGCCGTATCGACCAGCATCAAGGGATCGGGCAACCGCTCCAGGACCTCACGCGCCAGCGGCGACAGGACTGGCAGCGCCGATTCCCCATTGGCGACGCTCTTCTCCGCGGCGGGGCGGATGCGGCCAGCGACGACGCTGGCGACGACCACGGCTGCCACCAGCGCCGGCAACACCACCCACATGCCGGGTGCGCCCAGCCAAGCAGACACCGCCGCGCCCACGAGCAAGCCTGCGGCGGCGCCCCATAAAGTTCGGCGCAAACCCACCCAGAATGCGGATTCCTTAGCCATATCGCGAGCGCCTGTTCCGATTCACGTCCGGTGATCTTATGCGCGATTTGATGCCGGTCTGCGACAGGCAAATCAATCGCGGTGCATCAAATCGTTAATATTGGTCAACACCGGAGGTGGATTATTGAGCGTCTCGACGCGGCCTTCCGCAAGAAACACCTTGGCTAACGCAAGCGTCAAATTGACAGAGGCTTTCGCGATGCCGCCACCCGCACTCAACCGGCGCACGCCGAAGCTCTTGAGCCGGGCAGCGTCCGGCAGACCAGGCCAAGCCAATGCGTTGAACGGCAGGCCGATGCGGGGAACCATGCGGGCGATCGTATCGCCGTCGACGAGCGCCGGCACGAAAATCGAATCCGCGCCCGCCTTGCGATAGAGCGCCGCGCGGCGCACGGCTTCGTCGAACGCCGCTTCGCCGGTTGCCTGTTTGCGAATATAGACATCGACGCGGGCGTTGACCCAAAGATCGACGCCGGCACGCGCGGCGACAGCCTTGGCGCGCCCGATCTTGGCGCAAAGCAGATCGGGCGGGCTCGCACCATCCTCGATATTGACTCCGACCACGCCCACGCCGACGACGCGGGCGATGGTTTCCTCGATCTCGGCCGCGGTTGCGGCGTAACCCGACTCGATATCAGCCGAAACCGGTATGCGAACGATCCGCACAATCTCGCCGAGCGTCGACAGCAAGGTCTCGAACGGCAAGAGCTGGCCATCGGGATAGCCGTGCGCCCAACCGACTGCGGCGCTCGACGTCGCGATGGCCTTGGCGCCGGCATGCTCGATCACCCGAGCGCTCCCCGCATCCCAGGCATTTGGCAGGATCAGAAGATCTGGGCCGGCGTGCAGCGCGCGGAAGAGTTTGTCGTTGGAATTCATGCGGAAACCTCTCTGCGAAGCGGACCGCTGCAACAGCGCGCCCTGGATTCGTTTTGATTTTCTTTCGTTACGTCAGTTTGCTCGTTGACGGCATCGTTGCGGCAAGGTTATCTATTCCCGCGCGTAAGGTTAGGGAACGCGGTGCGATACCGCGGCTGCCCCCGCAACTGTAACCGGCGAGAAAGCGTCCAACGGCCACTGAGGCAAATGCCTTGGGAAGGCGGATGCAAACAAGGACCCGGAAGCCAGGAGACCTGCCCTACGCCGTCGTCCTGTTTCCGGTCGGGGTGCGCCGGGGACTGCGGGGGAAACCGTCGCGACGACAAGTTGGAGTCGTTGCCGCGGGGGACCTTGGTGTCCGCAAAACTTCGTTCTGCAAAACATGAATGGCGCTTCCGCGTGCCGGCTCTTGGCTCAAACCAGGAGAACGTCATGCAAAAATCCCTTCTGCTTTCATCCGCCGCATTGCTCGCAATCTTGGCGCCCGGCCTCGCTGTTGCCGCCGGCACGCCGGAGACCGTGGTGGTAACGGCCACGCGCACATCTCAGCCGCTGGAGGTAACCGGAACTTCGATGTCGATCGTCACCGCCGAGGACATCGACAGCCAACAGATCGACATCGTCAGCGACGTGCTCGCCCAAACGCCGGGACTGACCGTCGTGCGCAACGGCGGCCCCGGTCAACCGACCAACATCTTGATGCGCGGCGCGGAAGGCGGACAGACGCTGGTGCTGGTGGACGGCGTGCGGATCAACGACCCCAGCGCCACCACTGGCTACGCGATCCTCGGCGACGTGCTGGCGAACGGCATCGACCGCATTGAAGTGCTGCGCGGACCGCAATCGACGCTTTACGGCAGCGATGCCATCGGCGGCGTCGTCAACATCCTCACCAAGCGCGGCGGCGACGAGCCGTTCGCCCTGCGCACGCGGGCCGAAGGCGGTTCGATGAACACTTATCGTTTCAACGTGGCGGCGAACGGCACCGCTGGCGCCGTAGATTACGGCGCTGCCGCCAACTATTACGGCACCAACGGCATTTCCGCGGCAGACGCGAAGAACGGCAACCGCGAGCCCGACGGCTATCACCATTTCGGCGCCACTGGAAACCTGCGCTGGCATGTCATGGACGCCGTCAGCGTCGACGCCCGCTTCTATTACACGAATGCACGCGACAGCTTCGACGGCTATCCGCCGCCCACCTATACCTTCCAGGACACACACGAATACGGAAAGGACGTTCTTCTGGCCGCCTACGGAGGCGTCAATGTTTCGCTGCTCGACGGGCGGTTCGCCAACCGGTTCGCGGTTCTGCGCACCGACAGCGACCGCAAAGAGTTCGATCCCATGTTGACGCCGGCGGAAGATTTCTTCGCCAAAGGCGGCGCGACGCGTTTCGAATACCAGGGCGTGTTCGAAGCGGACGAAGCCAATGAAATCGTGTTCGGCGCGGAAACCGCAACTACAACCCTTTCGACACACAGTATCTACGATCCGACCCTTCTGCCCACCAAAGGCAGCGACCGCATCAACGGCACTTACGCGCAATGGCAAACAAAGCCGCTGGAAGAACTCACGCTGACCGGCGGCGTGCGCCATGACAACGACAAGGAATTCGGCGGGCACAACTCCGTGAAGATCGCCGGCGCTTGGCAAGCCTTGGCCGCGACGACGATCCGCGCCAATTACGGCGACGGTTTCAAGGCGCCCAGCCTCTATGAACTCTTTTCGCAATACTCCAATCCGATTGAGGCGCTAAAGCCGGAAACGGCGAAAGGCTGGGAGGCCGGCATCGATCAAGGTTTCGGGGATGTGCGCGCCTCGCTCACCTTTTTCGAACGCCGGACCAAGAACCAGATCGATTTCTTCTCCTGCTGGGGCGTGACGTCGACCGCCTGCACGCTGCGCGCCGCGCAAGGCGGCTATTACTACAATGTCAACCGTTCGCGCGCGACCGGAGTGGAAGCGGTGGTTTCGGCCCGGTTGAGCGACACACTCGACGTCTCGGTGAATTACACCGACCTGTCGGATGTCGATCTGGCGACGGGTTTGCAGTTGGCGCGCCGGCCGCACAACTCTGCCAGCGCGGTTGCGACTTGGCGGCCCGATCCCGCCCTGACACTCGGCATCGGCGCGGACTACTTCGGCAAGCGCTTCGACGACGCCTATCATGTCACGGCGCTTTCGCCGGCGGCGCACGTCAAGTTGTTCGCGTCGTTCAAACTGAACGAGCACATCGAATTGTTCGGGCGGGTGGAGAACCTGTTCGACGATCGAGCGGAACCAATCGCCGGTTACGGCGCGCCGGGACGGGCCTTCTACGCGGGCGTAGCTACCCGCCTGTAATGGCGAAAGGCGGCGGGAAACCGCCGCTTTTTCACCCCGCGGCGCGGCGCAGAAGGGGCGGCAAAGGCCAGGACCGGTAATAGAGACCGGGCGCATTGTCGGTCTGCACGAAGCCGGTTGTCAGACCCGAGATCGATTCCGCCGGACCGACAAGCAGCGCACCGTCGGGCGCGAGCATGTCGGCGACCCTGTCGATCACGGAGACGCGCGTCTTCTGGTCGAAATACATCAGCACGTTACGGCAGAAGACAACGTCCATTTCCATCAGCCAACCGAAGGAATCGAGCAGATTGAAGATGCGGAACGTCACCATACGGCGCAGATGATCCGAGATACGCCAATTGCTGCCTTCCTGCGTGAAATTGCGCACCAGCCTGCGGATCGGCAGCCCGCGCTGCACTTCGAACTGCGAATAGAGACCCTCTTCCGCGCGCGCGATCATCTGCGAATTGAGATCGCTGGCGATGAGGTCGATCGTCCAACCATGGGCGAGGAGCTGGCTGTCGTCCAGGATCATGGCGATCGAATAAGGCTCCTGGCCGGCCGCGCAGGCCGCGCACCAGATGCGCAGGCGCTTGCTGGCGGCGCGACGGATCAGGAGTTCCGGCAGGACGATGTCGCGGAATTCCTCGAACGTCTTGCGGTCCCGGAAGAAGGCGGAATCGTTGGTGGTCATGGTTTCGGTCACGGCAGCGGCCAGCGCTTCGTGGCCGTGACGCAGCTCGCGCATCAGGGCGGCGCTGTCCTTGAAGCCGAAGCGACGCATGACGGGCGCCAGCCGGCCTTCGACCAGATGCGCCTTTTGCTGTGTCAGCAAAAGCCCGGAGCGCCGGCGCAGCAGTTCCGCGAGATAGGCGAAATCCTTCTGGTTCATCGTCGCCTGCGCCTTCACACCAAACCTACCTCGGCGAACTTCGCCTCGATAATGCCGCGGTCGAACGGCTTCATGATGTATTCGTCGGCGCCCGCGCCCAGCGCTTCGGTGATGTGGGCCACGTCGTTCTCGGTGGTGCAGAACACCACGACCGGACGGCTGCCGTCGCGCTCGACGCGCAAGGTGCGCAGGAACTCGATGCCGTTCATGTTCGGCATTTGCCAATCGAGCAGGATCACGTCGGGCATCTTGCGGCGGCAGGCCTGCAGCGCGGCCGCGCCGTCCGGCGCTTCCTCGGTTTCGAACGCCAGGGCCGCGAGAATGCGACACGCCACTTTGCGAATGACACGACTGTCGTCGACGACGAGACAATACTTCATGGCGAACCCACCGGCCCGGAACCGAATTCGAGAATCCGAGCGAAAGCCTACGCAATGAAAGTAAATGCCCGATTTACGCGGCCGCCGCGCTATTAACCTGCAACCAGCTCAACCTGGCCTTCGCGTGCGGTCATCGTCAGTCCGGCGTTCAGTTTCTTGGCGAGTCTGTGGGTGAGATAAGGCTGGACGGCGCGGGCGTCGTAAGGTTGCTCTTCCGCCGCTTCGCCGCGCAGCGCCCGTTCGACGTCTGCGACGATGCGGGCGCCTTGGCCGGTGGCGACCATCTTGAAGCCGAAGACGGCCGGATCCGCGCTGGTTTCGATCCGCAGCGTGCCGCCGCGCGGCAGGCAATCGACCGCGATCAGCGCCGCGTTCATCACCAGCTTTGCCCAATCCTTGGGCCAGTTCACGTTGGGAGTCTCCCAGTGCAGCACTACCTTGCCGCCGCCGAGCAGGCCGGCGATCAGGCGGCCGACCTCGCCCAGGTCCAGCTCCGCCCCCGCCGAGCCGGCCGCACCGAAGGCGAGGCGCAGGAATTGCAGCCGCGCCAGCGCCTGGGTCGCGCTGGAGGTGACGATCTTGAGCGCATCGGCGCGCATGGCGGCGTCGCGCTCGTCCTCGAGAACCTCGAGACCGTTGACCACGGCCCCCAACGGCCCCACAAGATCGTGGCAGACCCGGCTGACCAAAAACGCAGAGAATTCAAGGTCGTTCATGGGGTTCATGGCTCCGGGCTATGACGGATGGCAGGCATTTGGTTATCGTCAGCCTTGCCTCTTAAGGAATGCTTAAGATGAGCGCAATGCTGATGCATGGAGCAATCGGGGGTGGGACATCGAGTGACGGTCAATTTCGAATACGCGGGCAAGCGGCTCGTGCATACTGACGTGGCGAATCTGGAGCCGGCGGAGAAGCCGCGCGAACAGCCATGACGGAAACGATCCACGCCCACGCGACCTCGCCCATGCTGCGGGCCCTGGCGATGATCGCCTATGACGCGGGCGCGATCGTGCTCGAGCACTACACCAAGGAAATCGTCGCCGAGCGCAAGGTCGACCAGTCGCCGGTGACGGCCGCCGACAGGGAAACCGAGCGCTTCATCCTCAAACGTCTGGCGCAACTGGCGCCGGGCATTCCGATCGTGGCGGAGGAAGAAGTCGCAGCCGGGCGCATTCCGAAGATCGGCCACAAATTCTTCCTGGTCGATCCGCTGGACGGCACCAAGGAATTCATCAGCCGCAACGGCGAGTTCACCATCAACATCGCCGAGATCAACGACGGCAAACCGGTGCGCGGCGTGGTCTATGCGCCGGCAAAGGACCGGATGTTCTTCGGCGAAGTGCTGGCCGGCGCGTTCGAGGCCTTCGCTCCGCCGGGCGGCGCGCCGGACTTCGCCGAGGCGCGGCAGATTCACGCGCGCGCGCCGGGGCGCGGCGGGCTCGTCGCCGCCGTCAGCCGATCGCACAACGACAAGAAAACCGAAGAATACCTCACCCCTTACAATGTGACGGCGTTCGTGGTGGCGGGCTCGTCGCTGAAATTCTGTCTGGTGGCGGCGGGCGAAGCCGACATCTATCCGCGCCATGGACGGACCATGGAGTGGGATACCGCGGCGGGCCACGCCATCTTGGCGGCGGCGGGCGGCAGCCTGACGACGCCGGAAGGCAAGCCGTTCAACTACGGCAAAGCGGAGGCGAAATTCGTCAATCCGCATTTCGTGGCGCGGGGGTTGCCCGAAGGCGCCGCGGCGGCGCAACGGGATTCCAGCAAGCCATTGTAATTGCTTGAGATTGTGGCTTAGGTTGTTTTTCGATTTCGACCCCTCCCCCTCCCCCTTATCACTCGAAGCTCGGAAAAAAGAGGAGGTGTCCCAGCCGTGCCCAGCCGGTTTCCGATTTCTTGCTCCTTCCTTTCCGTTTTCAAAATTCGAGGGGGTCCCCCTCTGCATTCTTGTTCCGGCGCGTCCCGCCGCTGAGTGATAAGTACGCACCTTTTGAAAAAGGTGCGCCTCAAACAGATGGAACAAGCCGAGTGCGGATGTAGGAATGAAATCCAGAGGTTCAAGGGGTGCGGCGAAAAATATTTTCGCGGCTACTCCTTCTTCATGATGCCGCTCATGCCGGCGATGTAGAGCGAGACGAATATCCAGCCGAGGACTTCGTCGGCCCAATAGACGATGCGGTGGACGCCCCAGGAGAACGCCGACACGGCGCGTTCAGCAAACCAATACGCGATCGATCCATCGTTGATCGGCCGCAGCGAGCCGCGCATGGGGACAGCGGACGGCTCCCAAGCGGAATCCTGTCCAAGTTCGATCACCGGCAAATAGGCATCGAAGGCATAGATGAGGGAATTGAACTCCGTGTAGCGCGGCGGAAGCGGCGCGCGCGGATTGGCGGCCATATAAGCGATCACGCTGCCGTCGCGTGGCGCCATGTAACCGAAATTCCCCGCCGTCGCGAAGGTGAGCCAGCCGACGAGGAAAAATCCAATAGACCAATACATCGCGTATGACGGGCGATAGCCGTAGCCGACCGTGATCCCGCGCAGCCAGTCCCAAAGCTTCTGTCCGCGACTGTTCGTCGGACGGCGCGCCATCGCCTTCTCGCGCTCGATGGCGATCTGGTGCGCGTCGCGCTCATGCCCCATCTCGCGCAGGACTTTGATGAGCTGTGCCCAGGGCTGCGGACGGAAATCGTCGCTCAGATGAGATGGAGGCTGGCGTTTCAACCAATCCAGGCGCGTTTTCCAATCGGTCTTGGATTCCAAAAACCGTTGATAGGTAAAACCATCAAGCTTGATGTTGCCAGGTTTCGGCCATGCCGAGCTATCGTCGTGCAGGCTGCGTGCCTCCGCTTGAAGTAGATTAAGATTACCTTTGATAGGTTCGACGCCTATAAGATAAAGGCCCATACCGATTTTTGCGGAGTCAAGGCGAAGTGCCGTTTTGCCTTCATTATCGAAGATGCTCCCATCACAACGCAGATTGCCGCCCATCGTCGTGCGATAGAAATTCACTTCGCCGCTGGCATAGAATTTATCGTGTAAGATTACGTCCGCCCCGACCGTAAGCGCTGCGCAATTAAGCGCAATCTTATCCTTGTTTTCGAACCGACCGCGTACGCAAAAAAGCTGGCCGCCGATGTTCGCGCGCGCCAAGTTCACTTCGCCACTGGCATAGAAGCCATCGTTCAGAAACACACTCGCGCCGACAGTGAGTGTATCGCAATCAAGCGCGATCTTATCCTTGTTTTCGAACCGCCCGCCTTTACAGTTAAGTTGGCCGCCGATTTTCGCACCGACGAGATTCACTTCGCCAACGGCGTGAAATCTTTTGCTATCGGAGCCATCAACAAAGTCGCTAAGGAACACGTCCGCGCCAACCGTCAGCGCGTTGCCGTTGAGCGCGAGCTTACCGTTGTTCTCGAACCGGCCACCAAGGCAGCTAAGATGGCCGCTGATGTTCGCGTCTGAGAGATTCACCTCGCCGTTCGCTTGGAATTCGTTGCGGAGATGGAGACTGCCCTCTATTCGAGCGCGATGGGCATCGATTGAACTGACATGTGAACTGTTGAAGCCCAAACTTTGTGTTTTCGCGTCCTTGAGCACAAGCGCGCCGCCGATCCCACAGACTGCCATCCACAACGGCACGAGCAGTTCGCAGCCCTCTAGGTCAAGATTGCCGTCGATCCTGGCGTGCGCGATCTCCAAGCCGCCGGGATACAAGGGCCATGGCTCTTGTCCCTTCGTCCAGCGCGCGCCGGTGAGGAGGCAGCGGATCACCTCGGGGCGCAACTTGTATTCGTCGGGCCAAGTATCCGCTTTGTCGGTATCACGTCTCCAATCCTCTCCTTCCGGCTTCAGCGGCGTCCACCTTTTGCCGCTCGCCGCGCAT
Source organism: Rhizomicrobium sp. (assembly GCA_050008635.1). Taxonomy (GTDB): domain Bacteria; phylum Pseudomonadota; class Alphaproteobacteria; order Micropepsales; family Micropepsaceae; genus Rhizomicrobium. Next base: position 67,285 of record JBEKMG010000001.1, read on the forward strand.
TCGACGAGGCGTTGTTCGGCGGGCCAAAGTTCCCAGCCCGGGCCCGGCGGAAGAAGATCGCGTCTGTCCATGATGGCGTGCGCCCCGGTCGTCGCGGCGATTGTCGCGGGAGCGGAATGTGGGAGTCAATCGGAGGTGGAGAATGGTGTGCGCTTATCCCCGTATCATTTGGGAGAACGAGACTGTGTCACCTGGGTGGCCCACACCAGGCGGGCCATGACGAGAAGGAGATTGGCGAGATTGGAGCATGTGTTCGACCGCCCCCTCACCCGCCTTGCTCGCTGCCGCTCGCGCGGCACCCTCTCCCACAAAGGGGAGAGGGAAGACAGCGCGTTGCCTTCGAACGTCTCGCCTTACTGGTCGTAATCGTGGCGGCTGGAGTAGAAGACGAACGCCATCAGGCCGGCGCCGAGCGCGAGCGTGAACAACGCGCCCAAGATCAGAAAGAACCAGCCCGCCCCGCTCATCGGCACGTCGGACAGCGACGTCCAGGCATGGATCGCGTACCACAGCGAAACGGCGAGGAGGCCCGCCAGTACGACCAGAGCAACCCAGCCGGCGGGGCCCAGTCTCTTGTCTTTTTCCGGCTCGTTCATGGATGGAACCTTACGCTACGGTGTTGTCATCTTAGCGTGTCAAAAGCGAGGACGGCACGGCGGCATCATGTTGTTGCCATATTTCTTCTCATGCTGGGAGGCCGCGTTGGCTTTGCGGCCCCCTCACCCTCGGAAGCGCGCACGACGCGCTTCCTCTTCCCTCTCCCACGAGGGGAGAGGGAAAGTGCAGCACCATCTCGCGCCAGCGCGGTTTTTGGGCGATGTTGTCCGATACAGGGGACGTGTGATTCGAAAGGAGTAGCGGTTCATGATCAGGCGTAAATTGATCCTCGGCGCGGCTGCCGCGGCCATCGCGCTCGCCACAGCTCCGGCCTTTGCCGACGAAAGCGATATCACCTTCACCGAAAACGAAATCACCCATGACGCCGCCGATTTCTTTGGCATCACCACCGAAGCGGCCGCCAAGGTGGTGCAGCGCGTGTTCAGGGACCTGGGCCGGCCCGACGCCTACATCAAGGGCGACGAGGGCTCGGGCGCGTTCTTCGTCGGCGAGCGCTACGGCTCCGGCTGGCTGATCCGCAAGAACTACGATCCGAAGAAGGTCTACTGGAAAGGGCCGTCGGTCGGCCTCGACATCGGCGGCAACGCCTCGAAATGCTTCACCCTGGTCTACAATCTGAAGAAGGAAAGCCGGATGTATCAGCGCTTCCCCGGCGTCGAAGGCACCTTTTACTTCGTCGCCGGCATCGGCGTGCTCTACATGCGCTCGGGCGGCGTGACGCTGGCGCCGATGCGCACCGGCCTGGGCCTGCGCACGGGCGTCAACGCGCAATACCAGGAATATACCGAGAGGCGAGACTGGTTTCCGCTGTAGAAACGAACGCGAATGGCGAATAGGGAATAGCGAATAGGGAAACAGGCGCCCTATTCGTTATTCGCTTTTCTTCACGTCCCCGGCGCGGGCGCCGGCGTGTCGATGGCCCCGGCCGGTGCGGGCAGATAGAGTAGAAGCGCCGCCGCCACATAGGTGGACGAGAACGTGCCCACCACGATGCCGAACAGGATCGCGGCCGTGAAATCGAACAGCGCCGGTCCGCCGTACAACAGCAGCGGGATGATCGAGATCGCGGTCGCGGCCGAGGTCAGGATCGTCCGCGTCAGCATCTGGTTGGTCGACAGGTTGATCAGAGCGGCGAGCGGCATGCGCTTGTACTTGCGCCGGTTCTCGCGGATCCGGTCGAACACCACCACCGTGTCGTTGATCGAATAACCGGCCAGCGTCAGCAGCGCGGCGATGCTGGTCAGCGTGAAATCCAAATGGAAGAAGGAGAACAGGCCCGCCGTCACGAACACGTCGTGGCCGGTGGCGATGGCCGCGCTGATGCCGTATTGCCATTCGAAGCGCACCGCCACCCAGATGGCGATGGCGATGATGGCCAGGATCGTCGCGTAGACGCCGCTGCGGAACAGCTCTCCGCTGACCTTGGGGCCGATCACTTGCGCATTGCGGAAGCTGAAAGCCGGGCCGAGCTTCGCCTTGATCTGGGCTTCCGCGACTTCGCCGCTCTGGTCGGCCTTGGGCAGCGCGCGGATCAGGACGCAGGAATGTGCCGGCTTGTCGCACGCCGCCATGCCGCCGATAAATTGAATCTGATTGTCGTTGAAATGCAGGCTTCCCACATCCTGGCGCACCTTGCCGATATCGATCGTTTGCGCGGCCTTGACTTCCAGCAGCACCCCGCCCTTGAAATCGATGCCCAGATTGAAGCCGTAGAGCGCGATCGAAATGATCGAGATCAGCACCAGCAAGCCGTCCAAGGCGAAGGCGTAATAGCGCACGCCGATGAAATCGATGTTGGTGGCTTCCGGGAGAAATCGCAGCAGAGGCATTGGCTTAAAGGTCCAGAAGGGCGGGCGCACACATAGCGGCATTGACCTCGGGGAACAAGCTTCGCGGGACGGGGACGAAGCACAGTTGCGACAAAATGGACCTTGATCAATTCGTAATTTCGATATATATAGAAATATAGAATTGATGAGCGGTACAGGAATGAATTCCGACTCTGACGCGCAATTGGTCCGCTTCGCCGACATGCTGTCGGCGATGGGGACGGAGCCGCGCCTGCGCATCGTCAGGCTGCTGCTGGCGGCGCATCCCGATGGAATGGTGGTGGGCGAGATCGGCGCCGAACTCGGCATCCCGAACTCCACGCTCTCCCATCATCTCGAGAAGCTGAAGAACGAAGAGCTGGTGAAGGTGCGCCGCGAAAGCGCCTTCCTGCGCTACAGCGCGAATACCGAAGCGCTCGAGGAGCTGCTGGCGTTTCTTTATGCCGAGTGCTGCACCCGCAACAAAGTCGTCGAACCCGAAAAAGTCACTTGCTGCTGATAGGAGAAGTGCATGAGCAAGACCGATATGAAGGAAGTCGTCCGCGAAAAATACGCCGAGGCCGCGCTGCGCGCGGAGGCCGGGCGTTATTCGGACAGCGGTAACGCGAAAACCTCGTGCAAATGCGGCGATAAGGCGTCATCGCGCCTCTACGACGCCTCGCAGATCGGCACGCTGCCGGAGAAAGCGGTTCTCGCTTCGCTCGGCTGCGGCAATCCCACGGCGCTGGCCCAGCTCAAGCCAGGCGAAACGGTGCTCGATCTGGGCTCGGGCGGCGGCATCGACGTGCTGTTGTCGGCGCGGCGCGTCGGGCCAACGGGCAAGGCTTACGGACTCGACATGACCGACGAGATGCTGGCGCTCGCGCATGAAAATCAGCGCAAATCAGGGCTCACGAACGTCGAATTTCTCAAGGGCGACATTGAAAACATTCCGCTGCCGGAAAACTCCGTCGATGTGATCATTTCCAACTGCGTCATCAATCTGTCGGTCGACAAGGACAAGGTTTTCCGTGAGACCTTCCGCGTGCTGAAGCCCGGCGGGCGCTTCGCGGTGTCCGACATCGTCAAGCGCGGCGAAGTCCCTGCCGAAATCCTGGGCAACGCGGTGCTATGGGCCGGCTGCGCCGTCGGCGCGCTGCAAGACGTGGAGTATTCAGCGAAACTCGCGAACGTCGGCTTCCGGAACGTCACGATCGAGACGACACGGGTCTACACGGCCGAGGACGGGCGCGCCTGGTTCAAGGATCTGGGGCTCGATATCGAGAAGATCGCGCCCGCCATCGACGGCAAATTCGTCAGCGCGTTCATCCGGGCGGAAAAACCGCGCCGCTGATCGCACAATCAAACTCAATGGAGGATACCATGTCCGGCTGCTGTGTAAGCCAAGCGCCATACGAGCCGCATTTCTATATTCCGCATGTGCAGCTCAAAGACAAAGCCGTCTCTTACGCCCTTATCGCCTTCTATGCGCTGGGTGCGATTTACGTGCTGGGCGTTCTGGTTTCTGAGCTTCTGTAAGGGGATATCCTCGGCGAACTGGGAGATCGGATATTCCTCTTAAGGCGGCGTTTTCGGCTGCGATGCGGATGAACAGGACGAGACCGTTCAGGATCGAGAAAGCCAGGGCATACCATGGCAGTGCGAAGATCAGAGGAAGAACCGCGATTTCTCCAATGACAACCGCATAATTGGGATGGCTCAGGAACCGGTATGGACCGCTTTTCACCAAAGGCGCGCCAGGCAGGATGATGATGCGCGTCGTCCAGCGATCCCTCAGCGTCGCCAGCACCCAGAAGCGCAGAATTTGCAGCACCGCGAATAGCGCCAGCCAGGCCAACTGGATCGGGCGGTCCCATGCCAGCAGCCACAATCCGCCGAGCCATGCTGCATGAAGAGCGACGATCAAGGGATAATGCGCCGACGCGATTTCCTTGGCGCCGCGACTGAGCAAGCGCGCCGTGTTGCGTTTGGCCAGAAGCAGCTCCGCCACCCGTTCGGCCGTGACGAATGCAAGAACCGCTATGGCGCCGATCAAGCGGCTCTCTTCAGCGATACACAGCTCACGCTGAACCCCGGGCCCATGGCCGTCATCACCGAACGAGACGGCAGGCCTGCGAGGCCCGCTTGCAGCGCATAATCGAGAACGAAAAGAACGGTGGGGGCCGACATATTGCCATACTCGCGAAGGACGGCGCGTTCATGGTCGAGCGCGCCTTGTGATATGCACAATGCCTTCTCCAACGCGGCGACAACCTTCGCGCCGCCGGGATGGCAAACGAAGCGATCGACCTCATTCATTCTAATGCGGGCGCGCTCCAGAATCCCCGAGACCGCCGGACCCATGTTTGCCTCGGCAAACGACGGGATCGCTTGCGCAAAAATCACTTCAAAGCCTTGCGAATCGAGATCCCAGCCCATGATGTCGAGCGTATCCGGCCAGGTATGCTCCCCACAGGCTTCGACTTCCGCAATGCCGTCCTTTGCGGCGCGCAGGATACAGGCGGCGGCTCCGTCCCCAAAGAGGGCACAGGCGACGATGTTCGCTTTGGAGAGTTGGTCGAGACGGAACGCGAGGGTGCAAAGCTCCACCACAACAAGCAGAACATTGGCACCGGGCTGCACCTTGGCGAGGCGGGCTGCAATCGCGAAGCCTGAAACACCGCCCGCACATCCGAGGCCGAAGACCGGGACGCGCTGGACATCGGGCCGAAACCCCATGGCCCTTGAGGCGCGCGCCTCCAGGCTTGGCGTCGCAATACCCGTGGAGGAAACCGTGACGACGGCATCGACCTCAGAGGCTTTCAGCTGCGCCTGGTCCAGCGCCTTGGTCGCGGCATCGACGAACAGTTCATGCGCGACTTCAAGATAGGCCGCCGTTCTTTCCTTCCAGCCATGAGGTTTGGAATACCATTCAATCGGACGCGCCGCGTGCCGCTTTTTGATTCCGGCGGTTTGGAATACCGGGGCCATGCGATCGAAGGCGCTGTATCGCTTACCGAACATTTCACGGGCGGCTTCGGCGACTTCGTCTTGCGGCAAGATGTGCCCAGGAACCGCAGTCGCGAGGGAAATCAGCTTTGTGGTTTGACTCAAGTGGGAACCTCAAACGCGGTTTGGGAACAGTACCCATGCACATTGACACTCTTCTGACGAGAAGAGTTGCTTCAACCGCCATCAAATTCGGTTGAGGCAAGGATGAACGTGACGGTTTGGCCCCATCGTGGCAAATGCCGAGTCCGCATAGGTAGGTTCGGAATCTACTCAGCCGAGAGCCGCTCACCCTCGGGAAGCTTTCCAAATTCTTGCATAAGGCTCACGCTCACCGGCGCACTGCCGCTTCCGGAGAGGTCAAAAGCGAAATTCGCGTTTACGTACGGGAATGGCGCACCGGACAAGATGAAACTGAGAACTGGGCCATAGTAATTTCTCGATAGCCCTGCCCTGCTCGCATGCCCCCTAGGTACCTTTGCCACTGTCGACGTTCGTTGCCTGGCTGCCGGTTTTCGCAGGATCGGGCTCTCCGCCTTGAAGTAGAGGAAGGGGTGTGGTGGCGAGCCTTACCTATCGGCCATCCTGAAGCGGCCTGATCACCTCGCTGCACGACCATGGCGGCGCAACTGTGCGCCAACAAGCTCCCGACCCTACATCATCCCCCGGCTCTGACAGTATCGCAGGATCGCTTCGGGACGGTCTATGGCAAGTCCGCTCACGCGCTTGGCATTGGCTTTAGACTTCTCCAGCGCTTCGGACGCAGCAACTCGTTCGCGCCAAGCTGCGAGCACGCCTTTTTTTTCAAGTTCGCTTTGCAGATTGGCATGTTCCCAAACCATTTTCGGTGCAGTATCAAGAGCAAAATCACCCATGACGTTGAGCATTGTAGTTAGAACAAGATAGCGGCTGAACATTCCGCTCAAGGGGGCTCCGGCGTAAGCCACGCCCCCAACGATCGGTTTTCCCACCAGGGACTGCAGCCGCGCGCCTGCCCGCAAGACGCGCTGATACGCTTTGGCGACAGCGAGCAAGTCTTGGGCAGACAGCTTGTTCACGCGCGGCTCCAGCCAGCGAAGTTCGTCGAGTCTAGCCTTAGCCTCGTCCACATGGGTGCCACGCGGGAAGTGCGCCAGATAGGCGGCGTAGGGAGCGCTGGTGCGCTTGGCGAGGACCTCTTTCCACATTAACGCCTCGAGCATCTGGTTCGCTTGGGCGGTGTGGCTACTGCCGGGATAACGCTGCAAGAAGTTCGTGAGCGCTTGCGACGTGCCGATTCCGACGACTTCCCGCCAACTGCTTTCCTGGAGTCTCTGCCGGGCTTCCGCGGCATGCCGGCCCGAAGGCCAGCGCTGCAGGTACTGTGCGTAATCCATTGGTCGCGAACCGTGCTGGGACAGATGCCACGAGATTTCGTCGCGGACCGGAGGGGAAAAACCCAAGGCGAGGACGATCCCGACCAGAAGAGCTGCAACGCCAAAGCGCTTGACCACGAGAACCTCCATCTGAGTTACCCTCGTGGCAGCGTCGCGCTGCCGCGAGTCTCGCAAAACTGGGTCTGATCTCTTGGACGTTAGAGACTACCTACCGATCGCCCATATTTGGACCGGGCCTGCCGTGATGAATGTTGTTTTTCCATCAATGAGCAATTCAACACCTTGCTGCCCACCAATCTGCGTTTCCCCTACCGTTATAGGCGGCGGGATTCGCATTACCGCTATCTCGAGATCACTCGCTTCCTTGATTTCCTTGTCCATTTCGTCCTGCAAAGCGGCAGAGAGGAATGGGTACGATTCTCCCTGCGCTCCGCTCGGTACCAGGAATGCGCACCTACCGTTTGAATCGGTTTGCTGACTACTCTTTTGCCATTCCTTCTTCTCCGGATCGTAGTAGGCGAAGAAGATGGTTGCGTTCGCTATGGGAACTTTCTTCTTGATATCGTTCACAAGCGTGACGCCAATTGTCTTTTGAGCGGCTACAGGCGGCGTGGCTGCTTGCGCCGACGCCGCCTGTGCGGGTGGTGGTGCGGGAACCGCCGGACTAGACGAATGGGCCGCCGCGGGGTGCACGCGACCATGAGGCTTTGCGTCTGCCGGCACGGATAGTACGAGCCCGCAGAGAATTAGCGGAACTACGCCAAGATGATATCGCATGGCAATCCCCAACCCCGAATAATCCGGTGAGGCATGGGCATCCGCAACCCGCGGCGTCAATATGGTGTTTGGTCGCGACACCGCATGCGTTCGATGGCGCTCCCAACCGGAATCGAACCGGTGTTTCAGCCTTGAGAGGGCCGCGTCCTGACCGCTAGACGATGGGAGCCAGCGCAGGGCTGTGCTTATAGCGGCCCGCGGCGGCTCACTTCAAGCGCACTCAATCGCTCAGGGCGAGCAGGCGGAAATCCGCGTCCACGAAGGCCGAAAATTCGGCCGCGGCCGCCTCGTCGCCAAGCGCCGCGATCAGCCAGACGAAGCCTTCCGCGCCATCCCGCTCGCGGTCGTGGTGCGACGGCACAGGCCGGCCGCGCGGATGGGAATGGTAGCAGCCGACGATCTCGCGCCCGCTGCCGCGCAGCTCACGCATCAGGCGCAGATGGGCGGTGGGATCGATCTCGAAGCTGTCGGGGTCCTCGCTGAAATTCGCCGTGGGACGCAGCGCCAAGGCGCGCACGCTGTCGCCTTCGCGCACGCCTTCGACCAGGCCGCAGCATTCGTGCGGGAACGCGGCACGAGCTTCGGCCGCAAGCTGGGCGCGAAGCGGGTGCGAGAGGATGAGCGTTGTGAGCATTGCGGCTTCTGACCCCCTCCCGCCCGGCGGTGCCGGGCGACCTCCCCCTGAAGAAGGGGGAGGAAACGTTCACTTCGGCGCCTGAGCCGAGATGATGCTCACGATGTGACCGTCATTGATATCGATAATGTCGATCTCGTCCCTCTCCGCGGAGCGCAGGTGCAGGACGAGCCGGCCGGGCTGGGTATCGGCGCTGAGGATCGTGAAGCCCGGCTTCAGCGACATATGGATGGTATTCCTCGGCGCTGGCGCCGGCGCCGGCGGCGAGCCGCCCCGGCCCTTCACCAGCCCGACGGCCAGCACCCCCATGCCGACGACGATCAGCACGCCGAAGAAGATGACGGCACCCAGCGCCAAGCGGTAGCCTAGCGTGGACTTGGGATTGGATTCGGCGGTGTCAGACAAGAAATCCTCCGTAGGCGGAAAAAAACGCAAGACCGCTGCGACCACGGACCAGTCGGGACAAAGGCTGGACCGGGTCCTGGCGGGCGCGCACCCCGACCTGAGCCGCTCGCGCCTGCGCCAGTTGATCGACGCCGGAGCGGTGACGCGCGGCGGCGAGACGATAAGAGACGCCAACCACAGGGTCAAACCGGGCGAGACCTATGTGATCGTAGTGCCGCCGCCCGTCCCCGCCGCCCCGCTGGGCCAGGACATCCCGCTCGTCGTGGTCTACGAGGACAAGGACCTGATCGTGATCGACAAGCCGGCGGGGCTGGTGGTGCATCCCGCCGCCGGCAATCCCGACGGCACGCTGGTCAATGCTCTGATCGCCCATTGCGGCGACTCGCTGTCGGGCGTGGGCGGCGTGGCCCGGCCGGGCATCGTCCATCGCCTGGACAAGGACACCAGCGGCCTCTTGGTCGCGGCCAAGAACGAGCGCGCCATGACCAGCCTCGGCAAGCAGTTCGCCAACCACACCATCGAACGTGCCTATCACGCGGTGGTGTGGGGCAGCCCGCGACTGGGCGACGGCGTGATCGAGACCCAGATCGGCCGCAATCCTTTCGACCGAAAACGAATGGGCGTGTTGCGCGGCGGCGGCAAGCAAGCGCGCACGCGCTATCGGGTGATCGAGCGTTTCGGCGATCCGGCGCGGCCCTTCGCCTCGCTGGTGGAATGCCGGCTGGAGACCGGGCGCACGCATCAAATCCGCGTGCATCTCACGCATATCGGCTACCCGCTGATCGGCGACGCCTCCTACGGGCGCTCGCGCCAGACCCCGCGGGCGAAAACTCCCGCCGAAGCGGCGGCCTATGAGGCGATCATGAACTTTCCGCGACAGGCGCTGCACGCCACTCTTCTGGGCTTCCAGCACCCCAGCCTGCACAAGACCCTACGTTTCGAGTCGAAATGGCCCGAGGACTTATCCGGCCTGATCGCCACTTTGCGCCGCCTTCGCTGAAGCTTCGGCGTGCCGAGTGAATCTTATCCATCACGGCGGAGCCTTTGGGCGGAGCCGGGAGGCTTGAAGATTCCTTAATTGCTCCTACATGTTGCCTCGATTTCACGGTGAAATCGCATTTACTTTATCCCAGCCCCTGTGGGGGCGTAGTAGAGTATGTATGTCCGGCGCGCTTGGGCGCCAGCTAAAGTGGGGTTCGACAATGAGCAGCCGCGCGCTTCCGGTTCTCCACGGCGAAGGCGGCCTATCGCGCTACCTGGCCGAAATCCGGAAGTTCCCGCTTCTGGCGCCGGAAGAGGAATACATGCTCGCCAAGCGCTGGAAGGAGCACGAAGACGCCGAAGCCGCGCGCAAGCTAGTCACCTCGCATCTGCGCCTGGTCGCCAAGATCGCCATGGGCTATCGCGGCTACGGCCTGCCGGTGTCAGAGATCGTCGCCGAAGGCAATGTCGGCCTGATGCAGGCGGTCAAGCGCTTCGATCCCGAACGCGGATTCCGGCTTGCGACCTATGCGATGTGGTGGATCCGCGCCTCGATCCAGGAATTCATCCTGCGCTCCTGGAGCCTGGTGAAGATCGGCACTACGTCGGACCAGAAGAAGCTGTTCTTCAACCTGCGCAAGGCCAAGAACAAGATCAGCGCCATCGAGGAAGGCGACCTCACGCCCGAACATGTGACGACGCTCGCCGACCAGCTCGGCGTCTCGGAAAACGAAGTCGTCAACATGAACCGGCGGCTGTCGGCGCCCGACTCCTCGCTCAATGCGCCCCTGCGAGGAGACGGCGAGTCGGAATGGCAGGACTGGCTGGCCGACGATTCGATCGACCAGGAAACCCGCATGGCGGAGACCCAAGAGGTCGACGAGCGGCGCGCGCTGCTCAACGCGGCGCTGGGCGAACTGCCCGAGCGCGAACGTGAGATCATCCGGGCGCGCAGGCTGCAGGATGAGCCGTCGACGCTGGAAGAACTGTCGCACCGCTTCGGCGTTTCGCGCGAGCGCGTGCGCCAGATCGAGGTGCGTGCCTTCGACCGGCTGCAGCGGAGCATGAAGAACGCCCTGCGCGAGAAACGCAGCGCAACGATGGATTTGGGCGCAGCGGAGTAAGCGCGTGCTCTAAGACGTCTTCGTCCGGAATTGCGGCTTCCACACGGCGATCGTCATCGCGGCCAAAGTCAGCAGGATGTTGCACGCGCCGGCGACGTCCTCGATCCGCTTGAGGGCCACGACCGACGCGATCGTGGCGCGCCCACCGTTAGCCAATTCCAATGCGCCCTCAAGCACGTGCGATACGGCCGGAACGATCACGAACCAGGCAAGGACTGCGATGAGTATGCCAAGCCCGGCATGGACGATCAGCCAAGGCGCACGCAATGGCGATAGCCTGCCGACCAGAACCATGCCGAAGCCGGTCAGGATCGCAAGCCCAAGCCCCGGCAAGGTCAACGCATCGGTTGCCAGCGCGATATGCTCGCGCGCCGCGACGAAGGCGGGCGTGCCGCCCACCGCCCCGCCCAGCACGCTCGATACGATGTGACCGAAGATCGAGCCCAGAAACAGCGTTAACCCAAGAAGATGCAGAAGCTTGAGAATGCGATACGCCATGGCGGCCTCCTTTACATAGCATGCTATATATAGTTATATAGTATGCTATTCAACCCGACTCTCTCTGAGGCGAAAACATGACGCGTCTGATCAAACGCGATTCCGCTGGCTATCTCGCCAACCATATGGCGCGGCTGTTCAAGGGCATGCTGACGGAGGCCCTGGCGCCGCTCGGCCTGGCTCCGGCGCAGTTCGGCATTCTGCTGGAATTGTGGAGCAAGGACGGACTGACGCAGCGAGACCTGGTCCTGCGTCTCGATCTCGAACAAGCGACAGTGGCCAACACATTGGCGCGGATGGAACGCGACAAGCTGATCGTCCGCCATCCCGACGTAAACGACGCGCGCGCCCAGACCATCCGTTTGACCGAACGCGCCCGCGCCCTCGAAAAACCCGCGACCAATTGTGCGTGCGAGGTGAACACAGAGGCCCTCGCCGGCCTTTCCGCTGCGGAGCGAAACCGGCTTCTTGAAACCATGCGCCGGGTGATCGAAACGCAAAGACGCCACGCTACGATCCGTGCATGAGGGACTCACACGCCGAGCAACGACGAGCGCGATGAGGAATGACTTCGGCCGACCTGCTTGCGCGGCAAGAACAAAATCTTCGGTCATGTGCGAGCGTATGATCCGTTATGCAATCGCGCTTGTTCGCCGCGCGCCCTCCCCGCGTTAGCCTTCGCGCTTCCTATCGAAAGGTGCGGCAATGAAACTGAAGCTCTGGCAGATCGATGCGTTCGCGAACAAGCCGCTGGAGGGAAATCCGGCGGCGGTGGTGCCGCTCGCGGCGTGGCTCGACGCCGGGCTGATGCAGAAGATCGCGGGCGAGAACAATCTGGCGGAGACCGCGTTCTTCGTGAAGACCGCGCCGGGACGCTATGATCTGCGCTGGTTCACGCCGGCCTCCGAAGTCGATCTGTGCGGGCACGCCACCCTGGCCAGCGCCTGGCTGGTGTTCGAGACGCTCGATCCCGAATTGGAATCTGTGTCGTTCATGACACGTTCGGGCGAACTGATCGTCACGCGCGGGCGCGATGGGCGCCATGTGATGTCGCTGCCGTCGGACAGCGTCGCGCCGTTCGAGGCGCCGACGGGCTTCGCGCGCGAGCTGGGCGATGCGCTCGGCGTCGCGCCGCCCAAGGAGATTTTCAGAAGCCGCTATCTCGTCGCCCTCTGGGACGAGGCAAAGACGGTGCGCGCGATCAAGGGCCCGAACGGCGTGGCGCGCCTGCTGCGCACGATCGGCATGTGGGGGCTGATTGCCACCGCCAAGGGCGATGAAGGCTACGACTTCGTCTCGCGCTTCTTCGCGCCCGACAAAGGCGTGCCGGAAGATCCAGTGACCGGCTCGGCGCACTCGGCGCTGACGCCGTTCTGGGCCAAGCGGCTCTCCAAGAAGACGATGAAGGCGCGGCAGGTCTCGCCGCGCGGCGGCGACCTCATCTGCACCGATGAAGGCGCGCGCGCCGTGATCTCGGGACCGTGCGCGCTGTATATGACGGGGGAAATCGACGTCTGAGGCGCGATTCCGGCGGCGGCGGTTTAGTGGTATATTGCCGGCATGAGCGAAGCAGCCGTTGCCGATCCGATCCTCGTCCGCCTCAAGCAGGAGCTTGTGGCGCTGTACGGGCCGCGCTTGAAACAGGCGCTGCTCTATGGCTCGCGCGCGCGCGGCGATTTTCGCGAAGACAGCGATTACGACGTGCTCGTCGTGCTGGAGGGACCGCTGGATTATTGGAAAGAACTCCACCGCCTGGCCGATCTCTCGTCCGAGATAACTTGGGAGACAGTTGCAACCGGTAACCCAGTCGTCGCTTCGTTCAAGGCGATGACGGAAGACCAATTACAGCAGCGGACCGGGTTCATGCACAATGTGCGGAGAGAGGCCGTTCCACTATGAGTCCGGAAGCCGTGAACTACATCGGGATTGCCGAGGCAATGCTCGCTCGTGCGCACCGCTCTTTTCTGGCGGAGATATACGAGGACGCCGCAAGAAGCGCCTATCTGGCGATGCTTAATGCAGCCCGCGCGATCATATTCGATAAAGAAGGGCTCGCGACGAAGACCCACTCTGGAGTTCGGACAAAAATGTACGACATGCTCCGGGGCGGGCTGGTGTTCGACAAACAGCTTGTGGATTTTCTCGCAACGGCCTTTGAAACAAAGCAGAGCGTGGATTATGGGCCGGAGATCGTTCTCGTAGATCGCACGCAGGCCGAGGACTACCTCAACCGCGCCGCCGCTTTCCTCGCCGCGGCGAAGGCGGTCTGCGGATAGGCGGCATTTTAAGCAAACCATAAAGTCGCAGTTTTATCGTTTGACTGTGTCCGCGCGAATCTGTAGATCGGGAGTGGGCCACGCCTCCCCAACGAGGCGCAACATTCTGGAAGGAATGTGAGATGACCGGTACTGCACCGGCCGTGCGCCCCGCACGGCCTTTTTTTTCGTCCGGACCTTGCGCCAAGCGGCCGGGTTGGACTCCCGAAGCTCTGAACGCCGCCCTGCTCGGCCGTTCGCACCGCTCCAAACCCGGCAAGGCGAGGCTGAAAGAAGCCATCGACCGCACCAAGGCGCTGCTCGGCATTCCCGCCGATTATCGCGTGGGCATCGTGCCGGCCTCCGACACGGGCGCCGTGGAAATGGCGATGTGGTCGATGCTGGGGCCGCGCCCCGTCGACTGTTTCGCCTGGGAAAGCTTCGGCGAGGACTGGGTCACCGACACGGTCAAACAGTTGAAGCTCAAGGACGCCCGCGTCTTCAAGGCGCCTTACGGCGAACTGCCGGACCTCAAACAGGCCGATCCCATGCACGACGTCGTGTTCCTGTGGAACGGCACCACCTCCGGCGTGCGGGTGCCGAACGGCGACTGGATCAGCGATGCGCGCGAAGGCCTGACGATCTGCGACGCCACCTCGGCGGCGTTCGCCATGGACATTCCATGGAAGAAGCTCGATGTCACGACCTTCTCCTGGCAGAAGGTGCTGGGCGGCGAAGCCGCGCACGGCGTGTTAATTCTCTCCCCGCATGCCGTTGCGCGGCTTGAAGCCCACACTCCCACCTGGCCGATGCCGAAAATCTTCCGCATGACCAAAGCCGGCAAGCTGGTGGACGGCATCTTCGAAGGCGAGACGATCAACACGCCGTCCATGCTGGCGCTGGAGGATTATCTAGACGCGCTGAAATGGGCGGAAGGGCTTGGCGGCCTCAAAGCGCTGATCGCGCGCTCCAACGCCAACCTCGCCGCGATCGCGCGCTGGGTGAAGGAATCCGGCTGGGCCGCTTTCCTGGCCAAGGAGGCGGCGATCCGCTCCAACACCAGCGTGTGCCTGAAGATCGTCGATCCCTGGTTCCTGGCGCTGGCGCCCGAAGCCCAAGCCGACGCGGCGAAAAAAATCGCGTCGATCCTGGACAAGGAAGGCGTGGCGTTCGACATCGCGGCCTACCGCGCGGCGCCTGCGGGCCTTCGCATCTGGTGCGGCGCGACCGTGGATACCGCCGACGTCGAAGCACTGACGCCCTGGCTCGATTGGGCCTGGGCGAAGGTGAAAGCGAGCTGACCCCCCATCCGTCCGGCCGATGCGCTGCGCACACGGCCGGCCGCCTTCCCCCTCAAGGGGGGAAGGAAAGGAGCTAATGCAATGCCCAAAGTTCTTATCGCCGACAAGCTGTCGCCCGCCGCCGTCGCCATCTTCAAGATGCGCGGTATCGAAGCCGACGTGAAAACCGGTCTTCCCAAGGAAGAGCTGCTCAAGATCGTCGACCAGTATGACGGCATCGCCATCCGCTCGGCGACCAAGATTACCGCCGAGGTCATCAAGGCGGCGAAGAAGCTGAAGGTCGTCGGCCGCGCCGGCATCGGCGTTGACAATGTCGACATCCCGGCCGCCACGGCCGCCGGCGTCATCGTGATGAACACGCCTTTCGGCAATTCGATCACCACGGCCGAGCACGCCATCGCGCTGATGATGGCGCTGGCCCGCGACATTCCCACCGCCAACGCCTCCACCCATGCCGGCAAGTGGGAGAAAAACCGCTTCATGGGCACCGAGCTCTACAGCAAGACGCTGGGCCTGATCGGCGCGGGCAATATCGGCGGCATCGTCGCCGACCGCGCCAAGGGCCTGAAGATGCACGTCGTCGCCTACGATCCCTACCTCTCGACGGAACGCGCCGCCGAACTCGGCGTCGAGAAAGTCGAACTCGGCGATCTTCTGGCGCGGGCCGATTTCGTCACTCTGCATACCCCGCTGACCAACGAGACGCGCAACATCATCTCGGCCGACGCCATCAATAAGATGAAGAAGGGCGCGCGGCTCATCAATTGCGCGCGCGGCGGACTGGTGGACGAAGCGGCGCTGAAAGCGGCGCTGGATTCCGGACATCTGGCCGGCGCGGCGTTCGACGTCTTCACGGAAGAACCCGCCAAGACCAACATCCTGTTCGGCAACGAGAAGGTCGTGGTGACGCCGCATCTGGGCGCCTCCACCGAAGAGGCGCAGGAGAACGTCGCCCTGCAGGTCGCCGAGCAGATCGCGGATTACCTGTTGACGGGCGCCATCATCAACGCCCTCAACATGCCCTCGATCGGCGCCCAGGAAGCGACGCTGGTGCGCCCCTGGATCGCGCTGGCGGAAAAGCTCGGCGCCTTCGCCGGGCAATTGACCGAGACCAGCCTCCAAGCGGTGGAAATCCTCTACGAAGGCACCGCCGCGAGCTTGAACCAGCGCGCGCTGACGCAGGCGGCCCTGGCCGGGCTGCTCAAGCCGCAACTGGCCGAAGTGAACATGGTCAACGCTCCCGTCGTGGCCAAGGAGCGCGGCATCAAGGTGAGCGAAACCCGCCGCGACCGGCAAGGCATCTACGAGGGCTACATCAAGATCACGGTAACGACGCCCGAGCTCACCCGTGCCGTCGCCGGCACCGTGTTCTCGGACGGCAGGCCGCGGCTCATCCAGGTCAAGGACATCAACCTCGACGCCGAGTTCGCTCCGCACATGCTCTATGTCACCAACGAGGACAAGCCGGGCTTCATCGGCCGGCTGGGCACGGTTCTGGGCGAAGCCAAGGTCAACATCGCCAACTTCACTCTGGGGCGCACCGCCCCGGGCGCCGACGCCATCGCCCTCGTGGAGGTCGACGGCGAGGTCAGCGAGAAAGTGCTGGCAGACATCCGCAAACTGCCGCTCGTCAGGCAGGCAAAGGCTCTTGCTTTCTGATCACACCCTTCCCATCAATCGTGCGTTTTCAGCGGAAGCGACCCCGCTTCGGCTGAAAATGCGCTAATAAGAAGGCAAGAGCGGTTAGCCGATTCGATGCAACCGCCGGCCGCTTATTTGGGCGGGGGGCTAAAGTGGCGCCGATTTTCGCGATTTATCTCGTCTGGGCGGTTTGGTGCGTGACCTGGTTCGCGGCCACGCTGTGGGTCAGTCCGACGATCAAACGAGCGGGTGTGCTGGGCGAACTCCTTTATCGGGTCCTCGGGATCGTCGGCTTTGTGCTGCTTTTCGGGTTCTATTCCAACCACTACGATATGGTTTATCGCTTCTGGCGCACGCCGAGCGGCGATTTCGGCTGGGCGATGGTGGCGCTGGTCGTAGCCGGGTTCGCCTTCAGTTGGTGGGCGCGGGCCACTCTGGGCCCGCTGTGGTCGGGGACAATAACCCGCAAGAACAATCACCGCATCGTCGATACGGGTCCGTACGCGCTTGTGCGCCATCCGCTCTACATCGGCATCACCATCTCCGTGCTCGCGACGGCCATCGTTCATGGAACGCCGACGTCTTTCCTTGGCGCCGCGCTGATGGCGCTGGGCTTCTATTCGAAGGCGCGCCAGGAAGAGCGCTTCCTGCGCAAAGAGCTGGGGCCGGAAGCTTATGACGCTTACGCGAAGCGCGTGCCGATGCTGGTGCCGTTCCCGAAACGCGCGGGCATTGCTCACAACGTGGCTAATAAGGGTTAAGCAAGACACGCAAGCCTCTTTTAACCCCGGCACTGCACACTGGTGCGTTGATCCGGGGTCTGCCGTTGATGAATGCGGACAGCACCGTTTGGCCGACCGAAGAGCGCGAGCGCCGCGCCAAGCTTGCGCTCGACCAGCTGTCGCTGGCGCTGCGCGGCATTGCGCCCAATCACTGGATCATGCCCATCTTCACCCTGGTCATCTGCGTCATGTTCCGGCGCTGGGTCGCCCCGGCGCTACTGCTCAGCTGGTTCGCCGGCGTCGTCGTTGGTGTCGTGCCGCTGGCGATCGCTGCCGCAATGTTCAAACGCTACAAAAACGACCTGCGCGACGGGAAAAACTGGATCATCACGATCAGCGCCGCTTATGCGCTCACGACGGCGACATGGGCTTCGCTCGGTTATTTTCTGTGGGTGCCGCACAACGATCTCAACCACATGATCGTGCTCCTGCTGCTGGCAACATCGCTGGCGGGTTCCGCCGCGGGGCTGAACGCCTGCAAGCCGCTGATGTGGGTCGCTTTCCTCATCTTTGGCGGCGTGCTGGTGCTGGCGCCGCTGCAGGAAGGCGGATTGATCTATAATGGATTGTCGCTGCTGGCGTTTGTCTACATAAGCTATTTCGCCCACATGGCGACCAAGATCCACGACACCACCCGCGACATGCTGCTGCTGCGCAACGACAAGAACGACCTCATCGTGGCGCTCGGCTACGCCAAGACCGAGTCCGACGAAGCGCGCGCCCGCGCCGAAGCGGCAAGCCTGGCCAAATCGCAATTCCTCGCCAATATGAGCCACGAGCTGCGCACGCCGCTGAACGCGATTCTCGGCTTCTCGGAGATCATCTCCACCAACGCGCTGCACGGCGACACCACGAAGGACCAGGAATACGCCGGGCTTATCCACACTTCGGGCCACCACCTGCTGACGCTGATCAACGAAATTCTCGACCTGGCCAAGATCGAGGCCGGCAGATTCATCATGTGCGAAACGGAGCTGGACCTGGACCGCATGATCGACGAGGCGCACACGCTGATGACGCCCAAGGCCGCGGCCGGCGGCTGCCGGCTGGCCAAGGAAGTCGACGCGTCGATGCCGCATCTGTTCGCCGACGAACGCGCCGTCAAGCAAGTGCTACTCAATCTGCTGTCGAATGCGGTCAAGTTCACGCCCGCGGGCGGCTCAGTGACCTCCTTCGCCCGCGCCGAAGACGACGGGCGCATCGCTCTCGGCGTCAGGGACACCGGCGTCGGCATCGCCAAGGAGGATCAGGCGCTGGTCTTCCAGAAATTCGGACAAGGCCGCCACGATATCGTGACGGCGGACCAAGGGACCGGACTCGGACTGCCTATCGTCAAGGGCCTGGTGGAAGCGCATGGCGGCAGCATCGTGCTCGAAAGCGAAGTCGGCGTGGGCACGACGGTCACCGCGAGATTCCCGGCGACGCGGGCACGCGCCAAGCTACTACGCGCTGCGTCGTGACTTTCGTCGCTAGGCCTTCTTGAGCGACGCCATGTCGATCACGAAGCGGTAGCGCACGTCGCTCTTGACGATGCGGTCATAGGCTTCGTTCACCTTCTGGATCGGGATGATCTCGATATCGCTGGCGATGTTGTGCTTGCCGCAGAAATCCAGCATCTTCTGCGTTTCCTTGATGCCGCCGATCATCGAGCCGGCGAGATTGCGGCGCAGGTTGATGAGCACACCAGCGGCGAGCGGCACGCGCTGTTCGGGAAGGCCGACCAAGACCATCGTGGCGTCCATCTTGAGCAGTTCGAGATACTGGTTCCAGTCGATCCCGGTTCCCACAGTGCAGACGATGAGATCGAAGGAACCCTTCAGTTTCGCGAAAGTCTCAGGATCGGAGGTGGCATAGAAATGGTCGGCGCCGAGGCGCTTGCCGTCGGCCTGTTTCTTCAGGGAGTGGCTGAGAACCGTAACCTCCGCGCCCAGCGCATGGGCGATCTTGACGCCTATATGGCCGAGCCCGCCAAGGCCGACGATCGCCACCTTCTTGCCCGGCCCCGCCTTCCAATGCCTCAGCGGCGAGTAGAGCGTGATGCCCGCGCACAACAGCGGCGCGGCCGCATCGAGCGGCAGATTGCCGGGAATGCTGAGGACGTAGTTTTCGTCCACCACGATCTTGTCGGAATAACCGCCCTGGGTGATCGTCTTCTTGTCCTGTTCATGGCTGTTGTAGGTGAAGCTCGTGCCGTTCAGACAGTATTGCTCGAAGTGATTGCGGCAATGGTCGCAGACGCGGCAGGAATCGACGAAGCAACCGATGCCGACCTTGTCGCCGGGTTTGAACTTCTTGACGTGGCTGCCGACGCGCGTCACGACGCCGACAATCTCGTGCCCCGGCACCATGGGAAACGTGCCGCCGCCCCATTCGTCGCGCGCCTGGTGAACATCGGTGTGGCAGATGCCGCAATATTTGATGTCGATGACGACGTCGTGCTCCTTGGGTTCGCGCCGCTCCAACGAAAAAGGCGCAAGCGGAGACTTGGCGGCGGGGACGGCATAAGCCAGGGTCTTCAGCATGGTGTTTCCTTTCGGGGGCCCGCGGAGTGTGGCCGGGCGGAATGCGGCGCGCAAGAAGAAGCGGCGAATAGCGAATAGGGAGTAGCGAATAGGGAAACTGTTTTCTATTCGCTATTCGCTCACCTTCCTTTGAAATCCGGATCGCGCTTCTCGAAGAAGGCGGCGAGCGCCTCGGCGTGATCCTCGCTGGCGTGGGCGCGCGTCTGGAACGACGCCGACATCTCCATGATCGTTTCGAGGTTCGCGCTCAGGGCTTCGCGCATCAGTTTTTTCGTCATGCGCAGAACACCCGGCGGCTGGCGGGATATCTTCGCGGCCAGCGCGCGCGCTTCGTCCATCAGCGCGCCGGACGGCACGACCTTCGAGACCAGCCCCCATTGCAGCGCGGTCGCCGCATTGATGGTTTCGGCGGCAAAGAAAAGCTCTGCCGCGCGCGCGTGGCCGATAAGGCGCGGCAAAATCCAGGCGCCGCCGTCGCCCGGCACCAGGCCGATCTTGAGGAAGGTGGCGCCGAAGGAGGCCGTGTCGGCGGCGATGCGGATGTCGGCGAGGCAGGCGACGTCGTTCCCCAGCCCGATGGCCGGGCCGTTCACCGCGGCGATCAGCGGCACTTCCAAGTCCCACAAGCTGCGTACGATTTTGTGGATGTCACTCTTGTAGTTGTCGCGGATCTGGTCCGAGGTGCCGGCGAAGACGCCGCTCTTCTCGCGCATCGCCTTGAGGTTGCCGCCGGCCGAGAACGTCATGCCCGCGCCGGTGAGGATGGCACAGCGCAGTTCGCGGTCGGCGTTGATCCTGGCGGCGGCCGCGGCGAACAGTTCGCCGTCGCCCTCCTCGCCCAGGACGTTGCGCGCCTCGGGCCGGTTGATGGTGAGCGTGGCGACGAACCCGCGCTTCTCGAACAGCAGCGTTGACATGCGTTCCCCGCTTCGTCGGTCGTGACGGCCCAGTCTAGAACATGATGCCCCGGGATAGAAACGTCTGCGTTGCGCGCCCGCCTCCGCCACGGAGCGGGCAAGGGCGGCAAAAGCAGATGAGGGGATCGGGGAAGAGGCGCGAAAATGGCTGCCAGACTCGATTCCGCCCAAGGCGCGTTCCGTACTTGACTGCCGCAAGGCAGCGTACTCGGATGTGCGCAGCAGCGGGCACTTCGGGGGGTATCGTGAGGGTGCAGTCATTCATGTTCGCGATGATCTTGAGCTCGGCGGCAGCGAACGCTGCCGACGTGGAAGTGCATATTCACGGCGTCGCAAGCACCAAGGGATTCATCATGGTTGCGCTATGCGACGAAGCCGAGTTTCTGAAAACTTGCGCGCGCGAAGCCAGGACGCCGGCCACCCGCGGTGATGCGGGAGTCGCGTTCCCGGACGTTCCCGCGGGCCGCTGGGCGGTTATGGCCTATCACGATGAAAACGGGAACGGGCGGCTGGACAAGAACGTCTTGGGCGTTCCCACCGAAGGAACGGCCTTCAGCCGCGACGCAAAGGGACATTTCGGGCCGCCGAGCTTCAATGACGCGGCCTTTTCCGCC
Organism: Rhizomicrobium sp.; assembly: GCA_050008635.1. Taxonomy (GTDB): domain Bacteria; phylum Pseudomonadota; class Alphaproteobacteria; order Micropepsales; family Micropepsaceae; genus Rhizomicrobium. The sequence goes on from JBEKMG010000001.1 coordinate 88,547, forward strand.
GGTGCAGGCAAGACGGTTCTCGACGTCAAACTTTCGTACTGAGTCGGCCGCCCCGGAGGCCACCGGGATGATCCCCGTTCACCACACGCCCGGCACAAATCGGTAACGCACGCGCGCGGCATATTCGGAATAGCCGGCGAGTTCCTTTCGCAATGTGCTTTCTTCGATGAGGGTGCGGATCATCAGCAACCCGACCATGAGCGGCACGCCGACGAACCCGATCCAGGAGCCGAGCAGCAGCGGTATGCCGACGAAGAACAACAACATGCCCGCGTACATCGGATGGCGCACAATACGATAAGGACCCGTCGTGACGACCGTCTGCTTGCGCTCGTCCTGGATCCTCACTACGCGCGACGCAAACGAATTCACCCGAAAGGTCAGCCACTGAATGAAGAAACTGAGTGCGATCAGCGCCGCGCCCGCATAGCCGAGTTCGCGCGGCACATGCGACAATTGCCAGCGTTTGGCGTCGAATGCCATCAGCACGAACCAGCCGCAGAACGCAAGCTGGAGGAAAAGCATGACGACCTTGTCCCAGAACACCTGTTTCTTTTGAAGCGAACCGCCGGTGCGCTCGCGCAGCAGCTCGGGGTCATGCCGCCAAAGCCACAGGCCGATGAGCCAACTGGCGATGGAAAACTCGCCCAAGAGAACCCAGGCGCCCCACCAATCCAATGTACCTGCCGGCCAGAACAGCAGCGCAGCCATCAGGACCAGCCCGATGGCAAACAGGGCAATCGTCCGAGGTGTCATGCCGTCCCTCCCATCGAAGCGTTGCAATGCGCGGGGAAGCTGCTATGCGCGTCCTGCTTATAGGCGGCAACGCGGAGCGGCCGGGACGCGTCGTCGCAGCCGCGCCGAAACCCCACGCCGACTTACAGGCCGTGCTCGCGATCTTCCGTGACGTGGGACCGACCCCAAAACGCATATACTGCGCCGGCGACTCGCGGGGAAAGTGATCATGTCTGGGGGGCAGCAAATCGATGCGCGCGTGGAAGGGCTCAAGCTCTTCCTGGTCGGATTCCTGGTGCTGTTCCTCGAGCTGGCCTGCATCCGCTGGTTCGCGGCGTATGTGATCTTCCTGCAATTCTTCACCAACGTGGTGCTGCTTGCCTCGTTCCTCGGCATGTCATGCGGCTGCATGGCGGCCCGGTGGCGCCGCGACTGGCTCGCGCCGTTCCCGCTCCTCGCCCTCGGCACGGTGGTGGCCTCGGTCCTGACGCTGTTGGCCTACAGGCAATGGAGCGGCATTGCGGTCGATGTCGGCAACTGGAGTTCGCCCCAGGAGATTTTCTACGGGACCGAGTACCGCAACCCGGACGTAGCGAAATTCGCCGTGCCGATCGAAGCGATCGTCGGCGTCTTCTTCGTTCTCATCGCCTTGATGTTCGTCGGACTGGGACAGGTGCTTGGGCGGGCCTTCGACGCCTATCCCTACCGGGTCCGCGGCTACGCGCTCAATATCGGCGGCAGCCTCGCGGGGATAGCCCTGTTTTCGCTCATTTCGTTTTTCCAGGCGCCGCCCGTCGTCTGGTTCCTGATCGTCTGCGCCGGCATCGCCTATCTGCTCCATCAGGAAGGAACCCTTCTCCTCGTCCGGGTCACGGCGCTCGTCGCCTTGCTTGCGGTGGTGTTCGCCATACCCGTCTGGATGGACGCCAAAACCAGGAGCGAGACGCGCTGGTCGCCTTACTATGCCGTCAATCGCGATCCTCACAACATGATCACCGTCAACACCATCAGCCATCAAAGGATGGAGCAGTTCGACAAGGCGGGATCGCAGTACTCGCTCATTCACCTGCTGCAGCAACACAGCGGGGCGCCGCCGTTCCGGGACATGCTGGTCATCGGCGCCGGCTCGGGGAACGACGTCGATCATGCCTTGCGCTTCGGCGTCGGCCACGTCGATGCGGTCGAGATCGACCCGGTGATCCTGGACATGGGCGTCCGCAGCAATCCCGAACACCCCTACCAGGACGCGCGCGTCGAGCGCCATCTCGACGACGGCCGCCATTTCCTGCGGGTCACCGACCGGAAATACGACCTCGTCGTTTACGGCCTGGTCGATTCGCTGATATTGCACAGCGGCTATTCGAATATCCGTCTGGAAAGCTATCTCTTCACCCAGCAGGCCTTTGCCGACGTCAAACGCGTGCTGAAGCCCGGCGGGACCTTCGTCACCTACAATTTCTTTCGCCAGGGATGGATTGTCCAGCGCGTGGCGGCGATGGCGAAGCGCGCCTTTGGCTGCAATCCGATCGTCCTCAGCCTGCCTTACCAAAAGGAACTGAAGTCCTCGGCTCCCGCCGGGTTCACCGTCATCATCGCCGGCTGCAACCCCGCGATCGCCGATACATTCCGGCAGCATCCGGTCTTCTGGCTCAACACCGTGCCGGCCCGCAATCTCGGCGTGAACGGCTTCGCGGTCGATCCCGGGAACCTGGCTACGGATGATCGCCCCAACTGGGTGCCCATCGCGCCCGCTACGCTCATTGCGGACCAAGGAGCGCCGATAGCCGCCACCGACGACTGGCCGTTCCCTTATCTCCACGCCAAACTAATCCCCAATTTGAGCCTGCGCTCGATCGGCCTGCTCGGCGGCCTCGCGCTGATGCTGGTCTACTTTTTCCTGCCCAAGGGGCGGGTGCAGATCGACAGCCGGATGTTCTTTCTCGGCGCCGCCTTCATGTTGCTGGAAACAAAGGCGGTCGTGCAGCTCGCCCTGCTCTTCGGCAGCACGTGGCTGGTGAATTCGCTCGTGTTCTTCGCCGTGCTGGTGTTCATCCTGCTCGCGAACCTGTACGTGCTCAGGTCGCGGTCCATGCGTTTGGACCGGCATTACGCGGCCTTGATCGCGTTCCTGCTGGTTGCGGCGCTGGTGCCGTTCGACGTTTTCCTCAACGGCGGCCTGTTGTGGCGCTATGCCGTCCCGTGCGTGCTGGCGCTGGGTCCGGTCTTTTTTGCGGGCGTGATCTTCGCCCGGTCCTTTGCCGCCGCTTCGGACCCGGACCAAGCTTTCGGCTCCAACATTGCCGGCGCGGTCGTCGGGGGGCTCGCCGAATCGTTCTCGATGCTGCTCGGCTTCCGCACCCTGCTCCTGGTGGCGGTGCTGTTCTACGTCTTGTCCGCCTGGCTGCCGCCGCTGCTGGCGCGGGTGCGCGCGACGACATGAAGCATAGAGGCAAACGCCGCTTAACCGCGTTCCTTACGGATCGCTACGTGGTGGCGGATCACTTCCTTGATGATGAAATTGAGGAACTTCTCGGCGAAATCGGGATCGAGCTTCGCCTCTTTCGCCAGCGCCCTGAGATGCGCGATCTGCTTGACTTCGCGCTTGGGATCGGCGGGCGGCAGATTATGCTCGGCCTTGTAACGGCCGACGGTCTGCGTGCATTTGAAGCGCTCGGCCAGCAAATGGATCAGCGCCGCGTCGATATTGTCGATGCTGTCGCGCAAGCGCAGGAGATCGGGGTCCGGCTTCGCCGCTTTTTTCTTCTTCACGTCAGTCCTCTTGCGTTACGCCATGGCTCAATTCGCTTTTTGAAGGGCGCGCGCCGTACCCGCCAGCAAGGCGTCGACCTTGAAATAGACGGAGGCTTTCACGCCGGTCTTCTCGTTCTTTCCTTCGATCAGGTCGTAACTGTGACCGCCGTCGGCCAGCAGAGCTTGGTTTTCTTCATTCAGCTCCATATTGGTGAGAACGAAGCGTTCCTCGGCCATCGTCACCACGACATAAGCCGTGGCCACGCTCTTGCCGTCGCCGGTGCCCAGCAGGGAATGGGCAAGACTGCTGCCGATCCAGGCTTCCCGGTCGGCGCGCGCATCATCGCCCGTCTGCTTGAAACAGTCGGCGCGCATGAAATGGACCAGCGCCGGCGTGAAGTCGGTTTTCAGTATTTGGTCCGATGTCGCGATGACCTTGGCGCAATCCTTTGCCTTGAAGAAGGCTGGATATAGCGCGTCGATTAATCCGGCGGTACTCATGCCATAACCGTCGTAACCGTCGGACACGGCGTAGGCGTTGCGAAGCGCGGTGTAATCGGTGGCGGGATCGCCGGACTCAGCCTGCGCCACCAAATCCGCATAAGACGGTGCGGGAGTCTGGGCGCGGGCGACCGTGAGACATAAGGCCAAACCCACGCCAAGCAGACCGGCCAGCCGTATCGGGTTCGGGCGTCGAAGTTCGCGAGCAACCGCAGTCATGGCCTGAACTCCTCTTGTTGCCGCGCTCAGTCTTATGCGATTGCAGCCTCGCCGTGCAATGCGCGAACTATCCGGCGTCGTCGGCGTCGAGTTCCAGCCACATCGCGTTGAGCACCGCCAGCGTGACGGCGAAGCCCAGACCCAGAATCCAAGAGAAATACCACATGGAGCTTGCCCTCAGTAATTGCCGTGGCTGTCGTTCATGATCGATTCGGCCTTCACCGGCCCCTTCATCACCCGATAGGCCCAGCCCGTATAAGCCACGATGATCGGCAGGAAGATGACGACGCATCCCAGCATGATCTCCAGCGTCAGCTTGCTGGAGGAGGCGTCCCATACCGTCAGGCTCATGTCGGGATTGCTCGACGACGGCAGCAGGAACGGGAACAGCGACAAGCCTGCCGTGGCGATGGTCCCGAGCGGCACCAGCGCCGAACCGATCCAGGCCAGCAGCGCACGCCTGCGCGCCGCGACCGCGATCAGCGCGCCCAGATAAGCCGTCAGCGGCGCCAGCCAGAAGAGCGGGTGCCGCGTGTAGTTCTCCCACCAACCGCCGCTGACGCGCGCCACGGTCTTCAGCAGCGGATTGGAGGGTCCGCCGGTAACGAGGGCGCTGGTGATGCGGAAACCTTCGAGGTGCGAAACCCAAACGCCGGCGACGGTGAAGAGAATAAAGAACGCCGCCGCCGCATAAGGCACGGCTGCGCGGGCCCGCGCCCCGGGCGCGCCGTCGGCTTTCAGGCTGAGCCAGGTGGCGCCGTGCAGCGTCAGCATCGCCACCGAAACCAGACCGGCCAGCAGCGCAAACGGGTTGAGCAGCGAGAACAGGGTGATGGATTCGTGCATGCGCAAGTCGCTGTCGAAGCCGAAGGGCACGCCGACGAACAGATTGCCGAAGGCGACGCCGAAGATCAGCGCCGGCACGAAGCCGCCGACGAACAGCGCCCAGTCCCAAACGGTGCGCCACGTGGGGTCCGCTAGCTTGCTGCGGAACTTGAAGCCGACGGGCCTCAGAATCAGCGCCGCCAGCACCAGGAACATCGCCAGATAGAAACCGGAGAAGGCGGTGGCGTAGAGCGGCGGCCAAGCGGCGAAGATTGCCCCTCCGCCGAGGATCAGCCAGACCTGATTGCCTTCCCATACCGGCCCGACCGTGTTGATCACCACCCGGCGCTCCAAATCGTTGCGCCCGACGAAGGGCAGCAGGATCGCCGCGCCGAGATCGAAACCGTCCATGATCGCCAACCCGATCAGCAGAATGCCGAGCAGCGCCCACCAGATAAGCCGCAGCGTTTCGTAATCCATGGCAGTCACTCCGCCGGGCCGCGGGCGGACGGCGATGCCACGGCGTGGCCGAGCGTGCCGTCCGGACCGAGCCGGATGTATTTGACCATCAGATAAACGTCGGCGACCGCGAGGCTCGAGTAGAAGATGACGAAGCCGAGCAGACTGAACAGGACGTTGCCGGCGACGGTCGAGGAGACGCCGAGCGCGGTGGGCAGAACGCCTTCGATCACCCAGGGCTGGCGGCCATATTCGGCGACGATCCAGCCCAATTCGGCCGCGATCCAGGGCAGCGGCAGGCTCCAGAACGCCACCTTCAGGAACAGCCGATGGGCGTCGATCTGGCGCTTGGCCGACAGCCAGAACGCCACCGCGAACAGCGCGATGAAATAAAAGCCCAGCCCCACCATGAAACGGAACGACCAGAACAGCACCGGCACGTCCGGGATCGTGGTGTTGGCCGCCGCGTCGATCTCAGCCTCCGTCGCGTTCTGCACGTCGGGGCGGAAGCGCTTGAGCAGCAGCGCGTAGCCCAGATCGGCGACGTGGGTATCGAGTTCTTCCCGCAGGGCCCCGTCGCCGCGGTCGGCCTTCAGCTTCGCCAGCGCGTTGTAAGCGATCATGCCGTTCTTGATGCGCTCCTTGGCGAGCATGACCAGATCGTTGATGCCGGGAACCCGCCTGTCGGTCGAGCGCGTGGCGATCAGGCCCAGCACCCAGGGCACTTTCACTTCGTAATGGGTGGTGCGGGTTTGCAGGTCGGGAATGCCGAAGACGGTGAAAGAAGCCGGCGCGGGCTCGGTGTTCCACATCGCCTCGATGGCGGCGATCTTCATCTTCTGGTTCAAACCGGCGGTGTAGCCGCTCTCGTCGCCCAGCACGACCACGCTGAGCGCGGAAGCCAGCCCGAAGCTCGCCGCCACCGTCATCGAGCGCCTGGCCAGTTCGACATGGCGCCCGCGCAGCAGATAATAGGCGCTGACGGCGAGCACGAAGACCGAGCCGACGACATAACCGGCGCTGACCGTGTGCACGAACTTGGCCTGCGCCACCGGATTGAACAGCACTTCCATGAAGTTCGAGACTTCCATGCGCATCGTGTCGGCATTGAAGCGCGCGCCGGCGGGGAACTGCATCCAGCCATTAGCGATCAAAATCCAAAGCGCCGACAGGTTCGTGGCGATGGCAAGGCACCAAGTGACGATCAGGTGGCTGACCTTCGACAAGCGGTTCCAGGCGAAGAAGAACAGGCCGACGAACGTCGCTTCCAGGAAGAAGGCCATCAGTCCTTCGATGGCCAGCGGCGCGCCGAACACGTCGCCGACGTAATGCGAGTAATAGGCCCAGTTGGTGCCGAACTGGAATTCCATGGTGATGCCGGTCGCCACCCCCATCGCGAAATTGATGCCGAACAGCGCGCCCCAGAATTTCGTGATGTCGCGCCAGATCGGGCGGTTCGTCATCACGTACACGGTCTCCATGATGCCGAGCAGGATGGCGAGGCCGAGCGTCAGCGGCACGAACAGGAAGTGGTAGAGCGCGGTTACGGCGAATTGCAGCCGGGAAAGTTCGACGATGTCCATGATGTCTTCCTAGCGATGATGGGAACCCAGAATCTGGGCAGAGACCGCGGCGGCATCGGCAAGCGGGCGATGCGACGGACCGAAGAACAGGAAATAGAGACAGGTCAGCGCGAGCAATTTAGCCGCGAGCAGTATCGCGATCTCGCGCCATAACAGCGGCCTGCGAATGCTCATTTGTCGTTCTTCTTCGCCCAGCTTCGTTCCATCCAACCTACGACGACCAAAACGCCTCCAAAAGCGGTTAATGCGAGAATCGCCAGCCTCGCCCACAGAATGAAACAACGGAGGTCAGTTCTGTGGGCTGGAAATTGAATTATTCGAATGAAAAGCGTCAAGAAGGCCCCGGAGGACGTTTTGACGCTGGCGCCTGGAGGCTTCAACTGCCTCCCCAAACACAACAAAATGCCTTCCCGCCCCCCTGAATTGCCGCTTGCGGGTTGGCGCAGACCGGTCCTCCTGCTAAATTTAGAATGAGTCAAAACAACAAAGGCACATGGATAGACCTGCCGTTCAAGCGCCGGGAGACGCCCAAAGCGACGATTCGCTGTTCCAGACGCTGATCGCCACCGCCGTAGACGGCATCATGGTGATCGACGAGCGCGCAATTGTGCAGATCTACAACAATGCCTGCGAACGCCTGTTCCAATACCGCGCCGAGGAGATCGTCGGGCAAAACGTCAAGATGCTGATGCCGGCGCCTTACCGCGACGAGCACGATTCCTATCTCGACCGCTACAAGCGCACCGGCCAGGCCCGCATCATCGGCATCGGGCGGGAGGTCCAAGGACGGCGCAAGGACGGCTCCGTGTTCCCGATGCTTCTGTCGGTGGGCGCGGGCAGGCTGGGGAGCAAGCCCATCTTCGTCGGCATCGTCCACGACATCACCGAACGCAAATCCGCCGAAGCCCGTCTGCAGCTGCTGCAGGACGAGCTGAACCATGTCGGCCGCCTGACTGAAATGAGTCACTTCTCCGCCGCGCTGGCGCACGAACTCAACCAGCCGCTCGCCGCCATCATGAACTACATGAACGTCGCCAAGCGGCTGCTCGCCTCGCCCGACGCCGGCGCCCAGGCCAAGGCGAAAGAGGCTCTCGTTAAAGCCGGCGACCAGGCTGAGCGCGCCGGATCGATCATCCGCAGGCTGCGCGACTTCGTCGAGAAGCGCGACGGCAAACGCACGGTCGAGAACATCAACGCCATCGCCGAGGACGCCATCGCGCTGGGGCTGGTCGGAGCCAAGCTGGCCGGCATCAGGCTGCGCACCGAATTCGCGCCCAATTCGCCGCCGGTCCTGGTGGACAGGGTGCAAATCCAGCAAGTCATGGTCAATCTGCTCAGAAACGCCAGCGAAGCGATGGCGGGCTCGGCCAAGCGCGAATTGACGATCACCACCGCCGGTATCGACGGCAGCGCCGTGGAAGTCGCCGTCGCCGATACCGGACCGGGCATTCCCGAGGAGGTGGCAAGCCGACTGTTCAAACCTTTCATCACCACCAAGGCGGGCGGCATGGGCATCGGGCTGGCCATCAGCCATTCCATCGTCGAAGCTCATGGCGGACGCTTGCGGATGACGCCCAACCACGGCGGCGGCGCGGTGTTCCGTTTCCAACTGCCGGCCGCACCAGCGACGGAGTAGGCGATGGCGCAAAGTGGAATGGTTTTCGTCGTCGACGACGAACCCGGCATTCGCGATTCCCTCGCCATGCTGTTGGAATCCTCAGGGCACGCGGCGAAATGCTACGAATCCGCGGCCGCCTTCCTGGCCAGCGAAGCGCCGAAGGCAAGAGGCTGCCTGATCGTCGACGTGCAGATGCCCGACATGAACGGATTGCAGCTGCAGAACGAACTCGCTGCGCGCCGTTCGCCGCTCACCGTCATCATCATGACCGGTCATGGCGACATTCCGATCGCCGTGCAGGCGATGAAGGCGGGCGCTCTCGATTTTCTGGAAAAGCCGTTCGACGAGAACGTGCTGCTGGACAGCGTGCGGCGCGCGCTCGATCGCGCTTCCTCTGCCGGCAACCAGGCCGAAATCGTCAAGGACACGCAAACGCGCCTCGCGCAGCTGACGGACCGCGAACGGCAGGTGCTCGATCTGATCGTGGCCGGCAAAGCCAACAAGGTCATCGCCTACGAATTGTCGATCTCGCCGCGCACCGTGGAGATCCACCGCTCGCGCGTGATGGAGAAGATGGGCGCCGGCAATCTGGCGGACCTCGTGCGCAAGGTTCTTTCCCTACCGCGTTAGGGGATATTACGTATTTCGCCCCGGCGCCGGCGCGGTTAGCCTAAAATCCCTTTAGTCCTACGACTTGCGGAGATCGGCGTTTTGCCCCTCATCATAGACATCGTCGAAGACGACGATGCCGTGCGCGACTCCATGTGCGCCCTTCTGGAGGCGTACGGCTATGCGGCGCGCGGCTACGCCTCGGCCGCGCTTTTCCTGCAGCGCGCCGCCGTTCCCGGCGATTGTGTGATCGTCGACCTTCACATGCCCGAGATGACGGGGCTGGAACTTCTGGAAACTCTGCGGTCGCAAGACGTTCGCGTTCCCGCGCTGATGATGACCGGCCGACACGATCCGTCGCTGGAACCGCGCATCGAGCGGGCGGGCGTCGTCAAGCTGCTGCACAAGCCGATCCAGGACGAACAGCTCTTCGGCTCGATCGAACAAGCCTGCGCCGGGAACATGTCGACGCACTAAGTCGCGCCGCATAAGGGAAATCCCTTAGGTGAAAGCCACGACTACCAGTCCCGCCGGTCTTCGCACGACAATCCGATCGACCTCGCAAGCAAACTCGACGCGATGGCGGCAGAGGAAAAAAGCATGATCGCCTTTCACGCATTGCTCAGTCTGTTGCCGCCAAGCGCGCTGACATTGGCCGGAACACGCTTCAGCTCCGGCGACGCGCCGCCGCTGGGAGAAATCCGCGAAACGGTTTTGGAGCACCTGCGTCAGATCAAAGCCGATCTGGCCGGCGATCCTCAGCGCGCCGAGCAGATCTACCGGATCGTGAGTTCCACAATAACCGCCTGAGCGGCCTTCGGAAAACACGTGGATACCAGGCGGCTTGCAGGTGCGACATAGAATTACTTGACGTTGCCCGGGCCTCTCGCCGACCTTTGCCGGCGAGAGGCGAGAATTCCATGTCCTTCCGAATCGTGACTTCGAACACGCTCCATCTCGCCGCGATCGCGGCGCTGGCCCTTGTGATCTTCGCCACGCCGGCCGACGCGGCTGTCACCGTCAGCAACGGTTGGATTCGTCTGTTGCCGGCGGGCTTGCCGGCAGCGGGCTATTTCGATCTGCACAATCGCGGCGACAAATCCGTTTCGCTGACCGGCGTCCGTTCGCCCGCCTGCGGCATGTTGATGCTGCACAAATCCGACAACAGCGGCGGGATGGAGCACATGATGGACGTCGCCAGCGTCGATGTGGCGCCGGGTGCCACGCTGAAGTTCGCGCCGGGCGGCTATCATCTGATGTGCATGGACCCGAGCCCGGCGCTGAAACCCGGCGCCCATGTGGCCGTTACTTTCGTGTTTGCCGACGGAACAAAAGTGACGAGCGAATTCGCGGTTCGCAACGCGGCCGGAAAATAGGCGCATGACGAACCGATCGGTCGCCAAGGCCCTGCTGCTGACCTAGGCGGCGCAAGACAATAATGAAGACTTCGCTGCGCTCGCCGGTCTCTCCGATCAATGAATCGACCGCGTTCAAAGGACGCCGGGCTTCCCATTACGCGCTAAACTTCCTTCTTGCCACGGCCAACTCATTTTATTTGGATCGATTAAAGTGGCGTCATTGTCGAATTTCCATAGTTAATTTTTGGAAGAGAGAATTTAACCGTCAGGGCGCAATTGATTTGTTGCTTCTTCGTATGCATAGTTAATTTAACGTAGTGATCGCGATTGCTACATCACTTCATTGTCTGATCTTCGGGGGGAGATTGGCAATGCCACCGAACGGATTGGATGGCCGAGGAGCGGCGGCGGACTCGTCTCCAGGCAAGTTTGAGGTTCCACCTTGGCTGCGGGATATCCGGAGGCATGCCGCGGCAAACATACTTAGTTTTGATGTAACGCGCGAGCACCCCATTCACTTGGCTGCGTCCGGGCTATGGTTATTCCGGCTTCACCCATTTGGACAAATCTTTTGGCGGTGGTTTTGGCAGGCATTTCTCTGGTTCAGCCTGACGGGCATGATCGTTTGTGGGGCAGGACTCCTGTGGGTCAATTTTTTAAACTCTGCAACGCTCACGGCTGCAAAATATGCTTTCTCAGGTACGAATGGTACGCGTCTGTTTTACAACATTGCCCTATTAGTCGGCTTTATTGTGCTGGTGCTTTGTGCATGGAGAACAAAACGCCCAATTGTTCGATACGGTAAATATCCCGGTAAGGGATTCTTTTTGCTCGTGAACTTTGACAGCCACTGGATAACTTCGGCAACCGACTTCGACGCCAACTTGATTTCACCGCAGCCCCAACCGGACTACCCGTTAGCAATTGCCGAACATCCGAGTACCATACAAAACACCCTGCCTCGTCTGTACGATCTCCAGGAGATAGGTGGACGGATAAAATTGCGCTCCAATGATGTGGGGCCAACCTATTTTTTTGAGTCTTGTCGTTGGCTGCTTGGAGACATCTTCATAGTGTCTATCGGGTTTATCCCGGCAATTGTGACATTAATGTTGTTCGTCGATGTCTTTGCCTTACGGCAATGGAGTCTCTTTGGCATTGCGGCGCCGGCTTGGGCTAGCTACGCAGTATTGCTTTTCGCATTGCTCTTCGGAATAGCCATTACGCTGTACATAGTTCTGCAACGATGGATAGTGAAAAGAGCAATTGTGATCGTTGCATTTGGTCCAGGCCAAACGGCTGCGCTCGTCTGGAACCAGTATTTGGGTATTCGTAAAGGGTTTCAAAGCGACGAGATACTTTTTGATTATACTGACGAGCTAGGCGAGTTTTGCAGGCGCCTGATGAGAATGCAAAATATGGGTAAGCTACTTAGGCTGTCGCAGGAACATCCAGAACAGACTACGTAAAATTGTTAAGAGCAATTTGTACGCACATGTATCCGGCAATGAACCATGTTCAATGATGACAGGATATGGCGTGCCTCCAGATTTGTCGCGCAAGCGAACCTAATAACTCTTTCCTGACGACCAGCTATCGAACCGGTATGCGTGCGCCCCGCCACCTGAACGTTGTGCGACGTCGCGCACTGGCGTGAATAAATCAATCCACCTCATCCAGCAGACGCGCGCCGGGAAGGCCGCGCAGATAGCCGTCGGACAGCGGACCGGGAAGCGCGATGACCGAGAGCGCCTCGGTCGCCTCTTCCTGGGTGACGTGGGCGTCGGCGAGATCGCGGAAGATGGTCGCGACCTTGACCATGTCGCAGCTTTGCGGCGACAGGCGCAGCGAGACGACGCCGGCTTCGCGTAAATCGGCGATCTCGCGGGTTGCCGCCGTGACCACATAACCCAAGGTCTGGACGCCGTTGACCGCCAGGAACGGCTTGCCGTCGAGGGTAAGCACGTCGAGGCCGTCGATGTCGCGTTCGCAGACGAACTGGCAGGCGTCCTTCGGCACGCCGTGCGCGCGCGCGTGGTAGCAGCGCGCCGAAAGCGCCAGCGGTGCGCGGCCGAAGGCGAACACTTCCACCGCGTCGTTGCCGGCCGCGATCAGGCGAATCGACCCGAGCGGAAGCTCCGGCGGCAAGCAGACCCGCGTCGCGCCCAGCTTCAAATGCAGCGCCAGCGTCGCTTCGTTGTAGATGTTGAGGAACGGACCGATCACGTGGTGGCGGCCGTCCAACAGCTGGACGGTCGCGATGTCGTTGGCCTCGATCAGATAGCCCGCTTCGATCATCTCGCCGATGGCGCGGACCTCGCGCTTGGTGGTCGGCAGCGCCAAGGTCGAATAGACCACTTCCTTGCCGCCGTGCTCGAGACGGTCGACGATATCGAGAATGACTTCGTCGCGGAACGGCTGGCGCTTCGAACACACGACCGTGCCGAGGCAAACCCGATCGACGGGCGCCTCGTCGGCGATGCGGGCGTAGAAATCGACCCAGCGGCCGACCGGCCAGTTGAACAATACCGGCCCCAGCGTGAGTTCCAGGCGGGCGCGCGCTTTGCTCATCGCCATGCCTTCTTATAAGAGCCGACGGTGTCGCGCTGGCCTTCGGTCAAGGCGCGCAATTCGTCGACGTCGATCCGGCCGCCCTCGGCCATGGCGTCGACGGCGCGGCGGAACGCGCGCACCACCGCCGCGACATAGGCCCTGCCGCGCTGACGGCCTTCGATCTTGAAGGCGGCGACGCCGATATCCGCCAGCCGCGGCAGAAGCTCGACCGCATTGAGGCTGACGGGGTCCTCGAACAGATGGAGCGCGGTACCGTTCGCCTGAAATCGCCCCTTGCACAGGGTCGGATAGCCGGCGGGTTCGCCGCGCGCGAAACGCTCGACGGTGAAGCCGCCGACCGAGGCGAACAGCGCGCCGTTCTCCTCGCGGTATTGCACATGGCTCGGCGGCGAACAGACGCCGGTCATGTTGGGCGACTTGCCGGTGGCATAGGACGACAGCATGCAACGCCCTTCGGCCATCACGCACAAGCCGCCGAAGACGAAGACTTCGGTCTCGCACGGCGCCGCCGTGGCGGTGAGGCGCGCGATCTCCTCCACCGTCAACACCCGCGGCAGGACGACACGCGCGATGCCGAAGCGGTCGCGGTAGAAGGCGATGGCCTCGGGCGTCGCGGCGGCGGCCTGCACCGACAGATGCAGCCTTTGCTTGGGATAGGTTTCACGCGCGTAGGCGACCAGCGCGGCATCGGCGAGGATCAGCGCGTCGGCCCCGGCGGCCACGGCGTCGTCGACGCCGCGCTTCCAGAGGTCGACGGCGCCCGCGCGCATGAAGGTGTTCAGCGCGATCAGAACCTTGACGCCGCGCTCATGGGCATAGGCGACGCCTTCGTGCATCTCCGCGCGGTCGAAATTGAGGCCGGGAAAATTGCGGGCGTTGGTCTCGTCGCGGAAGCCGCAATAGACCGAATGGGCGCCGGCATCGACGGCCGTGCGCAAGCCGGCCGGCGTGCCCGCCGGACAGACCAGCTCCGGAATGCTCGAAGGCGACCGCGTCATCATGACGAATACGCCTTGCGGCCGCTCGGTTCGGGCGCGTCGAGCGTCCGGCGCAGCCGGTCGAGCGCCATGTCCGTTGCCCGGTTGAACGGTCCGCGAATGCTGTCGGGCAAGCCGAGCACCAGCGACGGATCGAGCTCGGCGTTCTCGATGGCATTGCGCAACGCCAGCACCGCGCCGGTGTCTCCTTCGATGACCAGATCGCGCGAGAAGAACAAGGCGTCGCCGTCGTAAATGCCGTCGATCATGCCGAGCAGCACAACCAAGGGCGCGGCGATGCGTGCATCATAGGCGGCGGCGGACAGATTGCGCACCAGGCGGAGCGAGGCGCGGCCCTCAAGCGGCGTGATCAGGAAAACAAACGGGCAATCGACCGGATCGATCGCGAAGGTCTGCCCCGCATGTTCGCCCAGCCGCGAGGCGAAGTTCGGCCGCGCCGCCATCGCATTGGCCAGCAGGCGGCGCGCCACCAGCTCCAGCGGGAGAAGCGGAAGCACGCTCGCAGCCTTGGCAAGTACAGGCGGGAGATAGCCACGCATTGACTTTTGTCGGAATGCCTATTTCGCCGCCAATTTTAGGCCGATCACCTTGGCACCTCAAATCCGCCGACTCGCAATTTGCGGCATTTTCTGGGCCTTGCGTCACTGAGGCATGCGGCGAGGTGGCGCGCCTATTTGATACGCATTATCCATTTGGCCACCGCGTCGACGATAGCGCGCGAAGCGGAACGCGTCAGCAGGCGATCAATCCGACCAGTCCGCCGGCTTGCGGTCCCAGCGATGGGCGCGCAGCTTGGCGATCAGATCGGCCGGCAAAGGCCCTTTATCCGAGGCCGCAAGATTGGCGCGCACATGCTCCGCCGAGCGCATACCGGCGATCAGCGTGCTGACGGCCTTCTCGCTCAGGATGAAGCGCAGCGCCATCTCGGGCAGGCTCATTCCTTTCGGCAGAACCTTTTTCAATTCCTCCACGCGGGCGACCGTTTGCGCCAGGTTTTCCGGATTGAAATAGCGCGCCCGCCAATCCTTGGCGGGAAAGCGCGTTTCGAGCGTCATCTTGCCGCCGAGGCTTCCTTCGTCGAGCGGCACCCGCGCGATCACGCCGACATTGCGTTGGCGGCAGACGGGGAACAGGCGATCTTCCGGCGCCTGGTCGAAGATGTTGTAGATGACCTGCACGGCTTCGACGAGGCCGGTTTCGATCGCCGCGATGCCGTTCTCGGGCTGCCAGCGGTTGAGGCTGACGCCGAACGCCTTGATCACGCCCTTCGCCTTCAGCTCCGCCACCGTGTCCTGCCATTCCGCTTCCCCAGCCCAGGTATCCTCCCAGACGTGAAATTGCAGCAGATCGATGGGGCGACCGAAAGCCCGCCGGATCTTATCGGCATATTCGACGACATGGGCGCGCGGGAACACCGTGCGGAGCGCAGACTTCGGCGAACTCGGCCATTTCCAATCGGCCGGCGGAATCTTCGAGGCGAGCACCAGTGGACGCCGCGGATATTCGCGCGCGATCTCGCCGATCAGGCTGTCGCTGTGGCCGTTGCCGTAGGCGAATGCGCTGTCGAAAAAGGTGCAGCCGCCCTCGATCGAGAGGCGCAAGGACGCACGGCTGATCTCATCATCCGAGCCAGTCCAGCCGCCCATGCCCCACAGGCCATGGCCGATTTCACTGACCGCAAATCCGGTTTTTCCGAAAACCCGCTGCTTCATGGATGCTTTGCCTCTTCGATGCGTAGGCGGTCGCCTTTTGCAGACGGACCCGTACAGGCCTTATAACGCGCCCGAAGCCGATCCGCGACAATGATGAGCCGCCTGAATCACAGATTCTGCATTGCCCCGATGATGGAGTGGAGCGACCGGCGTTGCCGGATGCTGCATCGCCTGCTCTGCGATCATGCGCGGCTCTACACCGAGATGGTGACGGCTGAGGCCGTGATCCGCGGCGACCGCGCACGGCTGATCGGCTTCGACGCGCGCGAACATCCCGTGGCGCTGCAGCTCGGCGGCGCGGAGCCGACCGCGCTGGCCGAAGCCGCGAAGATCGGCGCCGATTTCGACTATGACGAGATCAACCTGAACGTCGGCTGTCCGTCGGATCGCGTGCAATCCGGGCGCTTCGGTGCTTGCCTGATGCGTGAGCCGGAGCTGGTGGCCGAATGTGTGGCGGCGATGCGCGCCACGGTTTCGATCCCCGTCACGGTGAAATGCCGTATCGGCGTCGACGACCAGGAACCGGGCGAGGCGCTGCGCGCGTTGATCGCGGCTTGCACGGCGGCGGGCGCGGACACCTTCATCGTGCATGCGCGCAAGGCGTGGCTGGAGGGCTTATCGCCGAAGGAGAACCGCGACGTGCCGCCGCTCGATTACGAACTGGTTTATGCGGTCAAGCGCGAGAATCCGGCGCTGACCGTCGTGCTCAACGGCGGCATCGCCACGCTCGATCAGGCCGAAGCGCATCTGGGGCAAGTGGACGGCGTGATGCTGGGCCGCGCGGCTTATCAATCGCCGGCGATCCTGGCCGATGTTGATGCGCGTTTTTTCGGCGGCAGCCCGCATACGGTCGAAGCGGCCGTGGAAGCCTATCTCGAATACATCGCGCGCCAATTGGCGCACGGCGTGCCGCTGAACACTATGACCAGGCACATGCTCGGGCTGTTCAACGGGCGTCCCGGCGCGCGCCTGTTCCGCCGTCATCTGAGCGAGAACGCGACGCGGCCGGGCGCCGGCGTCGAGGTGCTGCGCGCGGCGCTGGCGCATCTGACACGGCGCGAAGAGGTCGCGGCCTAGGGAAGCGGGGACACAGATGGATTTCACAACCGCCATGACAAGCGGCGATCTTGGAACGCTGGCGCTGGGCCTGGTGATCGCCGGCGTGGTGTCGGGCCTGGTCGCGGGGATGCTGGGCGTGGGCGGCGGCATCGTGGTCGTGCCGGTGATGTATCAGGTGCTCGGCGCGATGAACGTCCCCGAGAATCTGCGCATGCACGTTGCCGTGGGCACCTCGCTCGCTACCATCATTCCGACCTCGATCGCCTCGCTGCGCGCGCACAACAAGAAAGGCGCGGTCGATTGGGCGCTACTAAGGCGCTGGGTCGTGCCCATGCTGGTGGGTGTGCTGGCGGGCAGCGTGCTGGCGGCGTTGGCGCGGGGACAGATGCTGGCCCTGATTTTCGGGCTGGTCGCCTTGCCCGTGGCGGCGCAACTGGCTTTCGCGAAAGAGACATGGCGCTTGGCGGACCATCTGCCCGGCGGCGTGGGCGGGTTGCTGCTGCCGTTCGGCATCAGCGGGGTTTCGACCATGATGGGCATCGGCGGCGGAACCGTCGGCGTGCCGGCGATGACCTTGTGCGGCGTGCCGATCCATCGCGCGGTCGGCACCGCCTCGGCGTTCGGAGCGATCATCTCCATTCCGGGAGCGATCGGCGCGGCGATTGCCGGCTACGGCGCGCAAGGGCTGCTGCCCTATTCGCTGGGCTACGCGAACCTCCTCGGTTTTCTCTTGATCGCGCCGGTGGCGTTCTTTACCGCGCCGGCGGGCGCCGCCATCGCGCACATGGCGGACAGGAGCCGGCTGCGCAAAATGTTCGCGCTGTTCGTGGCGGTGACGGCGGCGAAGATGCTATGGGATGCGCTTTAACGGCGCGAGGAACCCTAGAACTGTACGTTGTATTTCTTTCCGTTATTATCCTCCGCATCGCCATAGGCGCTCGGTGGGTGTCCCGCTTTGACTTCCAATTTTATGTTCAGAACGGTTCCCTTGTTTCCTATCAATACGGCGGAACCGTGAGCGATGTCGCTGGTTTCAACCGATTGACTGGTATCTCCGTTGCCCCAGAACGACGTATCCACATTTTGAACAACGTGAGTGTCTTGAAGAGCCGTGTATCTCCCCTCGAAAACCTCACCCGTGACGGGATTGGTGGCCGTCATCTTGCCGGAGCCGGTGCTAATTTCGGCTTGGGCAGGAAATATCTTTCCGTCGGATAAGGACGTTATCGTTCCGGGAAGCATATTTCCTATCGCATACGGGTCAGGCTCGGTCGCGCAGCCCGCCAGTACGAATGCCAATAAGGCAATAACTATTCTCATTTCGCCCTTCCGGATGTTCATGCAAACTCGACAGTATTCTCAATTGCAGCGATCTCCTATTCCTTCCCGCATCTTGCAGCGACAAAGACATTGCGAATGAACCCCAATAACGTCAACCCAGGCGGCAATGTGGGGTTGCCGTCGCCATCGACGGCATGGCGCATACACGGGTTGCCGCCCTATTCGCTGGGCTACGCGAACCTCCTCGGCTTCCTCTTGATCGCGCCGGTGGCGTTCTTTACCGCGCCGGCGGGCGCCGCCATCGCGCATATGGCAGACAGGGGCCGGCTGCGCAGAATGTTCGCGCTGTCCGTCGCGATCACGGCGGCGAAGATGTTGTGGGATGCGATGTGAAAGGGCGAGCAGCGAATAGCGAGTGGTGAATAGTGGCTTTTCCCTATTCGCTATTCCCTATTCGCCATTCGCGTTAAATCTTCTGATCGTACTTGCCCACTTCGGGATGCCTCGACAGGCGCCCGTCGAGGTCGGAGAAGATTGCATGCATGTTGGCTTCCGAGGTTGGGCTTTCCACGACGACCACCAGCGACGGCTTGTTCGACGACGCGCGCACCAGGCACCAGGTCCCGTCCTCGAGCGTCACGCGCACACCGTTGACCGTGACGATGCTGACGATCTTCTGGCCGAGAACCTTCTCGCCGCGCACCTTGAGACCTTCGTACTCCTTGGTGATCGCGGCGACGACCGCGTATTTGCTTTCGTCGGGGCAAAAGGGTGCCATGGTCGGCGACGACCAGGTCTTGGGTAGGCTTGCTTCAAGCTCCGACATCTTCTTGCCGCCCGCGCGATCCAGCATTTCCAGGATGGCGATGGCCGCGACGATGCCATCGTCGTAACCGCGGCTGATAGGGGCATTGAAGAAATAGTGCCCGCTCTTCTCAAACCCCGCGACCGCCTTCAGCTCGGCGGTGCGCCGCTTGATGTAGGAATGGCCGGTCTTCCAGTAATCGACGCGCACGCCGTTCTGCTTCAGCACCGGGTCCATCAGGTAGATGCCCGTCGATTTCACATCGACCACGAATTGCGCGTTCGGAATGCGCGACGACAAATCGCGGGCAAGCAGCACGCCCACCTTGTCGGCGAAAATCTCTTCGCCCATGTCGTCGACCACGCCGCAGCGATCGCCGTCGCCGTCGAAGCCGACGCACAGCTCCGCCTTATGCGCGTGCACCGCATCGGCCATGGCGTGCAGCATTTCCATGTCTTCGGGGTTCGGATTGTATTTCGGGAAGGTGTAATCGAGATCGGCGTCCAGCGCGATCACTTCCGCGCCGATGCGCCTCAGCGCTTCGGGGGCGAAGGCGCCGGCGGTGCCGTTGCCGCACGCCGCCACTACCTTGATCGGACGCGAGAGTCTGTGGCCCGCGGTCACGGCTTGCAGGTACTGCTCGCGGAAATTCTCCACGAACGAATAGCTTCCGCCCGCGCGCGCCTTGGCCTCACCGCCTAGCACGATCTCTTTCAAGCGGGTCATTTCGTCGGGACCAAAGGTCAGCGGACGCTGCGCGCCCATCTTCACGCCGGTCCAGCCGTTCTCGTTGTGGCTGGCGGTCACCATCGCCACGGCGGGACAATCGAGCGCGAACTGCGCGTAATAGGCGGCGGGCGTCGTGGCCAGGCCGATGTCCAGCACCTCGCAGCCGGCGTTCATCAGCCCGAGCGTCAACGCCTGTTTGATCGACAGCGAATAGGAGCGGTAATCGTGGCCGGTGACGACCTTGGGCGCGCCGACCTCGTGCAGATAGGTGCCGAGCCCCAGCCCCAGCGCCTGTACGCCCAGAAGATTGATCTCCTTTCCAAACAGCCAGCGCGCGTCGTACTCGCGGAAGCCGTTGGCGGTAACGAGGGGAAGGTTTTCGTAGTCAGGGGTATTAGGCTTCAGATCGCTGCGAGGCTTGGACATGGCGTTCCTGTCGTTGAAACGCGTGTTGTCTAACGCACACGGGCACCAAAAGTCATCGGCATCGCAGGGCGGATAGTGGCTTAGTTTGAAAACCACCTCATTCGTCATGGCCGGGCTTGACCCGGCCACCCAGCGAAACCGTTACTTCACCGCGCGGACGCGCGTCGGCTGGATGGCCGCCTCAAGGGCGGCCATGACGAAGAAATACTCAAATTGCGCCACTACCGCGGGACAAAACCGCACCGGAAGCGGAGTTCGCAACAAAAAAGGAATCCTTGTAGTCTATTTCAACGTCTCTAATATGTGATATAATTGAATTTACGTATTGGAAACGTTAAATGTCGAACGACCTCATAAATGCCGCCGAACGAGCCGCCATCCAAAGGCTGGCGACGGCGCTCGCCCTGCCCGCGTTCGACAAGGGCTGGGTCTGGCTGGCGGGCGCGGGACCGGGCGATCCTGGCCTGATCACGGCGCTGGGATTGCACGCCATCGCGAACGCCGACGTCATCCTCTACGACGCGCTGGTCAACGAGGCGCTGCTCAAGCTGGCGCGGCCGGGTGCCGAGCTGGTCTACGCCGGCAAGCGCGCCGGCAAGAGGTCCTGCAAGCAAAGCGACATCTCGCGCACGCTGGTGTCGCTGGCGCGCAAGAACAAGCGCGTGCTGCGGCTGAAAGGCGGCGACCCTTTCGTCTTCGGGCGCGGTGCGGAGGAAGCCCTCACCCTGGCGCGCGCCGGCGTGCCGTTCCGCATCGTGCCGGGCATCACGGCGGGCATCGGCGGGCTGGCCTATGCCGGCATTCCGCTGACCCACCGCGACACCAACCATGTGGTGACGTTTCTCACCGGCCACGGCGCGGACGGCAGATTGCCGAAGCTCGATTGGGCCGCCATCGCACGCGGCTCGCCGACCATCGTGCTCTATATGGCGCGGAAATACGCGGGCGAGATCGCGGCAAAGCTGATCGCAGCCGGACGCGACGCCAACGAGCCCGCGGCCATCGTCAGCAATGCCTCCTTCGCCGATCAGGAGGTGCGCGTGACGACGCTCAAGGATCTGGGCGCCGCCGCCGCCGAAAGCACAGCTCCAGCGATCCTGATCGTCGGCGAGAACGTCAAGCTGCGCGCCGGCCTGGATTGGCTGGGCGCGCTGGCGGGCAAGACGCTCGAGCCCGAGCCGCTGGGACGGAGCAAACTCAGCGATGTTTCATAGCCAAATCTGTCTTTCGTGACGGCAATTCCGCCATGATGCGCGCGCGCTCCGCATCGCTCATGCTCCCCCAGCGCGCGATTTCGTCGAGCGTGCGCAAACAGCCGGTACACAGGCCGGTGGCCGCGTCCATGGCGCAGACTTTGATGCAGGGGGTTAGAATCATATGGTTTTCCGCGCGGAACGGGTCTTTGAGCTAAACCGTATAATGACAAGAGGTTAGAGACGACCGCGCAAGTCTTAACTTACACTTAAGGCCGACGTTCTAGCTTTACCCTCGCGGAAACGGATGGACGAAATGGCCAAGGCGCAATTCCACAAGAGTCAGCGCGTCTTCGTGAAGCCCGTCGGCACATGGGCGCTGGTCGAACACGTCCTGCCGCAATGGGCCAAGGGTCTCGATGAGCCGATCCGCATATTCTACGATTGCGGACTGGGCCGCGAATTCGGCGCCGAGGAGCTGCAGGCCGAAGAACCCCTGGCCGACCGCGGCGCGCCCGCCACGGAAAGCTGGCGCGTCGTGCGCGCACGCAACAAATGGCAGCCGACGGAAGATTGCTCGCGCCATCCGGTGCCCGGCACCTATCCCGTGGTCATTACCGGTCAGGCCGAATGGGGCGGCTGGCGCGTGCCCGGCGCGGAATACGATCTCGACCCCGTCAAGATCGAGCGCCAAGCGCGACTGATCGCTGCCGCGCCCAGGTTCATGGCCTTCGCCAAAACCCTGGTGGAGTGGGCCCGCAAATCCGGCGAGGAAATGCCGGCGGAACTGGCCGATCTTGCGCATAATGCGCAGGACCTGCTAACCGATATCGAACGCGAAGGCTGAAGCCTTTGCGATAATTCGTCGAAGTCGCAACCGATGCCGCCATCATCCGTTCCCGCGTTTCACGAAACTCCGGACCAAACCGCCGTCCACGTGGTCACCTTCGACGAGCTGGAAAGCCCGATCGTCAAGCGGGCGGCGGATTATTGGCTTTCGCTGCGGAACGGCCGGCGTTTTCCCGCGCGCGAGGACCTGCACCCGCGCGACATGGCCGGGTTTCTGCGCGACATGGCCCTGGTCAAGATCATCGACGGCGGTGCGGATTACGAATACCGGATCATAGGCGACGCGCAGGCCCAAGCTTACAGCGTGCCCCTCCGAGGCAGGCGCATCAGCGAGATCGCCGTCACGGCGCCTTGGTTCGGTCAAATTGCGGCGAACACCTACGAATATGTCCGGCGAAGCGGCGAGCCGTTGGCCATGCGCGGCGGGGTCGGGCGCGAATTTCCGGAAGCGAAGTTCGTCTATAACGAGAACGTATTCCTGCCGCTCGGCGCCAGCGACGACGCCGTGGATCATCTTCTGATCGTCAGCACCAACGTCTTCGACGCCTTCTCGAAGAACGCAGCCCGGAAAAAATAGGAACATTTGCGAGCCGCTTTCGGCTATACCCATGCGGCCCCCCAGCAAGGACGACGCATGCGACCCGAAGAACCCCATGCCATCCATCTGAAGGACTATCGCGCCCCGGACTACAAGGTGTCGGAGATCGCACTGGATTTTGTCCTCGATCCCGAAGCCACGCGCGTCAGCGCCACGATGAAGCTCACGCGCAGCGGCGCGCCGGCGCCGCTGGTGCTCGACGGCGAGCAGCTGAAGCTGATCTCCATCGCCGTGGACGGCCGCGCGCTCAGCCCCGAGGAATACACCGTCGGCGCGGAGACGCTCACCATCGCCAAACTGCCCGAGCGCTTCACGCTGGAAGTGGTGACCGAGATCGCACCAGCCAAGAACACGGCGCTCGAAGGGCTTTACCTGGCGAAGGGCATCTTCTGCACCCAATGCGAAGCGGAAGGCTTCCGGCGCATCACCTATTTTCTCGATCGGCCGGACGTGCTGGCGGTCTACACCACGCGCATCGAGGCGCCGAAGGCCTCCTATCCCGTGCTGCTGTCGAACGGCAATCTGATCGCCAAGGGCGAGCTTCTCGGCGGCAGGCACTTCGCGGTGTGGAACGACCCGTTCCCCAAGCCTTGCTATCTGTTCGCGCTGGTGGCGGGCGATCTGGGCGTCGTCACGGATCAGTTCGTCACCATGTCCGGCCGCAAGGTCGACTTGAAAATCTTCGTCGAGCACGGCAACGAGCCGAAGGCGCTTTACGCCATGGATTCGCTGAGGCGCGCGATGAAATGGGACGAGGAGAAGTACGGCCGCGAATACGATCTCGACATCTTCATGATCGTCGCCGTCTCCGCCTTCAATATGGGCGCAATGGAGAACAAGGGCCTCAACATCTTCAACGACAAAGTGCTTCTGGCTTCGCCCGAAACCGCCACCGACGACGACTATGCGCACATCGAAGGCGTGGTCGCCCACGAATATTTCCACAATTGGACCGGCGACCGCGTCACCTGCCGCGACTGGTTCCAATTGTCGCTGAAAGAAGGTCTGACCGTGTTCCGCGACCAGAGCTTTTCCGCCGATCAGCGCTCGGCCGGCGTCAAGCGTATCGAGGACGTGCGCGTGTTGCGCCTGCGCCAGTTTCAGGAGGATGCGGGCCCGCTCGCCCATCCGGTGCAGCCGCAGAGCTACATCGCCATCGACAATTTCTACACCGCAACCGTCTACGAGAAGGGCGCCGAAGTCATCGGCATGCTGAAGACCCTGGTCGGCGAGGAAGGCTACCGCAAAGCCACCGATCTCTATTTCGAACGCCACGACGGCCAGGCAGCGACGGTGGAGGATTGGGTCAAATGCTTCGAAGACACCAGCGGACGCGATCTAAGACAATTCCGCCTGTGGTACGCGCAGGCCGGCACGCCGGTGATCGAAGTCACGGGCGCTTTCGACGCCGCGCCGAAAACCTATGCTCTGACGCTGAGGCAAAGCCTCGCGCCGACGCCAGGCCAGCCGGCCAAGAGTCCGATGCACGTCCCGGTGCGGCTGGGTCTAGTGGGCAAATCCGGCCGGGCTTTGCCGCTGACGCTGGAAGGCGAGAACGCGCAGGGGCCCGACGAGCGTGTGCTCGAACTGACCAAGGCGGAACAAACTTTCACCTTCGTCGGCGTGGACGAGGCACCGCTGTTGTCGGTAGGCCGGGGCTTTTCGGCGCCCGCGATCTTCAAGGTCGCGCAGAGCGCCGGGGAGCGTGCGGCGCTAATGGCCCGCGACGCCGACTCCTTCAATCGCTGGGAAGCGGGCCAGGCCGCGGCGCGCGAAACGATGCTGGCGATGATCGCGGGCCGGGCGCCTGACCCGTTCTACCTAGCGGCCATGGGCGAAGTGCTGGCGCGCGCCAAGGACGACATGGCGTTCGCCGCCAACATGCTGACGCCGCCGCTGGAAAGCGAACTGGCCATGGCCATGACGGTGGTCGATCCGGACGCCATCCATGCGGTGCGCGTGACGCTGATCCGCGCCATCGCCGCTGCGCACCGCGAAGGTTTCGTCGCGCTGCACGAGAGTTTGGCGAATGCGGGGACGTTTTCGCCGGATGCCGCCTCGGCCGGGCGGCGTGCCTTGCGCAACGCCTGCCTGCGCTATCTCACCGCCGCCGACGACGAGAGCGCGGCGGCGCTCGCCGACACGCATTACCGGTCGGCGACCAACATGACGGACATGATCGCGGGATTGGCCGCGTTGTCGCGCATGACCTCGCCGCGCGCCGACGCCGCCTTCGCGCATTTCCACGACCGCTTCGCCAAGGATGCCCTGGTAATCGACAAATGGATGGGATTGCAGGCGGGTTCCTCGCGCCCCGACACGGCGGAGCGCGTGCGCGCGCTGATGAACCATCCCGCCTTCGACATCAAGAATCCCAATCGCGTGCGCGCGCTGGTCGGCGCCTTTTCCGGCAACCAGCTGCGCTTTCATGCCGCCGACGGTAGCGGCTATGCACTGGTCGGCGAGACCATCCGCACGCTTGACAAAATCAACGCACAGATCGCCGCACGCATGGCGGGAGCCTTCGAGACTTGGCGGCGTTTCGACGAAAGGCGCCAAGCCCTGATGCGTCGCGAGCTGGAGACGATGGTCAAAACGCCCGGCATTTCCTCGAACCTGTTCGAAGTCGTCACCAAGATGTTGGGATGATTCGGCGTCGAAGCAGGTGACACAGACTCGCCGATTCGCATAATCGTTAATGCGCGAATCACCACCGCGCGGGCGGGGTGCGGGTTTCATGGCGGGTGAACGGACAGCGGCATGGCCTTTCGCGCTCCTGCATGGGGTGCTGGCGTGGGTCGCCGCCTTGCCGATGCGCCACATACGCGTCACGGTCTTGCTGTGCGTCGTCGCCATCGGCGGCAGCTTCGCCGCCGCGGGCGCGCTGCAGATGCGTTTCGACCGCGTCCAGGCGTTCCGCCAAGCCGCCTATTTCGAAGCCAAGCGCGCGCGCGCCGTCGCCGCCGTGGCAGACGCCTCGTTGACGCGCTACGAACGGTTCGGCCGCCTGTTCGCCGCCGACGAGATCACGGACCGCGCGCTCGCCGCGTCGCCCGAATGGCGCGGAGTCGCGATCGCGGATTCTGCCGGGCAGACTTTGCGCGCCAGCGGCGAAGCCATCGACATGCAAAGCCTGACCGAGCTGGCGCTCAAGGGCCGCGTCGTCCTGGGCACGGGGCAGCGTGTGGTCATCGCCTTCATGGACGGCGGCAATGCGGTGGCCGTGTCGTTCGACGCTTCGGTGCTGGTGCCGCCGGCCATGATGGACGGTGTGGAACTGGTGAGCCCAACCGGAACGCGGCTGGCCGGGACGCCGAGCGATGCGCAAGCCGTTAGCGTGGGCGTCGGCGGTTGGCCCGTGGAAGTACGCGTAGCGCTCGGCGACGAGAACGCGCTCAGAGCCTGGTACGGTTCGCTGCCGCTCTATCTGTTCGTGATTCTGGGGCCGGCGCTGGTCGGCGGCGGTCTGGCGGCAGTCTTCGTGCGCGAGTTCGAACGTCGCGCCAAAACCGCCGAGGCCATCCGCGCGCTACGCTCGACGCGCCCCGCCGAAGCGCGGCTTTTGGTACGCTTGGCCAACGCCGAGCGCGAAGCGGTGGAGGCGCAGCGTTCGAAAACCGAATTCGTCGCCCATATGAGCCACGAGCTGCGCACGCCCTTGAACGCCATCATCGGCTTCGCGGAAGTGATCGAACGCGGCTTCTACGGCGCGGTCGGCCATCCCAAATACATCGAATATGCCCGCGACATCGGCATGGCGGGGCGCAGCCTGCATTCCAAGATCGGCGACATCCTCGAATTCGCCAACCTGGAGGCCGGCCGCTATCCGTTGAAGCCCGTCCGCTTCGACGTCACCGAACTGGTCTGCACCTGCGTGAACGAGAGCGTCGGCCGCGCCTTCTCGCGTCGCATCGCCCTCGACATGGTGCCGGCGGGCCCCGCCGAAGTGAACGCCGATCCGCTGGCGGTCAAGCGCATCGTCGCCAATCTTTTGTCGAACGCCTTGCTCTACACCCAGGAAGGCGGCCGCGTAGGCGTCAGCGTGCGCGAGGACGAAGGCGCGGTCGCCATCGCGGTGTCGGACAACGGCAACGGCTTCAACTCCGATGAAGCGAACAGGGCCGGCACGGCATTCCGCCGCTTCGAGCGCGCCGGCGTCAGCACCGGAACGGGGCTGGGCCTGGCGATCGTCATGGCGCTGGCAAGGCGCATGGGCGGCGCCGTCCGGCTGGCCAGCGCGCACGGCGAAGGAACCTGCGCCGAATTGCGGCTACCGAAGGCTTAACTCAAAACCCGTGGCCTTCGCCGCGGTGGTGCATTCCAAAACCTCTATGCGCCATCGCCCATTCCGCATCGGCACGCCGTTCGTCCGGCGCCAGCGTGGCCACGCTTTCGGACACGACCTTCATCTCTTCCGCTTCCAGGGCCGCATCGGCGGCGCCCACGCGCTCGAGGGATTGATCGAATGCCTTCTGGTTGAAGTCGGGCGCCGCAAAGATGCGCTGCACGTCTTGGCGCGCCGCCATCGCGTCGCTTCGGAGCAGCAGGATGCGGTCCCTGTGCGCCGCGACGACGTTCTTGATCTTGTCGGTTTCCGCCGGAACCAGATGCGTGAGCGCGTGGGGAGCCAATTCTCCTCGCCCGAAGCCATGCCCGCCCCCGAACATCGGACCGTGATGGAAGACGCGAAATACCCCCATCGCGATCACGCCGACCAAAATCAGGTTGACGCAGAGCGAGACGATCAGCACCAGGTTCGATTTGCGCTGCGGCGATCCGTTGCTCATCTTAGAAGTCTCCAGAAAGGTCCAAGTCCGGAACGACATCGGGCGCCGCCGTCGCGATTTCGTCGCTATTGACGCTCGTCAATGCCGAAGTCGGAACCAGACTCCCCGCCGCCAGCCCGATCAGCAGCGACAGAACGAAGATCGACGCCGGCTTCCATGCCGGCGCGTTCGGCCATACCGCGTCGCGCAGGCTCTGCACCAGACGCACTGCCAAGGCCCGCAGCGAAGCTTTCCGCTTTGCCGCGACGGTGTCGAAATCGTCGAGGATGCGCGCTTCCAGCACGCCGGGCACGGGAACGTCCGGCAATCCCGTCAGGACGCGGGCGGCGAATGCGGCGTCGCTTTGCCCTTCCGCCGAAGCGGAGATGCGATCGATCGGGTCTTTTTCCGCCATCTTCTTCTCCTAGCCGTCCTTCAGATGCGCGAGTTTTATCCTTAACGTCCGCCGCCCGCGCGCCAGTAGGGACTCACATGCTTCAACGCTGACGCCCAGAATCTCCGCCGCTTCGATATTGCCGCACTCGTGGTAGTGGCAGAGAAGGATGGCAGCGCGTTGCCGCTCGGGCAATTGCGCCAACGCCGCGTCGACCTCGGCAGCCAAGCCCGCGTTCTCAAGCTCCGCCTGAGGCCCCGGCGCGGGATCGACGACATGGGCCGCCGCTTCAAGCTCAAGCGCGGGCTTGCGCCTGAGCCGGTCGTAACACTGATTCAAAGTCACCCGATAAAGCCAGGTCTCGAATTTCGCCCGTCCCGGCCGCCAGCGCGCGGCGTGCGTCCACAGCCTGAGAAACGCTTCCTGCACGGCATCCTCGGCCTCGGTCCGGTCGCGCAGCATCCGCCGGGCCAATGTCAGCATTTTGGGCAAATGGCGCGCCATCAAGGCCTGCGCCGCCGCGCGATCGCCCTTGCCCACGCGAACGACAAGTTCGGCATCCGGATCGATTTTCATTTCCGGGTCCAAGCCGGTCGCCCCGGCCGTTCAACGCTAAGCGGCGGATTTTCCGTCGCTGGACGGGATCGGAGCGGGAATCGGCAGAAATGGCAAGGCGGTCGTGCGGCAGGCGACGCCCCCGGCCGTCAGCACGGCTCCCGGCGCATCCGCGTCCAGAACGGCCAGCGCGATGGCGCGGCGCAAAGCCGGCGACACCAGCGAGCCCATGGTGCGTCCGACGGCGAGACCGCCGCGGGTGAGAACCGTTTGCGGCGCCGGCGTTTCGGAGTCGAACAGGATTCCGGCCAGGACCTTATCCGCACCGGCCGTCAAGTATCCGGCGTGGCCATTGAAGACATGATCGCGATCGACCAGATCGCTCAAGCCCAGCGATTGCGGCGAAGGTTCGCGCGTATAGCCGTCGCGGGCCGGCGCGAAGTCGCCGCCGGGCTGCACGACGCCGTTCTCCAGATCGAGGATATCCAGGGCACGCAGACCCACCGGGCAGAGCGCGAAGGGGCGCCCCGCTTTGACGATGCGGTCCCAGACGATCAGTGCATCGTCGGGCTTGCACCACAGCTCGTAGCCTTCGCCGAGCCGCGACAGGGTCACATCCAGCCCGCGCCAGAAAAATTTGCGCAGCGCGAGCGGCCCGAGATCGTGCTCCAGCCCGGCTGCCGCGAGCACTTTGCCGGCGGCGGGACCGATGAGCGCCAGCACGCCTTCCTCTTCCGTGACGTCGCGGACGGCCACGCCGTAAAGAGCGGCCGCGTCCGCGATCCAGCCGAAATCTTTCGCCGCAGAAACCAGCACGAACGATTCCGGCCCCAAGCGCGCCATCGTGCCGATGCCACGCACGCCGCCCGCATCGTTCAGCCACAAGGCTTTCAATGCTTCGCCGGGCCCGAGCCGCGAGGCATCGCGCGTCAATAGACGCGAAACGAATTCGCCCGCGCGTGGCCCGCAGATCGAAGCGCGCCAATGCCAGGAGACATCCGCCAGCACAGCGCCGAACCGCGCCGCCAATGCCTCGCTGGGATCGCCCAAAGCCAGCGTGAAGCCGCCCCGGTTTTCCCAGGCGTTGAACCTATTGGCCTCGGCGACGCGCGCATGAAACGGCGTGGCGCGGAGACGTCCGTCGGTCATCGAACCTCTCCCTTCAGATGCGCCTCGGCGACGGCGGCGGCGATGCGCGCCGCGCGGCATGACAAAGCGGGCACCGGCTCGGCCGCTTCGCCGCACAGGAACAATCCGCCGATCGGCGTCGCGATGCGCGTCCGCCAGCCGGCCTGCAAATGGGAAACATCGAACGGATCGCGGGACGGTTTCGGCGCGACGAAGTTCAATCCGGCGATGTTCGCCATCAGGCCCGCCGCGTAGCGCTCGAGGAGCGCCAATACGTTCTCGATCAGACGCGGCGCCAGCCGAGGCCATCCTTGCTCGGGCGATACGGGCAGCGGGCGCACCAGCACGGATAGAATGTGCACGCCGGACGGCGCCAGCGACGAATCGAACATCGTCGGCACCACCGCTTCCAGCGCCAAATCGTCCGGTAAACGGCCTGCGCGCGCCTCGGCATGCGCGGCGATGCAGCTCTCCAGGCGCTCGGCGATCACGAAACGGCCGGCCGGCTGCAACGCGGCGGGAACCGCTTTGAGAGCCATCACCAGTTTCGCCTCGCCGACCTCCGGCGCGCGGCCAAGACTCTTGGCGGTGGCGAACCCCACCGCGCCGGTCGGCGCCAGCTTCAACAGCGTCTCCCGGCGCGACAGGCTCGATAGCACGAAGCGCGCCGGGATTTCCTCGCCAGAGGCAAGCGCAACCCCCGACACCGCGCCGCCCGATACGAGCAGACGCGCGACCGGCGCGCTTGTCCTGATCTCGGCGCCCGCGGCCCCGGCGGTGGCGGATAAGGCTTCGGCGAGCGCCGCCATGCCGCCGCGCGGGATCGCCGCCGCGCTCTGCAGACCGCACATTTCCTGCGCCGCGCGCCAGGCAAACAGAAGCGACGTCCCGGCGGCGGCGGGCGACAAGCCGCCCGCCATCGCCGCGAAGGCGAAGGCGGCCTTCATCGTTTCGGATTCGAAAGCGGCGTCGAGGAACGCGGCCGCGCTCGTCACACCCAGGCGGCGCAGTTCATCTTCATCGCTACGAAGTGCACCGTCTTCCCACCACAGGGCCCGCAGGACGCGGGCAAAAGCGAAGTGCGCGCGGCGGAAATCCACAAAGCGTTCCGCGTCGCGTTGGGAAGCGGCAGCAATGCTGCGCGCGGCGGCATGCGCGTCGCGGCCGAGCACCAACGGCTTGCTGTCGCTGCGCAAACCGATCTGCGCCAGATCGCGCACGGCGAATTTGAGGCCGCGGCGGACGAGCTTCAAATCCTTCACGACGCGCGGATCGAGGGCGTAAAGCGTCTGCGCGCCGGCCGGCACGGCGAGGTCACCAAGCGTCAAGCTGTTGGCGCAGGCGCCGCCGGTCACCGCCTCGGCTTCCAGCACGGCAACGCGGGCGCCCGCCTCAGCGAGATAGGCCGCCGCCGCCAGCCCATTCGGACCGGCGCCGATCACCAGCGCGTCGAAGGCTTCGCTCATTTGAGCCTTCCTGCCGCGAAATCCGCCATCACGGCGTGCGCCGCCGCCACGCCCGCGGCACAGGTGGCCAGCGGACCGAGAGTCGAAGACGGCCCGGCCAGATAAAGCCCTTCCACCGGCGTGCGGGTACCGTGGCAATCCGCGAAGGGACGCAGGCCCAGCATCTGATCGGCGGTGGGTTCGCCGCCCGAAAGATCGCCGCCGCTGACGCCGAGCATGTGCTCCAAGTCCGGCGGCACGATCAGTTCCGATCCGAGCACGCGCTTGGTGGTGCCGGGCCATACGGTCTCCACGGCGGCCAGCGCCGTGTCGCGCAACTTGTCGCGCTTCTCGCGCGTCCAGGCGCCGTCGAAAGGCGTGTGCGGGATGGCGCCAAGCGTCACTGTCAGAGTGGCGCCGCCGTCCGGCGCCAGCGACGGATCGACGGCGGTGACCAGGCGCAGCATCGCCGGTGGGCGTTCCGGCACCGCAGACTGCCGCCAAGCGCGGTAGGCGTCATCGAGCGCCGCAGCGTCGGGCGCGACATGGATCGGGCCGCGCCAAGCGCAAGCTTCCACGCCGGCCGGAGGATCGGGCGGCGCCTCCAGCGCCACCAGCAGACGCGCCGTGCCGGGTGCCGGACGAAACGCGCCGACGCGATCCACCAGCGCTCGCGGCAGCTCGCTCCAAGAGAACAGCGAAAGGAAGGTCCGCTTGAGATCGAGCGTCGAGATGACGGCGCGCGCGGCGATTTCGCTGCCGTCGGCCAGTCCGACGCCGGAGACGCGACGGCCTTGGCGCTTGACGTCGGTGGCCTCCAGGCCACAGGTGATTTCCGCGCCAGCCTCCCCGGCCGCCATGCGCAGCGCGTCGCCCAGCCGCCCGAGCCCGCCAGCCGCCATGCCGCCCCGCGCGCCGGCAAGCAGCTGAAGTGCGCTGCCGGCGAGCGACGGATCGCAGACCCGGCTGTCCAGCACTGAGGCCAACAGAAGGGCGCGGTCAGTAAAATCGGTGGACAACTCATCCAATACTTCCAGGAGCGTCCGCGCGGCAAGCTCCTCGCCCGGCCAGGGCGCATACGGCGCAGGGGATGAGAACAAGGAGCGCTTTGGCGACTCGCGAGCGTCGGCCAGCACGCGCTCCGCAATCGCGCGGCGCAGCGCTTCGACGCGGCCAGTCGACGGCTGCAACGGATTTTGCTTTTCGGGCCACCGCGCCAGCGAAGACGACGCAGGCGTCAGCAAGGCTCCGCGGCGCGCCAGATCGAGTGACCAGAAGATGTCGGCCGGGATGGGGGGGAGTTCGTCGACATAGGGCGAAGCGCGAAAGCCCGGATGGAACTCGCGCGTGGCGCAGCGTCCGCCCGGGCGGGAATCGCGCTCCACGACGGCGACCTTCAGACCGCGTCCGGCGAGCGTCGCCGCCGCGGCCAATCCGTCCGCGCCCGCCCCGATGACACATACGTCGTGCCGCACGCCCTGCCCTCCGCGCGGCCATTATCGCTCATGCGCGATGGGAACGCAGTTAATGCAACCCGATCTTCTTGTGGAACATCGAGGGCGTGAAGAAGAGGGCGGAAACGGCTTGGCCGCTTCCGCCCTTTGGTTAATTCGCGCATTGAGGCTGATTACAGCACGCCGCGCTTATGTTCGCCGATGACGAGACGGCCTGGATTGAAAGCCGCCTTGATTACGGACAGTGCCTTTCTGGGTTCGGATTCGCCGCACATGAACACGTCGAAAGCCGCATAGCCCCTTTCAGGCCAGGTATGAACGCTGATGTGACTCTCCGCCAGAACGGCAACTCCCGAGATGCCGCCGCCGTCGGTGAACGTATGCAGATGAATGTGCAGCAGGGTTGCCCCGGCCGCCTTCACCGCATCGATCAGCGCTGTTTCGATCCTGTCACGGTCGTCGAGACCCTCGGCGTCCCATAGATCGATTATCAGGTGACTTCCCGCATAGGTCAGTCCGTTACGTGTGATGAAGTGGTCCTTGCGGTCCTCATCCCCAGGGGGAATAGGAACCGGAACGGTCCTCGCCGAAGCGCGAGCGCGAGGCGCTTTTGCTTCTTTGATCGCCGCTACGAGTTCGAGTCGAGCCATTCTGGCACCTACCCTCTCAGAGCGTTGACACCTGTGCACCTCTCCTTGCGAAGGGGTGCGCCTCAAGAAGAAAGCGGCGGACGGAAGGCCGCCTCGCCGCTTTGTCCCCCGAAGGAGACGGGCGGAATATAGGACTGTCGCCCCCCCATGCAAGAATTTTGTCGTCGAAGTGTTAAATTTTTTTGGCCGAGCGTGGCGCGGATGCGCCGCCGGCTGTCACAGAGCCGGCTGGCGAGCGCCTTGCCAGCGCCGAGCGAGCGCCCTAAAAGCGCCGCTCTCGATTTCGTCTCAAGCGAGGATCGCGCCATGCCGGCCAGCCGTTTCAAAGAGCGTCTCCACAAGGGCTACGCCCAGACGATGGAGCTGAAAGGCAAGCCGCTGGCCGACGAAAAGAGCCGCTACCAGCACGTCAGGATCTTCGACACCGTGGCCAACGGCCGCGTGCTGGTGCTCGACGACATCGTCCAGATGACGACGCGCGACGAAAGCGCCTATGCCGAAATGCTGACACATTTGCCGATCCTGGAGCACGGCGAGGTCGAGCGGGTGATGATCGTAGGCGGCGGCGACCTCTCCATCGCCGACGAAGTGCTTAAGCATAAGAGCGTGACGGAAGTCGTCCTGGTGGACATCGACGGGCGCGTCGTCGAGCTTTGCCGTCGGCATTTCGCCGAGGTCAACGCCAAGGCCTTCAAGGACAAACGACTCACCGTCGAGATCGCCGACGCCTTCGAATATCTCGGCCGCAAAGAGAGCAAGGCCCGCTTCGACCTGATCGTCGGCGACCGTCCCGACCCCATCGGCCCCGGCAAGGCGCTGTTCGGCGAGACATTCTACGACCGCGTCAAGCGCGCGCTGAAGCCGGGCGGCTTCGCCACCTTCCAGACTGGCGTGCCGTTCTACCAGCCCTGGGAGATCACCGAGGCGCTCACGGAGCTTGCCGCCTTCTTCCCGCAATCGGGCCTCTACTTGACCGTGGTGCCGACCTATATCGGCGGGTTCATGGCGCTGTCGTGGGCCGGCAAGGGCGCGCGGCTCGGGACGCCGAAGGGGCTGGCGCGCGCCGCCGCCGCCTACAAGAAGAACAAGCTCAAGACCGACTATTACAATCCGGCGGTCCACGCCGCAGCTTTCGCACTGCCGGAATGGATCAAGCGGCTGGTGCCCTGATGGCGGACGGGCTTGCTTCGCCGGAGGCGCGCGAGGAAGCGCTGTACGAACGGCTGCGAGCTCTTTCCATCGCCTGGAAGACCTACGAGCACATCCCGGTGTTCACCGTTGCGGAAGCCGACGCCGTCCACGACAGCGTTCCGGGCGGCCACACCAAGAACCTTTTCCTGAAGGACAAGAAAGGCGGCCTTTGGCTTATCGTCTTGCGCGACCGGCTGCGGGTGGATTTGAACGCGCTCGCCAAGCAGCTTGGCGCGCCGCGATTTTCCTTCGGCTCGGCCGAGCTGCTGATCGCCACGCTCGGCATCGAGCCGGGATCGGTGACGCCCTTCGCGCTGATGAACGACACGGCGCATGTGGTGCGGCCCATCCTGGACGAAGGGATGCTGGCGCAGGATCCGCTGAACTTCCACCCTTTGCGCAACGACCGGACCAGCGCGATCGCGCCCGGCGACCTGCTCAGCTTCGTGCGCGCCTGCGGGCACGAGCCGATCATCGCCGCCTTGCCAGAGATCGCTCCTTAAAGCCCATTCGCCTCCGAAGACGCACCACAAAATTGCCACTTTGACAGAAAGAAATCGCCATGTTCCTGGCCTCCAATGAACCTCGACGGCTCACGGAGGAGCAAGGGACATGGCGAAGGGATTCCTGATCGCGTGCGTGCTGGCCTTGGCCATCGGTGCCGTGGCTGGCTTCGCGATGCCCGCCGATGCTGCTGGCATCGGCGCCATGACGTTGCATTATTCCCCGTAATACCGCCTGAGCCTTCCCTCTTGGCGCTTCACCTGCGCCACCCGGCAGACTAAAGAAAACCCCCACGGTCTTCCCCTCGACCGTGGGGGTTTTTGCTTTACAGACGCCGTGAACCCGATGCCGACGACCCGCGGATCGCCGACCAAGCCTGTATTGTTTTTGAAGTCGATTAGCCCTTTTCTTTCAAGTCGCTTGCCCCCATGTTGCGGTTTGCAGGACAGGGTATTCAGGCCATGGCATTGATCAGTTCCACCGGAAGGCCCCTCGGGCAGAACGGCAGCCAGCCTGCCGCGGGCGCAAACCCCAACATCAGGAATACTTCGCTCGAAACCTTCGCCGCCGACGTGCTTGAGGCCTCGCGCGAGGTGCCGGTGATCGTCGATTTCTGGGCGCCGTGGTGCGCGCCGTGCAAGCAGCTCGGACCGGCGCTGGAGAAAGCCGTGAACGAAGCCAAAGGCGCCGTCCGCCTGGTCAAGGTGAACATCGACGAGAACCAGGAGATCGCGCGCCAGTTGCGCATTCAGTCGATCCCCACCGTCTACGCCTTCAAGAACGGACAGCCGGTGGACGGCTTCATGGGGGCCATCCCGGAAAGCCAAATCAAGAGCTTCGTGCAGACCCTGATCGGCAATGGCGGGCACGGCGGCGCCGATCATGCGGCCGAAATCCTGGCGGCGGCCGACAAAGCCTTTGCCGCCGGCGATATAAGCCAGGCGGCGCAAGCCTACGCCCATGTGCTGCAGGACGAGCCCGGCCATCCCAAGGCGGCCGCCGGGCTGGCCAAATGCTATCTGAAAAGCGGCGATCTGGAGCGCGCCAAGAACACGCTTCAACTCGTGCGGCCCGACGACGCAGCGGACGAAGCCGTGCGGGCGGTGGAAGCCGAACTCAAATTGCGCGAGCAGGCGGCGAACCTCGGCGACGCGGACGCGCTGAAGGCCAGGCTCGCGGCGAATCCGAACGACCATCAGGCACGTTACGATCTGGCGCTGGCGCTCGACGCCAAAGCCGATCGCGAAGCGGCCATCGAAACGCTGCTGGAACTGGTGCGGCGCGAGCGCAAATGGAACGATGAAGCCGCGCGCAAGCATCTGGTGACGCTGTTCGAGGCGATGGGACCGGCTGATCCGCGCACCGTCGCGGCCAGACGCAAGCTTTCCTCCATCCTGTTTTCCTGAGGCCGTGCCGTGGGCGGAAATTACTACTCGCTCGACGATTTGCCGCAGACCCTCGACGTCTTTCCGCTGACGGGCGTGGTGTTGCTGCCGCGCGGGCAATTGCCGCTCAACATTTTCGAGCCGCGTTATCTGGCCTTGGTCGACGCCGCGCTTTCCGGCACCCGCCTGATCGGCATGATTCAGCCCACCCAGCACGAGGACAAGGTGTTGAAGCCGGCTCTATCGGCCATCGGCTGCGCCGGGCGGTTGACTTCCTACCGCGAGAGCGACGACGGGCGTTATCTGATCACGCTCACGGGCGTGTGCCGGTTCCGCGTCGCCGAAGAACTGGCGACCAGCGCGCCATTCCGCCAGGTCAAAGCCGATTTCGCGCCGTTCCTCGGCGATCTGGTTCCCGTCGGCGAGAACGATTTCCCGCGCGACCGGCTGCTCGCGGCGCTCAAGGACTATCTTTCCCGACGCGACATGAAAGCCGATTGGAGAAGCGTGATGGGCGCGGCGCCCGAGACGCTGGTCAATGCCCTGGCCATGCTGTGCCCGTTCGAACCGGCGGAGAAGCAGGCTTTGCTCGAAGCCCCCGGCTGGCTGGAACGCGTCGACACACTGATCGCCCTGCTGGAAATGGCGAACGCCGGCCCGACCGGACCGGCTTCGCTGAATTGAGCGCAAGCGGAAGGAATACGATGGAACCCGATCCCAAGCTGCTCGAACTCCTGGTCTGTCCGGTGACCAAGGCCACCTTGATCTACGACCGCGAGCGGCAGGAGCTGATCAGCCGGCCGGCGGGACTCGCCTATCCCATCCGCAGCGGCATTCCGATCATGCTGCCGGGCGAGGCGCGCCCGCTCAGCGACGCGGAGCGCGAGCGCCGGTGAGCGACGCCTGGCCCACCGAGCTGCGTCTCGACGGCGCCAAGACCACGCTGACCGTCAGCTTCGACAACGGCGAGCGCTTCGCGCTGCCGGCGGAGTATCTGCGGGTGGAATCGCCCAGCGCCGAAGTGCAAGGCCACTCGCCGGACCAGAAGCAGATCGTCAGAGGCAAGGAGAAGGTGACGATCGCGGGCCTCGAGCCGGTCGGCAATTACGCGGTGCGCATCGTCTTCGACGACGGCCACGACACCGGGCTCTTTAGCTGGGACTATTTGCGCGAACTCGGCCGCGAACACGCGGCGCGCTGGGCGACGTATGTGAAGGCGCGAGGCTCGCATGGCTGAACCCAGCCCGCGCGATCTTCATCCCGGCCCGGCCGACATCACGCACGGACGGCGCAGGCAGGCGGTCATCAAGGGCCAGGACAAGGGCCGCTGGAGGGACTTCTACCACGCGACGCTGACCGCAAGCTGGCTCGAATTCTTCCTCGGCCTGGGGCTGGTCTTCTTCGCGATTAATCTGCTGTTTGCTTTTCTGTACCTGGCCGATCCGCACGGCATCGTCAACGCGCGCCCGGGCTCGCTCGCCGACGCATTTTTCTTCAGCGTCCAAACTTTCGGGTCCATCGGCTACGGTACGATGACGCCTCATTCGCCTTACGCCAACGTGCTGGTGACGGCAGAATCCTTTTTCAGCATCGTGAACATTGCCGTCGCCACAGGTCTTGTCTTCGCCCGCATCTCGCGGCCCACCGCGCGCGTGCTGTTCTCCAACGTGGCGGTCGTCACGCAGTTCGACGGCGCACCGATGCTGATGTTCCGCGCCGCGAACCAGCGCGGCAACCAGATTCTCGACGCTAATATCGCGGTTTCGCTCGCACGGCAGGTGGTGACCAGGGAAGGCATCGTCATGCGCCGGTTCGAGGAATTGAAGCTGGTGCGGGCGCGCACGCCGCTGTTCGCGCTGTCCTGGACCATCATGCATCGCATCGACGAGACGAGTCCGCTTTACGGCGCCACGCTCGACACGCTGCTTGACGGTCAGGCCGAACTCATCGCGCTGCTCAGCGGCACCGACGAGACGCTGGCGGAATTGATCCATGCGCGGCATGCCTACGCGCCGCATCACATCCAATGGAACAGACGTTTTGTCGATGTGCTTGGCGTCACTCAGCAGGGGCGGCGCGTCGTGAACCTCCACCGCTTCCACGACACCGAGCCGGACGGCGTTATTTCCGCCCCATAGCCTTGCCTTCCAGCTCGGTGATCGGGCCTTCGGTGAAGAGATATTCGCGCAGCTCCTTATTGAAGTGCGGGTCGTTGCGTCTGATCCATTCCAGCAGCATGGAGGCGTGCTCGATCTCCTCGCCGGCATTGTGCAGCAGGATCGCCTTGAGTTTTTCGTCTTCCGTGTCGTCGGCGCGCTGGCGGTACCAATCGACGGCTTGGAGCTCCTCCATCAGCGAGGTGATGGCATAGTGCATCTGCAGCGTGTGGCGCGACAGCTTCTCATAAGGAACGTGGATGCCTTCGCTCGACATGGATGAACTCCTTGGGTTGGCGACCGGCTCGGGGGCTCCCGTGACAGTAGCGCGCGCCTTGCGGTTTCTGAAGAGGAACTTGAACATGGATCCGCCTTGTTGCCGAAACCATAGCGTAGAAATCGGCAATTCCAAGCGGTTCCGGCTTGAGATGGAGGGCTTCAGCCGTTAAGTTCCGCGCGCCATGGAACCTTTCAAGCATCTCTCGGGCGTCGCCGCGCCGCTGCCGATGATCAATGTCGACACCGACATGATCATTCCCAAGCAATTCCTCAAGACCATCAAGCGCACCGGCCTGGGAACGGCGCTGTTTCACGAGATGCGCACCAAGCCTGACGGCAGCGTCAATCCCGATTTCGTGCTCAACAAGCCGGCCTACAAGAATGCCCAAATTTTGATCGCCGGGGCGAATTTCGGTTGCGGCTCGAGCCGCGAGCATGCGCCTTGGGCGCTGCTCGATTTCGGGATCAAGTGCGTGATCGCGCCGAGCTTCGCCGACATCTTCTACAACAACTGCTTCAAGAACGGCATTCTGCCCATCGCCCTGCCACAGGCCGAGATCGACAAGCTGCTCGACGACGCCGTGCGCGGCGCCAACGCCATCGTCTCGGTCGATCTGGAGAAACAGGAAATCCGCGGTCCGGACGGCGGCTGCATCAAATTTGAGGTCGATCCGTTCCGCAAGCAATGTCTGCTCCACGGCTGGGACGATATCGGCCTGACGCTGCGCTACGAGAACAAGATTTCCAGCTTCGAGACCGCCCGCAAAGCGCAAGCGCCGTGGCTGTGACATGACCTACAACATCCTTCTCCTGCCCGGCGACGGCATCGGACCGGAAGTGATGGAAGAAACGCGCCGCGTGCTCGGCTGGTATTCGGCCAACCGGAACTTTTCTTTCGCCACGGAATCCGACCTGGTCGGCGGCATCGCCTACGACACGCACGGCGCGCCCGCCACCGACGCGATGATGCAGAAGGCGCTGAAGGCCGACGCAGTGTTGTTCGGCGCGGTCGGCGGACCCAAATGGGACAAGCTGCCGTTCCAGAGCAAACCGGAACAGGGGTTGCTCAGACTGCGCGGCGATCTTGGACTATTCGCCAATCTGCGCCCCGCCCTGTGCTTCGAAGCCTTGAAGGAAGCCTCCACCCTGAAGCCGGAAATCGTTTCCGGCCTCGACATCCTTATCGTGCGTGAGCTGACCGGCGGGGTCTATTTCGGCCTGCCGAAGGAAACCACCACCCTGCCGGATGGCCAGAAGCGCGCCGTCGATACGCAGGTCTATACGACAAGCGAAATCGAACGCATCGCGCGCGTCGCCTTCGAACTGGCGCGGCTGCGCACGGGCCGCGTGGCGTCGGCCGATAAATCCAACGTCATGGTGACCGGCGTGTTGTGGCGCGAGGTGGTGACACGGGTTCACGACGCCGAATTCTCCGACGTGCAGCTTTCCCATATCCTGGCCGACAATTGCGCCATGCAGCTGGTGCGCAATCCCAAGCAGTTCGACGTCATCGTCACCGACAATCTGTTCGGCGACGTGTTGTCCGACGAGGCGGCGCAGCTCACCGGCTCGATCGGCATGCTGCCGTCCGCTTCGCTGGGTGCGAAAGGCGCGGACGGCCGCCAGAGCGCGCTCTACGAACCCATCCACGGCAGCGCGCCGGACATCGCCGGCAAAGGCCTCGCCAATCCCATCGCCACGATCCTGTCGTTCGCCATGTGCCTGCGTTATTCCTTCGGACGCGGCGAGGACGCGGCGCTGCTGGAGAAGGCGGTGGAGCAGGTGCTGGCGGAGGGCTATCGCACGAGCGACATCATGCAGCCCGGCATGACCAAGGTCGGCACCGGCGCAATGACGGACGCAATCCTGAAGGCGCTGGACAAGCTGGCTTGAGATTCCCTCCCCTGCAAGGGGAGGGTTAGGGAGGGGTCAATGCTACGGCCCCCGACCCCCTCCGCTCCGCTCCGCGGAGCACCTCCCCCTTTCAGGGGGAGGAAATTCACGCGGTTTCGGTGTCGACGCCCGGCTCGGCCGAATAAGGCAGCGCCCGCACGCCGCCGATGAACAGCGCGGTCGCAAACGCGGCCGCAGCGATGGGATTGTGCGGCTCGCGCGTCAGCATGCGCTCGGCCACTTCGAAGGCGACGCCGACGATGGCGGCCATCAGATAATCCGCATCGATCTTGGGAAACAGATCCTTGGCGATGGCAGCCTCGATGTCCGTCCGCAGCTCTTCGAAGCCGGCGATGACCTCCGGCGTATCCATGCGCACGCGCGTCGCATCGGGGCGGATGGTGCGGAAGTTCACGCGATCGTCGGCCACGAACTCGAAGAAGGTGCGGAAGGTGCAGCTGATGAACTCCTCCACCGTCGTGGCCTTCATGCGCTCTTCGTGCAGGCGCGGGCGGATGGCGAGCGCGACCTCGTCGCGGATCGCCTGGAACACCTCTTCCTTGGATTTGAAGTAGTTGTAGAACGTCCCCGACGCCAACGGCGTGGCGCGGATGATGTCGCGCACCGTGGTCGCGCCGTAGCCGAGTTCGGCGAAAACCTGGCGCGCGGCGTCCAGGATGAGCTGGCGGTTCTGAATCTTCGTCTGCTCGCGCTTGCCGGGCACCGCGACGCGCGGCAGCGGACCTTTCAGCAAAGTGGTATCCATGAACCCTTCCGATGATCCGACCTGTCGCACTGTACCTATTCGTGACGACTCGTCAACTTTTCACCTTCGATGATTCTACACTTCATATTCGTTTTTTGTTTTCTGCACGCCTCTCCCCGTTCCGAGCGCGCCAAAAAGCAAAGCGCGCAGCATACCTTAGCGCCGTTTCGTGGAGGCGAGATGAGGCGAGCGCGCGGCCGAATTTGCCGCGCGAAAGCACAGGCTTATGCGTCTTGTCAGGACGGGATAGCAGAACGGATCAGCGCCAGTTGCCGTCCCCGAGGCTGATGCGTCCCGCGCCGAGGAGCGCAACCGCAAGACCGGAGAAAAGATAAAACGCCTGCAGCTCCAGCGCATAGCCGCCTGTCTCCGGCGTCATTGCCATAAGAGACGCCGTGTGCGCCAGCAGCACCGCGATGACCATGTTGAAGGCGACCAACAATCCGCCGATGCGGGAGAACAGGCCGAGGATGATCAGCACGGGCGCAACCAGCTCGCCGAGATAGACGCCATAGGCAACGGCGTCGGAAATGTTGTGCGCCGCAAGCATCGTCTGGATCGGCCCGAGGCCGTTCAAAAGCTTGTGGACGCCATGGAACAGCAACAGCCCGCCGAGGCTGAGGCGAAGCAACAATTTGCCAATATCTTCGGACATCACTCCCCCCA
The DNA here is from genome assembly GCA_050008635.1 of Rhizomicrobium sp. GTDB lineage: Bacteria > Pseudomonadota > Alphaproteobacteria > Micropepsales > Micropepsaceae > Rhizomicrobium. Next base: position 130,661 of record JBEKMG010000001.1, read on the forward strand.
CACGCGATAGTTGTTATCGCTGGGAGGAACTATAGCGCAATCCGCTCCTAATTGGGAGGAAGAGGTGAAAAGGGCGCCGCATCCTCGGTAAACGTGGGTTGGGCGGGTTCTCCGGATATGCGGCGGATCTTCGGACGCGCGGCGCGATGGCGGCAGATGCGGCCTTTCGTCGTCTTCGGGTTATGGGCGAGAGCGCGTGAATGGAATGGCCCGGACGACGCTTGGAAAGACTGCGTCTCGGTGCCGGCGGCTTTCATGAAGGATTTCTTCCGGGGTGGGGTTTCCTCGGCGTTGCGCTGCCGTGCGGGCAAGCGGTGGCCGGTGATGAAGCTGACGCGCAAACCTTCCAGGATCATGAGCGCGACGAACGCGATGCCAAGTCCCGCAAGAATGCGAAACTGGATCGGTTCAACGCCCAACAACGCGAGCGCTCGATTCCACAACTCTTCCCATCCGGCATAACTCATTGCGGACCGCCCCCGACTTCACGACCCCTGTTTTTTCCATTGTGCATGAAACAGGCCGATTTCAAATGCTTTCTTGCACGCAGAAAAGCGCGCGCTGCGGTTTCGGTTTTCGTGCACAGGAAGCGGGCAGAGCGATTAGTTATTGGGCGTGATTACTGTTTCACATCCGCGCCGACGGCATCGGCGATGGTGGAGAAGCCATCGCGGGCGAGGCATTCCAGCAGCTCGCGCTTGATGCGCTTGAGAAGGCCGGCGCCTTCGTAGACCAGCGCGGTGTAAAGCTGAACCAGGCTGGCGCCGGCGCGGATCTTGGCATAGGCGTCCGCACCCGAGGCGACGCCGCCGACGCCGACGAGGACGAGTTTCGTACCCACCCGCTTGCGCATCTCGGCCAGCACCCAGGTCGAAGTCGCGAACAAAGGCTTGCCGGACAGCCCACCCGTCTCTTCGGCATAGCGGCTTCTCAGCCAGGGCGGGCGCGCGATCGTCGTGTTCGAGACAATCAGCCCTTCGATGCCCGCTGCCAAAACTTCGGCGGCGATGTCGTCCAGGGCGCGCTCGTCGAGATCGGGCGCGATCTTGAGCAGCAGCGGCGGCGCCTTGCCGGCGCGCGCCTCGACGAGCGTCGCAAGCAATGCACGCAACTGCTCGCGGTCCTGCAGACCGCGCAGGCCCGGTGTGTTCGGCGACGACACGTTGACGGCGACGTAATCGGCCAGCGGCGACAGCCGCGCAAACGCCGCACGGTAATCGGCGATGCGGTCGGCACTGTCCTTGTTGGCACCGATGTTGATGCCGACGATTCCCTTGCCGCGGCGCGCCAGGCGTTCGCCGACGCACTCCATGCCGTCATTGTCGAAACCCATGCGGTTGATGACGGCGCCGTCCTCGCGAAGGCGGTACAGGCGCGGGCGCGGATTGCCCGGTTGCGGGCGCGGCGTGACCGTCCCGCATTCCATGTGACCGAAACCCATCTTGAGCATCGCGCGGAAGGTGCGCGCATTCTTGTCGAACCCGGCCGCCACGCCGATGGGATTGGGAAAGTTCAAACCCAGCGCCTGGACGGCCAACCTTGGGTCGTCCTTGGGCGCGCGCGGCAGGAAAAGGGCGAATCTGGCCGCCAGCTCTACCGTGACGCGATGCGCGGGTTCGGGCGGCAAGAGTCGCAAAACCGCCACGGCGACGTCCATCATGACGGCCCCCTGGAGCAAATCCGCTTGAGAGTGGTAATTCCTATTGTTAATATAATATAGGAAGAATTACCGTCCATCGGACCGCTTTCTTAGTTTCATACACCGGCGCAGAACGACTCGCCGTCTCGCCGATCCGACCATGTAAGAGGACATGCGCCTAGAAGCGATTTGAGCACAGCGAAAACGATCCAACGGAATTGAACAATGCTGACCCATAGACAAATCTGGAGCGCCATCGACGCGCTGGCGGCCAAGAACAGGCTGTCGGCCTCCGGCTTGGCGAAACTCGCCGGCCTCGATCCCACCACCTTCAACAAGAGCAAACGCGGAGCCCCCACCGGCAAGCTGCGCTGGCCTTCAACCGAAAGCATCTCGAAGGTGCTGGCGGCCACGGGTGCGAGCCTCGAGGATTTCGTGGCGCTGGTCAGCCGCGACAGCGGCGCGCGCGCGCGCGTGCGCCTGGTGCCGCTGGTCGGCATGGCGCAGGCCGGCAGCCGCGGCTATTTCGACGACGCCGGCTTCCCCGCCGGCGCCGGCTGGGACGAGATCCCGTTCCCCGAACTCGCCGACGAACACGCCTACGCGCTGGAGATCACCGGCGAGTCCATGCTGCCGGTCTATCGCGACGGCGACCGGATCATCGTCTCGCCCGCCGCCAACGTGCGCCGCGGCGATCGCGTGGTGGTGAAGACCAACGCCGGCGAGGTGATGGCCAAGTTGCTGACGCGGCTGACCGCGCAGCGCGTGGAACTGAAACCGCTCAATCCGGCCTACGACGACCGCACCTTCGCGCTTTCGGAAATCGCCTTCGTGCACCGGATCATCTGGGCGAGTCAGTGAAGACGAGCGAATAGTTTCTATTCGCCACTCGCCATTTCGCCGGCGAGCGCCCGCTCGATCAGCGTCGCGGTTTCCGCGCAGCCGAACAGCACCGCGAAAGAGCCGAAACGCGGCCCCTGGCTCTGGCCGAACAGGACTTCATAGAGCGCTTTGAACCAGTCGCGCAGCGGCTCGAAGCCGTGGCGCTTGCCGACTTCATAGACTTCGAACTGCACCTTCTCGGCGTCGCGTTCGCCGCCGAAGGCGCGCAGCTTTTCGGCGAGATCGGCCAGCGCGGCGCGTTCCTTGTCGCTGGGCGCGCGGTAGCGTTTCTGCGGCTTGACGAAATCGTCGTAGTACTTGATCGCGTAACCGACCAGCTTGTCGAGGCCGGAATTGGTCTGCGGATTGGCCTGCGGCGCATAGGACTGGATGAAGCCCCACAACACCTCGCGATTGTGCGCATTGGAAGCGCTGACCAGATTGAGCAGCAGCGCGAAGCTGACCGGATAACGTTCGTCGGGCGGTGTGCCGCCGTGAATGTGCCAGATCGGACTTTCGAGACGTTCCGCGGCACTCATTTCCTTAGCGTGATAAGCCTCGAGCAGGCCAATGTATTCGTCGACTGCCTTGGGAATGGAGTCGAAGGTGAGTTTCTTGGCCGCGCGCGGCTTCTGGAACATGAACAGCGCCAGGCTTTCCTCCGTGCCGTAGGTCAACCATTCGTCGACCGACAAGCCGTTGCCTTTCGACTTGGAGATCTTCTGGCCCTGATCGTCGAGGAACAATTCGTAATTGAAGCCTTCCGGCGGGGTGCCGCCGATGGCGCGCACGATCTTCGACGACAATTCGACGGAGGAAATCAAATCCTTGCCCGCCATTTCGTAATCGACGCCGAGCGCCAGCCAGCGCATCGCCCAGTCCGCCTTCCATTGCAGCTTGACGCGGCCGCCGGTGACGGGGAGTTCCTCTTTCTTGCCGTCTTCCTCGAAGACGATGGTGCCGCGCTTCGCATCCCATTCCAGGATCGGCGCCTGCAGCACCACACCCGTCTTGGGCGAGATCGGCAGGAACGGCGAATAGGTGGCGCGCCGCTCCGGTCCCAGCGTCGGCAACACGACGTCGCGCACCTTTTCGTAATGGGCGAGCACGGTGAGCAGCGCCTGATCGAAGCGCCCGCTCTTGTAGCATTCGGTGGAGCTGAGAAACTCGTACTCGAACCCGAAGCGATCGAGGAACGCTTTCAGCCGCGCATTGTTGTGGGCGCCGAAACTCTCATGCGTGCCGAACGGATCGGGGATGGAGGTCAGCGACTTGCCCAGATAGTCGCGCAGCATCTCCTGGTTGGGCACGTTGTCGGGAACCTTGCGTAGCCCGTCCATGTCGTCGGAGAAGGCGAGCAGACGCGTCCTGGCGTTCGACATCAGCGCAAAAGCGCGCCTGACCCAGGTGGTGCGGGCCACCTCGCCGAAGGTGCCGATATGCGGCAGGCCCGAGGGGCCGTAGCCGGTCTCGAAAATCACGTCGCGGCTGCCACGTTTTTCGGCGCGCGCGAGGAGTTTGCGCGCCTCCTCGAACGGCCAGGCGTGGGCGGCAAGCGCTGCTGCATGCAAAGGAGGGCTGGAAGCCATAACGAAATCTTAAGCGTTTGGAAAGACAAGGAAAGCTAGGCTTCGGCAAGGGTTGCCGTCAATGTCTGCTGAACCAAACGCCTCCAAAGACGGGGATCGCGGCGCGGCCCAGGACGGCCGAGACGCCTTCGACGCCATCATTTGTGCCACCAAGCAAGCGGCCTCGTCCGCGCTGTCAAGCGAGGAAACGATGGCGGTGATCGATGTGATCGCCATCGCGGCACTGGAAAAATCGGTGGGCGCCGCGACGCTGATCGAAATCTTGAAATCCTACATCGAGACCACCGAACAGCTGTGCGCGGCGTTGGACGCCGCCAGCGGCGACGCCAATTGGCAGCAAGCCGCCCGCCTCGCCCAGGACATCGCGGGAAGCGCCAGCGGCTTGGGCTTGCCCGCCACGGCTGCCGCCGCGCGCGGCCTCGCACAAGCCGCCCGCGAGGGCGCGAGCGCGCACGTCCTGCGCAACGACGCGCAGAAGATCGTCTGCGAACACGAACGTGTCCGCCTCGCGCTGGTGCACCTCTATCCGGATTTGGTGGCGTAGACCCCGGGATTATAGTTGGTGAGCGAGTCGCGTTTGACAATATATTGCAAAAAAGGTATATTCGCGCTGTGGCTTGGAGCGTGGAATTCCTCAACGCCGAAGTCGTGCGGGAACTGGAGGCTTTTCCCGCCGATATCCGCGCCAGGTTCGAACGGATCGTCGGGCTGATCCAAACCTTCGGGCTTGAGCGCGTCCACGAGCCTTATATCAAGCACGTGGAAGGAAGGCTCTGGGAAATGCGCCTTAAGGGCAAAGACGGCATCGCGCGGGCGCTCTACGTCACGGCGATCGGCAAGCGCCTCGTCGTGTTGCGCGTGTTTTCCAAGAAAACGCAAAGAACGCCGCGCAGCGAAATCGAGCTGGCGCTGCGGCGGGTAAAGGAGATTCGATGAACAAGAAAACCATTCCGGCCGAAAAGGTCTTCAAGCGCTGGCGTAGGGAGCCGGCTTATGCCGCCGCCTACGAGGCAATGGCGGACGAGTTCGCGCTGGCCGAAACGATGATCCAGGCGCGCGCCAAGGCCGGATTGACCCAGGAGCAGCTTGCCAAGCGGATGCGCACGACCCAGGCGGTCATTGCGCGGCTGGAGAGCGGGCGCTCGAAGCCTTCCACGCGCACTCTGGAGCGGCTTGCCACAGCGACCGGAACGCGCCTACGCATTTCGTTCGAAACGGCACGGGGCCGGTGAAAGACATTGCCGGCCTCCCTGCCCTGGTGCCGGCGGGGCACGGGGCGGTGGTGTGCGACGATGTCTGCCGGCGCGTGGGACCTGAAGAGGCGCGGAAGCTCTTTCGCTCCGGCGAAGCGCTGGTTGCCCATGCCGCCTTCGTCGCCGGGCGGCTGAAGGTCGCGCCGGGCAAGCCGCTTTACGACGTGCTGGAGCTGTTCGCCTTCGTGCGGCCGGGCGTGCCTTGCGTGCCGAGCGCGCTGGGGATCGCGCGAGCACTGGGCCTTGCTGCGCCGGACACGCCCGAAGACGCCGCGCGTTCCTTGCGCGCGTCAGCGCTGAAGCTGCTGGAAGACATCGCCGACAGCCACGAAGCGATAAAGGCTAGCCTGCGCCCGCTGGTTCATACGCTTTCGACGGCGGGCTGGCGCTGGGCGGCGGTGATCGAAGACATCATCGGGCCAGTTGTCCTGCAACACGCGCCGCTCGCCGGGTTCGAGGTCTGGCGCAAGCTACCGGTCTGGGAGGATGACGCGCCGCCGGGCAAGCCGTCGTCGCTGCCCGTCGCGCTGGAGGAATCGCGCGCCCGGCTGGCGCGGCTCGTGGGCAGCGCCGGCGAAGCGCGGCCCGAACAGCGCGCCTATGCCGACGCCGCGAGCTACGCCTTCGCGCCGCGCGAACGCGCCGGCGCCCCCAGGATCGCGCTGGTGGAAGCGGGCACGGGCATCGGCAAGACGCTGGGCTACCTCGCGCCCGCCAGCCTGTGGGCGGAGAAGAACGGACCCGGCCTGTGGATTTCCACCTACACCCGCAACCTCCAGCGCCAGATCGTGCAGGAGATCGCCCGGCTTTATCCCGATCCCGCCGAGCGCGAAGAAAAAGCGGTCGTGCGCAAAGGCCGCGAGAATTATCTCTGCCTGCTGAATTTCGAAGAGGCCGTCAAACGCACCGCGCTGGCGCCGGGACAGAGATCCGTGGCGCTGGCGCTGGTGGCGCGCTGGGTCGCGGCGACGGCGGATGGCGACATGTCGGGCGCGGGCTTTCCGGCGTTCCTGGCCGCGAGCTTCGCGCTGCGCGAAATCACCGACCGGCGCGGCGAATGCATCTACGCGGCCTGTCCGCATTACCGCGTCTGCTTCATCGAACGCGTGGTGCGGCGCGCGCGCCAGGCGCCGATCGTGGTGGCCAATCACGCGCTGGTCATCGCCCAGGCGGCGCAGGACTGGCTGAGCGTGGACGAAACCACCGACACCGCGCCCGAACGTCGCGTGCGCTACGTGTTCGACGAAGGCCATCACCTGTTCGACGCGGCGGATTCGGGCTTTTCGGCGCTCGTGTCCGGCGCGGAAATGGCTGAACTGCGCCGCTGGCTGCGCGGACCCGAGGGACGCACACGCAGCCGCAGGCGCGGCCTCGAAGAACGGCTGAAGGATCTGGTGGAAGACAGCGAAAGCGCGCGCGATGCACTGCAGGAAGCGGTCGCGGCGGCGGGCACACTGGCCGGCGAAGGTTGGATGTCGCGGCTCGGCAGCCCGCGCGGCCCGGGTGAAACCTTCCTGGCGGCGGCCTACGGCCATGTGCGGGCGCGCAGCGACGACAAGGATGCGTTCTATTCGCTGGAAGCCGAAACCCAGCCTCTCGGCGAACAGACCATCGAAGCGGCGAAGCATCTCGGCATCGGACTGAAGCGTTTGGCCGTGCCGCTGATGCGGCTGGCGAAAAGCCTGCGGGCGCAATTGAACGACAAGGCGGCGGAGTTGGAGCCTTATCAGCGCGCCCGCATCGAAGCGGCGGCGCGCGGACTGGAGCGGCGCGGACGCATTATCCTGCCGGCCTGGATGGCGATGCTGGAGACGCTGGAGACCGGCGAGATCCACGACGAGTTCGTAGACTGGTTCGAGATCGTGCGCGAAGACGGCAAGGACCTCGACGTCGGTCTGGAGCGGCACTGGATCGATCCCACCATTCCGCTGGCTAACGAAGTGCTGGCGCACGCGCACGGCGCGCTCATCACCTCGGCGACGTTGCGCGATGCGGGCGACGACGACGGCGACTGGCAAAGCGCGGAAGTGCGCACCGGCGCCCATCACCTGCCCGAGCCGCCCAAGCGCGCCAGCTTCGGCTCGCCCTTCTCCTATTCCGAGCAATCGCGGGTCTTCATCGTGCGCGACGTGGAGCGGCGCGACCTCGACGCCTTGGCGGCGGCCTATCGCGAATTGTTCCTGGCTTCGGGCGGCGGCGCGCTCGGCCTGTTCACGGCGGTGCGCACCTTACGCGCAGTGGAAAGCAAGATCGCCGCGCCGCTGGTCGACGCGGGGTTGACGCTTTATGCCCAGCATGTCGACCGGCTCGACACCGGCGCGCTGGTCGATCTGTTCCGCAGCGAGGAGAATTCCTGCCTGCTAGGTACCGATGCGCTGCGCGATGGCGTCGACGTGCCCGGCCGCTCGCTCAGGCTAGTAGTGTTCGACAAGGTGCCTTGGCCCAAGCCGACCATCCTGCACAAGGCGCGCCGCGCCCGATTCGGCAAGGGTTACGACGATCTTCTGACCCGGCTGCGCTTGAAACAGGCCTTCGGCCGGCTGATCCGGGGCGCTTCCGACAAGGGCTGCTTCGTCATCCTCGAAGGGGCGACGCCGTCGCGGCTGCTGACGGCGCTGCCGGAACAGGCCCCGATTCGGCGCTGCGGCTTGGCCGAGGCGGTGCGCGAAATCCGTGGGTTTCTTGGCGAGACACGGTGACGGGCGAGCGGCAGGACTTATACTGAGCGCAACAAGGCAAGGTGTGGGTCATGAGCGCGGCGGAAGAAAACCTGTTCGGCAAGGACGAGACCGGCGACGGCGAAAGCTACGGCCGTTTCACCACCGGCATCCTGCCCGGCCATGTGCTGAAGCGCTTGATCCGTGCGCGGCGCGAAGTAGTGGCCACCGAAGATGTGGAAGACGCCCAGATCCAGCCGGCGAGCATCGATCTCAGGCTAGGCCCGGTGGCTTGGCGGGTGCGCGCCAGCTTCCTGCCGGGGCCGCATGCGACGGTGAACGACAAGCTCGCCAACGCCACCATGCACGAGATCGATCTGACGAACGGCGCGGTGTTGGAGACGGGCTGCGTCTATGTCGTGCCGTTGCTCGAAAACGCGGAATTCTCCTTCCGCGTCTCCGGCATCGCCAATCCGAAAAGTTCGACCGGGCGGCTCGACGTCTTCACCCGCTTGATCACCGACCGCGCCCAGGGCTTCGACCGCATCGAGCCGGGTTATCACGGGCCGCTTTACGCCGAGATCTCGCCGCGCACTTTCCCGGTCCTGGTGCGCAAAGGCTCGCGCCTGAATCAGTTGCGCGTGCGCAAAGGCTCACCGCAATTCACCGACACGCAACTGAAGCGGCTGCATGCGGAAACCCCGCTGGTGGATGGCGAGGCCGACATCGACAACGGCCTGGCGCTGAGCGTGGACCTGAAAGGCGACGCGGCGGTGCACCATGTCGGCTGGCGGGCCAAGCGGCACACCGGAATCGTCGACATCGACAAGCGCGACGTCCTAGATCCGCTGGACTATTGGGACCCTATCCAAGCCAGCAGATCGGGAACGATCGTGCTCGATCCCGACGAGTTCTACATCCTGGCGTCGCGCGAGGCGGTGGCCATCCCGCCGGAATTCGCCGCCGAAATGGTGCCGTTCAACCCGTTGGTGGGCGAATTCCGAGTACATTACGCGGGCTTCTTCGACCCCGGCTTCGGCTATCAGCCCGGCAAGCCACCATGCGCGCGGGCGGTTCTGGAAGTGCGCTCGCGCGAAGTGCCTTTCATCCTGGATCACGGCCAGATCATCGGCCGGCTGGTCTTCGAACGGCTGACCGAAATGCCGTCAGAAGTTTATGGCGAAGGGCTCGGCTCCAACTACCAGCGCCAAGGCTTGAAGCTTTCCAAACATTTCAGGCCCGTTTGACCCGTTAACCCTGCCTAATTGTTGCCTTAAACCCACACGGCCCCAAAAAAGATGGGGCTTTATAATACGGACCGTTGCATCGACCTAACAAACTTGAGCTACTTCGCGGGCTGCGGATTTGACGGCAGGGGCCTGTGATCCGCGGTCACTTGGGTCCGCGTTGAAGGGGGCAGCATGAGGCGGTTACGGCGCGCAAACGCGTCGGCCGCCTCATGGTTTTTCGGGCTGCCGTGAAGGCGTATTCTGCGAGGCGCACTTCGCGGGAGATCGTTCCATGAAGATGGCCCTCAGCTTCGCCGTCGCCGTCGTCGCATCGATGTTGTCCGCGTCCCACGCGGCGAAACTCACGCTCTCAAGTCCCACGGTGGCGAACGGTCGCACGCTGCCCGATGTTCATGTCTACAACGACGATGGCTGCACGGGCGCCAACCGCTCGCCGGAACTTTCCTGGTCCGGCGCGCCGGCAGGAACCAAGAGCTTCGCGGTGACGGTCCACGATCCCGACGCCCCACACGAGGGCGGCTGGTGGCATTGGCTGGTGTTCGACATCTCGGCGGGCGCGCGCGGATTGCCCGAAGGCGCCGGCAATGGCGCGGGACTGCCGGCGGGCGCCATCGAAAGCCGCACCGATTTCGGCAAGCCAGGCTATGGCGGCGCCTGCCCGCCTCCCGGCAATCCGCATCGCTATGTCTTCGCGGTCTACGCCTTGAAGACCGCCAAGCTCGGACTCAAGAGCGACGACGCCCCGGCGAAGGTCGACGGCGCGATCCGACATAACAGCCTGGGGCAAGCGACGATCACCGCGCTGTACGGACAATAGAAGCCGCATGTTCGATCTTCATCTCTTCCTGTTGTTCATGGCGGGCGCGCTGGCGCTCAACCTGGCGCCCGGTCCCGACATGACTTTCGTGCTGGCGCAAGCCGCCCATCGCGGCACGCGCGCGGGCCTTGCCGCTGCGCTCGGCATCGGCAGCGGTGCCGTCTTCTACACAATCTTGACGGCTTTCGGGCTGGCGGCTCTGTTCGCGGCGTGGCCGCTCGCCTTCGACACTGTGCGCTATGCGGGCGCAGCCTATCTGGTTTGGATCGCAATCGGCATGGTTCGCCATCCGCCGCGTCTGAGCGCGCCTGCCGCGGAGCACAGCGTGCATAAGGCTTTTTGGCAAGGCATGCTGACCGATTTACTCAATCCGAAGGTCGCGATATTTTTCATCGCCTTCTTGCCGCAATTCGTCGTGAAGGAGGCCGGCCACGCATGGTTGCAGATACTTGTGTTCGGAATCGCCTTCGTTATCTCCGGCACGACGGTCAATTGCGCGGTTGCATTCGGCGGCGGAAAACTGGCGAGCCGGCTGCGCCAGAACCCGGTGGTCGGAAGAATCCTCGGCTGGATTTCCGCAAGTGTAATGCTCGGGCTGGCGCTACGCTTGGCCTGGCTGGAGCGGCGCTAAGCTGCGGCAACGGCACGCGGATTGTAGTTGAGGATGGGCGCCAGCCAGCGCTCGGCTTCCGCCAGCGTCCAGCCTTTGCGGCGCGCATAATCCTCCACCTGATCCTTCTCGATCTTGCCGACGCCGAAATAGCGGCTTTCGGGATGGGAGAAATATAATCCCGATACGGACGAACCAGGCCACATGGCATAGCTTTCGGTGAGCTTCACGCCGGCGCGCGCTTCCGCATCGAGCAGCTTGAACAAAGTGCCCTTCTCGGTGTGCTCGGGCTGGGCGGGGTAACCAGGCGCGGGGCGGATGCCGCGATAAGCCTCGGCGATGAGCTGGACGTTGGTGAGATTTTCGTCCGGCGCATAAGCCCAGAATTCGCGGCGCACGCGTTCGTGCAGGCGCTCGGCGAAAGCTTCGGCTAGGCGGTCGGCCAGCGCACGCAACAGGATGGCGGAGTAATCGTCATGCGCGGCCTCGAGACGATTGACGTGCGCCTCCTCGCCGTGACCGGCGGTGACCACGAAGCCGCCGATGTAATCGGCGACGCCCGCCGGCGCGATGAAATCGGCCAGCGCCAGGTTGGGCTTGGCGCTGTCGCGCGACATTTGCTGACGCAGCGTGTGCAACATGGCGATGGGGAATTTGCGCGCCTTGTCGCCGAAGACGGCGATGTCGTCGTCGCTGGCATTGGCCGGGAAGAAGCCGAAAGCGGCGCGTGCCGTCAGCCATTTCTCCTCCACGATCTTCGCCAGCATTTTCTGCGCATCATTGAACAGCCCGCGTGCGGCCGGGCCCATCTTGTCGTCTTCGAGGATCGACGGATATTTTCCAACCAGTTCCCAAGTCTGGAAGAACGGCGTCCAGTCGATATAGCGCACCAATTCCGCGAGATCGTAATCGTCGTAGGCGCGTACACCCATGAACGTCGGCGCCGGCGGCGTGTAATTCGTCCAATCGAATTTGAGCTTGTTGGCACGGGCTTGGGCGAGGGTGAGGCGGCGTCCGGGCGCGCGCTGGGCGGCATGGGTGCGGGCGATCTCGTCATATTCGCGCCGCACGTTCGCGACGAACGCGGCATTCGCGGTCTTGCTCAGCAGGTTCGAAGCCACGCCCACCGCGCGCGAGGCATCGGTGACGTAAACCGTCTGGCCGCGGCGGTAATTCGGGTCGATCTTGACAGCGGTGTGTACGCGGCTGGTCGTCGCCCCGCCGATGAGCAGCGGAATATCGAAGCCCTGGCGTTCCATCTCGGCCGCGACATGGCACATCTCGTCGAGCGACGGCGTGATGAGGCCGGAAAGCCCGATGATGTTCGCACCTTTCTCACGCGCGGTATCCAGGATCTTCTGCGCCGGCGTCATGACGCCGAGGTCGAAGACCTCATAGCCGTTGCACTGCAGCACCACGCCCACAATGTTCTTGCCGATGTCATGCACGTCGCCTTTCACCGTCGCCATGACGATACGGCCCGCAGGCTCCTTAGTCTGGTTCTTCTCCTGTTCGGCCTGCATGAAGGGAAGCAAATAAGCGACGGCCTTTTTCATCACGCGGGCGGATTTGACAACTTGCGGCAGGAACATCTTGCCCGAGCCGAACAAGTCCCCGACCACGTTCATGCCCGCCATCAGCGGGCCTTCGATCACGTCGAGCGGCCGCACCGCCTTGTGCCGCGCTTCCTCGGTGTCTTCCACAACGAACGCGTCGATGCCGTGGACCAGCGCGTGGGTGAGACGGTCTTCTACCGGCAGCGCGCGCCAGGCGGCATCTTCCACTTCGATGGCCGCGCCACCGCCCTTGTATTGCTTGGCCAGATCGAGGAGGCGCTCGGTCGCGTCGGCGCGGCGGTTGAACAACACGTCCTCGATGCCCTCGCGCAAAGCCGTGGGGATGTCCTGATAGACGGTGAGCTGCCCTGCATTGACGATACCCATGTCCATGCCGGCCTTGACGGCGTGGAACAGGAATACGGAGTGCATCGCCTCGCGCATCGTTTCGTTGCCGCGAAACGAAAAGGAGAAATTGGAGACGCCGCCTGACACATGCGCGTATGGCAACTCCTTGCGGATGCGCTTGGCCGCATCGATGAAGGCGATGCCGTATTCGTTGTGCTCTTCGATGCCGGTGGCCACCGCGAAGATGTTGGGATCGAAGATGATGTCTTCCGGCGGGAAGCCGAGCTTGTCCACCAGAATGCCGTAGGCGCGCTTGCAGATGTCGAATTTGCGCTCGCGCGTGTCGGCCTGGCCCTGCTCGTCGAAGGCCATGACCACCACGGCGGCGCCAAAACGGCGCACTTCCCTGGCGCGGGCGACGAATGCCGCCTCGCCTTCCTTCAGCGAGATCGAATTGACGATGGGCTTGCCCTGCACGCATTTGAGACCCGCCGCGATCACGCTCCATTTTGAGCTGTCGATCATCACCGGCACGCGCGCGATGTCCGGCTCGCCCGCAATGAGGTTGAGGAAGCGGCGCATGGCGGCCTCGGAATCGATCAGGCCCTCGTCCATGTTGATGTCGATAATCTGCGCGCCGTTCTCCACCTGGCTGCGCGCGACGGCGAGAGCGCCTTCGTAATTGTCGGCGGCGATCAGCTTGCGGAACTTGGCGGAGCCGGTGATGTTGGTGCGCTCGCCGATGTTCACGAAATTCATTTCGGGCGTCAGCGTGAAGGGCTCGAGACCGGAAAGCCGCAGGTAACGCGGTTTCTCGGGAATGGCGCGCGGAGGCACGCCCGCGATCGCTTCCGCGAACGCCTTGATGTGCGCGGGCGTGGTGCCGCAGCAGCCGCCGACGATATTGACTAGGCCGGAGCGTGCGAACTCGCCGATCTTCTCGGCCATCTGGGCGGGCGTGTCGTCGTAGCCGCCGAATTCGTTGGGCAGGCCGGCGTTGGGATGAGCGCTGACCAGCGTGTCGGCCACCGCTGACAGCTCGGCCACATATTGGCGAAGTTCCTTGGCGCCCAGCGCGCAATTGAGACCGACGGCAAACGGGTTGGCATGGCGCACCGAATGCCAGAAGGCTTCCGGCGTCTGGCCCGCCAGCGTGCGGCCGGACAGGTCGGTGATCGTACCCGAAATCCACACCGGCAGGCGCTCGCCCAATTCCTCGAAAGCTTCCTCGATGGCGAAGATCGCGGCCTTGGCGTTCAGCGTGTCGAAGATCGTTTCGACCATCAGCACGTCGGCGCCGCCTTTGATCAGGCCCAGCGCGGCCTCGCGATAGGTACGGCGCAGATCGTCGAAGCTGATGTTGCGGAATGCGGGGTCGTTGACGTCCGGCGAAATGGACGCCGTGCGGTTGGTGGGACCGAGGATGCCCGCCACCAGCCTGGGGCGGTCCGAGGTCGTGCGCGCGTCGCAGATCTCGCGCGCCAGCCGCGCGCCCTCGAAGTTCAATTCGCCGACCAGATGCGCGAGGCCATAGTCGGCCTGGGAAGTTTCCGTCGCCGTGAAGGTGTTGGTCTCGATGATGTCCGCGCCCGCAGAAAGATAAGCGTTGCCGATCTCGCGGATCACATCGGGCTTGGTGAAGGTTAGAAGATCGTTGTCGCCCTTCAGCTCGGTCGCGTGATTGCCGAAGCGCGCGCCGCGGAAGTCGTCTTCGCCGAGCTTGTAGCCCTGGATCATCACGCCCCAGGAGCCGTCGAGCAGCAGGATGCGCTTTCGCGCCTCCTCTCTCATCCAGCGTATGCGTGCGGCGCGATCGAAACTCATGATAAATCCTTTGGAACCAACCCCAGTATGCGGCACGTCGCGTAGGTCAGGTCCTCCTGGTTGAGGGTGTAGAAGTGGAACTGGTCGAAGCCGTGCGCGCGCAGTTCCATCACCTGCTCGGCGAGCACGGATGCGGCAACGATGCGCCGGCTTTCGAGATCGTCGTCGAGGCCCTCGTACAGGCGCGCCAGCCAAACCGGAATGCTCGCGCCGCAGCGCGCCGCCATGCGCGCCACGCCCTTGAAATTGGTCGACGGCATTAGGCCCGGAATAATAGGCACGGAAATCCCCGCGGCCACTGCACGGTCGCGCAGCCGCGCGGTGGCGTCCGCGTCGAAACAGAATTGCCCGATGGCGCGCGAGGCGCCCGCCCCGACCTTGCGCTTCAGGAGCTCGATATCGTGTTCGAGGGAGGGCGAATCCGGATGACGCTCTGGATAGCAGGACACACTGACGGTGAACGCCGCGATGGCCCTAATGCCTTCGATCAATTCGGGCGTGGAGGCATAGCCCCGCGGATGGGCGGCGTAAGGCACGCCCGGCTCCGGCATATCGCCGCGCAAGGCCACGATGTGGCGAACGCCCACTTGCCAATAGCCACGCACGACGTCGTCGACTTCGCGCCGCGTGGCGGCGACGCAAGTGAGATGCGCGGCGGGCCTCAGCGAAGTTTCTTCCACCAGACGCTTGACTGTGGCGTGGGTGCGGTCGCGCGTCGATCCGCCGGCGCCATAGGTGACCGAGACAAACGCGGGCTGAAGCGGCTCCAGCCGTTTGATCGCGCGCCAAAGCTGTTCCTCCATCTCCGCCGTCTTCGGCGGGAAGAATTCGAACGACACGCCGATCGGGCGGCTGTCGACGACGAGGTCCTTGAGGCTCATGCTGCCACCGCGCGGGATTTGGCGGACGAAGCGGCAAGCCAGACCTTCACCGTCAGTTTTTCCTTGGAGCCCTCGTGCGGCGCGATGGCCTCCACCGCCAAAGGCTTCAAGCCCGCGGCGACGAACCAGCCCTGCACCTCGCGGTCGGAGAAGCCGAGCCTGCGATGGGCGAAATCCTGGCGCAGGAATTCCAGATCGTGCTGGGCGAAATCGGCGATCAACAGCCGGCCGCCGGCGCGCATCACGCGCGCGGCTTCCATCACGGCGGCGCCCGGATCGTCGAGATAGTGGAGCACCTGATGGAACAACACCGCGTCGAAACCGGCCAGCGCCCCGCCCGACGGGAACGGCAAGCGATAGGTATCGCCCTGCCGCACCTGACAATGCGCCAGCTTCGACCGCATCAGGCGGTTGCGCGCGATCGCCAGCATCTCGGGGCTGACATCGACGCCGACGGCGCGCTTCACCTGCGGAGCAAGCAATTCCAGCATGCGCCCGGTTCCGGTCCCGGCATCGAGCAGATGCTCGATTGGCGTGGCGCCGAGGTGGCGGACGATGGCGGCTTCGACCTCCTTTTCCGGCGCATGGAGGGCGCGGATGCGACCCCATTCCGAGGCGTTGGCCTTGAAATAGGCGGCGGCTTCCGCGGCGCGAGCCTCGCGAACCGCCGCCAGCCGCTTCATATCGCTCTGATCCCCTGCCAGCTCCGACAGCGTAGCGCCGAGCACAGCACCGCGCCCTTCGTCGGTGGCCCGGCAGAAAACCCAGCTACCTTCCTTGAACCGCTCGATCAGGCCGGCGCCGCACAGCAGTTTCAAATGGCGCGAGACCCGCGGCTGGCTTTGGCCCACAATCTCGACCAGTTCGCTGACGGTCAGTTCCGCCTGGCGCAGCAAGAGGAGCAGGCGCAGGCGCGTGGGATCGCCGGCGGCGCGCAGCATGGCGACTAGTCTGTCCATCCCGTCCTCCTTTCAACACATATAAACATATCTTTATATGATGTGGGGACGCAAGACACCAACGAAAAACGGTGTTAGTTAAGAGGTTACAGAGGGGATGCCCTAGGGTAAGAGCCGCGAAGGCCATAAACCGGGGCGTGTGGGGCGATGCGCATTTTCCTGATGCTGGCGGCAATGACGGCTGGGTTGTGCCTGTCCGCGTGCAGTACGCCGAACGCCGACAACGATCCCTATGAGGCGACCAACCGGGACATCTTCGATTTCAACCAGAAGATCGACCGCTGGACCCTGCGCAACGCGGCCGAGAACTACAATAAGTTGCCTGATCCAGTTCGTGAATCGGCGCATAACGCTCTGACAAACCTGGATCTTCCCGTTACTTTCGCCAACGATGTATTGCAAGGCGAGCCCGGCCGGGCGGGCCAGACCTTCTCTCGCTTCACCGTAAACTCCACCCTGGGCGTGGCCGGCTTGTTCGACGTGGCGTCAAGGATGGGCATTCCCGAGCACAGCGAGGATTTCGGCCAGACCCTGGCAGTCTGGGGCGTGGGCGAAGGGTCCTACCTGGTCCTGCCTCTGCTCGGTCCCGCGCCGCCGCGCGACGCCGTCGGACGCGTCGTGGACATCTTCTTGGACCCGACCATCTACATCCGAATCAAACAGCATCCCTGGTGGATGATCGGCCGCCAATATTTCACATTGCTCGATCTTCGCGCGCGCAACATGGACACGCTGGACGACATTGAGCGCAATTCACTGGATTATTACGCGGCGACCCGCAACCTTTACAGGCAGTACAGGGCCAACGAAATCCGCAACGGAGAGCCGGGAGCCACGCCGCCATCAGAAAACTAAACGGCTGCCATGAACTTGCCATAAGCGCGGCTGAGCATTACCTGTGGAGCGCAGTCAGGGGTTCATTGGCGCATGCACAAGCTTTCTTTCGGACCAAATGTCATGGAAGCGACACGGCCGTTTCGGCTGATGTTCGCAATTCTCATTCTCGCGGCGAGCTTCGCAGGGTTCTCGGCGCCGGCACGGGCGGCAACCCCGGCCGAACAATACATCACGGACAATGTGCAGACGGGTCTGACGATCCTGTCCAACAAGGCGCTGACCAAAGATCAGCGCAAGGCACAATTCCAGAGTTTCCTGCTCGGACTGACCGATATCAACGCCATCGCCGAATACACGCTGGGCCAGTACCGGCGCACGGCATCGCCCGGCGATCTGGGCACTTTCAACGATGCGTTCAAGGATTACGCGCTGGCGGTCTATCAGACCTATTTCAACAAATTCTCCGGCCAGACGCTGCAGGTGACGAGTTCCTATGCGCTGGCGCCGGACGAAAGCATCGTCAAGACGATCATGATCGATCCGAAGAAGGCGAACGATCCGAAGCCGCTGCAAGTGAATTTCCGCGTCGCCAGCTTGAACGGGCGGCTGGCGGTGATCGACTTCTCGGTGGAAGGCGTATGGCTGCGTGAAATGGAGAGGAGCGAATTCACTTCGTTCCTCGGCCAGCACAACGGCGACATCGCCACGCTGAACGCGAGCCTGATCAAGAAGACCAAGACGATCAAATAAGGGTCACCCCCGCTTGAACCGCTTGTACTTGATGCGGTGGGGCTGGTCGGCGTCGATGCCGAGCCGGCGTTTCTTGTCGGCCTCGTAATCCTGGAAATTGCCCTCGAACCATTCGACGTGGCTGTCGCCCTCGAAGGCCAGCATGTGGGTGGCGATGCGGTCCAGGAACCAGCGATCGTGGCTGATGAGCATGGCGCATCCGGCGAATTCCTCCAGCGCCATTTCCAGCGCGCGCAAGGTTTCGACGTCCAGATCGTTGGTCGGTTCGTCGAGCAAAAGCAGGTTGGCGCCGGACTTCAGCATCTTGGCGAGATGCACGCGGTTGCGCTCGCCGCCCGAGAGCTGGCCGACCTTCTTCTGCTGGTCGCCGCCCTTGAAGTTGAAGGCGCCGACATAAGCGCGCGACTGCACGGTGCGCTTGCCCAGTTCCAGCACATCAAGGCCGCCGGAAATCTCCTGCCACACGGTCTTGTTCGCATCGAGCGAATCGCGCGACTGGTCGACATAGCCGAGGCGCACCGTGTCACCGATGCGCAGAGTGCCCGCATCGGGCTTCTCCTGGCCGGTGAGCAGCCGGAACAGCGTGGTCTTGCCCGCGCCGTTGGGGCCGATGACCCCGACGATGCCGCCCGGCGGCAGGTTGAAATTCACGTTCTCGAACAGCAACCGGTCGCCATAGGCTTTTTCCAGCCCCTCGGCTTCCACCACGAGCGAGCCAAGGCGCTCGGCCACCGGAATGACGATCTGCGCCGGTCCGCCGCGCTGTTCCTGCGACTTGGCGAGCAGTTCCTCATAGGCGTTGATGCGCGCCTTGGATTTCGCCTGACGGGCGCGCGGCGATTGCGAAATCCATTCGCGTTCGCGCGCGATGGTACGCTCGCGCGCCGCCGCTTCCGAACCTTCCTGCAGAAGGCGCTTTTCCTGCACCCCCAGGAAGGAGGAGTAATTGCCTTCGTGCGGGATGCCGCGGCCGCGATCGAGTTCGAGAATCCAGCCGGTGACGTTGTCGAGGAAATAACGGTCGTGGGTGACCAGGATCACGCAGCCGGTGTATTCGCGCAGATGCTGTTCGAGCCAGCCGACGGATTCGGCGTCCAGATGGTTGGTCGGCTCGTCGAGCAGGAGAATGTCGGGGGCGTCGAGCAAAAGCTTGCACAGCGCCACGCGGCGCCTCTCGCCGCCCGAAAGCTTGGTGACGTCGGCGTCGCCCTCGGGGCAGCGCAGCGCGTCCATCGCCTGATCGATCTGGCTGTCGAGGTCCCACAGGCCCTTGGCTTCGATCTGGTCCTGCAAGCGGGACATTTCGTCGGCGGTCTCGTCGGAATAGTTGGCGGCGATCTCGTTGTAGCGGTCGATCAGCGCCTGCTTGGCCGCCACGCCTTCCATGACGTTGCCGCGCACGTCCTTGGACGGATCGAGCTGCGGCTCCTGCGGCAAGTACCCCATACGAATGCCGTCCGCCGCCCAGGCCTCGCCGGTGAATTCTTTGTCGAGGCCCGCCATGATGCGCATCAGCGTCGACTTGCCGGCGCCGTTGATGCCGACGATGCCGATCTTGGCCCCCGGATAGAACGATAGCCAGATGTCCTTCAGCACCTGGCGGCCGCCGGGATAGGTCTTGGACAGACCTTTCATCACGAACACGTATTGCGGCCCGGCCATCGTCGGTTCCTTTGCGGGAGGCGTTTGGGGTGTGGGGGTTTTAGATTGCTGGGTGACCGGGTCAAGCCCGGCTACGCCAAGGCTTCGCCGGGCAGCCCCGGACATGGACGTTCAGAATTTGATCTTCGCCCGGCTCAGCAGCGAGACCGCATTGACGCCGTTCTGGCCGCCGAAATTCGTCTGATAAGCGGCGTTGGCTTGCAGCGCGACAGAATTGCCGAAGAAGTTGGTGACGTAGCCGAGCTCGATGTCGGTTTCCGGCGACGCGCCCGCGAACAGCTTGTCGCGGCCGAAAAACTGCATGTCGCCAGAGTCTCCGGTCGAGAAGGTGCCGGCGCCGTAATTCGGCGCAGGGTGCGAAAACGCCACGCCAAGCGCATCGTTTTTGCCGAACAGGCCGTGCTTGGCGACCGCGATGCCGTAGGATTGCATGTGCAGCTCAGACTCCGTGCCCGCGGCGAAAGCACCGGGCCTGAGATCGAGCTGTGTCGTGCCTTCGCTGTACGACGCCGTTGTCACCCAGCCGCCGCCGAAGCCGACATGCGCCGAAAGACCGAGCGCCGAAGTCCGCGCCGCGTCGACCGCCGCATAGCTTTCGCCCAAAGCGCCGCCGCGTTCCGTCGCCTGCGACGCGGTGAAGTCGATCCCGCCCCATTTCGCGAAATTCCAGGACAGGCTGGCGAGCAGCGAACTGGTGCTGCGCGCATCATAGGGAAGACCCGCGCCGCCGAGCCCGGCCACGGCCAGACGCGGCGTGAGCAGATAGGGGTTGAAACCGGGCGCGCTGGAGGCCTGACCGAAGCTGAGGTGCAGACTGTCGGCGAGCGTCACGCTCACACCGACATACGCCCCGCCGCTCGACAGCGACGCATAAGGCGAATTCAACGCCGCAGCGGAATAAAACAGGCCGTCATAGGCGCCGGCGGTCGGCGCATAGCGGTCGAGCAAACGCGCCACGTCGACGTTGAAACCGGTGGTGAGGCTAACGCCGTCGAACAAGACGAAATCGCTTTCGACCTCGTTCGTGGCGGTGCGCGAAAGATCCTGCGGACCGGAGGAGAGCCCCGGCAGCAGCGCCGGCAGATCGAGCCTGAAAGTATAATCGGCAAGACGCGCGGCGGGCGCAGTGATACCGCCCATATTCGCAGCGGCAGAGGACTCGAGCGCCAGCGACGGCAAGGCGGTCGCAACCGATGCGACAACGCCCGCGACGACTAACAGCGCGCGGTTGAACAGGCACCTCATGACACGTGCGTCTTTCAGACTCATCCCAAATTACCGCGACAAATTTAGCAGATCACAGGTGAAAAATTCAAAGGATTCCTGGGGTTTTTGCGTGACATAGCGGCAACATTAGCGAAAACAATGAACACCATCCTAACTACCGGGCGAGGGTGGGCGGACATAGATGCTGTGGTCTGGCGCACGCCGAACCCATTCTATTGTTTTGAAAATGGACGCCTGCTTGGCAGGACGGCGCTGCAACTTGGACAGGGTATTAAGGACGCACGTGCCAATTACGTAGTTGACAACCTATACGGGGAGGAGTAGGCTTCTTGTCATAGGAGATACCCGATGGGCAAGAACCAGTTTGCCGCCAAACACTTTCACGATGAAGCCGCCGCAAGGGCTTGGTTTGAAGCCGCCCGCTGGCCGAATGGCCCGGTTTGCCCGTTCTGTAAGGGTACGGCCTGCCACGCCACGAAGATCGCTGGTCGCTATCGCTGCAAGGCCAAGGAATGCCGCAAGGACTTCACCGTCATGGTAGGCACCGTCATGGAGCGCAGCCACGCGAAGCTAACGCAGTGGACCGTCGCGTATGTGATGGGCACGTCCTCCAAGAAGGGGTTTAGCGCCCACCAGCTTCATCGCCAGTTGGGCTGTCAGTACAATACCGCGTGGTTCCTTCACCACCGCGTCATGGAAGCCATGCGTCAGGGCGGTTTGGACCTCCCGCCGATGGGCGGGAAAGGTAAAGTCGTTGAGGCTGACGAAACATATTTCGGGCCGATGGACCCCGCCAATGTTCGCACAAAGACAACTGCCGGTCGGCCCTTCACTCAGGGCGGCAAGGCTGGACCGTCCAATAAAGGCTCAGGCTGCACGTTTTTCAAAATGGCGCGATAAACATCGCAACAAATGATTTGCGCGTGCGGACTCCACGACATTTCTGAAAAGTGATAGGTTCTCGCTCTTGATTCGGAAACGAAAAAGGGGCCTGGCGAGGCCCCCATTTCTGAATTTATCCCGCTTCGTGTGAAGCGCGGCGGGACGAAAGTGAGTCGATAACTGGATGAGACTCCAGACGCTTTTGTATGTCAAGAGCGCTTCACGTCACTCTGCCAAAGAAAGGGCGGAAAAGTGAAGCGTAGAACTTCTCCCCGCATGACAGCGGAATTGGCGGCTCAGATCAAAGCACTCTTGAACACGGGTCTCCAGCAGCATCAAGTCGCAGCGGCGCTTAAGCTCAATCAAGGCCGCGTCAGTGAAGTGAATACGGGAAAGATTTTCGCCAAAACGAAACCGGCGGTTCAGTTACCGCTCAACTTCGATTGAGACGCGCGGCGTCGGCGCGTTTTGTGCGCCAACCTTCGCGCTTCACCGCTCCGCTTGGGAATGTCCTTAAGTGGCGTAGGGCGCATATTGAATGCCGCTTTGAGCGTGATGCGTAAGCGTTGCTCGGATTCTTCCGGGCTGTATTGGTCCGATGATTTGGCTTTAGCCATTGGAGTTCTCTTTCATGTCGAAGGGTCGGAAAAAACCATCGTTACGAGACCTAAGCCATAAAAAGCCTACACCAGATGACGCTAGCATGATGCTCGATCTTGCATACAACTTCCTTGAAGCCACAGATATCGAAAGCAGCAACTTCATGCGCGGCCTCTTCCAATGCTTTCTCGGAAAGGACCAAGGGAGCATGACAATGCGGGCATGTGAACGGCGTGCCCGCTTCTGTTTCATCGTGGTCTAAGAGCGCTTCGCTCTCGGCGGCGGGAACTGACGGCCTGTCGTTTGCCATAGGACATTATCCCTTAAGGTTGTCAACTACGTAATTGGGACGCACGTCCTAATTCACTGCCTTCCGTCTCGCGCCGCGGTACAACGCCGCCATGACACCACCCTTCAAGGCCGCGATTCTTCCGGTCACACCCTATCAGCAGAACTGCTCGATCGTCTGGTGCACCAAGACGATGCGCGGCGCCGTGATCGATCCGGGCGGCGAGGTGGCGCGACTCAAAAAATCCATCGCCGAGGGCGGTATCGTGCTCGAGAAAGTCCTGCTTACCCACGGTCATCTCGATCACGCCTCGGGCGCAACCAAGCTGGCGCGCGAACTGGGCGTTCCGATTGAAGGTCCGCATACGGACGATATCTTCCTGCTCGAAGCCTTGGGCGAGAATGCTCGGCGGCCCGGCTTCGCCGACGCCGAAGCCTGCAGCCCTTCCCGCTTTCTCGCCGACGGCGACTCGGTCTCGTTCGGCGAGGTGACGTTCGGCGTGCGCCACTGCCCCGGCCACACCCCGGGGCATGTCGTGTTCTTCCATCAGGAGGCAAAGATCGCCTTCGTCGGCGACGTGCTGTTCAAGGGCTCGATCGGACGCACCGACCTCCCGCGCGGCGATCACGCCCAACTGATCCGTTCAATCACCGAGAGATTGTGGCCCTTGGGTTCCGACATGCAATTCGTGCCTGGCCACGGGCCGATGTCGAGTTTCGACTGGGAGCGTAAAACCAATCCCTACGTCGGCGACTTGGCACTGCGCTGAGCGCCAGTTTGCGCATTTCTCGGTGGCAAAGCCGATAAAGGCAGGAATGTCGTCCCATCCTCGCCTCGTTTGGTGGAAAATGAGAATTGGACGTAGGCCAGCGACTCTTAGTATCGTTATGGCCCGGGATGGTGGGGTGTCAGAACGTGACGTTACGCTATGTCTGCGCGGCGATGGCCGTGACGCTATTGCTGGGCGGATGTGCGACTGGCAGTCGCAGCGACGCCGCCAACGATCCGTTGGAATCCGTCAACCGCAAGGTCTTCGCTTTCAATCAGTCGCTCGACAAACGCGCTGCGCTGCCGGCGGCCACCTACTACAAATCGGCCGTACCCGAGGACGCGCGCGAAGGTTTGCACAATTTCCTCTCGAACCTGACGCTGCCGGTCACCTTCGCCAACGACGTGCTGCAGGGCGAGACGACGCAGGCTGGCAATGCGGTCTGCCGCTTCGGCGTCAACACGACGATGGGCGTCTTGGGCGTCATGGACCCCGCGAGCGGGATGGGCTTTCCGGAACATGACCAGGATTTCGGCCAGACCCTGGCGGTCTACGGCGTGCCGGGCGGACCATATCTGGTGCTGCCCCTCCTCGGCTCGACCATGCCCCGGGACCTTGCCGGCAGGGTCTTTGTCGACCATTACTTCAACCCATTGGGCTACCTCACCTACGACGGCAAGCTCTACGTCTCGCTCACAGAAGACCTTCTCAAGCTGGTCGATCAGCGTTCGCGCAGGATCAACGCGCTGCGCGACATCGAACGGACCTCCATCGACTATTACGCCGCCGTGCGCAGCATCTATCTGCAAAAGCACGACGATAACGCCGGCGACGGGGATGTCGCGCCCGACGCTCCGAAGCAATAACATCGCAGTGCCGTTCCGGCCCAAGGCTTCCCTATGTCGATTATAGAAAACATCGTCGCTTTCTGTTGCCGTCACTCGCGTGCCGTCATCGCCGCGGGCGCGCTCGCGGCCATAGCCTCCTGCCTGTACACGGCGAACCATTTCGCCATGGACACCAACAGCGAGACGCTGATCTCGACCAAGCTGCCATGGCGCAAACATGTGGCGCGCTTCGACCGATTGTTCCCCCAGCGCAACAACCTCATCCTGGTGGTGATCGACGGGGCAACGGCCGAACGGGCCAACGGCGCGGCCGACGCGCTCGCCGCCAAGCTCGCCGAAAACAAGACGATGTTCCCGGCCGTGCGCCGCCCGGACGGCGGAAATTTCTTCGAGCGCAACGGGCTGCTGTTCCTCTCCGAGCAGGAGGTGCGTGACACGACGCAGAAGCTCGTCACCGCGCAGCCGTTCCTGGGCGCGCTCGCCGCCGATCCTTCCCTGCGCGGGGTGATGGACAGCCTCTCGACGGCGCTGATGG
Source organism: Rhizomicrobium sp. (assembly GCA_050008635.1). Classification (GTDB taxonomy): domain Bacteria; phylum Pseudomonadota; class Alphaproteobacteria; order Micropepsales; family Micropepsaceae; genus Rhizomicrobium. The sequence goes on from JBEKMG010000001.1 coordinate 155,325, forward strand.
GCGTCGCCCACGGTCAAGCCAAGCTTTCCGACATTGACGAGCCCATGGTGGCTTTCGCCGGCACACTGGAAAAGACCGAGAGCGGACAAACCGCGTTCCTCTCCTGGCGGACGCTGTTCACCGGCAATACCGGCGGCGAACGGCTGCGCACCTTCGTCGAGGTGCAGCCCAAGCTCGATTACGACGCGCTGTCGCCCGGGGCCACCGCCAGCAAGACGATCCGCCAGGACGCGCGCGCGCTCGGGCTGACGCCGGACAAGGGCGTGCGGGTGCGCCTGACCGGACCGGTTCCTCTGGAAGACGAGGAGTTCGCCTCCATCGCCGATCGCGCCGAAGTGATGGGCATCGCCATGCTGCTGGCCGTCACTTTGTCGCTGTGGCTGGCGGTGGGTTCGTTCCGCATCATCTTCTGCATCCTGGCGACGCTGGCCACGGGTCTGTCGCTGACGATGGCGTTGGGACTCGTGGCGGTCGGCACGTTCAACATTATCTCCATCGCCTTCATCGCCCTGTTCGTAGGCCTTGGCGTCGATTTCGCCATCCAGTTCACGGTGCGCTACCGATCGGAGCGGCACCGCAGCGGCGATCTGGAACCTGCTTTGAAACGGGCGGGCTGGCGCGTCGGCACGCCTCTGGCGTTGGCCGCAGCCGCGACGGCGGCGGGATTCTTCTCGTTCCTGCCCACCGATTACGTCGGCGTCGCCGAGCTCGGCCTGATCGCCGGCATGGGCATGATCATCGCCTTCGGGCTCAGTATTTCGCTGCTGCCGGCGCTGATCATGCTGCTCGAACCCGCCGGCGAGGAAGAGCGCGTAGGCTTCGCCTTCTTCGCGCCGGTCGACCGCTTCGTGGCGACCCACCGCCGCAACATCCTGATCGCCGGCGCGGCGGCGGGCGTGGCCGCGCTCGCCACGGTTCCGTTCCTCAAGTTCGATTTCAATCCGCTGGATCTGAGAAGCCGTCACGTGGAATCCATGTCGACGCTGTTCGACCTGATGAAGGATCCCGATACCTCACCCAACACCATCGATGTGCTGGCGCCGTCGCTCGACGCAACGGACAAGCTGGCCGCCGAGCTGTCGAAAAGCCCGCTCATCGGTCAAGTGCTGACGCTGAAGAGCTTCGTGCCCGAGGATCAGCCGAAGAAGCTGGCGATGATCTCCGATACGGCGTTCCTGCTGGACGCGACGCTCAATCCGTTCGATGTCAAACCGCTACCGAGCGACGACCAGATCGTCGCGAGTCTGAAGGTCGCAGCCAGTGCCCTGCGCCAGGCGGCGGTCGTCCATCCGAAGAAGAAGCAGCCGGCCAAGGAGACACAGGCGGCGGCCGACGCGCGCCGGCTGGCCCGAGCGCTCGAAACCCTCGCCACGGGACCGCAAAAGGGACGGCTGGCCGCAGCGAACGCGTTGGTTCCGGGCCTCGACACCTTGTTGAACGAGCTACGCAATGCCCTGCAGGCCGGACCGGTGAGCATCAAGACGATGCCGCCCGATCTGGTCTCCGAATGGATCGCCGCGGACGGAACCGCGCGCCTGCAGGTGTTTCCCAAGACTAATGCCAACGACAACAAATCGCTCAGACGATTCAGCAAGGCGGTGCTTGCCGTCACGCCGGACGCGACCGGCATGCCGATCACCATCCAGGAATCGGGGCAGACCATCGTCGGCGCCTTCATCGAAGCGGGCTTCTGGTCGTTCTTGGCGATCACCATCCTGCTGATCGCCGTGCTGCGGCGCGAGCGCGACGTGATCATGACGATCCTGCCGCTGGTGCTGACGGCGCTGCTGACGCTGGCAACCTGCCGGGTGGCCGGGCTGCAGCTCAACTTTGCCAACATTATCGCGCTACCGCTGCTGTTCGGCATCGGCGTGGCGTTCAATATCTACTTCGTGATTGCCTGGCGGGCGGGCACGCGCACCCTGCTGCAATCGAGCTTGACGCGGGCGATCATCTTCAGCGCCTTGACCACCGCCTCAGGTTTCGGCTCGCTGTGGCTGTCGAGCCATCCCGGCACGGCCAGCATGGGCGAGCTGTTGGTCATCTCGCTCGCCTGGACGCTGCTCACGACTTTGTTTTTCCTGCCGGCCCTGCTGGGGCCGCCGCCGGGAGAGCGAACGAAAAGCAGCAAATAGCCAGTAGCGAATAGCGAATAGCGAATAGTGTCTGTTCGCCATTCGCCCCCGTTTAGTTTCCGCTCATAAGCTTGTCGGAGAGAGCGTTGATCTCTTTCTCCAGGCCTTTGGCGCCGCCAGCCGACAGCGTGGCGCCAAAATCCGAGCGTTGGGTCGCGACTTGGCTGACATAGCCGTTGAGATAGATGTCAATGATCTTCCAGCTTCCGCTGGTCTGACGCATGCGATAATTGAAGGGAACGGTTTGGCTCTTGGTGATCAGCTTGCTCTGCACCACGCGGTCGGTTCCGCGCACCATCGTCGTCGGATCGACGGTGAACCTCTCGCCGTCATAGCCGTCAAAATTGCTGGCGTAATTGGCGACGGTCATGTGCTCGAAAGCAACGAGCAGCGCCTGCTGATCCGCCGCCGACATCGTCGCCCAGCTGGGGCCGACCGCAAGACGCACCATGTCGGGAAGATCGAAGGTCTGCTCGATCGCCGGCTTCAGCTTGTCGTAGCGGCCCTTCATCCCGAGTTCCTTGGCGTGTTTCATGGAATCGAGCAGAACGCTGTAGAAGGTCTGCACCTGCTGCACCGCCGGATCAGGCACCGTTCCCTGGGCCATCGCGGGCGAACCTGCCAGCGCGCCGCCAAAAAGAAGCGACGCAACCAGCAATTTCTTCATCCAGCTCGTTTTCATATCATCCTCATGTGATCGACCGCCCTTAAGCTCATTATAACAGGGCATTCTTGTCAGAATTAGGCCCGCCATTTTGCCCCGAAAACCTCACGACTCCCGGCCGATCAGGAACGGCGGCAGGGCGCGCAGCGCGTCGGCCTGCGGCCCGTAGGCGTCGAGCGCGGCGACGGCCCGCCTGGCGATCTTCTCGGCTTCGGCGCGCGCGCCATTCGCGCCATGAATGGAGACCAGCGTGGCCTTGCCGTGATCCTTGTCCTTGCCGACGGCCTTGCCGGTCTTTTCCGCCGTGCTGGTGACGTCGAGAAGATCGTCGGTGATCTGGAAGACCAGACCCATGTCGCGCGCATAGGCGCGCAAGCGGCTCTGATGTTCCGCTCCGGCTTCGCCCAGGATCGCGCCGGCCTCGCAGGCGAACTCGAAAAGCTGGCCGGTCTTCAACCTTTGCAGGAGAACCACTTCGTCCGCACCAAAGGCGCTGTCAGGCGCGCGCATGTCGATCATCTGGCCGCCGATCATGCCGTTGCTGCCGGCAGCTTCGGCCAGCCGCGCCACCAGCCGGCAGCGGACTTCGGCAGAAGGATGGGTCTCCGAGTGAGCAAGAATCTCGAATGCGATCGTGAGAAGGGCGTCTCCCGCCAGCACCGCGGTGGCTTCGTCGAAGGCGATGTGGGTGGTGGGCCGGCCGCGCCTCAGCGCGTCGTCGTCCATGCAGGGCAAATCGTCATGGACCAGCGAATAAGTGTGCAGCACCTCGACTGCCGCGGCGGTGCGCAAAGCGTTTTCAAGGTTAACGGCGAACAGACCGGCGCTTTGCAGGACCAGGAAAGGCCGCAGCCGCTTGCCGCCGGCAAAAGTCGCATAGCGCATCGCCTCGTGGACGCGTCTATGCAGGCCGTGTGGCTTTGGCAGAAGGCGTTCGAGCACCTCCTCGACGGCCATGGCGGCCTGCGCCATAGCTTGCGACAGGCGCTGAGACTGCGGTTCGTTCTGCACGGGGCACGCCTCGTCCGATGTTCTGCTCATGCCCACCGGGCCGAGAATTACCGGCATTGTCTACAGCAGACCCGGTCCGACACAAACGGCGGTTCATTGACGCCGGCGTGGCAAGAAAATCATTGCGGAAGACGGCGTCTTCCAGGAAACTATGCCAAACAGGACGACAGACCAATTTCCCCTTTGATACTAGGGGCTTAGCACATGGACCGGAACTTATGCACAATGGAGCGAATACGATGCGTGTCGTTCTTGCCCAGCCGCGCGGTTTTTGCGCGGGTGTCGTCCGGGCGGTCGACATCGTCGAACGCGCCCTCGAAAAGTACGGCCAGCCGGTCTATGTGCGCCATGAGATCGTTCACAACCGGCACGTCGTCGAGACCTTGAAAAACAAGGGCGCTCGCTTCGTCGAAGAGCTGGACGAGGTACCGGACGGCGCCGTGACGGTGTTCAGCGCCCATGGTGTGGCGCAATCCGTCTTCAAGGAAGCGAGCGAGCGCGGCCTGCCGGTGCTGGATGCGACCTGTCCGCTAGTCTCCAAGGTCCACAGCCTGGGCAAACGCTACGTCGGCAACGGCCGCACGCTGATCCTGATCGGCCATGCCGGACATCCCGAAGTCGAAGGCACGATGGGCCAGGTCGGCGCGCCGGTGCACTTGGTCCAGTCCGAGGAGGATGTCGCCGCGTTGGAGCTTCCGCAAGAAACGCCGATCGCCTACGTGACTCAAACCACGCTGTCCATCGACGACACGCGTGGCATCATCGCGGCGCTGAAGCAACGCTTCACCGACATCGTCGGCCCCGACATCACCAACATTTGCTACGCCACGCAAAACCGCCAGACGGCGGTGCGCGAACTGTGCCGCGTCGCGGACGTCATCATCGTGGTCGGCGCCAAGAACAGCTCGAATTCCAACCGTTTGCGCGAGATCGGCATCGAGGAAGGCGTGCCCTCCTATCTGATCGCGGACGGCAGCGAACTCGACCCGGCCTGGGTGAAAGGCAAGAAGACCATCGGACTGACCGCCGGCGCTTCCGCGCCAGAGTCGCTGGTCGAGAACGTGATCGCGGCGCTCCGGGATATCGATTCCGACGTTGAGGTGTCGCACATGGACGGCAAGAAAGAACACATCGAGTTTCGGCTTCCTGTCGAACTCAGAGGTTAGGAGCAAGCGTTGGGAATACCCGCAAAGCAGGCGGCCCGCATCGGGGCCTATGTCCTCAAGCAGCACCTGTCCGGCAGGAAGCGCTATCCGCTGGTGCTGATGCTGGAACCGTTGTTCCGCTGCAATCTTGCTTGTGCGGGCTGCGGCAAGATCGATTATCCCGACGAAATCCTGAATCAGCGCCTCTCCTACGAGGAATGCATGGAGGCGATCGACGAATGCGGCGCGCCCGCCGTGTCGATCGCCGGCGGCGAGCCGTTGCTCCACCGCGAGATGCCCAAGATCGTGAGGGGCTTCCTTAAGCGCGACAAGTTCGTGATCCTGTGCACCAACGCGCTGTTGCTGGCCAAGAAGATCGACGATTACGAGCCAAACCCGAACTTCTCCTGGTCGATCCATCTGGACGGCGACAAGGCGATGCACGACAAGTCGGTGTGCCTGGATGGGACATACGAAAAAGCCGTCGCCGCGATCCAACTGGCGAAGTCCAAGGGCTTCCGCACCCAGATCAACTGCACCCTGTTCCAGGACGCCGAGCCCGAGCGCGTCGCCAAATTCTTCGACGAGATGACCGCGATGGGGCTCGATGGGATCACGGTGTCGCCCGGCTATGCCTATGAGCGCGCCCCCGACCAGGAGCATTTCCTGAACCGCGAACGCACCCGCAAGCTGTTCCGCGACATCTTCTCGCGCGGCAACGGCGGCAAGAAATGGCAGTTCACCCAATCAGACTTGTTCCTGGACTTCCTGGCCGGCAATCAGACCTACGAATGTTCGCCCTGGTCCATGCCGGCGCGCACCGTGTTCGGCTGGCAAAAGCCCTGCTATCTGCTCGGCGAAGGCTATGTGAAGACCTTCAAGGAGCTGATGGAAGACACGGAGTGGGAGAAGTACGGCGTCGGCAATTACGAGAAATGTGCCAACTGCATGGTCCACTGCGGCTTCGAAGGGACGGCGGTTGCCGATTCCGTGAAGAATCCGCTCAAGCTGGCTCCGCTCGCGCTGCGCGGAGTCAAGACTGACGGGCCGATGGCGCCCGACATCTCCCTCGCCAACCAGCGGCCGGCTGAGTTCGTGTTCTCGCGCCACGTCGAGAAGAAGCTAGCCGAGATACGGACAGCCAAGGCCAAGCCCGAGAATTTTGCAGCAGCGGAGTAAGGCGCGGAACGCCCTTCCCGCTTCGCGTCTCGTCTGGAGCAGTTCGGGAATCTGTGCCGGCTCGTTTGCCACGGATTTCAGCACGGCGAGCAGCCGCGGCTTGCCGTTTGGCTTCAGCGGCTCCAGAGCGGCGGGCGACAGCGTGCGCTGCGAGCCGTCGCAAATCACGCGCAGAGCGACGAACGGCAGGCCATGCTGCTTCGCAAAGCGCGCCGCGATATGGGATTCCATGTCGACGGCGTGGGCGCCGGTGTTGCGCAACAGCGCCTTCTTCATGCCGATATGGGAGACGACCTCATCGACTCCGGCGATGATCGCCGATCGCGAATAAGCAAGCCTGCCGCGCAGGATCTGCGACCAAGCCGCGTCGCAGGTGTAATGTTCGTTCCCGGCGACCACATGCGTGGCGATGATTACGTCGCCCGGCCTGAGCAGCGGCGCCAAAGCGCCCGCGACGCCGAGGCTGACGATGGCCGTGGCCCCCGCCGCCGCCTCTTCCAGACGCGCCGCCAGCAATCGCGAATTGCCGCCGCCGATGACGGGCTTGAGGCCCGCACGCTTGGCGATGCGCGCCTCTTTCGCAAGACCGGTGGCGGCAAGAATGCTCATAGCCCGTAAGCGACCCGTCGCGAATTGCCCGCCTTCAGGTTGCGGTAGCGCGCCACCGCCCACAGCGGGAAGAATCTCGGATAACCGTGATAGCGCAGATAGAACACGCGCGGAAAGCCGCCGCCGGTGTAGTGCTCCTGCGGCCAAAGGCCATTGCTCTGTTGTGTCGCTTGTAGATAAGCGATGCCCCGCGCCACGGCGGGATGATCCACCTCGCCGGCCGCCATCAGGCCGAGCAGCGCCCAGGCGGTCTGCGACGCGGTGGAGGGCGCTGGTTCGTAACCGGAATAGTCGAGTTTGTAGCTGCTGCAGTTCTCGCCCCAGCCGCCGTCTTCATTCTGGATGGAGATCAGCCAATCGACGGCGCGGCGCACCATCGGCGCGCGCGCATCCAGGCCCGCCGCGTTCAGACCCGCCAGCGCCGACCAGGTGCCGTAGATGTAATTGACGCCCCAGCGGCCGAACCAGCTTCCGTCCCTCAATTGCATGCGTTCGAGATAGGCGATGGCTTGCTTCATGCGCGAGCCGGTCTCGCCCAATTGCGCCATCATGCCGATGCAGCGCCCCGTTACGTCCTCGGTCGGCGGATCGAGCAGCGCGCCGTGATCGGCGAACGGAATGTTGTTCAGATAATAATAGGAATTGTCGGCGTCGAAGGCGCCCCAGCCGCCATTCCGGCTTTGCAGGCCTTCGACCCATTCGCGGCCGCGGGCGATGGCTTCGCGATAATCGGCTTTCGGCGCGACACTTTCCTTGGCGCGGTCGAGCGCCATCACCACCACGGCGGTATCGTCGAGATCGGGATAATAGGCGTTGTTGTACTGGAAGGCCCAGCCGCCGGGGCGGACATTCGTCCGCTCTTCCGCCCAATCGCCTTTGACATCCAGCACCTGGAGCGGCTTCAGCCATTCCAGCCCGCGCGCCACCGCCGCATCGGCCTTCGGATCATGCGCCTCCATCAGCGCATGGCAGACCAGCGCCGTATCCCACACCGGCGAGACGCAAGGCTGGCAATAGGCGTCGTTGTCCTTGACGACGAGCAGGTTTTCCACCGCCTTGCGGGCAATGGCGCGGTCGGGATGCGTCGGCGCATAGCCCATCGCGTCGAACATCATCACGCTGTTGGCCATGGCGGGATAGATGGCGCCTAGCCCGTCCTCGCCGTTCAGCCGCTGCGTGGTCCAGCGCACGCATTCGTCGATGGCGCGCGCGCGCAGGCCCCTCGGCCAAAACGGCTCGAAACGCTTGAGCAGCCAATCGAGCGCGCCGAAGAACGCCGACCAATGCCATTTCTGATGCGGCGCGCGCTTGGAAGCGACCTTGCCGTGCGGCAGGAACAGCTCGCGCACCTCCACGCCGCGCGGATTCTTCGCCAAAGGTTTTTTCGCCGCCAGCACCAGAAGCGGCACGATCACCGTGCGCGCCCAATACGACATCTTCGACAGATGGATTGGAAACCAGCGCGGCAGAAGGATCAACTCGACGGGCACCGTCGGCACGTTGTTCCACGAGGTCTGGCCGTAAAGCGCCAGCAGGATGCGGGTGAAGACGTTGGCCTTGGCCGCGCCGCCGCGCTTCAAGACCGCATGGCGCGCGCGCCTCATATGCGGCGCGTCTGGCGAATCCCCGATCATCTTCAGCGCGAAATAAGCCTTCACCGTGGCGCTGATGTCGAGGCTGCCTGCGTGATAGAGCGGCCAGCCGCCGTGGTCGCCTTGGATGCGGCGCAGATAGACGCCGATCTTCCTTTCGAGTTCGAGATTGGGCTCCTCGGCCAGATAATGCACCAGCAGGACATATTCGGCCGGGATGGTGGCGTCTGCTTCCAGCTCGTAGACCCAATGGCCGTCGGCGCGTTGTTCCTTGAGGAGCGCTTCGGTGGCGTCGCGGATGAGCGCGTCGACCGCGATGGTCCCTTCCGTGCTCGTCGCAATCCGGTTCATGATATGGGTTCCCCGCGCGGGCGATTATACGTCACGCCGCGCCAGTGCCAATTGCGCCGCCTTCTGCCCGGAGCGCACCGCGCTTTCGAGGGTGGCCGGAAGGCCGGTGTCGATCCAGTCGCCGGCGAGCAACAGATTGCGCCAGCTTGTTTCGGTCTTGGGCCGCTTGGCCACCTGCTGCGGCGTGGCCGCGAACGTCGCGCGCTTCTCCTTGACGATCTGCCACGGCGGCAGCGCCGCGGAAAGATCATGGGCCTTGGCGACGTCGCGCCACAAAAGCACAGCAAGCGCCTCGCGATCCCGGTCGACGATGGCGTCGGCGGCGCTGACCGTGACCGAAATCCGGTCCGCGAAGGCGAAGATCCATTCGGCGGTGCCGCCGATCGCGCCCAGCATCGGTTCGGCGCCGGCCGGCGGAACGATCTTGAAATGCGCATTGACGATGGCGTGAAATTCGTCGGGCACGGAAGTCTTCGGCAGCAGCTCGCGCGTCACCCAGGGCGGCGTCGCCAGCACGACCGTGTCGTCGGGCGACAGCGGCACCGTACTCTCGGGAAATTCCAGCGCGACCGCGTGGTTGTCGTCGAGCACGATCCGGCGAAGCCGCTGGCCGTAGTGAACAAGCACCTCTTTGGCAGAAAGATAGGCAAGCGCCGGATCGATGAATGCAGCGGCTAACGTGGGATGGGCGATCCGCGGGCGATAAGCCCGTCCGCCCTTCGCCAGCGTTTCGCGCAGGACCGCCCCGGCCAAAACGGCGGAAGCCTTCTCGGGTTCGGTATTCAGCGCCGCCAGCAGGAAGGGATGCAACAGCCGCTCCCACAACGCTCCTTTGCAGGAAATGACCTCGTCGACGCGGCGCGCGGGGCCGGCGGCCAGCAAGGCCGCAAGGCGCACGTAGTCCGCGGGTTTGGTGCCGGGAACGCGGCGGGCGGAATCGAAAATCCACCAGGGCAGCGGTCCTTCGTTGGGTGTAAGCCGCCAGCGCTCGCCCGTCCGCAAATCGGCGAACGCGATTTCGGCGCGTTCCGGCCCGATCAACGCCTTTTCGGCGCCGATGACGCGCAGATAATCGTAAACCGCGTAATTGCCGGAGAGAACGAGGTGGTTGCCGTTGTCAATGACGCAATCGAGCGTGGCGTCGAAATAGGAACGGCAGCGTCCGCCCGCCTGCCCGGCCGCCTCGAACAGCACGACGCGCGCGCCTTTGTCCGCCAGAGCTACGGCGGTGGAAAGTCCGGCAAGCCCTCCTCCAACGACATAGACCGTGTTCATGGGCGTAATCCGTGACGCAGCACGATCATCGCCAATTGCGCCTTGGGAACGCGCGCGCGGCGCCGCGGCGGCGCCCAGCCGACGGCTTCCATCTTGCGCAGGATTTCCGAATAGACCGCTCCCATCAGCCGCGGCGCGCGCAGATTGCCTTTCGGTTTGGCGGAGAGGATGCGGCGGGCCTCTTCGTAATGACCATGCGCCAGCTTGGCGACCTCGCGGCAGGCCTTGTCGACGACGGGATTGTCCAAAACCTCCAGCGGTTCGCCGATGGTCACGCCGGCCTCGATGAGATATTCGCGCGGCAGATAAAGGCGATAGATCGCCGCGTCTTCGTCGAGATCGCGCAGGATGTTGGTGAGTTGCAGCGCCCGGCCCAGATGATGGGCGAGCGCGAAACCCGGCCCTTCTTCCATGCCGAAGACCTTGATGGAAAGCCGGCCGACAGCGCTGGCGACGCGATCGCAATAAAGATCGAGGGTGGCGAGATCGGGAGCGACGATGTCGGATGCCACGTCCATGTCCATGCCGTCGATGACGGCAAGGAAATCCTCCAGCCGCGGACGGTAGCGCGCGACCGTCTCGGCCAGGAACGCAGCCTTGCCAGGCGCGCCGCCGGCGCAAAGCCGCGTCACGTCCTCGCGCCACCCGTCGAGCGCCCCATGGCGTTCGGCGCGCGTGCCGACGCCGTCGTCGGCGATGTCGTCGACCGCGCGGCAGAAGGCATAGATCGCGTACATCGCCTCGCGTTCGGCTTTGGGCATCAGCCGCATGGCCGAATAGAACGAGCTGCCGGCCGCCTTGCGGCGCACGGTTTCTATTTCAGGCGTGGAGGATGCGTCAGTGCTCATTGTTCGCGGGCGGTATCCTGCTTCTCCATTTTTTCAGCGATAGATGTTCTTCACATGCTTGACCGGGGTCAGGTCTCTTATCGTGGTTCCCTCGATGTTGAGCACCCGTAACGCGGGCAATCTGGCCAGCGGCGTCAGATCGCTCACTTGCGTCCTTTCAAGACTGAGCATTTCCAACGCGGTCAGCCCGGCGAGCGGCGTCAGGTCTCTCACCGGACTTCCCACGAGGTAAAGCCTTTGCAGTGTAGCCAGTCCGGACAGCGGCCTCAAATCGCTGACAAGCGTTTCCCAAAGGCTGAGCTCTCGAAGCGCGGTCAACCCGGCCAGCGGCCCTACGTCGCTTACCGGCATTCCCCGGAATGAGAGTCTTTGCAGCGCGATCAATCCTGCCAGTGGTCTTAGGTCGTCTATCGGCATTGGCCCGATTGGGATCTCACGATCCCCGCTCAGCATGGTCATGCCCTTGCTTAATGGCAAATGCACGCGAACAAAATCGAGCGCCGTGACTTTATCTCGCCATTCCGGCGGTATCGGTTTGCCGGCCAAAACGAGTTTCTTGGCTTCTTCGTTATAGTCCATGCATTTCCCCCTTTGGATGCTAAGCGGGCGTCATTCTTTTGGAACGACGGCGCGAGCGAAAGAAGCGGGCGAAGGCGGAGAAGAACAGTCCCGGCAATTCGACCTTGCGGTGATGGACACGCTCTGACAAGGGATCGCGGACGAGGAGCTTCCCGTTGAGGTCTTCCGCCAGCCGCTGGATGAGGCTGACTTCCAGCGCCAGACGCCGGTCGCGAATGTGCGCCGCGAACGGCACCGATTGCGCCAGCAGCTGCGCGTTGCGCCGCGCCAGAGAGGCGATCGCGGAGCGCAGGGCCGGCGTGGCGCGCGAAGCGGCGAGCATCTCGAGCGTGGCGCCATGCTCGGCCATCGTGTCGAGCGGAAGATAGACGCGGTCGAGCGCGCGATAATCTTTGGCGCAATCCTGAAGGTGGTTGATGACCTGGAGCGCGGCGCATAGCGCATCCGAAAGCGGCCAGACGGCGCGGGATTCGCCGTGCACGTCGAGCACGTAGCGGCCGACCGGCATCGCCGAATAGCGGCAATAATCCATCAGCTCGCTCCAATCGGCATAGCGCAGCTTGGTGACGTCGCGGCGGAAGGCCTCAAGCAGATCGGCGGCGTGATCCGTGGTCAGGCCGCGCGTCGCCAGGACGTTGCGCAGCGCCACGCCTTCGGGCGAGAAAGTGGACGCGCCCATCAGGCTGAGGCGCATGCCTTCGAGCAGATGCAGCTTGTCGTCGGCGCTGGCGGTGGCGTGATCGGCAACGTCGTCGGCGGTACGCACGAAGCGATAGAACGCCAGAATCGCCGGACGATGGCGCGGGCTGATGAGCACCGAGGCGACGGGAAAATTCTCGTCGTGGTGACCTTTGCCCGAAGATAGCGCTGCCGCGCGTCCGTTCATGGTGATGCGATCGCCTGAGCGCGGCCTTTCCACATGCCGCCGCGTCCGCGCCAGGTTTGCACGGCGGAATCGATGGTGAAGGCCGCATAAAAGACGCCGATCAGAGGCAAAGCCAGCCCCCAGAAGGGCGAGCGGCGATAAAAGTGCAGCATCGGTTGGAAGGCGACGGTCATCGCCGCCCAAGTCAGCGCGCCGACGAGCGCGCCGAGCCCGCCCGTCAGAAAGCCCGCCAGCGGTACGATATACAGCAGCGCCATGCCGAACACGGTGCCGGCCAGCACCAGCAGCGAATAGCCGAGCTGGGCATAAGCCGAGCGGGCCACCATGGCGCGGATGTCGGCGATGCGCGCGTAGGGGCGCAGGCTGACCGCGCGTTCGGTGAGGCCGAGCCAGATCGGGCCTTGCGCCTTCAGACGCCGGGCGAGCGCGCAATCGTCGATGATCTCGTGGCGGATGGCTTCGATGCCGCCCGCGCGTTCCAGCGCTTCACGGCGCACCAGCATGCAGCCGCCGGCCGCCGCGGCGGTGCGCCTGCGCGGATCGTTCGCCCAGGCGAAGGGATACAGCATGTCGAAAAAGAAGACGAAGGCGGGAATGAGGAACCGCTCGGCGAAACTTTCGCAGTTGAGCTTCGCCATCAGCGAGACGAGGACAAACTTGTGCTTCTCGGCTCGTGAGACCAGACGGCGCAGATTGTCCGGCACGTGCGCGATATCGGCATCGGTGAGCCAAAGATAATCGGGCGGCGGGTTCGCGTGTGCCACGCCTTGGCTGACGGCGAACAGCTTGCCCGTCCAGCCGGCAGGATGCGCCGCGCCATCCAGCACCGTCAGACGGTCGCTGCCAAGCGCGCGCGCGGCCGCGCCGGTGCCGTCACTGCTTTGATCGTCGACCAGGATCACGCGGAAGCGGCTCGGATAATCCTGTGCCAGAAGGCTGCCGATGGAGCGCGCGATCACATCGGCTTCGTTGCGCGCGGGAACTACCGCCACAACGGAAGGCCAGCTGTCCGGCTCGCGCGGTTCGTCGCGATCGTCGCGTTCGCGCGCCAGCCAGAAGAAGCCGCGGCCCAACAACAGCACCAGCCAGATCGCCAGCGACAGAAGCGCGAGGAGCGACAGGGCCATCATGTCAGATAGCCCGCCATGCGGAACCAGGCGAGAGCGTCGATCAGCGCCTGGCGGTAAGGACGCGCGCTGTAGCCAAGCTCGCGCTCGGCCTTAGCGGAAGAAAAAAACATGCGGTACTTCGCCATCTTCAGCGCATCGACGGTGATAAACGGCTCCTTGCCCGTCAGCCGCGCCACCGCTTCGGCCGCGTAAGCCAGCGGGAAAAGCGGCGCGCGCGGCAAGCCGATGCGCGGCCGAGGGCGGCCCGCCAGATCGGCGATGGCGCCTACCATGTCGCGGAAGGCCACGTCCTGGCCGCCGAGAATATAGCTTTCGCCGATGCGGCCGCGTTCGAGCGCCAGAAGATGGCCGGCCGCCACATCGTCGACATGCACGAGATTGAGACCCGTATCGACGAAGGCGGGAATGCGCCCCAGCGCGGCTTCCACGATGATGCGCCCCGTCGGCGTCGGCTTGATGTCGCGCGGTCCGATGGGCGTGGACGGGCTGACGATGACGGCGGGCAAGCCTTCTTCGGCCACCATGCGCTCGACCAACCGTTCGGCGACGAGCTTGCTTTTCTTGTAGGCGCCGATGACGCTTTCCTCGGTGTGACGCGAGGTTTCGTCGGCGGGCGCCCCGTCGTCGTGCGGCTTCAGTGTCGCCACCGAACTGGTGTAGACGACGCGCTCGACGCCGGCACCCCGCGCCGCCTGCATCACCGCACGCGTGCCCTCCAGATTGTTGCGCACGATCTCGGACGGATCGCGCGCCCACAGCCGGTAATCGGCGGCGGCGTGGAAGACGTAACGCGCGCCCTGCATCGCCTGCGTTAACGTCGCCTGGTCGCGCATATCCGCGGTAACGATCTGGGCTTTCACGCCTTCGAGATTGTCGCGCTTGCTGGAGGCGCGCACCGCCAGGCGCAGCGAAAAGCCCTTCGCCGCAAGCGTGCGCGCCAGCGCCGATCCGACAAACCCCGAAGCCCCGGTCACGAAAGCTAGATCGCTCATGACGGTTCGCCATTCTGTTGCGTGAAGGCGCGTTTGCCTTCCAAGACCTGCCAAATGAGCAGAACGGGCACGCCCACCACGATGTCGCGCGCACGCTTGAGCAAGGACACGGCAAGCCCGATCTCCGGCCCCATCCCGAACACCGAAGCGAGCGCGGCATAGCCGGCTTCCTGTACGCCGACGGACGAAGGTATGAAGAAGGTGACGCCGCGCAGAGCGCCCAGCAGACTCTCGATGGCGATGGCGGAGAAGACGTCGACCTCAGCGCCAATCAAGCGCATCACAACCCACAGCCAGACGCCGCTGGCGATCCAGCTCAACAGATGCATCGTGGAGGAGATCGCAAGCCGCGATGGCCGGTCGTAAAGACCGTTCAGCGCCCCCGCAAACGCTTCGGTATGACTGACGGCAGCGGGGAGGAAGCGGCCTGCAAGCTTCTCTGCCAGGAAGCTGCCGCGCCGCTGCAGTACGACAAACGCGATGACTCCGGGCACCAACAGCGCCGTGCCCAGGATCAGCCCGTACGCATATGGCGCCAGCGTGGCGCTGGCGCGCAGTTGCGCGATGCCGAGCATGAGCCCGAGCAAGACGAAGGCGATCTGCGCCATAAACTCCATCGTCACATCCACCATGACCGACGCAAATGCGCGCGGGGCGGCAAGTCCGCCTATGACGACCGCGCGCGCGCCGATGACCATGCCGCCTAATTGGGTGAAGGGGAGAAGTTCGCTCGCCGAATCGCGCAATTGCCGGGCGGCGACAAAAATCGGCCAACGGACGCGATCGGAAAGCAGCGCGTACCAAGCTGTACCCAGGAGCGCGATGACGACAAATCCGCAAAGGACGACCAGCGCGAAGCCGCCCCAGCCCACTCTGGCAATAGCGTTTAGCACCGGCGCGATGCCGATATGCAGCAGCACAAAAACTGCAATCGCTAGACCGGCGAGTAGGGCAGCGATGGCGCCGAGTTTCATGTGCATGAGGCGGGCGGGCTGGTTGGGGATGCGGAAAGCGACTTACATGACGACCTTACTGCCTTCGCTGCGCGGGAGGAAATCGGCGAAAGGTCCCACGTGGATTTTGTTTTTCTTCGTTAAATCAATGACTTGCTTTGACGTCAAGGCCGCAAGTTCCTGCTCGTAGAGATAACCGGGGGCGGCGCCCGGAAAGCTCGGCCCAGTTGCCGGGTGCAGGTAGATTTCACTGACGCCCTCGGGCAGTTGCGCGAGCAGGCCAGTCAGCCGCGCTGTCGTCATGGCGCCCGACCAGGCGAGGCCAAAAACCCGGTCCGGCGAGAAGATGCCGGCGGCGGCAAGCCGGCGGCGCAGGCGCCGCGCCCAAAGCTCCACGACGAAATTGCCCCTTGTTCCCGGTTCAATTTGACGGAGCACCTCAGTCGGTTCGTAAGGCACGCGCATGGCGTTCAAACCGAACGCGCGGCCGATGCGCACGGCCAATGCGGCAATCGTGGGATGCAGATGGAAATGCTTGTGCGCATTGACGTGGTCGAGCGCGAGGCCGGTCGCCGCGAAGGCTTTGAATTGAGCTTCGATCTCGGCCGCTAATTGCCGGCGCACTTTCGGCAAGAAGAACATCGCGGCGCCCGCGCGCACCATATCGGTGCGGAAGAAGCCGTCGGCGTCGACGAGATCGGGAACGGCGGCGGGCGGCAGCGTGGGCCGTCCATCCACCAGCACCAGATGCAGGCCCACGCGCAGCTTCGGCAAGGCCTTGGCGCGCTTGACCGCATCGCCGGCCGCAGGCGCCGCGACCATCAAGCTGGCGGCGGTGAGTATGCCTTCGTTGTGCGCGCGTTCGACCGCGTCGTTGACTTGGACAGCGGCGCCGAAATCGTCCGCGGTGACGATCAGCCCCTTCGAGGTCATCAGGCCGCGTGTTCCCTGCGTTCCCTGAGGAATTGGAAGAACTCCACGCCTTCGCGCAGGCGGCGTTTCATCATGTCGGTCGAGCGCATCATCTCGCCCACGATGGAAGCGATCTTGCCGGGCCGGAAATAGAACTGCTTGTAGAAGCTTTCCAGCGAATTGAAGATCTCGTTGTGGGACAGATGCGGATAGTGCAGCGGCGCGATTTGGATGCCGCTTTCGTCCACCAGTTCCGCGTTCGCCTCGTCGAGCCAGCCGTTCTGCAAGGCCTGGTTGTACAGGAAGGTGCCCGGATAGGGAGCGGCCAACGAAACCTGGATGGTGTGCGGATTGATGCGCTTGGCGAATTCGACGGTTTCCTTGATCGTCTCGCTGGTTTCGCCGGGAAGCCCGAGAATGAAGGTTCCGTGGATCGTGACGCCGAGCTCGTGGCAATCCTTGGTGAAGCGCTCCGCCACGTCGATGCGCATGCCCTTCTTGATGTTGTGCAGAATCTGCTGATTGCCGGATTCGTAACCGACCAGCAGCAGCCGTAGGCCGTTGTCCTTCAGCACTTCCAGCGATTTGCGCGGAACATTCGCCTTGGCGTTGCAGGACCAAGTGACGCCAAGCTTGCCCAATTCCTTGGCGATCGCTTCGGCGCGCGGCAGATTGTCGGTGAAGGTGTCGTCGTCGAAGAAGAATTCCTTCACCTTCGGAAATGCTTTCTGGGCCCATTTGATCTCTTCGATCACATGGCCGACCGAGCGCGTGCGGTAATTGTGGCCGCCGACGGTCTGCGGCCATAGGCAGAAGGTGCAGTGCGATTTGCAGCCGCGCCCCGTGTACAGGGAGAGGTAGGGGTGTTTCAGATAGCCGATGAAGTAATTCTCTATCACCAGATCGCGCTTGTAGACCGGCGTCACGAAAGGCAACGAATCCATGTTCTCGATCGTGTGGCGGTCTTCGTTGTGAACGATCGCGCCCTGCTTGTTGCGATAAGAGATGCCCTGGATGTCGCGCCAGGGCAGATCGTCCGCCACGTCCTTAATGGTGAAATCGAACTCGTTTCGGGCAACGAAATCCACCACCGGACCTTCGCGCAGGCTGCCTTCCGCGTTCACCGCGACCTTGGCGCCGATCATGCCCGCCTTCAAATTCGGATTAGCAGCCTTCAGGGCCTCGATGACCTTCACGTCCGATTTGAAGGACGGAACGGAAGTGTGCACCACCACGAGGTCGAAATCCTTGGCCTGCGCCACCACATCGCTCAGCGTCGTCTTGTGCGGCGGGGCGTCGATCAGCTTGCTGTTCTCGACCAGCGCCGCCGGCTGGGCGAGCCAAGTGGGATACCAGAAACTCTTGATCTCGCGCTTGGCCTGGTAGCGCGAACCCGCGCCTCCATCGAACCCGTCAAAGGATGGAGCCTGAAGAAAAAGTGTCCGCATTACTCAAACCTCACCATTCCGTCAAAACGCCATCCTGCTCCACACGCAGGTGGCTACCTCGCCACTCCACCGATCCGCCGAACAGCGAAACCAGAAAGACGCCGAACGATAGCACGTCTCTGGCGGGCAGCAGCCAGAGCGGTCCGCCGTCGCAGTCGAAATGCCGGTCGATGCGCCATTTGAGCATGGCCCGCGCGGCCAGGGTAGTAACAAGGCACGCCACGGCAAACAAGGTAAAGCCGGACAGGATTGTCCCTAACAACGCTAGGGGAATGGCATGGGTAACGATGCTGCACGCATGGCCGGCCGGGGCGACGACGCGCAGGGTGCGCGCCCAGCGCAGCTCGTGGGCCAGCCACTCGGCGATGCTTTTTTCGTTGCAGGCGTGGCGTGCCGCAAAGCGCGATATGGCGATGTGGTAGCCCTTGGCTCGCACCGCGCGGCCGATCTCGTAATCGTCGGCCAGAAAGTTGGCGAAGGCCTGAAGCCCGCCGATCTCGTCCAGAACCGTGCACTTGAGCGCAATGGTCGAACCGAAACAGGGCTCGGCGAGGCCCAGCGCTATGCCGGTCACGGCATTAGGCAGGAACTGATAGTCGATCCCCATCGCGCAGAAGCGCGAGCCGAGGCCCGCCCCTGCCCAGCCCGTATAAAAACAAGTGACCGCGCCTACTTTCTTCGGCTGCAGCGCCGCCGCCACCCGGCCGAGGTAATCGGAGGGGACGGCGATATCGCTGTCACTCAGGATCAACACGTCGTGACGCGCCGCGGCCTGCATGTTGATCAAGTTCGAGACCTTGGCGTTGCTGCCATGCCGCCGCCCGTCGACCACCAGCGCCGCTTCTACGCCGGGGTAGCGGGCGCACAGCCGCTCGACCACGTCGATGGCCGGATCGTGCTCGTCCTGGACGCCGAAAACGAGCTGGAACGGCGCCGGATAAACCTGAGCGAAGAAGCTGGCGAGGTTGTCTTCGAGGTGAGGCTCGGCGCCGTGCAACGGCTTGAGGACCGTCACGGCCGGCGGCGCCGACGCGGCGGGCTCGCTCCTTGGCGCGTAACGGCCGACGAATACCGCGGCCAGCGCGGTATAAGCCGCGCCGCACAGCGCCAGCGCCGCCAATGACCAGCCTAGTATTACGAAGAAGACCATTCCGGTGCGCTCCGCGCAGGGACCCCGCGCGGCCGCCATCATTACACCTTTCGGATGAGCTTTGAACGCCCTACCCGCACCAATTATCGGATGACGCGCGCCCCTTTGCCCTTCATCACGGCTTCGACTTCCTTGAGGTTGACCATCGAGGTGTCGCCTGGTGTTGTCATGGCGAGCGCGCCATGCGCAGCGCCGTACTCGACGGCCGCCTGCGGGCCCTTGCCCTCCAGAAAACCGTAAGCGAGCCCCGAAGCGAAGCCGTCACCGCCGCCGACGCGGTCGTAAATCTCCAGATTTTCGCGCATGATCGACCGATAGAACTGACCGCCGGCATAGACGATGGCGGACCAGTCGTTGAAGGTCGCGGTCTTGGCGTTGCGAAGCGTCGTGGCCGCGACTTTGAAGTTGGGGAATTCCTTCACGGCCGTGGCGATCATCTTCTTGAAGTTCGCCGGGTCGATGGCGGAGATGTGCTCGTCGAGACCTTCCACCTGGAAGCCGAGGCAGGCGGTGAAGTCTTCTTCGTTGCCGATCATCACGTCGACATATTGCGCGATCTTGCGGTTGACCCTCTGCGCGCCTTCCTTGCCGCCCTGGTTTTTCCACAGCGAGGCGCGATAGTTGAGGTCGTAAGCGACGATGGTGCCGTGCTTGCGCGCGGCCTCGACCGCTTCGATCACCGCTTCCGAGGTGTTCGGGGCGAGCGCGGCGAAAATGCCGCCGGTGTGGAACCAGCGCACGCCTTCTTCGCCGAACAGCTTGTCCCAGTTCACCTCGCCCGGCTTGATCTGCGAGGCGGCGGAATTGGCGCGGTCCGAGCAGCCCAGCGCCGCGCGGATGCCGTAGCCCTTCTCGGTGAAGTTCAGCCCGACGCGGGTGTTGCGGCCGATGCCGTCGAACTCGCGCCAGATGATGTGCGAGGTATCGACGCCGCCCTGCATGATGAAATCTTCCACCAGCCAACCCAGATCGTTGACCGGCAGTGCGGTCACCACCGACGAGCGCTTGCCCCAGCATTTCTTCATGGCGCGCGCGACGTTGTATTCGCCGCCGCCTTCCCAGACCTGGAACTGCCGCGCATTGCGCACGCGCCCGAAGCCCGGATCGAAACGCAGCATCACCTCGCCGAAGGAGACGCAATCCCACTTGCATTCGCCGGCGGGACGGATTTTCAGGATTTCATCGCTCATGACATTTTTCCACGGATTTTCCTGATGAGGGCGATGGTGTCGCGCACCTTTTGCTCGATGCCGGCGTAATCCTTGGCCTTGAGCAGCTCCGAGGTGATCAGCTTGGAGCCGATGCCGGCCGCCACGATGCCGGCGCCGAACCAGGCGCTGAGGGATTCTTCCGTCGGATCGACGCCGCTGGTCGGCATCAGCCGCGTCCACGGCATCGGGCCCAGCACGGCCTTGACGAATTCCGGTCCGGCTACGGACGAACCGGGGAAGATCTTCACGATCTCGCAGCCCAACTCTTCGGCATAAGAGATTTCGGAGGCCGAGCCGCAGCCGGGGCTGTAGGGAATTTTCCGGCGGTTGCAGAGCTTGGCTACCTCGGCATTGAGGATCGGCCCGACGACGAATTTCGCGCCGCCCGCGATGTAGATTCCGGCGGTCGGCGCATCTACGACGGACCCAACGCCCATGATGACGCTGGGATCAGTCTTGGCGAAGTGTCGCGTCACCTCCAGGAAGACGTGCGCAGCGAATTCGCCGCGATTGGTGAATTCGATGCACTTGGCGCCGCCGTTGGCGCAAGCCTGAATCACGTTGGTGCAGACCTCGACGTCGGGATGATAGAAAACGGGGATCACTCCCTGCTCCATCATCGCCGTCAACACGGCCATGCGGTCCTTAGCCATTCCCTGCTCTCCCTAAAGCCATTATCGGCCGAACGGAGCGCAATTCAGCAACCTTCGACGCCGGAAGCAACACCTATTCCGCAGCCGGAAGCGCCAAGTAGGAGTTTGGTAATCAAATCTTTTCAGCCGGGTTTAAGGGTTGTGGCGCAATGCTTCTCCGACAAGGGGAAGACAGTGGCCGAATCTGTCGTCACACCGGAGCAAAACGACCTAGCTCCCAGCGAAGCGCTGCGTCTTCTGGAGCAACGCGCGCAAGCGACCCAGCATGAGCTGGCCTCAAGGACCGATGCCGGCGAGGACGTCCTGCATTACCTGGCGAAAAACGGCGCGGCGGCCACGCGCCGTGAGGTTGCGGCCAATCCCGCCGCCTCGCCCCAAGCAAACCGGCTGCTGGCCGACGACGAAGAAGACGATGTGCGCGTCGAACTCGCACGCAAGATCGGCAGGCTTTTCCCCGGCCTTCTGCTCGTCGAAAAAATGCATCTGCGGGACCTCACGATCGAGACGCTCGAACAGCTCTCGCGCGACGAGGAACCGCGCGTACGCGCCATGCTGGCCGAGGAAATCAAGCACCTGGATTGCGTTCCCAAGGACGTCGTGCAGCGGCTGGCCCGCGACGCCGAAGTCATCGTGTGCACGCCGGTCATCGAGTATTCGCCGCTGCTGAGCGATGTAGATTTGCTTGAGATCGTCGCCGTCGCTCATGCCAATGCGATGCTGACCGCCGTTGCCAGGCGCAAGGGCTTGTCCGGGGAGGTCAGCGATGCCGTGGTCTCCACCGGCGACATCACGGCCATCGCCGCCTTGCTGGCGAACATCGATGCGCGCCTTCGCAAGAAGACGCTCGACACCATCATTTCGCAGGCCGCCGAGGTCGCCGAATGGCACGGCCCGCTGGTCCTGCGCACCGAACTGTCGCCGCGCGCGATCCGCCGTATCGCCTCGTTCGTCGCCAGCGCCTTGATCGACATGCTGGCGACCCGCAACGGGCTGGACGATGCCACCCGCACCCATCTGGCGCGAAAGCTCAATCAGCGCCGGCGGCAAGAAGCGAGAACGGCCGCTCCGCCACAGGCGGCGGTCGAGGTCGAAGCCGCGCGGCGCGACGGCAAGCTGGACGACTCTTTTGTCGCGGCGGCGGCCGAAGCCTGCCAGAAGGACACGGTGGCGCGGGCCTTGTCGGTGCTGAGCAAAGTCGACGAGGCCGTGGTGCGCCGCATCCTGGATTCGGGGTCGGCGAAGGCGGTCACGGCGCTGTGCTGGCGGGCGGGCCTCAGCATGCGGATCGCCTTCAAGCTGCAGAATACGATCATGCGCCTGAAAGGGCGCGACCTGCTGCCCGCGCGCGGCGGCGTCGATTTTCCGCTGACCGAAGACGAGATGCGCTGGCACCTGGGCTATTTTGGGGTGGGCTGATCTACAAAGACAGTTCCGTCCCGGCCGCCAGCCGTGCTATTCAACGGTAGGCGCGCGGGCGTAGTTCAATGGTAGAACGGCAGCTTCCCAAGCTGCATACGAGGGTTCGATTCCCTTCGCCCGCTCCACTTTTCGTCCGCTGCGCGGACGAAAAGTGCCACGGCGTAGCCCGTAGGGCGAAGCCGGGCTAAGGCTTAGCTCAAGAAAATCGATGTGAGTTTTGACGCCATTTCTCGTCACAGGCTACATAAGGATTGCAGACGGAGCCGTCACGGAGGTTCAATCGTTCCCGGCAAATTACGGCCTAAGGAGGCGACATGAAGGTCCTTTTCATCGGGGGCACCGGAATCATCAGTACGGCTTCGACGCGGTTGGCAGCGCAGCGGGACATTGAACTAACGCTCTTGAGGCGGGGACAACGCACCGCCGATCTTCCGAAGAACGTTCGCACGATAACGCTGGATGTCGCCGACGAGGCGCAAGTATTGCAGGCGCTCGGCAGCCAATCGTTCGATGCGGTCGTGGACTGGCGTGCCTACACGCCCGCCGACGTGGAACGGGATATCCGCTTGTTTCGGGACCGCACCAAGCAGTTCGTTTTCATCAGCTCGGCGAGCGCGTATCAAAAACCGGCCGGTCACTATCTGATTACGGAATCGACACCGCTGGCCAATCCCTATTGGCAGTATTCGCGCGATAAGATCGCCTGCGAAGAACGGTTGATGAAGGCGTATCGCGAAGAGGGTTTCCCGATCACCATTGTGCGTCCTTCCTTGACGTATGGCGATACGCAGATCGTGTTGGCGGTGAACTCTTGGCAGAAGTCATACACGGCAGTGGACCGGATGCGGCGGGGCAAGAAGGTCATCGTGCCGGGAGATGGTTCCTCGCTATGGGTGATTACCCACAACAGCGATTTTGCCATTGGCCTCGTGGGTTTGTTGGGGCATCAGCAAGCCATAGGCCACGCGTTCCACATCACGAGCGACGAGGTGATGACGTGGGATCAGTTTTATAGGATCACGGCTGAGGCTGCGGGTGTGGAGGCTGAGATCGTTCACATCCCGTCGGACTTCCTGGGCGCTTGCATGGAGGATGAGGTTGGCAACTTGACTGGGGACAAGGCGGTCAGCGTGGTTTTCGATAACAGCAAAATCAAGCGCTTCGTCCCGGGTTACTCAGCCAAAGTTCCGTTTGCACAAGGGATCGAGAGAACGATCGCGTGGTTCGATGCGGATCCGCGGCGAAAGGAAATCGATGAAGCCGCGAATGCAGCCTGGGACAAGCTCATCGACGCCTATGAGAGCGGCCTTGGAGAAGCATTGCGAAAGTTTCGGTCGTAACCGCAGGCGGTCAGCTCTAGAAATAATGAGGTCAGAGTAGATTTTTGTTGAAGGGCGCGCGTTTCGGACCGCGCGTCTATACCTTCACCAACATTTCGCGCGCCAGAAGTTCGATCAGCGCCGAACGGGTGAGGTTGCGGCGGTCCGCTTCTTCGTCCAACGCAGCGAGCACGCCGGAATCAAGCGAGAGGTTCGCCTTCACCGGCCGGCCCGTCGCGCGCACCAGCGGCACGGTCGCGAGCTGCGCTCCTGCCGCGAGCGCTTCCTTCACTTCGCCGTCCCGACGGATGGCCTCCGCCGTGCGCGCCGCCGGAACTTTGGCGCCCGCCTCTTCGGCGACCTCAATCCAATCGCGCAACGCCGCCGCGGCGTTGCTCATGGCTTCATCGACGGTTTTTCCCATCGCGACACAACCGGGAAGATCGGGGAACGAAACGCCGTAAGCGCCGGCCTTGCCGTCGATCAATGCAATATAACGCATAACGCTTCTCCGGTTCTGGTGAACGCAAAAAACGAACTCATTTCCATCCGGCCGCCTTGGCGATGCTGCGTGCGACACCCGGCGACAGCGCCCGGTGGCGCGGCAGCACGATCACGCCGGGCTTGCGCGCATGACGATACAGGTCGTGGCCCGCGCCGCGACGCGCGAGTTCCCAACCTTCGCTTATCAGTCTCTTGAGGACCTTCGCTCTGTTGGTTTCGGCTGTCGGCATCGCCTTGCTTAGTCTGTCATGCGCCTATATAGGCGCATTTTGAGGGGTGCGCAAGGACTTTTGCGAGGCCTGCCAGCCTTGTCCTTTATTTCCGCTCCCCAACTTTCTAGGCAAGTCATGTACTTACCCGAATTCCGCCGAACTTATCCGGCGCGCGCCCAACCGGGCGTATAATGCCGGCATGAAGATGGCCGCATTTACTCTGCAAACGCGCCGCGTTTTCGCGGAGGGGATGATGCGTGCGCCATCGCCCCTCTTTTTTCGCAATAACAATTATCTTGCCGAATGCCGCACAAGCCTTTGGTCGAATTGGGGAAAGAGCCGCAAAGGCGTTGACGCGCCATGCTTCGCTTGCGATTCGGGCGCCGGCGCGGCAAACCAAAAGGGCAAGACAAGACAGGAGGCAAGAGATGTCCAAAGGTTCGCTTCTGGTTGTGGCGCTTCTGCTCGGCGTGTCGGGCGCGGCGTGGGCCGACGATGCACCGCTTTACGCCAAACAGAATTGCGAAGCCTTGCAGCAGGGCAGACCGGCGTTCGAGAGATGCTACGCCGCGAACCTGGCGGCGGCGACCGTGGCGCTGGGCAAAGCTTATCGCGCGGCGATGAGCCATCCCGGCAACGACAAGAACGCAATCCGCAACGTCGAGCGCGCCTGGATCGCCTACAAGGACGCGGAATGCGCCATCGAGAACAAGGGCGACGCGATCTGGAAAACCAACGAGGATTACGGGCTGCGCCACACCCAATGCGAAATCCAGAAGACGGAAGAGCGTATCCAGGAGCTTCAGCTTCTTACCTGCGAAGGCGTAAGCGTCTGCTATCCGCACGTCTATTAGGCGACAATAAAACACGCGACCGGCCCGAGCCGAAGCGCTATAATCTTTCACCGTGCCCGTCGATACGAGTCGCGGGCTTGTGATTCATCCGGGTGCGGACAATGGCGAATGTGGCGGTGATCGGCGCCCAATGGGGCGACGAAGGCAAAGGCAAGGTCGTCGACTGGCTGTCGGCGCGCGCCGACGTAGTGGTGCGCTTCCAGGGCGGGCACAATGCCGGCCACACGCTGGTGATCGACGGCGTCACCTTCAAACTGAGCCTGTTGCCCTCCGGCGTGGTGCGCCCCGGCAAGCTGTCGGTGATCGGCAACGGCGTCGTCGTCGATCCCTGGGCGCTGGCTGCCGAGATCGAGAAGCTGCGCGGCCAGGGCGTGACGGTGACGCCCGCGAACCTGATGGTCGCCGAGAACGCGGCACTCATCCTGCCGCTGCATCGCGAGCTGGACGTGGCGCGCGAAAGCGGCGGCAGCGTGCAGGCGCTGGGCACCACCAAGCGCGGCATCGGCCCGGCCTATGAGGACAAGGTGGGGCGGCGCGCCATCCGCGCCATCGACCTCAAGAACCTGAACACTCTGCCGGCGAAAATCGCGCGGCTGCTGGCCCATCACAACGCGCTAAGGCGCGGCACCGGCGTCGGCGAACTGAGCGTCGAGGCGGTGCTCAAGGATTTGACCGAGATCGCGCCGAAAGTCCTGCCCTTTATCGGCCCGGTGTGGTGCAGGCTCGACGAAGCGCGGCGCGCCGGCAAGCGGATTCTGTTCGAGGGCGCGCAGGCGGTCCTGCTCGACGTCGATCACGGCACTTATCCGTTCGTCACCTCGTCCAATACGGTGGCGGGACAGGCCGCCGCCGGCTCGGGCATCGGCCCGCGGCAGATCGGCTATGTGCTCGGCATTGCCAAGGCCTACACCACGCGCGTCGGCGAAGGCCCGTTCCCGACCGAACAGAAGAACGAGATCGGCGAACGGCTGGGCTCGCGCGGCGCGGAATTCGGAACCGTGACCGGGCGCAAGCGGCGCTGCGGCTGGTTCGATTCCGTGCTGGTGCGCCAGACCGTCGTCACCGGCGGCATCGACGGAATCGCTCTGACCAAACTCGACGTGCTGGACGGGTTCAGCGAAATCAAGGTCTGCGTCGGTTACAGGCTCGGCGCGAAGGCGCTGGATTATCTGCCGGCGGACGCCGTCGAACAAGCGGCGATCGAAGCGGTTTATGAAACCATGCCCGGCTGGAACGAATCCACGCGCGGCGCGCGCTCCTGGGCCGAGCTGCCGGCAAACGCGATCAAATATGTCCGCCGCGTGGAAGAGTTGATCGGCGCACCGGTGGCGCTGCTCTCCACCAGCCCCGAGCGCGAGGACACGATTCTGGTGCATGATCCGTTCCTGGGATAGAAGGCTTTCCATCCCGGCAAGGTCGACGTGCCCGCTTATTGCGGTTTCACCGCATGATTGAGCGGACCGCGGCCGTGACCGAAACCCGGCGCCGTGTCGATGGCGTTTTGCACATATTCGCGGGCGCGCGCCACCGCCAGCGGCAGCGACAGGCCTTGCCCCAGCCCGCAGGCGATCGCGGTGGCAAGCGTACAACCCGTGCCGTGGGTGTGGCGTGTCTTGATGCGCGGGTAGCCGATAATCTCTTCGCCGCCCTTCCAAACCAGCACGTCGTCGATCGTGGACGTGGTCATATGCCCGCCCTTGATCAGTGCGGCCCCGGCGCCCATCGCGCGCAGTTTCCCGGCCGCGAAGCGGACGTTCTCGCGGCGCGTTCCCTTGACCTGGGTCAACCGCCGCATCTCGGGAATGTTGGGCGTGACCAGCGTCGCCAGCGGCAGCAGGTGCTTCACAAGCATGTCCGACGCGTCATCGTCCAGCAGAACTGCGCCGCTTGTGGAAATCATCACCGGATCAACCACCAGCGGAATGCCGCGCGCGTGTTTGGCAAGCGTCGCCGCGACAATCTTCACGATGGACGCGTTGGCGAGCATGCCTGTCTTGATCGCATCTGCGCCGATATCGGTCAGGCAAGCCAGGATTTGATCGCGCACGATGTTCTGCGGAACGGAATGAATGCCCGTGACGCCCTTGGTGTTCTGCACCGTCACGGCGGTGATTGCGGTCATCGCGTAGGCGCCAAACGCCGCCGCCGTCTTGATGTCGGCCTGGATGCCGGCACCGCCGCTCGAGTCCGAACCTGCAATGATGAGGATGCGTGCGGGCTTCACTTCAGCCGTCACACCGCCGCTTCCTCTATAGCGGCGGCGATGTCGTGGACGACGGACTGGATCAGCTTCTCGTCGTCGCCTTCCGCCATCACCCGGATGACGGGTTCGGTGCCCGATTTGCGCACCAGGATGCGCCCGGCGCCATTGAGTCGCGACCGGCAATCCTCGATGCACGATTTCACGCGCGCGTCGTCGAGCGGCGAGCCTTTGCGGAAGCGCACATTTTGTAGCACCTGCGGCAGCGGCTCGAAGAGATGGGCAGCTTGGCTTACCGTCTTGCCCTCCTGCGCGATTACCGCCAACACCTGCAAGGCGGCGATCAGCCCGTCGCCCGTGGTGCAGAAGTCGGACAGCACGATGTGGCCGGACTGCTCGCCGCCGACGTTGAAATTACCCTTCTTCATTTCCTCGATGACGTAACGGTCGCCGACTTGCGCGCGCGCCAGTTTGAGGCCCAGCGATTCGAGATAGCGGTCCAGCCCGGCGTTCGACATCACCGTGCCGACGAGGCCGCCGCCCTTGAGCGTGCCGGCCTTGCTCCAGGAGCGCGCGATCAGGGCCAGGATCTGGTCACCGTCGATGATGTGGCCGTGCTCGTCGGCCATCACCACGCGGTCCGCGTCGCCGTCGAGCGCGATGCCGAAATCGGCGCGCACCTCGCACACCTTCCGGCACATCGCTTCGGGCGCGGTGGAACCGCATTCGAAGTTGATGTTCGAGCCGTCGGGCTCGACGCCGAGCGAAACGATGTCCGCACCCAGCTCCCACAGTACCGCCGGCGCCACCTTGTAGGCTGCCCCGTGCGCACAATCGATGACGATGCGCAAGCCGTCCAGCCTGAGATTGCGCGGGAAGATACCCTTGGCGAATTCGATATAGCGGGCCTGGGCATCGTCGATGCGCTTGGCGCGGCCGATCTTCGCAGACGGCGCCAGCCCTTCCTCCATGCCGTTCGCCATCAAGGTTTCGATCTGATGTTCGCGGGCGTCGGAAAGCTTCTGCCCGTCGGGTCCGAACAGCTTGATGCCGTTGTCGGTGTAGGGGTTGTGGGACGCCGAGATCATCACGCCCAGGTCGGCGCGCAGCGAACGCGTCAGCATGGCGACAGCCGGCGTCGGCAGCGGTCCGAACAGGAACACATCCATGCCGACCGAAGTGAAGCCTGCCACCAGCGCGGATTCGACCATATAGCCGGAGAGCCGCGTGTCCTTGCCGATCACCACGCGGTGGCGGTATTCGCCGCGCGTGAAGATACGCCCCGCCGCCATGCCGACTTTCATGGCGATGTCGGGCGTCATCGGGAAACTGTTGGCGAGCCCGCGCACGCCGTCTGTGCCGAAAAGTCTGCGATTCATGAAATGTTGCCCAAGGGCCCCCTTACCCAACGATCTTATTTCCTAAGTATAGCAAACATTTGGGAAAATACTCATTACGATGAACGACCCAATATTGCCGCGCCCCACACCGCCAAGCCGTCGGCCAGGGCCGCCGGATCGTGGGTGCGGATATAGTCCGCGCCCTGCAAAACCGCAAAAAGTTCCGCCGCCAGCGTGGCGGGGCCAGCCTCCGCAGTGCCCCGGCCGGTAATTTTCCTCAAAAAGGATTTGCGGGAAACCGAGACCAGGACCGGCAGGGCGAAGGCCCGTTTCAGCTCGGGCAGGCGGCGCAGGGCGGTGAAGGACGCCTCCGGCTGGCTGCCAAGGAAAAACCCCATACCGGGATCGAGGACCAGTCGGTCGCGCGCGACGCCGGCCTGCTCCAAGGCTGCGACGCGGTCCTCAAGAAAGCGCAGGATGCGGTCGAAGACTTCGCCAGGGGCAACGTCCACGCGCGTGGCGCGGCCGCGTTGCTGCACCGAATGCATGACGATCAGCTTAGCCTCCGCGCCGGCAAGTGCCGGATAAAACCCGGGATCGGGAAAACCCTGGATGTCATTCAGATAGTCGACGTGCTGCGCCAGCGCCCAGCGCTGGACCTCGGGAGCAAAACTGTCGATGGAGACGGCAAGGCCTTCTTCCTTCAAGGCAGCCACGACGGGAGCCAGCCTCGCGATTTCCTCGGCCGGCGCGACCGGCTTGGCATCCGGATTGCTGGCGGCGGCGCCCAGATCGAGCACCGATGCGCCGTCCGTGGCGAGCTTCCTCGCCTGTGCGAGCGCCGCCTCGGTCGCCAGATAACGCCCGCCGTCGGAGAAGGAATCCTCCGTGATGTTGACGATGCCGAGTGTCGTCGGAAATCGGAAATCGGAAGCCTGAACTCGGAAGCGACTTTTCCAAGCGACTTCCGACTTCTGATTTCCGATTTCCGGTTTCTGGCTCAATGCCCCGGCTGAGGCTCCGGCGCGATGATGCCGGGACCCCGCGGACGGCCGGCTTGCGGCACGCTCGGACCGGGCCCGCGTTGCGGCTCAGGCTGTTCCTCGTAAGGCTTGCGCACCGGCTGGATGCCTTTGAGCAGCGCCACGATCTCGTCGCCCGACAGGGTTTCGTATTCCAGAAGCCCCTGCGCCAGCTTGTCCAGATCGTCCCTGTGCTCGCCCAATATTTGATGGGCGCGGTTGTAGCTCTCGTCGATGATGCGACGGATTTCGGTATCGATGCGCTGGGCGGTCGCTTCGGAAACGTTCTGCGTGCGTGACACGCTGTGGCCCAGGAAGACTTCCTCCTGGTTCTCCGCATAGGCGATGGGGCCCAGCTCGTCGGACATGCCGAACCGCGTAACCATGGCGCGCGCCATGCGCGTCGCTTGCTCGATATCGCTGAGCGCACCGGTGGTGACCTTGTCGTGGCCAAAGGTCATTTCCTCGGCGATGCGACCGCCGAAGGCAACGCATAAATCAGCCAGCAGCTTCTCGCGCGTCACCGAAAGATGATCGCGTTCCGGCAGACGCATCACCATGCCGAGCGCGCGGCCGCGCGGAATGATGGTCGCCTTATGGATAGGGTCGGAGCCCTTCACGTTCAGCGCCACGATCGCATGGCCGCCTTCGTGATAGGCGGTGAGCTTCTTTTCTTCCTCGGTCATGGCGAGCGAGCGCCGTTCGGCGCCCATCATCACCTTGTCCTTGGCTTCTTCGAGTTCGCTCATGGTGACGACGCGCTTGCCGCGGCGCGCCGCCAGCAAGGCCGCTTCGTTCACCAGATTGGCGAGATCGGCGCCGGAGAAACCGGGCGTGCCGCGCGCAATGGTGCGCGGATCGACATCGGTTGCCAGCGGCACCTTGCGCATATGCACGCGCAGGATCTTCTCGCGGCCCGTGAGGTCGGGATTGGGAACCACGATCTGGCGGTCGAAACGGCCCGGACGCAGCAGCGCCGGATCGAGAACGTCGGGTCGGTTGGTGGCCGCGATCAGGATGACGCCTTCATTGGCTTCGAAGCCGTCCATCTCCACCAGCAACTGGTTGAGGGTCTGCTCGCGCTCGTCGTTGCCGCCGCCGAGCCCGGCGCCGCGATGGCGGCCGACGGCGTCGATTTCGTCGATGAACACGATACAGGGCGCGTTCTTCTTCGCCTGTTCGAACATGTCGCGCACGCGGCTGGCGCCGACGCCCACGAACATTTCCACGAAGTCGGAGCCCGAGATCGTGAAGAAGGGAACATTCGCCTCCCCGGCGATGGCGCGCGCCAGCAAGGTCTTACCTGTGCCCGGCGGTCCCACCAGCAGCACACCCTTGGGGATGCGCCCACCCAATCGCTGGAATTTCTGCGGATCTTTCAGGAAGTCGACGATTTCTTTCAGATCGTCCTTGGCTTCGTCGACGCCGGCCACATCCTCAAAGGTCACGCGCCCCTGACGCTCGGTCAGAAGTTTCGCCCTGGACTTGCCGAAGCCCATCGCTTTGCCGCCACCGGACTGCATCTGGCGGATCAAGAATATCCACACCGCGATCATCAGCAGCGGCGGAAACAAGTTGATCAAGATGTTCACGATACTGAACGCGCCCTCGTCGGCCTGAGCGACCGTGATGTCGACATTGTGTGCTTTCATCGTCGACCAAAGCGACTGGTCGCCCGTCGGCACGGTGGTCGAAAAGGGCTGCCCGTTCCCCATCACACCATGGACCTGGTCGCCTTGAACGGTGACCTTCTTGACGTCGCCCTGCAGGACTTCCTGATTGAACTGCGTGTAGGTGATGACGGAGGGGTTGGTGCGCTGACTCGACCCCTGGAACAAATTGAACAGAAGCACCAGCAGCAGTGCGATCGCGATCCACAGCGCCAGATTACGAAGGTTGTTCAAGGGCGTCCTTTCCACGGGGTCCTAAAGCCAACGATTCGGCCGACAGCCTGTCTCATATAGATAGGTCATTTCGCACGCATTGCCAGAATTAGAAACGTTAAGGAATTTGCGTCGCAACAGCAACCATAATGCCGGAACGAGCTTAAGAACGTCTTTGAGACCGTTACTCTTTGTTTTTCATAGTCTTGCGACGCTTATCTTCTCTGCGGACCAGCAAGGTGCCAGGGCCGTAGAACGCGCGTGCGGCGGGCGCCGGTCCAATCCGACAACCGTGCAGCGTGCGCCCTGCGCCAAACGAGCCCTGCTCGATCTGGTCGAACAGCCGCTCCAGCCGCTCGAAACGCGGGCGGTAACGGTTTTCCGAGACCTCCATCAGGACCGCCGCCAGCGCCCTGAGCCCCAATTCGCGCGGCGCGCCGGTCAGTGCCACAGGATCGAGCAGCACCTCCCTGCCGTCGAAGCGGCAGGCCCGGGCCAGTACGGCCTGACTGACCGTGTCGAGCGCCGCTCGTGCCCGGGCCAGATGGGCTGCGGCATCGGCGACCCGTTCCTTGCTGAGCCCCATGGCTTCCAGCGCCGGCCAGGCGTTGCGGATCCTGACCCGGGCAAAGCGCGGATCGGCGTTCATCGGATCATCGAGCCAACCCTGGTTGCGCGACCGAAGAACGTCGCGCAGAATCTCGCGGTTGAACGCGAGCAACGGCCGCACCAGCGCCAGTCCGGAGAACTCCTTCAAGGGATAGGGCGCGACTGTCCGCATCGCCGCAAGCCCGTCAACGCCACTGCCGCGCGCCAGCCTGAGCAGGAACGTTTCCGCCTGGTCGTCGCGCGTATGGCCGACATAGATCGCCTTTACGCCGTTTCGCTCTGCCCATTCGCCCATCAGCCGATAGCGTGCCTCGCGTGCGGCGGCTTCGATGTCGGCGCGCGGCGCCTTGCCTTTGCGCACCAGAAGTTGCGCGCGCAGCCCGGCCGCTTTTGCCCAGCGCACAACCTTGCGCGCTTCGCTTGCCGATTCCGGACGTAAGGCGTGATCGACGCAGAGCGCGACAGGCGACGGCAAGCCGCCCTGCTTCGCCCAATCGCGCAAGAAAAACATCAGCGCCAGCGAGTCGCTGCCGCCGGACACCGCGACCGCGCCGGGCCATGGCGCGCCCGCCATCGCCTCGGCGAAGCGCGCGGAAAGCTCGCCGCTATCTGCAGGCGGTCGCGCGCGCCGTGGCGGCTTGCGAGAGGACCGAAGCGGAGGCATGCGGATATTTGCTTTTGATCGCTCCAAGCGCCGAACAACCTTCTTTCTGCTGGCCCAGCGCGAGAAGCGACTGGCCGAGCTTGAGCATGCTATCGGGACCGCGCGGGCTTTTGGGGTATTTCTTGATCTCCTCGGCGAACGCTTGCGCGGCGGCGCCGTAATCCTTCTGAACATATGCGATGTCGCCCACCCAGTAGACCGCCTGCGAGGCGAGCGGGTCCTTGGGATTATTGTCGACGAAAGTGCGGAAAGCGGCGCGCGCCTCGTCGTACTGCGCCTTGGCAAGGAGGTTCAACGCCGCGTCGAACTGCGGACGCGTGTCGGGCGCAGTGCCCTGCGGCAGCGTGCCGAGCGTGCCGCCGGAACCGAAAGTCGCCGGGCCGGCGGGCGCCACCCCGGCGGTTGCCCCCAGATTGCAGGGCAGCGCGCCGCCCGATTGGTCGGGCGCTGTACCTGCACCCAACAATTGAGCAGACAGGGAGCAGAGCTTGTAATCGTAATCCTTCTGCTGGCTGTCGAGCTTCTCACGCAACTCCTGCACGCGATGGCCGAGCTGTTCGTTCTGCCCCGTCAGTTGCTGCAGCGATTGTTCGAGGTCATGGATGCGCTGTGTCAGATTGGCGATCTGGGCGTCCTGATTGTCCTCGCGCAGGCGGGCGGCCTTTTCCTCGTCGCTTTCGCCGAACAGTCCGGCAAGCTGCACGCCGCGCGATTGCGCGCGCGCCGGCGCATCATACGCCGTCTGGGTCGCGCCCGCCGCACCGGCGAACGCCGAAACCAGAACAAAAGCCGCAGCTGTGCTTGTCAGTCGTCCCATCATGGTCCTCACCGGTCAGAAGCAATGATCATGCTACGGAAATAGTTAGCCGAAAATACGGCCCGTGAGACGAAAAAGGGCGCCGTTGCCGGCGCCCTTTCCGTAAGCTTCCCACTATTTTAGCTCAGGAATTCGCGCCGGCCGTGATCGTCGTCACGCCGCGGCGATTCTGCGCCCAGCAAGATTCCGTCGATTCCGAGCAGATCGGACGTTCCTTGCCGTAGGAGATCGTGTCGACGCGCGAGGCCGCAACGCCCAGGCTGACCAGATATTCCTTCACGGCGTTGGCACGGCGGGCGCCCAGCGCCAGGTTGTATTCGCGCGTGCCGCGTTCGTCGCAATTGCCTTCGATCGTGACGCGGACGGCCGGATATCTCGCAAGCCAATTGGCCTGACGCTGCAACGTCGCTTTGTCGGCGTCGAGGATGGCGTATTTGTCATAGTCGAAATGGACCGTATCGCCGACATTCACGCGAAGATCCTCGGCACTGCCCGGCACGATCGACGGCGCCGGAGTCACGGCGGCCGGTGTCTGAGCCGGTTGGGCCGGCGGAGGCTTGGTCTCGCAACCCGCAAGAACGATGGCAAACGCAATAGCGGCCAGTTTCAGGCCGGCGGAGATTCTTTTCATGGCAATTTCAACTCCAATGGCACACGCCCCATTCCGGGTGCGGCGGAACCGCGTGTTATAGTCCTTCCTCGCACCCCCCAATCGCCCAATCGACCGAAACGGGCGAGAAGGCGAACGGGCATTCTAAGGAGTATTTGCCTATTGGATCAAGGGCGACCACGCCGGATCCGAGGCATCACCGGGCGTTGCGACACGACGTTCGTTGTGCCCCGTCACGTCGACCGACCATATCTGAGAGCCGCGCCCACCCTCGATTGTTCTGGTAAACATCAAAACCCGGCCGTTCGGCGCCCAAGTGGGACCTTCGTCCTCCCAGCCGTTCGACAGCATGCGCTCGCCGCTGCCGTCCGGTCGCATGATCCAGATGTGAAAGCCGCCTGCCTGTTTGGTGAAAGCGATCAGATCGCCGCGCGGGCTCCAGACCGGCGTGCCGTTGCGCCCTTGGCCGAAGCTGATGCGATGCTGGTTGGAACCGTCCGCGTTCATGACATAGACCTGCTGCGAGCCGCCACGGTCGGATTCGAAGGTGATCTCCTTTCCGTCCGGCGAATAGGACGGCGAAGTGTCGATCCCCGGATCGTAAGTCAGGCGCGTGACGGCGCGGGTGCGTAAATCCATCACATAGATGTCCGAATTGCCGCCTTGTTCCAGGCTCATCACAATTTTGTTGCCGTCGGGCGAGAAACGTGGGGAAAACGTCATGTTCGGGAAATCGCCGAGCTTCTCCTGGCGGCCGCTCTCCAGATCGAACAGATATACGCGTGGCTTACCGACGATGTACGACATGTAAGCGATCATCTGCGCCGTCGGATTGAAGCGCGGCGTCAGCACAAGATAGCTGCCGTTGGTGAGGAAAATGGGATTGGCCCCGTCTTCGTCCATCACCGCCAGACTCTTCTTGCGTTTCAGCGCGGGTCCCGATTCCGAAATGAACACGATGCGCGTATCGAAATAGCCCTTCTCGCCGGTGATGTGCTGATAGATCGCATCCGAGATCATGTGGGCGATGCGCCGCCAGTTGGCGGGCTGGGTGAAATATTGCAGACCCAGCATCTGGCTTTCGCCATAGACGTCCCACAGACGGAACTCGACGCGCAGCCTGCCGTCGGGCTGCATCGCTGCCGATCCCGTCACCAACCCTTGCGCGGTGATGATGCGCCAATCGCCGAAATTGGGCGCGATGTTGATGTTCGTCACCTTGTCGATGAAGGATCTTGGATCAAGCGGCTTGAACAGGCCCGAGCGCTCCAGATCGGCGCGCACCACTTTGGCGATGTTCTGGCCGGCCGCCACGTCGCCCGACGAGGCCGCCACGAAATCGGGAATGGCGATCGGCAGCGGTTGGATGTTGCCTTGATTGACGTCGACCTTCAGCGCCGCAAAGGCCGGCGACGACGCGCCGAGCGACAGCATGAGCGCAAAGGCCAATCCAAACTTCATCATTCCCAGTCTCCCAAAGCTACAGTCCCACCATGTCGCGTGGATCGAAAACGAAGGTGACGTCGTGCCACTGGTTATACCGGTCGGCAGGCAATTTGTATGGCGCACAAGTATAAATGGCGCGCCGCGCCGCTTCCGCCGCCGCGCGCATGTACGGATCGCTTGTCGCAGCCGACGACGAGTCTGCAGTCAATTGTGGCGGCTGTGCGACGGAACCATCGCGGTTCAGGAACAATTCATAGGACACGATCAGTTTTTCCGGATGCGGCGCGCCCACGGGCGGACTCCAGCATCTGTAGATTTCGCTTTGCAGCATCGCTCTCAGATCGGCGGTCATCGCGCTCTGGTCGCCGATGCCCTTGATGTTCCGGGAGCCGACTTTGGCGTTTTTCGCCGCCGCCGCCTGGCGTTTGTCGAGCATCGCCTGGACGTTGTTGATGTCAAACGTTTCTTGCTTGGGCGCCGGTTTTTGTACGGGCACGGGTTTCGCCGCAGGCGCGACCTCGAACTTCGGCGGCTGCAAGATCACCGGCAGAGGCGGAGGTGTCGGTTGTTCCATGACCTGCGGAGGTTTCGGTTCTTGCGTCACCATGGGCGTGATGTTGGTCTTGTCGGCGAGGGTGACGAGATCGACCGGCACGACGGGCGGCGCCTGATCGACGATGTCGAGTTTGTGAGTCCAAGTGAAGAACATCACCGCGATGATGCCCACATGCAGCACCAGCGAGCCCATCAGCCCCAAGCGTGGCGCTTGCCTGTCTGCTGTGGCCCTATTTCTCATCTGGCTTAGGAGGGACGATGTTGGTGACGAGCCCGATATGCGTGAACCCCGCCGCGCTTAGCATCCCCATAACTTCCATCACCCGGCCATAATTGACCGATTGATCGCCCCGCACGAAAACACGCTGGTCGTAGCCGTTTTGCGCGATGGCGGTAAGTTTCGAAACCAGTTCGTCTTCGGCGATGGGCGTGTTCTGCAGGTAGATCTGTCCGTCGCGTTTGATTGTCACCGACAAGGGTTCGCGATCCTGGCTGAGCGCCTGGGCGTGGGTCTTGGGCAGGTCCACTGGCACGCCGACGGTCAACAGCGGCGCGGTCACCATGAAGACGATGAGCAGCACCAGCATCACGTCGACGAACGGGGTGACGTTGATATCCGAAATCGGGCGACGGCGCCTGGCGCGCCGGCCCCGCTCTACCGTCTGGACGCTGGCCATATCAGCGCGCCTTTTCGTCGAGCTGGCGCGACAGGATCCCCGACAATTCGTCGGCGAAAGCGTCGAGCCGGTTGGTGTAGCGGCCGATTTCGTTGACATAGCGGTTATAGAAAATCGCCGCCGGGATTGCAGCCAGAAGGCCCATCGCGGTGGCGAACAGGGCTTCGGCGATGCCCGGCGCGACGACGGCGAGTGTGGTGTCGTGACGCGCGGCGATGGCCGCGAAGGAATTCATGATTCCCCATACCGTTCCAAACAGGCCGACGAAGGGCGCGGTGTTGGCGACCGTGGCGAGGAAGCCGATCTGGCCTTCGATGGCGTCGCTCTCGCGCGAGATGGTCACGCTCATCGCCTTCTCGACGCGATCCTTGACGCCGGCGACCGCGCTTTCGCGGGGCGCGCCGTGCTCGAAGGCCCGGCGCCATTCGCGTACACCCGACACGAACACCGCCACGAAGGGATGGTCATTGCGCGAGGCGAACTGCGCGAAGAGTTCGTCGAGCGACTGGCCGGACCAGAATACTTTCTCGAACTTGGCCGCGCGGCGGCGCAGGCTGCCAAGCGTCAGCCCCTTGTTGATGATGATCGTCCACGACCACAGGCTCGCCGCCAGCAGCAGCACCATGGCCGCCTTCACCACCGGATCGGCGTGCATGAACACCGCAACAACCGAAAACCCGCCGACCGAGGCATGGAACGAGCCGTCGTTCTGAACGGTGTCGACATTGGTGACCGGCGCCGCCAGCGGGGCGCTTTCGGCGGCTTGACCGGTAGGCGCGGCGCGCGGCGCACTCTGGGCCGCAGCCGGCGCGGCCAGCGCTACAGCGATAAACAACGCCGACACAAACGCAGCGACACGTCTTTTCCTGCTCATATACGCAACCTCATCCCCGGCCTGGCGGGCCGGATTATGCCGAGTGGGAGACAAAATGCTCACGTAAAATTGGCCATATTTTGGCGACTAATCGTTAAGCCTATGTTTCATAAAGGAAAGGCAGAAGTTTGTCGCGGATTTCCTGGGGTATGCGCCGCGGTTTGCCGGACAAGGTAACGATGCAAGCCTCCACGAAGCCGCGCATCAGCAACTTGCCGCGGCAATAAACCGACTGTTCGGCCGCCATCCGTACTCCCGTAAGAGTGGTGGCCTTGGTGTGAACTTCGATGACATCGCCGACCCGCGCCGGGCGGATATATTCGAGCTGCACCTTGCGAAGCGTCCAGGCCGTGGGCTCCGGCTCGTCAAGACCCGCGACCTTGACGCCCAGCGCGTAAAAATACTCCGAGCGGCCGCGCTCCATGAAACGCAAATAATTCGCATGATAGACAACACCCGAAAGATCGGTGTCTTCGTAATAGATGCGGATGGGCAGAATGTGGACCTTGCCCTCGAAACGGCCGGGGCTTTGCAGGTCAGTCATCGCCGTCCTCTTCCGCAAACAGGCCGATCTGCGCCGGATCGCGCGGCGGCGCCGGCAGGCCCAGATGCGCGAAGGCGTTGCCCGTGAGAATGCGCCCGCGCGGCGAACGCTGCACGAAGCCCTGCTGCAGGAGGAACGGTTCGACGATTTCCTCGATGGCGTCGCGCGCCTCGCCGAGCGCCGCCGCGATGGTTTCGATTCCCACCGGCCCGCCGCCGAAACTTTCCGCGATCAGGCGAAGATAGCGCTTGTCGAAGGCGTCCAGCCCGCGCCCGTCGACTTCCAGCCGCGTAAGTGCGGCATCGGCGATTTTCGCATCGACGTGACCATGGCCGGCGACGGAAGCGAAATCGCGCACACGCTTAAGCAGGCGTCCGGCGATGCGCGGCGTGCCCCGCGCTCGTCCGGCGATCTCGCGGGCGCCGTCGGACGTTAAGTTGAAGCCCAGTACGCGCGCGCCGCGCTCCACGATCGAGAGCAATTCGTCCGCCGAATAGAAATTCAGCCGCACCGGAATGCCGAAACGGTCGCGCAACGGCGTGGTGATGAGGCCCGAACGCGTGGTAGCGCCGATCAGCGTGAACGGCGCCAGCGTGATCTTCACCGAACGCGCCGACGGCCCTTCGCCGATCACCAAGTCGAGCTCGAAATCCTCCATCGCCGGATAGAGGATCTCTTCCACCGCCGGATTGAGGCGATGAATCTCGTCGATGAACAGCACGTCGCGCGGTTCGAGATTGGTGAGAATGGCGGCAAGATCGCCGGCCCGCGCCAGCACCGGGCCGGAAGTGGAACGGAAATTCACCCCCAGCTCGCGCGCCACGATCTGCGCCAGCGTGGTCTTGCCCAGGCCCGGCGGACCGGAGAACAGCACGTGGTCGAGGGCTTCGGCGCGCGCCTTCGCCGCCGCAATGAAGACGGACAGATTCTCCCGCGCTTGCTGCTGGCCGACGAACTCCGCCAGGTGCTTGGGGCGCAGCGACGCCTCCAGCGAATCCTCATCGCCGCGCTGAGGCGCCACCAGGCGGTCGGTCGGTTGGGGTTTCGCCATCTATCGTCCCATCGCCCTCAAGGCTTCGCGGATCAGCACGTCGAGCGCAGCGCCGTCGCCCAGGTCGCGCGCGGCCCGGGCAATCGCCTCCGCCGCGACGGTTTGAGAATAGCCGAGCTTGAGAAGTGCCGCGACGGCGTCGGCTTCCGGCCCGCGCGGGGCAATGGCGGGCGCTTCGCCCACATGGCCGCGCAGCATCATGGAAGGTGCCTTGTCTTTCAGCTCCGTGACGATGCGCAGCGCCAGCTTGGGACCGACGCCTTGGGCGCGGCCGATCATCGACTTGTCGCCCAGCGCCAAGGCGCGTTCGAGGTCGCGCGGCGACAGCGCCGACAAGACATTCAGCGCCACGCGGGCGCCGACATTCTGCACGGTCTGCAACAGGCGGAACCATTCGCGTTCCTCGGTGGTGAAGAAGCCGTAGAGCCGGATCGTCTCGTCGGTCAGACGCGTCTCGATCATCAGCGAAGCGTGCGCTCCCGCAGCCAACTTGGACAAGGTCGATGACGGGCAATGCACCAGATAACCGACGCCGGCGACATCGAGCAGAACGTGATCCTCGCCCACGAAATCCACCAGCCCGGTCAATTTCCCGATCATGCGAGTGCCGCTAGGATGCGCGCGCGCGTGCCCGCCAAATGGGCATGGGCGATGGCGGCGGCGAGCGCATCGGCCGCATCGGCGGCCTCCACGCCGCAGGCAGGCAGCAGGCGGCGCACCATCGCCTGAACCTGCACCTTGTCCGCATGGCCGGCGCCGACCACGGACTTCTTGATGTGGTTGGGCGCATATTCGGCGATCTCGAGACCGGCTTGCGCGGCCGCCAGCAGAGCGATGGCGCGCGCATGACCAAGTTTGAGCGCCGCGGACGGATCCTTGTGCACAAAGGCCTGCTCCACCGCGATGGCGCCGGGCTCAAGCTCGGCGATGATGCGCGCGACCTCGCGATGCAGCGTCAGGAGGCGCAAGCCCAACCCGTCGGCGGCACGCGTCACGATCACGCCATGCGCCACATGCGACAGCTTGGTTCCGGACACGTCGATAACGCCCCAGCCCATGCGGCCAAGGCCCGGATCAAGGCCCAGAATGCGAACGGTAGTCATTGCATGCCCGACGAATCGTACTACCTGATAGAGTGACACAAACATAGGGTGCGAGACATGAAAACGCGCAGACTCGGCGCTGGCGGACCCGCGGTTTCGACCGTCGGGCTTGGCTGCATGGGCATGTCGGACTTCTACGGCCCGGCGGACGAAGGCGAGAGCATCGCTACCATCCACGCGGCGCTTGAGGCGGGCATCACGCTGCTCGACACCGGCGATTTCTACGGCATGGGTCACAACGAGATGCTGCTGCGCGAGGCGCTGAAGGGCGGCAAGCGCGACAAGGTCGTGCTGAGCGTGAAGTTCGGCGCGCTGCGTTCGCCCAATGGCGGCTGGTCGGGTATCGATCTGCGCCCCGCCGCGATCCGCAACTTCCTGGCCTACTCGCTGAAGCGGCTCGGCACCGACCACATCGACATCTATCGCCCGACGCGGCTCGATCCGAACGTGCCCATCGAGGACGTGGCGGGCGCGGTCAAGGAGATGATCGACGTGGGCTATGTGCGCCATCTGGGACTGAGCGAGATGTCGGCCGAGACGGTGCTGCGCGCCCATGCGGTGACGCCTGTTGCAGACCTGCAGATCGAGTATGCCGTCGTCACGCGCGGGATCGAGGCGAACATCCTGCCCAAGCTGCGCGCCGCCGGCATCGGCATCACGGCGTACGGCGTCCTGTCGCGCGGACTGATCAGCGACGGCGCGCTGGCCGGCCAATCGCGGAGCGGCTATCGCGCCGTGCTGCCGCGCTTCACCGGCGACAACCTGAAGCACAATCTCGCGCTTGTGGAAGCGCTGGCGAAGATCGCCAAGGCGCGCGGCATCACGGTGGCGCAGCTGGCGATTGCCTGGGTTCTGTCGCGCGGCGAAGACATCGTGCCGCTGATCGGCGCGCGCAGGCGCGAGCGGCTGAGCGAAGCGCTGGGCGCGCTCGACATCGCGCTGAGCAAAGAAGAACTCGCGGCCATCGAGAAGGCGGTGCCGCCCGGCGCGATCAAAGGCGAGCGCTACATGGCCGAGCAAATGGCGCATCTCGACAGCGAACGCTAACTCGCTAACTTCGCCATCAATGCATCCGACAGTTCGTAATTGCCGGTGACGCGCTGCACGTCGTCATTGTCGCCAAGCGCGTCGATCAGCTTGACCAGCGTCTCGCCGATATTGTCGCTCACCGCCACCGTGTTCTTCGGGCGGAAGAAGATGCCCGAGGACGCCGGCGTGCCGAGCTTGGCCTCCAGCGCATCGCGCACGGCGGTGAAATTCTCCACGCTGGAGAGAAATTCGTGGCCGTCTTCTGACGAGATGACTTCGTCGGCGCCAGCGTCCAGCGCCGCTTCCAGCATGGCGTCCTCGCTGCCCTTCTCTTTCGGATAGGCAGACACGCCGACGCGGTCGAACATGAACGACACCGACCCCGTCTCGCCCAGCACACCGCCGAATTTCGAAAATGCCGCGCGGACGTCGGCGACAGTACGCATGCGATTGTCGGTCAAGGCCTCCACGATCAGCGCCACGCCGCCGGGGCCATAGCCCTCGTAGCGAATCTCATCGTAATTCTCGGCGTTGCCGCCTTGGCCCTTCTTGATGGCGCGCTCGATATTGTCCTTGGGCATGTTCTCCCCGCGCGCCGTGATGACGGCGGCGCGCAGGCGCGCATTGTGGGCCGGGTCGGGCAGACCCAACTTGGAGGCCATGGTGATTTCGCGGGCGAGCTTGGAAAAGAGCTTGGAGCGCTCCTTATCCTGCTTGCCCTTGCGGAACATGATGTTCTTGAACTGGGAATGGCCGGACATGGGGGTGACTTCTTTATAAGCGGCGCGTGAGATAGCCGCGCCGGGCGGGCAAGTTCAAGAGCGGCGCCTGGGCGGGCCGCAGAAACGGCCAGAAAGGCGAAAAAGCCAGGATTTGCCTGGGGCGTTGTTTCGAAGAAATTCGAGGGGGTACCCCCGACCCGCTTCCGCTTCGAATTTCAGACATGACCCTCGACAACGCTCCTCCGTCAAGCAAGAGGACATTTCTCGCCCGCATGCCCGCCGCGCCCGACGCAGCAGACCCTATGGCCGCCATTATAAGGCCGCTTGGCCCGTATTGGATAAGGAACGAGACGCAGTAGCGATCGAAGGCGCGGGGGAAAGGTTGTGACGGCACTGATGTCTTTTGCGCAAGCTTAGGCTAGGCAGCGCCCGCCGCATTGGCCGATCTTCGCTTCACCCCACCATCCGATAACTCACGAACGCGAACTGTTTGCCGTCGGGGGACCAGGAGGGCACGTTCATCGTGCCTTGTCCGCCGAACAGCTTGGCGATCACCTGCGGGGCGCCGCCGGACGCCGGCATGAGGCGGAGCGTCACGTTCTTGTTCGCCGGATGATCGCCGACCGCGACGTCGGTGCCGAACGAAACGAAGACGATCCATTTTCCGTCGGGCGAGGGATGGGGAAACCAGTCGCGCGTGTCGGCTTCGAAAGTGACCTGCTCCTGCGCGCTGCCGTCGGCCCGCATGCGCCACAGCTTCATGTTCCCGCTGCGCATGGAGTTGAAATAGATGTATTCGCCGTCGGGCGAATAATCCGGGCCGTCGTCGAGGCCGGGCGCGGTCGTCAATCGCCGCTCCGTCCCGCCCACCGCCG
The DNA here is from genome assembly GCA_050008635.1 of Rhizomicrobium sp. Lineage (GTDB taxonomy): Bacteria > Pseudomonadota > Alphaproteobacteria > Micropepsales > Micropepsaceae > Rhizomicrobium. The sequence goes on from JBEKMG010000001.1 coordinate 198,377, forward strand.
GAACCGTATAAATGTCGAGATCGCTGCCGCCTCGCGCGGCGACATAGGCCAGCGTCAACCCGTCGGGCGACCAGCCGTGCCAGTAGGACGGCGCTTCTTCGGTGATAAGCCGGGGCACGCGCCCGTCGATGTGCAGCACATGGATGCGCGACTTCCCGTCGGGGTCGGACTGGTCGCTGACGGCAATCAGGCTGCCGCCGGGCGAAAGTCCGTGATCGTTGTTGAGACGGTGGAGCGGCCAGGTATCGATGCGCACCGGCTCGCCGCCGTCGCGGCCGATGCGATAGAGCCGGCCCTCGCTGTTGAACACGAAAAATTTGCCGTCGCGCGACCAGTTGGGCGCCTCGATGTGATAGGCGGCGCGAAAGACGGCGCGCCGCGCGTTGGTGGCGATATCCAGGATCTCCAGCGTGCTTTCGACCGCGGTTCCCATTTGCGATTCGTCCCTATGCTCGCGCCGTAACGTAGCCGTCCGCGTGTCGGATTTAAAGGAACGATCGCGACTACAGTTCTCGCGCCACGCGGAAGCCACCGTCGGCGTGGCGGCTGTTGCCGGGAACGCTGCCGCGGAAGGCTGAACGCACATGGGCAGGGTGTGTGTCGAATCCTCCGCCATGTCCGACGCGCCTCGTGCAATCGCCCGATTGCCACGATGAACCGTCGGATGGCGCGCCGTCGAAGCTGGGATTCCAGCAATCGTCTATCCGCTGCCAGGCATTGCCTTGCATGTCGTAGAGACCGAACGCATTGGGAGGGAAGCTGCCGCCCGGCGAAGTGAATTCCCAGCGGTCGCGTCCTTGCACCAAAGGCTGGTCGACATCGTCCGCGCCGTAATTGGCGTTGTCATGGCTGATGCCGTCGCCCCAATAGCGCACGGTTTGGGTTCCGGCTCGCGCCGCATATTCGAATTCGGCTTCGGAGAGCAGCCGGTAGGTCTTGCCCGTTTTCTTGCTCAGCCACGCCACATAGGCGCGCGCATCTTCCCAGCTGACGCACACGGCCGGATCGCTGCCGCTTTGCGCGAAGCCAGGATTGTGCCAATTTGCGCCCTTGATCTCGCCTGGCGTGCCGGACGCATCTCGCGCGTAACAGCTCTCGGGATCGGGCCGGCCCGTATCCGCCACGAAGGCGGCATATTCGTCGCGCGTCACCTGAGTGGTGCTCACGGCCAACGGATAATCGATTTTCACACTATGCTGCGGGCCTTCCTCCTTGAGGCGATCCGGTTCGCCGTCCGCAGAGCCCATCAAGAATTCACCGGACGGGATGATCGTCATCCGTGGTGCCTGCGGCGCATCCCAGATCTCCGTCAGCGCGCCCTTCACGCGATGGACGACAGGCTGCTCGATTGCCGGGTGTCTGGCGCGATAACGCGCAACCAGCGCCGCGGTCTTCCTCTTCAGCTTCGCGATCTTAGCCTCGACGCCGGGATGCGCCCTTTGCCACGTCGCGAATTCCGTCTGGCGCCCGGCCAGCCACGCGCTTTGATCGTCCGCGCGGGCGCCCAAGGCACACGCCGCCACCAGCATGCAAACCGCGATACGTCCATTCCTTCCCACGTCTTCTCCCCTCTCGCAAACCTTGCCGACAAATCGTCAGCGGCAATAAAGACCACAGAATAATTGTGTCATTTTTCAGCAATCCAGCCCGCGGCAGGAACGAACATGGGGCCAAGCGGAAACGGGTCCGAAACTGACAGAAAATCATTTTATAACGATTCCAATGACTTGCCGCTCGTCGCGCTGCGGCAAGGTGGATAATTGACTCCTTGGCCAACTTGTCCAATAAGTGATAATGAGAATACTTCGCAATATGCAGGCGCTTACCTCATGAGCCGTGACAGCCAGATCGCCGCTTCCAAAGCCCGCTCGCCGCTCGGCCGGGCGCTGGCGGGATTCCGCGGCCGCATCGACGCCATCCTGGTCGGCGACGACAAGTCCGGGCTGCCGCCAGAGGAGCTGGAACGGCGCCTGATCGAATTGGGCTTTGTCGAGGGTGCCGCCGTGGAAATCCTGCACGAAGGCGCATTCGGGCGTGATCCCATCGCGGTGCGCGTCGACCACGCCACCGTCGCGCTGCGCCGCCGCGAGGCGATGGCCATCCTCGTCACCTGATCGGACGTCCCATGAATATCGCGACCGACCTGGCATGGCACTTCGCTCTGGTCGGAACCCCGAACAGCGGCAAGACCGCTCTGTTCAACGCGCTCACCGGCAACCGCCAGAAAGTGGCGAACTATCCGGGCGTCACCGTCGAGCGCAAATCCGGCGCGCTGAAGACGCCGTCGGGGCGCTGCGTCACCCTGATCGACCTGCCGGGCACCTACTCGTTGCGCGCCCGCAGTCCCGACGAGGAAATCACCCGCGACGTGGTGCTGGGCCGTCTCCAGAGCGAGACGCCGCCGGACCTGATCGTCTGCGTCGCCGACGCCACGAACCTGCGCCTGGCGCTGCGGCTGGTGCTGGAGCTCAAGCGCGTCGGCCGGCCGTTGCTGCTGGTGCTCAACATGATCGATATCGCCAACAAGCGCGGCGTGAAGATCGACATCGCGCGCCTGTCGGCCGACCTCGGCGTACCGGTGGTGACTTCCGTCGCCGTGCGCCGCGGCGGCACCGAGGAACTGCTAAGGCGGCTCGACGATCTGACGCTCGGTTGCGCGGCCGCGGCCGTGCAAAGCACCTGGCAGGCGCCGAACAGCGCCGAACTGCGCACTGCCCAGCGCCAAGCCGATGCCATCATCCACGCCGCCGTGCAGATGCCCGTGCCCGACTCGCTGACCGCCAAGCTCGACGCGGTGCTGTTGCATCCCGTGGCGGGCCTTCTGATCCTGTTCCTCCTCCTGTTCGTGATGTTCCAGGCGGTGTTCAGCTGGGCGCAGCCGGCGATGAACCTGATCTCCTTGGGCTTCCAGGCGCTGGGCGCGCTGACCCACAGCCTGCTGCCGCAAGGGCTGCTGCAAAGCTTCATCGAGAATGGCGTGATATCCGGCGTGGGCAGCGTGGTCGTGTTCCTGCCGCAGATCCTGATCCTGTTCCTGTTCATCCTGCTGTTGGAAGACCTCGGCTACATGGCGCGCGCCGCCTTTCTGATGGACCGCATCATGGGCGGCGCCGGGCTGCACGGCCGCGCCTTCATTCCGCTGTTGTCGAGCTTCGCCTGCGCCATTCCCGGCATCATGGCGACGCGGGTGATCGACAACAAACGCGACCGGCTGACCACCATTCTCGTCGCGCCGCTGATGACCTGTTCGGCGCGCATCCCGGTCTACACGCTGATCATCGGGGCGTTCATCCCGGCGAAACTGATCTGGGGCTGGGCCAGCTTGCAAGGGCTGGTGATGTTCGGGCTGTACGCCGCCGGCATCTTCAGCGCGCTGGGCGTTTCCTTCGTCGCCAAATACATCTTCTGGCGCGAAGAGCCCAGCCCGCCTTTCATGCTCGAAATGCCCGACTACAAACTGCCGCGCCTGAAGAGCGTGCTGCTGGGCCTTCTCACACGCGCCCAAATGTTTCTCAAACGCGCCGGCACCACGATCTTTTCGATGATGGTGGTGGTCTGGTTCCTGGCTTCGTTTCCACGCCCGCCAATGGGCGCGACCGGGCCGGCGATCGGTTACAGCCTGGCGGCGATGATCGGCCGCTTCATCCATCCCATCCTGGCGCCGGTCGGTTTCAACTGGCAGATCTCGGTGGCACTGATCCCCGGCATGGCGGCGCGCGAAGTCGCCGTGGCGGCGCTGGGCACGGTCTATTCCATCTCCGGCGGCGCGGACGCGACCCGGCAGATCGGCCATGTGCTGGCGGGGCAATGGAGCCTCGCTACCGCGCTCGCTTTCCTGGTCTGGTACATCTTCGCGCCGCAATGCGCTTCCACGCTGGCGGTGATCCGCCGCGAGACGGGCAGCTGGAAATGGATGGCCGTGACCTTCGGCTACATGCTGGCGCTGGCCTATATCGCCGCGTTCGCCACCTTCCATATCGCCGTGGCGCTGGGCGCGGGATAGACGCACGCGCTTTTGTCGCCAAATTCAACGGCTTGCGGCACCGGCAGACAGCGCGCGCCTGCAACTGTAGAATTACCGCATTGAACACCTAGATATTTGGGCAATCGCCGCGCGCGTTTCGGAAGGGGGCATCTGATGCGGAAATTATGGAAGTGGGTTCGCTGGGGCGCGTTCGTCTTCGCGCTCGCGGTCGACACGTTTCTTTTCTACACCGCCGATCCGTTCACCGCGCGAAGCTTCGTGGCCACGGGGCTGGCCTCGCTGATCATGTTCCTCGTCTTCGTCAAGCTTGCCAACCTTGTCCGCGGCGGCCGCCGCATCCGCGGCATCCTGGAGGAGAACGAAAGCAGAGTGCACGAGACCTGCGTGCATTGGGTCAGGCTGCTGCGCAACATCCGCCAAGACAAGACCTCGTACCGCTGGATTGGCATTCCCGTGCTGATCGCGCTGGTCGCGACGTTGTACCTCGGCGTTTGGCTGTTGTGGCTGGCCGGCGACACGCTGGGCCTGCACGCCCAATGGTTCGCCGTGCTGGGCGCGCTGTTCCGCGTGCTGCCCCACAACTCCGTCGTCATCGGCCTCTACATTCCGCTGATCTTCGCCATTCCCTTCGCGATCAGCCACGTGGCGGAATGGAGCACGCACCGCTACGTCATCACGCCGCTGCGCATCATCATCCATCACGGCATTTTCGACTACCACATGCACGGCATCCTGCTCTCGCGCGTGGTCGATGCGCAGCAGGACTACACCTTCTGGCAGCAGATCCTGAACTACGGCGACGTGGTGTTCCGCGAAACCTCAGGCGAGGCGGAGACGCTGGAATGCGTCTGGGGGCCGAAGAAGTTCGCCAAGCTCGCGACACGCTACAGCCATGCGCTGGAAGGTCTCGACAAGCAGGCCACAGAGGACATCGAGGCCGGTTAAGACTTTGCCGACGGACGGATTGCGTATATGTCCTCGCGGCGGAGTGAGACCATGAAAATCGTCCAGGCTTTCAACTTCGAGGCGGCGCATAGCCTGCCCAATGTCCCACCGAGCCATCGCTGCCACCGGCTGCACGGCCATTCCTATCGCGTGGAGCTGAAGCTGGAGGGGCCGGTCGATCCCGTCACCGGCTTCGTCGTTGATTTTTTCGACATCGAGAAGGCCTTCGCGCCGCTCTTGGCGCGGCTCGACCACCAGTACCTCAACGAGGTGGAAGGGCTGGCCAATCCGACCGCCGAAAATATCGCGGTGTGGATATGGCGGCACGCCAAGCCGGCGCTACAGCAACTTTCGCTCGTCACCGTCCACGAAACCATAGACTGCTGGGCTGAGTATGATGGCAGATGAGTCTTGAAGGAACCGTTTCATGATATCCAGAAGAAACGTGGTTCTGATGAGCGCGCTGCTGACCGGAGGATGTGCAAATATGGGTGGTTTGCGAAACGGCCTTTTGCCTTTCGGCGCGAGAAGCAAGTTCGTCCGGGTGGAGGGCCAGCGGTTTCTCCTGAACGGCGAGACCTATCGCTTCGCCGGCGCGAACCTGTGGTATGCAGCCTATCTCGGCGCACTCGGACCGACAGGCAACAGGAACAGATTGCTCAAGGAACTCGACCTGCTCGCCTCCTTGGGCGTCACCAATCTGAGGGTGATGGGCGCGTCGGAATTGTCGCCGCTCAAGAATTCCCTGACGCCCGCGTTTCGCGGAGCCAAACCGCCCTACAACGAAGACTTGCTCGGCGGACTCGATTTCCTGCTGGCCGAGATGGGCAAGCGCGACATGAAAGCGGTGGTCTGTCTCGGCAATCACTGGGAATGGTCCGGCGGCTTCGCGACGTATCTTTATTGGACCAATGGCGGCCATCTTATCGACCGGGCGGACGGCCATTCCGCCGAAGAATTCGCCGACTTCGCCTCCGGCTTCTTCAGCAAGCCCGAAGCGGTGGCGCTGTACCGCGACTATGTGGCGACGCTGATCGGCCGGACCAATTCCGTCACCGGCACGCTCTACCGGGACGATCCCACCATCATGACCTGGCAACTGGCCAATGAGCCGCGCCCGGGGGCGACCCTGGAAGTCGGTCTGCCGAACCTGCCGCCGTACTATGCCTGGATCGCCGACACGGCCGCTTTCATCAAGGCGCGCGATCCCGTCCACCTGGTTTCGGCGGGGAGCGAAGGGCTGCACAGTTGCCTCGACCTCGAGGACGTTGTCCTGAAGACCCATGCCATCGCGGACATCGACTATCTGACCTTCCACACCTGGCCGCAGAACTGGCGCTGGGTCGACCCCGATGACCTTCCTGGGACCTATTCCCAAGGAGAGATGCGCAGCCGCAACTATGTCCGCGCCCATATCGCGATGGCCGAACAGCTGAACAAACCGGCCGTGGCCGAAGAATTCGGATTCCCGCGCGACAAGGGTTACGAACCGGGTTCTCCGACAACCTTCAAGGACCGCTTCTACGACATGATGTTCACCGAGGTGCTCGACAACGCCCGCGCGGGCGGGCCTTTGGCGGGATGGAGTTTCTGGGCGTGGGGCGGAATGGGCCGCGCCCAGCATGAGAATCTCCGGATGCAGCGCGGCGACACGTCCTATGTCGGCGACCCGCCGCACGAACCGCAAGGCTGGTATTCGGTGTTCGACGTCGATGCCTCGACGCACGATGTCATCCGCAGGCACGCCGCCGCGCTCAAAGCGCTCGGTTGAGATTGTCCCCCGCAAACCGGCGCTAAGAGAAGGAATACGCATCCATTCTTAGCGAACCGAAGGTGGCGCTGGTGTGCAGGCGCTCGACGGCCGCGCCGCCTGCGCCGTAAGCCACGAACAGCGGCATGAGATGCTCTTCCGTCGGATGCGCCATCGCCGCGTGCGGCGCGCGATTGCGGTAATCGGCGAGCGCGGCTTCGTCGCGCGCCAGAAGCTTATCGTGCGTCCACTCGGCGAAGGCGCGCGACCATCCCGGTTCCGGCCCGCCGTTCCAATCGATGGCGCGTAGATTGTGCACGAAGCCGCCCGAGCCAAGGATCAGCACACTGTCCGCGCGCAAAGGCGCGAGCGCGCGGCCCAGCGCGATGTGGTGCGCCGCTCCGCTCTGCACCGAAAGCTGAAGCACGGGAATATCCGCGCCGGGATACATCAACATCAGCGGCACCCAGGCGCCGTGATCAAGGCCGCGCTCGGCATCGATGTGCGCATTCAATCCCGCGCCGGCCAACAGCGACGCCGCGCGCTCGGCGAGCGCTGGCGCACCGGGTGCATCGTAACGCAGCTCGTAAAGCGGTTTGGGGAAGCCATAGAAATCGTGGATCGTGTCGTTGCGCGCGACGGCGTTCAGCGCGGGCGCCGGCGTCTGCCAATGCGCGGAGGCGACGAGAATGGCCTTGGGCCGTCCCAGCTTGGCGCCCAGGCCGCGCAGGAAATCCCGTGCCGGCACGTCATCGAACGGCAGGGTCGGCGAACCGTGGGAGACGAAGATGGAAGGCAGCATCGCGGCGTTTTCCTGCATGACAGCTCAAAGGTAAAGTTAAACAAATTCAATATGTTAAATCATGCTCCGGGGCAGGTTGCCGCAGGCGTCAGCTTTCCCTTGATTTTACATTAGAATTCCTCTAAGAATGACTCGCAACTAAGAACTTCTATAGGAGTATCTGCCGTGTTGAGCGTTGGCGACAAATTCCCCGATTTCTCCGTGAAGGGTGTGGTTTCGACCGATCCCAAGACCGCCTTCAAGGACTTCACCCAAGCTTCCGATTCGAGCAAGTGGAAGCTCGTGTTCTTCTGGCCCAAGGATTTCACCTTCGTCTGCCCCACCGAGATTTCGGGCTTCGGCCAGCTTCACGGTGATTTCAAGGACCGCGACACCGTGATCTACGGCGTGTCGGTCGACAGCGAATTCGTACACCTGGCCTGGCGGCAGAACCATGCCGATCTGAAGCACCTGCCCTTCCCCATGCTGTCGGACATCAAGCGCGAGCTTTCCAGCGCGCTCGGCGTGCTCGACACGGAGGCGGGCGTGGCCAAGCGCGCGACGTTCCTCGTCGATCCCGACGGCATCATCCGTTTTGTTTACGTCACCGACATGAGCGTCGGCCGCAATCCGCAGGAAGTGCTGCGCATACTCGACGCCTTGCAGACCGACGAACTGTGCCCCTGCAATTGGCAAAAAGGCGATGAGGTTTTGAAACCCGCCGCCTGAATGCCAAACGACCCCGCCGGCGCCAGCCCCCTCCCGCCGGCGGGGTCCCCCTTCTTTTCCTGAGGACTCCATGTCAATCGAAGCCCTGAAAGAGCGCCTGCCCGAATATGCCAAGGACCTGAAGCTGAATCTGTCCTCGCTGGCGACGGAGCCGTCGCTCAACGAACAGCAGCGGGCGGGAACCTTCGTCGCCTGCGCGCTGGCCGCGCGCAACGAAACCACAACCAAGGCGATTTTCGCCGAGTTCGCGCCCAAGCTTTCGCCTGATGCGCTCAGCGCCGCGCGCGCCGCTGCCGCGATCATGGGCATGAACAACATCTATTACCGCTTCACCCATCTGGCGAGTTCGCCCGATTACAAAACCATGCCGGCGCGGCTGCGCATGAACGTCATTGGCAAGCCGGGCGTGGACAAGGGCGATTTCGAGCTGTGGTGCCTGGCGGTTTCCGCCATCAATGGCTGCGGCGCCTGCATCGACAGCCACGAGAAGGTGCTGCGCGCCGCCGGCTTCACCGCCGAACAGGTGCAGGCCGCGGTGCGCATCGCCGCCGTGGTGCACGCTGTGGCGGCGACGCTCGACGGCGAGGAGCACACTGCCGATGTCGCGGCGATCACGCTGGCGGCGTAAGGCTAAATTTCCGGCAGCGCCTGTTGCAGCCTGCCCCCCACGCGCACCGGCTCGATGCGGGTGGCAAAGCCTTTGGCGTTCGTGGCCACGAAAACGGCGCACAGCGTGGCCAGACCCATCGCTGGGGTGAAGCGGCTGCCGTGCATTTTCTTAATGAAGCGCTGCACCGGCTCGAACTTCTCCATGCCGATGACGGAATCGTAATCGGCGCAGGCCCCGGCGTCGGTTTGATAGGCCGTGCCACCCGGAAGAATCTGCGCGTCGGCAGTGGGAACGTGCGAATGCGTGCCGACCACCAAGCTGGCGCGGCCATCGCAGAAGTGACCCATCGCCATCTTCTCGCTGGTGGCCTCGGCGTGGATGTCGACCACGATGGCGTCGGCACCCTCGCCCAGCGGACAGGCCGCAAGCTCCGCTTCCACGGCAGCGAACGGATCGTCGATGGCGTCCATGAACACCCGCCCCATCGGGTTCGTCACCAGCACGCGCGCGCCCGAACGCGTTTCGTACAATCCCGTGCCCTTGCCCGGCGTGCCGGCGGGATAATTGCGCGGCCGCAGGATGCGGTCCTCATGATCGATGAAGGAGAGGATCTCTTTCTGGTCCGCCCAGTGGTTTCCCGTCGTCAGGCAATCGATGCCCAAGGCGAACAACTCGTCGGCGACGGCGCGCGTCAGGCCGAAGCCGCCGGCGGCGTTCTCGCCGTTGGCGATGACGAAATCCAGCTTGAGGGCGTCCTTGAGGCGCGGCAGCTCGGCTGCGACAACGTCACGCCCCGGCCGTCCCACGATGTCACCGACAAACAGGATGTGCATCCCCATCTATTAGCACATCGGGGCACTCTGGCCAGCCGCAGGGGAGGACTTCCATGACCCATCCAATGATCGCCAGATTCGTTCTGTGGATGATGTTACTCGCAGCCTTGCTTTTCTGGCCCGCGGGAACGCTCGACTGGCCAGGCGCCTGGGTTTTCCTGTCCGAGTTCGTGATCGTCACCTTCGCCATTGGCCTCTGGTTGGCACAGCACAATCCGGACCTGCTCAAGGAACGCATGCGCGGCAGGGTATTTGGAAAGGGGCAGGTATTTTGGGACAAAATCTATATGGCGTTCATGACGATCGCCTGGTGCGCCTGGATCGTGCTCATGGCGCTGGACGCGAAGCGCTGGGCCGTTTCGTACATGCCTAACGAGCTTGTCGGCACCGGTGCCGTATTGCTCCTCGTCGGGTTCTTCATCGTCTGGCTAACCTTCCGGGAGAATTCGTTCGCGTCACCGGTCATCAAGATCCAGGAAGAGCGGAAGCAGACCGTCGTCACCACGGGGCCGTACCGGATCGTGCGCCATCCGATGTATGTCGGCGCGAGCATTTACATGATCGGCATCCCGTTGCTGCTCGGGTCGTGGCTGGGGTTCGCTTGCCTCCCTCTGCTCATTGGCGCCCTGGTTCTTCGCATCTACATCGAGGAAGATACCTTGCGCAAAGGCCTGCCAGGTTATGTCGAATACACCGAACGCGTGCGTTACCGGCTGGTGCCTTACGTCTGGTGAAAGCGCCGGAAACCTTTTTCGGTGACGATGGCGTCCAGCGGTTGATCGTATTCGCGGCGCGGCACTTCGCTGATTTCCTGTCCCGCATAAGCGATGCCGATGGCGACGATCCTGCCGGCGGCGCGCAGCAGCGCCAGCGTGCGGTCGTAATAGCCGCCGCCATAGCCAAGCCGGTAGCCCGTCGCATCGAACGACAGAATCGGCACGAGCACGATGGAGGGCGTCATGATTTCGGCGCTGGCCAGCGGTTCGGCGATGCTGAAGGCGTTCGGCCGCATCGCATCGCCTTCGATCCAGCGGCGGAATTCGAGCGGCGCGGTGCGCCGGGCGATGCGCGGCAAGGCCAGCGGATGGCCTTTCGCGGAAAGGGCTTGCATCAACGGACGCGGATCGGCTTCCTCGCGGAATGGCCAATAGCCGGCAACGACGGCATCCCGCGCAAAGCCAAGATCGTCGAAACGATCGGCGTAACGGGCCGCCAGAAATTGGGCGTAATCGGGCAGCAGGCGCGCCATCTGGGCGCGTCGCGCGCGGGCTTCCTGGCGAAGACGTTGCTTGTCGTTCATCGTCATAAAGTGGATAGGACCGCCTCCGCCGTTGGATGTGGATCCTCACGGGCCTGCAGTTGCAGGTGGGCGCCATATGTCCGGAACCACGGTTCCGGTCAGGGACAGCTCCCGGTGAGTACCATTAAGGCCCCTGGGTATCGCTCTCCTGACGCGCGGGGCAGTTACCTATCCACCGACCAATCTACGCGCGCGCCAGCCTGACGGCAATGTTCTCGATCCGCTTGGCGGCGGCTTCCAGCGTATCGGCGGCGAAACCTTCGGACTTGTTCAGGCGTTTGTCCAATTCCTCGCGCGTGTTGGTGAGTTCGGCGAGCTTGCTTTTGAGCGCGTCGAGCTGCGCCGAGACGGTGTGATATTCGTCGGACAGGAGAAGCGCGGCCATCAGCATCAGGCGTTGGTCGCTGACTTGCCCCACCGAACCGAGCAATTCGCGCACCTTGGAATCGACATGAGCGGCGAGCTGCTTCAGATGCTCTTCCTCGCCTTCGTCGCAGGCGATGGTGTAAGCGCGTCCGTTCACCATGACGTTGACGAGGGGCATTGGCGTACTCCTTCTCTAATTCGTCATGCTGAGGTGCGCGGCCATGGTTCGAGGCTCGGCTTTGCCTCGCACCTCACCATGACGGCCGCGCCTCGAAGCATCAGCGTCCCAGCGCCGTACGGATTTCCGCGATAGCGCCGTCGAGGCGGTCTTCGACTTCCTCGGTCAATCCCGACAAGGAACGCAGCTCTTCCTCAAGTTCGGCGACGCGGGCCAACAGCTTCTCGCGCTCTCCGCTCAACTGCACGGCGCGCTTTTCCGCGTCGGACGCGGAATCGCGCACTTTGGCGAGCGGCGCGGCCGTTGAGTCGAGTGTTTCGACGGCCTTGCCGAGGCGTTCTGCCGCGAGTTCCAGCCTGCTCATGCGCCCGCCTCCTTCTTCGTGTCCTGGCAAGACCTTAGGCGCATGGGTGAAATACGGTCAACGCAAGGATGCAGAAGTTCTTGGGGAGGGACCTTGACGGCCAAGGCTCGCCCTCGTTAAGGCCCAATCCCTAGCCCGAAGGTTACCCTGGAAGATGAACAGTCCCCATGCAACTTCGCCCCTTGCGGCAGGGAGCCACGAGCAAGCCAAGACCCGCCGCTTGGCGAACGCGTTGAGAGCGCTGTCGATGGACGCCGTGGAAGCGGCCAAATCCGGCCATCCGGGCCTGCCGCTGGGCATGGCGGACGTGGCCACCGTGCTGTACTCCCGGTTCCTGAAATTCGACCCAAAGAGGCCGGACTGGCCCGATCGCGACCGCTTCGTTCTGTCCGCCGGTCACGGCTCGATGCTATTGTATTCGCTGCTTTATTTGACCGGCTACCCGGGCATCACCCTCGACAATATCAAGCACTTCCGCAAAATCGACAGCCCCTGTGCCGGCCACCCCGAATACGGCCTGATCCCCGGCATCGAGACCACCACCGGCCCGCTCGGTCAAGGCATCGCGCACGCGGTCGGCATGGCGCTGGCCGAGCGCATCCTCAACGCGCGCTTCGGCGACGCGCTGGTCGATCACAGGACCTATGTCCTGGCCAGCGACGGCGACCTGATGGAAGGCATCAGCCACGAGGCGATCTCGCTTGCCGGCCATCTGAAATTGTCGCGCCTGATCGTGCTCTACGACGACAACGGCATTTCGATCGACGGATCGACCTCGATCACCGACTCGACGGATACGGTCGAACGCTTCCAGGCGGCGGGCTGGAACACCTGCCGGGTCGACGGCCACGACGCGGCCGACGTGGCGCGCGCGCTCGCCTGGGCGCAATCGGGCGACAAGCCGGTGCTGCTGGCCTGCAAGACGATCATCGGGTTCGGCCTGCCGACCCGCGCCGGCACGCAAAAAGCACACAGCGACGCGCCTGGCGCCGAGGAAATCGCCGGCGCGCGGAAAATCCTGGGTTGGCCCTACGAGCCGTTCGTGATCCCCGACGACATCGCTGCGGACTGGCGCACCATCGGTGCGCGCGGCAATGCCGCGTACGAAGCCTGGACGAAGCGCAAGAGCCAAGCCGACACCGCTCTCGCCGCGGCTTTCGATGCGGCGATCTCGGGCGAGGTTCCCGCGGGCCTCGAGGCTGACCTCGTCGAACTGAAGAAAAAGGTGAGCGCCGAAAAGCCTTCGGTCGCCACGCGCAAGGCCTCCGAGATGGCGCTGGAAATCATCAACGCGCGTTGGCCTTCCACCATCGGCGGCTCAGCCGACCTAACGCCGTCCAACAATACGAAGACGAAGGACATGAAGGACATCGTGACCGGCGATTTTTCCGGCCGCTATGTTCGTTTCGGCGTGCGCGAGCACGCCATGGCGGCTGCCCTGAACGGCATGGCGCTGCACGGTGGGATTGTTCCCTACGGCGGCACGTTCCTGGTCTTCTCGGATTATTGCCGCCCGTCGATCCGGCTGGCCGCACTGATGGGGATTCGTGTCGTTTATGTGATGACCCACGATTCCATCGGTCTAGGCGAGGACGGACCGACCCATCAGCCCGTCGAGCATCTGGCGGCGCTGCGTGCCATTCCGGGACTGCGAGTCTTCCGCCCGGCGGATGCAGTGGAAACCGCTGAATGCTGGGCGCTGGCGCTGGCCGACAAGAAGCATCCGAGCCTGTTGGCGCTGACCCGCCAGAACCTACCCACTCTGCGCACCGCCCATACTGATGATAATTTGTGCGCCCGCGGCGCTTACGAACTGGCCGGCGCGGCTGGCGCCAAGGTGACGCTGCTTGCCACCGGCTCGGAAGTCGAGCTTGCCTTCAAGGCCCGCGATCTCTTAGCGGCCGAAAACATCGCGGCGCGCGTCGTTTCGATGCCGTGCTGGGAGCTGTTCGAGCAACAAAGCGAAACATACCGTGAGACGGTGCTCGGTCCGGGCACGGTTAAGGTCGGAATCGAGGCGGCCGTGCGCTTCGGCTGGGACCGTTATGTCGGTTCTACAGGGGCTTTTGTGGGTATGCACGGCTTCGGCGCCAGCGCCCCCTATAAGGACGTTTACGCACATTTCGCCATTACGCCCGAAGCGGTGGCGGAAGCGGCAAAAAGTGCATTGAAAGCTTGAGTCGGCAGGACTAAGTCAGCCACGACAAATCGAAGGATTCATAGGAGGTAAGCATGGCCATTCGCGTTGCTATCAACGGCTTCGGACGCATCGGGCGTCTGGTGCTGCGGTCGATCGTGGAGTCTGGACGCCGCGACGTGGAAGTGGTGTCGATCAACGATCTGGGCCCTGTGGCCACCAACGCGCATCTGCTGCGTTACGATTCCGTGCACGGACGTTTCCCCGCCAGCGTAACCGTCGAAGGCGACACGATCATCGCAGCCGGCCACAAGATCAAAGTGACGGCCATCAAGGATCCCGCGACCCTGCCTCACAAGGATTTGGATGTGGACATCGTGGTGGAAAGCACGGGCATCTTCACCGCGCGCGACAAGGCCGCGGCTCATCTGACCGCCGGCGCCAAGCGCGTGATCGTCGCCTCGCCGTCGGACGGCGCGGACCTGACCGTGGTCTACGGCGTCAATCACCAGAAGCTGACGAAAGAGCACATCGTCATCTCCAACGCCTCCTGCACGACGAACTGCCTGGCGCCGATCGCCATGGTCCTGAACAACGCGTTGGGAATCGAGAAGGGGATCATGACCACGATCCACTCCTACACCAACGACCAGCCGGTGCTCGATCAGCTGCACAAGGACCTTTACCGCGCTCGCGCGGCCGCGCTTTCAATGATCCCGACCACCACCGGCGCGGCCAAAGCCGTCGGCCTGGTGCTGCCGGAACTAAAAGGCAAGCTCGACGGCATTTCCGTGCGCGTGCCGACGCCGGACGTTTCGCTGGTCGACCTCAAGGCCGTCGTCAAGAAGCCGACGACGAAGGAAGAAGTCAACGAAGCGATGAAGGTCGCGGCGGCCGGTCCGCTCAAGGGTATTCTCGAAATCGTCGATGCGCCGCTGGTGTCGACCGACTTCATCCATCAGCCGGCGTCTTCCTACTTTATGCCCGATCAGACCAAGGTGATGGACGGCAATTTGGTCGGCGTGTACGCCTGGTACGACAACGAATGGGGCTTCTCCAACCGCATGGTCGACACGGCCGTGTGGATGGGCAAGTTGATCTGATCGATACGGCGAGGGGCACTGCAAACCGCGGCGCCCCTCGCCCAGCCGCGTTCGCTTTTGAAGCTCGACCCGCCCTCCCGGGAGGGTTGGAACATAGGACACTCTCCATGGCCACCTTCCGCACCATCGACGACTTCGACGTGAAATCGAAACGCGTGCTTGTGCGCGCAGACCTCAACGTGCCGATGAAGGACGGGATCGTCACCGACACCTCGCGCATCGATCGCCAGGCGCCGACGATCAGCCAGCTCGCCGAACGCGGCGCGCGCGTCATCGTCTGTTCGCATTTCGACCGTCCGAAAGGCAAAGTCGTTCCTTCCATGTCGCTGGCTCCCGTGGCCGCGCCGCTGGCGAAAGCCGTGGGACGGCCGGTTGCCTTCGCCTCCGACTGCGTCGGCAAGGTTGCCGAGGACGCGGTCGCCAAGCTGAAGGACGGCGACGTGCTGCTGCTGGAAAACACCCGCTTCCATACCGAGGAAGAGAAGAACGATCCGGACTTCGCCAAGGCGCTTGCCAAGCTGGCGGATATTTATGTCAACGACGCGTTCTCCTCCGCCCATCGTGCCCACGCTTCGACCGAGGGCGTGGCGCATCTGCTTCCCTCGGCGGCGGGACGCTCGATGGAAGCCGAATTGACCCATCTTCAAAAGGCGCTGAACGATCCGGAGCGTCCGCTGATGGCGGTGATCGGCGGCGCCAAAGTGTCGAGCAAGATCGCGCTCCTGGAAAATCTGGTGAAGCGTGTGGAGACGCTGGTGATCGGCGGCGCCATGGCCAATACCTTCCTGGCGGCCGAAGGCAAGAACGTCGGCAAGTCGCTGTACGAGCCCGACCATCTGGAGACCGCGCGCCGCGTGATCGCGCTGTCGGTCGAAAGCGGCGCGGCGCTGCTGTTGCCCACCGACGCCGTAGTTGCCAAGGAATTCAAGGCCGGCGTTGCCACGCGCACGGTTCCCGTCGACAAGGTCGGCAAGGACGAGATGATCCTCGACGTCGGCCCGGCCACGGTGGAGGAATTCGGCAAATTCCTACACAACATGCGCACCGTGGTGTGGAACGGACCGCTCGGCGCCTTCGAGACGGCGCCCTTCGACAAAGGCACTGTCGCCGCGGCGAAGCTCGTCGCCGAACGCACCAAAGCCGGGCAGTTGCTGTCGGTGGCCGGCGGCGGCGACACGGTCGCGGCGCTCAACATGGCGGGCGTGACCGACGATTTCTCTTATGTCTCGACGGCGGGCGGCGCCTTCCTGGAATGGCTGGAAGGGCTCGAGCTGCCGGGCGTCGAAGCCTTGATGGTGAAATGAATCGATTATCGAAAAGGATGTAAGCAATGACGCAAGCCGTACAAGAAATCCTCAACTGGTACGAAAGCGACAACCCGGGCGTGAAGACGAACCTGGCGCGCATGCTGTACCAGGGCCGCCTGGGCGGCACGGGCAAGCTTGTCATCCTGCCGGTGGACCAGGGCTACGAGCACGGCCCCGACCGCTGCTTCGTTCCCAATCCCCCGGCCTACGACCCGCACTATCATTTCCAACTGGCGATCGATGCTGGCCTTTCGGCCTTCGCTTCGCCGCTCGGCATGCTGGAAGCGGGCGCATCGACTTTCGCCGGCCGCATCCCGCTGATCCTCAAGGTCAACAGCGCCAACCTGCTCTTCCCCAAGAGCGGGCCGAAGACGCAGGCCGTCACCTCGTCGGTGAGCGATGCGCTGCGGCTGGGCTGCACGGCGGTGGGTCTGACGATCTATCCGGGTTCGCTGCAATCCTATGACATGTTCGAAGTGGCCCGCGAATTCGTCGGCGAGGCAAGGGAAGTCGGTTTGCCGACCGTGATCTGGTCCTATCCGCGCGGCGAGGACATCAGCAAGGAAGGCGAGACCGCCATCGATGTCGACGCCTACGCGACGCAGATCGCGGCCCTGCTCGGCGCCCACATCATCAAGGTCAAGCTGCCGACCAGCTTCGTCGAAGCCAAGGACATCGCCGAGCTGTACAAGAAAGGCAACGTCAAGATCGACACACTCGCCGACCGCGTGGCGCTGATCAAGAAGGCGGCGCTCGGCGGGCGGCGCATCGTGATCTTCTCTGGCGGCGGCAAGAAAGCCGACGAGGAAATCTTCGAGGAAGCGCGCGCCATCAAGGCGGGCGGCGGCGACGGCTCGATCATGGGCCGCAACGCCTTCCAGCGCAGCAAACAGGACGCGATGGCGCTGCTCGACAAGGTGATCGAGATCTATAAGAACTAAGCAGCGCGGAAATTTTCGCACGCATTCGCCTCTCCTCTTGAGGGTCGCAACCAAACCCTTTTTGCCTCCCCCCTTGAGGGGGAGGCAGATTTTCGAGCGGGGTCGTGAGCGACAGCGAACGACGCGCGCGAGAAAATCGGTGGGGGGTAATCGCGCCACAACACCCCCCACCCGCGTCGCTTCGCGCCGCGACCTCCCCCTCAAGGAGGGAGGTAAACATCGGTCTCTTCGACAAGCTCCGCATGACGGATTATGAATCCATCTGATGAGCGAACGCTGCCGCCTCTATCTGATCACCCCGCCGGCGCTTGAGCCGCGCGCGTTCGCGGAGATATTGAAGCGCGCGCTGGGCGCGGGCGACGTCGCCTCTCTGCAATTGCGATTGAAAAACGCTTCCGACGACGAGATCGCGCACGCGGTGGACGTCTTGCTGTTCATCGCGCAACAAGCCGACGTCGCCTTCATCCTCAACGACAGGCCGGACTTGGCGTGCAAGCTTGGCTGCGACGGCGTGCATGTCGGCCAGGAGGACGCCGCCTATTCCGAGGCGCGCGCCGCGCTGGGGCCGAACCGCATCGTCGGCGTCACCTGCCACGCCTCCCGCCATTTGGCGATCGAAGCGGCCGAGGCGGGCGCGGATTACGTCGCCTTCGGCGCGTTCTTCCCCACCCGCACCAAAGAGACGAAATCACACGCGGACGTGGAAATCCTCAAATGGTGGTCGGAGCTGATGGTGGTGCCAGCCGTCGCCATCGGCGGAATCACGGTCCTGAACGCGAAGCCGCTGGTCGCGGCAGGGGCGGATTTTCTGGCCGTATCCTCAGGCGTGTGGGACCATCCCGACGGCCCCGACGCGGCGGTGAAAGCGTTCAACGCGCTGTTTTGACCTCTCAATGCGTCCCTGCTATCACCCGCCCGCTCTTTCTCATCGACCGACGTCTTTTCCGCGCCAAGGAGCGCGTGCGGCCTCAAATAGCGAAGCGATAGGCCATTAAAGGAATCCCATGTCCAAGATCGCCGGAAACGAAATCCGCCCCGGAACGTTGATCGAGCACAATGGCGGGCTGTGGATCGCGGTGAAGACCCAAGCCGTCAAACCAGGCAAGGGCGGCGCCTACAACCAGGTCGAACTCAAGAACGTCATCACCGGCAGCAAGCTGAGCGAGCGTTTCCGCTCCGACGAAAGCGTGGACGAGGTTTATCTGGAGAAGAAGGACTTCCAGTTCCTCTTTGCCACCGGCGACATGCTCACCTTCATGGACATCGAGACCTACGACCAGATCGAACTGCAGCGCGAATTCGTCGGCGAGCGTGCCCAGTTCCTGCAGGACGGCATGAAGGTGCTGGTGCAGACCTACGAAGGAAGGCCCATCGGCATCCAGCTTCCGATCCAGGTCACGCTCAAGGTGGTGGAGGCCGATCCGGTGCTGAGGGGCGGCACGGCGGCGCCGTCCTACAAGGGCGCGGTGCTGGAGAACGGGTTGAAGATCCAGGTGCCGCCGTTCATCGAAGCAGGAAGCAAGATCGTGGTCGCGACCGAAGACGGTTCCTACGTGCGCCGCGCGGAGTAGACATGCCTTACCTCTCCCCAGTCCTGAATGTGATGGTCAACGCCGCGCGCAAGGCGGGCCGCGCGCTGATCCGCGATTTCGGCGAACTGGAGAACCTTCAAGTTTCGCTCAAGGGGCCGGCGGATTTCGTTTCCACCGCCGACGAGCGGACGGAACGCATCCTGATCGAGGAATTGTCGCGGGCGCGGCCGGGCTACGCGTTCCTGGGCGAGGAATCGGGCACCAGCGACGGGCCGGACAAATCCCACCGCTTCATCATCGATCCCATCGACGGCACGACGAACTTCCTGCACGGCATCCCCATCTTCGCCATTTCCATCGCGCTTGAGCGCGAAGGCCAGCTGGTCTCCGCCGTGGTCTACAACCCCGTCGTCGACGAGATGTACGTGGCCGAGAAGGGCCATGGCGCCTATCTGAACGACAAGCGCCTGCGCGTCGCCGCCCGCAAATCGATGAAGGAAGCCCTGTTCGCCACCGGCGCCCCCTTCCTGGGCCGGCCCGGACACGAGCGGTTCCTGGCGGAGCTCAAGGCCGTGCTCGCCGTGAGCCCCGGCATCCGCCGCTGCGGGGCGGCCTCCCTCGACCTCGCCGGGGTGGCGGCGGGCCGCTACGACGGCTTCTGGGAGCGCGGAATCAACGCTTGGGACGTGGCGGCTGGCATCCTGCTGGTGCGCGAAGCAGGGGGCATCGTCACCGACCTGGACGGGGGCGCGCGCATGCTGGAGTTGGGGCAGCTGGTCGCCACCAACGACGCCCTCCACCCGCAAATCCTGAAGCTTCTGAAAGACGCCGGACAGGCGGACGAGAGTTGAGGCGCGCCTGAGGTTGCACAATCAAACGAACAGGTCCTATATCCCGAGAATGCGATATTGCTTCGCCCTGACGGCCTTTCTCGCGTTGGCCGCGTCATCGCCGGCCGCGGCGCAGATGTATCCGGGCCAGGACGTGACCGTGAACCCAGCAGCAGCCGGCAGGCAGGTGCTGCTTTATCCCGGCGGCCAATATATGCGCGTCTTGCCTCCTCTGCTCCAACCGGGCGAGCCGAGCGGGCCGATCCATCTGCACATGCCCGCCCGCCATCGCTTCGCGCGGGCGCGCTCCGCGATAGCCGCTGCGCCGCAGGCCGAAGCCCCGGTTACGCCCCCAGCGCCGCGCGCCGCGACTTATTCGGATTTCGGCAACGTCGCCGTTGCGCAGCCCAAAAATCCGGCGCCCGCGCCTGCAAGGTCCGAACCCAAGCCGCCGCCGCAACGCGTGGCGCGGGTCGAACCCCCGCCGACACGCACGGCGACGCGCAATCCCGAAACGTATGGCGGCGCCAAGCGCAACGTCATCCTATTTGCGCCAAACGCCAGCGATCCTTCCGTTTCGGCGTTGCAAACCGTCAAATCGCTCGCCGGCAGCGTAAGCGCGGCGCTCACCGACGGCACTTCGCGCGTGCAGCTTATGGCCTATGGCGGTCAGCGGGGCGACAAATCCTCGGACACGCGGCGGCTGTCGCTCAAGCGCGCGCTCATCGTCCGCCAGGTCCTGATCGATGAGGGCGTGCCGGCGGAACGCATCGACGTGCGCGCCATGGGCGGCACCGACGATGACGGTCCGCTCGACCGGGTGGACGTTTTCCTGAAGAGTTAGAGACCCTTTGAATAATCCCCGCGGCTCGTGCTCTTGACGTGAGCTTTCAACAGGTTGTCCACCCGGCCCTTGCCGGGAGAATCTGAAGGTGCCGGCGATGTTGCCGACGAAGGTGTATTTTGGTCATTCAACGGCTCCGGTGCGGCTGCGTCGATAATGCCGCTGGGCTTTCGCGCGATTTCCACAGACAGACATATCGCACCAGCGCCGGTTCTTTAGCCGGCTGAAATCAAGAAACGTCCAAGCGCAACGCGGTCCTTCGCATAAGCGAATTCGAGATCGCAGGTCGTCGCTCACCAATATTTCCGCCGCGGACTCAACGACCGGCCATAACATCGTGTCGAGCGCAAGGTCATTCCCGGAAGTGTATTTCCAAGAGAGAGAGTCTCCCTTCCCGGAGAGCCGACGCCTTAGGCCCGCTTTGCGGATCCATTTGTTGAGAGCGTCAACGTGCTTCACATCAAGCTTGCCTCCACCGGCCGCAACAGCGAATGCCGAGAACAAAATCTCCCGCAATGCTCTCGCGCATTTCAGCGTGCCGCTGGCGCCTCTCGGGTTCTTCGCCGCCATTTCCGTCAGGGACGCCAACTCCGCCGTCGATAAAATCCCGGCTTGGTGGCTCCAATTGAGCAGGCCGACATAATCTTCAAGGCGTTCCTTCGGCGTCCCGCGCCTTTCGTCGACCGTATTGCAGAAATCGAGCGCTGGCGCGCCGCCCGTCATATCGAAATTGTGGCCGCAGCTCGCCTCGGAGTTCGCGGTTCGATCGGCAGAAGCGCCCATATTCTAACCTTTTAAATGCACTTGACGGTTATAGAGCAATATGATAACCGTCAAGAACCATTTTACAGGTTATGGAAGAAATGGCAACCAGGCTGTCGCCCCCTCCATGGGGGGACCGGCCGAAGTATCGGAGGAGGAAATCTCATGTTGTTCGCCAAGAAGACAGTGTTTGCCGCGGCGGCGTTTACGGGTCTCATGTTTGCTTCTGCCGCCTATGCCGCCGATGCAAGCATCGGCGACTGTGTCCACCTGTCCAGGCAGGTGGCCTCGGCCATCGACGCCGCGCAATCGGGAAAGGCAAAAGACGACGCGCGTGCGCAGCAGCGTTTCGGGCGCGAGTACTGTGCGTTTTCCATGTACGAGAAGGGCGTCGCGCACTATGTGAAGGCCCTCGAGCTGCTCGGCCAGCAAAGCAAGAGCTGAACACCGGCGCTGCTACGGGTTCGATGTCGTGCGCGCCCGAACCTCAGAACAGTTTGCCGTCTTGAAACGCGAGCCGCTCAAGTTAGAGCATGATCCGATTCAATCAAATCGGATCATGCCCTAGTCCGCCGGCAAAGTGCCGGTCGCCATGTCCACGCCTTTCGCCTCGCGCGACCAGCGGGAAAAAGTCGAACGCATCCAGCCGAGTTAGCTCGCCACGACGACATGGACCGGCGTCGCCGTCCACCCTTTCAAAGCCAGTTGGTTCACCGCCGCCCCGTTGTTGCACCGTTGTCATAATGCATAAAAACCGTCGCGATTGCGTGTTAAGCAAATGTCGGTGTGGTCCGGAAAGCGCTGTAAAATCTGGGGGGAGCGGGCATGGGTAGAAGTGTTTTGTCCGCGTGTCTGCTTGCGCTGCTTCTTTCCTTTACGTCGGCTGCCGAGGCCACGCCATCGGGCACGAGCGGCAAGGCCGTTGCCTTTGCCATGCCAGTAGTGGCGACCGGCATCGCGGTGTGGAAGGACGATTGGACGGGCGTAGCGCAACTCGCTGTCGTGACCACCCTGTCCGTCGGCACGGCCTACGGTCTCAAACAGATCGTGCGTGAACGGCGCCCCGATCACTCCGGCTGGGATTCCTTCCCCTCCACGACATCCGCGCTCGCCTCTGCGCCCTCGTCGTTCGTCTGGAACCGTTACGGTTGGGAGTGGGGGCTGCCGCTTTTCATCATCTCAAAATATACGAGTTACTCAATGGACAGAGCCAAGAAGAACCGCATTTGGGACGGGCTAGCCAGCACAGTGATCTCGTGGGGCTACAACGAGCTGATCACCACCAGATTTCATCCGAGATACGGGTTCTATTCGGATTTGCAAGCCGGTCCCGACGGCATCTACGCTTCGGTGAATTACCGCTGGTGAGCGCGAGTCCTTTCTCCGATTAACGCCGCGTAAGGCCTCGATTCTTCGCCGAATCTGGCATCGGCCCTGGTTGCGCCGCCGCCGGATGCAATATAGCTTCTTAAAACCATACAAACAAAGGCGATACTGTGAAACGTCGGATTCTCGCCTGCGCGCTCGCCGGATTTCTGTGCAGCGCATTGGCCGCGCAGGCCGCGGCGGCGGCGAAAACCTCCAAAATCGAAAGCGCTGGAACCTATGTCGCCATAGCGCTGCCGGTGGTGGCCGGCGGCATCGCCGTGTGGAAGGACGATTGGACTGGGGTGAAGCAGCTGGCCGCCGTCAGCATACTCACCGTCGGCACCGCCTATGCGCTGAAACACTTCGTGCGCGAACAGCGCCCCGATCATTCCGATTTCCAATCCTTCCCGTCGGACACCTCCGCGCTGGCCTCCGCGCCGGCGGCTTTCCTGTGGCAGCGTTATGGCTGGGAATACGGTCTGCCCGCCTTTGCGGCCTCCACATTCGTCGGCTATTCCCGCGTTCACGCCAAGAAGCATCATTTCTGGGACGTGTTGGCGAGCACCGCGATTTCCATCGGCTACAACGAGCTGATTACGACCCGTTTCCATCCTAGAAACACGTTCTACTCGAGCTTGGATGCCGGCCCGGACGGCGTTTACGCGTCGCTGCATTACACCTGGTGATCCGGAGAAACGTCGGTTAGGCGGTCGACGGTTCTCAGCGATGGGAACAGTTTCATCCACGCCGCCACCACGGCAAGCGTCCCCAGCCCACCGATCACCACCGCCGGGACGGTGCCGAATATCGCCGCGGTCAGCCCGGATTCGAACTCGCCCAGCTCGTTGGAAGCGCCAATGAACAACACGTTCACGGAGCCGACGCGGCCGCGCATCTCGTCCGGCGTGGCGAAGTTGACCAGCGCATGGCGCACGAAGACGCTGATCATGTCGGAGCCGCCCAGGACGAACAACGCGGCCAGCGACAAGAAAAAGTTCTGCGACAGTCCGAAGACGATCGTGGCGGCGCCGAACACGGCGACGGCGGCGAACATCTTCCAGCCGGTGCCGTGCTCAAGAGGCCGGCGCGCCAGCGCGAACGCCATCATCGCCGCGCCCGCCGCCGGCGCGCTGCGCAGCAAGCCAAGTCCGATCGGCCCGACATGCAGGATGTCGCGCGCGAACACCGGCAACAGCGCCGTCGCCCCGCCCAGCAGCACCGCGAACAGGTCAAGCGAAATCGCGCCGAGGACCACGGGACGTTCGCGCACGAAGCGGATGCCTTCGACGACCCGCGCCAACCTGCCCACCTCGCCGGACACCGCACCCGCACGCCTGCGCCCGCCCAGCGTCACCATGCAGGCGCCCGACGCCAGGAATCCAGCGACGCAAACGCCATAGGTCGTGGCCGGGCCAAGCGCGTAAAGAAAGCCGCCGAGCGCGGGGCCGGCGATGACCGCGATCATAAAAACCGACGAGTTCAAGGCGATGGAACGCGCCAAGCGCTCCGGCGGCACCAGGAAGGCCAGCAAGGAGTTTCCGGCAGGTCCGGAGAATCCGCGCGCCGCTCCGAACAACACCAGCACCGCATAGAAGGCGATCGCCTTGTCGACATGCGCGAGGCTGAGCCCCAGGAACATCGCCCCGCAAATTCCTTGCAGCACCGTGGCCACGGCCAGCACTGCGCGCTGGTTCAGGCGGTCGGAGATTTCGCCCGCCGGCAGGGTGAGGAGGAACATCGGCAGGAACTGGCACAACCCCACCAGCCCGAGCGCCAGCGGCGTGCGCTCCATCTCGTAGATCTGCCAGCCGATGGCGACGGATTGCACCTGCATGGCCACGGTCCCGAGGAACCGGCCGCTCAGGAAAAAGGCGAAATCGCGATGGCGATATAAGACGGGCGAAGAAGAGTCGCTCATGCGCTCTGCTGGCGCTGCCACTCTGCGCGCGTGATGCTCCAGATATCGGCCGTAAAGGCCTTGCCGCCGATGACGATGTCCTGTGGCGGCCCCTTGCTTTCGCCCAGCCTGAGCGCCACCGCCTGAGAGGCCGTGTTGCCCGGATCGATAACGGAGATGAGACAGTCGACCGGCTGGGTGAGGAAGCCGTAGCGCATGGCCAGCTTGGCGGCTTCGGTCGCGTAGCCTTGATGCCAATAGGGTTTTCCCAGCGTCCAGCCGACTTCGAGCCCCGGCCAGCCTTCCGGATTGTACAAGCCGACGCGGCCAATGAAGGCGCCGTCCGACTTGCGCTCCACCGCCCAAATGCCATAGCCGCGCAAGGTCCAATGACCGATGCCGGCGGCGAACGCCCGCCAGGCGTCGGCGCGCGCCATCGGCTCGCCGTGCAGATAGCGCACGACCTTGGGATCGGCCATGAAAGCGGCGAAGGCTTCGAAATCCTCCGGCCGGTATTCGCGCAGGATCAGACGTTCGGTTTCGAGGCGCGGGATCATGCGTCTTCTCTAGCGAATTTGCCGGCGCCCGACAATTCGCACCGCGCATGGGTCTATTGCAGATGGATCACGATGGCGTTTTCGCCGTCGGATAGCGTGAATTTGGTGCGGCCGAAACCCGGTTCGGAAAGCCCCGGCCGCGCGTCGTTGGAGAAGCCGTAGCGTTCCAGCGGCAGGCCCAGCCAGTTCTGATCGAACTTTCCGTTGCGGTTGGCGTCCTGATAGCTCTTCACGCCATAGACGCCGGGCGCGATGTCCTTGAAGCTGACGGTCGTCTCGGGCGGAACCGCGGGCACCACCAGGTCGGCAATGGGCTTGGCGTCGTCGTTCGCCCATGTGCTTTCGTCGTACAGCGCCACATGCAGCTCGCCGCCCTTCCGGTCGATATTCCCGACTTTGACCGTCAGCATGGCGGCGGAGGCGGTGAGCGGCAAAAGCGCTATCAGGGCGGCAAGAAGGATACGCATGTTCGCTCCTTTCCGCGGACAGCCTTACCTCAGCCTGGAATCGAGTTCCTTGCAGGCTTGGATGAGGGTTCTGACCGAATCCGCCGATTTTGCCAATGCGGCCTTTTCCGCTTCCGTCAGCTTCAGCTCGACGATGCGCTCGACGCCTTTTGCGCCGATCACCGCCGGCACGCCGACATAAAGATCGTGGATCCCATAGGGGCCGTTGACATAGGCGGCCACCGGCAGCACCCGCTTCTTATCCCTCAGATAGCTCTCCGCCATGGCGATGGCGGAGGACGCCGGCGCGTAAAAGGCCGAGCCGGTCTTGAGCAGGCCGATGATCTCCGCCCCGCCGTCGCGCGTGCGCTGGACGATGGCTTCCACGCGCTCCTCAGTGATCCAGCCCATCTTCACCAACTCCGGCAGCGGAATGCCCGCAACCGTCGAGAAGCGCGGCATCGGCACCATCGTGTCGCCATGGCCGCCGAGCACGAAGGCCGAGACGTCCTCCACGCTCACGTCCAGCTCCTGGGCGAGGAAGTGGCGAAAGCGCGCGCTGTCGAGCACCCCTGCCATGCCGATGATCTTCTCGGGCTTGTGGCCGGAGAACTGGCGCAGCGCCCACACCATCGCGTCCAGCGGATTGGTGATGCAGATCACGAAAGCGTCCGGCGCATAGGCCTTGATGCCGTCGCCGACGGCGGCCATCACCTTGAGATTGATGCCCAGAAGATCGTCGCGGCTCATGCCGGGTTTGCGCGGCACCCCGGCGGTGACGATCACCACGTCGCAGCCGGCGATGTCGGCATAGGAATTGGTGCCGATGAACGCGGCGTCATAACCCTCTATCGGACCCGCCTGGGCGATATCCAGGCACTTGCCCTGAGGCAGCCCGCCCACGATGTCGAAGAGGACGACGTCGCCGAGCTCCTTGAGGGCGATCAAATGGGCCAGCGTACCGCCGATCTGTCCGCCGCCGATGAGCGCGATCTTCTTGCGGGTCATTCCTGGTTCCTTTCGAAAGGAGGGGGCAACCAGCTAAGTAGCGCGCACAGGAAAACGAGGCAAGGTTAGAGCCTGCTCCACCCTTATGGAAGCGCTGCGCCGAGAGGATTTTGCGGCGTGGGCAGGAGAAGGGCGAAGCGCGTAGCGGGGACTACGGGCGAGCCCTTCGACGAACCCACGACGCAAAAGCCTCTGGCCCTTCGGGTTGCGTGCGGGCGGGTGCCCGCCTCGTTGCGACGCTCGACCGATGTCCCCGCATCGCCCTTCGCGCCGCGCCTGGCGGCCTCCGCCGCTTCGCAGCTACGGCCCGCCCTGTGCCTTACTTGCCCGCCGGAGCTTTAGCGAAGGCGGGCGGATCACCTCGCCCGCACGCAACGCAGACGTTTCCATAAGGGTGGATCAGGCTCTGGCCGGGGACGTGTAAAAATAGCCGAGCGGGCACCTCCGCACCCACTCGGCTCTCATTCCTTCGCGAAGCTGCGCCGCCGATCAGATCGACTGCTTCAATTCCTTCGCGGCACGGAAAGCGACTTTCTTGCTCGCCTTGATCTTGATGGCTTCGCCCGTCGCCGGGTTGCGGCCCATACGCGCGGCGCGCTTCCTGACCACCAGGATGCCAAGCCCGTTCAGACGGACGCGCATGCCCTTCTTCAGATGCTTGGTGATGAGGCCGATCGTTTCCTCCAGGATCGCATGGGACTGTTTGTTCGACAGGTCATGCTTGGCGGCGACTTGCGCCGCCAATTGACGCGTGGAGACCGTTTCGACTTTTGCTTTTACGGCGGATGCGCCAGCGACTGCGATTGCGACTTTTGCCATTTGAGTATCCTCTGCGAATCGAAAAGAAGCCCTATTCTAAAGCATTTCTGCAAAGGCAAGATGGGGGGTGCGCCAAAAAGTGCGATAATTAAAGGTTTTTCGGGGGGCAGATGTCGGTTTTCGGCTCCCCGACCTCGATAAACACGCGGTTTGCAGCGATTCCTGGGCCTAGCGCGGCCGGGTTACAGACCCCCACCCGATCCGCCTTCGGCGGATCGTCCTCCCCCTTTCAGGGGGAAGAAAAATATCGCGTTACGCCTCGCCGTTCTCGACGTCTGCCACGCTGTCCTTGCGTTCGGCGATGCGGGCGGATTTGCCCCGGCGGCCGCGCAGATAATAGAGCTTGGCGCGGCGGGCGCGGCCCTTGCGGACCACCGTCACGGAATCGACCAGCGGCGAGTAGACCGGAAACACGCGCTCCACGCCTTCGCCATAGGAAATCTTCCGCACCGTGAAGCTTTCGTTCAGGCCTTCGCCCTGACGAGCGATGCAGACGCCTTCGAAGGCTTGCAGGCGCTCGCGCGTCTTGTTCTGCTTGGTCTTCTCGTCGAAGGTGATGTCCACCACCTTGACGTTGACCTTCAACGTGTCGCCCGGGCGGAATTCGGGGTGGGGTGTGGCGCGCAGGGCCTTCATTTGCTCGATTTCGAGCTCTTGGATCAGGTTCATGGAAATCTCCGCGCGCGCAACTTTTTGAAGGAAGGCGGGCCGTATAGCCTAGCCTTTCCCCTTTTCATAGAGGGCCCACAGATCGGGTCGCCGCAGGCGGGTCAGCCGTTCGGCCTCGGACCGCCGCCATTTGGCGATTTCCTTGTGATTTCCTTGGGTTAGGACCTCAGGAATGGTCTGCCCCTCGAAGTTTTGGGGGCGGGTGAATTGCGGATATTCCAGAAGCCCGGCGCTGAAGCTTTCGTCGGCCGGCGAGGCTTCGTCGCCCAGCACGCCGGGGATCAGGCGCACGACGGCCTCGATCAGGGCTTGCGCCGCGATCTCGCCGCCCGCCAGCACGAAATCGCCGAGAGAGATTTCCTCGATCTGGCGCGCGGCAATTACCCGCTCGTCCAGCCCCTCGAAACGACCGCAAAGCAGGACCGCGCCGGGCCCCTCGGCCAGCGTCCTTACACGCGCCTGAGTCAGCGCCGTGCCGCGCGGCGACAAATAGATCAGCGGCCGGCCGGCGCGCTCGACCGCATCGATGGCTGCCGCCGCCACGTCGGCGCGCATCACCATGCCGGGGCCGCCGCCGGCCGGCGTATCGTCCACCGTGCGGTGCTTGCCGATGCCGTGATCGCGGATGTCGCGCACCTGGAGCGACCAGAGCTTTTTCTCCAGCGCCTTGCCGACCAGCGACACGCCGAGTGGTCCGGGGAACATCTCTGGGAAAATGGTGAGGACGATTGCGGTCCAGGTCATTCGATGTTGCCCTTGTCCCCGGCTTCCACTTCTTCCGGCACGGCGACGACCAGACGGCCGGATTTCACGTCGATCTGGGGCACGTTCTCGCGCGTAAAGGCGATGAGCACTTCGTCGCCGTTGTCGCGCGCAAGGACCAGCACGTCGCTGGCGCCGTAATTATGGACGGCGACAACCTTGCCGAGACGACGGCCGAGCGTGTCTTCCGCTGCGAGGCCCACCAGATCGGCGTGATAGAACTCTTCGGTCGGCGCCTCAGGAAGCGCCGCGCGCGCGACGAAAAGTTCGACGCCTTTCAGCTTCTCGGCCGCAACGCGGTCCGCGATTTCGCGAAACGTCACCACGGCCTCGCCATCCTTGCCCGCGCGCAAGGAGGCGAGCGTGAAGGTGCGCCTGTCCTTGGCATGCAGCGGACCATAGGCGCCGAGCGCCTCGGGCGTGGCGGTGAAGGTTTTCACCCGCACCTCGCCCTTCAGCCCATGCGCGTCGATGATGACGGCGAAAAGAACGTCGCTGGGCATCGCTCGTACTTACGACGCCGCTTCGGTGGGCGCAGCAAGCGCTTTCGCCGCGGCCGCCGCGCGCTCCTGCGCCTTCTTCTTCGGCTTGGCCTTCTGCGGATTGTTCCTCACCAGTGGTTTGAGCGCGCCCGCATTGGCGAGAAAACGATGCACACGGTCCGACGCGGTCGCGCCCTTAGCCAGCCAGGCCTTCGCCTTGTCGAGATCGAGCTTGACGCGGTCGGCGTGATCCTTGGGCAGCAGCGGATTGTAGAAGCCGATCTTCTCGATGAAGCGGCCGTCGCGTGGCGAGCGCGAATCCGCGATGACAATGGAGTAATGCGGGCGCTTCTTGGTGCCGCTGCGCGCCAGTCTAATTTTCAAAGCCATGTCGAGTTTCCTTTGGTTGAACCGTTGAATTATCTGCGACCCGGGAAAATTCCCGGCGGCAAGCCGCCCATGCCGCCGCCCATGCCGGGCACCCCCGGCATCCGCCCGCCTTTGCCCATCTTCTTCAGCACATCGGACATCTGGCGGTGCATTTTCAGAAGCTTGTTGACCTCGCTGACCTCGACGCCCGCCCCCGCCGCGATGCGCCTCCTCCGCGAGCCGTTGATGAGGTCGGGATCGGCGCGTTCCTTCTTGGTCATCGACGAGATGATCGCTTCCTGATGGGTGAGGACCTTGTCGTCGATGCCGGCGGCATCGAGCTGGTTCTGCACCTTGCCGACGCCCGGCAGCATGGCGAGCACACCCTTCATGCCGCCGAGCTTCTTCATTTGGCGCAATTGATCGGCAAGATCGTCCATGTCGAACGCGCCTTTTTTCATCTTGGCCGCGATCTTTTCGGCCTTTTCCTTGTCGAAACTCTCGGACGCCTTCTCGACCAGGCTGACCACGTCGCCCATGTCAAGGATGCGCGCCGCCACGCGCGCCGGATGGAACGCCTCCAGCGCGTCGAGCTTTTCGCCTAGCCCCAAGAACTTGATCGGCGCGCCGGTCACCGCGCGCATGGACAGCGCCGCGCCGCCGCGCGCGTCGCCGTCGGCGCGCGTCAGGATGATGCCGGACAGCGGCACGCGCGCATGGAAGGACTTGGCGATGTTGACCGCGTCCTGGCCGGTCAGACTGTCGGCGACCAGCAGGGTTTCGTGCGGCTTGACCGCATCGCGCACTTGAGCGACCTCGGTCATCAATTGCTCGTCGATATGCTGGCGGCCAGCGGTGTCGAGGATCAGCACGTCGTAGCCGCCGACCCGCGCCGCCGCCATTGCGCGCCTGGCGATGTCAAGCGGCATCTGGTTCGCGACGATGGGAAGCGTGGAAACGCCCGCCTGCTCGCCGAGGATCTTCAACTGCTCCATGGCGGCGGGACGGTTGACGTCCAGCGAGGCCATCAGCACGCGCTTCTTTTCCTTGTTCTGAAGCAACATGGCGAGCTTGGCGGAGGTGGTGGTCTTGCCCGAGCCTTGCAGGCCGACCATCAGGATCGGCGCGGGCGCGCTGCCCAGGTTCAGCGCGGCATTGTCGCTGCCGAGCGTTTCGACCAGCTGGTCGTGGACGATCTTGATGACCTGTTGGCCGGGCTGGACCGAGCGGATGACGTTTTCGCCGATGGCCTTGGGGCGCACCTTGGCGATGAAATCGTCGACCACACTGAGCGCCACGTCGGCTTCCACCAAGGCGGTGCGGACCTCGGCGAGCGCCGCATCGACGTCGGTCTCAGACAGCGCGCCACGTCCGCGCAGCTTGTCAAACACACCGCCGAGGCGGGATTGCAGACTATCGAACATCCGCGCTCCGACCGGCCGACTCTTTTTTCGTCATGGCCGCCCTCGAGGCGGCCATCCAGTCGGCGCGCGTCTGCGCGCCGGAAGACTCCGGCATCTTGCTGGATGGCCGGGTCAAGCCCGGCCATGACGAAAAAAGTGAAGTCGTTGGCACCATCCAAGCACCCAAACCAGTAACGCCCCAGGGGGCGCACCTGCGCTGCCTGGGGGCGATCCCAGGCGCCGGGCCCGGGACCGGAAAGGCCTAAGGTCTTTCCGGAAGCGGCGTGGATTTAGGCTGGAGAAGCCCATAAGTCAATTCGTCCGGCCGGCGGAGGCTGGAAGTCGGCGCCTTCGCTGTCTAGGCTCCGGCCGCGACAGGCCAGACGGAGAGTGACATGGCTTCCCCCGCCGAGACCGGCAAAATCCATCGCGACTGTCCGTCCTGCGGCGCTCCGTCGGCGGACATGCCGCTCGTTTCCTATTCCGATCCCGATTGGCCGATGAAGCGCTGCGCGGTTTGCGATCTCGTCTTCCTGGAGTGGGTTCCCGAATATGGCGCGCTTTACAATGCGCTGGCCTGGACCAAACAGCGCGAGAGGGAGGAGCAGCGACGGCTCAAGACCCAGCCCATTTTCGCGCGCATCGATCTGATGACGCGCTGGCGGTTGGGAATTCTGGGCGATGCGACGCCGGCAGGCGGGCTTCACGCCTGGGCGAAACCGGGGCCGGTGCTCGATGTGGGCTGCGGTTCGGGAAAAGCCTTCGCGGCTCTGCGCGAAGGATACGTCCCCTACGGCATCGATATCGAGGCGAACGCCGCAGCGGCCGCGAACCAGCTGTTCGAACCGCGCGGCGGGCGCGTCGTCAATGCCGACGGCGTTTCGGGCCTCGCGCAATGGCCGGAAGGATTCTTCACCGGCGTGAGCCTTTGGTCCTATCTCGAACACGAAGCGCGCCCGAAGGAAGCGCTCGAGGCGACGCGTCGGGTCGTGCGGAAGGACGGGATCGTGCTGGTGAAGGTCCCCAATTTCGCGTGCTGGAACCGCGTGCTGCTGGGCGGCAAATGGACCGGCTTCCGCAATCCCGATCATGTGCAGTATTTCACGCCGCCCACGCTGGCGCGGTTGGCCCGCGCCTGCGGCTTTACCGTGAAGTTCCGCCTCTACGGACGCATTCCGTTCAACGACAACATGTATGCGATCCTGCGGCCGGTGTGATCTGTTCCCCCAGCCCCAACTCCCGCGCCAAATACGCAAACGACAGCGCCCACATTTCGGCGGCTGGTCGGCCGCGACCGGAGCCGAAAGGTCAACCCGCCACTGGTGGGAGAAGAAGTCACGGCCTATATAGACCCACCATGATCCCGTTCCTCAAAATGCACGGCCTAGGCAACGATTTCGCGGTATTCGACGCGCGAAAGCAAGCACTTGCGCTGGATGCCGCTGCCGCGCGCGCCATCGCCGACCGGCGGCGGGGCATCGGCTGCGATCAGGTCATCGTGATCGAAAAGGCGGACGGGGCGGACGCCGTCCTGCGTATCTTCAATGCCGACGGCGGCGAGGTGGAATCCTGCGGCAACGCCGCGCGCTGCGTGGCGCGCCTGCTGATGGAGGAAAAGGACCGCGACACGGTGCGCATCGACACGCTGGGCGGCCTCCTCGTTTGCACGGACGCCGGCGGCGGCCTGGTGACGGTGGACATGGGTGCGCCGAGCCTGAATTGGGACAAGGTGCCGCTCGCCCGTCCCGCCGATACCAACAGTTTCGCGCTGAACGTGGATGGAACGTCGTACGTGGTCGCCGCCGTCTCGATGGGCAATCCCCATTGCGTGCTGTTCGTGGACGATGCCGAGTCCGCGCCGGTGGCAAGCCTGGGTCCGCGCATCGAAACCCATCCCATGTTCCCCAATCGCACCAATGTCGAATTCGTCAGCGTGCGCGATCGTGGCCATTTGCGCATGCGGGTGTGGGAGCGCGGCGCCGGCATTACCCAGGCCTGCGGCTCGGGCGCCTGTGCGGCGGCGGTGGCGGCGCACCGGCGCGACCTCGTCGACGCCAAGGTCGAGGTCGAACTGGACGGCGGCGTGCTGGCTATCAAACTCAGCAAGAGCGAGGGCCACGTCGTGATGACGGGACCGGCAGCGCTTTCCTTCAGGGGCGAAGTCGATGTCGCGGAGCTGGCGTCGTGAGCGCCGACGTCATCACCTTCGGCTGCCGGCTGAACGCCTATGAATCCGAGGCCATTCGCGTGCGCGTCGCCGAAGCGGGCCTCGACAACGCCGTGATCGTCAACACCTGCGCGGTGACGGCGGAAGCCGTGCGCCAGTCGCGTCAGGAAATCCGCAAGCTGCGCCGCGAGCGGCCCGGCGCGCGCATCATCGTCACCGGCTGCGCGGCGCAGACCGAGCCCGATACCTATGCCCAGATGCAGGAAGTCGATCTGGTGCTCGGCAACCGCGAAAAGCTGGAAGCGAAGAGCTACGCCGGCTTCGCCGCGACGGAACGCGTGCGCGTCAACGACATCATGAGCGTGAAGGAGACCGCGTCGCAATTCGTGGAGAGCTTCGACGGAAAGAGCCGCGCCTTCCTGCAGGTCCAGAACGGCTGCGACCATCGCTGCACCTTCTGCATCATCCCTTACGGCCGCGGCAATTCGCGTAGCGTCGGCGTTGGGGCGGTGGTGGAGGAAGCGCGCCGGCTGACGCAGAACGGCTACGGCGAAATCGTTCTTACAGGCGTCGATCTCACCTCTTACGGCGCCGATCTGCCGGGCACGCCGACGCTAGGCGCGCTGGTGCGCAAGATCCTGAAGCTGGTGCCGGAATTGAAGCGCCTCAGGCTTTCCTCCATCGATTCCATCGAAGCCGACGCGGAATTGATGACGGCGATCGCCGAAGAAGAGCGGCTGATGCCGCATTTCCATCTTTCGGCGCAATCGGGCGACGACATGATCCTCAAGCGCATGAAGCGCCGCCACGCCCGCGCCCACACCATCGCCTTCTGCGAGGAGGTCCGCCGTTTGCGTCCGGAAGCGGCCTTCGGCGCGGACTTGATCGCCGGCTTCCCCACGGAAACCGAAGAGATGTTCGACAACACGCTGAAGCTGGTGGACGAGGCGGGGCTTTCGACGCTGCACGTTTTCCCGTTCAGCGCGCGCAAGGGCACCCCGGCCGCGCGCATGCCTGGGCTGCCGCGCGCGATTGCCAAGGAGCGCGCCGCACGGCTGCGCGCCAAAGGCGGCGAAGCGCAAGCCAAACGGCTGGCCGGACTGGTCGGCAGCGAACAAATGCTGTTGATGGAAAAGGCGGGGCTCGGCCGTACGCCCTGCTTCACGCCCGTCCGCTTTGCGGGCGTCGCCGCGCCGGGCGAATTTAAGCGCGTGCACATCGTCGGCGCGACGCACGATTATCTCATGGCGGCGGCCTCATGAGGCAGTTCGGCGAAGCGCCCCCGCCGCCGACTTTTTTCGAGCGGCTGAAGGAAGGCTTGGCGAAAAGCGCGGGCACGCTCGGCCTCGCCGATATCCTGGTCAAGAAAAAACTCGACGCCGAAACGGTGGAGGCGCTCGAAGAAGCGCTGATCCGCGCCGACGTGGGCGCCAAGACGGCGCACGAGATCGCCAGCGCCGTCGCTAAAGGTCGTTACGACGAAGATATTTCCCCGGCGGAGCTGCGTAAGGTTCTTGCCGTGGAGATAGCGCGCGTGCTGCAGCCGGTCGAGAAGCCGTTTGTCGTCGACCGCACGAAAAAACCTTTCGTTGTGCTGGTTGCCGGCGTCAACGGCACCGGCAAGACCACCACCATCGGCAAGATCGCGGCCAAGCTGGTGCGCGACGGACATAAAGTTGTGCTGGCCGCGGGCGACACCTTCCGCGCCGCCGCCATCGAACAGCTGCAGATCTGGGGCAAGCGTGCGGGCGCCGAGGTGTTCGCACGCGCCCCCGGCGCCGACGCGGCGGGGCTCGTTTTCGACGCGTTCTCGCGCGCGCGTTCGTCGGGGGCGGACGTCCTTCTCATCGACACGGCCGGCCGCCTGCAGAACAAGGCGGGCTTGATGGCGGAATTTGAGAAAATTGCCCGCGTTCTGAAAAAGCAGGATACGGATGCGCCGCACGCAGTGCTGCTTGTGCTGGATGCAACTACGGGACAGAACGCGGTTGCGCAGGTGGAGGCGTTTGCCGCCTCCGTTCCGTTGACCGGACTGGTCATGACCAAGCTGGACGGCAGCGCCAAAGGCGGCATTCTGGTGGCGCTGGCCGCCAAATCCGCCCTGCCCGTCCATTTCATCGGCGTGGGCGAGAAGGAGGACGACCTTCAACCCTTCTCGGCCGAGGCGTTCGCCAAGGCGCTGACGGGGGCACCATGAACTCTCAATTAAGACGCACAATCCTCGATTTTGGGCCTTTGCTGCTGTTCTTCGCAGCGTATAAACTGTCGGGGATTTTTGCCGCTACTGCGACCGTCATGGTTGCGGCCGTTGTTGCCGTGGGCGTCGGCTATTGGCTCGACCGCAAGATCCATCCGATACCGCTGGCCACCGCCGTCATCGTCTTGGTTTTCGGCGGACTGACGCTCTATCTGAACAACGACATGTTCATCAAAATGAAGCCGACGATGATTTACGCGCTGTTCGGCTCGGTGCTGCTCGGCGGATTGTACTTCAACCGGCCGTTCGTCAAATATATCTTCGGCGCTGCGGTGACGCTGAACGACGCGGGCTGGCGCGTCCTCACCCGGCGCTTCGGTTTGTTCTTTTTTGGCATGGCGCTTATCAACGAATTGATCTGGCGCAATTTTTCCAACGACATATGGGTCAACTATCATGTTTTCGGGGCCATCGTGCTGACCGTTTTGTTCTCGATGAGCCAGGTTCCGTTCCTGCTCAAGCATCAGATTGAGACCCCCGCCGACTAGAGTTTGTTGCCGCCGTCAGGACAACCATCATAGATAGCAGCGCGCGTACCCATCCGAAAAATCGCGCGGGGTAAACGACGGGGCAGGCATCTCCAGCATTGCCTTCATCCACTCAAAAGCGATAGAGACTGTTGTCTGCGGACGCGCGCTTGTTTATTGTTCCGTGTGCGCTATTTAAGCGAAGCGTTGAGCACCCGGCGTTCAGGGGATGGTTTTCAAAATTCGAATTGACGCGTAACGTCGGTCGAATGCATTTCAAGGGGCAGGGGCGTCTTATGAAAGGTCAACGCAGGCCGAATGGCGGCTTCGATCTCGCGGAAGCACCGTCGCATCTTATCAGGCGGTGCCAACAATATTTCGGCGATCTTTATGCGCGCGAAGCGGGCAGCAGCGAACTGACCAAGCAGCAGTTCACCGTGCTCGCTGCTCTCGAGAACAATGAGGGCGTCAGCCAGACGGCGCTCGTCGGGATGACCGGCATCGACCGTTCGACGCTGGCCGAGATGGTGCGCCGCATACTGGATCGCGGACTTGTGTCGCGCGAGCGCACCGAAAAGGACGCCCGCGCCAACGCCGTCGCCATCACCGGCAACGGCCGCAAGGCGCTGCGCGCGGCGCGTGCGGCGGCCGACCGGGCCGAGCGGCTGCTGCTCGATGCCCTGCCTCCCTCCGAGCGCGGCAAATTCATCAAGTCCTTGTCGACGATCGCCTCCGCCGGAGAGGCTTTTGCGACCAACGGCTCGGGCAAAGCCAGGCGCAAGGCGCGCCGCCGGCGCTAAACAACCGCTTGAATCTAAACGCGGATATCTATCTGCGAGCCCATAGGCGCCGAGACCGTCTGGGCGATGGGCAGCTTGGCTGGCGTGACCTGGGACGCCGCCTGTGCGGATGTCGCAACTTGTTTGAACGCCAGCGGCTCGAAACTTGTCTTTTCTTGCGCCAGTGCCGCGGCGAACGCGCCGTCGGAACGCGCGGCGGGTGGGGCCTGCTGCGAGGCGATCAGAAGATTGGCGGCGCTGATCTGCATGGCCGCAGAGGGTTTCAAAAATTGGTTTCCGAATCCTGAAGAACGGCAAGCGCGCGCTTTGCCTTGCGCCAGGCGGCGAGCGTGGACGCGATCAGGAAGCCAACGCCAAGGGCGCTGACCGCGTAGGCGGACCATACATAGAAGCCATAGCCGCCCTGGGAAAGAAAATCTGTCATGTCGCCCTCGCCAGCATCAGCGTGCGCGCCCTTCGGTTGACGATTTCCGTCCGGATGCGAACGAGCCACAGGCTGAAGAACAGCAGCGTGTAGCCCAGGGCCATCAAAAACAGCGGCCACAGGAAGACGGCCGAGATCAGCGGTCCGCCTTTGCGCAGGATGCTTTCGCCCTGGTGCAGCGTCGTCCACCAATCAACCGAGAATTCGATGATCGGCAGATTCACCGCGCCGACGATCGCCAGGATGGCGCAGGCGCGCGCCGAACGGGTTTCGTCCTCGATGGCGCTGCCGAGCGCGATGTAACCGAGATAGAGCAGCAGCAGCAGGAGGAACGAGGTCAGCCGCCCGTCCCACACCCACCACGCGCCCCACATCGGCTTGCCCCATAAGGAGCCGGTGACCAGACCGAGCGCGGTGAACACCGCGCCCAGTGGCGCCGCCGCCTTCGCCGCCACGTCGGCCAGCGGATGGCGATTGATCAGACCGATCACCGACGCCAGCGCCATCAACCCGTAAGCCATCATCGCCGTCCAGGCGGCGGGCACATGCAGGAACATGATGCGCACCGTAGTGCCCTGCTGGTAATCGGGAGGCGCGGCAAAGCCGAGTGCCAGACCCGCCAGCAGCGACGCCGCTGCCGCCGCGGCGATCCAAGGCAGGAATACCCCGCTCACCTGCATGAAACGCTTAGGATTGGCGAGTTCAAAAATCGACATTGTGTTCCTCTAAGCCGTTGCAGCGCACGCGGCAACCGCCGCCTTCACGTCGCGAGATTGAGCCGTACGGACGCTGCCGCCGCGAACGGCGACAGCAAAACCGAGATCAGGGAAAACGCCGCGAGGAAATAGAACGCGCCGTTCGCCAGCCCGTCCTGCACCGCCAGCACCGCGCCGCTGCCGAAGATCACGGCGGGCGCCAAGAGCGGCAACACGATCAAGGGCAGGATCAAGCCGCCGCGGCGGATGGACAGGGTCAGCGCCGCGCCGACAGCGCCGACCGCGCTGACCGCGGGCGTTCCGATCAGCAGCGAAAGCACCAAAGCCGCGGTCGGCCTCAGGGAAAGGTCGAACAGAACCGCCAGCAGCGCCGACAAGACGGTGAGCGGCAGGCCGGTGGCGAGCCAATGCGCGGCGGTCTTGGCGAGCGCGGTGACTTCCAGCGGCAAGGGCGACAAGGCGATGAGATCGAGGCTGCCGTCCTCGTAATCGGCCTGGAACAGGCGGTCGAGCGAGAGCAGCGCCGCCAGCACCGCCGCCACCCACAATACGCCCCCGGCGATACGCGCCAGCAGCCGCAAATCCGCGCCGACGCCGAGCGGCACTAGGGTCACGACGCAGGCGAAGAAGGCGAGCGCCAAGGCCGCGCCTCCGCCCGCCCGCACCGCCAGGCGAATGTCACGGGAGAGAAGAGCGAAGAAGGGCGTCATGGCGGCGCCCCCAACATCAGTTTCTCGCATTCCACGCCCAGCGCTTCATGCGTCGCAGCCACGACGATGCCGCCGCACGCGCAATGGGCGGCGACGGTTTCCGCCACCAGCTTCTTGCCCGCTGCGTCCAGCGCCGCCAGCGGCTCGTCGAGCAGCCACAATGGCCGCGCTGAGAGCTGCAGCCGGGCGAGCGCCAGGCGGCGTTTCTGTCCTGCGGACAAGTATTGGCCGGGAAGCCCAGCGAGCGGCATCAGCCCGAAGGTCCGCATCGCTTCGTTGGGATCGCGCCCGCTTTCGTACAGAAGCGCGAAGAAGGCGAGCTGCTCGCGCACGCAAAGCTGCGGCTTGACCGCGTCCTGATGGCCGAGCCAACCCATGAACTTGCCGCGTTCTTCGGCGTCGGCGACGTCTTCGCCGTTCGTCCGCAGATGGATGGTGCCGGCGGCTGGCCTGAGGAATCCGGCGATCAGGCGCAAGAGCGAGGTCTTGCCGACCCCGTTCGGGCCTTGCAGCGAAAGCGCCCGGCCGGCCGCCAGCGAAAAGCTCAGGTCACGGAACAGCATCCGCTGCCCGCGGATGCAGGCCAAATCGCTAACCTCAAGGGTCAAGCTTAAGATGGAAGTTCTCTCCGGTCCCAGACCGCATGGTGAGCACAGTCGCGATCCGGCGGTCAACTCAAGCCGCTCGCGGGTAGTGTTCTAGCTTGAATTGAGAGCCTGGCCCGGCTGCCCCTGCGAATGCGGCCGCCGGGGCGGCATGCGAAATTTGCGATACATCAACGACGAGGAAGTCCCGCAGACGGCATCATTTCACGCGAGTTGATCTTGAGAAGGAAAGCAGGGAGAAGACCATGTCACTCAGTAAAATT
Source organism: Rhizomicrobium sp. (assembly GCA_050008635.1). GTDB lineage: Bacteria > Pseudomonadota > Alphaproteobacteria > Micropepsales > Micropepsaceae > Rhizomicrobium. The sequence goes on from JBEKMG010000001.1 coordinate 237,863, forward strand.
TCTATTGCGCTGGCCGCGACCGCGGTGCTCTGCGCCTTCGGCGTGTCGCCGGCATATGCCGGATCTCCACAATGCGGCGTGTTCGATGACAATTCGGGCACCATCGCAGTCACCACCCAGGGACAGCAGTTTTCTTTCAGCCAATTGCTGAATGACGGGCGCCTTTCGGGTCGCGGACCGCAATTCGGCTGCTGGGCCGAAATCGGGAGTTCGCCCGAGATTCGCGGCGCGTTGATGTATTCCTATCGCGTCACCGACCCGAACGGCCAATCAATCGAATTTGGGCCCTACGGCATCCAGGCCGGTGGATTTGGCAGCGGCTCCATCGCCATCAACGCTTCACAAGTCGGCACCTGGCGGGTGGAGTATTTGACCGTTAGCCGGGACAATGGTGCAAAAGCTTCTGTCGGTTCCACCACCTTCACGTTGACCCAGTAATGGCGCAGGCGCGGGACCCTAGTCCCGTTGCCTGATCAAGGATGCCGGCAGGGGCGCTCGACCGGGGAGCGCCCCTGCGTCCGGCGCTGCCGTTATCGGCAGGCGGTATTCAATACATATGTTGGCCGCCGTTGATCGACATGGTCGAGCCGGTGACGAATCCCGCTTCGTCGGCAACGAGGAATAGCACGCCGCGCGCGATCTCGTCGGCCTTGCCCAGCCGGCCGACAGGAATGCGCGCCACGATCTTCTCCAGCACGTGCGCCGGCACGGCGGCCACCATGTCGGTATCGACGTAGCCGGGCGCGATGGCGTTGACGGTGATGCCTTTGGGGGCGCCCTCCTGCGCCAGGGCCTTGGTGAAACCGTGGATACCGGACTTGGCGGCGGCGTAGTTCACCTGTCCGTACTGGCCGGCCTGGCCGTTGATCGAGCCGATGTTGACGATGCGGCCGAAGCCGCGCGCCAGCATGCCTTCCCACGCCGCCTTGCACATGTTGAAGCAGCCGCCGAGATTAATGTCTATCACATGGTCCCAGCTCGAGCGCTCCATGCTGCGCATGGTGCCGTCGCGGGTGACGCCGGCATTGTTGACGAGCACGTCGACGGGGCCGAGATCGGCCGCGACCTTCGCCACGCCTGCCACGCACTGCTCGAAATCCGCCACATCCCATTTGTAGACGGCGATGCCGGTCGCCAGACTGAACGCCTTGGCGCGCTCGTCGTTGCCGGCATAGTTCGCCGCCACCGTGTAGCCGGCGTTCTTGAGCGACACCGAGATCGCTTCGCCGATCCCGCGCGTCCCCCCCGTGACGATGGCCACCCGTGATATGTTCCGCTCCCAAGCATTGTTTTAATTGCGACTGCTACGCATCTCGTACATCGCCGTCGCGCACGATGTCGAGATCGCCGCCCGGCGCTGCGATTCCGGCGATTGCTGCAATCGCTCGCAAATTGCCGCGAATGCGAGTATGGAACAATGACGATGAATAATTAATAGTTATCAATGCCTTATGAGGCATATCCAGCGTCAGGCCCTGTTGCACCTGCGCAAAAAAGCTGGACACGATAGAATGTGTCATGTTGACTCAAGTGACCCGAACGCCCGCTAGAGGCAGGGCTCGCACAACAACTCGATGGGGTGGCGCGTGGCGGAAGAATCCTCAAAGGCCGAAAGTCCGGTCGTCATCAAGAAGTACGCGAACCGGCGGCTCTACAACACCCAGACCTCGAGCTATGTGACGCTCGATCATCTTTGCGAAATGGTCAAAGAAGGCACCGAGTTCGAGGTCATCGACGCGCGCAGCGGCGAGGACATCACCCGTTCGGTGCTCACCCAGATCATCTTCGAGGAAGAAACCAAAGGGCATAACCTTCTGCCCATCCGCTTCCTGCGCCAGCTCATCCGCATGTACGGCGACAGCATGCGGGCCTTCGTACCCGGCTATCTCGATCTGTCGATGGAGAGCTTCACCAAGAATCAGGAGGCCATGCGCACCCGCATCGCCGAGGCCTTTGGCGGCGGCAGCCAGGCGCTGGAAAACCTGACGCGGCAGAATCTGGCGATGTTCGAGCGCGCCATGCAGATGTTCACGCCCTTCGCCCCGCGCGCTCAGCGCCCCGAAGACAGCGAACCCAGGGCCAACGGCGCGGCCGAGGCGAAACCCTCCGAAGAGATCAGCGAACTGAAAAGCGAGATCGAGGCGATGCGCAAACAGCTCGCCGAACTGAGCCAGCAGCGCAAATAGCTATTTCATCCACTCCGGCTTCAGCACCGGCTCGCCGAAATAATAGCCCTGGAAACTGTCGACGCCGAAGCTTTCGAGCAAGGCGGCTTCTTCCTCCGTCCCCACCCATTCCGCAGTCGTCTTGAGGTTGAAGCTCTTGGCCAAACCGACCAGTGTGCGCACGAAGATCTGGTTCTCGGGCGAGTTCACCAGCCCCACCACATAGGTGCCGTCGATCTTGACCATGTCGAGGCACAGCATCTGCAGATTGCGGAACGAAGTGTAGCCCGCGCCGAAATCGTCGATCGCCACGCGGCAACCCATCTCGCGCAATTGCGACACGAACTGCGCGTTCTCCTCGAAATGGTTGATGGCCGCGGTTTCGGTCAGCTCGATCACCAAGCGGTCGGCGATGGAGGCGTTCGCCCGGACGTAATCGACGAAGGATTGCAGCCAGGCGATGTCGCATGAGGTCGTGCCCGAGACGTTGACGCTCAAGGTGATGTCCTTGTGCGCGTGCAGTGTGGCGACGGCCATTTCCAGCGCGTGACGGTCGACCAGGCGGACCAGGCCGAGTTGTTCGGCCGCGGGAATGAATTGACTGGCGGCGACGATGCTGCCGTCCTTGCGCACCATGCGCAGCAGGCATTCGTATTCTGTGGCTTTGCGCGTGTGAGCGTCGACGATGGGCTGATAGGCGAAGACCAGACGCTTTTCTTTCAGCGCGGCCGCGACTTCGTCGGCCACCGACATCAGGCGCAGGCGCGCGCCTTCGCGCTGGGGCGAGCGCTGATGCATGTGGAAACCGTCGCGCCCGGCGCTGCGGGCGCGCTCCAGCGCTTCTTCCGCGCGCAGCATCGCTTCCTGGCTCGAGGAGGCGCCCGAAGGCAGCCACACCGCGCCTACCGACGTGGTCGCCGCTACCTGCCCGGAACGGGTTTCGATCACGCTGCCGCGCACCGCCGCGCGCAGTCTGTCGGCGACGATGACGATCTCGTGGTCCGTGCAGTTCTTCAGGATGACGCCAAACTTGTTGCCCGCGGTGCGGCCGATCACATCGCTGGAACGCAGCGAGCGCGACAACCGTTCGCCGACCGCCACGATCACCTCGTCGGCGGCATCGAAACCATAGGAATCGTTGATCATCGCCAGCCGGTCGATGGAAGCGACCAGGAAAGCGCAATGGCGTTCTTCGCGCTTCGCCCGTTCGATCGCTTCGGCCAATTCCGCGCGCAGCGAATTGCGGTTGAGGTGGCCCGTCAGTTCGTCGCGCGTGGCGAGATAGGTCAACCTTTGGGCTTCGCGCTTGCGCTCGGTGATCTCGCGCATCACGCCGGCGAGACGTTCGGTGGCGCTGTCGGCATCGGGGATGCGCACGCCCAGCATGACGAACCATACCGAGCCGAGCGCGGTGGCCAGTTCGACTTCGATGTCGAAGGACACGCTCTCGCGCACGCGGTTTTCGATAAGGGCGCTGAGCTTGTTGCGCCCTTCCGGACTCATCAGGTCGAGCAGCGTCTTGCCGCGATTGGTTTTGCCGGAAACGACCTGATGCGGAAGAATATCGCGCGCGCCGTCCCACACGATGACGTCGTCGGCAACAGTCCAGTTGAAAGCGGCGATGCCCGCCCCGGTCACGGCCAATTGCAGCCGCTTGGCGTCTTGTGCGACGCGTAAAGGAGCAACGCTCTCCGCGGGCTTCTTATGAAGCGTCGAATCCTGCACTTTCCACCACCCCAAGCCGGTTTCCGGCCTTTGCAGGCGATGATGACGTTGTGGTCTTAAAAAACTCGTAACTCTTGAGGCAACCGGGGCAATTCCGGAGTGCGGCCCGCGCTTTGCCTTAAGAACGGGTTATGACGGCGATCGCGACTTATTCCCTTCTTGTCGGTCCGGCGGCCAAGGGCTGCAGCGGACAAGTGCGCGGCGTCGAAAGGACTAAAGCGCGCCGACAATTCGATGGTGAATACGCGCCACGGCAACGGGCGTTGATTTGCGTCGCTCAACATTCGGCGGCGCGCGCGCCGTGCCAATACGGCACAGACGACCATGCCTCTTTCTGGAACGGACCACGCCTGATGCCGGCCTTCGCGGCGCAAGTTCTCGCCCAGGCGATGAGCAAGCCCCGCGCGCAAAACCCTTCAGCGCATGCGGCGTACCGCAGCCGCACCGTCAGCATCGCGCCGCTCTTCGAGCGGAATCTCTGACGCCCGCACCAACGACAGCGTCGTGCCCAACAAGCCGGCTGCCGAGAACAGCAGCAGCGCCATGAAGGCGTGCGGATCATTTGCCAAGAGCGAACAGGAAGCGGCCAGGAGAGCGGCGGCAGCCAACGCGAGATGGACGCTGGGCCGGCGCCCGAGCCCGCGCCGGGCGAGCGCGATCATGACGAACTGACAGATGACTTGCGCGAACACCGAAGGCGCAATCGCGCCGCTCGCAGCGGACCAGATGCCGGCGACTGAAGCCGCCGCGAGAATTATCGCGGCGGGCAACGGCTTGGGCACGCGGCGGAAGTTTGCGAACGCGGCCAGCATCAACAGCGCAGTTGCCAGCGTCGTTGCGATCTCCGCCACCGCTTCTTGCGCGATGTTGGCGAGCGCGCTCGCCGCCAGCGCCGCATAGAGCACGCAGGCGAAACGCAGATAAAGCCGCGACGCTGGCCGCGCACCTTTCGCCGTTATCCAGGCCGCGGCGGCGCCGAGCGCCAGAACGGCGGCAAATGCGCTCACTCTCGTTTCGCCTTGAATTCGGTGAGCTCAGCCATGGCCGTTATTGTTGTGCGTAATATTGGGCGTGGTCGAGATAGGCAGCGCCGAGCACGCGGCCGTAACCGCCTTGCTGCAGGACCACCACGACGCCGTCATGCGGCGGCGTTTTCGCATTCGCCGACGGCAAATCGAGGGAAACGGTGCGGCCGTTCCAGCGGCCCAAATCCTTGATGTCGCCCACCACGTTGCGATAGGTCCAGGTGCGGCCCTTGTTCTCGCCGGCCCCGATATGGACCGTGACGGCGGAGCGCAAGGGGAACATCCAGATCGTGGCGTTGAGCTTGTTCTTCGAAACGACGTCCGGCGCCGCGGCGATGGCGACGTGAAGGTTTTGCCGCGTCCGGGAAAGATCGATCCCGACGGACCATGCGGCGTTCTCGGCCGGCGCACCGGCGGCTTCGTCGCGCGCGCGCTCGGCCGCCTTGATCGCAGCATCGACCTTGTCCTCGCGGCTGCCGACCACGTCCGTCACGCCATCGACGATGACCTGGGGCGTGTAGACACCGCCGCGGCCCATCGCCGATGCATAGGCCTTCTGCCGGCGCGTGTTCGCTTCGCCGGCCAGGGTGTCCTTCCAGCCCAGCATGTCCCAATAGGTGATCGGCAGGCTGATCGCGATCAGTCCCTTGCGCTTGGTCAGTTTGGCCAGAAGTGTATCGGCCGGCGGACACATGCTGCAGCCTTGGCTGGTGTAAAGCTCGACCAGGATGGGCCGGTCGTCGCCCGCAGAGGCGCTTGTCGCCGCGCCCGCGAGTACAGCCAAAGCAAGAAGAGCCGCCAGATAAGCCTGTTTCATAACCGGACCATAGGACGATGACGCACGGCTCACCAGTCACTTCGGCTTGAGGTGCGTCGCGGCGCCAATCGATGGATTGACCTGATGTGTATATTACCGTAATATACACACATGTTCGATTTCGGCCTTGTCGAGGGTTTCGAATGGGATACGGGCAACGCCCGCAAGAGCGTCGACAAACATGGCGTGAGCCAAGCCGAAGCCGAGCAGGTTTTCTTCAACGTGCCGCTGCTTGTGGCTGTCGACGCACGGCACAGCGACGCGGAGGCGCGGTTTCATGCGCTCGGGAAAACCGATACGGACCGCCGTTTGCACATCACTTTCACTCTGCGCGCGGAGGGAACGATGATACGGGTCATTTCCGCGCGCGACATGTCCCGTAAGGAGAGGTCGGCTTATGACCAAGAAGCTTAAGCCCCTGCCCGGCTTCGCGACCGAGGCCGAGGAGCGCAGATTTTGGGAAACACACGACAGCGCCGATTACGTCGATTGGCGCAAGGCGGAGCGTGCACGCTTTCCCAACCTGAAACCGACCACGACGGCGATTTCCCTGCGCGTGCCGGTCAGCCTGCTCGAACGCATCAAGATCGCGGCGAACAAGCGCGACGTACCTTACCAATCGCTCATCAAAGCGTGGCTGGCGGAGAAGGTGGAGAAGGTGTGAAGGCGCACCGATTGGACGTTCCAAAACAACTTGTCATGGCCCGCCATAGTGCGGGCCACCCAGGTGACGGTGGCACAGCCTTGAAGACATTGCGCCGCGTTTCCACTTGAAGACCTCGACAGGTTTCAACTGGGTGGCCCGCATTCGCGGGCCATGACAGTGAAGGGTGGAGCGACGGCAGCGCCTTACCCCGCCACCAGTTTCCTCAGCACATACGGCAGAATTCCGCCGTTGGTGAAGTAGGCGACCTCGTCGGCCGTATCGATGCGCAGGATCAGCGGCAACGGCGCGCTGCGGCCGTCCGGATAATGGATCGTCGCCACCACCTGCATCTGCGGCTTGAGCTTGCCCGCAAGACCTGGAATGTCGATCGTCTCCTCGCCGGTCAGCGCGTAATCCCTGCGCGTCCTGCCGGCTTCGAAGACCAGCGGCGCGACGCCCATGCCGACCAGATTCGAGCGGTGGATGCGCTCGAAGCTTTCCGCGATCACCGCGCGCACGCCGAGCAGCTTCGGCCCCTTCGCCGCCCAGTCGCGCGAGGAGCCGGTGCCGTATTCCTTGCCGCCGATGACGACAGCCGGCACGCCTTCCGCCTTGTACCTCTCGGCCGCGTCGAAGATCGGCATCGCATCGCCCGAGGGATAGTGGATCGTATTGCCGCCCTCCTTGCCGCCCAGCATCTCGTTCCTGATGCGGATGTTGGCGAAGGTGCCGCGCTCCATCACTTCGTGATTGCCGCGCCGCGAGCCGTAGGAGTTAAAATCCTGCGGGCCGATCTGATGCTCTTGCAGATAGGCGCCCGCCGGCGAGGTCTGCTTGATCGAGCCGGCGGGCGAGATGTGATCGGTGGTGATGGAGTCGCCGAACAACGCCAGAATTCGCGCGCCGCGAATATCGGCGAGCGGCGCCGGCTTGATTCTCGTGCTGTCGAAATAAGGCGGGTGCTTCACATAGGTCGAGCCGATGTCCCACTGATAGGTCTGGCCTTTCTTCACCTTCACCTTTTTCCAGTTGGAATCGCCGTCGAAAACGTCGGCGTAGCGCGCTTTGAAAGCGGCGGCCGTGACGTTCTTGCGAATGGTGTCGGCGATCTCTTTCGGCGACGGCCAGACGTCCTTGAGATAAACCGGCACATTGTCCTTGTCGTAGCCCAGGGGTTCCTTGGTCAGGTCGAGATTGATCGAGCCGGCCAGCGCATAGGCCACTACCAGCATCGGCGAGGCCAGATAGTTGGCGCGCACCTGCGGGTGGACGCGCCCTTCGAAATTGCGGTTGCCCGACAGCACGGCGGCTGCAACCAGATCCGATCCCGTGATCGCGCCCGCGACATTCTCCGGCAGCGGCCCGGAATTGCCGATGCAGGTGGTGCAGCCATAACCGACCAGCTGGAAGCCGAGCTTGTCGAGATATTTGTCGAGGCCCGCCTTCGCCAGATAATCCGTCACTACCTGGCTGCCCGGCGCCAGCGACGTCTTCACCCAGGGGCGCACCTTGAGGCCCTTCTCCACCGCCTTCTTGGCCACCAGCCCGGCGCCGATCATGACGCTGGGATTCGAGGTGTTGGTGCAGGATGTAATCGCCGCAATCACGACGTCGCCATGGCCGATGGAATAGTCAGTGCCTTCCACCGACGCGCGGCGGTTAGCGTCGTCGCCCTTTTTGTAGACGTTGATGAGCGCGTCCGCGAAAGTGTGAGCGGCGCCGGACAGCGGCACGCGGTCCTGCGGACGGGTGGGACCGGCGAGGGAAGGCTCCACGCTCGACAAATCGAGCGTCAGCGTCGAGGTGAAGACCGGATCAGGGCTTTGGGCGGTGCGGTACAGGCCTTGCGCCTTGGCGTATTTCTCCACCAGCGCCACGCGCGCCGGCTTGCGCGCGGTGCCTTTCAGATAGCGCAGCGTTTCCGCGTCGATCGGGAAGAAGCCGCAGGTGGCGCCGTATTCCGGCGCCATGTTGGCAATCGTGGCGCGGTCTTCCAGCGCCATTTCGTCGAGGCCGGGTCCGGTGAATTCCACGAACTTGCCGACCACGCCGTGCTTGCGCAGCATCTGGGTGACGGTGAGCACCAGATCGGTGGCGGTGACGCCTTCGCGGAGCTTTCCCGTCAGCCTGAAGCCGACCACTTCGGGTATGAGCATGGAAATCGGCTGGCCGAGCATGGCGGCTTCGGCCTCGATGCCGCCCACGCCCCAGCCCAGCACAGAAAGTCCGTTGACCATCGTGGTGTGGCTGTCGGTGCCGACCAGCGTATCGGGGAAGGCATATTCGACCGTCTTGCCTTTGTCCTTGCCTTTGCGCGTCCACACGGTCTGGGCGAGATACTCCAGGTTCACCTGATGGCAGATGCCGGTTCCCGGCGGCACCACGCGGAAATTGGCGAAGGCCTGCTGGCCCCAGCGCAGGAACGCATAGCGCTCCATGTTGCGTTCATATTCGATGCCGACGTTTTTCTTGAACGAGTCCCGCCCGCCGAAATTGTCGACCATCACCGAATGGTCGATGACCAGATCGACCTCGGCCAGCGGATTGATCTTCTGCGGGTTGCCGCCCAGCTTCTGCATCGCGTCGCGCATGGCCGCCAGGTCGACGATCGCCGGTACGCCGGTCAGGTCTTGCATCAGCACGCGCGCCGGGCGAAAGGCGATCTCGCGGTTCGAAGCCTTCTTGGCGGACCATCCGGCCACTGCCTTGATGTCGGCGGCCGTCACGGTCTTGCCGTCCTCGTGGCGCAACAGGTTCTCGAGCAGAACTTTCAGCGAATAGGGCAGCTTGGAGATGCCCTTAAGGCCGTTTTTTTCGGCCGCCGCCAGGCTGAAATAGACATAGGTCCTGCCGCCCGCCGTCATCGTGCGGCGGGATTTGAAAGTGTCTAGGCTCGAAGTCACGAATGCGCCCTTGCTATGGAGTTGGAGGAAACTTGGTTTAGTAAGTTTCTTGCCCGCTGCCAATGCCTGTTTGACCGCCGCCATTGACCCGACGTGACAATTTGCTGTGTTACAAGGGAGGTGGCGGCCGCTTTAGTGCCTGCCTGAGGCCGGTCTTTAACGCTTGAGGGCATAAAATCGCCCCATTCCTTCTGCTATATCTGTGGCCAAGGGCAAGCGCGCGGGCACGGTGCCGAGTGCGCATCGGCGAAATGAGAAAACGACTTCAGATGCCCAAACGCGGGATCGTTCTTCTTCTTTGCGCGTTTTTTTCCTGCGTTCTCGCGAAGCAGGCGCGCGCGGAGGTCTACGATCGCTTGCGGGAGCAGCATTTCGGCTCCATCGCGACCGGCGACTATCAGGCCGGCGACCGGCTGCACTTTTATATCGACCGCTATCGCGACGGATTCCTGATGCATTTCGCCGGACAACCGGAAGTCTTTGTGCTCTACGCCGACTACGGCTCGCTTGGCGGACGCGTGCTCGAATACGATTCCGGCGCCATCGCGATCCAGGTCGCCGGCTGGGGCAACATGACGATCTACACCGACGATCAGCCCGAAGGCTTGCCTGCCATGCGCACCGGCGATTCCTCAGCCCCGAGTCCGCCTTCGGTTACTCTCGCCCAGATGCAGAGCGCGGCCGACGACGAGGCCGCCCATCTGTCCTATGCGCGCGGCTTGCATCTGAGCTTTACGGCGGACTGGAATGCGCTGTCCGGCGATTCCGGGCTGCGCGCGCTGACCTTCGACGCGATGGAAAACGCGGCGCGCGCCATCGACCGCTTCACGGCGAACCAGGCGGCGCGCGCCGTCTTCACCCAGAAAGTGTCCGCGGTGCGCATGCAAACCAGCGAAAAGCCGGCGATCCAGATGAACGGCAAGACGCTGATCGTGACCTTAAATCCGCGCCAGGGCTATATGGGACGCGCTTCTTCGCGCGCCATCGCCTTCGCCCTGGGCAAGCTGTTCGGCGTGCCGACGCCGAATTAGCGCGCCGCGGCAGCAAGAACCGTCCCGCGCCTCTGCACCCATTCCGCCACGCTGAGAAGCGGACCGGTCATGAAGGTGGTGACAAGCGCCATCAAGATCATCATCGAAAAGATGCGCGGCGGCAGAATGCCGAGATCGTAGCCGATGTTCAGCGCGATCAGCTCGACGAGGCCGCGCGTGTTCATCAGCGCGCCGAGCGAGAACGCTTCGCTCCAACTCATCCCTGTGAGCCGCGCCGGCACCATGCTGCCGACCAACTTCCCCGTCACGGCCACAGCGATGATTCCAGCAAGAACGAACCAACTCCCAAAGTCGTTCAGCAGGTTCACCTGCGTGCGCAGGCCGCTGAAGGCGAAGAACAGCGGCAACAGAAAGACCGTGCTGAAATTTTCCAGGCGCACCGCCAGATAGTCGTGGAACTCCTTGTTTCGCGGCATGACGACGCCGGCGAGGAACGCCCCGAACAGTGCGTGGATGCCGATGGCCTGCGTCGTCAAGGCCGAGGCGATCATGAAGACGAGAACCGCGGCGATGACGCCAAGCGCCCGTCCGCCGCGCGTGCGTTCCACCGTCAACCACTTCGCCGGCAACGGCCGCACGCCCCACAGCATCACGATCACGAAACCGACGAGGAGGCCCAGATCGACGGCGGTCGAGAGCAATCCCGTCGCACGCGCGATAGCCACCACAAAGGCAAGAATGGCCCAGGCGGTGGCATCGTCCACGGCCGCGCAGGTTATGGCCGTCGCGCCCAGCGGCGTCTTCGTGATGCCGCGATCGTTGAGAATGCGCACCAGCACGGGGAACGCCGTGATGCTCATCGCGATGCCCATGAACAGGGCGAAGGTGACGAAGGAGGTTCCGGGAGCCGCGAACGACCGGTAGAGCAGTAGCGATGAGGCAACGCCGAGCAGGTATGGCACCATGATGCTGGAATGGCTGACGACCACGGCCGTCTGCGCCCTGCGCCTCAGATTGGTGACGTCCAGTTCCAGTCCCACCACGAACATGAACAGGCAAACGCCGATCTGGCTGAACAATTGAAGGGCGCCGAGCGACTCCTTGGGAAAGACGAAGGCGAATGCATGCGGCGCCAGCCATCCGAGCAAAGAAGGCCCTAGGATAATGCCCGCAGCCACTTCGCCGATGACTGCCGGCTGGCGGAGGCGGACAAAGGCCGTGCCTGCTATGCGGGTTGCAACGACGATGACGATGAACTGCACCAGCAGCCGCGCCAACGGATCGCTGAAGTTCTGCCAAAGCGCGGACCAAACGGAGACGCTGGCGCCGGCGGCGTGTTGTGCGGCGGGCAAGGCGATGAAGAGATCCCTGCCCAAATAAAAGGTGCCGCAGACGCCGAGAACGAAGACGACGGAGACAACACCATAGATCGCCAAAATCCGCTTCATGCCGCGATGCCCTGAAGGACGTATTGGTTTTTTTCTAATTCTAATTCCATGCGGGGATCGCCGCAACCACGCCGCAGGGACAATCCAGCTAACCTGCCATTCGAACTGCATAATTTCGGATTATTCTTAACCGGGCCGGAAATCGGGCGGGACCAGCTCGAATGTCGCAAACTCGAAGCCGGGCGCCACGGTGCAGCCGACCAGCGTGTAGGCGCCCAATGGCCGCGCGCCTTGCCAAGCCCTTGGCGGCACAACGATTTGCGGGCGCTCGCCGTTCTCGACGTCTCGCCCCAGCACAAGGCGCACGGCCTCTTTGCCCTCTTCCTGGATCGTCAGTTCCAGCGCCGCGCCGCGATAGAAATGCCAGACCTCCGCAGCATCGATCCGGTGCAGGGCCGATACCTCGCCCTCGCGCAGCAGATAATAGATCGCCGTCGAATGGGCGCGGCCGGACGGCCCTGCGGCGTCGCGGAATGTCTGGCGGTAATGCCCGCCTTCGGGATGAGGCAAAAGTTCGAGCGCCGCGATGATGCGATCGGCCTCGCTCTGTCGCCGCGGCTCTTTCATGCCGTAAGTGGAGCGCGGGCGCCGCGCGCGATCAAGGCGGCGACGCCGGCCGCCACCGAGAGCGCGTCGTCGAGACCGTTGTGCTTGTGCCCGCTGAACGACACGCCGGCCGAAGGCGCGACATCGCAAGCGTGCAGCCCGCGCATGTCGATCCCCTGCTCCTCCAACCAAGTCTTGGCGTTAAGATAAGGCGGCAACGGCGGCGCGTCGCTCATGCCGTAGAGCCTGAGATTGTCGATGAATACCAGATCGTCGCGGCCGAAGGCGACGATCGGCAAGCCTTCGGTAAACGCCAGGAAGGCGCGATAGGCCTCGGCGAAGTCGACGCCATTCGCGCGTAACGCCTCGTTGGTGATGCCGGTCAGTCTTTCGAGATAAGGCGACAGCACCGGATTGATCCGCGGGCGCACCAGCAGCTCGAAGGTTTCGCCGGTGTTGAAATCCGCATCCACCTTCACCGCGCCGATCTGCACGATCTCCTGGAACTCGCCTGGCCTGAGCCAATGATTCGCCATGGAGCCTTCCCAGGAGGTGAATTCGAGGTCGAACACCACTGCGGCAGACAAACGAATCTGTTGAGAAGCAGCCATTGGGATAATCCGAATCAGGTGTTGGCGGCAGATTAAGACATTCTTAACGGTCCAGACCCAGGCTGGGATCAAATTATTCCCGCGACGGAGAGCCCCATGGTTGCATATGCGCGCCCGCAGGCGACACCTGAGACCGCCGAACGCGTATTCGACGAAGCCGAACGTTCGGGCGGCATCGCTAAGCTGGCGCACTTGCATGCGGAAGCCGAAGAGACGGCGCGACTGGCGAACCTGCTCGGGCGCAGCTTTTATGCCGCCATCGCCTTGCCCTTGCTGGGCGTCTTGACCATCTGCCTGAGCGACGGCACGGGGCTGGCGCGCCCGATCGTCTGGTGCGCTTTCGTGGCCGCGGCGGCAATCGCCATGCTGCGCGCTTATGCCCATACCATCGGCCAGCCGTTCGAGCGCGTGGCGCTGAAATCCTTCGCCAAGGACTTGAGCGCCATCCTGCTTTATGCGGGCTTCGCTTGGGGCGCCGGCGCGTTCCTGGCTCTGCCGGCCGGAACCAATGTGGCGGCCGCCATTCTGTTCGCTGCGGCGCCGGGCATCGCGATTGCCGCTTTGTTGCGCGAACGCGAAGCCGTGTTTCTGTTTCTTGCGCCGGTCGCAACTCTTGGCTCTTTCGCGAGTGTACTGCGGCCGTTTGCAGACGGCGCACTTACTGCGGGCCTGATCCTGATCGCGTGCGCCGCCGTCGCCGCCGCGGCGGTGCTGCGCGATCGCCGAGGCGGCGATTTCGTCAAGCCTGCCATGTTGCCGTTGACCTAAGCACTGAACATCAAAGGGTTTTAAGCGCAGCTGCGGAAGCTTAAGCTATTGCGGATGGGCATTGGCCGTCTTCGCATCAGGCACCCTATGGTTCTCGCCGTCAGCAATCCCGACAACGATCAGCAAACTAAAGCGCAGGAGCTGCTCGCACAAAGCAGCGAAACGGCCGGCGGTGATCCGGCGCTGCTCGCCTTCTTCGACGCGCTTTATCGCAACGCCGCGCCTGAAGATGTGACTCGTTACGCGCCGCAGGAGATTGTCGCGCTGGCACGTCTGGTGTTCGCGCGCGCCGCCCAGCACAAGCCGGGGACAACGCTCGTCACCTTGTTCGATCCGGCGGCGGAAACGTCCGCCTATAAGCACAACGAAACCGTTCTGGTCGCCGTCAACGACGACTCTCCGTTTCTGTTCGATTCCCTGCTGGGCGAAGCCACCGCTCAAGGCGTGCGTCTGCGCGCCGTGTTCCATCCCGTCATCGCAATGGCAGGGCGGCCGACCAGCGTCATCGTTCTGGTGTTCGACACGCTCGTCGGCGCGGAACGCCGCAATGCCCTGGTGCGCGGCGCCGAGTCCGCCTTGGCGCAAGTGCGCGTGGCGGTGCGCGACTGGCTTGCCATGCAGGAACGGCTGAAGGACGCCGTCGTCCGCCTGAAGGCGCGGCCGCCGCGCGTGCCCGCCGACGAACTGGCCGAAAGCCTCGCCTTCCTCGAATGGCTGGGTGACAATCATTTCACCTTCCTGGGCTGCCGCGATTACAGCTTCACGAACGACGAGGACGGCAGGCTCGATCCGGTGGAGGGCAGCGGGCTCGGCGTGCTCGCCGACCGCGACGCGCTCGTGCTGCACAAGCGCCCGGACCGCGCCCGTCTGACGCCGCAAGTGCGCGATTTCCTGATCCAGCCCACGCCGCTGATCATCGCCAAATCGAACAAACAAAGCCTGGTCCATCGCCGCGTCGGCATGGACTATATCGGCGTCAAGTTCTTCGACGCGGACGGTGTCTTGCAGGGCGAGCGGCGCTTCGTCGGCTTGTTCACCTCGGGCGCCTACAGCCGCACGCCTGCAGACATTCCGCTGCTGCGCCGGAAAGTGGAAAACGTGATGGCGCGCGCGGGACTGGCGCCAGCCGGCCACGACGCGAAGACGCTGGCCCATATCCTAGACACGTTTCCGCGCGACGAGCTGTTCCAGATTTCCGACGACGAGCTTTACACGATCGCGCTGGGCATTCTCAGGCTGAGCGAGCGGCCCAAGCTGCGCGTCTTCGTGCGTTTCGACCAGTTCGACCGCTTCGTCTCCACCCTCGTCTTCGTGCCGCGCGAGCGCTACGACGACCAGGTGGGCGAAAAGATCCACGCCATCCTGGCGCGCGCTTTCAACGGCCGGCCGACCTCGGCGACGCCGACGCTCGACGAAACCGCGCTGGCGCGCATCCATTACATGGTCGGTCGCAACGAAGGCCCGCGCCCGGCCGTGGATGTCGCCGCGCTGGAAGAGGACATCCGCGCCGCCATCCGTACCTGGGACGACGGCTTCTCCGAAGCGCTACGCGGGCGTTACGGCGAAATCGACGGGCTGCGCCTGTTCCACGACCAGGCGCAAGGCTTTCCCGCGCGCTATCGCGACGCGTTTGCGCCGACCGAGGCGGTGGAGGACCTCGCCGCCTTGCGGGCGCTGGCGCGGATGCCGAAGGCTCCCGCGCTAGAAGCGCGCGTGCTGCGCAAGCCGCACGATGCGCACAGCGTGCTCAGGCTCAAGCTCTATGGTCTGGGTCCGGCGCTTCCCCTTTCCGTCTCGCTGCCGATCTTCGAGAATTTCGGCCTCAGGGTTATCGCCGAGGACGCTTATACCGTCACGCTCAAGACGGAAGATGGCGTGCGCGAAGCCTTCGTGCTCGATTTCCTGATGGAGCGCGCCGACCAGGGCCCCGCCGATCTCGCCGAGATCAAGCGGCCGCTCGAACTTGCCTTCCACGCCGTCGTCGCCGGCGAGGCCGAAAGCGACGGCTTCAACCGGCTGGTGATCGGCGCAAGTCTCAGCTGGCGCGACGTGACGATCCTGCGTGCAGTGGCGAAATACCTGCGCCAGGCGGCCATCCAGTTCAGCCAGGACTACATGGAGCAGGCGCTGGCGCGCAACCCCGACATCGCCCGCCTGCTGGTCGAGCTGTTCCACGCACGCTGCGCTCCCGACGGCGCCAAGGCCGGCACCGAGACGCTGCACAAGAAAATCGAAGCCGCGCTGGGCGACGTGCAGAGCC
Source organism: Rhizomicrobium sp. (assembly GCA_050008635.1). Classification (GTDB taxonomy): domain Bacteria; phylum Pseudomonadota; class Alphaproteobacteria; order Micropepsales; family Micropepsaceae; genus Rhizomicrobium. The sequence goes on from JBEKMG010000001.1 coordinate 253,769, forward strand.
TGGACGACGACCGCATCATCCGCCGTCTGCGAAACGTCATCGCTAACGTGCTGCGCACGAATTTCTATCAGCCCGACGAAAACGGCCGGCTCAAATCCTGCCTTTCCTTCAAGCTGGATTCCGAGAAGCTGGACGATTTGCCGGCGCCGCGCCCACATGTGGAGATCTTCGTCTATTCGCCCGCCGTGGAAGGCGTGCATCTGCGCTTCGGCAAGGTGGCGCGCGGCGGCATCCGCTGGAGCGACCGGCGCGAGGATTTCCGCACCGAAGTGCTCGGCCTGGTCAAGGCCCAGCAGGTGAAGAACGCCGTCATCGTGCCGGTGGGCGCCAAGGGCGGCTTCTATCCCAAGCAATTGCCGGCAAACGCCGCGCGCGAAGAGGTCCAGGAGGCCGCCATCGCCGCGTACAAGATGTTCATCAACGCCCTGCTCGACGTCACCGACAATCTGCATTACGACGGCAGCGTGGTGCCGCCGGAGCATGTCGTGCGCCACGATGAGGACGATCCCTATCTGGTGGTCGCCGCCGATAAGGGCACGGCCACTTTCTCCGACATCGCCAACACCATCGCCGAAGCGCGCGGCTTCTGGCTGGGCGACGCCTTCGCCTCGGGCGGCAGCCACGGCTACGACCACAAGAAGATGGGCATCACGGCGAAAGGCGCCTGGGAAGCGGTGAGGCGCCACTTCCGCGAGTTGGGCCGCGATATCCAGAACGAGCCGTTCACCTGCATCGGCGTCGGCGACATGTCGGGCGACGTCTTCGGCAACGCCATGCTGCTGTCGAAGGCGACCCGGCTGATGGCGGCCTTCGACCACCGCCATGTTTTCGTCGATCCCGATCCCGATCCCGCCACGAGCTGGAGCGAACGCAAGCGGCTGTTCGACCTGCCGCGCTCTTCCTGGGCCGATTACGACAAGACGAAAATCTCCAAAGGAGGCGGCGTCTTCGCGCGCACGCTCAAGGAAATCCCGCTTTCGGCGGAGATCAAGGCGCTGACGGGGCTTGCCACCGAGAAGGCGACGCCGGGCGTACTCATCAAGGCGCTCTTGAAAGCGGACGTCGATCTTCTGTTCTTCGGCGGCATCGGTACTTTCGTGAAAGCGGCTTCGCAGAGCAATTTTGACGTTGGCGACCGCGCCAACGATGCGGTGCGCGTGAACGGCTCCGAGGTGCGCGCCAAGGTGATCGGCGAAGGTGCCAATCTGGGCCTCACCCAACTCGGCCGCATCGAATATGCCTTGGCCGGCGGACGGCTCAACACCGACGCGATCGACAATTCGGCCGGCGTGGACACCTCCGACCACGAGGTGAACCTCAAGATCCTGATGGGCGGGCCGCTGCGGCGCGGCGAAATTAAGCCCGCCGAGCGCGACGCGCTATTGGCCGAGATGACCGGCGACGTCGCCGCTCATGTACTGGCGAACAATTACGACCAGACGCTGGCGCTGTCGGTTGCGCTGTCGCGCGGCGCCAAGGACCTCGACGCCCATAGCCGCTTCATGCGCGACCTGGAAGCACGCGGGCGGCTCGACCGCGCTGTGGAGTTTCTGCCCGACGACGGCGAATTGCGCCGCCGCGCGCAGAACGGCAAAGGCTTGACGCGGCCCGAACTGGCACTGCTGTTGGCTTACGCCAAGCTCGACCTCAAGGCCGAGTTGATCGCCGGCGATCTGCCCGACGATCCGCATTTCCTGCCGGAGCTGACCGGTTATTTCCCGCCCGCCGCGGCCGAAAAATTTCGCGAGGAACTGGAAAAACACCGCCTGAAGCGCGAGATCGTCACCGATGCCATCGCCAACCGTGTGATCAATCTGGCGGGGCCGGTGTTCGTAGCGCGCATGAAGGAGATGTCGGGCGCGCCTGCCGCGCGTATTGTCCGCGCCTTTACCGTCGCCGACGGCGCCTTCGGATTCGACCGGCTGAAGGCGCGCATCGACGCGCTGGACGGGCGCATGGACGCGGCGGCGCAAACCGGCATGTACGCCGACATCGCGGAAATCCTGCGCCGGCTGGGCTTGTGGTTCATCACCAACATTCCGGCCGAGGCCGATCTCGGCGAGACGGTGGCACTGTATCGCCGCGGCATGGAAAACCTGCGCGGCACCTTCTCGAGCTTGATCTCGCCTTACGAGGCGCACGACACCGAAGCGCGCATCGCTGCGCTGACCGCCGCCGGCGCGCCCGTCGACGTGGCCGAGGATGTCGGCGTGCTGCCGCTGATGGCGGCCGCGCCCGAGGTCGCGCTTTTGGCCCACAACCAGTCGCTCAATTTCGATCTCGTCGTCGGCGCTTTTTTTGCGATGGGCACGGAAGTGGGCCTCGACCGGCTGCGCGGACTGGCGCGGCGCACCAGCGGCGGCGAACATTGGGACCGCCTCGCCATCCGGCGCATCAGCGACGATCTGTTCGCCGGCCAGCGTGCCCTGACGGCCGCGGCCCTGGCGATGCTGCCGCCCGAAAAGGCCAAAGGCGGACGCAGCGACGGCGCCGAGGCGGTGAAGCTGTGGGCCGCGAGCAAGGCCGACGCGCTGGCGCGCGCCAGATCCTTCCTGGAAGCGCTGGAGCGCACTGGCGAATTGTCGGTGGCGAAACTGACCCTGGCCAACAGCCAGATCCACGAACTGGCGGGACGCTGAGCGTTACCGCGGCACCATGTGGAAACTATGCCTCTGCGATGCGCCTACAGCTTCACCGGGCCGCGCCAGGGGATGAGGATGGGCACTTTCCGGCGATAACGTTCGTAGGCGTCGCCGAAATCTCTCAGAAGATCTGCTTCTTCGAGCCATGCCCCGACGCAGATCCAAGCCGTCCACAGGATGTCGAACAGCAGCCGATCGGCGGTCACGTCTGGGTTGGCCCAAATGATCAGGAGGACGCCGAAGTACAGCGGGTGGCGCATCCAGCGGTACGGGCCCCGAACAACGAAAGACGGCGGTCGCTGTTTTATTCCGCGCAGATACGCCCTGATGGAGCCAAGACCCAAGGGGTCGAAGCTGCGCAGCGCGATGACACCCCAGATAAAGAACAGGATCGCCAGGATGATGCAGGCTTGTGTTGCCTGACGAGCCAAGCCTTCGAGGACGATCACGTGCTCGCCCGAAGGCTGCCAGAGCAGGATCACAATCGCCAGCGTGACGCCGGATACGATGGCGTATGTGGCGCCATGATAGTGCGGTGGAATGACGGTGGCCATGCGCGCGCGGAATTTCCTGCGCACCATGCCGCTGTGCTGCAAAAAGAACAGCAGGGACAAACCCGTGTCCCACCAGAGCACTGTCTCGAGCGGCCAGTGAGGCCGCAGGAGCGGCGATCCGGTCGGGAACGCCGCAAGGAGGGCTACCCACCCGCAGCCGCATATCACCGCCGCGACCATGACCCATTTGGCTCGCAACCGATCGGGCATTGTCTTCGCCTTTGCTTGAGTGTTCTCGCGCCGCCGGGCCGCCAGCGTGTGGTCGGAGAAGCATATCGTGCTCGACATCTTGTTGCCGCGATCACAGATTGTCGCAACCTGACCGATCGACCGCGGCGCGGCTCAGGCGCGACTGCGGCCAGCGCGATGGGAAGGCATCCTTCTTGGAAACTATGCCCTTGCATCGCCTCAATAGGGCGCGATGATATGGGCATGACAATGGATTTACCCGATCCGGCGGCGATCCAGTTGCCCGCCGTCATCGCCCGCAACCGGAGCACGGTCGAGCGCGGATTCTGGAAAAAGCTGCTCAAGGTGGCGGGGCAAATTCCCTTCGCCGAGGACCTGGCGGCGGCCTATTTCTGCGCCGTCGATCCGCTGACGCCCGGCCGCGTCAAAGGCGTGCTGATCGCGGCACTGGCTTATTTCGTGATCCCGACGGACGTCATTCCGGATTTCATCGCCGGCTTCGGCTTCACCGACGACGCCGCCGTGCTGGCCACGGCGATCGGACTGGTGTCCGGTCATATCAGGCCGCGCCACCGCCGGCGCGCCCGCTCGGCCCTCGGTCTTCCCGAACCGCCAGACGAACGCTGATGCGCCACGCCGAGATCGAGGCATTCTGCCTGTCGCTGCCCGCTGCGACGCTTTCGGTCCAATGGGGAGAAGAACGCGTCTACAAGATCGGCGGCAAGATGTTCGCCATGCTGGGGCCGAAAAGCGACAGGCCTCACCATTTGTTTTTCAAAGCCGGCGAGACGAGCTTTCACATCCTCACGCAGTTGCGCCACATTATTCCGGCGCCCTATCTGGCGCGGGCGCATTGGGTGTGCCTGGAGCGGCTCGACGCCCTGGGTGAGAAGGAGTTGAAAGCCTATCTCAGACGCGCCCACGCGCTCGTGGCGGCGGGTCTTTCGAAGAAGAAGCGGGCTGCTCTGGGGATCGCCGAAGCGACCGCGGACTAGCGCACCACGGTCAATTGGGCGCGCAGGCGTTCGGTGTTACGGACGTTTCCGCCGACGAACTCGATGCCGATGCCTTCGCCGTGATGACGGGCAATGCGTCCGGCCATCTGGCCGATGAGGACGAATTCGCCGATCGGCGGACGGACATCCGTCTTGACCGAGATTCCGCTCATGGAAAGATCAAGCACCTCGCAGGGCACGAGCTGGCCGTCGGCGCGCGTGAAGCGCGTCAGCCCCTTGGTCGGCGTACGGTCGTCGCGGCGCAAATCGGCTTCGTCGAGCAGGGAGCGGTTCATGAACAGAGTGAGCTGTTCGGCGGTACGCTCGCGCTTGAGCGCGGTGCAGATGAACTTGACGCCGAAGCCGAAGCCGTCGCGGCGCACGACCGTTCCCTCAAAGCGGCCGAAGCCGTCGATGTAGAGAACAACCTGGGTCTCCGGTTCGAGCAGGAGATCGCCTTCGACCAGTGCGCCGCCGGGCGACAGATCGAGGATCTTGCAAGGGCCTTCCTGGCCGCTGCCGGGAACGAACAGCTTGCCGGGCAAATCGACGCGGACCCGCCTGAAGCGGCGCCGTTCCGCGCGCGCTTTGCTGATGACGGGCTCAATATTCTTCATTGCTAGCGCATGGGCATACACGCGCCCCTCCTGCATTCCCACCTTACGTCCGAGTGTGCGATAAAGAACCTCAACGGACGGTTTACGGTTGTGCTCCGCGGTCAGCATTTTGATTTCTAAACGCTCACTTAACCTTGACCCGGCAAAGGGTTATAGGAGTGACCCGAATTTCGCCCGCCTGCCCGGACCCGACATCTTGCGGAGACCCTACATGGTTCAATATGGAACATCGCGCCGTTTCCCGGCGATAGTGACGGGGGCCGCGGCCGGCCTGTTGCTCGCAGGCTGTGTTAATTTCAGTGCGCTGGACGACCTCAAGGATGCATCCCCTCCGGCCGACTCGCCGTTCAACCAAGCCCTGTTCCAGGATTACGCCTTCCTGGCGCACTCCTTCGGCGACGTCGGTCAGGCGAGCTACACGGCGTTCGACCAAGAGGGATCGATACCGCTGACCCAAAGCAGCAGCGACGTCGCCGCCCTTGCCAACAATTTCGCATCCAAGGCGCTGCAGCTGTCGAGCGGCGGCGTGATCGACCCCGAGCCCAGCCAGAACCTCGCCTCGCACGGTCTGCGCGACAGGCTGGTGCGCGCGCTTGACCCCGGACGCGACACGTTCCCGCGCGACGCCGCCCGCGCCCAGGCCGATTACGATTGCTGGATGTTGAACGCGACGGTGGCCTCGCAGGCGCGCGCGGCCGCGCGATGCCGCAGCTCGCTCGACATAACCTTGTCACGACTCGAATCTGAGGTCCACGCGACGCCGCAAACAGCGTCGACAACGGCGCCCGCAACGCCCGCGCCTGATACGTCCGCGCCGTCGACCTCAGCGCCGGCAACGCCCGCACCGGCAACGCCCGCACCGCAATCTTCCTCTTCGGCCAATGCACCGACGTATACGGTCACCTTCGCGTTCGATTCCGCAACTTTGACACCGGATGGCATGAACGTGCTGCAGCAGGCGATCGCCGACGCGCGCGCCGGCGGCCAGCCGAAGATCGCGGTCGTCGGCCACACCGACACCTCCGGCGGCGAGGCCTACAATATGCGTCTGTCGATCAGGCGCGCCGAAGTCGTCCGTGAGGCGCTGATCGCTCTCGGCGCCCGGCGCGAAGCGATCGAGACCCAAGGCGTCGGCGAGACCGATCTTGCCGTGCAAACCGGCGACGGCGTGCGCGAACGCAAGAATCGCCGCTCCGTCATCACGCTGATCATTTAAGAGCTTGTCTCGATAATCGTCGTGGCCGCGACGCTGTCGATTTTGCCCGTTTCCGGCCTGCCTTCGCCGAAGCAGAGCTTCGGCCTCGCGCAGGCGGGCAGGAGCCGCGCGCTGTTGCCGCCCGAACACGTCAAAGTAGCCGAAGACAGCGCCTTGGCCGCGGAATAATCCATTGGCAACTATCGCCGACGCCGCCGCAGGCGTATGCTGTGGCCATGAGGGGCACAAATATCACGTTTCTTTCCGCCATCCTGTTCGCCGCGGCGACCTTGCCGGCCGGCGCCCAGACGACGAGTTACAACGTCAAGACCATGGATTTCGATCTGTGGTGCACGGAACAGGCGCATCTGCCCTATGAGCGCTGCGACAAGCGCCTGCCGGACGACCTGCAGAAGTTCGAAGCCTATCGCGCCATCGTGGAGAAGTACGAGATTCCGTATCTGCAGGAAAAGGAACAGAAGCTGCGGCTCGACCGCGACATCCTGCACAACGATCCGATCGACAAGGGTCCGGCGCAAAAAGCCGACGTGACGAAGGCCACGGACGGCAAATCGCCCTGAATTCTCAGCTGGCCGTTAGTCCCGCGCCGAACACATCGAACATCTTTGCCAGCACCTCGTCGGCGTCGAAGTGCGTCGCAGCGGGCTTGTCCTGGGAAATCACCAGGTGCAGATGCGGCGCCTTAGGATGGCTGCGCAACGAAGGCGGCGGTGGAGGCGGCAGATTGTCGTAGGCGGAAGGCGGTTCGTCCTCGCGGATCAGCTGCGAAGCGGCAAGCCGCTGGAAGGCGATGGGACGGCCGTGAAGCTGGCTTGCATCGCTCAATATCTGGATCATGCCGACGAAGCGCGTCGGCCCGCCCGGCCCGAAAGTCACCGGCGCCAACACGGTTTCGAGTTCCACCATGCCGCAATCGGCGCTGGCGCCGATCGAGGACAGACATACAGGTTGCTTCAGCCGGAGCGCCTGTCTCAGCAGCGAAGCGAGCGCGACGCTCGATTGCGCTTCCCAATGGGCGAGGAAACCGGTGCCCTTGAGCTCGAAGCCGAAGCGCTCGCAAAGGGAGGTGCCGGCCAGCCGGTAGATCGGCCGCGACGGGTTTTCGGCGTCCAGAATGAACACATAGGGCAGCATGCGCTTGATGGCGCGCGGATCGATATCGGTCTGATCGGGGACGTCCCGGCCCTTGCGGATCCTGCTCCAATAACCCACCAGCAAATGACTGTTCTTGTGTTTCATGACCCGCTCGTCCTGTTGTCCCGTCGAGCGACTGTTCCGTCTTGACCCAGATCGAAACGATGTCGCGTTCCCGGAAGGACGGATGAGCGAAACCCGTGCCAGCAGTAGGGCAAAGTCTCCTTTTAGCCCCAGGGGCCCCGCAGAGAGCGCGGTCCGAAGAAGGGAACATGCGAGGATTTCAGGAACGGCGTGAGCACCAGTCCGGCCGCAAAACCGCCTATATGCGCCCACCAGGCGACGCCCGGACTGTCCGGCGTGCTGGCCGCCGCGCTGAAAAGCTGCATGGCAAACCACATGCCCACCACCCATACGGCGCTGATGCGAAACGGATAAAAGATAATCACGATCGGAACGACGACCGTCACCCGCGCCCTGGGGTAAAGCAGCATATAGGCGCCGAGAACACCGGAGATCGCGCCCGATGCGCCTACCATCGGCACCGTGGAAGCCGGATCCATGAACGCCATGGTTAATGCCGCCGCGACCCCGCACACCAGATAGAACAGCACGAAGCGCGCATGCCCCATGGCGTCTTCGATATTGTTCCCGAAAATCCAGAGATAAAGCATGTTTCCGGCGAGGTGCCAGAAGCCGCCGTGCAAGAACATGGAGGTGAAAATGTTGGTAAGCGCGGACCAGCCGGTCTCCTGCGCGGGCGAAAGCGGGGGCGACATCAGTGCCTTGGGCACGAAGCCGTATCGCAGGAAAATCGTCCCCATTTCGGGGCCTTGGCGCACCTCCCAGACATAAACCGCCACGCAGGCGGCGATGATCGCCCAGGTGAAGAACGGCGTTTGCCGCGTCGGATTGTCGTCCGAGATCGGGATCATGGCCTTTCCCCTGCCCGGCCCATGGCCAGACCTGTGCCAATTCGAGCCGGAGATGCGGGCATTCTCAAGACGCAGGCTGGCATATTTCGTGAAGCGGGGCGGACGGTCATTAAGGCTTGTTCCATGTCCTAGGCGCTTTTCCGGGCCTCGGACCCATGAAATGGCCGGAGCGAAGGAGCTATAGCATGCCGCGCAGGCGTTTCACCTTCATCACCGCTGCGCTGACCAGCGCCGCCATGGTGACGATCCCCTTTACCTCGGCGCTGGCCTGGGGCAACTCCAATTACGGCAATCAGGGCGGCTTCCACGGCGGCCAGACTCCCGGGTGCAAGGGCGGCGGCGGCTCGGTCTTCATCAATAAGCCGGTCTCGATCAACAAGAACATCAGCGTCTACAAGCCGACGACGATCAACAACAACATTAACGTCTACAAACCCGTCACGATCAACAAGGACATCAACGTCACCAAGACGACGACGATCAACAAGGACATCAACATCTACAAGCCGGTCACCATCAACAAGGACATCAACATCTACAAGCCGATCACTATCAACAAGGACATCAATATCACCAAGAACATCGACAATTCGAAGAACATCACGATCAACAAGAACGTGAACATCGAGAAGAACATCAACATCAACAAGTCGATCGTGATCAACAAGGGCGGCAGCGGCAGCGGTTCGGCGGAGGCCTCGGCGTTTGCCGAAGCCATGGCGAGCGCCAGCGCTAGCGCAAACGCCAGCGCGACTGCGAACAATAACAACAACGTCGTGCTCTACGGCGGCGGCAGCTACGAATACGTCACCGTCAACAACCACGGCGGCGAAATCTCCGGCATCAAGACCAGCGAGCAGTGCCGGATGCAGGAAGCCAATGTGGTCAAGGCGATCCACGCCGTCTGCGTGTCGCCGGACGGACGCGAATTCCCCGCCTCGCACATGACGGGCTTGACCTGGCTCGATTCCTCCTATGAGGGCGAAGTAATGCGCTGCATCCCCGGCTCGCACCTCAAGGTGGTGATCGGCGACGTGGTGCAAAGCGACCAGGGCATGGTCGGAACCTACGCCAGCGGCCGGGTGCTGGAATGCGCCGACCACGAGGCGCTCAGCCATTACAAGGACGGCATGCTCAAATGCGTGCCCGCCCTGCCGGTTCCCGACTGCACCGAGCGCAGCAACCTGCGCCGCTACGGCACCGGCGACATGTTCTTCTCCTATCAGGCCACGGTTTGCGTCAGCGGCACCCGGACGACCGCACGCGAAACCCACGAACTCGACGTCACCGGCATGACGCTGGAAGGCGGCGTCGGCGAAGGCAGCGGGAATTAGCGCAATCATTCCTTAAACGCCCCGCCCCATCATGCGCGCGCGAAGCCGCATGAAGGCCGGGCGTTGAACCATTTTCTATCCCTGTTGCGTGACGGCGATTTCCTCACCCGCGAGCGTGCGCGCTTGTGGGCGGGCGGCTTCCTCGTCGCCTTCGCGGCGGCGATCCTGTTCCTGGCCGCCACGGCGCACGGGCTGAACGACTACGAACGGCGCCCGCTGGGCACGGATTTCTCCGACGTCTACGCGGCGGGAACCCTGGTGCTGGGCGGCACGCCGTCCGCGGCCTACGACCCGGCGCAGCACTATGCGCGCGAACAGGCGATCTTCGGCCGCGATACGCCGTTCTACGGCTGGCATTATCCGCCGTTCTTTTTGCTGGTCGCCGGCGCGCTGGCGCATCTTCCTTATCTGCCCGCGCTGATCCTGTGGCAGGCGGCGGGGCTGGCGCTCTATCTCGCCGCGATGTCGCTGCTGTCGCGAAGTGCGCGCGATCGGTATTGGCTCTTGCTGGCGCTGGCGTTCCCGGCTGTGTTCGTGAACCTCACCCACGGCCAGAACGGATTTCTCACCGCTGCGCTGTTCGCGGGCGCCATAGCTCTTCTCGACCGGCGCCCTGTCATCGCCGGACTCCTGTTCGGCCTTCTCGCCTACAAGCCGCAATTCGGGATTCTCATCCTGCTGGTGCTGGCCGCGACGGCGCGCTGGCGCAGCTTCGCGGCGGCCGGTGCAACCGTTGCGGCATTGGTGCTCCTCGCCACGCTGACGTTCGGCGCGGAGATCTGGAGCGCCTTCCTCGCCTCCACCCATTTCAGCCGTACGGTTGTGCTCGAACAGGGCGGCACGGGCTTCGAGAAAATCCAAAGCGTTTTCGCCGCCGTGCGCCTGTGGGGCGGATCGGTCGATCTCGCTTACGCGGCTCAGGCCGCGGCAACGCTCGGCGTGGCCGCCGCGCTCGTCGTTCTGTGGCGTTCGCGGGCGAGCATGGCAAGCAAAGGCGCCGGCCTCTGCCTGGGCGCGCTGCTGGCCACGCCCTACTGCCTCGACTACGACATGATGCTGCTCGCCCCCGCCATCGCGTTGCTGGCGGCCGACGGGCGCGCGCGCGGCTTCTTCCCCTACGAACGCACGGTGCTGGCAGCGCTTTGGCTTGTTCCCATTGCCACGCGCGGCGTGGCGGGCGCGAGCCACATTCCGCTAGGCCTGATCGTGATGGCGTTCGCCTTCGCACTCACCCTCCGCAGAGGCCTCAAGGCAAGCCAGACCATTCCTGCGATTGCCTAAAATTCGGCCGGCACACTGAGGCGCTTGCACAGCGAAAGTCGGCTGCTATTGTGCGGTTCCCCTGGCATCTTCGCGTTTTTCCGCTTCCGGTAAGGAAATCCATGAACATTCACGAATATCAGGCCAAAGAGATTCTGCGCATCTTCGGCGCACCGGTTCCGCGCGGCAAGCCGGCGTTCAGCGTCGAGGAAGCGGTTACGGCGGCCAAGGAACTGGGCGGCCCCGTGTGGGTGGTGAAGGCGCAGATCCATGCCGGCGGGCGCGGCAAGGGCGGCGGCGTGAAGCTGGTGAAGTCCATCGACGAGGTCGGAAAGGAAGCCAGGCGCATGCTGGGCATGACGCTCGTCACCCACCAGACCGGCCCGCAGGGACGCGAGGTCAAGCGGCTCTACATCGAGGACGGCTCGGCTATCGAACGTGAGTTGTACCTGTCCGCGCTGGTCGACCGGGCGACGTCGCGTGTCGCTTTCATCGCCTCCACTGAAGGCGGCATGGACATCGAAGAGGTCGCGCACAAGACGCCGGAGAAGATCGCGACCTTTCAGGTCGATCCGGCGTCAGGCTATTCGGCCTTTGTCGGCAACCGGATCGCGGTGGCGCTGGGGCTGAAAGGCGACGAGATCAAGCAGTGCGGTGCGCTGGTGAAGAGCCTCTACGACGCCTTCGTCGCCAAGGACATGAGCCTGCTTGAGATCAATCCGCTGGTGGTGACCAAGGACGGCAAGCTCGTCTGCCTCGACGCCAAGATCAATTTCGACGATAACGCGCTCCACCGCCACAAGGACGTAGCCGCGCTGCGCGATCTGGGCGAGGAAGACCCGACCGAAGTTGAGGCCTCGAAGCACGATCTGTCCTATATCAAGCTCGACGGCTCCATCGGCTGCATGGTCAACGGCGCGGGCCTGGCGATGGCGACGATGGACATCATCAAGCTCTATGGCGGGGAGCCGGCGAACTTCCTCGACGTCGGCGGCGGCGCGTCGAAAGAAAAGGTGACGGAGGCGTTCAAGCTGATTCTGTCGGACAAGAACGTTGAAGGCATCCTGGTCAATATCTTCGGCGGCATCATGAAATGCGACATCATTGTTGAAGGCATCATTGCCGCCGCCAGGGAAGTGCATCTCAGCGTGCCGCTGGTCGTGCGCCTGGAAGGCACCAATGTCGAGAAGGGCAAAGAGATACTGGCCAAGTCCGGCCTGCCCATCGTTTCGGGCAACGACCTCGCCGACGCGGCTGAGAAGATCGTCAAAGCGGTGAAGGAAGCTGCATAGATGTCCATCCTTGTCGATAAGAACACGCGCGTCATCTGCCAGGGCTTCACCGGCAACCAGGGCACTTTCCATTCCGAGCAGGCCATCGCCTACGGCACCAAGATGGTCGGCGGCACTTCGCCGGGCAAAGGCGGCTCGACGCATCTGGGCCTGCCGGTGTTCGACACGGTGCGCCAAGCCAAGGAAGCCACCGGCTGCAACGCCAGCGCGATTTACGTTCCCCCGCCCTTCGCCGCTGACGCCATCCTGGAAGCCATCGATGCGGAAATTGGGCTGATCGTCTGCATCACCGAAGGCATTCCGGTGCTCGACATGGTGAAGGTCAAGCGCGTGCTGACGGGCTCGAAATCGCGCCTCATCGGCCCCAACTGCCCCGGCGTGATCACACCCGGCGAATGCAAGATCGGCATCATGCCCGGCCACATCCATCGCCGCGGCAAGGTCGGCATCGTCTCGCGCTCCGGCACGCTGACCTACGAGGCGGTGTGGCAGACGACGGCGGTCGGGCTGGGTCAGTCCTCTTGCGTGGGCATCGGCGGCGATCCGGTGAAAGGCACCGAGTTCGTCGATGTGCTGGAGATGTTCCTCGCCGATCCCGAAACCGAAAGCATCGTCATGATCGGCGAGATCGGCGGTACCGCCGAGGAGGACGCTGCCGAACTCATCAAACGCTCCAAGGTGAAGAAGCCGATGGTGGGATTCATCGCGGGCGTCACCGCCCCGCCCGGCCGGCGCATGGGCCATGCGGGTGCCATCATTTCCGGCGGCAAGGGCGACGCGGCCTCAAAGATCGAAGCGATGAAATCGGCCGGCATCCGCGTCTCGCCCAATCCAGCGGCGCTCGGCACCACGATGATGGAACTGCTGAAGGGGAATTAGCCCGCCGCGCTTTTCGCCCCGAACCGCGCCGGCAGGGAGCGGACAAACGCCTGCATCGGTTTTTCGTAGAGGAAATACGACAGCGATCCCACCCCGATCAGCACGGCGTAGAATGCGATCATCGCGGCCCCGTGCATGAACACGGCCGGGGCCAGGCCGAACGCGAGGGCCGAGAGCGCGCAGACGATCTGCAGCGGGAAATGCAGCATGTAGGTCGAATAGGAAATGTCGCCGAGATAGGACAGGCGCTTGTACGAGCGGCCCAGCATTTCCTCCTGCAGCGCCAGCGCCACGATGGTGACGGGAATGACGGTGTAGATGTACAGCACGTGGAAGATGTCGTCGGCGTTCTCGCTGTAGTAATCCCAGTCATCCGGAACGCGGTCGGAAATCCAGGAACACGCCGCGTGCAGCGGACCGTACAGGATCTCGATCACCACCACGCCCCACAGCGCCAAGGCCAGCACGCCGAGCAGCTTCGCGATCAGCCGTGCGTGGCTGTATGCCTTGAGCTTCGCAAACGCGAAATAGGCAACGCCGCCGAGAAAAAATCCCATCAGCCCGCGCGCGATGAACCAGTTCCAGTGGAACAGGAAGATGCCGCCCAGCGAAACCACCAGCGCGCTCTTCCAGCCGTTCAGCCCCACACGGCACAGGACGAAGAAAAGAACATAGAGGACCGCTTCGATTGAAACCGTCCAGGCCGGGCCGTTGAAATATTGATCGGTGTTGGGCGGCAACCATTGCTGCAACACCAGGAGGTTGGCGGCAAACCGCCCCCAATCGTCCGCCGGAAAAATGAAAACCTTGCCGGTGATGCCGTGGAATGTCGTCTGCAGGGCAAGCGCCAAGATCAACGTCAGAAAATGCAGCGGGTAAAGCCGCGAAAAACGCAGCAGTGCGAATTTGCCCGCTTTGATCTTGCCCTCGCGGATCGCCGCCGCGTAGAGCCAGAAGAACACGAACCCCGACAGGGCGAAGAATAGATCGACCGCCGCCCAGCCTTCCAAATACAGCGGCTTGAGCAGCCAGTAGAACGGCTGGTCCTCGCGATGCCACACCGCCTGCCAGGTGCCGGTGATGGCGTAGAAATGTTGCCAGTGCCAGATCACGACCGACAGCGCGGCCACGCCCCGCAAGGCATCCAGCGAATAAAGCCGTTTCAACCCCGCCCCCAATTGTGAATCAGTCTCATCAAACCCATATTTAACGGTGCGGGTTATTTCATGACGCGTTTGGGCATGGAATTCGATGCCCGGATGCGGTAAATGGTCATCTTTGAACTATTCTAATTCCCCGGACCGGCTCGATGCCCAACAAGCTCAAGCCCTTAACGCTCTGAAATGACAAGTCAATCTACCATCGAACGGCTCAATCGCTCTTCCAACGACATCCTCGATGCGACATCGTTCCTGTTCGGATCGAACGCCGCCTATGTCGAAGCGCTCTATGCCCAGTATCTGGAGAACCCCGAATCGGTCGATCCCTCCTGGGCGGTTTACTTCGCGGAACTGGGGCAGGCGGCACTGACGCCGGCGCAAACCGGCCGCGGGCCGGCCTGGGCGCGCGACGCCAAGCCCGAGCTTTCGAAGGGCGAACTGGTCAACACGCTCACCGGCCAGACACCCCGAAAGGCTGCCGCCAGCGAGCAGGATATGCGTCTCGCCGCGCAGGCCTCGATCCGCGCCATCCAGCTGGTGCGCGCCTATCGCGTGATCGGCCATCTGGAAGCCGATCTCGATCCGCTCAGGCTTTCGCCCAAAACACCTCATCCGCATCTCGATCCGGGGTTCTACGGTTTCCACGGGCCGGACCTCGACCGCCCGATCTTCATCGACGGCGTGCTCGGCATGGAAAGCGCCACGCCGCGGCGCATGGTCGAACTCCTCAAGCGCACCTATTGCGGGCGCATCGGCTACGAATTCATCCACATCAACGACGCCGAGCAGAAGGACTGGCTGCAGCGGCGCATCGAAGGCCCCGACAAGGAGATCCACTTCACGCCCACCGGCAAGAAGGCGATCCTCAACAAGCTGATCGAAGCGGACGGCTTCGAGAAGTTCGCGGCGCTGCGCTTCCTCGGCACCAAGCGCTTCGGGCTGGACGGCGGCGAAGCCATGATCCCGGCGCTGGAACAGATCATCAAGCGCGGCGGCCATCTGGGCGTGAAGGAGATCGTGATCGGCATGTCCCATCGCGGGCGGTTGAACGTGCTCGCCAATGTCATGTCCAAGCCTTATCGCCAGATCTTCCACGAATTCCAGGGCGGCAGCGCCACCCCGAGCGAAGTGCAGGGCTCGGGCGACGTTAAATACCATCTCGGTGCCTCGTCGGACCGCGAATTCGACGGCAACGCCGTGCATCTTTCGCTGACGCCGAACCCGTCGCATCTGGAAGCCGCCGATCCGGTTGTGCTGGGCAAGGCGCGCGCCAAGCAGGCCCTCCAGGGCGACATGATCACGCGCGACAGCGTGCTGCCGCTCTTGCTGCACGGCGATGCGGCATTCGCCGGCCAGGGCGTGGTGGCGGAATGCTTCGCCATGTCGGGCACCAAGGGTTTCCGCACCGGCGGCACCATCCATTTCGTGATCAACAACCAGATCGGTTTCACCACATCGCCGATGCATTCGCGCTCTTCGCCCTATTGCACCGACATTGCGCTGATGGTGCAGGCGCCGATCTTCCACGTGAATGGCGACGATCCCGAAGCGGTGGTGCATTGCGCGCGCATCGCCACCGAGTTTCGCCAGCTCTTCCACAAGGACGTGGTGATCGACATGTTCTGCTATCGCAGATTCGGTCACAACGAGACGGACGAGCCTTCGTTCACGCAGCCCTTGATGTATCGGGCCATCAAGGACCATCCAGCGACGCTGGAACTCTACGCCGCCAGGCTGGTTGGCGAAGGCACGCTGACCGAAGCCGACGTCAAGGCGATGATCGCCGATTTCAACAAGCGGCTGGACGAGGAATACGAAGCCTCGAAGAACCACCGGCCCAGGCGCGCCGATTGGCTGGACGGACGCTGGGCGGGCATGTCGATCGCGCCCCAGGGCGACCGGCGCGGTCAGACCGACGTCGCCGGCGAAACGCTCAAGA
The DNA here is from genome assembly GCA_050008635.1 of Rhizomicrobium sp. GTDB lineage: Bacteria > Pseudomonadota > Alphaproteobacteria > Micropepsales > Micropepsaceae > Rhizomicrobium. Next base: position 269,915 of record JBEKMG010000001.1, read on the forward strand.
ATGTCGGCCGCGCGCTGACCAAGATCCCGGAGGGCTTCCACGCGCACAAGACCATCGTCCGGCAGATGCAGCACAAAGCAGCGATATTCGAAACCGGCGAAGGCATCGACTGGGCAACCGCCGAAGCGCTGGCCTTCGGCACCCTGCTCAAGGAAGGCGTGGCGGTGCGCCTGTCGGGTCAGGACAGTGCGCGTGGCACCTTTTCCCAGCGCCACTCAGTGCTGGTCGACCAGGAAACCGAAGAACACTATGTGCCGCTCAACCACGTGGACGAGAACCAACCGGAATTCGAAGTCATCGACACGCTGCTCTCCGAAGAGGCGGTGCTCGGTTTCGAGTATGGCTATGCGACGGCGGAGCCCAAGGCGCTGGTGCTGTGGGAAGCGCAGTTCGGCGATTTCGCCAACGGCGCGCAGGTCATCATCGACCAGTTCATCGCCTCAGGTGAGATGAAATGGCTGCGCATGTGCGGACTGGTGATGCTGCTGCCGCACGGCTACGAGGGCCAGGGACCGGAACATTCCTCGGCGCGGCTGGAGCGCTATCTGCAGCTCTGCGCCCAGGACAATCTGCAGGTCGCCTGTCCGACCACGCCGGCGAATTATTTCCATGTGCTCAGGCGGCAGATGCATCGCAGCTTCCGCAAGCCGCTGATCCTGATGACGCCGAAATCGCTGCTGCGCCACAAGCGCTGCGTCTCGTTCCTGTCGGATATGGAACCGGGGACGACGTTCCACCGCGTCTTCCGCGACCAGGCGGAATGCGTGCCCGGCGCCACGACGGTCAAGCTCGTGCCAGACGCCGAGATCAAGCGCGTGATCCTGTGCAGCGGCAAGGTCTATTTCGACTTGATGGAAGAGCGCGAGAAGAAGAACGAAAGCCGCGTCCAGATGATGCGGCTGGAACAGCTTTATCCGTTCCCGGAAAGCACGTTGAGCGAGGAACTCAAGCGCTTCCCTGGCGCCGAGGTCGTCTGGTGCCAGGAAGAGCCCAAGAACCAGGGCGCCTGGACCTTCGTCCGCCCGCGGATCGAGGAAATCTTGACCCGCATGTCCGGTCATTGCCGCTGCCCGCGCTATATCGGACGGCCGGAATACGCTTCCACCGCCGCCGGCCTGATGAGCCAGCACAACGCCGAACTTCATGCCTTCCTCGGCGAGGCTTTGACGCTATGATCAGCGAGGGAAGTTCACGCGGAGTCGCGGAGAACGCGGAGGATATCACTCCGGTGTTCGTCGTCTCCGCGTACTCCGCGGCTCCGCATGGTCCCATTTTGAGAGGCTCCAATGAGCATTGAGATCAAGGTTCCGGCGATGGGCGAATCCGTCACCGAAGCGACCGTCGCCCGTTGGTTCAAGAAGGAAGGCGATGCCGTCGCCCGCGACGAGCCGCTGCTGGAACTGGAAACCGACAAGGTCACGGTGGAAGTGCCGGCGCCCGCCGACGGCGCAGTCGAAAGCATCACGGCGAAGGCCGGCGATACGGTGCAGGTCGGCGCGACGCTCGGTGCCATCGCCGAAGGCAAAGCCGGTAAGGCCACGCCGGTGATGTCGCGCAATCCCGACGCCGTCGCGCCCAAGACTGCGCCCGCGCCGGAAGCTCCCAAGCCGGCGCCGGCTCCGGCGGCCAAACTCGCGGCTGCGGTCCATGCGGCCATCGGCACCGCGCCGTCCGTCCGGCGCATCGCCGAGGAAAGCGCGCTCGATCCCGCGCGTGTCCGCGGCAGCGGCAAGGACGGACGCGTCACCAAAGGCGACATGCTGGTGGCCTTGGAAGCCAATGCTCAACAGCGCACGGCGCGGCCGGCGCTTGCATCTGTTCCTCCCGGTCCCCGGCCCAATACGGCGCGCGAAGAGCGCGTGACCATGAGCCGGCTGCGCAAGACGATCGCGCTGCGCCTCAAGGAATCCCAGAACACCGCCGCCCAGCTCACGACCTTCAACGAAGTCGACATGAGCCACGTCATGACGCTGCGCAGCCAATACAAGGAAAGCTTCGAGAAAAAGCACGGCGTGCGCCTCGGCTTCATGGGCTTTTTCGTCAAGGCGTGCACCGCCGCGCTCAAGGAAATTCCCACCGTCAACGCCGAGATCGAAGGCGACGACATCGTCTACAAGAACTATTACGACATCGGCGTCGCCGTTTCGACCGAGCGCGGGCTGGTGGTGCCGGTGGTGCGTGACGCCGACAAACTGTCACTGGCCGAGATCGAGGCGGCGATCAACGATTTCGGAACGCGCGCGCGCGACAACAAATTGAAGATCGAGGAACTCCAGGGCGGCACCTTCACGATTTCCAACGGCGGAGTGTTCGGATCGCTGATGTCGACGCCGATCCTGAACGCGCCGCAATCCGGCATCCTCGGCATGCACAAGATCCAGCCACGGCCCGTGGCCATCGACGACAAGGTGGTCATCCGGCCGATGATGTATCTCGCGCTGAGCTACGACCACCGCCTGGTCGACGGCAGCGAGGCCGTCACCTTCCTAGTGCGCGTGAAGGAAAATCTGGAAGACCCGCAGCGGATGCTGTTGGAGATTTGAGAGGGGCAAATGGCGAGTTCGGGCACGTGTTGGACACTTTCACGCTCTGATATAGTTAATAAGGGCCGACAGATTGTGGTGTTTCGGTCACGGTCAGGTGCAAAAAGCGCCGTGTCCACGCCGCCGGACTAATAATCAGCATACAGACGTATCGTAGGGGGATGGCAGAAATCTCGTTTTGACTCAGCATCCTCCGTCGGTTCGGGCTGCTCATGTTGCAGCGCACACAACGCGTCTCGTCGATGGCCTCTGGTCAGCATGACAACTTGTCCGCGAGACGCTCGCAACTTTCAAGAATAGTATGACACCGGGGGACAACTCCGAGCTTTGGCCGGAGTCAAAAGGGGATGGCAAAGGCTTCAACTGGTCGCCGCCGGCGATTCTGGCGCGGAATCGGAATGATTTCGCTTGCGGCGGCGATTGTGCTGTTGTGCGCATTCGTTTCGGAACTGCAGTATTTTTCCCAGGCTCACATTTCAACGCGCTATGTGTTCTGCGGCGTATTCGCGGGTGCTTTTGTCTGGTTGCTTTTCGAACGTGTCTATCTTGTGCAGCAAGAATGGAAACAGCTCCAACAATGGGACATCGGCGGAGATCAGCCTCACGAATCCGCGCTTCAATTCTACGAAATATTCCGGCTGTATTTGAAGACGAAGCGCATCTTCATGTACGGAAGTCTCATCGGCGCAGTGGGAGTCCTATTTGGCGGCTTCGGCGTCCGCAACGTGTTCGAGACAATTCACTTTAACGGAGATCTGCTCTCCGGTTCGGTCTCCGCAGCAAATTTGTATCTCTCCGTTGCGGAGATCGTGCTTGGAGGATTCTGTATCGGCCTCTCCTATCTCATCGGCCGACAGGTTCATCCGGCGAAGCTTCTGATCGAAAAAATGTTATGGCTATTGCTCTTCGGGAACAAGGGCAACGACACATCGGAAGAACTTCAGCGCAGACGCGATGCGCTGATCGCAGAGATTGAGAAAGAAAATCCTTTGTGGTTTGAGTAATACGAGTGACGAGGAGATGCTTGACCGTCACGGTCGCATCAGGAACACGTCTTAGCAAGAATGAGGCGGACCGGGAGTGGCGGACAGGGCTTACCTTGCTCGCTATCGGTTTCTCTACGCCACCCTTTCATCCGACATCTCGAGCTTGGCCAGTTCGACATGGGCGCGCAGTTCGATCTCGTCGAGCACACCCTGTAATTTCGGATCGACGAAGCTTTCGTGGCGTCTGGTCACGGCATTGGCGAGCCGGTTGAGGGTGGTGCGCGGGATGCCGCCCGCCAGCAACCCGTCGCGCACCTGGTCGAGCATGTCGAGCAACTGCTCGCCGTGCTTGAGGCCTTTCGATCGGCCGTCGGTGGTATCGTCCATGCCCTGCAGCGTCAGGATGGCATCCAGCGCCGCGATCGGACCGGGGCCCGCCACGACCTGCGCGCGCGCCTCGGCCCCACTGGAAACCGAGAACGAGGCGTCGGTTGCGGTCGCGCCCTTTGCGGCGCGGCGCACGATGGCGGAGTCGATCTTGCTGGTACCTTTGATCTCCATGGCCGCTCCAGTCCCACTGCGACACGTTAGCATCGCCGATTGTGGTTAAGGAGTGGTTGAGAACAACAATCTGCAATCCACAAGCGCGCGCAGTGTACTTACGCCCGGTGGTACGGATGTCCGGCCAGGATGGTCAGCGCGCGATAGATCTGTTCGGCGAGCATCGCACGCACCAGAAGATGCGGCCAGGTTTGCGGCCCGAAGGCAAGGCTGCGTCCGGATCGCTTGCCGGGCAGCGGCGCCAATCCGTCCGGGCCGCCGACGACGAAACACAGATCCTTGGTGCCCGCGTCGCGCAACGCCCCCAGCATCTCGGCAAAATCCTCGCTGGTCATGCCTTTGCCTTTGGCGTCGAGCAAGATGATGTGCGCACCCGGCGGCGCGTGCCCGGCCAGCTTGTCGGCTTCTTCCACCATCCGCGTCTTGGCGTCGCGCGCCTTGGAGATGGAGACTTCTTCCACAGCCACGGACGGGAATCCCATGTTGCGGCCCATCTGAACGGCGCGATGGATGTAATCATCAATCAGAGCGCCTTCGGAGCTGCCGCGCGCGAAGCCGACGGCCAGGACGGTCAGGCGCATCAGCGTACCGCGCGGCGCGCGCGCACCGGTTTCTCGTCCACCGACCACATGCCTTCGAGGTCGTAATAGGCGCGCACTTCGGGACGGAAGACATGGACGATCACGTCGCCGGCATCGACCAGTGCCCAATCGCCTTGCGCAAGGCCATTGACCGGACGCGTGCCGTAACCAACTTCCTTCAGCCGCCGCGCCAGATGCTCGGCGATGGAGGCCACATGGCGCGACGACCGACCGTTGGCGATCACAATCGTGTCGCAGAGCGAGGAACGGCCTTCGAGATCGACGGTCACGATCCCTTCGGCCTTGTCGTCGTTCAGCGATTGCAGGATGCGGGAGAGAAGCGTGGTCTCCGGCGCGGGCGCTTTCTTTTTCGGAGCGGATTTCTTGGCGGGAGCGGCTTTTCGGGCGGCGGTCTTGGCAGCCGGCTTGCGCGCGGTCGTCGTCTTGCGGGTCAGATTGGTCCTCCGTTCGCGATCAAGGCGCAAAAGGCGGACGGGTTCCTGCTTCGCTCAGCCGCTCGCTCCTTTGCTGTTCCAGTTGTCAGTCTAGCATGAGGGATTTGCGCGCTCCAAGGCCTGCGCGGATCGCGCTGGCGCGGGCATCGTTGCGCCGGCCGTCCACCACGATGATCGCCGGAGGCGGGTGCAGAGTCTGTGCGCGGCTCAGCGCAAAACGCTGCATCGTCTTGGCGCGGAGCGGTGCCAGCACGCTGCCGGACCGTTCGACGACGACAATGGGAACCAGCCGAACGATCTCCGCCCAGCGACGCCAGCGGTGGAATTGATCCAGATTGTCGCTGCCCATCAGCCAGACGAAGCGCACCTCCGGGAAGCGGCGAGTAAGCGCCTTCAAGGTGTCGATCGTGTAACGGGTGCCCAGTGTGCGCTCGAGGTTGGTGACGATCAGGCGCGGATGGCGGCCGGCCAGCGCGCGCGCCGCGGCCATGCGGTCTTCCAGCGGCGCCATTTCCGAGACGGGCTTCAGCGGGTTCTGCGGCGCCACGAGCCACCAGACGTAATCGAGGCGCAGCCGTTTGCGCGCCACCTCGCCGACATAAAGATGGCCCTCATGCGCCGGATTGAACGATCCGCCCAGCAAGCCGATGCGCAGGCCCGGCGCGATGGGCCCCGGCGGACGAAGCCAGTTCATGGACGCGTCTGTCCGTTGCCGCACACGATGTATTTGAACGTGGTCAGCTGTTCCACGCCGACCGGGCCGCGCGCATGCAGCTTGCCGGTGCCGATGCCGATCTCCGCGCCCATGCCGAACTCGCCGCCGTCGGCGAATTGCGTGGAGGCGTTCCACATCACGATGGCGGAATCGAGCGCCCAGAGGAACCGCTCGGCGGCGGCCGTATCCTCGGTGACGATGGCTTCGGTGTGATGCGAACCGTAGGTCTCGATATGGCGGATCGCTTCCTCGATGCCGTTCACGGCCTTCACCGAGATGATGGCGTCGAGATACTCGGTGCGCCAATCCTCTTCATTGGCCGGGTTCGCCGACGGGAAGACGGCGCGCACATCCTGGTCGCCGCGGATTTCGCAGCCGGCTTCGCGCAAATCTTCGAGAACGGGCAGGCCGTGCGATTTCAGGACCGCGCGGTCGATCAGTAGCGTTTCCGCCGCGCCGCAAATGCCCGTGCGCCGCATCTTGGCGTTGAGCACGATGGCGCGCGCCTTTTTGAGGTCGGCCTTCTCGTGGACATAGACGTGGCAGATGCCTTCCAGATGCGCCAACACCGGCACCCGTGCTTCGCTCTGCACGCGCCCGACCAGCCCTTTGCCGCCGCGCGGGATGATGAGGTCGATCGTGCCGTCCAGCCCCGCCAGCATCATGCCGACCGCCGCGCGGTCGGTGGTCGGCACCATCTGGATGGCGTCGGCGGGAAGCTTCGCTGCCGCCAGCCCTTCACGCAACGCTTCGAGGATGGCCCCCGACGACCGCGCGGATTCCGATCCGCCGCGCAGGATCACCGCGTTTCCGGATTTGAGGCAGATGGCGGCGGCGTCCGCCGTCACGTTCGGCCGGCTTTCGTAGATGATGCCGATCACCCCGATGGGCGTGGCGAGGCGCGCGATTTCGAGCCCGTTCGGCCGCGTCCAGCGCGCCAGCTCGCGCCCGACCGGATCGGGCAGCGCGGCGACCTCTTCCACGCCTTTGGCCATCGCTTCCACGCGCCCTTCATCGAGCGCCAGACGGTCGAGCAAGGCAGGGCTCAAGCCTTCCATTTTCGCCAGAGTCATGTCCTCAGCGTTGGCCGCCAAGATGTCCGCCGACCGCGCCCGGATGGCGGCGGCGGCGGCCAGCAGCGCCGCGTTCTTGTCTCCCGTCGTGGTCTCGCGCAAGGCGCGCGCGGCGTCGCGCGCGGCGATGCCGATCACGCACATCTCGGCGGCAAGCGGTTCGTTTGCGGCTTCGTAAAGGCTCATTTTCCGGCCAATCCCGTCAACGCCAGATCGTCGCGATGGATCATCTCGTCGCGGCCACGATAGCCGAGAATGGTCTCGATTTCGAGGCTGCGCTTGCCGGCGATGCGTTCGGCATCGACCGCGCCGTAAGCGGCCAGACCGCGCGCGATTTCGTGGCCGTCGCCGTCGCGCACCATCACCACGTCGCCGCGTTCGAAGCGCCCGTCCACCTGGCGGATGCCGGCCGGCAGCAGGCTCTTGCCCGCGCCCAGCGCCTTGACCGCGCCCGCGTCGATGATCAGCGTGCCTTGCGGCTTGAGCACCCCGGCGATCCAGCGCTTGCGTGCAGCGGCCGGCGTCGTCGAAGCGCGAAAGCGGGTGGCGCGCGCGCCGGCGCGCAGCGCCGCGATGGGATTGGCCGTCTTGCCCTTGGCAATGACGACTTCGCAGCCCGCCGCGGTGGCCATCTTCGCCGCGATCAGCTTCGACATCATGCCGCCGCGGCCGACACCCGACACCGATCCGCCCGCCATGGCTTCGATCTGAGGCGTGATCGTTCTCACTTCGCCGATGTGTCGCGCGTCCGCATCACGCGTGGGATCGGCGCTGTAAAGCCCGTCCACGTCGGAAAACAGGATCAGGTGATCGGCCTCCATCATCGAGGCGACGCGCGCCGCCAGCCGGTCGTTGTCGCCGAAACGGATTTCGGCAGTAGCCACCGTGTCGTTCTCGTTGATCACCGGCACGCCGCCCAGTTCGAGCAGCGTCTTCAGCGTGGCGCGCGCGTTGAGGTAGCGGCGCCGTTCTTCGGTGTCGTCGAGGGTGAGCAAGACCTGCGCCGCGACGATACCATCGCGCGCCAGGATGTCGGCATAAGCTTCGGCCAGGCGCACCTGCCCCGCCGCAGCGGCGGCTTGGCTTTCCTCGAGCCTCAACGCTCCGCTTTTCAGCTTCAGCGCGCGCCGGCCGAGCGCGATGGCGCCGGAGGAAACCAACAACACCTGCTTGCCTTCGCTTTTCAGCGCGGCGATGTCGGCGCTCAACGACTTCAGCCAGTCGCGGCGCAGGCTGCCGGTCTTGGCGTCGATCAGCAGCGACGAGCCGACTTTCACGACGATGGTGTGCGCGGAGGCGAGAATGTCGGTCATGGCGCCCAGTCCTGTGCCGTCGTGCGCGCGGTCTTTTCCTTGGCGCGACGCTTGGCAATCTCCTTCGCAAGCGCGCGCAAGACCTCGTCCACGCCTTCGCCCGTGACCCCAGACATCACGAAGACGTCGTGGCCGCAGGCTTTCTTGAGCGCCGCGCGCTTCTTCGCCAGCGCCCCTTTGGGGATCGCATCGGCCTTGTTGAGCGCGACGATTTCGGGCTTGTCCATCAGCCCCTGGCCGTAAGCCTCCAGCTCGCCGCGGATGCTCTTGTAGGCGCGCGCGATCTCGCTTTCGGTGCCGTCAATCAGGTGCAGGATCGCGCCACAGCGCTCCGCATGACCGAGGAACTTGTCGCCAAGGCCGATGCCTTCGTGCGCGCCTTCGATCAGGCCAGGCAGATCGGCCAGCACGAAATCGGTCGTATCGATGCGCACCACGCCAAGCTGGGGATTGAGCGTGGTGAAGGGATATTCGGCGATCTTGGGCTTGGCCTGCGAAACGCGCGCCAGGAACGTTGATTTGCCCGCGTTCGGCAAGCCGATCAGCCCGGTATCGGCGATCAGTTTGAGCTGAAGGACGATGATTTTCTCTTCGCCCGGCTGGCCGGGATTGGCGAAACGCGGCGCCTGGTTGGTGGAGCTCTTGAAATGGGCGTTGCCGAAGCCGCCATTGCCGCCGCGCAGCAGCTTCACGCGGTCGCCGACGTTTGCGAGATCGGCGATCAGGGTTTCACCGTCCTCCTCGAAGATTTGCGTGCCGACGGGTACGCGCAACAACGCGTCGTCGCCGCCGGCGCCGTGCATATCCTTACCCATGCCGCCCTCGCCGTTCTTGGCGCGGACATGCTGCTGAAAACGGTAGTCGATGAGCGTGTTGAGGTTTTCCACCGCCTCCGCCCAGACGTCGCCGCCCTTGCCGCCGTCGCCGCCCCACGGCCCGCCATACTCGATGAATTTCTCGCGCCGAAAGGCGACGCAGCCGTTGCCGCCCGCGCCGGACGAAATATAGACCTTGGCCGTGTCGAGGAACTTCATCGTGGCTTACCTTCAGGCCGCCCTTTTTCGCCCGAATTCCTCGCGCGTCAACGCCATAAGGTTGCAAGTGACCTCGTGGCCGCGGGCCAGGCATTTGCGCGGCTCCGCCCCGTCATGCCGGCAACCCAGCTTTTGCAGCACCCGCCCGGAGGCCGGATTGTCGTGGAACCAGCCCGCCCAGATGCTGGCGGCCTTAAGGTCGTGGAAGGCGAAGGAAACCACCTTCCGCGCCGCCTCGGTGGCATAGCCCTGGCGCCAGAACGGCTTACCCAGCCAATAGCCGAGCTCGAAGCGGCCGTCCTTCAGCAGCAGCCCGCAGGCGCCCATGAAGACACCGTCCTCTTTGCGCTCGATCGCGAAGCAATGGCCCTCGCCGGCGGCGCGCTTGTGCACGGCGCGGGAGACGAATTCGCGCGCATCCTCCTCGCGATAAGGATGGGGCACGCTGGCCAGGTTCTTCGCGACGTCCCAATCGCCGATCCAGGTGGTGATCGCCGGCACGTCGCGAAATTCCGGCGGGCGCAAGAGCAATCTCTCCGTTTCCAATCTAGGCATGTCATTCCCTCCGCTGGCGAGGGAACGAAAAAGGGAGATGGCGGACCATCTCCCTCGCCTCAACGGGCCGCCATATTCGTGGCGGCCTATGTCTTCAGCCGCCTATTTTGCCGCGCTCTTCGTCGCCGGATTCGTGGCCGAAATGACGGCTACATACGTACGGCGCTTGAAGCCTTTGCGGAACGCAACTTGGCCGTCGGTAAGCGCGAACAGCGTATGGTCCTTGCCCATGCCGACGTTCTCGCCCGGATGGAATTGGGTGCCGCGCTGGCGCACAATCACGTTGCCCGCGACGATCTTCTGGCCGCCGAACAGCTTGACGCCGAGCCTCTGGCCCGCCGAGTCGCGACCGTTGCGCGAAGAACCGCCTGCTTTCTTGTGAGCCATGATCTGGTTCCCTAGGCCGAAATGCCGGTGATCTTGATCTTTGTGAAGGGCTGGCGATGGCCGCGCTTGCGGTGCGTGTTCTTGCGGCGCTTCTTCTTGAAGGCCACGACTTTCTCGCCCTTGCCTTGGGCGACGATTTCGGCGGTCACGCTGGCGCCCTTGACCAGCGGCGCGCCGGTCTTGATCGCCTCGCCGCCCAGCATCAGGACTTCGCCGAGTTTCAGCTCGCCGCCGACCTCGCCTGCGACCTTTTCGATGGTCAGGACGTCGTCCTTGGCCACCTTGTATTGCTTGCCGCCTGTGCGGATCACCGCGAACATGATCTAAATCCTTGAAAAGAAAGGCATTCCCTGAGAGGCCCGCCCCGCAAGGAGCGCGGCAATATACTGACGCAAAAGGCGGGGTCAAGCGGGCGCTTCTACTTCTTCGCCTCTTCCTCTTTCTTCTTCACGAACAGCCCAGCCACCGCCGCCAGCGTCAGCGCCAGCCCGATGAAGATGCTGACGAATTTCGCGGTGGTCGCTTCCACGGCCAGCGCCGCCAAGGTCTGGCTCGGGCCATGGGTCAGCATGACCATCTGCAAGGCGTTTTCGCAGGCATCGAACAAGGCTCCGGCGACCGGCGCCGTGGCCAGCAGTGCCAGGATCCGCCGCCGCGCGCCCGGCTTGGGTGCGAAGCGCTCGCGCGCCACGATAGCGCCGAAATAAAGCGCGGCCCCGTAGAGCGGCATGAACAGGTAATCGAAGCCCAGCCCGAAGCCGGCCAGCGCCGCGTCGGCCGGGTCCGCCCAATGGTTGGCGATCAGGCGGATGCCCCAGGCCTCGGGCACGCCTTGCAGATCCGCCGCGCCATAGCCGGTTTTCGCCTTCAGATAGGTGTCGAGCAGCCCCAGCACTGCCAAAGCCGCGAAAGCCGCCACGCTGGTCCAGGCCCAGCGGGCATTGAGCGCTTTCCTGCTAAGTTGCATCTTGTTCCCTCGTTCCTTGGACGCCTCCGCTTCATGCGCCCTTTGCTCGATCTTTTGTACAATTTCCACTGGGTGCGCGAAGGCGAAGCCGCGCGCTCCTCGCAAGCCCATTTCGGCGGCCTGGGGCGGCTGATGACTCGCCACGGCCTCGGCGCCATTATCAACCTGCGCGGCGAAAACAGCGATCTCGGCTGGTGGCGTTATGAAAAGCGCGTCTGCGCGGCGCTGGGCGCGCGTCATTTCGACACCATGATGGATTCGCGCAAGCTGCCGACGCGGCCGATGCTGGTGTGCCTGATGCGAGCGTTCGACGAAGCCCCACGGCCGTTCCTGCTCAAATGCTCGGGCGGGCAGGACCGCACCGGGCTGGCGGCGGCGCTCTATCTGATCCATCGTGAAGGCTGGAGCGCGCGCGAGGCCACTGAGAAGCAGTTCACAGGCGTCCCCAAGAAGCATCAGCGCTGGCTGAAGCTGTTCACGTCCTTCGCGTACGAGGAATCGCGCGGCCGCCCGCTCGGCGAATGGATCGCAAGCGCATATGAGCCGGAACGGTTCGCCGAATGGTTGAAGGCGCACGGCCATGCCGACAGTTTCGAGCGCATCTTCGTCGTGCCGACGCGCAGCCGCTGGCAGCTGTAAACCCGAAAAAAAACGCCCGACCGGGACCGCCGGTCGGGCGTCGCTTGCGCCGTTACGCGCTAAGTGCCGGGAGGGGATGACCGACACCGCTGTCGAAGGGGCTCGTCCAGCTTGCGAGCGGGGGGGCAGTGCCTGCCGGACTCTGTCGCCCTTCGTAAGGAAGAGCATAGCATTTTGGTCACAGTTTTCAACTATTTTTTTGGACCGGGGCATACTTAAGTTATTTTTAATGACAGTGCTAAAATTGGCACGATTTGAAATCAGCCCCGCAAAGCCGCGATTTTCTTGTTGATGGAATGCCGCCAAGCCGCGGAGAGCGCGGGCGCATCGTGAATTCGACGCAACGCGTCACGATCGGGGGTCGGCGAAAACAACGCGACGAAGGATTCGCGCACGGTTGGACCGTCGCTAGCGGCGATACGCACCAGCGTCGCGCCGCGCGTCGGGGCCGCGCCTTCGGCGATCATGCGCAGATACCAGCCGCAGCGCGCGGACAAGATCATCGCCTGCGGCACGTCCGGCCGCTTGGTGTGAATGGCGAGCTTGAAGCACGGCGCGCGCGGCTGGCTGATTTCCAGAATCGCTTCGCCCCAGCGAAAGCGATCGCCGATGCGCACTAGGCTTTCGTCGCCGCCGGCGAGCGTGAGATTATCGCCGAAGCTGTTCGGCGCGCAGGTGAGCTTTTTTTCCGTTTCCCACCACGGCCAATGATCGGACGGATAGGCATAGACCGCCTTGTCCACGCCGCCATGCGCCTCGAGGTCGGCCTGCCCGTCGCCTTCGATGCCGAGCGCGCGCACCAGGACGCTGTTTGCCGCCACCACTCTTTTGGCGATCCCCGAAAGAACCGCCTCGCCGCTCGCCGTGTAGATGACCTCCGGCAGGCCGGCATTCACCGACAGAATGGAAAAGCGCGCGCCAGTCATGTCGGCACGCTAGCAAGAGGCTGGGCACAAATCACGCGGCGGCAGGCACCTTCGCCGCCAAAGTCTTCTGCCAGCAGGGCAGTGCCGTGAGGCTTGCATACCAGCGCTTGATCTCCGCGTAGGGCGCGAGCGGATACTGTGCCGCCTCCGCGGCATTCAGCGGTGCACCGAGTGCGAAATCTGCAATCGTCAATTTGTCGCCGCAGACATATTTACGGCCCTTGAGGTGGCTATCGAGCACCTTGGCGAATTGATGGAAGCGCTGCTCGCCTTTGGCGATCTCGGCGGGATCGGGCTTGCCGAGTCCGAAAAATCCTTTCACCAGATTTTCAAAGACGAAGATCGAGCAAGTCGAATCCCAGTGCGCCATGTCCCAGAACAGCCAGCGCATCACGTCGGCGCGGCCGCACGCATCTTCGGGCAGCAGACCGGCCTGCGGCTTTTTAGAGGCAAGATATTCCAGGATGGCGTTGGACTCCCACAGGGTAAAACCATCCTCCTCCAGGACGGGCATTTTTCCATTCGGATTGAGGGCAAGGAACTTCGGACGCTTGTGATCGCCCTTGCCGAGATCGCAGAGGCAAAGCTCGTGGTCGATACCCAGATAATCGGCGACGGCCATCACCTTGAACGCGCGCGGGCTCATCGGAAATACATGAAGCTTCAGACTCATGACGGTTTTCCTCCTATTGTTTCGCTGTCGCCGCATCCGGTGAGCCGGTCTCGATGAATGTCTGCAAACGCCCGATTTGTTCGCCCAGCACGCCGTCGACCTTCGGCGCCATGTCCTGGAACCCGCCATCGACGAACCCGCCCAGGTCATAGGTCATGGTGATGTCGGTTCCGCCGTTGGCCGGTTCGAGCGTCCAGGTCATTGCCCCGTCCACCGCCATGCCCTGGAACGGCCCCAGCGCGCCGCGCAGGCGCAACGTCTTGCCCGGATCGACGTAGACGACGGTCATGTGCAGCACGCTGCCGCCATGGGGCAGCTTCTCGCACCAGCAACCTCCCGCTCTGGCATCGAAGCTCATATTCGCCGCGTTGCCCGAGAAGGTGTGCTCGGAACTCCACCAGCGGGACGGCTCGATCAACGCCGCATAGACCTTGCCGGGCGGGGCCGCGATATGAGCCGTCTCGCGCAACCCCAGGCCGTTTGCGGTCGCGCCGGTGACGGCCGCGTGCGCGCCGGCGACGCAAAATACTGCCAGCACGGCGCCGATCGCGGCATGCTTGCATGTCTTCACAATCTCCCTCTTTGGACTAGGGCTAATCGACAATCATATTATGACTGAGATGCTGCCGATTTTGCGCAATCCGCTTACTCGCGCAAGGCCGCCCCGAAAGCGGCGAAAACCGCGCGCGAGATTTCGTTCTCGGCCCAGTGCCATTCCGGATGCCATTGCACTCCGAGCAGGAAGCCTTTCGCTCCCGGCATCGAGACCGCTTCGATCTGTCCGTCTGGCGCCGCGGCGTCGGCGAACAGCGGCGGCGCCAGCTTGTCGATCCCTTGGCCGTGCAGCGAGTTCACCTCGAAGACGCGCTGCGGCACGATCCGCGCCAGCAAGCCACCTTCGGCCACCGACACCGGATGCGCCGGGCCGTATTGCTCATCGAGCGCCGTTCCTTTTTCGCGATGATCGAAGCGGCCCGTCACTTCGTGCACGTTCTGGTGCAGCGTGCCGCCTAGAGCGACGTTCAATTCCTGGAAGCCGCGGCAGATGCACATCACCGGCTTGCCCGCGTCCACGGCGGCGCGCAGCAGCGGCAGCGCGGTCGAGTCGCGGCGTTCGTCCTGCAGCAAACCCTTGCGTGGCGGCTGCCCGCCGTAATGGCGCGGCGAGACGTTGGATGGTGAGCCGCTGAACAACAAGCCGTCGACGTTCGCCAGAATGTCCTCGGGCGCCAGCGGCGGATCGAGCGCCGGAATCAGCAGAGGCATTGCGCCCGCGCCGTCGCGCACGGCGGCGATGTATTCCTCGCTGGCCATGTGGAAGGGATGTTTGCTCACCATGCGGTGATCGCACACAAGACCGACGATGGGAGGGGAAGAGCGCATGGTCAATCCCGCGATTTGACTCCGACCGGCTTCTTCGCGTCCTTGAGCACGAAGAGCTGGGCGTCGACGGTCACGCCCGGCTCCAGATCGCGCAACGCCACCGTGGTCGTTAGTCCCTGATCGTCGATGATCGTCCATTGCCGCAGTTCGAGCTCCGGATCGGCGAACACCAGAGCGAGATCGGGCTTGCTGCGGTTGCTGTTGGTGCGCGCTTCGACGATCAGCGTACCGGCTTCGCGCCTGACGGCGAGGATAGAATTGTCGTGGCGCAAATCGATATTGTCGGCGAGGATCAGTTCGAGCGGCGTACCGGACAGCGGATAGCGGTCGACGGTCTTGAGCTTGCGGTTGGCCACCGCGAAGGTGCGCCCGTCGGCGACGATCAGAACGGGATTAGGCGGCTGGTATTCGAAACGCATGCGTCCCGGCTTCTCCAGATAGAAGCGGCCCTGGTCGATCTGGCCGTCGGGGCCGATCTGCACGAAATCGCCTTGCAGCGTGCGGATCGAATTGAGATAGGCGCTGACGCGGTCGAGATCGGCGCGGTCGGCCTCGCTGAATTCGACCAGGCGCTTGGGCGCGGGCTGGCCGGCTCCGCCGAGCCCGGCGGCCAAGAGCGCGATCAGAAGAAGGTTTGCCAAGCGGCGCATGGCGGGTTCTCTAGAACGGATTTAGGACCGTGGAAAGGGAATGGCTAATCCGCCTGGCCCCCAACCTTCCGCGTCTTCTGCGCGCCAAGCCCGTCGATCAGGAGCTTAAGCACGCCGTCAAGCTCGCGTTCGAGTTTGGGCATGGTCAATTTGGACCACAGCTGCGGAAAGCGGAATTTCATGGTCGCGGACTGGATCATCTCGGCGGTGAATTCCTTGTCGTCGAGCCGAAACTCGCCGTTCCGCTCGGCCTCGTCGAATAGCTCCACCAGCAGTTTGCGTTCGTTGGCGAGCAGCCAGTTGGCGTATTGCGGGCGTTCGTTAGCGATCACGCTGGCCATTTCGTGAATCCGCGGATCCTTTTCCAGCGTGTTGTAAGTGTGCCGCATTTCCTCGAAGAAATAATCGCGCAGCCGTTCGCGCACATTCTTCCCGGGCGCGACGAGCAGCTTGCGCAGCTCCTTTAGATGCTCCTCGTGCGAGGCGCTGGCGATGGCTTCGGCGATGTCGAGCTTGCCTGGGAAAAAGCGGTAAAGATTACCCGGCGACATGCTGCAATCGGCGGCGACCTCGGCCATGGTGGTCTTGGCGTAGCCGAAGTGCGAAAAGCGCTTCTTGGCGGCCCCGATGATTTGCTCGCGAACCGTGTCTTTTTCGGCCATAAGCCAGACCCCTTGCACCGGTTCCGGCGACCGGCGTGCGCTTATTCCCCAATTCAGGATAATATCTGTTTCTGAACATTCAACAAATCGTTCAATCCTCCGCGCTGCGTCATAGCCGGAGATGGAAGCCCGAAAAATGGCAGAAAAGTCGGATGTAGCAAGGCCTTATGAGCGGATCGGGGTGATCGGCGCCGGCGCCTGGGGTACCGCCTTGGCCTTGATTGCGGCCAGAGCCGGGCGCGTGGTGACCTTGTGGGCGCGCGAATCCGAGGTCGTGGAATCCATCCTCCGGACCCAGGAGAACACTCTCTTCCTGCCGGGAATTGCTCTGCCGCCCTCCATCGCCGCGACCGGCGATCTGGCGGCGGCGGCGAAAGCCGAAGCCCTCCTGGTCGCCGCGCCGGCCCAGCACTTGCGGGCCAGCCTGGCCGCCATCGCGGCGGAGGCCCCCAAAGGCATCCCGCTGGTGCTCTGCGCCAAAGGCTTCGAGCGGGACAGCGGCAAACTGCTCACCGAGGTCTTTCGCGAGACCGCCCCCGGCTTCGAGCCCGCGATCCTGTCGGGACCATCTTTCGCGCGCGACGCGGCCCAGGGCCTGCCCACGGCCGTTACCATCGCCGCCCGCCTTCCCGTCGCCCGGCGCCTGCAGGCGAGCCTCGGCCACGCCGCCTTCCGGCCCTATGCGAGCGACGACGTTCTCGGCGTGGCGCTGGGCGGAGCGGCGAAGAACGTCTACGCCATCGCTTGCGGCATCGTCGACGGCCTGGGACTGGGCGAAAGTGCCCGCGCGGCCTTGCTGGCGCGCGGCTTCGCTGAACTGAGAAGGCTGGGGGAAGCGCTGGGCGCGCGCCCGGAAACGCTGATGGGCCTGTCGGGGCTCGGCGATCTCGTGCTCACCGCCACCAGCCCGCATTCGCGCAATTACCGCTTCGGCTTCGAGGTCGGACGGGGCCACACGCCGGACGAGCTTGGCGCGCCCGGACAGCCGCTGGCCGAAGGCGTCGCGACGGCACCGGCTCTCGTCATCCGCGCCCGCAAGGAGAAGATAGAATTGCCAGTGGCGGAGGCTGTCGCGTCGGTGCTCGACGGCTCTCTGCCGCCCGCCCAAGCCATCGTGCGTTTGATGAGCCGGCCGCTGAAACCGGAATAGGAGACAATTCGATGCTGTTCGTCCTCATCGCCATCGACAAAGAGAATGGTTTGCCGCTGCGCCTGGCCACGCGCGAGGCTCATTTTGCCTTTGTGCGCGAGACAGGCGTCGTGAAGCTCGGCGGCCCGTTTCTCGACGCCAATGGCGACATGAGGGGCAGCCTCATCATCTTCGAAGCCGAGAACCTTGAAGCGGCGAAGGCCTGGCACGCGGGCGATCCTTATGTGAAGGCCGGCCTCTTCGCTTCTTCCGAGGTGAAGCCTTGGAAGGCCACCTTCAATCCGATCGAGGCAAAACTCTGATGGCGTACTGGCTGCTCAAGAGCGAACCGGAAGCGTGGTCCTGGCAGCAACAGAAGAGAAAAGGCGCCAGCGGCGAACCCTGGACCGGCGTGCGCAACCATCAGGCTGCCAACAATTTGAAGGCGATGCGCGAAGGCGATGTCGGCTTCTTCTATCACTCCGGCGAAGAGCGGCGGATCGTGGGAATCGTCGAGGTGATCGGCGAATACGCCCCCGACCCGACCGACGGCACCGGCCGCTTCGGCATGGTCATCGTCAAGGCGGTGCGCGACATGCCCAAACCCGTGACGCTGGCCGAGATCAAGGCCGTGCCCAGGCTCAAGGATATGACTCTGGTGCGCTTCTCGCGGCTTTCGGTTCAGCTGGTGAAGCCTGACGAATGGAAAATCGTCTGCGCCATGGGCGGGATCAGATAGGCAACTGCGTTCCTGCCTCGCGCGGGAGCCAGTGGCGCCATCGTGCGCTTACTGCTGCTGCGGGGCGGTGTTCTGCTGCGGGGCGGTGTTCTGCTGCGGGGCGGCGTCCTGCTGTGGGGCGGTATCGCTGCGGTTTGTGCCCGTGGCCGGCTGCAGGTCGGCGTTGTCGTCGGCCGGTTGCCCGCCGCCGCCGGCCGCAGCCGCTTGATTATTGCCTGCGTCCACAGCCGCATTGGTATCGTCGTCGGGCACCTGCCGCACCTGGTAGGTCGACAAGCCGTCCGTGCGCTGGACACTGTAGAGTGCGATGCATTCCTTGTTCTTCATGTCCTTGCAGGTGATATCGACGGTCAAGTTGTAATTGTTGCCGGCGGCCAGGGCCGTGCACAGCCTGCGGTTCCTGACATCCGTGTGCTTCGCATCCGTGTTTGCCAGGATGGCGGTGGAGGGAACGACGCCGTAATCGCGGGCGTGCTCCAGCGCCAGCGTGCAGATGGCTTTGCCGCTCGGCCCGAAGAAGCCGCCGAATAGGATCACCGCGGCCGCGATCGCCACGACCGCCGCTCCGCCGCCGCCGGCCCACCACCACTTGTGGGTCTTCATGGACGCCAGGATCGCCGCAAGCAGTTTTGAAATCGCCGCAAGCAGTTCTGCAATCGTTTCGCGCACCGGGTCTTCCTTTCGATCTGTTCTACCGCCGCGGGGGCCCATACATAGCCCGCAAAACCGCGCGCTTCCAGCCCCCGGAGGCGCAACGGGGATGCTTACTTAGTTTTCATGGGCACGACGCGACGACGCCGTTACTGCCGTGTCATGAATACTGCGAGGCCGGCCGTCGTGCTCCCGTTCCAGCGGCCATATCCCGCCGGGTGGAGCTTCGCCAGAACCGAGCCGCCGGGGGACATCAGGCGGATCTCGTCGCCCGCCAGCACCCAGCTCGAAACGCCGAACAGACCTTCCGGGCAGCCGATGCCCGTACGCGCGCCATAGTTGGAAATGAATTTCTGCGACTCCAGCGTCAGCTCGCAGGTTTTATCGCCATGCTCTTCGCCGATATGCCAACTGCCGCCGAGCGATTCATAGCTGAATCCGCGCTTATTGTTGTCGAACGGGCCGAACCCAAAGCCAAAACCGTGCGAGGTGGTCTCGGAATGAGTGGTCGTCGTTGTCGTCGTGGTATCGCCGTTCTTGGTTGTCGAAGTGGTGGTCTGGCTTGTGGTGGCGCCGTGCTCATCACCAAAACCGGCCGCCGAAGCCATCGTCGTTATCGCCGCGAACCCAGCTGCCGCCAAAACTGCCCCTTTGATCTGAAATCCACGCATGTTCCCCTCCCCTGTGACCGCTCGAACCTAAAGGACGTTGCCGCCATTTGCGCGCCCGCCTCGGCCGCCGCGAGCAGTCTTGAAATCGTTCTGCGCGCCTTCAAGCCGTCGTATTCATACCGCCGAAGCTCCGGTGCTTCCAGTCCGCGGACGCACAACGGACGTAACTGGTCAGCCGCATCGACGGCATTGGCCACAATCGCGGGGAAATCCCGCACATTGGATTTGTTCAAAACTTCTGTTCGGCGGGCCGGAGCTGCCGGAGCGGCCTTTATTTATTTTCTCGCCGTTGCGCGCGGCGCATCATCCAGCGCGCCAAAAATAATCCAATCGCGGCCCCAAAGGAAAAACCCGAGGCCCACATGAGGAATTCGGCAGCGTGTCCCGCGAAGTCGCGCGTGAGCCCGCTGAGCGCGACGCCGATGATCGCGAACCCCGCAATCATGGAAGCGAGCGGGACACCTTTGCGCTTCGCGCGCGCCGCGAGACTTGTGAGAATGATCAGCAAGGCTCCCGCGGCAGCTGCGAAATAGGCCAATTCGTCTGCATTGAATCCACTGGCCTGCCATTGGCGGACCGTTTCGTTCATGCCCGACAGCAATCCCACAACGACGCCGCCGAGCGCAGCCACCAGGAGTGCGGCCTGAAGAAACGAACGGGTGGAATTTTGGTCGGTCATTGCCGCTTTATACGCTCAACCCTTGAGCGCGGACAGCACCTCGTCGAGCATCTTCTTGGCGTCGCCGAACAGCATCCGGTTGTTCTCCTTGTAGAACAGCGGATTGTCGACGCCGGCATAGCCGGAAGCCATCGAGCGCTTCATGACGATGGAGATCTTGGCCTTCCACACCTCAAGCACCGGCATGCCGGCGATCGGGCTGGTGGGATCTTCCTGCGCCGACGGATTGACGATGTCGTTGGCGCCGATCACCATCGCCACATCGGTGTCCGGGAAGTCCTCGTTGAGCTCGTCCATTTCCAGCACGATGTCGTAAGGCACCCTGGCTTCTGCGAGCAGCACATTCATGTGCCCCGGCATGCGCCCTGCGACCGGATGAATGCCGAAGCGGACGTTGACGCCCTTCTCGCGCAGCAGCTTGGTAATCTCGTACACTGAGTGCTGCGCCTGGGCGACCGCCATGCCGTAGCCCGGCACGATGATGACGTTCTTGGCTTCGCGAAGCAGCTCGGCCGTATCCGTTGCGCTGATCGGCGTGACTTCGCCCGCAGGCGCCGTGCCGGGCTTGGCCGCCTGGCCTTCGGCGGTGCCGAAGCCGCCGGCGATGACGCTGATGAAGTTGCGGTTCATCGCCCGGCACATGATGTAGGAAAGGATCGCGCCCGAGGAGCCGACCAGCGCGCCGACCACGATCAGAAGATCGTTCGACAGCATGAAGCCGGTGGCCGCCGCCGCCCAACCTGAATAGCTGTTCAGCATCGAGATCACCACCGGCATGTCGGCGCCGCCGATCGCCATCACCATGTGAACGCCGAAGAGAAGCGCAATCGCGGTCATCACGATCAGCGGCAGCATGCCGGCTTGGATGCTGTCCGCCGTCGCGAACACATAACCGTAATAGATCACCACCAGAAGGCCGGCGAGGTTCAGAAGATGGCGCGCCGGCAGCAACACCGGCTTGCCGGTAATCTTGCCCGACAGCTTGCCGAAGGCGATCACAGAGCCGGTGAAGGTCACCGCGCCGATCAGCACGCCGATGTAGATTTCCATGACGTGGATGGAATGCTCGGCGCCTTCGAACTTTATCGAGGTGTCGATGAAGCTGGCAAAGCCGATGGTGCAGGCCGCGAAGCCGACCAGGCTGTGCATGATCGCCACCAGCTCCGGCATCTGCGTCATCCTGACGATGCGGGCGGCAAAAAGCCCGATCGTGCCGCCCACCGCCATCGCCGCGATGATGTAAACGAAGCCGTTTGCGGTGACGATCGGTACCTCGGCCCCCTCGATGAGGCGTCGCCCGAAAATCGTGGCAAGTACGGCGATCGTCATGCCGACGATGCCGAACCAGTTGCCGCGGCGCGAGCTCTCCGGATTGGACAGCCCGCCGAGGCTGAGGATGAAGAGAATGGTGGCTCCGATGTAGGAGACCGTGGATAGAGTTGCGGGCATTTCGCGGTCTCCTTACTTGCGGAACATCATCAGCATGCGCCGCGTCACCGCGAAGCCGCCGAACATGTTGATCGAGGTCAGCGCAATGCCGACGATGGCAATCCAGCGGATTAGCTCTTCCGGACGATTTTCGGCAGGCGGCGGAGCGACCTGAAGCAATGCGCCGATCATGATGATACTGGAGATGGCGTTGGTGACGCTCATCAGCGGCGTGTGCAGGGCCGGCGTGACGTTCCACACCACCATGTAGCCGACGAAGACCGCCAGCACGAAGACCGTGAAGTGGCCGATGAATGCCGGCGGCGCATAAAGGCCGATCAGCGCGAACAGCGCCAAGGCGATGACGGGTAGCGTCAATGCCGCGACTGCCTTGGCGAACGCGCTCTTTTCCTTCTTCACCACCGGTGCCGCGGCGGGCTTCGCCGCAGCGGGCGGTGCGGGAAGTTTGAGCGGCGGGGCGGGCCAGGTGATCTCGCCGTCCTTGATCACGGTGAAGCCGCGGATCGCATCGTCATCCATGTTGACGACGATCTGACCGTCCTTGGCCTTGCAGAGTTCTTCGGTCAGGCGCAGCTGGTTCGTGGCGTAGAGCGTCGAAGACTGCTTGGCGAGGCGCGAGGCCAGATCGGTGTAGCCGATGATGGTCACGCCGTGCTTGACGACGGCCTTGCCGGGCTCGGTCAATTCGCAGTTGCCGCCCTGTTCGGCCGCCATATCGACAATCACGCTGCCGGGATTCATCGATTGGACCATTTCGGCCGTGATGAGCTTGGGCGCGGGCTTGCCGGGAATGAGGGCCGTCGTGATGATGATGTCGACGTCCTTGGCCTGCTTGGCGTACATCTCGCGCTGGGCCTTCTGGAAGCCTTCGCTCATCACCTTGGCATAGCCGCCGCCGCCCGAGCCTTCCTCCTCGTAGTCGACCTTGACGAACTCGGCGCCCATCGACTTGACCTGATCGGCGACTTCCGCGCGCGTATCGTTGGCGCGGACGATGGCGCCGAGGCCGACGGAGGTTCCGATCGCCGCAAGACCGGCGACGCCGGCGCCGGCGACGAACACCTTGGCAGGCAGGACCTTGCCCGCCGCGGTGATCTGGCCGTTGAAGTAGCGGCCAAAAGCGTTTGCCGCTTCGATGACTGCGCGATAACCGCTGATGCCCGCCATCGAGGTCAGCGCGTCCATTTTTTGCGCGCGCGACAAGAGGCGCGGCACGGCATCCATGGCCAAGACCGTGACCTTCTTGGCGGCCAGTGCCTTCATCAGATCCGGGTTCTGCGCCGGCCAGATGAAGCTGACGAGCGTCTGGCCCGGCTTCATCATGGCGACTTCCGCCGTGTCGGGCGCGCGCACCTTGAAGACGATGTCGGACGACGACCAGACCTCGGCCGCGCTCTTGGCGATCTTCGCGCCGGCAGCGGCAAAGGTATCGTCAAAGAAGCTGGCGTCGTTTCCGGCGCCGCTTTCGACGGTGACGGCAAAGCCGAGTTTGATCAGTTTGGAAACGACTTCCGGCGCCGTCGCAACGCGCTTCTCGCCGGCAAACGTCTCTTTCGGAATTCCAATGGTCTGAGACATGATTTCACGCTTGTGGTTGGATTGTTCGAGGACGGCGGACAAGCCCCCATTCGGGCGATGGAACGGTGCCGGCAAAGATCGGCCGAGCAGACCGAGAATGATTGGCGCGGGGATATAGCAAAGAGTGGGGTTAGGCAACGCTTCGGACATGCGGCATCGCGCACCATTCCCCCCATCCAAAATGGCAGTGTAAATCCGCGCAATCTGCCGACGTGCATGGCGGATTTTGCGCGGCTGTGCGCACGAACTATTGCGGTTTCTTTCAGCCGTGAGTGCGGAAGATCGCCAGCAACACCATGATCAGCCCGATCCCGATCAGGGACCACTTGATGAGCCAGGTGAAGTGCTTCCAGGTGCGGAGGTGCTCGCTGATATCCGTCGTCCCGGCTCGGTCGCCGGTATCGCCGCGTGCGGCCATGTCCTTCCCCCGATAAAGTCTGCGGGACTATAGCAATGCCGCTGCTGGTGAGAAGCTAAACCCTGCGCCGCGACACCGAATGCTCCCAATCCGCCAGTAGCGCGCGCAGCGCCGCCACGAAGGCCAAGGGCTGATCC
Source organism: Rhizomicrobium sp. (assembly GCA_050008635.1). GTDB lineage: Bacteria > Pseudomonadota > Alphaproteobacteria > Micropepsales > Micropepsaceae > Rhizomicrobium. Next base: position 293,469 of record JBEKMG010000001.1, read on the forward strand.
AGCATGAGGTGATGCTGGGCCTGCGGGATTTCGACCACCGGCGCGGCGCGGCCCAGCAGGTTGAACATGTACTCCCCGATCTGGGGCGGCAACAGGATCGAAAGCTCGCCCCGGAACACGGCGATTCGGCATTTGGTGGCTTTCAGCCGCGCGGCGATGTCGCCGATGGAGAAATCGCGCCAGATCGCCGGATCGAACTTCCAGGCGAAGCCGCTGTCGGTCTCTCTTAGTGAATGGCGCGCCACCCAGTCCAGCAAATACAGGTTGTCGCAGGTCTGCGGCGGCAGCAGTCGAAAGCGCGCCAGTGCCGCGGCCAGCGTGGGATAGATCTTGTGCGGCCTGTTCGAATGCGGCGGCCGACCGCCGGGCCGGCCCGGCGGATTGACCGGCGAATCGACGATCACCGTGCCTGACAGCCGCTCGCCGTACAGCGCGCCGGTCAGCAGCGTGACGAAGCCGCCGAAGGAGTGCGCCACGATGATCGGCGGTTCGGACGGCGCAAACATGCCGGCGTCTTCGCATACCGCCAGTTCCTCGCGCGCGAACTGCTCCATCGTGTAGCCGCCGGCGCGCCACTCGCTGTCACCCATGCCCGAGAAGTCCAAGGCCGCGACGTTGTAATCGCGCGCCAGGAACGGCGCGATGAAGCTCCACCAATAGGCGTGCGCGGCATTGCCGTGAACGAGCAACAGTCCGGGCCGCGCTTTGTCGCCCCAACGCAGATAATGGATGCGCGCGCCGTCGACTTCGACGAAGCGGTGTTCCGGCAGGGTCGCCACCGCTTCCGCGAACCAAGCGGGCGCGGGCGGCGGCGCGCCGGCAAGCACGGCGAGCGGCGTTTCCAAATCGGGAAAATCGATTTTTCCCGCGCTAGGCGGAAGGTTTGCTGCGTCGCTCATGCCTGCAAAGGCTGGCACGGTTATCCCAGCCACTCAAGCGGCGCGTTTTACCGTTTGTTCACCATCGCGCACCACAGACAAGCTGTGCCACACAAGGACATCTCTTAAACAGGCCTTTACCACTCAGGGACCACCATCGCGCCCTCACAACCGAGGACCAGATGGCACAGACCATTCTCATTGTCGACGACGATCCCGTGCAGCGCCGGCTTCTGGAAGCCGCGATCAGCCGCGCCGGCATGACGGTCATTACCGCGCCGGGCGGCGGGCCCGCGCTCGACCTGGTGACCGGCCCGCGCGGCGAACAGATTGCGCTGATGCTGCTCGATCTCATCATGCCCGACATGGACGGTCTGGAAGTGCTCGCCAAGCTGCGCGTCACCCATCCCGATCTGCCGGTGATCGTGCTCACCGCCAAGGGCGGCATCGATTCCGCGGTGGAAGCGATGCGCGCGGGCGCCAATGATTTTCTGGTCAAGCCGGCCAGCCCCGAACGCATCACGGTCTCGATCCGCAACCAGCTCAAGATCGGCACCTTATCGGGCGAAGTCACGCGGCTGAAGAAGAAGACCGAGAACCGTCTCGCCTTCGACGACCTCGTCGGCAAATCGGACGAGATGAAACAGGTCTTCCGGCTCGGACAGCGCGCCGCGCAATCGACCATTCCCATCCTGATCGAAGGCGAATCCGGCGTCGGCAAGGAATTGATCGCGCGCGCCATACAGGGCTCGTCGGACCGCGCGGGAAAGCCCTTCGTCACCGTCAATTGCGGCGCCATTCCCGAGAACCTCATCGAGTCGATCCTGTTCGGCCACGAGAGGGGCTCCTTCACCGGCGCCAGCGACAAGCACCTGGGCAAGTTCCAGGAAGCCGACGGCGGCACCCTGTTCCTCGACGAGATCGGCGAACTGCGCCTGGACATGCAGGTCAAGCTGCTGCGCGCCCTGCAGGAAGGCGAAGTCGATCCCGTCGGCTCCAAGCGGCCGGTGAAGATCGACGTACGCATCATGTCGGCGACCAACCACGATCTTGCGGAGCTGACGCGCGACGGCCGCTTCCGCGAGGACCTGTTCTACCGCCTCAACGTGTTCCCGATCTACGTGCCGCCGCTGCGCGAGCGCCGTGGCGACGTGCCGGCGCTGGCGCGCCACTTCATCACCCGCTTCGCCGCCGAGGAGCACAAGCCGGTCGCCGGTCTCACCCCCGAAGCGGCTGACCTGCTCGAACGCTTTTCCTGGCCGGGCAATGTGCGCCAGCTCGAAAACACGATCTTCCGCGCGGTCGTGCTGTGCGACGGCTCGCTGCTCGACATCTGCGACTTTCCCCAGATCGCGGCTGCCATGGGCGTGGACGCGAAAAAGCGCCGCGCTTTCGTCGCTGGCGACACCCCGAACCTCAACGCCGGCATCTTCGCGCCGGCCCTTCCAGCCGCTTCGCCTTACGCGCTCTCGGTTACCGATGCGTCCGGCCATATACGCAAGCTGGAAACGATGGAATCCGAGATCATCCGCCTCGCCATCTCGCGTTACGACGGCCACATGTCGGAGGTGGCGCGCCGGCTCGGCATCGGCCGTTCGACGCTGTACCGCAAGCTGAAGGAATTCGGACTGGAGCCGAGCGAAAACGAAGCGCCGGAGTCGGCCGAAGAGCCTCCGTTCCAGGCAGCGGGTTAGCTGCGCATCCCCAGCGCGCCGAGATAAAGGTCGAGCATCGCTTCGCGTTCCTGGAAGTCGGCCTTGTCGAGTTTCCTGAGGCGCACGACCTGGCGCATCGTTTTTGTGTCAAATCCCTGGCCCTTGGCTTCCCCATAGACCTCGCGTATGTCGGCGCCGAGCGCCGCGCGTTCTTCCTCCAGCCGTTCGATGCGTTCGACGAACGAGCGCAGATGTTCCTTTGCGAAGCCGGATTTGGCCATTGCATGCCTCAAAGAATGTTGGGCGCGGAACCTAACGCGCGACGGTCGAAGCGCGCAACGCCGCGCTCGCTGCTGGCTGTGAGTCTTTAGGCTCGCGCCTCGATTACCTGCCCTGCCGCCGCCACCAGGCCGGTCCGCCTCGCCAGAGGTTGTGTCATAGATTAGCCTGCAAAGCAGTCTAAACAAGCGCGTTGACAGATTCGGTCCCTTGGGCGACACCGTTGAAAACTATGCGTCCCACTGCCGCCGTCCTGCTGTCAGTTCTGCTTGCGACCCTTCCCGCCCAGGCGGGCTTCAAGGTCTGCAACAAGGCGAATCTGCCGGCCAAGGTGGCGCTCGGTCACTTCGACGGAAAGGTCTGGCGGAGCGAAGGCTGGTGGACAATTCTTCCGCAAAAATGCGAGACCTTGCTCTCCGGTCCGCTCGACGCGCGCTATTATTACCTTTATGGCACCGACGGCGGTTCGGGGACGTGGAATGGGGGCAAGGGGTTCTGCACGGCCGCGGTCGGGCCGTTTTCGATTCCGGGCCGCGGCAATTGCGCGGCGCGGGGTTACGACCGCAAGGGATTCTTCGAGGTCGACACCGGCAACGAGACGAACTGGACCCAATCGCTTTCGGACTAAGCGCGAAAACGGCGGACTGAAATAGATGCGGCGCAAGCGTAAGACGAAAATTCTGGCAACCCTCGGTCCGTCCTCATCGACGCCGGAGCAGATCCGTGGGCTGTTCGAGGCGGGAGCCGATGCCTTCCGCATCAACATGAGCCACACCTCGCACACCGGACTGGCCGAACTTCACCGCATGGTGCGCGCCCTGGAAGAGAGCGTCAGCCGGCCGATCGGCATCCTGGTTGACCTGCAAGGCCCGAAAATCCGCCTCGGAACCCTGCCCGGCGGCGGGCGCGAGGTGCACAAGGGCGACCGGTTGCATCTGGTGCGCAAAGTGGTGGCCGATAACGCCACCGACATCCCCATCCCCCACGCCGAGGTGTTCGCCGCGCTGCAGCCCGGCGAGAGCATCCTGATCGACGACGGCAAGGTGCGCCTCAGGATCGAAGACGTGAACAAGGAATCCGCCGATGCCGTAGTCGAGGCCGGCGGCTCGTTGAAGGACAAGAAGGGCGTCAACCTGCCCGACACGGTGCTGCCGATCCCGGCCATGACGCCCAAGGACCGCAGCGACCTCGACGCAGCCTTGCATCTGGGCGCAGACTGGATCGCGCTGTCATTCGTACAGCGTGCCGACGACGTGGCCGAATTGAAAAAGGTGGTCGGCGGGCGCGCCGCCTGTCTTGCCAAGATCGAGAAGCCCAAGGCCATCGTATGGCTGGAGGACATTCTCGATATCTCCGACGCGCTGATGGTGGCGCGCGGCGACCTGGGCGTGGAACTGCCGATCCAGGAAGTGCCGGGCAAGCAGAAATTCATCACCAGGGCGGCGCGCAAGGCTGGCAAGCCGGTGGTCGTCGCCACCCAGATGCTGGAATCGATGATCACCGCCCCGGTGCCGACCCGTGCCGAAGTTTCCGACGTGGCGACCGCCGTCTTCGAAGGTGCCGATGCGGTGATGCTGTCGGCGGAATCCGCCGTCGGCCAATATCCGGTGGATGCCGTCGCGATGATGGACAAGATCGCAACCACGGTGGAAGGCGATCCGCTCTACGTCTCCATCATCGATTCCCAGCGCTTCGCGCCGGAATCGACCACGGCCGATGCAATCATGGCCGCGGTGCACGAGGTCACGCAGACGATCCACGCCCGCGCCATCGTCTGCTGGACGAAATCCGGCGCCACCGCGCTGCGCGCCGCGCGCGAGCGTTCCAACGCGCCGATCATCGCGCTGACGCCGAGCCTGGAAATTTCGCGGCGGCTATCTCTCGTTTGGGGCTTGCACTCCGTCTACACCGAAGACGCGCAGGATCTGGACGACATGGTCGAACGCGCCGCACGCTTCGCTTTCCAGGAAGGTTTCGCCAAGACCGGCGAACGCATCGTGGTGACGGCCGGCGTGCCTTTGCGCACGCCCGGCGCCACCAACATGCTGCGCGTGGCGTTCGTCGGGCCGCAGCCGCGTTAAATCCCTTGCCCTTCGACGGCGCGCGCCAGCCCGTCGATATGGCGCTGCAAACCCTCGTATTGCGGATCGAGCGCCTGTGCGCGGCGGTACATCTTGAGCGCGCCCGCCTTGTCGCCGTAATCCTCCAGCATTTCGCCCAATTGCTCCATCGCCTCGAACTGCCGCGGATTGATCGCGACGGCCTTTTGCAACGACACCATCGCGCCTTCGTCGTCGCCGGCGTTGGATTGCAGCAGGGCGAGGTGATGCCAGCCTTCGGCAAAGTTCGGAGCGATTTCCGTCACCGCGTCGAGGAGCTTGCGCGCCGTGTCCTTGTCGCCGGCGGCCAGCGCCGCCGCCGTGCGCGCCATCAGCAGATCGACGCTCGGACTGCCCGATTGGCTGAACAGCGCCAGGATCTGCTCTTCGAGCGGTTTGGCTTCTTCCGCGGATTGGGTGGCGTGCAGCTGTGCGAAGAGGGCGTCGAGCGGCCTCAGAGGCGCGGCCCATGCCGCCGCCGGCAGCATCAGGGCAAGAAGGAGGATGACAAGGCGCATGGCCCAAATCTACGATGGTTCGAGTTCAGCTTAAATCATTCCTGTCATGGCCCGCGACTGCGGGCCATCCAGGTGACATCATCTGGATTCATCAGGTTTGACTGGGAGTTTAGTTTGGGCTTTCAAAAACGAGCCCAGCATCAACTGGATGGCCCGCAGTCGCGGGCCATGACACCGGAGGAATATGGCGAGGTTTTAACCCTGGCGCGCCTTGAAACGGGGGTTCTTCTTGTTGATGACATAGGTCCGGCCGCGGCGCCGGATGACGCGGCAGTCCTTGTCGCGTTTCTTGAGCGAGCGGAGCGAATTGCGGACTTTCATGGCACGCCTTTTGAACTTATTCCCTGCGAGATGGCCCCGCCGAAGAGGCGCGGAAGCTAGTCGGCGGGGATTTGTGTGTCAACAGCGGGAAAATGCGGGATTTCTGCCGTAATTTCGTCAGGGACCGCGTGCTAAGACGTGTCCCGAAACGGGCCGTTTAGGTGGGGGAGCACAATTTCGTGCGGCTGATCGTACTATTCCTAGCCTACATCCTGTCCTTGATCCTCATGGTTGCGGCTTACGGGGCGGCGGCTCAAAACGGGCCGCCCGCTCCTGCGCCCTCCGCGGCCGCGTCGGTCCCCGTCCCGACCCAGGCCGAGGATCTGGCGTTCGCCCGCTTCGTGCGCGATTTCCGCACCACTGCCTTGGCCGCCCGTATCACCCCGGAAACCTACGATGCGGCGATGGAGAAGATCAGCCGCAACCAGCGGGTTGCGGACCTCAACCTCAACCAGCCAGAATTCGCCGAGCCGGTGTGGTCGTATCTCGATACCGCCGTTTCGCCGGAGCGCATCGCCAACGGCCGCGCGGTGCTGGTGGGCGACGCCACCATCCTGGCCCCCATCGAAGCGAAATACGGCGTGGCGAAGGAAATCTTGGTCTCGATCTGGGGCAACGAATCCGATTACGGCCGCAGCATGGGCAGCTTCAACATGTTCGAGGCACTGGCGACGCTGGCCTATGATGGGCCGCGCACCGACTATGCCCGCCCGCAACTGATCGCGGCGCTGCAGATGTTGCAGCGGCAGAAATACGCCGCCGCCGACATGACCTCGTCCTGGGCGGGAGCCTTCGGCCAGACCCAATTCGTGCCCACGACCTTCCTCAATGAGGCCGTGGATGGTGACGGCGACGGCAAGATCGATCTGTGGAACGGCGTCGCCGACGCGCTGGCCTCCACCGCCAACGTGCTGTCGAACGCGGGCTGGAAGATGGGCAAGCCGTGGGGCTACGAGGTCCTCCTGCCGAACGGTTTTGCGTACGAAGACGCCGATCTCGACACGGCGCAGCCGGTCGCGAAATGGAATAAGCGTGGCGTGAAGACGGCGGCGGGCGAGGGTTTGCCGGCGAGCGACGAGCCGGCTTCGATCTATCTGCCGGCGGGCGTGCGCGGACCGGCCTTCCTCGTCTTCCCGAATTTCAAAACCATCCTGAAATACAACAATGCGGCGAGCTATGCGCTGGCGGTGTGCCTGTTGGCCGACCAGTTGAAGGGCGCGCCGGGGGTCGCCGGCCAATGGCCGCGCGACGAGCAGCCTCTCTCGCGCGACGAACGCCTCGCCCTGCAGAGCGCGCTGGCCGCGCTCGGCTTCGACATCGGCAAAATCGACGGGCTGATCGGTAGCAAGTCGCGCGCCGCCTTGCGCGCCTGGCAGAAAAAACACGCCGTCCCCGCCGACGGCTTCGCCACCCAAGACCTTCTCACCCGCGTCGCGATGGAGGCGAAGGGGAAGAGGCAATAGGACCATCTATATCTCGGTGATGCCCTCCGCAAAAGCGCGGATTTCACCGGCCAAAAGCTCGGGCACCTCAAACGCGGGGAAGTGTCCGCCGCGCGGCATCACCGTCCATCGCTTGACGTTGATCCATCGCTCGGCCCAGGCGCGAGGCGCCGGCGAGATGTCGCGCGGGAAGAGCGAGATGCTATAGGGAACCCGGTTTTTCCGGGGAGGTTGGCTGAGGCCTTCATCCCGTTGCGCCTCGTAGTAGAGCCTCATCGACGAGCCGATCGTCTCCGTCACCCAATAGATCGTCAGGACGGTCGCCAGCGCATCGAGCGAGAAGGCTTTCTCCACGTCGCCGCCGCAATCGCTCCAGGCGCGGTATTTCTCGACGATCCAAGCCGCTAGACCGGCCGGAGAATCGTTGAGGCCGAAAGCGAGCGTCTGGGGCTTGGTGAAATGGAGCTGCATGTAGGCGCTCTCTTGGGCTTTCCACGCGTCGACCGTTCGGAAGAATTCCTTTTCTTCCTCCGTCGGATCGTCCGGCCGCGGAAATTCCCAATAGACGTTCACGCCATGCACGCCGATCAGCCGTTCGGGATACGCCGCGCACAGACGCTGCGTCACGCCGTTGCTCATGTCGGTGCCGTGCGCCAGAAAGCGCTCGTAACCAAGGCCCCGCATCAAGGACACCCAGAGATCGGCGACCGCCGACAGATTCATGCCCGGCCGCCGCGGCCTGTCCGAGAAGCCATAGCCGGGCAAGGATGGAATGACGACATCGAAGGACAAACCGTTCTTCTCTTTCGTCAGGAGAGGAACCAGCGCCAACAGCTCGACGAAGCAGCTCGGCCAGCCATTGGCGAGCAGCAGCGGAACGCGACGCCCACCTTCGCCGCGGACATGGACGAAATGCACGCCCTCGCCTTGGATCACGGCGCGGAACTGCGGCACGGCATTGAGCGCGGCCTCTTGGGCCCGCCAGTCGAAGCGATCGCGCCAATACGCGACAAAGCGGCGGAGGAAATCGAGATCGCAGCCGTAATCCCAACCGGCACCTTCCACCGCATCGGGGAAACGGGTGCGGCCGAGCCGGTCGCGCAAATCGTCCAGCTTCTCCTGCGGAATATCGATGTGGAAAGGTTCCGGATGTAATCGCGTCATCATTTCCCCTCTGGGATCAATGCCTTCAGGATCGGCTGCACCCATTCTTCCTTCGGCACGTCGTAGACGTTGAAATTATAATCGAACTGCCAATAGACCCAGGGGATGCCGTGTGCTTCGGCAGCGCGCGCCACGGCCCAATCCCACTTCACGCGCGAGCCGATCTCGCCCGCGTCGTAAGCGCCGAAGCTGCCGAGAAAAATCGGCCGGTGATGCGCAACGGACCAGGTTTTGAACGCGCCGAAATTCTTGTCGAGCAGCGCCCTGTCGGCATCGGAGCCCCAAGTCACGCCCGACAGATTCTTGGTGGCTTCCACCCAGGACGCGCCCTGATGGGTGAATTCCATCGGCAAAAAATAATGCACAACGGCGATAAGGTGCCGGTCGCCGGCCGGCAGGTCCAAAGTGGACAGGTCCTCGTCGCCATTTATCAAAAGGGAGCCGACCAGAACATTGCGCGCTGGGTTGGTTTGCCGGATGATTGCAAGCGTCTTGCGCAGCTCCACATTCCATTGCCCGGGCGTGGAGGCGCCTTCCGGCTCGTCGAGGATTTGAAACAAAAGCCTTGCCGGCGAATCCTTGTAACGGGGGGCGATCTGACGCCAGAACGCATCCAGCTTTTGACGGTTCGTGGCCGGATCTTCTGGGCTCAGAACGACCGTCACACCGCTGTCGAGACCGGCCTGCACCAGCTTATCCAGCCTTTCGAGCCACGCCGGGTCAAGCCGGCTCGAGGCGTCCATATGCGAAAAGGGCCACAAAATCAGCACCACCGTATCGAACCCGGCGTCGCGAATGAGCACGAAATGCTTGGGTTCGAACCGCGGTCTTGCAGGATCTTCCCAAGGCGGGGTCCATGCCACCACGTTCACGCCGCGATGCATGGTGCCCGTCTGGACGAAAGGATCGACGGCCGGCTGCGACGATGAAGATGCCGCGCCGGCGCTTGCAGTCGTCACGAGAAAAAGTACAGCCGTTGCAAAGCACGAGACGCCGAAAAAGGAGGTCATCGTGTTTCCTTCTATTCTGTACCGGAAGTCGATTTCCGGTATTCAAGTCAGTTCATTTTTTGCGGCTCTGCCGCGCCTTCCGGCGGGATGAGAGCGTTCAGAATCGGCTCGATCCAGGCATCCTTGTCGATATCGTAGACGTTGAAGTTGTTATCGAACTGCCAATAGGCCCAGGGAATACCGTTCGCCTCGGCGGTGCGCGCCGCGGCAGCGGTCCACCGCACCCGATCTTCCGCGGGGGCTTTCTCGTAAGCGCCGAAAGCGCCCAGAAAAACGGGCCGATGGTGGGCCTTGGACCACGCCTCATATTCGGCGAAGTCCTTGGCAAGCGCGGCCCTGTCGGCCTGCGATCCCCAGGTCACGCCCGAAAGGTTCTTGGTGGCATCGTTCCAGGACGCACCCTGATGGGTGAATTCCAGCGGCAGAAAATAGTATACCACAGCGACAAGGTGCTTATCGCCCGCGGGCAGATCTAAAGCGGACAATTGATCGACGCCGTTCAAGGCGCCGGTGCCGACCAGAACATTGCGCGCCGGATTGGTCTGGCGAATGGTGGCAAGCGTTTTGCGCAGCTCGACATTCCATTGCTTCAGCGTGAACGCGTTTCGCGGTTCGATGATGATTCCGAACAGCAGCTTCGCCGACGCGTCCTTGTAGCGGGCGCCGATCTGGCGCCAGAACCCATCCAGCTTTTGGCGGCAAGCGGCCGGGTCTTCGGGACAGCCCGCATCGTCATGTTCGATCAGGACGATCGTCATGCCGCTGTCGAGGCCGGCCCGCACCAGCGAGTCCAGCCTTTCGAGCCAAGCCGTATCTAGGCGACCCGATGCATCCATATGCGAAAAGGGCGCCAGAGCGAGCTGCACCGCGTCGAAGCCCGCTTCGCGAAGGCGGGCGAAATGCTTCGGCTGGACCTGCGGCGCCGCTTTGTCCGCCCAAGGCGGCTGCCACGCCACATCCACGCCGCGATGCATGGTGGCCACTTGAGCGAATGCATCGGCTGTCACGAAAGGCTGCGACGATAAAGATGCCGCGCCCGCGCTTGCTGCCGTCACCAGGAAAAGTGCAGCCGTCGCAAAGCGCGAGACGCCGAAAAAGGAGGTCATCGTGTTTCCTTTTCTTAAGTAGCGGAAACCGATTTCAGAGGTCGAAATCGATTTTCAGCATTCAAGTCGGATCAGCTTTGCGGTGTCGTCTCGTCCTTCGGCGGGATCAGGGCGTGAAGGATCGGCTCGACCCACGCCTCCTTGTTGAAATCGTAGACGCAAAAGTCGGGATCGAATTGCCAATAGCCCCAGGAAAACCCGCGTGCTTCGGCGGCGCGGGCCACCGCAGCATCCCACTTCGCGCGATACTCCATAGCGGCTTTGTCGTAAGCGCCGAATTCGCCCAGCAAGATCGGCCGGTGATGGGCCTCGGACCAGGCCTTCACGATGTCGAATTCTTTATTGAGCAGCGCGAAGTCGGCATCGGAGCCCCAGGTCACGCCCGACAGATTCCGGACTTCGGGAGGGGCCCACTGGGCGCCCTGATGGGTGAATTCCAACGGATGATAATAGTGGAAGGTGACGATGATGTGCTGATCGTCCGCCGGCACATCGAGCATGGGAAGATCTTCGAGACCGTTATATTGACCCGGTCCGATGATGACATTGCGCGTCGGATTGGTGGCGCGGATGATGGCCAGCGTTTCGCGCAACTGCGTGTTCCACAGCTCGGGCGTCAAGGCTTGGTGCGGCTCGTTGAGGATTTCGAAGATCACGCGGTTCGGCGCATCCTTGTAACGCGGAGCGATCTGCGACCAGAACGCGTTCAGCTTGACCCGGCAGCCCACCGGGTCCTTGCCGCACATCTCCCAGTCATGCTCGTCCAGGATCACCGTGAGACCGTCGTCGAGCGCGGCCTTGACCATGGTGTCCAGCGTCTTGAGCCATTCGGGATCGAGTTGATTGGAACCGTCCATGTGATCGAAGGATTGCAGGACGACCCGCACCGTATTGAAGCCGGCGTCATGGATGATCTTGAAATGCCGGGGTTGGAACCGCGCTTTCGCGGGGTCCGTCCAAACCGGATCGTAGCCCAGCACATTGACGCCGCGACCCATCTCGGTGTTCTGCGCGAAAGGATCGATGGGCGTGAATGACTGCTCCGACAGAGGTTTTTCCACCCAGGGCAAATACGCACAACCGCTCACGATGGCCACCGCCATCAGAACACCCGCAATCGCCGTCGCGCGCGATAGCTTGGAAAACACCGTCATGCTGACCTCCCTTACACGGCACCGCCGCTGTTGTCTTGGTTCAGAACTTCAAGGCGTGGCCATGGCCGGCTGCCTTCCGCATGCCTTAAGGCACCGGCGACATCAACGCTTATTGATGCGACGACGCCTCCATGGGCGGCGGGATCAGGGCGTGAAGGATCGGCTCGACCCAGGCGTCCTTGCTGAAATCGTAGACGCAAAAGTCGGGATCGAACTGCCAATAGGCCCAGGGGAAGCCGCGCGCCTCGGCGGCGCGGGCCACCGCCCCATCCCACTTCACGCGATACTCCATGGCGCCTTTGTCGTAGGCGCCGAATTCGCCCAGGAAGACCGGCCGATGATGGGCCTCGGACCAGGCCTTTACGATGTCAAGCTCTTTGTTGAGCAGCGCGTAGTCCGCATCGGTGCCCCAGGTCACGCCCGACAGCTTCTGGATGTCGGGAGTCACCCAATAGGCGCCCTGATGGGTGAAGTTCATCGGGTGGTAATAGTGGAAGGTGGCAACGATGTGCTGGTCGCCCTCAGGCAGGTCGAGCATGGGAAGATCTTCGAGGCCGTTATAATGACCCGGCCCGATGATGACATTGCGCGTCGGATTGGTGGCGCGGATGATGGCCAGCGTCTCGTGCAGCTGAGTGTTCCACAGTTCCGGCGTCAAGGCTCCGTGCGGCTCGTTGAGGAGTTCGAACACCACCTTGTTCGGCGCATCCTTGAAGCGCGGGGCAACCTGCGACCAGAAGGCGTTCAGCTTCGTCCGGCAGAGAACCACGTCCTTGCCGCAGATTTCGTAGTCATGCTCGTCAATGATGACGGTCAGGCCGTCGTCCAGCGCAGCCTTGACCATGGTGTCCAGCGTGGCCAGCCACTGCGGGTCGAGCTTGTACGAAGCATCCATGTGGTCGAAGGAATACAGCACGACCCGCACCGTGTCGAAGCCGGCATCGCGGATCACCGCGAAATGCCGCGGCTGGAACCGTGCGGTCGCCGGGTCCTTCCAAACCGGATCGTAGCCCAGCACATTAACGCCGCGATGCATCGTGGCGACTTGATCGGTCGGATCGATGGGCGCGAAGGGCTGAGAAGACGCGGAAGGCGCGCTTGTTTCTTCCCAAGGATAACTCGTGCAGCCGGTCACAGCAGCCATCGCCAGCAGAATACCCGCAACCGCCGTCGTGCGCGACGCGGTGGAAAATGATTTCATAGCTTACCTCCCTGAACGCGGCGGCGTTCGCCGAGGCGTGCCGTCTGTCGATCTTCTGTGCAGACCGTGACAGTGCTTACCCAACGAAGTCAAGAAAGCATGCCGCGGCTTTCGCGCACAATCGCGCGAGCAACCTTTCATAAATGAATGGTCTGCGAAAGCTTGTTATTTTCACTTCGGCGTCCGGGGGCGCAGCCGTCAATGCTCGCGCTTGAAGCGCACCTGCGAGCTGTCGCTGCGGCCTTCGGAATCCACCACCGTGATGCGCGCCAGCCCTTCGCCTCTTGGAAGATAAAGCGCCGGCTGGAAGCGGTCGAAGCTGCCGAGCAGCGCTCCGTTCACCAGCCAGGTGAGCGGCGCGCGTCCGCCGTCGGCTTTCAGCATGATCGTCTTGTCCTTGGCGCTGGCCGTGGGCAGCGGCACGACTGTGCCGTTGGGCGGAAACGAAATGGCGGGCGGCGGCACCACGGTCTGCTGCGCGGCCTGCGGCTCCTGCTCGCGGCTGAAGACGCGCAGCGACGGCGGAAGCTGGTCGGTGCTTTGCGCCAGGATCGCGCCGGCCGGCGGTTCCGGCGCAGCCCGTTTGTCCGGCGGCAACAAGCCGAACACTTTGAGCAGGATGGGCGCGGCGGCGTCGCGTCCGACATGGCCGGGGCGCGGCGTGCCGTCGGCGCGGCCGACCCAGATGCCCACCGTATAATCGTTGGAGAAACCGACGCTCCACGCATCGCGGAAGCCGTAGGAGGTGCCGGTCTTGAATCCGATGGTGCGCTGACGCGCCAGCCCTTCACCCATCGCCCAACCCTCGGGCAGCGTCACGCCGTCGAGGATGTCCCGCAGATAATACGCCGCCACCGCTCCGAACAGCTGATGCTGCAGCGCGTCCGGCGTGCCTTCCACGGTGCGCAGGCCGCGCGCCACTCCGCCTTCGGCGATGCCCGCATACAGCATGGTGATGTCGGCCGGCGAGATGCCCAGCCCCCCCAGCGCCACCGGCAGGCTGGGGCCCTCTTCGCGCGTGGGAAACGCCAGTCGCGCGCCCGCGTTCTGCAGATCGAGCGTGAAGGCGAGCGGACCGACGCGGTCGAGCACCATCACGGCGGGCACGTTCAGCGACATGCGCAGCGCGTCGCGTGCCGTCACCGCGCCCTGAAAGCCGCCGTCGAAATCGCGCGGGGCGTAATCGCCGAACGAGGTCGGCGAATCTTCCATCATGGTGGAGGGATGCAGAATGAGATCGTCGAACGCCAGCCCGTAGATGAACGGCTTAAGCGCCGAGCCCGGCGAGCGCGCCTGCCGCGCCAGATCGATCTGCCCGGCTTTGCCCCAGTAATTCGTGCCGCCCAGATAAGCCAGCACGTTGCGGGTCTTGTTCTCGACCACGACGATGGCCATGGTGGCGCCGTCGCCGAAATAGCCCCTCTCCTGCACGGCCAGGCGTTCCACCGCGCCCTGCAGGCCCGCGTCGAGCGTGGTGACGATGCGCGTGGATTTGCTGGCTCGCGCCAAACGCTCGGCCAAATGCGGCGCGGAAAGCGGCATCGCCTGGCGCGCGAACGGAACGCCTTCCTTCATCGCCACGCGCGCGTCGCTGGCGCTGATCACGCCTTCCTCGACCATGCGCGCCAGCACCTTGTCGCGGCCTTTGGCGGCGGCGATGGCATGGCGGTCGGGGCGCTGCTTCACCGGCGATTGCGGCAGCGCCACCAGCAGCGCTGCTTCCGCCAGATCGATCTGGCTCGCCGGCTTGCCGAAATAGGACAGCGAGGCCGCGCGCACGCCTTCGAGGTTGCCGCCGAACGGCGCCAGGGTCAGATAGAAGGAAAGGATTTCGTCCTTGGAATAGCGCTCTTCCAACTGGATGGCGCGCACCATCTGGAACAGCTTGGTGAGGACACTGCGATGCTTGAGCGGCTCGAGCAGCCGCGCCACCTGCATGGTGAGCGTCGAGCCGCCGGAAACGACGTGCCCGGCCGAGGCGTATTGCAGCGCCGCGCGCGCCATGGCGAAGGGATCGACGCCGAAATGATCGTCGAAGCGCTTGTCCTCATAGGCCTTCAGCATGGCGAGATAGCGCGGCGAAACCTCGCTCACGTTCGTCTTCATCCGCCAATAGCCGCCGCGCGAGAGAAACGCGCGCAGCAGCACGCCGTTATGGTCCACCACCTCCGGCGAGACGTTGCGCACATTGGTCATGTCGGGGGGAAAGGTAAAATCCGCTGCGATGATGGCACAGACGAATCCGGCCGCCGCGAAGGCGATGGCGGCGTGTCTGCGATTGCGGAACATCGAACGCATCTTCTGGCGAATAGCGAGTAGCGAATGGCGAATAGAAAAAATTTGCGTTCCCCTATTCGCTACTCGCTATTCCCTATTCGCCTTCTCCTTCACTGCCTGACCGTCACGCTTCCCAGCGTCGTGCGGGCGAGAGTGCCGGGCGAATACATGTCCTCCGCCACGCCGGCCGGCATGACGAAGGTGCCCGCCGTCACCGCGCGCGCGACATAGGCGATGTGGAAAGAAGGCTGCGGTTCCGCTTTCTTCTTGTCCTCGTCGCTGCGGTAGGCCGAGCCGATGGTGAAGGCGGCGACGAAACGGTCGTCGCGCTTGTCCGCCATGTTGGTGTCCGTCAGCGGATCGGTGAGGTTATACGGCTTGCCTTCGTCGCCCGAGAGTGCCTGCTCGATCTCAAGCCCGGCTGGCAACAGATCGATCACGCCCATCTGCCGGTAATAGTTGTTCGTCATCCGCCCCGAAATCTCCACGATCACGCGGTCGTTCTGGTGTAGATTGGTGAGATCGGCAGGAGAGCCGCTCATCGTCCACACCGATTTGGTCACCGTCAGCCCGCTGGCTGCGGCAGGCAACGGCAGCGCCGGCGTGCCTTGCACCGAGACCGTACGCCATACCATGGCGTCGCCCTTGTTGGTCAGTGTGATCCCCGCATTCAACTGTCCGTAATTCGGCGACAGCCGGATTGCGCCGTCGCGCGGCTGCGCCGGCTGGCCGTTGACGAACACGTTGAGACGCGTGCGCTGGCGCGTCAGCTCGTAGGCCGCACGCAGCATCCACGCCTTCTCCTGCGTCGTCGTGGCGTTGAGCCGCATGTCCAGCGCGTCGCTCTTGGAGAGGAAGGCCGGGATAAGCTGCGCCTCGCCATTCTCGGCCGCCAGCGCCGTGGCTCCCGCCAGATCGCGCAACAGCGAGCCGTAATCGCCCACCGGGTAGGTGTTGGGCTTGGCCTTGAAGGCGATCTCGCGGGCGCGGTTGAAGCCATAGGCGGCGCGCGAACGGTCGCCCACTTCGGCCGCCGCCGAGCCGGTGAGCGCCGCCGCCATGGCGGTGTTCCATTCCGGTCCGCGCGTGTCGCTGAAGTAGCGCAGGTCGCTGACATTCACTTGTCCGCTGCGCGCCAAGAGATAGAACGCGTAGGCGCGGGTGTTGTCGTCGTTGGAATCCGAGGCCGACGCCTGCCGCAGCCAGGCCGCGCCGCGCCTGAGCGCGTCGTTGGGCACGACATAATTCTTGGCCTTGGCCTGCATCAGGAAATCGAGCGCGAACGCCGAGATCCACGGCTCGGCGTCGGAGCCCGGTCCCCACATGCCGAAATTGCCGGCGAAGTTCTGCATGTCGAGCACGGAATCGACGGCCTGCTGCTCGCGGTCGTGCAGCGCCTTGTCCTTCGCCAGCCCGGCCAGATCAGCGAGGTCGTTGAAGAACAGAAGCGGCATGGCGCGGCTGGAGGTCTGTTCGATGCAGCCATAGGGATATTTGTCGAGCCATTTGAGCAGGCCCGGCACGTCACTGTAGCCGTGCGCCGCCGAGACGGTGAGGCCCACCGTCTGCGTGCCCGCCACCAGATCGGCGATCAGCGCCCCGTTCGCCGTGTAGCTCGCGCCTGCCGCGAACGGCACGGTTTCATCGCGCGCGATGTCGAGTTGCGGCGAACGCACCTGGATCGGCCAGGACCGCGTCACCGCGAAGCCGCCGGGTCCCACGAGCTTGAGCGCGATGTTGGCGATACCGAGGCCCTTGCCGTCCACTTCCACCGGCACCAATACGCGCTGACCGACATTCAGGTTCTGCGTGACCACGGTCTGCGCACCGCCCGCCAATCCCAGCGGCCCGCTGGCCGTGACGGTAGCGGTGTAGGTGCCCGGTCTGCCTTCGACATTATTCATGTTGAGGGCGGCCTCAGCGCGGTCGCCCGGCGCCAGGAACCGCGGCAGCACGATCTCGGCGACCACCGGATCACGCACCGTCAGCGGCCGGTCGGCATGACCGAGCTTGCCCGCGCTGAACACCACCGCCATCAGGCGCAGTTCGCCGTTGAAATCGGGAACGTCGACGGGAACGTTGACCATCCCGCCGGCGCCGACCTTCACGAGCCCCGAAAACAAGGCCACGGTCTTAGTCGGTACGACGGCCAGCGAGCGGCCGCCGAACATATCGCCACCTTCGCGCATGGCGCCGACCGCGCCCTTCTCGGCCTTGATCAGACGGCCGTAATCGTCGCGCATTTCGACGCCCAGCCGCCGCTTGCCGAAATAATAGGACACCGGATCGGGCGATTGGAATTCGGTGAGCTGCAAAATGCCTTCGTCCACCGCGGCGAGCGTGAGATACGCCTCCTCGCCCCACGACAGACCTTTCACCTGCACCGGAATGTTCAGATGCTGGCGCGGCAGGATCTTCTTGGGCCCGCCGATCAACGCGGTGAGCGTGCGCTGCGAATTGTCGAGCGACAGCCAGACCAGACCGATCGAGCGCACCGGCTCGTGCCCCGTCGCCTTGTCGAGCGGACGATAATCCGTCACCAGCACATAAGCGCCGGCGCCCCAATCGGCCGACACGGGAACGTCGACGGTCGCGCCGTTCGCCGGCGCGTCGATCACCTGCGAAGAGAACACTTTATCGCTGGCCACCACGACCAGCGCCTTGCCGTCCGCCGTTGGCTTGATGCGCACATGCGCGGTTTCGCCGGCGCGATAGGATGGCTTGTCCGCTGCGACCGGAATGCGGTCCGGCCTGTCTCCGGCGCTCGATGCCGCCCAGCCGGAATAATAGCGATAGGAGCTGGAGGCTCCCGATTTCGGATCGGTGAGCGTGAGCCGATAGGTGCCCCACGCCATGGCTTGCGCCAGATTGGCGGGCGCGCCCGTGCCGAGCGACATGGTACCCGAAGTGATCAGCCGGTCGCGGGTGACCGACTTGTACTTCCAGCTGCCGTCGTCCTGGTACCATTGGTACGAGGTGTCTTCGCGCACCCAGGAATAAGTGACGCCGGAAAGCGCCACGCGCTTGCCGTCGGCGTTCAGCGCCACCGCCTCGAAGCCGGCGCGCGCGCCTTCGGCGACCGACATGCCGCTGAACTGCGGCCGGATGCCGATCATGACGTCGTGGTTGCGCACCGGGATGTCCACCGTCTTGGCGGTAACGCGCCCGCCCGGCTCGTGGATGGAGATCTTCACCATCGCCTTGAGCGCCAAGGTGGTGTCGGTGAGATCGCCGATCGCGCCCGTGGCTTCGGTCGAGCCGTTGGCGTCGGTCGTCGGCACCGTCATCTGCACGTCGACGTCGGAGAAGCTGTCGTCCACCCGGCCGAACTGCCAGCCGGCGTAATTGTCGAACGGCGTCGGATCGACGGAAATCCGCGCCACGCCTTCGCCCGACAGCCCGCTCGCCGGCGCGCCATAGAGGAAGCGGCTGTCGGCGCGCACTTTGATCTCGCTGTTCTGGCGGGCGACCTTGGTCTCGGCGGTAAGCTGGACCTTCAGCTTCTGCGGCACGAAATCCTGCACGTCGAACTGCACGCGGCCGATCGGCTCGGCGTCCTTCGAGGTGTCGACATAGGCCGCGATCTGCCAACGCCCGTGCGGCGCGCTGGAGGACAGCGGCAGCGTCCATGTCGCCGCGCCCGCCCGGAGCGAGGCGCCTGGAATCGTCGTGCGGCCGACTTCGAGGCCGTCTGGACGCGTGGCGACCAGGGTCAGCGGCGCATTGGCCGCGGCGCCGACACGATCGCGCAGCATGGCGGTGAGATACACGGTCTCGCCAGGGCGATAGACCCCGCGCTCGGTGTAGAGATACGCGTCGATCGGTCCAGGCACTTCGCGCCCGCTCACTCCGCGGTCGGTGAGATCGAAGCTGGAGCGGCGCAGATCGGTGAAACTGAAATCCTGGTCGTCGCCGTAGGCCATGACGACCACAGGCTCGTCGCCGCCCTTGGCGCGCATCAGGCCGGCGTCGAAATCGACGCGTCCGTCGGAATCGGTCTTGCCGGTGGCGACTTCATTGTTGTCGCGCGCCACCAGCGAGAGCTTGACGCCGCTGAGCGGTCTGGCGCTGGCATAGGAACGCGCGAACACGGTCAGTCCGCCCGCGCCGTTGAAGGTGGTGAGCGCGATGTCAGAATCGACCACCCATTGCACGGCGATCTCGCCGGAACCGTATTCGTTGTCGGAATCGCCGCCGCTTTTCTTGTTGGCGTCGGTGGCGATCAACACATAGGCGCCGGGCTTGCGGTTCTTCAGGACGTCGTGGATCGGGACCAGGGTGACGACGGAATCGTTCTTGACGTTGCCCACGTCCATCGTGCCTTGCCAGACGAGCGAGCCCTGATTGGTCTCGATGTCGTTCGCGCTCCAGGAATAAAGCGTGGTGTTGTCCACCGTGCCGCTTTCGATCTGCGACAACAGGCGGTCGCCGACGCGGATCAGCTTCAGCTTGAGCCTGGTGATGTTGACGGTCGTGATCGGCACGCCTTGCGCGTTGTCGCGCGGCAGGATGATGCCGCCGTTGAACTGCACGATCGAGGGTTTGTCGCGCAGCTCGACGGGAACTGTTTCGTTCTCGACCAGCTTGTCGCCGGAGGCCGACGGCAATCCGGTCTTCAGGGTGACGTTATAAGTCTTGTTGAAGTCGAGGCCGGAAAGACAGAGTCGCTGATCGACCACATGAACGGCCACGCGCGTCTGCGGATCGATCGAGAAATAATCTTCGTAATGGGTGCGCCCCGAGGCGTCGAGATTCTGCGTGAAGACCAGGCAGGCCACGGCCTGCGGTTGGCTTGTGTCGATGTCGACGCGATGGAAGGCGAACTCGGCGCCGGCCTCGGCCGTGGTCGGCACGACACCGGAGGTGACGGTCGAGATGCCGTTGGCCAGCCGGTCGAAGAACCCGCCGCCGCTGGTTCCGCGCCCGCCGAGCACATAAAGCGTGACGACCGCTGCCAGAATGACGGCAACGCCCGCGCCGCCGCCGATCAGAATCCAACGACCATATTTCCCCATCGCACGCCCCCGTTAAGTCCAGCCAGAGACTACAGCCGCAAACAGAATGCGGCAATTCGCCCACCATCGCCCGCAAACGTGGCGGCGCCGTGACTAAATCAAGGAAGGTTGGGCGTTTGCTGCAATGCAGCTAGGACGTCGGATGCCGAAGCCGCTTACTGCGGTTTTGCGCAATCGAGCCGCCCGCTGCGGAACAGGCAGGTGCGCTCGATCTTGCCGTGGACGTCATGGACCTCGATTGTCCAGCCGTCCGCGTCCTTGGTCATCAGCAGGAAGCCGAAGCCCGGCAGCGACAGCCCGTCCTTCACGACGACGCCGGATTTGCCTTGGAAGACGGTTCCTTTCAGGACCGACGGCGTGGGGTCCAGCGTGTCGCCGCCGAAGCCGGCGATGAGCTGCGGCGGCACGTGATCCTTGTCGCGAAAATTCATTACTTCGAACGTGTGGATGTGTCCGGCAAGCATCAGCTCCACCGGCGAAGGAATGCCCGACATGCCGACGGCCGCGATCATGGTCTGGTTGCCGCCGACCGGAAGCCCCATGGGCCCCGTCACCGCGCCCCAGATCGGACGATGAAGCAGCAGCCAACTCGGCGCCTCGGCCGTCGCCAACGAGGCGATCTCGCTGCGATAGAGCGGAACCATGTCGGAGGCGATGGCGGTGTCAGGCGCGTTGGCGTTGTCCATGATCACCAGGTTCAGCGCGCCCAACGGCACAGAATAGGACGCCAGGTGCGCCGCGCAGGGTGTGCCGGCATCGAACGGCAACGGTCCCAGCAGCCTCAGCCAGCCCGGACCGGCGCGCTCGCAATCCTCGTGATTGCCGCGCACGAACACCCAAGGTGCCGCGGCCAACAAGGGCCTGGCCGGCGTGAAGAAATCCGCGTCCCAGGTCGGTCCGTTGTCGCCGTAAGGCGTGCCCGCGCAGCCGGCAAATCCGGCCGGACAGGCGCTCTCTCGGTACAAATAATCGCCGACATGGATGACGAGATCGGGCTTGAGCTTGGCCGCTTTGGCCGCGATCCTCGGAAACGGCCATTCTTTCGGATCGCTGCAATCCTGCAGCTCCTTGCCTTTGATGCGGCAGCCCGTGTCGCCGAGCACGATGATGCGGTGGGGTTCCGGCGCGGGAAGAGCGAGCGGAACGATTTGGTATTGCGCTTTTTGGTTGACCGCATCGCTCCACGCCAGCCAATCAGCCTCGCTTGCATTCGGTCCCGGATTGGCCAAGCCATATTCTTCATGGACCCAAGCTTCCCATGCGGCGACGCCGGCGCCCGCATGAGGAGGCGGCACGCGATAGACGCGGAACACGATGGCGGCCTGGTTGGTTCCCTTGGGAAGCGGTGCCGCGCAAACGGTCGCGAATTTCTCGTCGGATGCCGCGCGCTGCTGCATGAGCTTTTGATGCAGGTCGACGAAAATGGCTGGGCAACTCTTCCCGTCAACCACCGCCCGCGTCTCGACGACGCCGCCGGGCCCATACTGGACCCAAGCGGAGCGCAAAGAGCCCTGCTGCGCCGGCGTCACCGCTTCGATGCTTCTGACGATGGTCGCAGCGGTGTCCTGTTCGTGCGACGGCGGCCGGTGACGCCGCCCGGCGGCTTGTGCGCCGATGCAGACGGCAACGGCAGTGACGAGCGAGAGAACGAGGAATCGGCGCAGGTGTTTTGGCATGGCCGTGAGTATGCCGCCGCGATTGCGTCGAGGCGAGTTTTGTTTCCCCGACGCTCTTTGCCTATTTAGGAAAAAGAGTCGCGAAGAAAGGTTCTTACATTGTAAATTTATAATGTAAGATGTATCTCCTTGGAATGATATTTGTCGGAGTCCCGCATGCCCCGCGTCTTGAGTGAGAGCGATGTCACCGGCTTCCGCGACCGCGTATGTGAAGTCGCCGCTCGTTTATTCGTTGCCAAAGGGCCGGAAGGCGTGACCATGCGCGAACTGGCTTCGGCGCTGGGTGTCAGCGCCATGACGCCCTACCGTTATTTCCGCGACAAGGACGCCATCCTGGCGGCGGTGCGCGCGCGCGCCTTCGATCGCTTTGCCGAAGTGCTTGAAAAAGCCTATTTCGGGCCAGGCACAACAGTTGAGCGTTCGTGCGCCGAGCGCGATGCCTATATACGTTTTGCGCTCGAGGAACCCGCAACCTACCGACTGATGTTCGATATGTCGCAACCCACCGAGGATGAATACCCCGACCTTGTCCGCGCCATGGCGCGCGCGCGCGCCATGATGACGGCGTATGTGCGAGACCTTGTCGCGGAGGGTATCCTCTCGGGCGACGTCGAACTCATCGGCCATGTGTACTGGGCGGCGCTGCATGGGGCTGTGACTTTACATCTCGCCGGCAAGCTCTCGCCGCAATATAAGCTGTCGGCGCAATATGGTATCGACCAGGTCGTTGCGGAGATGATGCGTGCCCTGAGCGAAGGATTTGGGGCCAGGGCTTGTACGAGGTGTGAATGAACACAGAAACCATTGTCACCCTGACCATGAACCCGGCGATCGACACCAGCGTAACGGTCAAACAAATCGTGACGGACCACAAGATGCGCTGCTTGAAGACGCGGCGCGATCCGGGCGGCGGTGGCATCAACGTGGCGCGCACCTTGAAGCGCTTCGGCGCTGATCCGCTGGCGATCTTCCCGATGGGCGGGCCGTCCGGCCACATGCTTGTACATCTGGTGGCGGCGGAGGGCGTGCGTCACCAGTCCTTCGTCATCGAACATGACTGCCGCGCCAACTTTACCGCCAACGAAATCGAAACCAATGCACAGTACC
The DNA here is from genome assembly GCA_050008635.1 of Rhizomicrobium sp. Lineage (GTDB taxonomy): Bacteria > Pseudomonadota > Alphaproteobacteria > Micropepsales > Micropepsaceae > Rhizomicrobium. The sequence goes on from JBEKMG010000001.1 coordinate 316,371, forward strand.
GCTTCGTGCTGCCCGGGCCGACGCTGAACGAAGAAGAATGGAATGCTGGCCTCGGCCTGATGACCCAGGCCGCGTCGAGCGGCTACGCGGTGGCGAGCGGCAGCCTGCCGCGCGGCGTACCGCACGACTTCTACGCGCGACTGGCGCGAAATCTGAGTGTGCTGGGCGGCGCCAAGCTGGTGCTCGACACCTCAGGCCCGCCGCTCAAGCATGCGCTCGATCTGGGCGTCTATCTGGTGAAGCCGAGCCTGAGCGAATTCTCCGATCTGCTCGATGAGACCAATCCCGATCACACGGCCTGCCTGGCTGCGGCGCGTAATCTGGTGGTCAACGGCAAGGCCGAGATCGTCGCTCTGACCTTGGGAGCCGACGGCGCCATGCTGGTCTCGCGCGAGGTCGCTCTCTACGCCAAACCGCCGTCGGTGACGGTGCGCGGTACGGTGGGCGCCGGCGACAGCTTCCTGGGCTTGCTGGTTTTATCGATTGCCAGAGGGACGACCCTGCCTGAGGCCTTTCGCCAGGCGGTGGCCGCAGGCAGCGCCGCGTTGCTTTCGCCCGGAACAGGACTGTGCACGCCGGACGTCGTCGCGCAGTTGGTGAACCAGGTGCAGATCAAGACTCTGGCGTAAGGGCGGCTTGCCAAACCGTAGCTCGCGGACACCGCCCGGCTTCGCCCAAGTGGGCTACGCCGGGCAGGCTTCACGCGCTTCGCGAGCGAAGCCTGGTGGGCGCGACAGGGATCGAACCTGTGACCCCTACCATGTCAAGGTAGTGCTCTCCCGCTGAGCTACGCGCCCGCCGAACGGGGCCGTTTCTATAGCCCCCGCCCGGCGAGACTGGCAAGCGCAGCCCAATAATACGCGTTCTTGAGGTTGAACCGGACCTGCCGGTTCAGGCCGCCATCATCCGCTCCACCTCGGCGACGATCTCGCGCAGATGGAACGGCTTGGAGAGCACCTTGGCCTGCTTGGGCGCGTTGGAGGACGGATGAAGCGCGACGGCGGCGAAGCCGGTGATGAACATGATCTTCATCGACGGGTTCATTTCGGCGGCGCGTTTGGCGAGTTCGATGCCGTCGATGCCGGGCATGACGATATCGGTGAGCAGCAGATCGAAGCGGAAGCCTAACAGGCATTCGTAAGCGTCTTCGCCGTTGCCGAAATCCGTAACGTCATGGCCGGCGCGGATCAGCGCCTGCGCCAGGAACTTACGCAAGGACTCGTCGTCTTCGACCAACAGGATACGCACCATGCGCCGCTCCGCCCTGACGGGACTAAACCGTATAATCGCCAAACCGTAAATGCCGGTTAAAGTCGCGCCCTTAAGACGCCCGCCCGGAGCCTGCCGCAAGGCAGGCCGCTTCCGGCGCTTGATCGGCTGGGTGAGTTAATGGTCCAATGATGTTTGTGTCTTGATCCTTCCCGGGATTTCCGGGACTTTTCGGGAGATTGGGCGGATTTCGGCGATGGCCACAGCCGTTAACAAGGAGGAAGCCGATCCGGTTCTGGCGGACCTGTACCGCGAACCGTACCGGATTGCGCTTCCCAAGGAGCAGACCGCGCCCTTCGTTTTCGCCTCCCCTCATTCGGGACGGCTTTATCCGGCGGATTTCGTGGCCGGGAGTTGGCTCACGCCCTTGGCGCTGCGCCGTTCCGAGGACGCCTTCGTCGACGAATTGTTCGACGGCGCGGTGGAGCGCGGCGCACTCATAATCGCAGCCCGGTTCCCGCGCGCCTTCCTGGATGTGAACCGCGCAGCGTCCGAGCTCGACAACACCATGTTCGACGACGCCTTGCAGGTAGAGGTCGGCGCGCAGAGCGCGCGCGTCGCGGCGGGCCTGGGCGTCATTCCGCGGATCGTGCGCGACGGCGCCGAGATCTATCGCCAGAAGCTTTCCCCCCCCGAGGCCGAGGAACGGCTGACGCGGCTTTATCGGCCATATCACGCGGCGCTGGCCGGATTGGTCGACAAAACCCGCGCACGTTTCGGCGTGGCGATCGTCGTGGATTGCCATTCCATGCCAGGGGCGGCGTCCACCCCCGAAATTGTGTTCGGCGATCGCTACGGCGCCTCAGCGTCGTCGACCTTGATGCGCCATGCCGAACTTGCATTCGAGGCGTGCGGTTTTTCGACCGCGCGCAACACGCCTTACGCCGGCGGTTACACCACGCATCTTTACGGACGGCGCGAACAGGGCGTCCACGCGTTCCAGATCGAAGTGAACCGCACGCTTTACCTCAACGAAGAGCGCGTCGAGCGCCTGGCGCGTTTCGCGGAAACACGCGCGCGCTTGGGCGAGGCACTGGGAAAGCTCGTCGCGGTGGACACCAGCGCGCTGGTTCAGAATCCGCCGCGCCAGTCCCTGGCGGCGGAGTGAACGGCGCGCCGTTCGAGAAAGAATCGCACCCGAAATGCCGGAGTATTTGCACGCTTCGCCGACAGCGAGCGCTCACTCAAAATGTTCTGCGCAAAGCGTGATCGTCTCTGGCTAAAAAGAAGGCCGCTCCCGAGGGAGCGGCCAAGTTCGGGGAGGAAACGCCCAGGAAGGGCCGCGGCGTCACAGAGGGGAACTCCGCAATGCCGCGCTGCAGCAATATGGCACCAAGGCGAGGCGCAAGCAAGCGTCAAAACGCAGCAATTTTAAAATATTTCTAAAGAGAATTTTCAGTGTTGCGGCGGAAAAATAGCATTATGCACAACAATTAGTCAGTTAATGCCAGCTTGTTGTGCGATGCACAATGTTATCGGTACCAATATCTCGAGCATTAACGTACTTAGCCTAATTCATACCAATGTCTTCGCGCTGCAACAAAAGATTCGCGCGAGGCGGCTACCTAGCGCCAAAGGCCGCATCGCGCGATTCGGGCGGCGTCAGGGAGCCCGCCTATGGCCGAGACAGCCTGGTCCCCCAGCTCATACCTCCGCCCCGGGGCTGTGACCACGGAGCGACGCAAGCGCTCGAAACCGCCTTTCCACGCGTCCCGTCCCGGCGCATCGCAGGAGCGCTGCCACCGCACCATTTTCATCTCCGATGTCCATCTGGGCACGCGCGGCTGCAAGGCGGAGCTCCTGGCCGATTTCCTGGCGCGCAATTCCTGCGACACGCTTTTTCTCGTCGGCGACATCGTCGACGGCTGGCAGCTCAAGCGGCGCTGGTACTGGAGCGACGCCCAGAGCCGCGTCGTGGGCGAGATTCTGCGCAAGGTCGACGAAGGTGTGCGCGTCGTCTACGTGCCCGGCAATCACGACGAATTCCTGCGCGACTATTGCGGGCGCAGCATCGCCGGCATCGAAGTGGTGCGCGAAGCGATCCACGAAACCGCCGCCGGCCTGCGCCTCTTGGTGCTGCACGGCGACCAGTTCGACGGCGTGATCGGTTACGCCAAATGGCTGGCCCATGTCGGCGACTGGGCCTATGGCGCGGCGCTGGCGCTCAACGACCGGCTGCACATGGTGCGGCGCGGTGTCGGCCTGCCTTACTGGTCGCTGTCGGCCTATTTGAAGAAAAAGGTCAAGAACGCCGTCGAATACGTCTCGCGTTTCGAGGAGGTGGTGGCCCGCGCGGCCGCGCCCAAAGGCGTCGACGGTGTGATATGCGGCCACATCCACCAGGCGGAAATGCGCCGAATCGGCCCCATCCTCTACCTCAACGACGGTGACTGGGTTGAAAGCTGTACTGCCCTTGTCGAAGATGCCTGCGGGCATTTGGAGATTCTGCGCTGGGCATCCTCTTTTCCTGCGAGCGACCTTGCCCGCGACTCAGCGGGCGCCCAAGGTGAAGCTGCGCTTATACCCGCGTAGGATTCGTCGCCGCAGGCATGGTCCGATGCCGGCCGGCATCGGGACGGCCGAAGCTCTCAGCCTCAAGGTCCTTATCGTCACCGATGCCTGGGCGCCCCAGGTCAACGGCGTCGTGCGCACGCTCGAAATCCTGGGCCGCGACTTGCACGCGCTCGGCCACGAAGTGCGCTATGTCACACCTGAGGGCCGCTTCACGTTGCCTTTGCCGACCTATTCCGAGATCAGGCTGGCGGTGTTCTCGCGCGCAGGCTTGGAACGCGAGATCCGCGAATATGCCCCCGACGCGATCCATATCGCCACCGAAGGCACGCTGGGTCTGTCGGCGCGCGCCATCTGTGTGAAATACCACATCCCCTTCACCACCTCGTTCCACACCCGCTTTCCCGACTATGTTCGGGCGCGCTTCCCCTTCGTCGGTGAAGAGACGATCTATCGCTTCCTGCGCTGGTTCCATCAACCCGCGACCGCGATGATGGTGGCGACGCCCGCGCTCAAGCACGAACTCGAGAGCCGCGGCTTTCGTAATGTGCGCATCTGGTCGCGCGGGGTGGACACCGATCAATTCCGGCCGCTCCCCGACGCCACGCTGCCCTTCCCCAAACCCATCTGGCTTTATGTCGGCCGCGTGGCGGTCGAGAAGAACATCGAGGCGTTCCTCAAGCTGGACCTGCCCGGCACCAAGGTGGTGGTCGGCGACGGTCCGACGCGGCCGGCGCTGGAACGCGCCTATCCGGCCGCGAAATTCCTCGGCCAGAAGACCGGCGAGGCGCTGGCGGAAACCTATGCGGCCAGCGACGTCTTCGTCTTTCCCAGCCGTACCGACACGTTCGGGCTGGTCATCCTGGAGGCTTTAGCCTGCGGCACACCGGTGGCGGCCTATCCGGTGCAGGGACCGAAGGATGTGGTCGACGCCACGTCGGTCGCGGTCTTGGACGAGGATTTGGCGAAGGCTTGCCGCGAGGCGCTCGCAATCCCGCGCGAGGCCGCCAGGGCGTTCGCGCTGGGCCGTTCGTGGCGATCCTGTACCGAGCAATTCCTGTCCAATCTGGCGGTCGAGAGCGAGGCGTAAGGGGCCCTCCCCTCGACCCCAAAATGCGCTAGAACATTCGCCGGTTGCTTCACCGCTTTGCCGGGTCCGATGTCTTCAGCCAATGCCCCCGTGCAGGCTTCGCGCTTGGCGCCGCGCGAGCTTGCCTTTCTCGGTCTCTCTCTCCTCGTCTGGACGGGGTATGTCGTATGGCTGGGCAAGGACACGTCCTGGGATTTCCGCAATTACCACTGGTATATCCCGTATGCGTTCCTCAACGGGCGCATGGACATCGACGTCGCCGTCGCCCATCAGGCCAGCTATTACAATCCGCTCGTCGACATTCCCTTCTATTGGCTGGCGATCCACACCACGTCCTGGTTCGCGGTTGCGGTGCTGGGCCTGTTCCAGGCCGCCAATATCGTGCCGATCTACCTGATGGCGCGCCACAGCCTGCGCCACTTGGAAGCCAGGCTGGGATCGGCGGCGATCGCCATCTTCGGCATGACGGGCGGGCTGACGCTCAGCCTCTTTGGCACGCACTATTACGACAATGTGCTGAGCCTCTGCACCCTGGGCAGCCTCGCCATTCTGGTGGCGAAGCGCGAGGAGCTGGCGCACGGATCGCTCAAGAATACGGCCCTTTGGTGCGCGCTCGGCGGTCTGCTGACCGGCAGCGCGGCCGGCTTGAAGCTGCCCGAGGCGCCTTTTGCCATGGGCTTCGCGGCGGCGCTGCTCGCCGTGGGCGGCGACCGCAAGCATCTCTTCACGCGGCTTGGGGCCGGCGCGCTCGGTGGGCTCGCGGGCTTCCTGTTGTGCGCCGGCTTCTGGATGTGGCGGATGGACGAGCTTACCGGCAATCCGCTGTTTCCCTATTTCAACCAGTACTTCCAATCGCCGCTGGCGCTGGCCTCGCCTTATCGCGACATGCGTTTCCTGCCCACTGATTTCTGGACCGCGCTGGCTTTCCCCATTCTCTTCTCGATCGACTGGCGGGTCGCGAACGACCTGCCCAATCTCGATATCCGCGTCGGGCTGGCCTACGTCGTCGTCATCATCGCGCTGATCCTGTGGGCGCTGGGACGTCGGTCGAAGGACCCGCTGGCAGACCCCAAGGCGGCGCGCATCATCTTCGCCTTCGCCGCAATATCCTATTTCTTCTGGCTCAAGATCTTCGCGATCTACCGCTATATCCTGCAATTGGAGATGGTGGCGCCGTTGATCATCGTTCTGAGCGTCGGGCTGTTGCCGCTGCCGCGCCGCACGCAACTGATCGCCATCGGCGCCTTGTTCTTCCTGGCGATGCTGTTCACCCGCAGCGCCCAGCTCGACCATGCCCCGCTTGGCGATCCTTACATCACCGCCGATCTGCCCAAACTGACTGATCCCGCAAAAACCATCGTGTTGATGACGGGCGATGCGCCGCTCGGTTTCATCGTGCCCTCTTTGCCGCCCCAGGTGCCGGTGCTGCGCATCGATGGCTGGATGTTCCAGCCGGAAGACGGCTCGCTCTTGACCCGCCAGCTGAAGGCGCGCGTCTACACCCACAAGGGCCCGTTGTTCCTGATCTCCGATGCCTACGATATGGGCCGCGCCAGCGCCGCGGTCCTCGATTACGGCTTGGCCATAGACTGGCTGAAATGCCGGATGTTCGACACCAACCTCACAGGCGCCTATCAATGGTGCCCGCTCGTGAGCCGCAACCCATGACCCGACCCGAAACGAGAATTGCCGTCCTCATTCCCTGCTACAACGAGGAATCGACCATCGCCAAGGTGGTGCGCGATTTCCGCGCCAGCCTGCGCGGCGCCGTGGTCTACGTCTACGACAACAATTCCCGCGACGCGACGGCGGAGCGCGCGCGAGCGGCCGGGGCAGACGTGCGTTTCGAGATGCGGAAGGGCAAGGGCAATGTCGTGCGCCGCATGTTCGCCGACATCGAGGCCGACGTGTACGTCCTGGTCGACGGCGACGACACCTACGATTCTTCCGTCGCACCAGCCCTGATCGGCAAGCTGATCGACGAAGGCCTCGATATCGTTTCCGGCAGGCGCGAGGCCACGGGGACCACCGCCTACCGTCCCGGCCACGTGCTCGGCAATCGCTTGTTGACGGGGCTGACCAGCCTGATGTTCGGCATCAAGGTGGCCGACATGCTGACCGGCTACCGTATCATGTCGCGCCGCTTCGTGAAGTCGTTTCCTTCCGCCGCCGCGGGCTTCGGCATCGAGACGGAGCTGACCGTGCACGCCGTGCGCATCAAGGTGCCGATGGCGGAAGTGCCGACGCGCTACAAGGAGCGTCCGGCCGGCTCCGCCAGCAAGCTCAACACCTGGCGCGACGGCGTTCGCATCCTGCTGACGATTGTGGGCCTGATGCGCCGGGAGCGGCCGTTGATCTTCTTCAGTTCCATCTTTCTATTCTTCGCACTGTTCGCGTTCGCGATCGGCATTCCGGTGGTGATCGAGTATTTCCAGACCGGGCTGGTGCCGCGCCTGCCCACCGCCGTGCTGGTCACCGGCATGATGATGCTGGCGTTCCTGTCGCTGTTCACGGGCCTCATCCTCGACACCGTCACGCGCGGGCGTTGGGAGATCAAGCGCCTGAGGTATCTGGCGATCCCCGGACCGCAGGATTTGCGCAAGCCGTGAGAAACATTTTTCAGCGTCTTTCCGCATCGCGTTTTCTGCGTTTCGCCGCTGTCGGTGCGGCGGGCTTTTTCGTCAACGAGGCGGCACTGGCGCTGGCGCACGAGCTTTTGGGCGCCGGCCCTCGTGTGGGCTGGTTCATCGCCTTCGTTCCGGCCGTGACCTTCACCTGGTGGGGCAACCGCAAACTCACCTTCGCCGACAAGGCCAGCGACGGCCATGTCGGCATGCTGGCCGAATGGGCGCGCTTCGTGGCGACAAACGGCATCGGTGCGGCGGCCAATTTCGCGATCTATGCGGCGCTGATCGGACTGGCGCCGTTTCCGCTGAACATTCCCTATGTGGCGCTCGCCGTCGGCATTCTCGTCGGCCTGGTCTTCAACTTTACGCTGTCGAAACGGCTGGTGTTTCGCGGCGGCGCATGATCACACGCCCGCTTCACGCTCCACCGTGACGCTTTTCACGATGGCGAAAGCCGCAACCCCCGGCTCCAGTGCCAGCCGCGCGCGCGATGCACCCGTGATCCGCGCCACCAGGCGCGTGGCGCCGCAGTGAAGCTGAACATCCGCCTGATCGGCGCCCGCCCGTACGGCGCCCACCACGCACGGCAGCACGTTATTGGCGCTGATGGCGCGCGGCTCTTCGCGCGCCAGCATGATGTCCTCGGCCCTCAGCCGCACCCGCACGCGCGCGCCGAGCGGCCGCTTGAGCTTCGCCACCGCCAGCACGCCGCCGTCGAAGGCGAGCAGGCTGAGGCCGTCCGCGCGCTGCTCGGCGAGCCTGGCTTCGAACACGGCGCCCAAAGGCGGCGTGCCGGCGATGGCGTCCACGTCCGTCAAGAGATCGAACACCGAGCCCTGCGCCCTGACGCGCCCGTCCTTCAGCACCACGATCTCGTCCGCCAGCCGCGCCACTTCCTCGACCGAATGGCTGACATAGAGCATGGGCAGCCTGGTCTCGCGCGCCAGCCTTTCGAGGTAAGGCAGGATTTCGTCGCGCCGGGCGACATCGAGCGAGGCCAGCGGTTCGTCGAGCAGCAGCATGTCGGGCGAGGCCAGCAGGGCGCGGCCGAGCGCCACGCGGCTCTTCTCGCCACCCGAAAGCCCGCGCGGGCTGCGCGCCAGCAAGCCGCCGAGCCCCAAGAGCTCCACGACATGGGCAATGGTCGCCGCATCCGCTTTGGCCTTCGCCCGTCGCCAGCCGAACAAGAGATTGTTTTCGACGCTCATATGCGGGAACAGACGAGCGTCCTGGAACACCATGGCCGTGCGCCGCGCCTCCGCCGGAAGGAACAGGCGCGCGGAGGTGTCGAGCAACAAGCGCCCGTTCACCGCGATGCGCCCTTCCTGCGACCGCAGAAGCCCTGCAATCGCGCAGACGATGCTGGTCTTGCCGGCGCCCGAAGGACCGAACAAGGCCGTCACCCCGCCCCGCGTTTCGAACGCCACGTCCAGCGCAAAAGCGCCGCGGCGGTGGCGCAGGAAGACCTCGACGCTCATCGCCGGGCCCCGCGCGTCGCGAACTCGCCCGCCGTCATGAACACAAGCGCCAGCAGGATGGAGAGCCCGCAAAGCCGCGCCGCTTCCATCTCGCCGCCGGGGATCTGCAGCGCGGCATAGATGGCCAGCGGCAAGGTCTGGGTCTGGCCCGGAATGTTGGAGACGAAGGTGATGATGGCGCCGAATTCGCCGAGGCTGGCGGAGAACGCGGTGATCGCCCCGCTGATGATGCCAGGCAGCGCCAGAGGCACGGTGAGGTTCACCAGCCGGTCGAAGGCGCCCGCGCCCAGCGTCCGCGCGGCTTCGCCGAGGCCGGTGTCGCTTCCTTCCAGCGCCAGGCGGATAGCGCGTACCTGCAAGGGAAAGGTGATGAGAGCGCTGGCCAGCGCCGCCCCTGTCCAACTGAAGACGAAGCGGATGCCCAGATGCGCCAGCAGCCAGCCACCGATCGGGCCGCGCGACCCGAAAGCCACCAGCAGCAGGAAGCCGACCGCCACCGGCGGTAGAACCAGCGGCAGATGGACGATTCCATCCACAAGGGTTTTGCCGGCGAAGCGCGTCCGCGCCAGGAAAAGCGCCGTCACGAAGGCGAAAGGTAGCGCACAGGCGACGGCTACCCCGGAAACCCGCAGGGAGAGCAAAAGCGCCTGGCTTTCCGCCGGAGACAGAATCTCGGTCATCCCGGAAAGATTATGGTGAACGCCCGGCCCTCACCATAAGCGGCATCGGTAACGGCCCCCTGCGACACTTGACCCGTCATAATCAGGCTTTACCGTTCGGGGAATGGGCGGGGGGCTAACCGGAAAAGTTGCAGCGGCGACGCTTTTTGTCGCAGGGGTGGCGTATGGCCAGGGCGCACCGCCGCCGCCGCCAGCGCTCTCCCCGCTCTACGAGATCCGCTACGACCATTGGTCCGAGACCGACGAAAAGGAATATGGGCGCTTCATCGCGGAGTTGGGCGATTCCGACTGTGCGACGGTCGACGCCTGTCTGCACGATGCGCGCAATCCGTTCCGCGGTACCGATCCGCCCGGCACGTTCTTCGTTTCGGACTGCGCCGATCTTCCCTATGTGCTGCGCTTCTATTTCGCCTGGAAGCGGGGCCTGCCGTTTTCCTACGAAAGCGACGTCGAGCCGCGCGGCCCGACCAGAGACATCCGCTACACCAGGTACGGCAACTCGGTCGCCGGCCGCGTGGCGCCTGCCAGCGGCAGCGGATACGCGATCCTGGAGGCGATGCGCGACGCTGTCTCGTCGGCCACCTATCGCATCGATCCCGACCTGGAAGAACCTTACGAGCAGGATTTCTATTCTCCCGCGATCGCACCCGGATCGATCCGGCCGGGCACAGTGATCTACGATCCGAACGGCCATCTGATCACGGTGTGGCGCGTCGATCCCGACGGACGCATTCATTATCTCGACGCCCATCCCGACTATGCGGTGACGCGCGGTTTCTACGATCTGCGTTTCGTACGTTCCTCTCCGGGCATGGGCGCGGGCTTTAAGAACTGGCGACCGCAGATTCTCGTCGGCGCGACCAAACAGGCCGACGGAACCTATGCCGGCGGCCATATCGAGCTTACCGCCAACAAGGACATCGCGGATTTTTCCGACGAGCAGTTTTTCGGCAACGGGCCGCGGCCCGCCGACAATCGCGATTGGGCCACGGGCGTTTTCACGCTCAACAAGGAAGTCCTCGACTATTACGACTACGTCCGCGCCAAGCTTGCCGGCGGCACGCTTTCCTTCGATCCGCTGCGGGAAGTCGCCGACATGGTGGATTCGAACTGCGCCGATCTGGGTTACCGCGTCCAGGCCGTCGATCTCGCCGTCCAGGCCGGGTTCGACAAGCAGCCCGAGCCCGAGCGCCTGCCGCCCAACATCTACGGCACCGAAGGCGATTGGGAGACCTATTCCACGCCTTCGCGCGACGCCCGCTTGAAAACCGCCTTCAAGGAGCTGCGCGACGTCGCCGAGCGCTTCGTGGGCATGGCCGACCGCCACGACAAGAAGCTCGCTTATAGCGGAAAGAATCTCGCCGCCGATCTGCTCGCCGTCTACGACAGTCACGCCGCGGAGTGCCACATCACCTATACGCGCAGCAACGGCTCGCACATTACCTTCGACTACGAACAGGCGCGCCGCCGCCTGTTCGACATGTCCTTCGATCCCTATCAGTGCATCGAGCGGCGTTGGGGGGCGAACTCGGGCTACGAATTCGCTCCGTGCGCCGACGACGCCGTCAAGACGGCTTGGTACGAGGCCGAGCGCAATCTGCGCAACCAGATCGATCGCACCTATGACGCCCGGATGGACTTCACCCTGGCGGAACTGACAAGCCCGGGGCCGGGCAAAGGCGTGCCTGCGCCGCCCGACACCGACGTGCGGGCCTACCTCTTGTCCCGGATGCGCACGACGGGTGCGGCGCCGAAGCGGCGGTTCTAGGTTCCCGCTTCTTCCAAAGGAAAAGGCGCGGCGGAGACCGCCGCGCCTGATTTTTCCGAATCAAAATGCGGCTAGTGGGCGCGCACGTACAGCGACCACAGACGCGCGATCATTTCGCCGTTCGGCGTGTTTTTCACCTTGGCGAAGGCCTTCAGCGCCGCCTCCTTCTGCCCGGCGCCGTACAGCGCCTGGCCCAGACGGGTCTCTGCATTGTCGTTGTCGCTCACGCCCTTGGCGATACCGGCCTGCACGGCGGCGACGGCGTCCTGATAACGGCCCATGCCGCAATAATCTTCGCCCAGCTTGACCAGCAAATCGCCATTCTTCGCCTTGTTCGCGGCCGCGACCGTCTTCGGCAGATTGGCGAGGTCGGGGCCGAGGCTGCCCTTGGCCATATTCATGAGGCGATTGGTGCGGTCGCCGGACAGCACTTTGGCCTGGAGGCCCTTCTGGATCACGCTGACCGCTTCGCTCGGATAGCCGAACTGCATCGCCAGGGTGGCAAGCAGGAAGTAGTCGCTGTCGCCCTTCAGCGTGCCGGTCAACAGCTTGATGCGGTTGATGTCCAGCGTCTGATGGTCGGAGAGGGCCTTGGCACTTTCCGCATACTTCAGCAGCTGCGCCCAATGTTCGGGAGTGCCGCTCGAGGCGACGAGCTGCTCCGACGCGCTGCGTATCAACGCATCGTCATGAGCTTCGTAGGCGCAGCGCATCTGCAGCTCGAGCATGTCCGAGCCGACGCCGGAATGATCGGCGGCGTAGTGCGCGCATTCCTTGTAGGCGCCCATGCGGTAATAGGCTTGGGCGATGACCACCATGTTCGCGCCGCTCAGCGCGCCGTACCTGCGCAGCAGGTCGGCGTCGTCGATCGCGTCGTGATAGCGTCCGGCGCGATAGTCGGCGTCGAACTTGGCCTGGGCGCCGACCGCGCTCGACACGCCCACCGAGCCGCCCGATTTGGCTTCGATGTAGTCCCTCATCTGGCCGATGATTTTCTGCTCTTCGGCCGTAAGCCCGCCTACGGACTCGGCCTCGCGCACACGTGCCATGGCGGCGCTGTAATTGCCTGCCGCCGCGGCGGCCTGAGCGGCTTGCAGCGGCTTACCGACGACCGCGCGCACGGCCGCCTGCGCGGGAGTGACGGTCAAGGCGCCGCAGGCCATAGCCGTCGCGGCGCCCAAAAACAGCGCCGTGGCTACGGCGCGCAGCTTTTTCGGGATCATCAGAGACCTCGTTTTGTCTTTACACCTGGACGCAGACCTCCGAACCACGCCTGCGCGTGCTTGGAGATACCGCGGCCGCCCCTCACATTACTGCATATACTGGTCGAGACCTGTAAATCCAATTTTCTTCACGCCGATATGTTGCGCATCCGCAAGTACCTTCGCGACGATATCGTATTTGGCGAGTTTGTTCGGATTAAGGTGGATTTCAGGCTGGGGGTCCTGTTGGGACGCATTGTTGAAATAGGCGTCCAGAGTCGGGCGGTCCACAGGTGTCCCGTTCCACAGAATCGACCCATCGAAATCCACAACCAAATCGACAACGACAGGTTGTATCAATGGCGGTTTCTGGTGGGGTTGCGGCATGTCCAACTTCACCGCATGGGTCTGGATGGGCAGGGTGACGATGAGCGTGATCAGCAGAACGAGCAACACGTCGATCAACGGCGTCACGTTCATTTCCACCATCGGCTCGTCTTCGCCGCTTGCCGGTCCGACATTCATTGACATGGCAAAGATACCTTCCTAGATCGCTACGCGGTTAATTTGCGCCATTACGCGGTTCGACGATGAAGCCGACCTTCGGAACGCCCGCCTGCTGACATGCCAGGATCACACGGCCGAGCGCCTGAAAACGTACGTTCCTGTCCCCGCGGATATGCACTTCAGGAAGCGGCGTGCCGGTGTGGACCGAGCGGAGCAACGCGGCCTCGAAACGGCGGCTCAGTTCCGCATATTCGACCGGCGTGTTGTTCCAGTAGATGTTCTCGTTTCGGTCCACCGAGATCACGATGTTTTCCGGCTTGGTGACCGTGGCGATGTTGCGTGCGTTGGGCAGCGTCAACGGCACGGTCTTCACGATCACCGGGATGGTAATCAGGAAGATGATGAGCAGCACCAGCATCACGTCCACCAACGGGGTGGTGTTGATGGTGGGGACCAACGCCATCTCGTCCTGCATCGTGACGGTCTGAGCGTTCAAAGCAGCCATAGCTATTCTCCGCGAACCTAACTGAGATCAGAACGGTTCTATTTGCTCTTCGTGATCAGGTAGGTCTGCAGATCGCCCGCGAAAGCACGAAGCTTGTCGCTGATGACCTTGTTGCGACGAACGAGCCAGTTGTAGAGCAGCACTGCCGGCACGGCCGCGGCAAGACCGAGAGCCGTCATGATCAGCGCCTCACCCACCGGACCCGCGACCTTGTCGATCGAAGCCTGGCCGGCGACGCCGATGGCAATCAGGGCCTGCAGAATGCCCCACACCGTACCGAACAGACCGACGAAGGGAGCCACCGAACCAACCGATGCGAGGAAGGTGACGCCGCCCTGGAGCTTTCCAGTGGCGTCTTCAAGCTGGCGCGACAGCGACATGGCGATCCAGTCGTTGAGATTGACAAGGCTGGAGCCGCCCGAGGTTGCCTTTACACCGGCTTCGGCAATGGCGCGGAACATGGAGGTCTTCGGCAGCCTCTCGATGCCTTCGTTGAGCGTACTCGAGGTCCAGAAGCGACGGTCGACGATGCGCGCCTGGTTGAGGATGCGGCTCTGGTCGAGGTACTTGGTGAAGAAGATGTACCAGGTGCCGACCGACATCACGAGCAGGATGCCGAGCACGGTATACGAAACCGGGTTCTTCTTTTTGATGATGTCGCCCAGGCCGTAGGGGTTTTCTTCGGCCGCTGCGACGGCCGGAGCCTTTATGATGGTCGGACCGGCTACCGCAGGAGCGGGAGCGGATGGAGCGGCAGTCGTGGTGGCCGGCGCCATCGCGCCGCCCGTGGCCTGCGCCAGCACAGGGCCGACGCTGAAACCGGTGAGAAGGACGAAAGCGGCTGCGATCGTCAGGTGTTTCGAGATCATGTCAGTACTACTCCGTAGCTGTCGTAATTAAACCGTAACGTTGTTATCCAAAACCCTTCAGTGAAGGACCCACCTCACTTGAGCCTGCCACGAAACTGAAACGGGATGGCCCGCTTCGATAGCCGGCTTGTAGCGCCAGCTCGAGGCGCAGTTCACGGCGGCGCTGTCCAAGCGATCCGATCCGCTCGACTTAGCCACCGAGATATTGGTGACATTGCCGTCCCCTGTGATGGAGAAGGCGAGGGTTGTCGTCCCTTCCTCACCCAGGCGTTGCGAAATCGGCGGATAGTCCTGCTGGCAGGTATGGGGCCTGCCGATCGAAGCCGGCGAAGAGATCAGCGGCTTTACCACCTTGCTCTGCGCCGTGATCGTGTCGACCACCGCCACGTCCGACTGAATGACGAAGGCCGGCGGCGGCACGAAGGGCGGCGGCGGAATTTTTAGGTCCGGCGGCGGCGGCGGCGGAGTCTTATCCGGGATCTTTTCGGGCAGCACCTCTGCCTTGAGGAGTTCGGGGACTTTTTCTGCCAGCGTTTGCGCCAACCCTGTCGCAAGCGACCAAGCGACGCCTAGGACGATCGCTAGGGAACCCGCCAACGCGCCTAGGCGCTGCGGTGAGAGCCAGGACGTGCGTACGGCGGCAATTGAATGTGATGGCTGTTCCATGGATTTACCGGTACCTGATAAAACTGAACCCGGCGCGAACGCACCGGGCTTCACCCTTGTGGACCAAGCTCACGCGTTCCCCATCGGTCGCCCGTTGGATCGAGCGCACTTTACCGTTCGTAACGTAATCGTAAACATCGTTCGCGAGCCGGTCCAGAGGGTCCAACGAGAAATGTTGATTCTCGCAAAGTTTGGTTAACAACGTGCAAACCACCGAGTCGCTTCCCGTCATTGCAGCGTCTCATAACATTGCTGCATAAAACGCAAGAGAAAAACTTGCGTTTTGCCGCGTGACACTTGTGTTCGCGCCACGCGACCAATCGGCGCGGCTTCGCTGGGCCGGCAAAAAATGCATTGTGCAAAATAGCTTACCTGTGCCGCCAAGTGTCCCGACAAAAGCTTTGCCGCGTTGCAATATGAATTCACTTGATATCGAAGATGCTGGATGCTTCGCCTGTAGGGCGAATTGTGACGAAGGAACTAATCTATGCGGTATCTGCATAGCATGATGCGGGTCGCCAACCTGGAAATGGCGCTCGATTTCTTTTGCACCAAGCTTGACCTCGCGGAAGTTCGCCGGGTCGAAAACGAGAAAGGCCGTTTCACGCTGGTCTTTCTGGCAGCGCCCGGCGATCGCGAGCAGGCGACAAGCAACGGCGCTCCGCTGGTCGAACTCACCTATAACTGGGACCCGGAGGTCTACACCGGCGGCCGCAATTTCGGGCATCTCGCCTATGCCGTCGACGACATCTATGCGACTTGCGAAAAGCTGACAGCGGCAGGCGTTGTCATCAATCGGCCGCCGCGCGACGGACGCATGGCGTTCGTGCGTACGCCCGACGGCATCTCGATCGAACTGCTGCAGGAAGGCGCGGCTTTGCCGCCGAAAGAGCCCTGGGCGTCGATGCCGAACACCGGCAGCTGGTAGAAACCGCATGAACTTCACATCCGACAATTCCTACGGCGCGTGGCCGGAAATGGTGGCGGCGGTCGGCGCGGCCGCTGCCGGCGCCGTGCCCTCATATGGCGACGACGCGCTTACTGCCAAGGTGCGCGCGCGCCTCTGCGAATTGTTCGAGCGCGAGCTGGCCGCCTTTCCCGTGATCAGCGGCACCGCGGCCAATGCGCTGGCGCTGGCGACTTTGGTGCCGCCGCACGGCGCGATCTTTTGCCATGGCGAAAGCCACATCGCGGTCGACGAATGCGGCGCGCCGGAATTCTTCACCCACGGCGCCAAGCTGGTGACGCTGGAAGGCGGGGACGCCAAGCTCGTTCCCGAAACGCTGGAGCGTGCGCTCTCCCATTTCCACAAGGGCTTCGTGCATCACGTCCAGCCGGCGGCGCTCAGCATCACCCAGTCCACCGAACTGGGAACGGTCTACCAGCCCGGCGAGATTGCGGCGCTCTCGGCGCTGGCCCACGCCCACGCCATGTTGGTGCACATGGACGGCGCGCGTTTCGCCAATGCGCTGGCCAGCCTCAAATGCACGCCAGCCGAAACGACCTGGCGCGCCGGCGTCGACGTGATGTCCTTCGGCGCTACCAAGAACGGCGCGCTCGGCGCCGAAGCGGTGATCTTTTTCAATCCTGCCGAGGCGCGCGATTTCGAGTACCGCCGCAAGAAAGCCGGCCACCTTCTGTCCAAGATGCGCTTCGTTTCGGCCCAGCTCGACACTTATCTTAAGGGCACGCGCTGGCTCGAGCGCGCCGCCCGCGCCAATGCGTTGGCTGAGAAGCTGGCGGAAGGCTTGACGGGCGTCGCCGGCGCCGAGCTCGCCCATCCGGTGGAGGCCAATGCGGTGTTCACCTATCTGCCCGACGCCACGGTGGCGCGCCTGCGCCGGCACGGTGCGGCGTTCTACGATTGGGCGCCGCCCAAGGGCGGACGCACGCTGGTGCGCCTGGTCGCCTCTTTCGCCACCCCGGAAGAGGATGTGAAGCGGTTCTTGGAGGTCGCGAATAGCGAATAGCGAATGGCGGTTTCCTCCCCCTGAAAGGGGGAGGTCGGTTCGCGTCAGCGAACCGGATGGGGGTCAGTGGCATGACCCCTCCCTAACCCTCCCCTTGCAGGGGAGGGAACTGCACCGCCCTAAATCCGTCCCAGCAGGTTGATCGTTCCGACCTCGTCCAAGGCGCCGTTGGAGCCCTTCACAAAATCGAAATTGAATCCCAGCGTCCAGGCATCGGTGGTAGTCGCGAGCGAGCCGCCGACGACATAATTGCCTTGCGCGGGATCGGGCCCCCTCATCGTGAACTGCGTGCCGGGACCCGCGATCCCGCCCGTTGTATCGGCATAAGCAAACGCTGCCTTCAGCTTCACCGGATCGTTTAAGAAATCGTAGCGGTAGCCGACATGCGCTTCGGGCTGCAGGTAGAAGTCCCACAGATCGAGGTCGTAGCGCACGCTGCCGCCCAGGAATACGCGGAGCGACTTGGCGTAATAGGGTTGTACCTTGAGATTGAAGGCGTCGCCCACCGTGGCGGTGGCCGGATTGAATTCGGTATAGCCCTCTTCGCGCATGAGCAAACCGTCGACGCTGATTTGCGGCGACAAGGTGGTGGCGCCGTAAGAGAAAATCCCGCCCGTCGTGAAGCCGCCGGAAATCATCGTGCCGGGATGCCTGCTGTCGGCCTCGCGCGTGTAGGCCGAGGCCCCGCTGCCTGAGCCAATGACCAGGCTGATGAAACGCTTGCTGTCGAAATGGCCGTAGCCCGCGTCGATCTTGCTGTCGAAGAACAGGCCCTTCCCGCGCCACGTCGAATAGCCGCTCAGGATGTACCACTGCTCGTTGGTGCGCGAATAGCGCGCGAGCTCACCGACGTCGCCCGAGTAGAAGGTAAAGGCGCCGCCGTACCAGCCGTATTTCGGGCTGCCGCCGTCGATGCCCAGCGCAAAGCCGAAGCCGCGATCCTTGAAGCCCGACCGGACCTTGTAAGTGGTGTTCGGATCGACGGCGCCCTGGCCGGGGTCCTTGATCATCTGCACGAATTCCTGCCCCCACAGCGTCGTGCCGCCTTCTTCCTTGCCGTACAGGTTCAGCATGCGCTGGCGGGCGCCGACCACGCCCGTCGCCTGGTCGGTGATCGAGATGACGATGGCGCGTGTGCCACCGGTCACGTTGGGGGCGAAGGAATTGTAGGCGGCTTGCGCCTGAGCCGCGTTGTGGATGCTGTTGATCATGAAGGAACCTAGCGTGTCGTCGTTCACCAGCGCGGCATTGGCCAACTCGAAAAGGGTGCTCGTCCCGCCGCCTGTTGTTGCAAGCGGTGTGTTGGCATAGCTGCCGGCTGTAAGCGGCAGCTGGTTTGCGCCGGTCCCAATTTCCTTGGGCACCACATGAAGAACAAACTCATCGGTGACGCTCCCTGGGGCGGGCGCCGTACAGCCGGGGCTGGTGCCGATGCATTGGAGGTTGGCCGAGGCGAAAAGGTATGGCAGGGAGCCGCCACCGCTGACAGTGGTCTGGAGCGCTGCGTTGTAGAGAGTAACCGTCGCCGGATCGATGTTCAGGTGGCCTTGCGGCGCCGTGATCAGCACGAAGTCATGGGCCTGCGGTATAAAGCTGTCGAAGGCCACGCCGAGCCTGGCGTTGGGGGCAACCGTCGCCGATGTGTCCGCCGCGACCACGCCCGAATTGGTCAGCGATTCCGACACGCCCAGGCTGACCCCACCGTAACTTTCGATATCGAAGGTCGTGGCGTAGAGCGGCGTCGTGGTGTTCTCAAGCGCTAGAGTGCCATACTGTTTGACGTCGACCGCCACGCCTGAGCCTTGAACGCTGGCGACCGTGCCGAGGAGTTGGCCATAAGCGCCGATGGTGAGCTGGTTGCCGCCGGCCACCGTGCCCGCGCCATAACTGACATTGCCGGTTACGCTCGCAAGATGCGTCGGGCTGTTGCCGTTGATGATGAGGACTTGGTAGTTGCCGGTGCCGAAGTAGATGTTGCCGGTGATCGTCGCGCTGTTGGTCGAGGTGGACTGATCGGTGATGGTGACGCCCGCGCCCGATGGCGTGGCCGGGTTGCCGCTCGAAAGATCGATGGCGGTGGTTACCTGGGCGTTGCTGTTGAGCGTCGTCGCCTGGGCCGAGATCGTGCCCCTATTATAGATCGAGGTCAGGGAGCCCGAGAGGTCCTGGATGGCGACGGCATGCAGGGGATTGGTGATCGTCACGTCGGTGGTCGTCGCCGAGGCCGCGATCGTCCCCGAATTGATCAGCGACGGCACCGAGGCGTTGGCGGCGATTCCGATCGCGGCGGCCGTGCCGCCGCGCGTGCCGGAGACGGCTGCCGTGATCTTGCCGCTGCCGGACGCGTTGCTGTTCACGAAGGCGGCCTGATCGCCGGGATCTATCGCCGAAATAATGGGATTCTTGGCGCCAAGGTTTTGTTCGAGCAACGCGTAACTGCCGATATTCATCGCAGTGGCGCTGTTGGCGGAGGCGGTAGTGCCGGTGGTGGTGGCGGAGGCGCTGATGCTGCCAGAATTGAAGACGCCCCCCGTAAGGATGGTCGGAAGACTCGCTGACGAGCCGATGATCCCCATAGCAATGGCGCTGTTGTTGACGTTTGTCGGCTGTGCCGTGATGGAGCCGCGGTTGTAGAAGCTGAAGCCGGGATCGTTCGTATCCCGCCCCGCTATAGTGCCATCCCTCGAATAGACGCCAACCACCAGCGGCGCCGTCTGCGGCGCCGCCGACGAATACAACACGTTCACGCCGGGATTGATCACGATGGCCGGCGCAGTGCCGCTGGCCGAGACGCTGGCCGCCGCGACGGACGTATCGCCTAAAAAGCCGGGACCGAGAATCGCGATGCCGTTGCCGACATTGGCGCCGACCTCCAGCGCGGTGCCGGCCTCCGGATAGAGGGCACTTGCACTCAATATGGTGTTAACGGTGGTGGCGGTGGCAGTGTAGCCCACCGTCGAGAGGCTGCCGCCGATCGAAATGCTGCCGGTGACGCCGCTGCCCTGGATCGACATGCCGGTGGCGCCGTCGCCGCTGATCGTCATAGCGCCGCCGGCCGGCAGCAGGATGTTGCCGTTGACCTCGCCTTGCATCAGCAACCCGTAAAGACCTGAAGCGGTCGTGCTTAAGGCCGTCGTCTGGGTCATCTTGAACTCGCCGCCGAAGTTCAAATCGCCATTGAGGATCGCGCCAGTCGCGCCAGTGTTCGCGCTCGTAGAGATGAGGACGCCGTAACTCGAGTCGCCGTTGATCGTCACGGTCGAGTTGGAGTTGAAAATGATATCGCCGGTGTAGGTGCCGTCGCCGTTGGTGGCGTTCAGCCAGATGCCATGTTTCCCCGTGCCCGCGCCGGTCAGGCTCAAGTTGGACACGGAGTCTACGTAGACGCCGGCGCCGGAGATCGTTGCGCTGACGGCATTGGTGAACGAAGCGCTGCTCAGGTTCGGATTCGTTGACACGTCGATCAGGATGCCGCTGGCCGAGGAGACGTCGTTGTTGCTGATCGCGCCGACGCTGTAGACGTAATTGCTGCTGTCGACCGTGATGGCGCCGACGCTGGCGGTGCCGATGGCGACGGAGCCGGCGGTGGAAATGGTGATGTTGCCGGCGTTGGGGGTGCCGACGCCTGTTATCGTGGTTGTTTTCCACGCAGCCCCGGTGGTGAGCGCCGTGCTGGTGCTGGAACTGATGGTCGTGTCGGCGAAGGCTGGCCCGGCCAGCAACGCGGCCGTGGCGGCGGAAAGCATCAGGATTTGCTTGCTCAAGTGCGACCTCTTGCGTCTTTGCGGGCTGTGGCCGGGCACGCGAACGGCGGACCCTGGCATTGTCCTTCTGTCAGAGCTGTGCGATTTCCCCGGCGAGCCGGCGCGACCATAACCAATTTTCCCCGCCTCACCTAGCGCCCGGTGCCGGTAAAGGCAAATTTCCGCTTTTTAATCAGGTATTAGGCGGTCGGCCCAAGAATAGTTTGCGGAATAATTAACGATCCGGCCGCAATACGTCCATAACCGTCATCAAACGCAGAGGCTTCAAAAAGCTCGCGCAGAAGGACGCCTCCGCCGCCGCAGCGCGCCACGAAATGCTGTATTCGGGGCGAATGGGCGACGCGCGCGCCGTTTTCGCTTTCGCCGATCTGAGCGGGTTGAACCTGTCGGGCCGCAACCTGGCGGACGCCGATACCGAAGAAACCGACCTCACCGGCGCCAAGCTTCCCGCCATGTTCGTCGAGAGCGCGGCCGCCGCGCCCTAGCCCTGCGTCGCCGCTGGCCAAAAAATTTCCCGGACCTTACCTATTGGTCCGAACTTTTTCCGTGGACGACCTTGTCGAAACGCTGGAGCGAGTCGCGCCAGATTGTAAATTCGTCGTTCAGTAATTCGTAAGTGCCGCCCGGCGTCAGATCGACGTCGTATTCGACCCAGGGATCGTTGACCTTGTCGACGTAGGCGCGGACCCAGCGGTTTTGCGCGGTCCAATCGTTCATTTGTTGGGCATTGAACGAACCCTTGGTGTCGTACCCGGCCGAGAATTGCAGCGACCCGCAGCGCCCAGTTTTGCAGTCGTAGAAATAGACGTGGAAATTCGCGCCTTCGGCCGAACTGTAGATATTGCGCGTGCCGTCCTTGGCGGTCTGAATCTCCGCCTTGTAGCCGGCGCCCTGCAGCCAGCTTACGGCCTCTTCGACGGTCATGCCCTTGGCAGGCAGGTCTTTCGCCGAAGCGGCGCTCGGCGCCAGACAAAGAGCCAACACCGCCGCATTGATCAGAAATTCGCGTTTCATCGCTTGCCCCGGGGTTTTGTGATCACGCGTCAGATTAACATCTTGCGAGCCCGCGCGTCAGCCTTGTCGGACGGAAATAGCGATGCGGACGAAATCGCCGGCTCCGCCGATGCTGCGCCGCCGCTGGCCAATTACCGCTGTGCTGCGACCGGTTCGTCCTCGCGCGAGATGGGCGTGCGGGAACGGATGAAATGGCCGAGCCGCTGCAAACTCACCCGCGCTTCGGGCACGTAGGGGTTCGCCTGGAAGACGTGCTGCATGCCGTCGTAGATTTCGACGCTGACGGGCACGCCCGCATCCGCCGCGCGGTCGCCGAGCCGCGAGGCGTCGTCGCGCAGCACTTCCAGGCTGCCGGCATGGACCATGATGGGCGGGAAATCCTTGAAGCTGGCGAACACCGGCGAGGCGTAGGGATCGCTCGGATTGGTGCGCTTCAGGTAGTGGCGCGCGCTGACGAACAAGAGTTCCCAGGATTGCGCGGTGTCGGTCTTGGCATTCTGCAGAACGCTCCAGCCCGACAGCGACAGATCGGCCCAGGGCGACATCGCCGTGCAGGCCGCCGGCATCGGCAGGCCGGCATTGCGGATCGCCAGCAGCACCGAGAAGGCAAGCCCGCCGCCCGATCCGTTGCCTCCCAACACGATTGACTGCGGCGCGACCCCTCGGCCCAGCAATTGCCGATAGGCGTCGATGCCGTCGCGCACGGCTGCCGGGAAGGCGTACTCCGGCGCCAGCCGGTAGGCGGCCGAAAAGGCGCTGGCCTCGGCGGCGTGGGCGAGCTTGGCGACCAGCGGGCGGTGGGTCTCGGGCGAGCCGGAGATGTATCCGCCGCCGTGGAAATACAGGATCAGCCGCCGCGGCGACGATGTCTCGGTGCGCACCCACTCGCCTTTGACCGGGCCCAGCGAAGACGGTTCGAACACCGCATCTCGTGGCGCGGCGCCGAAACGGTCCGACAGATAGGTGTATTGCCGGCGCAATTCGGCGATGTCGGTACTTGCGTCGGTCGCGTGCGGCTTCGCCATACGCGAGAAGCGGGTGAAAAAGGCGCTTTGCCAGCTGGGCATCGTCGGAACTCTGAAGTCAGAAGCCGGAAATCGGACTTGCAGCATAGCAGGTCAATGAAACAAAAAAGAAGGGTCGGGGGAAATTCCCCCGGCCCTTCCGATTTCCGGTTTCTGTCTTCCGGCTTCCGGCGGCCGTCAGGCCGCCTTGGCCTCGATCGTCTTCACGCCGGGCGTGCCGATCGGAATCTGGCGAGGCTTCTTCTCTTCGGGGATCAGCCGCTCCAGATCGATATGGAGCAGGCCGTTTTCGAGCTTGGCGCCCTGCACTTCCACATGCTCGGCGAGCTGGAAACGGCGCTCGAAGGCGCGTCCCGCGATGCCTTGATAGAGATAGCCTCCGCCTTCGGTCTTCTCGGCCTCGTCGCGCTTGCCGGTGACGCAGAGCACGCCTTCGCGCACTTCCACGTCCAAATCCTTTTCGGCAAAGCCGGCGACGGCGAGGGTGATGCGGTAATGCGTCTCGTCGGAGCGCTCGATGTTGTAGGGCGGATAACCTTGGCTTTGCTCGGCGTAGCTGTCGATCAGGTCGAACAAACGGTCGAAGCCGACGGTCGAACGGAACAGGGGGGAAAAGTCGAATGTACGCATGGTCAAACCTCCTAGAAGCGTTTGGTTGTGGCCCTGCCTTGCGGCCAGGACCGTTTTCCTTGCCGGGACCCTTGCGGCCTCCCGACACTCTATTAGATGGGAAGCCCAAAATGTGGCTTCAAGGGGGAAATCACCGCCTAGGCGCCGCCAGTGCGGCGGCGGCAGTTTCGTTGTCCGGTGCAATTTTAACTCCCTGCCCAGCGGCCAAGCTTGCGCCTGAGGCAGGAGCGTGCCTGTTGTCACTACGACTGACAAATGCTCAATTAAGCTCGTTTCCGGCCCGATCCCGGGGGTATAAGCTCGGCGAGCCGGCGGCTGAGGCCGCAACTTTTAGCGGGAAGGATGTCCATGAGCACGCCACAGGTTCAAAAGATCATCACCGAAATGAGCACGCGCCTGGGCGCCAATTCGGGGCTGGGCGGCACGCTCAAGTTCGATTTCGGCGAGCCGGGCAGCGTCTATATCGACGGCAAGTCCGCGCCCAACACGGTCAGCGACGGCGCCGGCAAGAGCGCGGACTGCACGATCACGGTGACCCTCGAAACCTTCGAGAAAATGGTCAAGGGCGAGCTCGACGGTACCTCGGCCTTCATGCAAGGCAAGCTGCGCGTAGCCGGCAACATGGGACTGGCGATGAAGCTCGGCCCCGTCCTGCAAAAGGCGCGCGGGTAACCGAGCGAATAGGGAGTAGCGAATAGCGAATGGTCGCTTCTATTCGCTACTCGCCGTTCGCTACTCGCGATGCCACCTTTCTCTCCTTATTACATCTTTGCTAAAGACGGCACGCGCCTGCGCACGGCCGTCTTCGAGACCGCATCTTCCCGCGGCATTTGTGTTTTGCTTCACGGCCAAACCGAGTTCATCGAAAAATACGTGGAAGTGATCGGCGAGCTCGGCGCCCGTGGCTTCACCGTGGCGACCTTCGACTGGCGCGGCCAAGGCGGCTCGGCGCGGGCGCTGGCCGATCCCTTGAAAGCCCATGTCGGCGATTTCGCCGAATATGACGACGATCTGATGAGCTTCCTAGAACAGGTGGTCAAGCCGCTTTCGCCCAAGCCGCTGGCGCTGGCCCATTCCATGGGCGGGCAAATCCTTCTGCGCATCCTGCACGACAAGCCCGGGGCGTTTTCCGCCGCCGCGTTCAGCGCACCGATGCTGGATATTTCCACGCGCGACCGTCCCGCGCCGCTGGTGCGCCTCGTCACCGCACTGCAGAATCTCGCCGGACAGTCCGACAGTTTCGCCTGGGGCATGGCGGAGCGCGACCCGTTCCGCGCCACTTTCGACGCGCAGCTTTGTACCTCCGACCGCGCACGTTTCGCGCGCACGCAGGACATCTTGAATGTCAATCCGTCGCTCCGTTTGGCGGGGCCGACCTGGGGCTGGATCGAAGCCGCCTATCGCTCCATGGCGCAGGTGCTGGCGCCGGGCTTCGCGGAGGCCATCCAAACGCCGGCACTGATTTGCGGCGCGGGCCGCGACCGCATCGTGCGCATCGAAGCCGAGCGCGATTTCGCCCATCGCCTGCCGCACGGCACTTATATCGAACTGGAAGATTCCGGACATGAAATCCTAATGGAATCCGACCCCATTCGCGCGCGGTTCTGGCAGGCGTTCGATGAGTTTGTTGATTTATCCATTTCGTGACGCGTCAAAGCAGCTTTCTTCATCAATGTCTTGCGGACATTCGCGCGAACTTATCCAGCATTGCTCCATCCGGCCGTATAATGCCTGCATGACAGACGAACCCACGCGCACCGGCGCCAATCCGACAGAAACCAAACCTGACGGCGAACCGGACCGCATCGGCCGGCTCGCGGTCGACCTTGATGAGGTTCACGCCTTGTTGCACGAGGCGACCGAGATCGCGTGCAAACCCGAACGAGGCCTCGATACGCGCATGGAGGCGATGAACATCGCCGCGCGCATTCTGAAGGCATGCACCGGTGCGCATTTTGTGCTCGCGCGCCTCAGGGGCGAGATTCCGGAGTCGCGCCACCGTCTGATCGTCGAACGCGTCGCCGAGAGAGAAACGGCCGAGGAAGAGCCCACGCCCTATTCTTATGCAAGGCCGACCGCCACCGAAATTGCCGCAGAGCGCCAGAAAAGCGAAGAGGCGCGCGCGCGAGGCGAACATCCTTTTAGGACCCCCTCGAAAAATTCGAAAACAACCTGCGGGCCGCATGTACGATGACGGTCCCGAACAGGGGCGGCGCTCCCAAGGGCAATGCCAACGCCCTGAAAACCGGCCGCCACACGAAGGAAATGCGGGATTTGCGGTTGCGCGCGCGTGTCGCGCTGAGGCGGCTTGCCTGCTCGCTTGCCTCAGCCCGCCAGGAACTTCAGCGCCGCCGCATGGACGCGCTTGTCGCCCGCCGCCACCACGCGCCCGCCCTCGGGGCAAGGTCGGCCGCGCCAGTCCGTCACCACGCCGCCCGCCGCCTCGATGATCGGGATCAGCGCCTGGATGTCCCAAGGCTTCAGCATCGCTTCCACCACCAGATCGACGAAACCCATCGCCAGAAGCCCGTAGGCGTAACAATCGCCGCCGAAGCGCGTCAGCAGGCAGGCTTGCGACAGCGTCCGGAACATCTGCTGTTCGGACTCGCTGAAATAATCCCAAGGATTGGTGCTCATCAGCACGGCTTCGCCGAGCCCCGCGCAGGCCCGCACCGTCAGCCGGCTCTTGCCTTCGGGCGAATGCAGGAAGGCGCCGTCCGCCGTTCCCACGAAGCGCTCGCGCAGCACCGGCTGGTCGAGAATGCCGAGCACCGGCGCCCCGCCTTCGTTCAGGGCGATCAGCGTGCCCCATTGGGTCTGGCCCGTGATGAAGGCGCGCGTGCCGTCGATGGGGTCGATCACCCAGACGCGCCCGCTGGTGCCCTCCTCCTCCCCATATTCCTCACCCACGATGCCGTCCTGGGGCCGCTCGCGCTTGATGAGGGCGCGGATGGCGGCTTCCGCGCCTTTGTCGGCCGCGGTCACGGGATCGAACACGGCCTCGCCCTTGTCGATCACGGCGATGCGCTTGCGGAAATAGGGGCGGATCACCTCCCCTGCCGCATCGGCGAGTTTGTGCGCAAAAGCGATCGTGGATTCGTCGATGGGCATATTCCCGCCCCCCTTGCGCCGCTCCTATATTGTACGCGGGCTAAGGGAGAAAGAGCGCATGAAAAGCATCGTTGTCACGGGAGTGTCCAGCGGCATCGGCTGGGGGGCGGCCAAGACTCTCGTCAACAAAGGTTTCCGCGTCTTCGGCAGCGTCCGCAAACAGGCCGACGCCGAGCGCCTGCAGAAAGAACTCGGGCCGAATTTCATCCCCTTGATCTTCGACGTGACCGACGCGCAAGGCGTGCACAAGGCGGCCGAACAGGTGGCGGCGGCCTTGGGCGGCGAGACCTTGTTCGGTCTGGTGAACAATGCCGGCATCGCCGTGCCGGGGCCGCTGCTTTATCTGAAGGTCGACGATTTCCGCCACCAGCTCGAGGTCAATCTCACGGGCCAGTTGATCGTCACACAAGCCTTCGCGCCGCTGCTCGGCGCTGATCCCGCGCGTAAAGGCAATCCTGGAAGGATCGTGATGATCTCCTCCGTCGGGGGCAAAAGGGCCGCGCCCTTCATCGGACCTTACCACGCGTCCAAGTTCGGGCTTGAAGGGTTTTCGGAAAGCTTGCGCCGCGAGCTGATGGTGTTCGGCATCGACGTGATCGTGATCGCGCCCGGCGCGGTAGCGACCGCCATCTGGGACAAGGCTGAGACGGTGGATACTGCGCCTTACGCCCACACGGTCTACGCGCCCGTGCTCGGCAAGCTCAAATCGGAGATGGCGAGGCCCGGCAAGAAAAACCTCAAGCCGGAGAAGCTCGGCCGCGTCATCCATCGCGCATTGACGACCGCCAATCCCAAGACGCGCTACACGATCACTCCTGAGCCGCTGCTCTATCTGCTGCTCACCCTGCTGCCAAAGCGCCTGTCCGACCGGCTGTGTGCCGGGAGGCTGGGATTGATGCCGAAGAAACGCTAATCCGCTTCCGCCCGTGCCGCGCGTTTGCGCTCATGTGCGCTGAGGTTCTTCTTGCGGAGGCGGATCGACTGGGGAGTCACCTCCACCAGTTCGTCGTCCTCGACATAAGCGATCGCCTGTTCCAGCGTCATCGGCACGATCGGCGTCAGGCGCACCGCTTCGTCCTTGCTGGTGGTGCGGATGTTGGTGAGCTGCTTGGCGCGCAGCGGATTGACGTCGAGATCGTTGGTCTTGGCGTGCTGGCCGATGATCATGCCTCGATAGACCTTCGTGCCCGGCACGACGAACAGCTTGCCGCGCTCTTCCAGATACCAAAGCGCGTAAGCAACCGCTTCGCCGTCGCCGGTGGAAATCAAGACGCCGGTGGTGCGACCGGCAAGTGGGCCTTTGTAAGGCGCGTAACCGTGGAACATGCGGTTGATGACGCCGGTGCCGCGCGTGTCCGTCATGAACTCGCCGTGATAACCGATCAACCCGCGCGACGGCGCCAGGAAGATCAGCCGCGTCTTGTCGGCGCCGGTCGGGCGCATGTCCGCGAGTTCGCCCTTGCGGTTCGAGATCTTCTCGATCACCACGCCGGTGTAAGGATCGTCGACGTCGACGGTGACTTCCTCGATCGGTTCCAGACGCTGGCCGGTTTCGGGATCGATCTTGTACAGCACGCGCGGCCGGCTGATGGAGACTTCGAAGCCTTCGCGCCGCATGGTCTCGATCAACACGCCGAGCTGCAGCTCGCCGCGGCCAGCGACTTCGTAGGCGCCTTCACCGGTCTCGCGCACATGGATGGCGACGTTGCCTTCCGCCTCGCGCAGCAACCTGTCGCGGATCACGCGGCTCTGCACCTTGTCGCCTTCGCGGCCAGCCAGCGGCGAGTCGTTCACCGAGACGGTCATTGCCAAGGTCGGCGGATCGATAGGCGTGGCGTAGATCGGGGTTTCGACCTGCACGTCGCACAGCGTGTCGGCGACGGTCGCTGTCTGCAAACCGGCGATGGCGACGATGTCGCCCGCCTCGGCGCGTTCCACCGGCACGCGCGCCAATCCGCGAAAGGCCAAGAGCTTGGTGGCGCGGGCGCGCTCGACAATCTTGCCCTCGCGGCTCAGCGCCTTGATCTGGCGGTTAATGGTGATGGCGCCGGATTCGATGCGTCCCGTCAGCACGCGGCCGAGATACGGATCGGCCTCCAATGTTGTCACCAGCATCGCGAAGGGGAATTCGTCGCCCGCCTCGGCCAGCGGCTTCGGCTTGGGAACATCCGCGACAATTCGGGCAAACAGAGGCGACAAATCCTTGCGTTCATCGTCAAGGTCGGCGACCGCCCAGCCTTGCCGGCCTGACGCGTAGAGCACATGGAAGTCGAGCTGGTAGTCGTTGGCTTCCAACGCCAGGAACAGATCGAAGATCGATTCCAACGTCTCTTTCGGCTGGGCGTCGGAGCGATCGACCTTGTTGATGACGACGATGGGCTTCAAGCCGAGTTTGAGCGCTTTGGAGAGCACGAACTTGGTCTGTGGCATGACCGATTCCGCGGCGTCAACCAGCAGGACGACGCCGTCCACCATCGACAGGATGCGCTCTACCTCGCCGCCGAAATCGGCGTGGCCGGGCGTATCTACAATATTGATGCGGGTTTTGCCCCAATCCACGCTGGTGCATTTGGCGAGGATGGTGATCCCACGTTCGCGCTCAAGATCATTGGAATCGAGCGCACGCTCCTCCATATGTTGGTTCTCGCGCACGGAGCCCGACTGCTTGAGCAACTGGTCGACCAGGGTCGTCTTACCGTGATCGACATGTGCAA
This sequence comes from Rhizomicrobium sp., assembly GCA_050008635.1. GTDB lineage: Bacteria > Pseudomonadota > Alphaproteobacteria > Micropepsales > Micropepsaceae > Rhizomicrobium. The sequence continues at coordinate 345,771 of JBEKMG010000001.1, forward strand.
TTATGGCGATATTGCGAATGTCCATGGGCCTGCGCTCTTGACGCGCCGGCTTATAGACGCCGCAAACTCGCGGAGCAACCGGTGGTCAGAATTGTCCGATCGGTCGCAATTCCCACGACGTGTCGGTGCGGTAACCCGCCAAGACGGCACGAACCGGGCCGGCAAAGCCCGTTTCTGCCTTCAGCGCCTTCGCCGTCGCCAGCACGTCGGTCTCATGTTCGGCATCGGACACCGGATGGCCGGCGCAACGCTGGTGAGCGAGGACGACAAGAACGCGCGGCGCATGTGCCCTGACCAAAAGCTTGATCTGGCTGATTGCGGTCTGCCATTCCGCGCTACGTTCGGGCCTCGTCAAACCGTCGGGCCCCGGCACAGCGATGAGATCGACGCCGTGGACATGAAGCAGCTTGGCGAGTCGCCGGTTCATATCGACCGTGCGCTGGTGCAGGCGCCAATCTGCGCACGTCAGCGCGATCGCAAGCTTCGTGTGCTTTTGTCCCCACATCTCCCGCTTCCCCTTGTTGCGGCCCCCAGCTGCGGCTCCAGGGATTCTAGGCATTCTATTATCGAGGCAGCGGTCTCGTACAATGGGACAAAAGCGCAAGATGACAGGTGCATGAAAAGCGAGTGGTAGGATGCGAAAAATGATGCAAGACCCGGCAATTTGTCCTAGTCAACCTTGGGCGTCGGCCACAATTTTTCCCGAATGCTGTGCGCGGCTGATAGGTTATGTGAATGCCGCTCGCTATCGATTGAGCTCTCTGTCGTCGGCATAGGCACAGCAACCGGACCTCAGGACTAAGCGATGACCACCTGGTTTGCTAATGCTTTTGAAGCTTTGCCTGGACGGATGCAACACATCCCGGGAGCTTTTGGACGCCTCGACAGACGCACGCGCCAGATCATCATCGCAGTTGCAAGTATCGCTGTTCTTGGCCTGTTGCTGAATCTCCTTTTTGGCGGAACCGCCAAACGCAAAGTATTGCCGCCGCCAGTTATCGTCGCGACCGCTGTGTTCAGGAACGTCACCGTCGTCGAGCATACAATCGGAACCGTCGTCGCCAATTCGACGGTGCAGGTGACGGCGCGCGTCTCCGGACAATTAATGAGCGCCTCCTTCAAGGAGGGGCAAATCGTCCGTGCCGGCGATCTTCTTTTCCAGATCGATCCCAAGCCGTTCGTGGCCGCTCTCGAGCAGGCACGCGCGCAATTGGCCAAGGACTCGGCCCAGCTTCTCAGCGCCCGCAACGACCAGAAGCGCTATGACGCGCTGTTCCTACAGAATGCGGCTTCCTCTCAGCAGCGCGACCAGGCGGATGCGACGGCTAAGGGCCTGATCGCCACGGTTGCTTCCGACCGCGCTGCTTTGGACGTGGCTAGGCTCAATCTCGGTTACACCGAAATCCGTTCATCCATCGACGGCAAGACCGGACCTATCCTCATACAGCCCGGCAACCTTATCGCCGTGAACGGAGCCAGTCCGCTTGTCGTAGTGACTCAGATCCAGCCGGTGAAGGTATCGTTCTCGCTGCCGCAAAGCGATCTGCCTCAGATACAAGATCGCTACCGCGTGCATGACCTGTCGGTACTTCTCGATTTGCATGAGGCAAACGGAGCGCGGCTGACCGCACCGGTCGATTTCATCGATAATGAAGTCAACGCCCAAACCGGAACAATCGAGTTGCGCGCCACTTTCGACAATCACGACCTGCGGCTTGTTCCGGGGCAATTGGTGGATGTCGCCGTCAACTTAAAAACCTTGAAGAACGCGACCGTGGTCCCGCGCGAGGCGGTGAATGACGGGCCGAACGGACGTTATGTGTTTGTCGTCGCGCCGACCGGCGAAGCCGCTATGCGGCCGGTCAATGTGTTGTTCGATGATGGAACCAGCATGGCCGTGTCGGGCCGCATCAAACCCGGCGACAAGGTGATCACGGACGGCCAGCTGCGCGTGGTGCCGGGTGCGAAAGTCAACATCGTGCAAGCCGGTACCAAGAAGGCCAAATCCGAAGACAGCAGATGAACCTTTCCGAGCCCTTCATCCTTCGTCCGGTTATGACGACGCTGGTCATGGCGTCGTTGGTGATCTTCGGCGCCTTCGGCTATGCCACGCTTCCCGTCAGCGAGCTTCCCAGTGTCGATTTCCCGACCATCGTGGTGTCGGCCAACCTGCCGGGCGCCGCTCCCGAGACCATGGCCTCGGCGGTGGCGACGCCCATAGAAGCCCAGCTTTCCACGATCTCCGGCATCGATTCGATGACCTCGCAGAGCACGTTGGGCAGCACGCAGATCACTATCCAGTTCAAGCTCGACCGGGACATCGACGCGGCGTCCCAGGACGTGCAGCAGGCCGTCTCGGCCGTCATCCGGAAATTGCCGCCGCAAATGACCACACCGCCCACCTTGCGCAAGGTGAACCCGGCGGACTCGCCGATTCTTTTCCTGGCGATGAGTTCAGACACGCTGCCTTTGTCGGCGGTCGACCAATACGCCGAGACGCTGTTGGCGCGGCAATTGTCGACGCTGGACGGCGTGGCGCAGGTCAACGTCTACGGCTCGCAGAAATACGCCGTGCGTATCCAAGCCGATCCCAGGGCATTGGCGGCGCGGCAGATCGGCGTCGATCAGCTTTCAAATGCGATCAATTCCACGAACGTCAATCTCGCAACGGGCACCCTGAACGGGCCGACGCGCGCGTCCGTCGTCCAGGTTGCCGGCCAATTGAACAATGCCGCCGAATTTGCGCGGCAGGTCGTTGCCTACCGGGGCGGCGCGCCGGTGCGCCTCAAGGACATCGCCAGCGTATCGGACAGCGTCGAGAATATCCGCACCGCGGGCTGGTTCAACGGAAAGCGCGCCATCGTGCTTTCAGTCCAGCGGCAGCCCGGCTCCAACACGATTCAAATCGTGAACGAAATAGGACAGGTCCTGCCGCATTTCCTGGCGCAACTACCCGCCTCTGTGAAATTGCAGACCGTCTACGATCGCAGCACGTCGATCCGTGCATCGGTCGGCGACGTTCAGCTGACGCTGGTGATCGCGGCGGTCCTTGTGATCGGCGTCATTTTCCTATTCCTGCGGACCGTGTCGGCGACCTTCATTCCGTCGCTGGCGCTGCCGATCGCCGTTATCGGTACTTTCGCCGGCATGTCCTATTTCGGCTACAGCCTCGACAATCTGTCGTTGATGGCCTTAACGCTTTCGGTTGGATTCGTCGTCGACGATGCGATCGTCATGCTCGAGAACATCGTGCGCCACGTCGAGGCTGGCGAGTCGGCATTCGATGCCGCACTCAAGGGTGCGCGCGAGATCGGCTTCACGATTCTGTCGATGACGGTTTCACTTGCCGCGGTGTTCATTCCCGTCCTGTTCATGGGCGGCATCGTCGGACGCTTGTTGCACGAGTTCGCGGTGACGATTGTCTTGGCCATCGTGTTCTCCGGCGTAGTCTCGGTGACGCTGACACCAATGCTGTGCAGCCGCATGCTCAAAGATGAGAGCCATCGGCGCCACGGTGCGTTCTACCAATTAAGCGAACGGACCTTCCAGCGCATGCAGGCTTTCTACGAGCGAACATTGCGCTGGAGCCTGGAGCATCGGAGCACGATCTTGCTCGTCTTCACGGGAAGCCTGATTGCCACCATCGTGCTTTTTTACGTCATGCCGCAGGATTTTCTGCCAAGCCAAGATACGGGCATGATCAGAGGCAATACAGAGGCCGCGAACGGCACATCGTTTCCGCAGATGGTGAAATACCAGCAGAAAGCCGCGCGCATCGTCGCCGCGGATCCCAATATCTCCGGAGTGATGTCGAGCGCGAACGGCGTCAACACCGGCCAGTTCATCATTCGCCTGAAGAACCGCGGCCAGCGCGCAAAATCGGCTGATGAAATCGTGAGCGAATTGCGTCCCAAGCTTGCCAGAATTCCCGGCCTCAACGTCTTCTTGCAGAACCCACCCAGCATCCCTATCGGGGGGTTGCGAACCAACTCACAGTACCAATACACCCTGCAAGATCTCAACATACCGGAACTGCAGAATGCAACCAGCAAACTAACCGACGCGTTGCGGGCTCAGCTAGGATTCGTGGATGTGGACAACGATTTGCGGCTGACGACGCCGACGGCGAATGTAGCCATCGATCGCGACCGCGCCGCCGCGCTCGGCGTCACGCCCAACGCGATTGAAGTCGCTCTCGGAACCGCGTTCGGCGGACAACAAATCTCCCAGATTTACGGCTCGTCGGACGAGTATCAGGTGATCCTGGAGTTGCTGCCGCAATACCAGGTCGATGCTTCGTCGCTTTCCCGCCTTTATGTCACCGGGACCGGCGGGACGCTGGTACCGCTCACGGCGGTGACGACGATCAGCGCAACCACGACGCCGCTGAGCATCAACCATCTGGGACAACTGCCCTCTGCGACCGTTTCGTTTAATCTGGGGCCCGGCATGGCGCTCAGCGATGCAGTTTCCACCATTGACAGGGTCACGCGGCAGATCGCGCTTCCGGATTCGGTTCAGACCAGTTTCCAGGGGACGGCCGCCGCCTTTCAGAGCTCCATGAGCAATGTCGCGGAACTGCTGATTATCGCCATCATCGTCGTCTACATCGTGCTCGGTATTCTCTATGAAAGTTTTGTGCACCCGCTGACGATCCTGTCCGGCCTGCCTTCGGCCGCCGTAGGCGCATTATTGACCTTGGCGCTGTTCGGCATACCGCTTAGCCTTTACGCCTTTGTGGGCATGATCATGTTGATCGGCATCGTGAAGAAAAACGCGATCATGATGATCGACTTCGCGCTGACCCGCCAACGCGGCGAAGGCGTGCCGGCCCAAACCGCAATCTTCGAGGCCGCGCTGGTACGCTTCCGCCCGATCATGATGACGACGATGGCCGCGCTGATGGGAACGCTTCCCATCGCGATCGGTCTAGGCACCGGTTCGGAGGCGCGGCGCCCGCTCGGTCTCGCCGTCGTCGGCGGTTTGCTGCTTTCTCAAATGCTGACGCTTTATATTACGCCGGTGATCTATGTGTATCTCGACCGGATCGGCGCGCGTTTGGGCAAGCGCAACGCCGCCAGCCAAGTTTGGCACGCAACCTAAAGCAAAGGGCGCCAGTCACCACAACATATTGAAATATATGCGAAATTTCTGCAGAGAAAGTACTTTCTCACGTTGTAAAATTCCGCCGCGACGACTTCCTGCCTCAAGCAGACGTCGCGTTTGCGTGCGGAAACGGGCCAAACGGAAACGGCTGCTCGTCACGAATGAAAGTGATGAAAGCAAGCAGCTCCCAAAGGTATTGCACGAGGTTCAAAGAGAGGCTTTTGATCTCGTCGTTCAACTTGCCCTTGACCCCCAAAACCACGAACTGGAGCAGGGTGAGCAACACGACGATCCAAAACACGAACCACGCCACCACAGCAAAACCGATCGCATATAACAGTCTCGCGGCCGGAAATGGCGGATGGGGGACAGCCTGAGCGTCGCTTCCATTGGGAATATCGGTCATGGCGAGACCCTCCAAGATGAAAGATGATTCATTGCACCACGCACTTATTTAGAATGGCACAGGCAATCTTCAACCCACGTCCGGCTTCTTTGCTGGGCGACGACCGTGCAAAGCTTCAAACCGTCCGGCCAAGGCTAGACCGACGAAGTAACCACCGAGATGCGCCTGCCAGGCAATCTGCTGGATTTCACCGCCCGCTCCGAGCCCCAAAATGCCGAACAGCAGGTTCGTGCCAAGCCAAAAGCCGGTGAAAAGCAGGACCGGCGAGGAGAAAATCGGCGCCATTGGGCGAGCCGGGGGCGATCCCGGCCAAGGATACATTCGGATACCGGCCGCCATGAGCCCTGATATTGCACCCGACGCCCCGATGACGCCCGCGGGCGAGCCCCAATCGAAGGCAAGATACGTCGCCGCTCCGGCTACGCCGCAAACGGCAAAAAACAGAAGAAAGAGCACTGTCCCGTAACGGCGCGCGACGATCGGCCCGAAAGCCAATAACCAAACACAGTTCACAGCCAGATGGACGAAATCGGCGTGCAGAAACATGTGGCTGATGAAAGGCGCGGCGAGACCAAAAAGGCCACCTGTATCGAAGGCTCCGCTGTAACGAGCCGGAATGAAGGCGAAATAGGTCAGAATCTCATCTGACAAAGCAGCTGGCGCGGCGATTCTCGCGACGTGCGCAATCACGAGCACTCCGATTAGCCACAGAACGGACGCCGGCGCGTGCAGGAACGGTTCGCGTGGCGGCTCAGATTGCAGAAAAGCCATGGTAGAGATTTCCGTTGCTCATAGGAGGCGCGTCCGCGGCTCGTCGCGAATCCCGTTTGTCCCACAATAAGACGTTCTCAAGAGCCAATGATGAACCTCCCATATACGATTGTCGCACCCGGCGATGGGCATTCTTCCGTGAGCTAGCCCTTTATCGCGTGCCGGAATGTCGAATAGGGGCGGTTTACGCCGCAATTGCACGTTAACGGCGCCCGTGTCGGTTTGGCACGCCCTCATGCCTTAATGCCCGTTAAGCGCTGGCACAGCCATTGCTCCATAGCGTTCGAGACAATTTGGACGACACACATGCCGTTCGATTTCAAGCAGCTTCTGCTTGCCAGCCTTACCATATTGGGCGCCATCGCTCTGGAAGGCGTTGCTCATGCAAACGATTACAGCAACGCCGCGAGCTACAACAGTCCCTACGGCCTGTCGGCTGGTGCGGAGAATCAGACCGTCAATCCGAGCCTACGCGACTCGAACGGCAATCTGACCGTTGTCAACGGCCAGTTCACCAGTTCCGCCTTCAGCAAGCAGACCGGCGTGCAAACCATGGGCACGATCAGTTCAGGCACGCTTTCCTCGCTCGGCACCAGCACTTCCGGTGCGGCTTACGGCAACGCAACGGCCATCGGCAACTCGCTCAACGTTGTGACGGTCGGCAACGACAACACCGTCGTCGTCAATTCAACCCAGACAAACAACGGAAATCAGAGCGCGTCCGTCAACCTCAACGGACAGTAAGCAGAAGAAAAGGGAACCCCCTCCCATGACCCCGCGCGGACGTAAATATCTTCTCAGGTCACTGGCGGTTGTGATCGCAACCGTCGCGCTGGGAGGCTGCATCAGCCCGATCCCGACGGAAAGCGGGCGCTATACGGCACCCATCGGCGGCTCGCCCGTCATCAGCAACGAGACGCCCTATTCAGCAGCCCTGCGCTGCCTGAGCCGCTATACGGCCAACCGGCCCTTGCGTGTCGCCGTGGGACAGATCGCCGACTATACGGGCAAGAACGAGAGCGACAATTCCGGACGCAAGCTCACGCAGGGCGCAGCCCTGATGGCGATGAGCGCGCTTTCCAAGGCCGGCGTGCCGCTGGTCGAACGCTTCGATACCTCCGTTGCCGAGATGGAGCTCAAATACGCCAACAACAAGCTGATCGGCGACGACAACCCGGAAGGCCCGGGCGATTTCCGCAAGATCATGGCCGGTTCCATCACGGGTTCGAATTATTACCTGGTGGGCGGCATCACGGAACTCAACTTCAATATCCGTTCGGAAGGCGCCAACGCCGACGGCGGCGGCACCGCGACCAACTCCGTCAAGGGCACGATCGGCGGATCGATGTATGTGATGAACGTCGGCCTCGATCTCCGCCTGGTGGACACGACCACGCTCGAAGTCGTCGACGTGATCTCCTACCAGAAACAGATCATCGGGCGGCAGATATCCGTCGGCGTGTTCGATTTCCTGGGCCAGACCTTCTTCGACGCGAGCGTCGGGGAAAGCGCTCTGGAGCCCGTACAGTTGGCCGTGCGTTCCGTGATTGAGCGCGCGGTGCTGGAGATGATGTCGCGCCTCTATCGCACGCCACAGACGGCCTGCACGGCCAATCTGGGCACGGACAGCGACCCGCTGGCCGACGCGACCGACCGCCGGCCCATGCAAGATCCCGCACAGCCAAAGCATAACACAACCGCCATGAACGAGGAGAAGAACAATGACACGTCTCGCCAAGAGCCTTATCGCTGGTACAGCGATAGCGATGCTACCGCTGACGCTGGCCTTCGCGGGCAACTCCAGTGACCAGTCCGGCGGCAGCCAGATCCTCAACGGTCAGATAGCGCTGCACACGTCCATCTCGTCGCTGCACACGACGGTCGACAGCGTCGGCCAGGATGTCGGCGTGCAATCGGTGGCGGCAGGCAATGCGGTTGACATCACGACCATGAACGACACGCATGTGACCAACAATCAGTACGTGTCGAGCGTGGACATCAGCTCCGATCTGGGCGCGGCGGTGACCAATGTCGGCGGCAACGTGGGAATCCAAGGCCAGGCGGTCTGCAACTCGGCCAGCATCTCGACCGATCCGAACGTGACCGCGATCAAAAGCACGCAGGAATGCGATGCGATCGATCCGACATCGATGGCCAACGTCTACGCGAACGGCATCGGCGGCAGCTTCAGCCTAGCCAATTCGGCGGTCGGCAACTCGCTCGAGGCGGATTCGAACGCCGCCAACATGCCGATCACGACAACTCAGATCAATCATTCCAACGTCAACGCACTGACCACCGCCAACGTCTCCAATGTCGCCGGCACGGTCAGCGTCACCTCTGCCGCGATCGGCAACAACGCGCAAATCGTGCATTACTCGACAGGCAACTGAACAACGCGCACCGCGAGAGACATCTCCTTGGGGCAAATCGGGGATGTCGGGGAAGAAGAGGGAGGGCAGCCAAAGCCCTCCCTCTTTTTCATTTCCGCGCCGCCGACCGACGCCCGGCTGAAGCCAACCCTTTGTTTTTCCCAAAATATCATCGGGAGGTTGTTTTCGATTTTTTGCCTCCCCCTCCCCCCTTTATCCTGCTTGGGCGGGAATTGCGTTTTCGCCTTATCGGCACCGCTTGTTAAGTGGGGCGCGGTCGCCGGCCGTTCAAGAGGGTGCGGCTATCCATGCCGGGGCCGGTTCGTGCGCTCGCCGGGGATGACAATTAGTACGACTTCGGCAGGTCGAGCACGTTCTCGCCGATGAAGGAGAGGATGAGCTGCTCGGTGACCGGGATGATGCGCGTCAGGATGGCTTCGCGGAACAGCCGTTCCACCTGATATTCCTTGGCGTAGCCCATGCCGCCATGTGTCATCACCGCTTGGGTCGCCGCCTCGAACGCCGCGCGCGCGCCCAGAAACTTCGCCGCATTGGCTTCCGCGCCGCAGGGCTGCTTGTTGTCGTAAAGCCAAGCCGCGCGCATGCACATCCAAAACGCGCTTTCCAGATAAGCCCAGTTCTCCGCCAGCGGATGCTGGATGCCCTGGTTCTGGCCGATGAATCGGCCAAAGACTTTGCGCTCGCGCGCATATTGGCTCGCGCGCCTCAGCGCATCGCGGCCCAGCCCTATCGCTTCCACGCCGAATAGGATGCGTTCCGGATTCAGACTGTCGAGCAGATAGCGGAAGCCCTTGCCTTCCTCGCCGATGCGGTCCGCTTCGGGCACGGCAAGATCGTCGATGAACAGCGCGTTGGAATCGACCGCCGAGCGGCCCATTTTCGGAATGCGGCGGACCTCAATCTTGGAGCGGTCCAAGTCGGTATAGAACAAAGTCATCCCCTCGGTCGGACGCTTGCAGTCCGCTTTGGGCGTGGTGCGCGTCAAGAGCAGGATCTTGTCGGCGACCTGCGCCGTCGTCGTCCACATTTTTCGCCCGCGGATGACGTAGCCGTCATCAGTGTGCCGCGCGAAGGTTTCGATGGAAGTCGTGTCGAGGCCGGCATTGGGTTCGGTGACGCCGAACGCGACCTTGTGCTCACCGGCGATCAGCGGGGTGAGCCAGCGCTTCTTCTGCTCCGGCGTGCCGTGCACGACGATGGGATGGGGCCCGAACAGGTTGATGTGGATAGTCGACGCCGCCGCCATGCCGCCGCCGTGTTGCGTCACCGTATGCATCATGACGGCGGCTTCAGTGACGCCCAGCCCTGAGCCGCCAAGCTCCTCCGGCATGGTGATGCCCAAGAAGCCAGCCTCGGCCATGGCCCTGTGGAACTCGTGGGGAAAGCGCGGGAGCGTGTCGCATTCGGTCCAATAGTCGTCGCCGAAGCGGCCGCAGATCTTGGCGACACCGTCTTCGATGGCGCGCTGGTCTTCGTTCAGGGTGATTTCCATGTTCCTGACCCCAAATAAAAACTATGCTATTTCAATGGGTTACGCTTGCCCTGACGTCAGGCATCGAACGGCCGCATAAGCACTAGCTCCAAATATTTCGGAGAAACAAGCGGAAACGCCAAGCCTAAAACGCTATAAAGGCGCCCCCGGAGGGGACGGGAGTCAGCACAGGCGGCGAGAAGCGCGCATTGCCGGGAGAATATCCAGAACAATGAGTTCCGTATCGGCTGAAGGGCGCAAATCGTCGTCCGGGCCGGCGCGCCGCGCAGGGATGGCGCCGACCGACATCGCGAATCCGAATTACTTTCATAAGGTCGTCGACTGCCAATGGGCCTGTCCGACGCATACGCCGGTGCCGGAATATATCCGACTGATCGCGGCCGGGCGCTATTCCGACGCCTACATGATCAACTGGCATTCCAACGTGTTCCCGGGCGTGCTCGGGCGCACGTGCGACAGGCCTTGCGAGCCAGCCTGCCGGCGCGGACGCGTGGAGAAGGAACCCGTCGCCATCTGCCGGCTGAAGCGCGTGGCTGCGGATTCCAAAGACGACATCAGCGGCCGGCTGCCCAAACCTGCGGCGACCAAGAATGGCAAGCGCATCGCCTTGATCGGCGCCGGCCCCGCGTCGCTGACGGTGGCGCGCGATCTTCTGCCGCTCGGCTACAACTGCGTGATCTTCGATTCCGATCCGTTCGCGGGCGGCATGATGCGCACGCAAATCCCGAAATTCCGCCTGCCCGAAAACGTGCTGGATGAGGAATGCGGATATATCCTGGGCCTTGAGCCCGAAACGCGCTTCGGCCAGAAGGTGGAGTCGCTGAAGGCGGTTCTGGCGGAAGGCTATGACGCCGTGTTCGTGGGTTGCGGCGCGCCACGCGGGCGCGATCTCAACATTCCCGGCCGCAAGGAAGCCGCCGAGCACGTCCATATCGGCATCGACTGGCTGGCTTCGGTCTCGTTCGGCCACACGACGAGCATCGGCAAGCGCGTGATCGTGCTGGGCGGCGGCAACACCGCCATGGATTGCTGCCGCACATCGCGGCGGCTAGGCGGCGAACAGGTCGACGTCGTCGTACGCTCGGGCTTTGGGGAGATGAAGGCATCGCCCTGGGAAAAGGACGATGCGATGGGCGAAGACATTCCCATCCACAATTTCCTTGTGCCTATGGAATTCACGCACGACAACGGAACGCTCACCGGTGTGATCTTCGAAAAAGTGAAGGCCGAGTACGACGCAAAAGGGCGGCGCAAACTCGTCCCCTCCGGCGAGCAGCTTGTGCACATGGAGTGCGATGATGTGCTGATCGCGGTCGGTCAGGAAAACGCCTTTCCCTGGATCGAGCGCGACATTGGCGTCCAATTCGACGAATGGGGCATGCCCAAGGTCGATCCCGTTACCATGCAATCGACCCATCCGAAGGTCTTCTTCGGCGGCGACGCGGCGTTCGGCCCCAAGAACATCATCTGGGCCGTGGCGCACGGCCACGAAGCGGCACTTTCCATCGATCTGCTCTGTCACGGCGAAGACGTCACGGTGCGGCCAGGCTCGCTGGTGAACATCCTCGGCCAGAAGATGGGCATCCACGAATGGTCCTACGACAACGACGTGTCGCTGGACCTTCGCTACAAGGTGCCGCACGCGCCCAAGGAGCTGACGCTCAAGGACGTCAACATGGAGGTGGAGCTGGGCTTCAACCAGGAGCTCGCCTTCAAGGAAGCGCAACGCTGCCTCAATTGCGATATCGAGACGGTGTTCGAGAAGAACCTCTGCATCGAATGCGACGCCTGCGTCGATATCTGCCCAATGGACTGCATCACCTTCACGCTCAACGCGCCCGAGCGCGAATTGCGCGGGATGCTGACCGCGCCGGCGCTGAACCTGACGCAGGACCTCTATGTCTCCGCCGATTTGAAGACCGGCAACATCATGGTGAAGGACGAAGACGTCTGCCTGCATTGCGGGCTGTGCGCCGAGCGCTGCCCCACCGGCGCCTGGGACATGAAGAAGTTCTATCTGGAACCCGCAAAGGCGCAGTCATGCAGTCGATAAGCGCCACCAACGATTTCGTCGTCAAGTTCGCGAACGTCAACGGTTCGGGATCGGCGAGCGCCAACGAATTGTTCGCGCGCTCGATATTGCGCATGGGCGTGCCCGTGGCTTCGCGCAACATCTTCCCCTCGAACATCCAGGGCCTGCCGACTTGGTACGAAGTGCGCGTGTCGGGCGAAGGCTGGCTGGGGCGGCGCGGCGGCGTCGACCTGATGGTGGCGATGAACCCACAGACCTGGGACAAGGACGTCGCCTCGATCGATTCAGGCGGCTATCTGCTCTACGATTCGACCAAGCCCTTTCCGGCCGCGAAATTCCGCAAGGATGTGACGCTGCTGCCGGTGCCGCTGACCGAACTGTGCAACCGCACCTTCAGCGATCCGCGCCAGCGCCAATTGTTCAAGAACATCGCTTACGTCGGCGCGCTGGCGTTCCTGCTCGGCGTCGAAGCAAGCGCTGTCCAATGGCTGATCGCCGAGCAGTTCGAAGGCAAACAGAAGCTGATCGCGCCGAACCTGCAGGCGTTCAATCTCGGCCATGATTATGCGCGCGAGCACTTGAAAGGCGCCTGCGCGCTGAAGCTCGCGCGCACGGACAAGGTGGGCAACCGCCTCTTTATCGCCGGCAACGAGGCCGCGGCGCTGGGCTGCGTGTGGGGCGGCGCGACGGTATGCGCCTGGTATCCGATCACGCCTTCAACCTCGTTGGTCGAATACTTCGCCAAACACTGCAAACGCTTCCGCGTCGATCCCGTCAGCAAGAAGAACAGATACGCCATCGTGCAGGCAGAAGACGAAATCGCCGCTATCGGCATGGTGCTGGGCGCGAACTGGAACGGCGCGCGCGCCTTCACCGCCACCAGCGGTCCCGGCATCTCGCTGATGCAGGAATTCTTCGGCTTCGCCTATTACGCCGAAGTGCCCACGGTCGTGTTCGACATTCAACGCGGCGGACCCTCCACCGGCATGCCGACGCGCACCCAGCAATCGGATCTCCTGCTGACGGCCTATGCCGGACACGGCGACACCAAGCATGTCATGCTGTTTCCGGAAGACCCGCACGAAGCCTTCGAGTTCGCGGCGACTGCTTTCGATCTGGCCGAACGGTTGCAGACGCCCGTCTTTGTGATGAGCGATCTCGACATCGGCATGAACGACTGGCTGTGCCAGCCGTTTGTCTGGGGCAAGGAGCGCAAGTTCGACCGCGGCAAGGTGATGACCGCCGAGGAGCTGGAAGCCGGCAAGACGTTCGGCCGCTATCTCGACGTCGACGGCGACGCCATCCCCTATCGCACCTTGCCGGGCACGCATCCCACGCTGGGTGCCTATTTCACGCGCGGATCGAGCCACGACCGCAATGCCCGCTACACCGAGGAAGGTAGCCTCTACGTCGAAGTGATGCAGCGCCTGCTGCAGAAATTCGAGACCGCCAAATCGCTGGTGCCCAAGCCCATCGCAAGGCCGGCGAAGGAAAAGGCGAAATACGGCGCGATCTATTACGGCTCGACCTCGGCCGCCATGGACGAAGCGATGGACGCCCTGCAACGCCAGGGTCTGCATCTCGACGCGCTGCGCGTGCGCGCCTTCCCGTTCTCAGAAGAAGTGGTCGATTTCGTGGGCGCCCACGAATCCGTGTTCGTGATCGAGCAAAACCGCGACGCACAATTGCAGAAGCTGATGGTCAATGAATGCGCCATCGATCCTGCGCGCTTCATCTCCATCCTGCATTATGACGGCACGCCGATCACCGCGCGCTTCATCACCGGCGCCATCGCCGAGCGCATGAAGCTCGCCAAAGCTAAGGAAGCGGCCGAATGACCTACATCACAAAGCCGAAGCTGCATCATCCGGGGCTTGCGACGAACAAGCTCGGCTTCACCCACCGCGATTACGAAGGACGCATCTCCACCCTGTGCGCGGGCTGCGGTCACGATTCCATCAGCGCGGCGGTGATCCAGGCCTGTTTCGAGCTCGACATCGAGCCGCATCGCGTGGCGAAACTGTCGGGCATCGGCTGTTCGTCGAAGACGCCGGATTATTTCCTGGGCCAGAGCCACGGCTTCAATGCCGTGCATGGGCGCATGCCGAGCGCGCTGACGGGCGCCAACCTCGCCAATCGCGAGCTGATCTATCTAGGCGTCTCGGGCGACGGCGACAGCGCCTCCATCGGGCTGGGCCAGTTCGCCCATTGCCTGCGCCGCGGCGTGAACATGGTTTATATCTGCGAGAACAACGGCGTCTACGGACTGACCAAGGGCCAGTTCTCGGCGACCGCCGACAAGGGATCGAAATCCAAGAGCGGCGGCGTCAACGCCGACGAGCCGATCGATCTGGTGTCGCTGGCGATTCTGCTCGGAGCGACCTTCGTGGCGCGCAGCTTCTCGGGCGACAGGAAACAGCTCGTGCCCCTGATCAAGGCGGCCATCTCCCATCAGGGTTCGGCGGTGCTGGACGTCATCAGCCCCTGCGTGACTTTCAACAATCATGCGGGCTCGACCAAGAGCTTCGATTTTGTGCGCGACCACAACGAGGCGGTCAACAAGCTCGATTATGTGCCTGCAGAAAAGGAGATCACCGTCGATTACGAAGAAGGCACCACCGAAATGGTGCGCCAGCATGACGGATCGCTGCTGAAGCTGGCCAAGCTTCGCCCCGATTACGACCCGAGCAGCCGCGTGGCGGCGATGGCGTATTTGCGGGATCGCCATGAGGCGGGCGAGATCGCGACCGGCCTTCTCTACCTTGATGCCGAGCCGGAAGATTTGCACGGGCATCTGGGTACGATCGATACGGCCATCAACCGGTTGAAACAAGAAGAGCTGTGCCCAGGCGCCGACGCGCTCGAGGCGGTCAACGCCGAATATCGCTGAGCCCTTCCGGCGGATAGGAATGCCAGCGGCCTGCATGGTCGCGCAAACGATAGCCGGTTTCCGCTTTCTCCAGATCGCTTGAGGCCAGCGATGCCTTGGCGTAGCCCCCGGGAATATCGAGCACATAGTGGGGAACGCAGACGCCGGAGACGCGCGCGCGCAATTCGCGCATCAGGCGCTGTCCCTCCTCGATAGGCACGCGGAAATGCGAAGTGCCGGGCGCGAGATCGGCGTGATGCAGATAATAAGGCTTGATGCGCGTTTCCACGAAGGCGCGCATCAGCGCTTCCAGCGTTTCGACATTGTCGTTCACGCCGCGCAGCAGGACGCTCTGGCTCAGCATCGGAATGCCGGCGTCGATCAGCCGCGCGCAGGCGGCACGCCCCTCGGCGGTGAGCTCGCGCGGGTGATTGGCATGCAACGCCACAATGGTCGTGGCGCCGGGCACGATGAGCGCCGCAATGAATTCATCGGTGATGTGCGCCGGATCGACAATCGGCACGCGCGTGTGCCAGCGGATGATCTTCACATGGGCAATCGCAGCGAGGCGCCAGCTCACCTCGCCCGCGCGCCGCGCATTGAGGATGAAGGGATCGCCGCCAGTGAGGATCACCTCCCAGATTTCGGGATGGGATTCGATGTAAGCAATAGCGGCCTCGAAAGCCTGCGGCGACAGCGCGGTTTCGCCGTTCGGCCCCACCATCTCGCGCCGGAAGCAGAAGCGGCAATAAACCGGGCAGGCATGGACTAGCTTGAACAGCACTCGGTCCTTGTGGCGATGCACGATACCGGGAACGGGCGAATGCGCATCATCACCGATAGGATCGGCGCGTTCTTCCGGCGTATGCACAAGTTCAGTTTCGGAAGGAATGAACTGGCGGGCGATGGGATCGCGCGGATCGGCGCGGTCGATCAATTTGGCGACCGTTTCGGTCACGGCAACGGCATAGCGCGCGGCAACGGGTGCGAGCGCGGGAGCGCGTTCGGGTGCGATCAAGCCAGCCTTGATGAGACTATCCAACGATTTCAGCGTCATGGCGCGGGCGTCCAGATCACATCCTCCAACGTCCGTGCACCCACGGCCAGCATGACGAGGCGGTCGAAGCCGAGGGCGACGCCGGAAGCTTCCGGCATCTCAGCCAACGCTGCGAGGAAATCCTCGTCGATGGGATAGCGTTCGCCGTAGACGCGTTCTTTCTCGGCCATCTCCGCCTCGAAACGCGCGCGCTGTTCGACCGGGTCGGTCAGTTCGCCGAAGCCGTTCGCCAGTTCCACCCCGCAGACATAGAGCTCGAAGCGTTCAGCGACGCGCGGATCGTGCGGCGTGGCGCGCGCCAAGGCTGCTTCGCAGCGTGGATATTCAGTGAGGATGGTCGGACGTCCGAGGCCCAGTCGCGGCTCGACGTGGGTAACCAGAATCTTGCTGAAAATGTCGGCCCAGCTTTCGTTCTCGGCCACTTCGATCCCGCCGCGCCGCGCACGCGTGGCCAACGCGTCGCGGTCGCCCTCGCCTTTGTCCGACAGTGTCCCCATTAGATCAATGCCGGCGTGATGAGTGAAGGCGTCAGCCACCGTCAGGCGCTCGGCTTCGGCACATGGGTCGCAACTCCGGCCGCGGAACGAGAATGTTTGCGCTCCGACCGTGTCCGCGGCGAGCCGCAGGAGTTGGAGACAATCGTCCATGACGGCGGCATAGGCCTCGCGGGCGCGATACCATTCCAGCATGGTGAATTCGGGGGCATGCAGGGCGCCGCGTTCGCGGTTGCGGAAGACACGGGCGAAGTCGAAGATTCTGCTCTCCCCGGCCGCGAGCAGCTTCTTGGCCGCGAATTCCGGGGAGGTGTGAAGATAGAGCGTCCGGCGCGCCCCATCCTGCCCAATGGCCTCGGTGGCGAAAGCCGACAGATGGGCCTCGTTGCCCGGCGAGACTGCCAGAGCCCCGCATTCGACCTCGGTAAAGCGCTGGGCCTCGAAATGGGCGCGGATGGCGGCTTTGATCCGCCCGCGCGCCACCAAGGCCGGGCGTCGGTCGGCGTGCCTATCGGGTGCCCACCAGGGGGAAACGCTCATTTCCGGCCCTTTCTCCCACTTGGCCATGCGCCAGGCCCCTGCTATAGCCCCGTCTTCGCGGCCGGAGACCGCTTCCGCCTTCGCCCCTATGGGGCTACGGCGGACAAGTCGGCGCGGCAAGCCCCGCCTAACACTCTACGAGGTCACCTGTGGTTTCGGTTATCGCCAGCTCCGTGCGCAAAGGCAATGTCATCGAGAAAGACGGCAAGCTGTACGTCGTCTTGAAGGCCGATAGTTTCCATCCCGGCAAGGGCACGCCCACCACGACCATCGACATGCGGCGCATCAGCGACGGCGTGAAAGTGACCGAGCGTTACAAGACCACCGAAAGTATGGAAAAGGCCTTCATCGACGAAAAGACATACAATTATCTTTACCAGGACGGCGAGCATTTCGTGTTCATGGACCCCGTGCATTTCGAGCAGTTGCCGGTCGATAAGGACGTGCTCGGCGACTGGGCGCCTTATCTGCAGGAGAACATGGAGGTCAAGCTGTCCCTCTATAACGGCACGGCGGTCTCCATCGTATTGCCTCAGCGGGTGACGCTGGAGGTGACGGAGACCGAACCTGCGGTCAAAGGCCAGACGGCGTCGGGCTCCTTCAAGCCTGCCCTGCTCTCCAACGGCGTGCGCACCATGGTGCCAACCCATATCGTGCCCGGCACGCGTGTTGTGGTGATGACCGAGGACGGCTCCTACGTGGAACGGGCAAAGGATTAGAAACCGTCACGCGCCGGTTAGCGAGGCGCCTTCGAGCTGAAATCCGGATTGGCGCCGCTGGAACCGTTCATGGTCTTGAGGAGTTCCAGGCGCGTCTCCACCATCCGGTAGACCTCGTCCGGGCAATCCTCCTTGGCGACGTTGACGCCAAATTCCGCGGCGCGGGCGCGGCCGATCCGTTCGCCGTGGGGCAAGTCGCCGCTGACCAGGAAATCCGTCAAGGCGCACATGTCGGGATTCTGGAAGTGCTTCTTGTTGAGCAATTCGCAGGCGCGCTGTTTGGCGCTCTTCAAATCTTTTTCCACCACAAAGGACGCCATCAACCAGAGATCACTGATGTGCTGAATGGGCTTTTCCTTGAGCAGACGCGCGAAGGTATCGGCCGGGAACCCGCCGAATTGCGCATCGGTCGGTCCCAAGCTGGCATAGCGGCCCATCACCACCTTTTCGGTGGCGAGCGCGATCGTCGTGCCCGCCGACATCGCGCAATAGGGGACATAGGCGGTGGTGTTCGCGCGGTCCTTCAGGGCGTGGGCGATCAACTCGCCGGCAAAACGGTCGCCGCCGGGCGTGTGCAGGACGATATTAATGGGTGTGTTCTTGTCGACTGAGCGGATTTCCGCCAAGACCTCGAACGCCTCGCGCGCGGAAAGGTATTCGCGCCGGTGGTTTTCATAAGCGTTCGGATTGTCGAAATCGTGAACGATGACGATGGTCTTGGCGCCGTTGCCCTCGAACCGCGCCTTGCTGTTGTCGAAATCGGCCAGAAGCTTGGCGCCGGCCATCGCTTGCGGGCGCGGCGCGATCGCGGCTTGCAGCCGCCTTTGCCGCAATTGTTTCTGGATAAGCGCCAGCGCGAACGAAATCGCAAGAATGCACAGGCCGGCTATCAACAGTTTC
The DNA here is from genome assembly GCA_050008635.1 of Rhizomicrobium sp. Taxonomy (GTDB): domain Bacteria; phylum Pseudomonadota; class Alphaproteobacteria; order Micropepsales; family Micropepsaceae; genus Rhizomicrobium. The sequence goes on from JBEKMG010000001.1 coordinate 364,550, forward strand.
GGATCGAGATTCACTACGCCCCCACTCGCCGCGCGCTGCGGCCGATTCTTGGTTACCGCCGAGACCCAATTTTGCAGCCATCATAACCGCAGGACGGCACGGCCGAAAGTGGGCGAAGGAATAACGGCAAACTCGCACGTTATCTGGGGTTTGCAGCGTCAACTCTGCTTGACGCAACGTTCGAGCATGTCGACGGCCTCTCCTTATTGTCGTCTCTCAAATCTTGCGGCTGTCGTAAGCCCAGTGCATCGACGCCGAAATAGTTGAGCTGCGGTCATTTGCCCTGCGGCGACAGCTTGGCGCGAGCGAATCAATCGGCGGGGAATTCGCCTGTACAATCGGTCATGTATCTTCCTCCGAAAACGCCTAGGGCGAGCATCTGCTTGGGGATCAGTTCGGGGGCAAAATCCGGCACGAAGTTCTTTCCGGCCGGCTCGGTGCACCTGTGGCGGTAATTGCGCTGCATCCTGTCGGTGACGACGACGAGCGTTCGTTTGGCCGCGGTCGAAGCAGTCATCGAATCAGTCGTTGTGGCCTCCACACGACTATGTGTGATTTGCGCAACGGTTGGCATCATACTTCGGCTGGGCTAAACGGGTCGCATGATTCATCTTGACTGTGCCCGTCGCGTCTCAGCGATCTCGCTTGCAGCCATCTTGATCCTCTCCGCCGGTTCGGCGGCCGCACGAAGCCGCGCACAGATACCGGTGCCCACTCCCAGACCTTCCGTGCTCTCCAGCGACACCAGTGATGATGGCGCGGCGGCAGATGCCGTTGCGACCGTAGAGCCGACCCTCAACATCATCAGCGAAGACCCGGCGCCGGCGAGCGACACGCCGACCTTCGTCAGGTCCTTGCGCCATATCTATTGCGTGGAATTCGCCCGCATCCGTTCGGGCATTGCCATTTTCGGCGACGCCAAGACCTGGTGGGACCACGCCAAAGGTCAATATGCCAGAGGCGCGGACCCGCTGCCGGGCGCTGTGATGGTTTTCGCCGGCACCAGGAAGATGAAGCTGGGCCATGTGGCCGTGGTGAAGCGCATCGTTTCCAGCCGCGAGATCCGCATCGATCACGCCAATTGGCGGCGCGACGGCAACATCTATCTGAACGCGCCGGTGATCGACGTCAGCGCCAACAACGATTGGTCCAAGGTGCGGGTGTTCGACACGCGCAGCGGCCAGATGGGTTCGACGGTCTATCCGATCAAAGGCTTCGTTTCCCGCACGGCGCTGAATTGAGCGAAAGCGAATAGCGAGTGGCGAATAGCGAAGTGGGGTTCTACTCGCATGTCGCCTTTCACCAGCAGCAGTCAGGGTCTGGCGCGCCGAGCGGCACAATGCCCAAGCCCGCGCCCTGAGCGCCCGCATCTCGCGCGTATGCCTGCCGGTCTTGAAGGCATTGCGATTGCCGAGAGGTGCGCCGCCGAGGTTCTTGGGACGCAAAGCCGGCCTATCCGGTAATTGTTTCATTTCATTCTATTTTCCTTTCGAGGTTGTTTTCGACTTCCGCGTGGGGGTGGGGGCCCCGCCGGTGTCACGTCGATCATTGGGCGCTCCACGATGATGCGATGCGTGAACTCCTTGCCCGATTTTTCTATGGCTTTCGTGAGCGCGATGCTGACGCGAATGAGGCGCTCGGCGACATTCAGGTGTTCGAGCTGCGCCATTACTGAAATCTGATCGTTGTTGCTGCCGACGAAACATTCCCCGATCGCCTTGTGGCATTGCGCCAATTGGTCGGCGAGCACGGCGTCGGGACTGGGCGGCGGCTGCGGGTTTGCCGGGGCGGGTTGTTGGTCGATGTCTTCCATAGCGGTTCTCCTAGCGCGCGATCCGCAAAAGTGGGTACCGGTTTTGCGAAAAGATCACGCGTAAGCAAAAGGTTTCGAACCGCAATTATGAGGCCGGATTCGCGGACAGGGATAAGTTTGGCGCGACGGCGAGTTGATGAACTGGATCAGAGACTTCGTGCGCAAAGGCCAGCGGGATAAGCGCCCCCTTCGTCCGGCTTCGCCAAGGCTACGCCGGACACTTCCCCCGCTGCCCGCCTTCGCTGCGCTTCGGCGCGGCAAGCGCGGGGGCAGAAAATGAAGTGCCCGCGTGACCACGAGACAAAACAAAAGCCCCGCACGGTTTCCCGTGCGGGGCTTTATGTGTGATGGCGGGGTTTCATTCTGTCCTTAGCAGGACTGGCAGCGACCTACTCTCCCGCGGCTTGGGCCGCAGTACCATGGGCGCTGGAGGCTTTAACGGCCGAGTTCGGAATGGGATCGGGTGGAATTCCTCCGCTAGGACCACCAGTCCGGCAAAGGACAGAAAACAGGTATCGGGGATCAGGTATCAGGTATCAGGTATCAGAACTTTCTGATCCCTGATTCCTGTCTTCTGATACCTGCATACGACACTCTTGAATGAGCTTGCTTATGTGGTGCCTGGATTTCTTACCAGGCATGGAACGTGTTGCTTGCGATCAAGCCAATCGAGCGATTAGGACCAGTAAGCTCAACGCATTGCTGCGCTTACACACCTGGCCTATCGACGGGGTAGTCTTCCCCGGCTCTCGAGCGAAACCTGGTTTTGAGGTGAATTTCCCGCTTAGATGCTTTCAGCGGTTATTTCGTCCGTATTTAGCTACCCGGCAATGCAGCTGGCGCCACAACCGGTCCACCAGAGATACGTCCTTTCCGGTCCTCTCGTACTAGGAAAAGGTCCTCTCAAGTTTCGAACACCCACGGCAGATAGGGACCGAACTGTCTCACGACGTTCTAAACCCAGCTCACGTACCACTTTAAATGGCGAACAGCCATACCCTTGGGACCGGCTACAGCCCCAGGATGTGATGAGCCGACATCGAGGTGCCAAACCGCACCGTCGCTATGGACGCTTGGGTGCGATCAGCCTGTTATCCCCGGCGTACCTTTTATCCGTTGAGCGATGACCCTTCCACGCGGGATCACCGGATCACTATGACCGACTTTCGTCTCTGCTTGGTCCGTCGACCTTGCAGTCAGGCAGGCTTGTGCCATTGCACTCAGCAACCGATTTCCGACCGGTCTGAGCCTACCATCGCGCGCCTCCGTTACTCTTTGGGAGGCGACCGCCCCAGTCAAACTGCCCACCATGCATGGTCCTGAACCTCGTTTCGAGGCCGCAGTTAGACATCAGGATCACAAAGGGTGGTATTTCAAGGACGGCTCCACGAAAGCTAGCGCCTCCGCTTCAAAGCCTACCACCTATCCTACACATCGCAGTCCTAATGCCAGTGCAAAGTTGCAGTAAAGGTGCACGGGGTCTTTCCGTCTGACCGCGGGAACCCCGCATCTTCACGGGGAATTCAATTTCGCTGAGCCTGTGTTGGAGACAGTGGGGAAGTCGTTACGCCTTTCGTGCAGGTCGGAACTTACCCGACAAGGAATTTCGCTACCTTAGGACCGTTATAGTTACGGCCGCCGTTTACCGGGGCTTCGATTCGACGCTTTCACATCTCCTCTTAACCTTCCGGCACCGGGCAGGCGTCAGACGGTATACGTCATCTTTGGATTTCGCACCGTCCTGTGTTTTTAGTAAACAGTCGCCACCCCCTGCTATGTGCCCCCGGCTTCCACTTGCGTGAAAACCGGGCCCTCTTCTTCCGAAGTTACGAGGGCAATTTGCCTAGTTCCTTCAACACAGTTCTCTCAAGCGCCTTAGCATTCTCTGCCAGTCCACCTGTGTCGGTTTGGGGTACGGACTATGCGGGAGCTATTTCCTGGGACCACTTCGCGGCCCGCCCAATCCAGTAAGGGCGAACAACTTGCATGATCCGTCACTACCCGCTGGCCCAGGAATGTTCACCTGGTTCCCATCGGCTACGCCTTTCGGCCTGGCCTTAGGGGCCGGCTAACCCTGCGCAGATTAACTTGACGCAGGAACCCTTGGACTTCCGGCGAGAGGGTCTCTCACCCTCTTTATCGCTACTCATGTCAGCATTCTTACTTCCGATACCTCCAGGGTCGCTCACGCTTCCCCTTCGCAGGCATACGGAACACTCTGCTACCATTCAGAAAACAGAATACAGAAAACGGGGATCAGATCAGTCCGAGGAAGGACTTGACTTGGTGTGCAACGATTGAAGCATCCGCGCGATTAATTGATACTCGTCGCGCCAGCGCTTCCAACACACCTCGTCTATGTAACCAAGATCCAGGCAAAACCGCGCCCAAACCCGCATCTCGTCCGCGGAGCCGATGGCGATCCGCAAAAACCGCCTGAACTCCAATTTCGAGTTGCGCTGTTTGCCGAAGCCTTCCGCGATATTTCCGCAGACCGACTTCGATGCACGCCGCACCTGGTCGCCGAGAACCCGCTGTTCGACAGCCGGAAAGTTCAGCGACGTCTTGTGCACTTCGAGCGCCAGACGATACGCGCGTTGGAAGACTTCGAGGTCTTCGAACGAACGCACTGCTGCGCTCACCTTCATCTTTCTGATCCCTGTTCTCTGTATTCTGAAATCCGAATCCTAAGCTTCGGCTCGTGGCTTGAGCCCCGTTACATCTTCGGCGCAAAGTTCCTTGTTTAGACCAGTGAGCTGTTACGCTTTCTTTAAATGATGGCTGCTTCTAAGCCAACATCCTGGTTGTTTTGGGAACCTCACATCCTTTCCCACTTAGCCACGAATTAGGGGCCTTAGCTGTAGGTCAGGGTTTTTTCCCTCTTCACGACGGACGTTAGCACCCGCCGTGTGTCTGCCATGCTCAGCACTCATCGGTATTCGGAGTTTGGTTAGGTTTGGTAAGCGGTGAAGCCCCCTAGCCCATCCAGTGCTCTACCCCCGATGGTGATACATGACGCGCTACCTAAATAGCTTTCGCAGAGAACCAGCTATCTGCAAGTTTGATTGGCCTTTCACCCCTAGCCACAACTCATCCCCGACTTTTTCAACAGGCGTGGGTTCGGCCCTCCAGTGCGTGTTACCGCACCTTCAGCCTGGTCATGGCTAGATCACTTGCTTTCGGGTCTCATCCGCCTAACTCAATCGCCCTATTCAGACTCGCTTTCGCTACGCCTCCACCTGACGGCTTAGGCTTGCTAGACAGACGAACTCGCTGACCCATTATACAAAAGGTACGAAGTCACAGGCTCGCCGGAAGCGAGACACGAACGGGAATCCGCCAAAAGCGAATAGCGAATAGCGAATGGCGAATAGGGAATCGCGCACAGCCGGCCTTAAACCAACTATTCGCTACTCGCTATTCGCTACTCGCCACTCACTACTCGTTTCAGCAAGTTCAGATTCGCATCTCACCTCTGGTGAGCCTGCTCCTTCTGTTTGTAGGCGTCCGGTTTCAGGTCTCTTTCACTCCCCTCGCCGGGGTGCTTTTCACCTTTCCCTCACGGTACTAGTTCGCTATCGGTCACACACGAGTACTTAGGCTTGGAGCGTGGTCGCCCCGTCTTCAGGCAGGATTACACGTGTCCCGCCCTACTCGAGGATCTTCGTTCTTTCTATCCGTACGGGGCTATCACCCGCTATGGCTGCTCTTTCCAGAGCATTCCGGTTCTTAAACGAAGATCACTGGCCTGGTCCGCGTTCGCTCGCCACTACTAACGGAGTCTCTATTGATGTCCTTTCCTACGGGTACTGAGATGTTTCAGTTCCCCGCGTTTGCCTCTCTCCCCTATGGATTCAGGGACAGATAAGCCTTGCGGCTTCGGTTTCCCGATTCGGAGATCCGCGGATCAAAGAGTGCTCGCCTCTAACCGCGGCTTATCGCAACGTGCTACGTCCTTCATCGCCTGTGTGTGCCAAGGCATCCCCCAGACGCCCTTGCTTTAACGCTTGATCGCTCAGCAATCGTTCCATGCCCAGAAAGAAAGCCAGGTCGGGATGTCCCCGCTCTGACGCTCAATCCGGAAATGGATTTATGCGATCAGTCTTGAGTGTCGTATGGATCAACCGGTCGTGCAAACCGGCTAACCCCGCCTTCACAATGTCAAATATCCGCGAAAACAATCGGCGCACGAATGCGCTGGTCGTTTTCGAAGCTGATGTTTCCGTCGAATGGAGTTGCTGTCGGCAGCCCGGCTTCGCTCACTTCGTGAGCTACGCCGTGGCAGTCTTCGCAATTTCTCTGGCTTGCCAGGCGTAGCCTGCGGAGCAGGCGAAGACTGGTGGAGCCAACCGGGATCGAACCGGTGACCTCAAGCTTGCAAAGCTAGCGCTCTCCCAACTGAGCTATGGCCCCGGTGCTAAACTCGTCTGCGGTCCGGCTTCGCTGCATTCGCAGCTTCGCCGCGACAGGCTTCGCTCTTCAGTGGCTTGCCGGGGCGTAGCCTGCGGAGCAGGCGAAGCCTGGTGGGCCCGGGACGAGTTGAACGTCCGACCTCACGCTTATCAGGCGTGCGCTCTAACCACCTGAGCTACGAGCCCGGTTCTTTCACACAGCAAATTCCGCGCGGATCGGCCGCGCGGACTATCGACGGAAAGGAAGGGAAACGAAGGGGGCGGCACGGTGCCAGAAGGCGGAATACGGAAGACAGGGATCGGAGCGACCATGTCCCAAATTCCGCTTCGTATGTCTAAGCTCAGAGAAAGTCAGGAATGCTGGGGCGGACTTTCCGATCCCTGTACTCCGTATTCTGTTCTCCGAATCCTTAGAAAGGAGGTGATCCAGCCGCAGGTTCCCCTACGGCTACCTTGTTACGACTTCGGCCCAGTCGCTGATCCTACCGTGGCCGGCTGCCTCCTTGCGGTTAGCGCACCGTCTTCGGGTAAAACCAACTCCCATGCCGTGACGGGCGGTGTGTACAAGGCCCGGGAACGTATTCACCGCAGCCTGCTGTTCTGCGATTACTAGCGATTCCACCTTCATGTACTCGAGTTGCAGAGTACAATCTGAACTGGGATGGTTTTTTGAGATTAGCATCTCCTCGCGGAGTAGCTGCCCATTGTCACCACCATTGTAGCACGTGTGTAGCCCAGGGTGTAAGGGCCATGAGGACTTGACGTCATCCCCACCTTCCTCCGGCTTGCCGCCGGCGGTCCCTCTAGAGTGCCCAACTGAATGATGGCAACTAAAGGCGAGGGTTGCGCTCGTTGCGGGACTTAACCCAACATCTCACGACACGAGCTGACGACAGCCATGCAGCACCTGTCTCTGCGCCCCTTGCGGGGAAACCAGATCTCTCTGGCGAGCACAGGATGTCAAACCCTGGTAAGGTTCTGCGCGTTGCGTCGAATTAAACCACATGCTCCACCGCTTGTGCGGGCCCCCGTCAATTCCTTTGAGTTTCAACCTTGCGGCCGTACTCCCCAGGCGGAACGCTTAATGCGTTAGCTGCGCCACTGACCAGCAAGCTGGCCAACGGCTAGCGTTCATAGTTTACGGCGTGGACTACCAGGGTATCTAATCCTGTTTGATCCCCACGCTGTCGCGCCTGAGCGTCAGAAACGGGCCAGTGAGCCGCCTTCGCCACCGGTGTTCTTCCCAATATCTACGAATTTCACCTCTACACTGGGAATTCCACTCACCTCTCCCGTACTCTAGCCAGACAGTTTCAAGGGCAGTTCCAGAGTTGAGCTCTGGGCTTTCACCCCTGACTTGATTGGCCGCCTGCGCGCGCTTTACGCCCAGTAATTCCGAACAACGCTAGCCCCCTTCGTATTACCGCGGCTGCTGGCACGAAGTTAGCCGGAGCTTATTCTCCCGGTACAGTCATTATCTTCCCGGGTAAAAGAGCTTTACAACCCTAAGGCCTTCATCACTCACGCGGCATGGCTGGATCAGGGTTTCCCCCATTGTCCAAGATTCCCAACTGCTGCCTCCCGTAGGAGTCTGGGCCGTGTCTCAGTCCCAGTGTGGCTGATCTTCCTCTCAGAACAGCTACCGATCGTTGCCTTGGTAGGCCGTTACCCTACCAACTAGCTAATCGGACGCGGGCTGATCTATCGGCGATAAATCTTTTCCCTTTCGGGGTCATCCGGTATTAGCTGAAGTTTCCCTCAGTTGTTCCGAACCGATAGGTACATTCCCACGTGTTACGCACCCGTCCGCCGCTGACGTATTGCTACGCCCGCTAGACTTGCATGTTTGAGGCCTGCCGCCAGCGTTCGTTCTGAGCCAGGATCAAACTCTCAAGTTATGATCCTAAGCAACGACGCTGAATGCTCAATTTGCGTTAGTTCGCTTACACGTTTGACGAGGTTTGACTGCTTCGGACTGACCCGAAACAATCGAACATCTTTGTGTATGCAGAAGGAACGCGAGCATTCAACTTAGTTGCTCGATTTGTTGACCCGAAGCGCTTGGCCTCGGGCGTGGCAAGCCGAGCCGCCGCCCACGTTCCCCTTCCTTAAATCACAATGTCAAAGAGCGCCGCCTGAGGACGAAATTACATCATCTTACAGACACAACGCCGCCCGCAAGACCTGCGCCCCGCGAGCGGCGTGGGCGGGGTGTATAGGCGCGCCTAAATAGCCTGTCAAATCCTTAATTGATGTTTTTCTTGCTTTTTTCCGCGGTGCCGCGCGCTTCTGTGGATTGATTTTTTGCGCCGCATCAAGGCGAGCCAGGCAGCAAGGAAGTTCCTCAACCCTTTGTGGCGGCATGTTGATTTTTACCCATATCTATTAAAGCGTCCGGGCTGGCGAAGCCGAGTACGAAACGCGCCGGAATTGAGAAAGCGAAGAAGTGTCGCGCCGCCACCAGAACGGCCGCAAATGCCGCGTTTGCGGCCTTTTGGCGCCCCGACCCCGAGGCAAAGCTTGGCCCGGTCCGGCGGAGGCCTGGTTGTGGCGGCGGCCCACTGTGCTTAATGCTTCGCCTGCTTGTACCCAGGGGACAATCATGCTCGACCGCCGTTCAGTTCTTCGTTCCGGGACCGCGATCACCGTTCTTGCCGTTTCCGGAGATGCCTTCGCCAAGACAAAGGCGCGGCCTGCCAACCCCGAAGCGGTCAAGCTGAACGCGCTGTTCGCTGCGTTCATGGACGAGACGCTGGACCGTTCCCCGGAATTCGTCACCAGCCTCGGCCTCGACAAAGGCACCCGCGCCTATCAGAAGAGCATGCTGGCGAACCGCTCCCTGGCCGAAATCGCGGCGCTCAAACAGATCAACACCAGCCAGCTCGCGCGCCTGCGCACGGTAAATCGCACTGCGCTCACCGGCACGGATGCGGTCAATTGCGATGTCGTCCTCTATGGTCTGCAGCAGCAAGAGGATACCAACAGGCACTTCCAGTATGGCGCCCTCGGCGCGGCCGCGCCTTATGTTCTTTATCAACTCGGCGGCGCCTATCACGACACGCCGGACTTCCTGGACAACCAGCACCAGATCACGAACAAGACCGACGTCGACGAATATCTTGCACGCCTGACGATGCTTGGAACCGTCTTCGACCAGGAGCGCGAAGTCGCACAGCACGACATCGCGCTTGGCGTCATCCCGCCGGATTTCGTGTTGGCCCGCACGCTCGAGCAGATGACCAAGCTGCGCGGTCAGCCGGCGGAGAAATCGCCGCTGGTCGATTCCGTCGTGCGCCGCGCCAAGGAAAAGAAGATCGCCGGCGATCATGCCCGACAGGCCGCCCGTATCGTCAACGAGATCGTTTATCCCGCGCTCGACCGGCAGATTGGGCTCTTGAAAGGCCTACAGCCGAAGGCCGTGCACGATGCCGGCGTGTGGCGCCTCAAGGATGGCGAGGCCTATTACGCGGCCTCGCTCGCTTCGCAGACGACGACGAACATGAAGCCGGAGGAAATCCACAAGCTCGGCCTCGACATCGTGAAAGGTCATACCGCAGAGATCGACGCCCTCATGAAAGCGAATGGGTTGACCAAAGGTACGGTCGGCGCACGCCTGCACGCGATGTATGACGATCCGAAATTCCGCTATCCCAACACCGATGCCGGCAAGGAAAAACTCATCGCCGATCTGAACGTGCGCCTGCGCCAAGTCCGCGCCCTGCTGCCGCGATATTTCGGCACGCTGCCGAAAGCCAACGTCGTTATCAAACGCGTGCCGAAATTCATCGAAGCGGGCGCGCCCGGCGGTTATTACCAGGGCGCGTCGCTCGATGGAAAGCGTCCCGGCACCTACTACATCAACCTGCGCGACACCGCCGAGGTGCCGAGCTGGACGCTGCCCACGCTCACCTATCATGAGGCGATCCCCGGCCATCATCTGCAAGGCAGCATCGCGCAGGAATCAGCGCTGCCGCTGATCCGCAAGATTTCCGGATACAATGCCTACGTCGAGGGCTGGGCGCTGTACACAGAGCAACTTGCCGTCGAGATCGGCCTCTATGCCAAGGATCCTTGGGGACATATCGGCCAGCTTCACGACGCGCTGCTGCGCGCCGTGCGTCTGGTGGTGGATACCGGCCTGCACGCGATGCGATGGAGCCGCGAGCAGGCGATCGATTATTATGCCGAAGCGCTTGGCGACCCAGTGGCCTCGGCCACCACGGAGGTGGAGCGCTATTGCGTCTGGCCCGGCCAGGCCTGCGGCTACATGATCGGCAAGCTGTCGCTGCTCAGCTTGCGCGACAAAGCCAAGGCGGCGCTGGGTGCGCGCTTCGACATACGAAAGTTCCACGACACGGTTCTGCTCTCAGGTGCGCTTCCGCTCGCGGTGCTGGAAAAGGTCGTGGACGACTTCATCGCCCGGCACAAGGCCTAAGCAAAGTCAGCCTGCCGCCGCAATATATTGGCGCAAGCTGGCCGCTTCGCGCATCGTTTCCTCGATGTGCATCTTGACCACGTCGCCGATGGAAACGAGGCCGCAGAGTTGATTGTTTTCGTCCAAGATGGGGACATGGCGAAAACGACCTTGCGTCATAATCTCCATCAGTTCTTCGACGGTGTCGAGCTCGGTACAGGTCGCCACCTCGCGCGTCATGTAGTCGCTTACGGGCCGTGCCAGAGCGGACACGCTTTCCTCCGCCAGCGCACGCACGACATCGCGTTCGGACAAAATGCCGGCGAGCGCGCCGTTCCTATCCTTCACCACCAGAGCACCGATGCGCTTGCGCGCCAGAAGACGCGTGGCCTCCGACAGTGTGGCTTCGCTCGACAGCGCGATGACGTCGCGCCCCTTTTCGCGGAGAATCTGTACGACCTGCATGCGCGTTACTCCTGCACTTTCCGGACATCGACGCTCCCGGTGTCCCTTGCGAACCGACGAACTCGCCGCGCGGCGCGGCCTTCGAGGTCCGCTCCCCCATTTGCCGGAAAGGCTGCGCCAGTTGCGACATTCTTGCAAGAGCCGGACCCGCAGTGGAGTTACCCCCCTGTTAAGGCTGAACTTTCAGCATTCCAGACAGGCCCGGGCTTGAGGCAAACCGTGATCTGGGGCATGAGTGCCCTTAAGCTGGCCCGCCGAACGGGCTGCGCGTGGAGCTGTGGCCGAGAGGCTGAAGGCGGCGGTTTGCTAAACCGTTATACGGCTGAAAAACCGTATCGAGGGTTCGAATCCCTCCGGCTCCGCCAAGTCCCTCCAAATTTGCGATTCTTTTCAATGGAGTAGGTTCGCGGGACCGCGGCCACCCCCAAAGCTACCCAATCGGCGGATGACGGGTTTCTGAGATTCTTTTTCAATGTCTTGGCTGCTAGCAGGACAGCAGATGTGCGTAAGTCCGCGAGGCGTTTCTGTTCGTCATCGGCGGCCTTCTTGCGGGCATCCGCGTCCTTTTGGCTATCGGCAATTCCAGCGGCAAAGGTGGTTTTGTATTCCGCAATCTTACCGAGATGCTGAAGTGGTGGTGCTGGAAATAGCTTATTGGCGCAAATCAGACCCATTCAAAACGCTGAGTTTGGGGACGGAAGCGGACATTTGAGCTAGGTCCGGGAAGCCCCAGAAGAAGACATTGGACCGAGGGTCAATCTGGCTTGAATGCCGACAAAGACGAAAAATGGGCTGCCACGCAAAATAGGAACGCGAAGGATATGTGCCCCGGCGACAGCGAGCTGGCCCTGAAATACCTGAACGAGGCAGAGAGCTTGGCGTTGCAGACGCAGAATAAGGCCATCCTGCCGATCATTCTTGAAAACCAGGCCTTGGTCATCAATGCGTCGGGGGACTGCGAGCGAGGTTTGGCTATGCTGCGCAGAGCGGGGCAGGTTTGCCGGCGGGAAAATAACATCGACGGCCTCGGATCTATTTTGGGGAACCTGGCGCAATTGACGCCTGATGTGGCGGAGTCGCTCGCCTTGTCGCAGGAGCAGGCGGACATCAGCACGAAGCTGAATGACAAGCTGCGTCTGTCACAGGCGTTGGCCACCCAAGCGGTCGCGCTCCACCGGTTGAATCGGGAGGAAGAAGCGCAACGCAAAGGCCGGGAGGCCCTGCAACTGGCACACAGGCACCGGTTCGCTTTTGCCACCCAGATTGAGGCCGCATTCAAAAGCGCCGGACTGAGACTCGATCCGCGGTAGCCCAATCAACCATCAGCCGCCGCCGCTTCTCGAACATGTCGCCGCGCCGGTACGCTGCTTCAACCTTGCTGCTGATGGTATGGACAGGCGTTGGCAGAACGCGTTGCAACAAGAATCAAAGAGCGCGAGAGCTGCGCTTATCGAGTTGCTCGATGAGCGATTCGCTCAAAGGTCTGTCCAATACGAGTCGATTGACCAACCCAAGCCGGACTGCCTCAAGGACCGTCAGAACGCGATCAGCGCCGATTGCAACTACAATAACTCCTGCCGCGGCGCTTCCACGCGCCGACGCACGATCGACGCATCCGCGGATATGATCCTTCTGCAGTCCCGTCCATCGTCTAAGAAGCTCCCGTAGCTCCCGCTGACCTTTCGCTGAAAGGTTGGGCTTTGCGAGTGGTACTCCGCCGAGGTCGCCCATCACGAGCTTCTCAAGCTTGGAAAGTTTCAGAATCTTCCAATTGAATTCGTTGCTATCGGTAAATCCGAACGGACAATTGACGCGACTAATCGATGTTACGACCACATCGAGCCGCTTCGCCAAAGGGTCTTTTTCAGTGGCGTTTGCGCCGTCGCCGTCGAATATTTCGCGATATGCAGCGGAATAGGAAAGCAATTTCCGTCCCGCTCTGAGTTCCGCATCATCGAATGCAGTCGGTCCGGGGAAGAAAATCGGAATCATCCCTAGCGACAAACAACTTTGTTCGGGCAGGTTCGTGAGAAGCTCGCCAAATCCCTGAGCAAGCGTTGATGAAGATAGGGAGGTGGGCTTGGCCGTGGCCAGAGACTCACCACATAGGGGGATCACTATTGGCTGTTCGCTCTGGCCTTCAAAGGGCGATGTATATTGCCCCCGGCGCGCTGAACTAAGCAGTAGCGAGAGTGTTCTGCCCCATGTGAAGCCGATAATCTTCGCCGACCTCAGCAGATTCCAAACAACGCGCGACGCGCTGTCAAAGAACGGGTTCGGCTTGCTGGAGTTGTTCGGTGCGTCGGCGTCCGCCACTTCCGGTATGACATGAGCCTCGATCTTGACGTGAGATGGAGCAATCGCCGCCAGCAACGCCGTCAACTTTTCGGACGCGCTGTCGCCTTCGTCCATATCTCTCAACGCCCGCCTGTCTTCATTGGAAACGCGGTCCCAATCGAATGTCGGCAGTTGCACCTTGAGATAATGGGCTGCCCTCCCCTCTGGCGCCAGCAGCCTTGAGACTGTTGGGCGTGTCAGATGCAACCGTTTCGCGATCTCGGATTGCTTGAAGCCTTTGGCCTTAAGGTAGGCGACCTTGGCTGCGAGCAGTGGAGTCTGTTCGCGAGGCTTTGCTTTCACCATCTGACCGGTTCCATTTTTTTGCAACAATAGACAATTCATTAGGGAATTCAATTGCGTAGCGCATACATTGTTGCATATTTGAAAATAGTAGTTGCATATGTGAAAATAATTGTTGTTGATTTGCAACTAGTTGCCTTCTTGTTCGAGAGCGTGTTAGCCTTCAAACGGTCACATCAGAGTTTTTGACCTTAGACATGTCGATTACCGAAGCGAGATTTCGCTTCCAGATAGGAGGACCGACATTATGAGCGCACATCCTCTGCCACAATTGCCCAATGAAATCGCAGGCCTCAAGTTCCTCGCGCACGATCTGCTCGGGTCAGGGAGTCATGGCGGCGACGACTTGTGGGGTCCCGTCGATAAAGAATCGTGGGAGAACTCACACGATCCTTTGACCACCCTGCAGCACGCGCGGGAGGAGCACCTCAAGTCGCTCGCGGCGAAGAAGGAGTTCCGCGAAAAGCTCATGGCCACCGTCGCGGAGCGCCAGCACTACCTCAGCACGCCGGGGTGGTTCCGCAGCACGGAGGGGGCGTCCAGGCTCGGCGGCGTGGCCTTTCTCAGTATGGAGTTCGGCCTGAGCCCGTCTCTACCCATCTATTCCGGCGGCCTGGGGATACTGGGGGGAGACTATCTCAAGACGGCCAGCGATCTCGACGTTCCCTTCATCGGGGTGGGCCTGTACTACCGACAAGGTTATTTCCGCCAGTTCATAGATGACAACGGCGCGCAGCAGGAGTCCAACCCTTACAACGACTCAGCGACGATGCCGATCGAGCCGGTCAATCTTCCTGGCGGCGAGTTGGCCATCGAGTTGCTCGACCGCAAAGTGATAGTCCACGTCTGGCAAGCGACCGTCGGCCGCGTGAAACTCTACCTGCTCGACAGCAGCGATCCGCGCAACCGGCTGCGGGATCGCTGTATCACGACCAAGCTGTACGGCGGCGGAACGGTGATGCGGTTGATGCAGGAGATTTTTTTGGGCATTGGCGGCTGGCGCGTGGTGAAAGCGCTTCACCCGGAGATCGAAATCTGCCATGTCAACGAAGGCCACGCCGCGTTCGCGGTCATCGAACGGGCCCGCCATCTGGCGCTGAAACACAATCTCGATTTCTGGCAATCGCTCTGCGCAACCAGGGCGGGCAACGTGTTCACAACACACACTCCGGTTGCGGCCGGCTTTGACAAGTTTCCGCCGGCGCTCCTGCGGAATTATCTGCAGCCCTATGTAGAAGGCTTGAAGGGCCGATCCGACGCCAAACTGAGCGTAGATGACGTCCTGGCGCTTGGCCGCGCCAATCCGGATGACCAAAATGAGCCGTTTAATATGGCCTTCCTGGCGCTACGCTGTTCGGCGACGACCATCGCGGTCAGCCGCCTGCACGGCGAGGTGAGCCGCCAAGTTATTTTCCAAGGGCTGTTCCCCCGCCGGCCTCCCTATGAAGTTCCGGTAATCCCTGTCACCAACGCGGTCCACATCAAGACGTGGGAGTCGCCCGATGCGGGCCGCGTCTGGACCATGGTGCTCGGTGAGGACCGATGGCTGTCCCCGCCGCTCGACGATGGTGCGAACGCCCTGGACCCCTCGGTCATCACCGACAAAGATCTATGGGACATGCACCGCGCGGGCCGTGAGCGCCTTATGAACATGCTGCGCTTGCACTTGGCCAGACAGTTGCGTGAACGCGGTGCCGACCCGAAAGAAGCCGAGAAAGCGTTCAAAAACGACCCCCTCATAATCTGCTGGGCGCGCCGATTCGCGACATACAAGCGGCCCTGTCTCCTGTTGAGCGACCGCGAACGCCTTGACCGTTTGCTGTTCGACGATAATCGGCCGGTGCTGATCATCATCGCGGGCAAGGCGCATCCAGACGATGAGGATGGCAAGAAATTGATCAAAGAATGGGTCGCCCTGGCGCGCCAGCCGAGTTACCGGGATAGGGTCATTTTCCTAGAAGACTACGACATCTCCATCGCGCAAACGCTGGTGCAAGGTTGTGACGTGTGGCTCAACACGCCGCGGCCGCCGAACGAGGCCAGCGGCACCAGCGGCATGAAAGTATTGGTCAATG
Organism: Rhizomicrobium sp.; assembly: GCA_050008635.1. GTDB lineage: Bacteria > Pseudomonadota > Alphaproteobacteria > Micropepsales > Micropepsaceae > Rhizomicrobium. Next base: position 380,369 of record JBEKMG010000001.1, read on the forward strand.
GGGGCCTCAATCTCGGCCTCGATGGTTGGTGGCCCGAAGCCTACTTTCCGGGCGCCGGGTGGTTGATCGGCGACGGAACCGGCAGTGACGCGGACGACGCGGAGAGCCTCTATAAGATTCTCGAAAACGAGGTCATTCCGGAATTCTACGAGCTCGATGACAATAAGCTGCCATACAAGTGGATAGCCCGGATGCGCGAGAGCATGGGCAAGCTGACGCCCGTTTACGGCGGCGCGCGCATGATGAAAGAGTACATCGACAAAGCCTATCTGCCGCTCGCCGACAAGTTCCGCGCAAGGCAAGCGAACAACTACGACAAGGCCAAAGCCTTGGACGCGTGGTTTGAGAAATTGCGCTGCAACTGGTGCAATCTTAAGATCGACAACCCAACGTTCACCCAATCGGACGCGATCCGGAAACTCAAAGTGCGGGTATTCCTCGGGGAGATTACTCCTGATTCCGTATGTGTCGAGTTGTTTGCCGACCCCGCGGCCAAAGGCGGTGACGTTGAGATCTACCCGCTCGTCTTGAAGAAGAACGGCGCAAACGCAAGCTCGACTGGCGGCTGGTTCACCTATACCGGTGAGTTCCCCGGAACGCGCTCGCTCGACGATTACACGGTACGTATCGTGCCTTGTCATCCCGACGCGGTCTTACCGGTGGAACTGCCGCTTATCTTTTGGCATCACTAACCGCGGCGGGGGTCATCTCGGAGCTGATTCTGGCGGATGCCAACCGGCCTGTCTTGACCCCCGCGCCTTCGCCGAATTGCGGCAGGGAACTATTGCGCATTCGGGGGATCTCCTCTTGACGTCTCAAGCGGAGGCCCAGCTTACCGGGCGGTGGATCGCGGCGCCGTGCTATCGCGGCAGTTCGCTCGATCCCATCAGGAATTTGTCAACTCCGCGCGCACATTGCCGCCCCTCGCGGATCGCCCACACGACCAGCGATTGCCCGCGCCGCATGTCGCCGCAAGAGAAAATCTTGGCGGTGCTGGTTTTGTAATCCTCCATGCTCGCCTTCACATTGCCGCGCGGATCGAGCTCCACGCCCGCCTGTTCGACCAGGCCCGCTTTGCGCGGCCCGACAAAACCCATGGCGAGCAGCACCAGATCGCATTTGATCCTAAATGCGCTGCCCGGCATTTCGACCAGATTCATCCGCCCGCCGTCGCCGAGCTTCCATTCCACGCGCACGCATTCCAGCGCTTGGATCTTGCCGTCCTTGCCGATGGCGCGCTTGGTCAGCACCGACCAGTCGCGCTCGCAGCCTTCTTCCTGCGAAGAGGAGGTGCGCAGTTTCAGCGGCCAATCCGGCCAAGTGAGCGCCTTGTTTTCCTTTTCCGGCGGCTTGGGGAGAATTTCGAGTTGCATCACCGACAGCGCGCCTTGCCGGTTGGCGGTGCCGATGCAGTCCGATCCCGTATCGCCGCCGCCGATCACCACGACATGCTTGCCCTTAGCGCTGAGCGCGCCGTTCGGCGCCGCCGCGGATTCATCGTCGCCCGCCACGCGCCTGTTCTGCTGAATGAGGTAATCCATCGCAAAATGGATGCCCGACAATTCGCGGCCCTCTACCTCCAGATCGCGCGGGCTTTCCGCGCCGCCCGCCATCACCACCGCGTCATATTCGGCCAGCAGCGCCGACACCGGATGCGCCACGCCCACTTCGACGCCGGTGCGGAATTCCACGCCCTCGGCCTGCATCTGTAAGAGGCGGCGATCGATATGATGCTTTTCCATTTTGAAATCGGGAATGCCATAGCGCAGCAAACCACCCATCCTGTCATTCTTCTCGAACACAGTGACGCTATGCCCGGCGCGCGCCAGTTGCTGCGCGCAAGCGAGCCCCGCAGGACCGGAGCCGACCACCGCAACCTTTTTGCCGGTTTTCTTTGCCGGGACCAACGGCTGAATCCAGCCCTCTTCCCAGCCGCGATCTACGATCTCGCATTCGATGGTTTTGATCGTGACCGGATTGTCCTGGATGTTGAGCGTGCAACTCGCCTCGCAGGGCGCGGGGCAGATGCGCCCGGTGAATTCCGGAAAATTATTCGTCGAATGCAGCGTCTCCAGCGCCGTGCGCCACTGGTCGCGATAGACGAGATTGTTCCAGTCCGGGATCAAATTGTTGACCGGGCATCCCGTGTGACAAAAGGGAATGCCGCAATCCATGCAGCGCGCCGCCTGTTTGACGACGTCGGCATAAGGCAGCGGCTTCACAAACTCATGATAATTCGCGGTTCGCGCATCGGGCTTTTCATAGCCGCGATCCTGACGCTCGATTTCCAGAAAGCCCGTGATCTTGCCCATGCTTATTCCGCCGCCGCGGCTTTGGCCGATTCGCGCTCGGCCTTCAGGTCCGTCAAGGCGCGGCGATAATCCATCGGCATGATCTTCACGAATTTGCCAAGCGCCGCGTCCCAATTATCGAGCAGCGCGCGCGCCCGAGCGCTTTGCGTATGCAGCAGATGACGCTCGACAAGGATGCGCAGCCGCTCTGCATCGAAGCGCAAAAGATCGCCCATCCCGGCATCGAACACGCTGACGCTGCGCTGACGCGGCATCTCTTCGTCTTCGCCACCGGCTGCGGGAGCGATTTTCTCCAGCGTCACCATCGACTGATTGCAGAGATTCTCGAACGTCCCATCCGGGTCATAGACATAGGCGATCCCGCCCGACATGCCCGCCGCGAAATTACGCCCGGTCTTGCCGAGCACCACCACAACGCCGCCGGTCATATACTCGCAGCCATGATCGCCGGTGCCTTCGACCACCGCGACCGCGCCCGAATTGCGCACCGCGAAGCGCTCGCCCGCCACGCCTTCGAAATAGGCCTCGCCGGCAATCGCGCCATAAAGAACTGTATTGCCGACAATGATATTCTCGGTCGGTTCGCGCGTAATGCCTTTGGGCTGGCGCACCACGATGCGTCCCCCCGAAAGACCTTTGCCGACGTAATCGTTGGCATCGCCGAACAGTTCGAGGCTGACGCCGCGCGAAAGAAACGCGCCGAAGCTCTGCCCCGCCGTGCCGGTAAAACGTATGACAATCGTGTCTTCGGCCAGCCCCGCATGACCGTGCCGCTTGGCGACTTCGCCCGACAGCATCGCGCCGACGGTGCGGTCCACATTGCGTACTGTCCGCTCCAGCCGCACCGTTTCGCCCTTTTCGATTCCGCGCAGCGAGCTTGCGATCAATTCATGATCGAGCGCGGTTTCGAGGCGATGGTTCTGCTGCTCGCAATTGTGAATGGCCACGCCCTTTTTGGGCTGCGCCTGATGCAGGATTTTCGACAGATCGACGCCCCGCGCCTTCCAGTGCTGCACCGCCTTGGTCATGTCGAGCCGGTCCACGCGCCCGATCATCTCGCTCACGCTGCGGAAACCCAGCGACGCCATGATTTCGCGCAATTCCTCGGCAACGAAGAAGAAATAATTGATCACATGCTCCGGCGTGCCGGTGAAGCGCTTGCGCAGAACCGGGTTCTGCGTCGCCACGCCGACCGGGCAGGCGTTGAGATGGCACTTGCGCATCATGATGCAGCCCGACGCGATGAGCGGCGCGGTGGAAAAACCGAACTCGTCCGCGCCCAAAAGCGCGGCGACGGCGACATCGCGCCCCGTGCGCATCCCGCCGTCCACCTGCACGGCTATACGCCCGCGCAAGCCGTTCAGCACCAAGGTCTGCTGGGTTTCGGCGAGGCCAATCTCCCACGGGCTTCCCGCATGGGTGAGCGAGGTGAGAGGCGACGCCCCGGTGCCACCATCGAAACCGGAAATCAGCACATGATCGGCGCGGCATTTGGCGACGCCCGCCGCCACCGTGCCGACACCGACCTCGGACACCAGCTTCACCGAAATGCGCGCCTTGGCGTTGACGCTCTTCAAATCGCGGATGAGCTGCGCCAAATCCTCGATGGAATAAATATCATGATGCGGCGGCGGCGAGATCAATCCCACACCCGGCGTCGAATGGCGCACCCGGGCGATATGCTTGTCCACCTTGGGGCCAGGCAATTGGCCGCCCTCGCCGGGCTTGGCCCCTTGCGCCATCTTGATCTGAATATCGTCGGAATTGACGAGGTATTCCGTCGTCACGCCGAACCGCCCCGACGCCACCTGCTTGATGGCCGAGCGCGTGGAATCGCCATTGGCGAGCGGCTTGAAGCGCTCGGATTCCTCCCCGCCCTCGCCGGTGTTGGAGCGCGCACCGATGCGGTTCATCGCGATCGCCAGATTGGTATGCGCCTCGCGGGAGATCGAGCCGAAACTCATCGCTCCGGTCGCAAAGCGCTTGACGATCTCGACCGCCGGTTCGACCTCATCGAGCGGGATCGCGTTTTCCGCAACCTTGAACTGCATCAGCCCGCGCAGCGTCAATAGCCGCTCGCTCTGCTCGTTGATGGTGCCGGCGAACAATTGATATTCGGATCCATTGTTGCCGCGCACCGCATGCTGCAGCCGCGACACCGATTCCGGCGTCCACGCATGGTCTTCGCCGCGCAGGCGGAATGCATAATCGCCGCCGACATCCAGCATGTCGCGATAGATCGGATCGTCGCCATAGGCGCTCCTATGCCGCGCCACGCATTCCTCGGCGATTTCCTTCAGGCCGACGCCCTCGATCGTCGTCGCCGTGCCGGTGAAATATTGCTCGATAAAGTCGGAGGAAAGCCCCACCGCATCGAAAATCTGCGCGCCGCAATAGGATTGATAGGTCGAGATGCCCATCTTGGACATCACTTTGAGCACGCCCTTGCCGATCGCCTTGATGTAATTCTTCTGCACTTCGTAGGGCCCCAGCGCAATTCCCGCCTGCACGCGAACCTGCTCGAGCGTTTCGAAGGCCATATAGGGATTGATCGCCTCGGCACCATAACCGGCCAGCACGCAGAAATGATGCACCTCGCGCGCTTCGCCGGTCTCCACCACAAGCCCGGTCTGCATGCGCAGGCCCTGGCGGATCAGATGATGATGCACCGCCGCCGTGGCGAGCGCGGCGGGAATGGGAATACGGTCCGGCGAGACCGCGCGATCCGAAAGGATGAGGATGTTTTGGTCGGCCAGCACCAAGTCGGTCGCATCCATGCAAATGCGCTGCAGCGCGCCAGTAAGCCCTCTTGCGCCTTCTGCGGCGGGCCAGGTGCAATCGATGGTCGCGGTGCGGAACGCGCCATCGATCAGCTCTTCGATGGAGCGGATCTTCTCCACATCCGCATTGCTCAGCACCGGCTGGGAGACTTCCAGCCGCTTATGCGTGCCCGCTTGATGGCCGAGCAGATTGGGCCTCGGCCCGATCATCGACACCAGCGACATCACCAATTCTTCGCGGATTGGATCGATCGGCGGATTGGTCACTTGCGCGAAATTCTGCTTGAAATAGTTGTAAAGCAGCTTGGGTTTCTTCGATAGAACGGCAATCGGCGTATCGCTGCCCATCGAGCCGACGGGATCGTCGCCGCCGCGCGCCATCGGCTCCAGAAAGAATTTCAAATCTTCCTGCGTGTAACCGAAGGCCTGCTGGCGGTCGAGCAGCGTGGAGGGATCGCCCGTCTTCGCGCCCTGCTCGTCCGGCACATCGGGCAATTCTTCCAGCTTGTACTGCGCCGCCTTCAGCCATTCTTCATAAGGCTCAGCGGCGGCAAGCTGGCGTTTGATCTCTTCGTCCTCGACGATGCGACCCTGCTCGAGATCGATGAGCAGCATCTTGCCGGGCTGCAAGCGCCATTTGCGCCGGATTTTTTCCTCCGGCACCGGCAGCACGCCGGATTCCGACGCCATGATGACGAGATCGTCCTCGGTGACGATGAAGCGCGCGGGGCGAAGCCCGTTGCGGTCCAGCGTTGCGCCGATCTGCTTGCCGTCGGTAAAGGCGATGGCAGCGGGCCCGTCCCAGGGCTCGAGAAGGGCCGCATGATATTCGTAAAAGGCGCGGCGCTTCGCATCCATCATCTTGTTACCGGCCCAGGCTTCAGGGATCAGCATCATGACGGCATGGGCGATCGGATAACCGCCCGCGATCAAAAGCTCGAGCGCGTTGTCCAGGCTCGCCGTGTCGGACTGGCCATGCGGAATCAGCGGCCACATCTTGTCGAGATCGGCGCCCAGCAACTCCGATTCCATGGTGCGGCGGCGCGCATTCATCCAGTTCACATTGCCGCGCAACGTATTGATCTCGCCATTATGGGCGATGAAGCGATAAGGATGGGCCAGCTTCCAGGACGGAAATGTGTTGGTCGAGAAACGCTGGTGCACCAGCGCAATCGCCGACGTGGTGAGCGGATTTTGCAGGTCGAGGTAAAAGCGGCCCACATCCGGGGCCAGCAGCAGCCCCTTATAGATAAGGGTGCGCGCCGAAAAGCTCGGCATGTAGAACTGGGTAATGGCGGGCAGCTTGTGCTTTTTGGCAAGCGCCTGCAGCGGATTCTGCGTCTGCTTGCGGACGGCGAGCAGCTTGCGCACGAACGCATCCTCGTCGCGGATATTCGGTCCCCAGGCAATGATTGCCTGGCGGATGAGAGGCATTTCGGCGATGACGGTTTCGCCAAGCCCGGTGGGGTCGGTCGGCACATCGCGCCAGCCGAGCAGGATCTGTCCCTCGACTTTCAGGAAATGCTCGAACTGTCCGACGGCGATGGCGCGCGCTTTTTCCTCGCGCGGCAGGAAACACATGGCAACCGCATAGTGGCCCGGCTCCGGCAGCGTGACACCGGCGTCCGCCGCCCAGCCGCGAAACAGCGCATCGGGAATCTGAATCAGGATTCCGGCGCCGTCGCCGACCAGCGGGTCCGCGCCCACTGCGCCGCGATGATCCAAATTGGTGAGAACCTGAAGCCCCTGGGTGATAATGCCATGGGACTTCGCGCCCTTGATGTTGGCGACAAAGCCAACGCCGCACGAGTCGTGCTCGCTCTGCGGATCGTACAGGCCTTGTTTCGGCGGCAGTCCCATTTGCATGTGTCCAGTACATTAAACCGGGATTCCCCAATTGAATCCAGGCTTCTGACGAAACATAGGCTGTCCGGATCGCTCCTGGCAATCTCGGTTATGGCGCGCTAGTGACGCATTTTGGAATGTAATTGCCAGGTTCAGCGCTGGCGGGGTGCGCTGGGCGACCGTGCGGCCCCTTGAATTGGGGAAATACCGGTTGAAACCCGCTCGCGGCCGACAAGACGACGCAGGCGTCAGCGGAAATCCCTGCTTTTCGGGATCAAGCATGCCGGGGCGTTGCGCGGATGGCGATGCGGCGTCATGCGCGGATCGATGCACGTCGGCTGTTTGGTTTCGTCGGTCGGCGCAAGCGCGATCTCCAAGTCCGACAAGCGATAAAGCTCATTCGACAGATCGTCGATCTTCTCGGCGACAACATGAACGACAAGCCCTTCGCGTTGCAGCCTTCCGCTCACCATCATCAGGCGGCTGGCGAGGAACGGCCGGCGATAGGCTTCGAACGTCTTCTGCCACACGACGATGTTGGCGACGCCGGTTTCGTCTTCGAGGGTGGCGAAGGTCACGCCTTTGGCTGTTCCGGGGCGCTGGCGCACCAGCACCAGGCCGGCGACGCGAACGCGCGCATTGTTCGCGGCAGCAACCAGTTCGGCATTGCGAGTGACGCCACGCAGGAACAGGCGCTGGCGAAGCAGCGTGACGGGGTGCTCCTTCAACGAGAGCCGCAGGGTGGCGTAGTCCTGGATGATGTGCTCGCCCAAGCCGAGAGGCGGCAGCTCCACTTTGTCCTCGATGCGCAAACTTTCCGGGTCGGCCCGGACGAAGAGCGGCAACTCCGGCACGACGGTGCGCGACGCCTCGGCTCCGCCATCGAGGCCTTTCACCGCCCATAAGGCTTGCCGCCGGTCGAGGCCGATGGAGCGGAACGCATCGGCGTCGGCGAGTTTTGTCAGCGCATCACTGGAAAGACCCGCGGCCTGCGCCAGATGGCGAACACCGTCATAGAAGCGCCCGCGCGCGGCAACGATGGCACTGGCGTCCGCTTCTCTGAATCCACTGATCTGGCGAAAACCGAGACGCACCGCGCATCGCTCCTCCGCGCCTTTCTCCAGCGTGCAATTCCAATGGCTGGCGTTGATGTCAGGCGGACGCAGCTCGACGCCGTGGTCCCTGGCATCGCGGACGAGCTGCGCCGGAGCATAGAAACCCATGGGCTGGGCGTTCAGGATCGCGGCGCAGAAAACATCAGGATAATGCCGCTTCAACCAGGCGGAGACATAAACCAGCAAAGCGAAGCTCGCCGCGTGGCTCATCGGAAAACCGTAATCGCCGAAGCCTTCGATCTGCTGGAAACAGCGCGCCGCGTAGTCGGCATCGTAGCCGTTCTTCGCCATCCCGGCGATGAACTTGTCGCGAAAGCTGTCGATGGTGCCCATGCGCCGGAAGGTCGCCATGGCGCGGCGCAAGCGGTCGGCTTCGGGCGCAGTGAATCCTGCCGCTACGATAGCGATCTTCATCGCCTGTTCCTGGAACAGCGGTACGCCCAGCGTGGGCTTCAGAACCTCCTCCAACGCTTTGGTCGGAAAGGAGACCGGCTCCAAGCCGTCGCGGCGGCGCAGATAGGGATGGACCATGTCGCCCTGGATCGGGCCGGGGCGCACGATGGCGACTTCGATCACGAGATCGAAGAAATTCTTCGGCTTGAGGCGCGGCAGCATGGACATCTGGGCGCGGGATTCCACCTGGAACACGCCGACGGAATCGCCGCGCTGGAGCATCTCGTAGACGGCCGGGTCTTCGGGCGGCACCGAGGCAATCTCGAAACCCTTGCCGTAATGACGCTCGATCAGCGCGAAAGCCTTGGCGATGCAGGTGAGCATTCCCAGCGCCAGCACGTCGATCTTGAGGATGCCCAGCGCATCGAGATCGTCCTTGTCCCATTCGACGAAAGTGCGGTCCTCCATGGCCCCATTGCCGATGGGGACCAGCTCTTCAAGGGGGCCGCGCGTGATCACGAACCCGCCGACATGCTGCGAGAGATGGCGCGGGAAGCCGACCAGCTCGCGCGCCAGAGACAGCGCGGTACGCAGCCTGTCGTCCGAGGCGTCGAGGCCGATTTCTCGCAAATGCGTTTCGGACAGGCTCTGGCCCCAGCCGGTCAGGTTGCTCGCGAGCAGGCCCACCATGTCCTGCGAGAGGCCGAGCGCCTTGCCCACGTCGCGGATCGCGCTCTTGGACCGGTAGCAGATGACCGTGGCGGCGATGCCGGCGCGGTCGCGACCATATTTGTTGTAGAGGTACTGGATGACCTCCTCACGCCGCTCGTGTTCGAAATCCACGTCGATGTCGGGCGGCTCGCCCCGTTCCGCCGAGACGAAGCGCTCGAACAAAAGGTCCATCCGCGCCGGATCGACCGCCGTGATGCCCAGCACGAAGCAGACGGCGGAATTGGCGGCGCTGCCGCGTCCCTGGCAGAGAATGCTGCGCGATCGCGCGTACTCGACGATATCCCAGACGGTGAGGAAGTAGGTGGCGTAATGCAGCTCCGCGATGAGCCCCAATTCGTGGACGATCTGCGCGCGCACTTTTCCGGGAACGCCATCCGGATAGCGCCGCGCGGCGCCTTCCCACGACAAGCGCTCCAGCGCGGCTTGCGCGGTTTCGCCGGGCCCCGCGCCCGCGATCTCTCCCGGATATTCGTAGCGCAGTTCGTCGAGCGAGAACGAGACGCGGCGGACGATCTCCAGGGTGCGTTCGATTGCATCGGGATAGGCCGCGAACAGCCGCGCCATTTCGGCAGGCGGCTTCAGAGTGCGCTCGGCATTCGCCGCCAGCAACCTTCCCGCTTTGGCGATGGTGGTTTTCTCGCGCACGCAAGCGAGCACGTCGGCCAATATCTGCCGCTCGGAAACATGATAATGCACGTCATTGACCGCCACGAGCGGGATGCCGGTCTCTCCTGCCAGTTCGGCCAGCGAGGCCAGGTGGTGCTCGCCCCGCGCGCCGTAAAGCCAGGCAGTGCCAAGATAAGTCCGGCCGCAGGCCTGCGCCGCAAGCACGGAGAGATTGGCGCGGAAGGCCGGCGACAGATTGTCCGGCGGCATGACGATGAAAATCTGCCCCTCGCTTTCGGCAAGGATGTCGGCCGGCGCCAGACGGCATTCGCCTTTCCTGGCGCGGCGGTTGCCGCGCGTCAGCAACCGGCAAAGCCGTCCGTAAGCGATACGGTCCATCGGATAGCAGATCGTTTCGAAGCCGTCGGTGGCGACCAGCCGCGCGCCGACCAACAGACGCAGCTTCTTCTCCTTCGCCATGGTGTGGGCGCGGACGACGCCAGCCAGCGTATTGCGGTCCGCGATCCCGATGGCGGCCAGGCCCAATTCGCCGGCGCGCTCGACCAGTTCTTCGGCGTGGCTCGCCCCGCGCAGGAAAGAGAAGTTCGTCGCGACCGCCAGCTCCGCATAGCTCATGCGAACACCCCATGCACGTACCAGCGCGGATGTGCGTCGCCGCCCGCCATCATTTCGCGATAGAGCCAGAAGCGGTGCCCCGCCTCGTCCTCCACCGTGTAGTAGTCGCGGGTGCGCGGGCGCTGCTGCTTGCGCCACCATTCGGGACGGATGCGCTCAGGCCCTTCGGCGTGTGCCACGCTATAGGAGACGCCGCGCCAACGGAACCGCCGCGGCGGACCCTCTGGCACCAGGGCCGTGACCTCGGCCGGTTCGGCGCAAGGCAGCATCAGGAGCGGGCGCGACGCATCGCACTCGCCGCTCCAATCGGGTGCGGCAGAGGAATAGACGACCGCGCGTTCGGGAATGTGCGTGTCTTCCGGCTTGAGGCGGACGACGTTCTCAAGCCCAAGTCTGCTGCCCAGCCGGTCGATCAGAAGCGAAAGCGTATCCTCTTGCCCTTGCGCCGTCAGCGTTTCCTGCGCAGGCGGCATCGCCTCGCATTCGAGCGCATCGAGGCGCGCGGCCTCGAAGCCGAAACCCGCATCGTATTCCTCGGCCAAGGCATCGAGTTTCAACGAAAAGAGATTGACGATGTGCGCCGCGTCGCGGCTCGCCGCCGCCAATCTGACGGTCATGTCCCTGATTTCGCCGTCCACGCGATAGAGCGTCAGGCGGAGCATGCGCGCGCCTTTGCCGTCGCGGACCAGCGCGGGCATGAGATCGCCGGCGAGCCGCCGCACGAGGTTGATGACGTGTTCCTGCACCGCGATCGGTTCGGCAAGCGTGGCCAGCGCGCGATAGGCACTGGGCGCGGCCAGCGGCGAGAACGGTTCCGGCAAACGGCCGAGCGCCTGGTCCAGCCGTTCGACGAAGTCCGCGCCGAAGCGTTGCGCCAAAGGCGCGCGCGGCAGACGAGCGACATCGGCGATACGCTTGAGGCCGAGGCGGGTAAGACCTGTCGCTTGCTGCTCCGAAATCCGCAACGCCGCCACCGGCAGGCGCGAAAGCGCTTCTTCCTCCTTTCCCGCGGGAACGACGATCTCCTCGGGCCCAAAACAGCAGAGCGCGTGCGCGGCCCCGATGGTGCTGGCGACGGCGATGCGCGCCGTCAGCCCGAAGCGGGAAAGCCGTTCACGCATGTGCCGCGCCATGCGTTCTTCGCCGCCGAAAAGATGCGCGCAGCCTTCGATGTCGAAGGTCAGCCCGTGCTCCCACGGCGCAACATAGGGGGAGAAGCAGGCAGCCCAGCGCGCGAGTTTTGCGAGAGATTGTTGATCCGCTTCAGGCTGGGCTTCACGCACGTCGAGCGCGCTCATCCGCGCGCGGACGTCGGCCAGCAATTCTCCGGGCGCGACGCCAAGGTTCTGCGCGCGCCGATCGACCGCCGCGATCCGCCATCCCCCCGAGGCGGACGCCACGACGACGACAGGACGAGCAACGCTTCCGTTAGGCCGCGCGGCGCTTCGCTCGATCGGCCAGTACGGCAGGAAGACGCAGGCGTAGCGCCGCATGATTCCACTCCACCACCCATTCGCCAGAGCGCCCGCCCCGCGCATATTCCAGCGCCACGCGCCAGCGCGGCTCGCCGAACAAGCCGAAGCGGTCGCGCACGCTTGGCATGGAAGCGACCCGCCAACGGCTCACCGCCGCGCTCGGCTGACGGTCGTCGTGCGCGCGCAGCAGGAAGACCGGCGTGCCGGAATGCTGCGCGGCAAGCTGCAGGCGGCGGCTCGCGGTCAAATCCATGTCGCGCGTGCGCGCTCCGACGACGGCGCCGGCGCCGATGCGCAGCGCCTCTTCCATCGCCCATGCCGCGTCGCGTTCGTGGCGGCAACGCACGATCAGAAAATCGCGCGGATCGAGGCCGAAGGATTTGAGTCCCCGCGCGTATGGAATGCCGAATGCTCCGCCGGGAACGAGCGGCCACACCACAATGCCTTTGCGCTCGATGCGCGCCATCAGCGCGAGCAAAAATCCCCACGCGCCCGGAATGGCGCGGAAGTCAGCGGCGGCGATTTCGTGCAGCGCGCCGAGCGCGAGCCCGCCGCGAAGGCAGGCGTCGATCCCGGCAATCCCAGTGCTCACGACGGCGGCCGTCTGAAAAACCTCTCGGCGCAAGGCATCGAGAAGGGCGTGCCGATCTTTAAGAACCGTCCGGGCCGGCATATATGTTCCCTTTTTGTTCTATATCAGCACTGAGGCCCCCGGCGAGTCAACGGGACATCAGGCCGGTCCTGGCCTGCAATGTTAACTGCCTGCTATTCCTAGAGAAAATAACCCTGGATCAAAAAGAGAAGGTTCCGTTCGAGCCGGCCTTCCGCGGGGCCCCGCCTGCAGCGAAGCCTTGGGTTCCATCGCAGCGGGATCGAAGCCGCCTTGCTTGGCCGAAGCTGCGACGTATTCCCGCAACATGGGTATGCGGCACGAATAACGGCTGCGACGCCCGCAAAAAAAGACCGGCCGGGATTGCTCCCGGCCGGCCCGACGAACGACGTCAATCATGTTAGAGGCCGATCTTGATCGTCCCCTGGAAGGTGCGCGGTGCGCCTTCATAGTAGAACGGCACGCCAGCCGCCGTGTTGGTCGAAGAGATGCCGCCAAGATACTTCTTGTCGAGCAGGTTGGTCACGTTGAACTTCAGTTCCGCGTTGTCCCAGCCGATCTGGCCCAGGTCGTAGCTGATGTCGCTGTCAAACACCATGTACGGTGACGTCTGCTCGTCGTTCAAATCGCTCGCGAAGCGACGTCCCGTGTACTTGCCCTGAACGCCGATGGTGAACCCGGCGATCTTGTATTGTGCACGGCTCGAGAACATCCAGTCGGGCGTTTCCACGAGCTGTTTGCCGGCGGTGTGGATGATCACGCCGGAGACGTTCAGATCGTCCTTCAGTTTCGAGGTTTCCCAGGAAGCCGTTCCGTAAAGCGACAGGTTGTCGATCGGCTGGGCGCCCACCGTCAGATCCACGCCGCTGAGCAGAACCGGGCCCACGTTGCGGTCGGTATTGTACCCGGTGTCCTGGTCATAGGACGAAACGATGTGGTTGTTGAAAATGGAATGCCACGCGTCAATCGAGGCGATGAGCCCGTCAGGCCCGGTATAGCGATAGCCGATGTCGTAGGCCGTGGCGGTTTCCGGTTGCACCGCGATGCGCGGCGTGACGTAGAGATCGTCGGTGATCGGCGCCGACATCGTATCCGCAAAAGCGACGTAGAACTGATGTTCGTCGCCCCACGGCTTGAGGGACAGCCCGACGTTCGGCAGGATGCGGTTATAATCCCTCGTCGCTTTGTACGGTGCGTCGAAATAGGCCGTGCCGCCGGTGAATTTCACGTATGTGCCCGGCTGCAGGTTCTGCGGGTTGCCCGCCGTAAGTACGACGTAGTTCGGCGTCTGCGTCGTGCAGTATGGCGTTGCGCCCGGGCTGAAAGTTGGGCCACCGGCACCGCCGGTCCCCGCTTTCTCGGTCGTGTAGCAACGCTGGTCGAGGTCGCGCTCGAAGAAGGGCGCGCGAACGCCGACGCTGACATGCAGCATGTCGTCGAAGAAGTCGCCTTCGTAATCGGCGCTGGCCTGGTTCAGGATCGCCTTCGATTTGCGGTCGCGATAGCGGAGAATGCCGCCGTCGGCCGTCGCCGCGTAATGGCCGTTGTGGATGCCGCCGTAATTGTCCTCAAATACCGGGTTCGTGCCCGGCGTCATGTAACCCGATACACCGGTCTGCCGATGCAGACCGTAATCGAGCGTGTAAGAGAACTGGACCAGGCTCTTTTCGAGCGGCGTCCATAGCAACGACGTGGTCAGGCCCCAGCGCCGCGTTTCGGTGACGCTAGGCATCATGATATTGACCTTGTCCAGCGTATCGCCGTCGCCGTTCAGATCGACGCCGGTGGCCGCTGAGCCGCCTATCAGGCGCGGATCGGATTCGGAAACCACTGTGTCCTGGGCGCCGCCGTCCGCCAGCACGAATTGCAGTGACGGGTCGACGCTAAGCTTCAGATTGTCGGTAAGCGTGAACAGCGACTGCCCGCGGATGTTGCCCGAATGGGACGGATTGATTCTCGCGCCGAAATAGTTGGAGCAAGACGCTTCGACGTCGGCATGGCCGTTGGTGCCCGCCGTCCGCGTGCAGGTCGCCGCATAGTCCGCCCGCGTTCCTGCCGCCCAGGCAGCGAAGATCGTCGCCTTGGAGTTCGACTGATAGGAGTAGTTGTTGTTGGGATCCCAGTCCGCCGCGAGACTGATGAAATCGCCGCCGCCCAGATCCTGGTAGATGCGCGCGTTGGCCTGCCGGCGCACCAAGGCTCCGTATCCCTTGAACTTGTCGTAATCCATGTACGACATTTGCAGGTAGGCCTTCGTGCCCCAAGGCCCGATCTCGCCCGTCTGCCCAATTAAACTGAAATGCCTGAAGTCAAAGCTGCCGTAAGAGGCTGAAGAATTGAGCGACGCCACATCGTCGGGAATCTTGGTGACGATATTGATCGTGCCGCCGGTCGCCGACGCCGTCGGGCTGTCGACGTCCGTCGTGCCGGAATTCACCGTCAGGTGGTCTACGATTTCGGCGTCCATGTATTCGCCGATGTAAATCGCATAATTGCCCGTGTCGTTGAGTGGAATACCGTCAATCGTGACCGAGATTTTGTTGTTGGGGTAGCCGCGCAGGCGGATGTCACCGCCGCTGGCGCCGTAAGGGTCGTTGTTGTTGATGCTGACGCCGGGCAGAAGATTGGCTTCCGCCACGATCGACTGGCCTTCGATCTGCGTCGAGATGAAATCCGTGTTGATGACCGATCGTGTCTTGGCGATGTCCTGCTGCACGAACAGTCCGCTAACCTGGCTCGCTTTCACCCCCGTTACCACAACCGTTTCGACTTCCTGCGTACCGGTCGATTGCGCGAACGCCGGCGCGACGCCCAGGACGAGCGGCGCAGCCACAATCGCGACCGTATACGCGCTCGCCAACAAGTTTTTCTTCAACCGCATTGTCTTCATTCCCCCGTTTCGACTCGTTGATCGCGCCACGCCAAGCACGCAGACTTCGCGGGTCCGCCTTAGACGAACCGTTCCGTCACCGAATACTGGCGAGCACCCCTACCAATGACCTTTTGGGTCACCCAACGCGGCTGCCCCGCTTTGGACCTGCTTGCCTTAGTCTATGAAATTTAACTTTCGTTAACGCATTTGCGATGATCGGAAGACACGCTGGATTCCGCAATTCTTTCAATATTGACGGCCCTGCGTCGTTTTCTTCCGCGACGAGTCTTCGGCCGTCACGGCGTCGCGAAGAGATGCTTGCCGCAGCGCAATCACAAGCGTCTAAAATCCAGTTGCGGAAGGTTTGCTGCGATGTGTTCGCGGTCTTGGCCGGATGATGCTATGAGGCGCGGCTCGACGGAGAAACGCACATGGCAGAAGCCTATATCGTCGCGGCGGCCCGCACGGCGGGCGGGCGCAAAGGCGGCAAGCTCAAGGAGTGGCATCCGGTCGATCTTGGCGGGGTGCTGATCGACACGCTGGTCGCGCGCGCCAAGGCCGATCCGTCCGCGATCGAAGACGTGATCTTCGGCTGTGTCATGCAGGTCGGCGAGCAGGCGCTCAACATCGCGCGCAACGCGGTGCTCGCTTCCAAGCTGCCGGATGGCGTGCCGGCGACGAGTGTGGACCGCCAATGCGGCTCTTCCCAGCAGGCCCTGCATTTTGCGGCACAGGCCGTGATGTCCGGCGCGATGGATATCGTGATCGCGGGTGGCGTCGAAAGCATGACGCGCGTACCGATAGGGCTTTCCGTGATGCTGCCGGCGCAGAACAATTTCGGCACTTATATGAGCCCCATGATCACCGCGCGTTATCCCGACGTGCAATTCAGCCAGTTCGTGGGCGCCGAGATGATGGTGGAGAAGTACGGACTCACGAAGGATGCGCTCGATCAATTCGCTTACGAGAGCCATGTGAAAGCCGCCGCGGCGACCAAGGCGGGGGCATTCGCGGACGAGATCGTGCCACTCACCGTCACGCTCGAGGACGGGAGCAAAGCCGAACATACGGTCGACGAAGGCATACGTTTCGACGCCAGTCTGGAAGCGATCAGGACCGTCAAGCTGATCCGCGAAGGCGGCGCCATCACGGCGGCGACGTCAAGCCAGATCTGCGACGGCGCCTCCGGCATTCTGATCGCCAACGAGGCCGGGTTGAAAAGGCTCGGCGCCAAGCCGCTGGCGCGCATTCATCATATGACGGTGACGGGCGGCGATCCGGTCATCATGCTGGAGGCGCCAATTCCGGCGACGCAGCGGGCGCTGACCAAGAGCGGGCTGAAAATCGGCGATATCGATCTTTACGAGGTGAATGAAGCCTTCGCGCCGGTGCCTTTGGCCTGGCTGCAGGAAACGGGCGCCGATCCGGCCAAGTTGAACGTCCGCGGTGGAGCGATCGCGCTCGGCCATCCGCTGGGCGCCACCGGCACCAAGCTGATGACCACGCTGGTGCATGCGCTGCGCGACAACAACAAGCGCTACGGTCTGCAGACCATGTGCGAAGGCGGCGGCATGGCCAACGTGACGATCGTCGAGCGGCTTTAGAGCCTGCGGACGGCATGGCGGGACAAAAGTTAACGCGGCGTCAGCGCAATTGAGCCTACGGCCGAGCAACGCCGCTTGGTGAGTGCCGCACCGGCTTGCTATCCTGCGCAACCAAGTATCGCGGAGCTTGGCGAACATGCCAGCTGAACCGGCAAAAATCCTGCGCCGTGCACTGGGCCTTGTCCCGGCAGGTCCGCATTATTTTTTCCGCCGCCACGCATTGATCGTCCGCGTCGCCCATTGGATCAATGCAGGCTGCCTGGCCTTCCTCCTGATGAGCGGCTTGCAGATCTTCAACGCCCATCCGGCGCTGTATTGGGGCAAGAGCTCGGATTTCGACCACCCCGTGCTGTCGTTGACGGCGCAATACACGGACGCGGGGTATGTCGGCGTGACCCAGATCGGGCCATGGCATTTCGACACCACCGGCGTTCTCGGCGCTTCGGATGTGGACGGCGTTCGCATGCCGCGGGGCTTTCCGGCGTGGGCGACGCTGCCGGGACCGCAATGGCTCGCCATGGGCCGGCTCTGGCATTTCGCCTTCGCCTGGCTGTTCGCCGTCAACGGCTTGCTGTTCTGGGCCTACACCATCGCCCGCGGGCATCTGCGCCGCGACCTGCTGCCCACGAAAAAAGACCTTGCCCATCTGCCGCGCGAGATCGTGGACCATGTCAAGCTCAAATTCCCCAAGGGCGAGGACGCCAAGCGTTACAATGCGCTGCAAAAGCTCGCCTATTTCTTTGTCATCTTCGTGCTGGCACCCCTCATCGTGCTGACGGGCCTCACCATGTCGCCGACCATGGACAGCGCCTTCCCGGAGCTGTTGTGGGTTTTCGGCGGACGACAAAGCGCGCGCATGATCCATTTCATCTGCGCCTTTTCGTTCCTGGGATTCTTCATCGTGCATATCGTGATGGTGATCCTGTCGGGCAGCTGGAACAATCTGCGCTCGATGATCACCGGCTCTTATGCGATCGAGGGCAGCAAAGATGGCTGAAAACCGACGCGGCTTCCTGGCCCGCGCGAGTGCCGGCGTCGCAACCTTGATGCTGTCGGGCTGCACCAGCCTTTCCGAACAAAAATGGGTCGCCGACCTGTTGTCCGAAGTGGAAGTCCTGACGCGCCATGCCCAGCGCCTGTTCGCCGGCCCGCTGGCGTTGGCGCCGGAATTCTCCAGGCAGGACATCGCCCCCGTCTTCCGCGCCAATGGGACGCTCAATCCCGGCACAACCGACTACAAGGCACATGCGGCGAACGGATTCCGCGACTGGCGCATCGAGGTCGGCGGGCTGGTGGAACGGCCGCTCTCGCTCTCCATGGCGCAGCTGCGCGCCCTGCCCTCGCGCACCCAGATCACCCGCCATGATTGCGTGGAAGGATGGAGCTGCATCGGCGAATGGACGGGAACACCCTTGAGACTGGTGCTCGCCGCTGCCAGACCGAAAGCAGACGCCCGCTACGTCGTGTTTTACTGCGCCGACAACATGGCCCAGGAAGGCGACGCCGCGCAGCTCTACTACGAGAGTCTGGACCTGCTGGAGGCCCTCCACCCCCAGACCCTACTTGCCTATGAATTAAACGGCCAAGCGTTGCCAATTGAACACGGTGCTCCCGTGCGGCTGCGCGCGGAGCGGCAGCTTGGCTACAAAATGGCCAAATATATAAATCGAATTGAGGTTGTAGAGAGCTACGCTCACATCAACGGCGGGCGCGGCGGATATTGGGAGGATCAGGGCTATAGCTGGTATGGCGGCATCTGATCGGTCAAAAAGAAACCTTCGTCCCCTCTTGTCCTGACCGTTCGCAGACCCGATATTCAGCGCGGTATCAAAAGATTCATGATTGATTCTTAGATTTGGAGCCGTCTTCGGACGGAGCATGGTATGCGGCGTCGTTCTGTGTTTGTTGCGGTCGCTTTGCTGAGCGTCTTGACGGCTGGTTGTTCGACAAGCGACCCAGAGGCCTTGGCTCAGAACGATCCTTACGAACCCACCAACCGGGCGGTGTTCAAGATGAACAAGGCGATCGATAACGCCGTCGCCAAGCCGGTCGCCAAATTCTACAACCACGCCCTCCCCGTGCCCGTGCGCGACAGCATTCACAATATCCTGACCAACCTCGACAAGCCGGTCGTCTTCGGAAACGACATTCTTCAGGGCGAAGCCACTCGCGCCAGCGAGACGCTGGAACGCTTCACTCTGAACAGCACGCTGGGCGTGGCCGGCGTCTTCGACATTGCCACCACCATGGGTGTCCCCGATCATTCCGAGGATTTCGGGCAGACGCTGGGCGTCTGGGGCGCCGGTGAAGGACCTTATCTGGTCATGCCATTCGTGGGGCCGGACCCGCCGCGCGACCTGACCGGCGACGTCGCCGACATCTTCATGGACCCGCTCACCTACATCAAATTCCACGGTTCCGATACCTGGTACGCGGTGCGTACCGGCGTGGGCGTACTGGACCTGCGCGCGCGCAATGTGGACACGGTGGAGCAGATCGAACGGACGTCGATCGATTTCTACGCCACGACGCGCAGCCTCTATCGGCAATATCGCAGCGCCGAAATCCGCAACGGCGCGCCGGAGCCTCAAGATCTGCCGGACACGCCGGATCCTTGAGCACCGATCACTCGGCAGCGTCGGGTATGGGATCTCCCAAGATGCGCGAATACAAGCGGTTCCAGCGGCGCTTGGCGCCCAGGCGCCAACGGTCCATGTAGAGATATACGACAGGCGTCGTGTAGAGCGTCAGCAATTGACTGACGATAAGCCCGCCGACAATCGAAATGCCCAGGGGCTGGCGGAATCCCGCGCCGCTGCCAAACCCGATTGCCAGCGGCAATGCCCCCAATATGGCGGCGAAAGTCGTCATCATGATCGGGCGGAAGCGCATCTGGCAGGCCTCGAAGATCGCGTCGCGCGAACTCAGGCCGCGCTCGCGTTCGGCCGCCAGCGCGAAATCGATCATCATGATCGCGTTCTTCTTCACGATGCCGATCAAAAGGATGACGCCGATAAGCGCCAACAGACTGAAATCGGTTCCGGTGATGAGCAGCGCCATCACCGCGCCGACGCCCGCCGACGGAAGAGTCGAAAGAATCGTCCAGGGATGCACATAGCTCTCATAGAGAATGCCAAGCACGATATAGACGGCGATGATCGCGGCGAGGATCAAGAGCGGCTCGTTGCCGATCGATTGGCTGAAAATCCTGGCGTTGCCGGCGAACTCGCCGTGCAACGAGATCGGAACATGCAGATTGGTCATCGTGCGCTGGATGGCGTTGGTGGCCACACCCAGTGATTCGCCCGGCGGCAGGTTGAAGGAAAAGGTCGTCGCCACAAACGGTCCCTGATGGTTGACCGAAATCGGCGTGGTGCTTGGCCCGTAGTGACTGAAGGCCGCCAAAGGAACCATCTTTTCGACCCGCGTGCTGACCGCGGAACCGGTCGAGACGCCGCCGCGCGCGCTGGTGGTCAGGGCATTGAGCTGCTGGTTGCGCAACGCATCGGCCGCGACGTCGGCGGCGGTCTGCGTCGCGGTGCTGGAAATCACCGTCGTGCCGGCGACGGAGCCGGTGGCCTGCGTGCCCGAGACGGAACCGCCAGAGGTGCTGACATAGATATCCTTCAAGGTTTCCGGGCTCTGCCAGAATTCCGGCGCCACGCCCATGACGACGTGATATTGGTTCAGATCATTGTAGATCGTGGAAACCTGTCGCTGGCCGAAGGCATCATAGAGAGCGCTGTCGATCTGCGACATCGATATGCCGAGCCTGGTTGCGGTCGCGCGATCGATCGACAGCGCCACCTCAAGCCCGCGGTCTTCTCGGTCGGAATTGACGTCTTCAAGCTCAGGCACGTTTTCCAGCGCCGCCGTGATCTTCGGACCCCACTCGTTCACATCGGACAGCGTGTCGGCCAAAATCGTATATTGGTAGGTCGCCAAGCTCGAGCGTCCGCCCGTGCGGAAATCTCCCGCGCTGCGTAGGGTCAAGCGCGCGCCCGCTACGCCGCCAAGCTCGCCGCGCATCCGGTCGATGACCTGCTCGGTGCTCATGTTATTTCTTTGCGACAGGGGTTTGAGCTGGATGAAGACATTGCCCGAATTCGAGCCGCCGCCGCGCGGGCCACCACCGCCGCTGCCGGTGAACCCGACGACGTTGTCCACGGCCGGATTCTTGGCGATGATGCCGACGAACTGTGCGAATTTCTTTTCCATCAACTGGAAGGAAATGCTCTGGTCGCCGCGAATGCCCCCCATGATTTGGCCGGTGTCTTGGCTGGGAAGAAACCCTTTGGGCACCTCATAGTACAGAAAGAAATTCAGGATCACCGTCACGAGCAGGATGAACATGATGGTGCCGGGATTGCCCAGCGCCCAGCGAAGGGACGTGCTGTAACCGCGCTTGCCCCATTCGAATGCCCGCTCGGAGCCGCCGAGCAGCCAGCCCTGCTTGCCGCTCTGTTTGTGCAGGTCGAGATGGGCGATGAGCATCGGCGTCGTTGTCAGAGAGACAAAAAGCGAGATGACGATCGCGGTCGCCAGAGTGATCGCGAATTCCTGGAAGAACCGCCCGATAATCCCGCCCATCAGCAGAATGGGCAGAAAGACGGCGATCAAGGACAGGCTCATCGCCAGGACCGTGAAGCCGACTTCGCGCGCGCCCTTGAGCGTCGCCTCGAAGCGCGACATGCCCTGCTCGATGTAGCGCGTCACGTTCTCCAGCACGACGATGGCGTCGTCGACGACGAACCCGGTGGCCACCGTCAGCGCCATCAGCGACAGATTGTCGAGCGAAAAGCCGAGCAAATACATCACCGCGAACGTGCCGATCAGCGACAGCGGAACGGCAACGCACGGGATCAAGGCGGCGCGGGCATTGCGCAGGAACAGGTAGACGACGAACATCACCAGCACGACGGCGATTACCAACGTGAGTTCCATATCGTGCAACGAAGCGCGGATCGAAGTTGTGCTGTCGTTGGCGACGATCAGCTGGATGGAAGGCGGCAACGAGGCCTGGAGCTGCGGCAGCGCTGCCTTCACGTTATCGACCGTCTCGATGATGTTGGCGCCTGGCTGGCGGAAAAGGATCACGAGGATGGCCGGTTTACCGTTCGCCATCCCGAGATTGCGCACGTCCTCGACCCCGTCATAGACCTTGGCCACATCCGACAGTCTGACCGCCGCACCACCCCGATAGGCCACGACCAGCGAGCGGAAATCGGCCGCGGTGCGCGCCTGGTCGTTGACGTAAATCTGGAAGTGTCGCGGCCCCGCTTCCACCGCGCCCTTGGGCGCGTCGGCGTTGGCCGCGGAAAGCGCCGCGCGTACGTCCTCGAATCCGATGCCATATTTGAACAGCGCGCGCGGATTGAGGTCGACGCGCACGGCGGGGAGCGAACTACCGCCGAGCTGCACCTGTCCGATGCCGGGCACCTGACTCAATTTTTGCTGCAGGATCGTGGACGCGGAATCGTACATCTGCCCGGGCGAGAGCGTGTCGGAGGTCAACGCCAGGATGAGCACCGGCTGGTCCGCCGGATTGATCTTGCGATAGGAGGGGTTGGAACGCATTGCGGCGGGCAGATCGGCCCGCGCCGCGGTGATCGCCGCCTGCACGTCGCGCGCGGCGCCGTCGATGTCCCGGTCGAGGCCGAATTGCAGCACGATGCTGGTCGAGCCGGCGGAGCTCGACGAGGTCATCTCGTCGACATCCGCAATGGCGCCCAGATGGCGCTCCAGCGGCGTAGCCACGCTGGAAGACATGGTCTCCGGGCTGGCGCCGGGCATCTGCGCCATCACGAAAATCACCGGCATGTCGACGCTGGGTAAAGGCGCCACGGGCAAGAGAAAGAACGCGGCGAGACCGGACAACGCCAGCCCCATCGTCAGCAGTGTGGTGGCGACGGGACGTTCGATGAAGACACGCGAAAAGTTCATGGCGAAACGGTCCGCGCGTCATCGCGCGGCAACCCGCCGCGACGCGCACGAAAGCCCCGCACCAATTTGTCGAAATAAATGTAGATGACGGGCGTCGTGAACAAGGTCAACAACTGGCTGACGAACAGCCCGCCGACGATGGAAATGCCCAGCGGATGGCGCAGCTCCGATCCCATGCCGCTGCCGATCATCAGCGGCAGCGCGCTGAACATCGCGGCCACGGTCGTCATCATGATGGGGCGAAAGCGCAGCATCGCCGCCTGGTAGATCGCATCACGCGCGTTCTTGCCTTCGTGGCGTTCGGCCACCAGCGCGAAGTCTATCATCATGATCGCGTTCTTCTTCACGATGCCGATCAGAAGGATGATACCGATGATGGAGACGATGTTGAGATCGTGGCCGGTGATGATCAACGCCAAAAGCGCGCCGATGCCGGCGGACGGAAGCGTCGAGATGATGGTCACCGGGTGGATGAAGCTCTCATAGAGTACACCCAGCACGATGTAGACCGTCACGATCGCCGCCAGGATCAGCAGCAATTCGTTGCCGAGCGTGGACTGAAAAGCCAACGCCGATCCCTGGAAACTGGTGTTGATGCTGGCGGGAAGACCCGTGTCCTTTTCCGCCTTCTGCACCGCGTCGACCGCGGCCCCGAGCGAATAGCCGGACGCCACGTCGAAAGACACCATCGCCGCCGGGAACTGGGCAAGATGGTCGTTCTCAGACGGCACGGGCTTTACTTCGACGCGCGCCAACGCCGCCAAAGGCACCTGCCCGCCACCCGCGGTAGGAAGGTAGATGTTCGAGAGCGAAGCGACCGAATTCTGAACGTCGGGACTGGCTTCCAGGATCACCCGGTACTGGTTCGATTCCGTGAAGATCGTCGAGATGATGCGCTGTCCGAAGGCGTCGTACAGCGCATTGTCGATCGTCGCGGCGGTGACGCCGAAGCGGGCGGCGGTGTCACGGTCGACTGTCACATAGGCCGAAAGGCCGCGATCCAGAAAATTCGTGGAGACGTTCGCGAGCTCCGGGGCCTGGGATAGACGATCCATGAAGCGCGGAACCCACTGGTTGAGGACGGCGGTACTGGCGTCTTCGAGCACGAATTGGTATTCGGCGCGGCTGACCGTCGAATCGGTCGTCAGATCCTGCACCGGCTGGAGAAAGAGCGTGATGCCGGCAACCTCGTGCGCCAGGTTGAGAAGCCGGCGCATGGTCGTGGCGATATCGCCGCTGCGCTGGTCCTTGGACTTCAGGTTGATCAGGATGCGGCCGCTGTTCAGCGTCGCATTGGTGCCGTCCACGCCGATGAAGGATGAAAGGCTCTCGACGTCGGGATCGCGCCCGATCGCGCTGGCGAGCGCCTCTTGGCGCCTGGACATTTCGGCAAAGGAGACAGTCGGTCCCGCCTGCGTGTAGCCCTGGATGAAGCCGGTGTCCTGCACCGGGAAGAAGCCCTTGGGGATCAGTACATAAAGCAGAATCGTGAGAACCAGTGTGCCGACGGCGACCGCGAGCGTCAGCGGTTGATGATCCAGAACCCATCTGAGCAGACGGTCATATTCGCGGACCAGCCGATTGTAATACTCCTCCGCCTTGCGCGCGACGACGCCCTGTTGTGCCTCGTCGGAACGGTGGCGCAGGAGTTTTGCGCACAGCATCGGCACCAGAGTCAGCGACACAACCGCAGAGATCAGGATCGTGATCGCCAGAGTCACGGCGAATTCGCGGAAAAGCCTTCCCACCACCTCCTGCATGAACAGCAGCGGAATCAGAACCGCGATCAGCGACACGGTCAGCGAGACGATAGTGAAGCCGATCTCGCCGGCGCCTTTCATGGCGGCGTCGAACGGGCTGTCGCCCGCCTCGAGATAGCGGGTGATGTTCTCGATCATGACGATGGCGTCGTCGACGACAAAACCCGCCGCGATGGTGAGCGCCATGAGCGACAGATTGTTGAGCGAATAGCCGAGCAGGTACATCGCCGCGAACGTGCCGACGATCGACAGCGGCACCGACAGGCTGGGGATGAAGGTCGCCGACAGATTGCGCAGGAAAAGGAAGATCACCAAGACCACCAACACAACGGCGAGTTCGAGTTCGAACTGCACGTCGGCCACGGAGGCGCGGATCGTGTTGGTGCGGTCGGTCAGGACGTCCACTTCGACGGAGCCGGGCAGGGACGCCTCGATCTGCGGCAGGAGCTGCTTGACGGAGTCGGCCACGCTGATGACGTTGGCGCCGGGCTGGCGCTGCACGTTGAGAAGAATAGCCGGCGTGGTGTTCATCCAGCTCGACAGCTTCACGTTCTCCGCGCTCTGCTCCACGCTGGCAACATCCGACAGATGGACCGGCGCCCCGTTCTTGTAGGCGACGATGATGTTCTTGTACTGATCGGCGGTCTTGATCTGGTCGTTCGAGTCGATCGTGTAGGAACGCGAGGCGCCGTCAAAACTGCCTTTCGGCGCATTGGAATTGGCGTTGGAGATCGTCGTTCTGAGATCGTCGATGTTGAGCCCGTAGGCGGCCAGCGCCTGGATATTGGCGCGAACGCGTACGGCCGGGCGCTGGCCGCCATTAATGCTTACGAGGCCGACGCCGGAAAGCTGCGAAATCTTCTGCGCAACGCGCGTATCGGCGATGTCCTCCACCTGGGTCAGCGGCAATGTCGTCGACCTGATCGCCAGCGTCAGGATCGGCGCGTCGGCCGGATTGACCTTGGCGTAGATGGGCGGCGCCGGAAGGCTTTGCGGCAAGAGGTTGCCCGCCGCGTTGATCGCCGCTTGGACTTCCTGCTCGGCGACATCGAGGCTGAGGCTCAGGTCGAATTGCAGCGTGACGACCGAGGCGCCGCCCGAGCTGATGGACGACATCTGCTTCAAACCTGGCATCTGCCCGAGCTGGCGTTCCAGCGGTGCCGTGACCGAGGTCGTCATCACGTCCGGGCTGGCGCCCGGAAGGAACGTCTGCACCTGGATGGTGGGATAATCGACCTCAGGCAGAGCCGATAGCGGCAGATATTTGTAGCCCGCCAGCCCCAACAGCATGATCGCGATCATCAACAGGGACGTCGCGACCGGACGCTGAATGAAGGGCGCAGAAATATTCATCACAATTCGCCTTCAAGGCATCTGACAAGACATCCGAGCCGCGGCGAGAGACATCAGTTGGGCGGTCCACCCGGCCGGCCGCCGCCGAAGCCTCCTCCGGGTTGATCCTTGCGCTTCATAAGTTCGGCGCGGTGATCGTTCAGCCACTTCTTGCGCTCGTCATGGCTCATGCTCCGCAGATTCGCGCGCTCCTCCGGAGTCAGCTTGCGGAAGAGGGCACGACGGGCGGATTGCGCGCTCTGCACCGGCGCAGACGCCTCTTTCGGCGGCGCGACGCTGGCATCAACCTTCTGGCCGCTTGGAATCGTCACCTCCGCACCGTCGCGCAAACGATCGCCGCCGTCGGTCACCACGGTTTCGCCGGCATTGAGCCCTTTGACGATGGAAACACGGTCGTCCTGCTGAGGACCAAGCGTCACGGCGCGCATCGACACCATATGGTCGGGCTTGACCACGAAAACGTAGGCACCGCCCGAGCCACGTTGAATCGCGGCAGCCGGTACCGCGGTTTGGTCGTGCAGCGTGTTGACCAGAAGGCGTACATTGACGAACTGATTGGGGAACAGCGCGCCGTCCGCATTGTCGAAGAGCGCGCGCAGCTTGACCGTGCCGGTTGTCGTGTCCACCTGCGAATCCAGCGCGGACAATCTTCCGGTGGCGAGCTTTGTAGTCTGGCTGCGGTCGTAGGCGATCACAGGGAGTACGGCACCGCTCTTCATGCGCGAAACGACGTCGCCAATATTGTCCTCGGGAATGGTGAAGAGCACGGAGATCGGCTCAAGCTGCGTGACGACGACGACGCCCGTCGTCTGCCCAGCGCTGACGAAATTACCGACGTCGACCTGACGCAGCCCTGCGAATCCCGATATCGGCGAAACGATGCGCGTGTAGCCGAGGTTGATCGCGGCGGATTCGACATTGGCTTGGTCGGACACCACCGCGCCCACGTCCTGTTTGACCAGGGCCTCTTGCGTCGCCAACACCTGCTGCGAGGTCGCGTTCGCGGCATAAAGAGCCTGATCGCGCTTTAGATCGACGCGCGCATTAGCAAGCAAAGCGCTGTCGCGCGCGAGCTGCCCCCTGGCTTGATCGAGAGCTGCCTGGAAACTGCGCGGATCGATCTCGGCGAGAAGATCGCCCGCCTTCACGAGCTGGCCTTCCTGAAAAGCCACACGCAGAAGCTGGCCGCTCACCTGCGGCCTGACGGCGACGGTTGCAAGCGGCGTGACCGTGCCAAGGGCGTCCAGCGTGACGTCGATGTTGCCTTTGGCGGCCTTGGCGACGCCCACAGGCTGCGGCCCCCCCGCGCCAAAACCGCCTTGATTGGAGGCGTTCTGGCCGGGAAGGATCGCCCACACGAACAGCACGAGCAGAATGAGCCCGAGAGCGACCCACATCGTGCGTTCGCCGCCCGGCAGGTGTTTCGAGCACCAACGTCTGACGCCGCCGACAAAGCCGCCGGCCCTTTTCAGATAAGGCTTGATGCGGTCCCCTGCACTGTCGAAACGACGCCGGGCTTCTTCGAAATTGCGACGGGCCTCTTCGGCTGCGGCTTGGAAGCGGCTCGTATCGTCGCTCTGGCTTCTCATGCGATGTTCCAATGCTGGCTCGCGACGGCGCAGGACGGTCGCGCTCTGTCCCTTAAGCATGTTGCATGCGGAAGGGTATCTCAGAGTTATGGGGAGATAGCAGAGCAGTTTTCGGGAAATTTGTCCGAATTGTCGCGAAATCGGTTGGTATATCCCGGGCCGCGCCGCCGCGGCCCAGTCCTCAACCGGCACTGCCGGTCCTAAAGCTAGAACAGACACGGAACGTACGGACGCGACCAACCAGCCCGCCGATTTCGAACCCGCAAAAAACGCCGGAGCTTAGTGCTTCTGTTCCGTCGAAGACGCGTTGGAGGCCTTCTGTTGCGTCATGTCCAAGAGCGCACTGTGCGCGGCGGTAAATCCGTTCAACGAAAAGCTGATGTTGAACTTCTTGCCGTCGGCGGCGACGATTCTCATCTCCGCCTTGGTCGCACGCCCCAGCGCATTGATGGCAGCATCGTCGAAAACCGCAATCGCATAGCACCCCTGCGCGTCGCAAATACGGTAGCGCAAGACCTCGGACGTGTAGGTGTCCGAGCCGAGCACCGCCCCGTTCTGCAGCATCACGCCCAAAGGCATCGCGATCTGCATCACGTGTCGATCTTGCGCCTTGTCGTAGATGATCAACACGCCAAGTACGCGCCGGCCGGATTTCTTGTTCACCAGCATCTCGATCATATCGCACGGTATTTTCGCAGAAGCCGGATAACAGCGCACCGTCCAGTCACCAAAATCCTTGGTTTCACTCGGCTGAACAGGCTTATTGGCATTGGCTGCTGGTGCCGGTTCAGAACCCTGCACCGGCGCAAGCGCCGCCGCTGCCGCAAGAAACGAAATCGCCGAAAGGCCGGTAACGAGACCAGCGAACCGAAAACGGATAGATTTCATGACCATAATCTCCGCCACCAGGATTTGCGCTTCGCTTCGTTGTTCAGAAACACCTTGTAGGCCTCGGCATAACCTTTCATCGAGAAAGGCAACTCCACGGCTTTGCCGTCAGGCCGGGCGACCTCGATACCGGCTCGCTGTGCCTTGCCGAGCGCCGTTTCGATCTGATCGTTCACCGGAATGATCGAGAGGCAACCTTCCTCAGTGCAGGTCTTGTATTGAAAGACGCGCACCTGATCGTCGCCGATCTTGAGTCCCAAGCCGGGTTCCAAAAGAACCTGCAGCGGCACCGTGACGGCCAAAACCATGCTCTTGTCTTTGTCCTTGAGCATGATGAGCCGCGCCACGCGCGCGCCGGCCTTCTGGTCCATCACGTCCTGGCTCATCTCGCAGGAAAGGTTCTTGGCCTTGCTGTCCGGGCAAAACAGACGCCAATCCTGAAAGATGTGCATGGTCGGGACATCGGGGGGCCCGGCCAAGAGGCCGCGGCCGATCCAGCCGCCGACGCCACCGACAACGAGCACGACGAGCAGTATCCCGGCGGTCTTCAGCACGGGAGTTAGGTCGCTGACGGTGCTCGCCATACGCGTCAGACCGGAAGGCGTTTCGCTCATGTGGGGTTCGCTTTGCTACCGTAAGTGAAAGTTGGCCGCATCCGAGGAGGACACAATCTCGCGTTCCGCGTATCTCATTTTTCGCGAAACACTCAATCCAAATCTTTGCAAGATGGTTACCCTAAATGCGTGGCGTATGAACCGCCCCCGCGACGAAAAGTCAAGCGGGCAGCAGCATCCTATCGGGTTACGACAAGGCCGGCCTGAGGCGCTCCCAAAGCGGCAAGAGCGCGCACGGCAGCTTCCAGAACGGCCTGGGGCGCCCGCCCCTGCGCGATTAGAACCACCTGATCGCACAACCGCGCCAGGAATTGCATGTCCGCCAGCGCGGGCGCCGCATCGACAATTACAAGATCGCAATTTTGCCGGAAATAGTTCAGCAGTTCCACCATCTTGGCCGAAGTCCACAGCGCCTGTGTCGCACCCGTCGGCCGTGCGGCCGACAGCAAGAACGCACCCGATCGTGGATCCTTCAGAAGAGTGCGCGACAACGGCGCTGATCCGCTCAGCAGCTCGGCGATGCCCGCAGGAACGGAGCGGAATCCCACCGCAGAGGCAATAACGGGCCGATTGAAATCGCCGTCCAATAGGACCGTCCGCAAGCCTTGCCCAGCGGCCACGCGCGCCAAGCCGAGCGCGATCACCGACTTTCCCGCATCCGAACCGGGCGCGGTCAGCACCACAACCCTGCCCCGGCCGGAACGCCCCGGCGTCATGCGGCTCAACAGGGCCGCCAAAGCCAGGCTGTAAGGAGCGCCCGGGTTGTCGACGACGAAATCGGCCGCACGCATGTCCGCGGTGACCGGCAGCTCCCCCAGGACGGGCGGCAGCGCCGGCACCGCCCTTGCCGTGACCGGCGCCGTCCTTTCGACGAGGGGCCGTAGGTCCTGGCGAGGCAACGGCGCCTGAAACCGCTCGGCCAACAGCGCCGCCAGAACGCCCAGCATCAAGCCCGCCGGCAAGGACGCGACGAAGAACAGGACACGGTGCGGCGAGGAGGGCGCGGTCGGTATAGGGGCTCGGGAAATGATGCGCGATTCCGAATTCTGAATATCGTCCTGATCCTGGGTCGCCCGCAGACGCGTGACGAAAGATTCATACATCGTGCGCGTCGAGGCGAGATTGGCCATCAGCGCGTTCAACTTGACACGCGCCAAATCATCGCCTGCCGCCTGTTTTTCCTCGCGCGCGAGACCCGCCGCGATCGAGTCAACGTGAGCGCGGGCGACCGCCAAGTCGCTGGCGATCGAATCTGCGATACGAGCCGCCTCCTGGGCGACCTTGCTCTCCAGATCACGCTTCTGCGTCTGGATCGCGATCATCTTAGGATGGTTGGGGCCGTAACGCGCCGAAAGATCGGCCTCCTGACGAACGAGATAGCCTTCTTGCGTGCGCAACTGAACGATCAGCGGCGCGGCAACGATCTGGGAAACCTCTGCTGTGTTTCCCGAGCGCACAAGCGCCTGGACGCGGTCGTAGGTCGCTTTTTTCTCCGCCAGATCCGATTGCGCCGCGACAAGCAAGGCGTTGATCGCGACGAGCTGCTGATCGACCAGCGAATTGCCTTGCGCCGAGTCCACGAGGTTGTGCGCGGCCTTGTATTGCGCGATCGCGCTTTCCCCGGCCTGGACCTGCCCGGCCAACTGATGCATGCGGTCGGTCAACCATTGCGTCGCCACGCGCGCGGCTGCGACTTTGGTGTCGACCTGGTCTTCGGTATAGGTGTCCGCCAGCGTGTTGGCGATCAAGGCGGCCTTGGCGGGATCGCGCGAGGTGAAGGTCAAGGTAATCGACGTCGAAAGACCTAGCGCGCTGACATCCAGGCGGTCGAGGAACGCGCTGACGATCGCGTCGCGTTCATAATCGGCGCCCCCAGCCTGGCGCGGTGCGCCCCAGTCCGCCGGATTGAGCAAGCGGACGAAATCGCCGATGCCGAACGTGCCGTTCTTGTTCAAGGCCGGATTGAATTCCGGATCGTCGTAAAGCTTCAGCTTGCCGATGACGCGCCCAGCCAGATCGCGCGAAGACAGGAGCTGTATTTGGTTTTGCACCGAGGAGGGATCGGTCGGCAGCGCCGACAGCACCGAAGACAAATCGGCGACGTTGTTCTTGCGCTGATCGAGCATGACGACGGCCGACGACGAGTACAGCGTCGGCAAGTACAGGAGCACGAGCAAGGTCAGCGCGCTGACCCCCAACGTGATATTGCGGATCAGGCTGCGCCGTTCGTCCAGAACGCGCAAGAAATCGGCAAAGCCGAAGGATGCTTCAGCGGGTGCGGAAGCCGTCGACGCAAAGGATGACGCGGTTCTGTCGATTGCCATGGACCGGTTTGCTCTGTGCTTTCGGTCGGCTGCGAGCCTTCCTTCGGCGCCTTGAACCCAATTTTCTCCCGATTGCGCTGACGAATGGTTAACGCGGCAACGGCCCGTAAACTTTCTAAAGCTGCAGCCGACGGGCGCGCGCGCCGTTCCCCGGCAGCCCGTCCGTTAAGAATTGGAGCGGATCGGCTGGGGCAAGCGCTCTTTGCTGGGGCTGCGGCTTGGGCGGGGCAAAGCCGGGGCCGAGTGCGGCGGCGAGGACCGCAGGATCGTCCCAGGGCACATCGAGATAAGCGGCCTGAGAATCCGGCACCGGGCGGCCGGACTGCCATGCCTGCGGGAAAAGCGCGATCAAAGGCTGGTCGGTGGCGATGGGGCGCGGCGGCTGACCCAGGAGCGCCGACGGCAGGTCGTGGCCCGCTCCCAGGGCCAAATGGCAAATCTGGGTGGCGCGAGGGTTGATCTCGATGAAGTGGGGGACACCGCCTTCGTCGCGGATAAAATCCAGGCCATGCAGGCCGCTGAGCCAGAACCGGCGAGCGATTCGGCGGGCGGCCTCGTCCATCCGGTTGCAATCGATGCGTTTGATCAGCGAAGCCGGACCGGTCATTCCTCGCGATTCCACGACATCCACATGGATCGCAGCCAGCACTTCCCCATCGCGGCAGGCAAAGGCACTGGTCGCAGGCTTGCCTTTGATGAACTGCTGCAGCTGTATCGTCGGCGTTTTCGGAGCGAGCGCCTCTTGCAGAAAATGTGCGTCGTTGCGCAGGACGGTGCGCACGAGACACCGTAGCCTGGACGGCGGAAATGCAAGTTTGCGAAAAGCCCGGCCTGCTTCTTCGCGCGTTCGCACAACGGCAACGCCGTCGCCGCCCCAGCTTCCGTCCGCTTTCAATACGGCTGGTAGGCCGACGCGCCCCAACGCACGCCAAAACTCGCTTTCGTTCGTCACCGCGACGGTGAGCGGCGTCGAAATTCCTTCCGCTTGCGCGATGGCGATGGCGCGACTGCGCGCCATCATGAACGGATAAGACTCCATTCTGCCCATGGAGCGGACAAGCAGCGCTGTTACGTCCGGCGCGTGCGCTTGGATCGACAACAAATGCGATACGGCGCGGTCGTCGCAAGGTACGATCAAGTCCGGCTGTGCCGCCGCAATCGCCGCGGCAAACGAAGACTGCGGGCACAGCGGACGATAAGTGTACGCGCGGCCGACATGCCGGCTCACGCCCAGGACATGGCCGCGCGGGAACACGGCTTCTACAGAGCAGCCAAACGAGGCAAAGGCGCCGGCCAGGTAAGCGGCAGACGGCCATTTGACGGTCGTCGCCAGAAGAATTCTACGCGTCATGCGGCGGCAGCATAGGGGGCGAGGGTCAACCATCCATAAACGAGTTGCCGTGGACGGAACCGGCCGTCCACTTCATTTCGAGATTTGTTCCAAATCGGGACGCTGCAGGCGCTAAAGATCGGACCGAGGATGCAAGCCCGCGCCGAGTCGCGCTATCGCGGCATCGGCCAATTTTCGATAGGCGTGGTCGGAAAGGAATATCTGCAAGAAGACAATCCCAGCCAGCGACGGGCGGTAACAACCGCGCACAAGGGCGGCCAGATAAAGCTTCAGCGCGGCAAAACGGTCATTCATGGCCACATGCTTTGCATAGGCCCAGCCCAGACAACCGTAATAGGCTTTGGCCGGAATCCGGGGCCTGAGTTCATCGATCCATTGGCGCATCGTTGCGTTTCTGCGGCCCGCCGACAGGCGGCCCGGATCGCCGATGTCCTTCCAATGCACGCCGGGCTCCCCCGCCATTACGAAACGGCAACCGGCAAGCGTCAGGCGGATGGCGAAGTCGGTATCTTCGGCGGCAGGCAGATGCTCGTGAAAACGGATGGCCTCTGCCATCTTCCGCTCCACCACGATGGTGCTGGTGGGAATGAACCCGCGGTCGCACAAAAGATACGTCGCCATGTCTTCGCCTTCGCGGATCGCGCGCGGCGGCTTGAGGAAGCAGCGTCCCTCGCCGCGGTCCACCAGGATTCGCGCATAGCCTGCGGTGCCAGATGCATTCTGCAGAAGCTTGCGCATGGTCGCCAGATGGTGGGGGAAAAAGCGGTCGTCGGAATCCAGGAAGGCGATAAAACGCCCGCGCGCCTTGTCGATGCCGGTGTTGCGCGCCGCTCCGCCGCCGCGATTCTCCTGACGGACGAAAACGATGCGTGGATCGGCAAACTCTTCGACCACGCGCGAAGGATTGTCGACGGAACCGTCATCGACGACGACGACCTCGAAATCCTGTTCCGTCTGCGCCAGCACCGAACGCAAAGCCTGACCGAGCAGCGCCGCGCGGTTGTAGACGGGGATGACCACCGAAAAGAAGGGCGTCATCATGCAAGTCCGCGGCGACCGAGATTGCCGAGCATAGCGAGCATCAGCAGGTATCCGACCCAGGTTACACCGTCGCCTTCGAGGAAATCGGTTTCCATGACATTGTGCAGCAGCAGGAAGGCGAACAGGGCAAACAGCAGCGCCTTCATCTCGATGTCGCCGCCGCGTTTCCAGAACGCCAGCGCCGGCGCCACGATAAGGCCGGCGAAAGCCAGGAGGAAGCCTATCACGCCGACGGTCATGAGCAGTTGCAGATAGCCGTTATGACCGTGGCTGGCCTCGCCCACCCAAGAGTTGCCGATATAATTGTGCAGCGGCGACAACCCGCCGGTATCGGAGAAGGTGCCAAAGCCGGCGCCGAATAAGCCGTGATCGCGGATATAGGCGATCTCGGCCGTCCAAATCTCGGTGCGCCCGGTGAATGCTTGCGGATCCGCAAAAAGACGCACGACCATCGACTGATCCGCAAGCACGAAGGCTGCGATCACAATCGTCAGTAGCACGCCCACCACGACGACGATGATGCGGTCCAGATCCTTTTTCCAGGCGACGCGATAGACCAGCCCCAGAACGAGCGCGATCGCCAACAGGCCGAGCGAGGATTTCGAGCGCGTCATCACGGTGAAGCCGACCGCCGCAACAGCAACCGCCACATCCAGCAATTTGCGAAACATGCCGGGGGTGGCACGCGGCGTGAACAGAAAAACGATGGCGGTCATCGCGCCGACCGAGCCGGCGATGTTCTTGTGACCGTACAGCCCGCGCCAATCGCCTACCAGATTGGCGTCGGTCTCGCCCGCCAGATGCACGGCCTGAGGGATGAAATGGATGGAGGCGATGTTCACGACCAGGACGGCGGCGAGCACCCAGCGCCATAGAACGAGGCTGCGCTCGGCGCCGACCGTCTCCACGCTCAGCATCGCGGAGATCACAAGGACGACCGCAAGCCCGGCGCGGCGCAGTGTGACACCCGGCTCGCCGGACCACGCCGCGCTCAACAGACACCAGGCCAACAGCAGCACGAGCAGGACGGGTACCGACGAAAACGCTCCCATCCCAAAAGTTCTGACGGTACCGATGACGATGGCGGCGAACACCGCCAGATAACACAACTGGCGCGCTAGATCGCCCGCGCCCGTCGTGGCGACGCCGCCGAAGGCCGTGACGGCTTGGGCGTGAACGGCAAAGGGCGAAAGACCCACGAAAGCCAGAAGCAGAAAGGCCAAAAGAACGGCTTCATCGATCCACGACGCTGGACGCGCGCGGTTCAAACCGATAGCCAGACCTTCATTCGCCATGCGTTACGGCATACTCGTTGTAATGCCGGCCTAGGAGCGCCGTAATCTTTCCCAAGTTCCGGGAAAACCTGCGCAGCGCATCGGCGGCGCGATTCGGAACTGCCGCAAGGATGACCAACAAGACCGGCGACAACAAGAGCGCCAAAGCGATCTTCGCGTATTCCTTCGCACGGGCGAAAAGCTTCGGGCGATGCTTGAGGAAAATGCGCATGTCGGTATTGCCGATGCGGTAGGCGCGCGCCAGCATCCATTTCAGGCTGGTTCGCGAGGCCGGGATGATGGTGTGGGCAATGGCCTCATCGGCCCAGGCAAAGTGCTTGCCCGCATGCGCCAGCCGTTCGAAGAAATCGCGATCCTCGCCGCCGGTCAGCGCGAATGCCGGATCGAACCAGGGCGCCTCCAGGCCTTCCAGACAGCCGCGCGTCAACAGCAGATTGCCCGCGCCTTCAAGCATACGCACCGGTCCGGTGGGCCGGCGAATCGAGGTCGTCCCGTCGAACCCGGTGGCCCAGGACCGCGGCGCGGAGGCAAACTCGAATAGGATGGAGCCCTGCAGCGCGTCGGCACCGGTTTGTTGCTGCACGCGCAGGAACCGGTCGAGCCATTGCGGCGAAGGCCATTCGTCGTCGTCGAGCATCGCCACGAAACCGGCATCGCGATAGGACAGAGCGCGCTCGACAAGCACATTGCGCACTTGTGCGATGCCCCGCTCGGGAGCAATCACAGGGTCGAGCGGCCAGCGATAGCCCTCGGCGCGCAGCTTCAAGCACAGATCGTAGCCTTCGTGGCGTTCGGCATCGTTGTCGGCGACCATGACGACGATACGCGCCTCCGTCTCGATGTTCTCCAACGCCGCCAGAAGCCGCGCCAGGCTGCGCGGACGGCGAAATGTCGGAATGGCGACGACGACTTCAAGCATGTTGCCGCCTCCAGGCGCGCGTCAGAGGGAACAACGCCAGCACGACCGCAATCTCTCCCGCCAGCACGCCGCCAAGGGACGCAACGGGGCCTACCGCACACAAAAGGACAAAGGTCACGACCAGAGACGTCACGCCCGACCAAGCGCTGACGCGCGCCAACGCCGAATAGTTGCCGGTGGCCTGCAGGAGCACGGCTTCCGGCGTGCGCAAGACCCTGACTGCCGTGATGGCGATCCACAGGGCGAGGACGATCAGAACATCGGCTTCGTCGTAGCCCTTTTTCAGGAAAAGGTGCGGAAACCAGTTCACGAGAACGACCGAGAGGACGATGGTGCCGGCCAACACTGCCCCGGCCGCCGTTCTAAAGTCGTTAACCACTCGAAGCGCGCCACGGATGTCGCCCTGCGCGATGCGCCGGGTCATCAGCGGCTGGTCGATGTCGGGCAGCGCCGACAGCACCAGCGAAGCCGGCCGCATGAAGAGGGCGCCCAATGCGAGAAGACCGAAGACCTTGGGTCCGGAAATAAAGGTCACTAGATAGGCGTGTGCGTTGATGGTCAGTTCCGTCAAGACGACGCCCAGGAGCGACCAGCGCGTCACGTCTTGCCACATGGGCAGATAGCGACCGAACGGTTGTGTCCCCGCCGAACGGATCAGTTCGCGCCAATGGCGCCGACCGAACGGCAGGAAGCTCGCTGCCGTCGACAGGACGAGCACGACCGCGGCGTTCAACATGGTCAGGCGGCCGAAGGCGATAAGCCCCACAAGGCCCGCGACCAGCAGCACGGAATAGACAAGATCCGAGCCCGCAACCCGCAGCAGACGTGCGTGGATATTGGAGAGGCTGCGGGCAAAGGCGCGCAAGGTCGCGCCCGCGCCGTAGAGGCCGAACAGAATCGCTTCTGCCGCGTCGGCGTGCGTGGAATACATCAGAGCAGTGACGATAAGACCGGCAGCGCCGGCAATAACCAGACTAGTCTTCTGCAAAGTGGAGATTTCCGCACACGCCGTGATCTCATTCTTGCCGCGCGTCAGCGAGGCCGGCGCGCCCAGCAAGGCGCCAGCGGCGCTCAGACAAAAAGGCACGATAATCAACAGGAACGAGAATTGCCCAAACTCGCCCGCCTGCAGCATGCGGAGGAAAATCAGCGAGGCGATGAAGTGCGCGGCGGAGACGGCGACGGGTCCCGTGACGGACAAGCCGTATCGGTAGACGGTACGCAGAATGGGTTGCGCTCGAAGCCGATCGACACCCCGGAGCAAAGGAAGTGCCTGTTGTGCGCCGGCGAGCATGATCACCCCCATCACGCGCTGGCAGTGTTCAGCAACAGCACTGCCACGGCGATCGAATTGGTAATCAGGTAGCGCCAGAATAGCCGTTTGGGTTCGCGCCACAGCCGATGCAGCCATTCGAGACCGACCTCCTGCATCCATTGTGGCGCACGGACGTAATCGCCGGCCGCGAAATTAAAGCAACCGCCGCAGGTCACGATCCAGCCGACCTTGAGCCTGTCCTTGTTGCGGAGGCAGAACTCGTATTCCAGCGGAACCCCGAGTCCGACCCACAGAATGTCGGCGCCGGAGCGATTGATCTCGTCACAGATGCGCCCTTCCTCGTCGCGCGAGAAATAGCCATTGCGCCGACCCGCGATCTCGACGCCCGGATGAGACTTGCGCAGATTTTCGGCGCAACGCGCGTTGATCTGTTCTGTCGAGCCGAGGAGAAAGAACTTCAATCCATATTGCTCGGCCGCGTTGGCGGCATCGAAAATGAAATCCGTGGTCGCGCTACGCTCCGGTACCGGCGTCCTAGTCAACAATCTAGATGCAAAGACGATGGGCGCACCATCGGCATGGATCATATCCGCTTGTTCCAGCTGGCGGCGGAAGTCGGGATTCAGAGCCGCCAGTGCGATGCTGTGGCCGTTCGAAGCAAACACCAGCTTGGGCCTGCGCTTGCCGCCGCGCGCAGCGAGACAATCGCCGACCATCAGCCCGCCGAGCTGCCGGCGCGACACGCAGGCCGTACTGAGGCCGCCCACGACGACACGATCGTAGACGCGCGGGCCGGAGCGGCGCTCGATCCGCACCGGCGCGGCGGCAAAATTCGCGGTTTGTGTTTGCGCGCGCATCAGTAGGCGTTCCTGCGGCGAAGGACTTCCAGGGGCGTGCGAAGCAGGATTTTCAGGTCGAGAACGAAACTCGCGTGGTTCGCGTACCAAACGTCGAAATCAACGCGACGGGACATGCTGTCGACCGTCGGCGTCGCCCCGCGCAGGCCGTGGACCTGTGCCCAGCCGGTTATGCCAGGTCTGACATTCTGCCGGCGCTGATAATCCGCGATCAGGCGCGCATAGAACGCATCGTGCGCCCTCGCGTGCGGACGCGGACCGACCAGCGACATTTCCCCTTTGACGACATTGATGAGCTGCGGCAGTTCATCGACGCTGAATGTCCTGAGCCAGCGCCCGATCCGCGTCGTGCGCGCGTCGTCCGGGTGAGCTTGCGTGACCGTCTCGCCGTCTTCCCGCACTTTCATCGTGCGTAATTTGAGGATGTCGAAGGGACGGCCGCGATAACCGAGGCGCTTCTGGCGGAACAGCGCCGGGCCGGGGGATTCCAGGCGGATCAGGAGCGCCAGAAACGCCAACAACGGCGCCAGGACGATCAGCGCCGGGACGGCGATGGCGACGTCCAGGAGGCGTTTGGAGGATTTATGCGCCCAGCTCTTGTTGCTGTTTGCGGCAAGGAACGTGGTCTTGCTGCCCACCGACAACGGTTCGATGCCTATGGGCAGGCGGTCCAGCATGCGCCGAACGGTCTGTGCGCCGGACACCATGTCTGCGAAGTTTTCTTGAATGCTCACACGAGGTCTCGGGGCACGATTTCCGAGCCTGTTGCTGCATTAGCCGAGCCAACCGAATCGCATGGAATCGTTCCAGATCGCGACGGCTAGATGCTGGAATTGCACATTCAAAGACGGGTTTCGGTGCTCGACGTCCCACGCTGGCACAGTGCTTGGTTAACCCGTGAACTCCCCCGGCCGAACGGGCGCATAAGCATCGCCGGGGCAATGCGGCCGACCTTGCGCGGCATGTTGCCGATTCGACCCGGCATTGCGCCGCCACATCTTCCGCAGGCGCTGGTATAGGGACGATCTTTGAGGGCTTGGCTTAACCCGCGATTAACCTGAGCAGCAGTTAACGATTGGAAATCAATGCGTGTCAGTGCATTGGCTTCAACTTGTAGATGAGGCAGGCGTTTACCTGTGATTGTTTGCCAATGGACAAGATCGCAGAGGGATGCTCTGATTCATGGAACCAAAAGGATAAGGCATGAGCGCTTACACGGCGGACAATTCTCCGCATCCACTCGATGTCGCATTGGGCTCTCGTATTCGCCTGCGGCGGCGAGAGCTCGGCCTTTCGCAAGAACAGCTCGCCCGTCAGGTCGGCATCACTTTCCAGCAAGTGCAAAAGTACGAGCACGGGACCAACCGCGTGAGCTTCTCGCGGCTTGTCGAAATCGCACAAGCGCTGCGCTGCGGTGTGATGGACATTGTGGGCGACCTCGACAAGTCGAAAGCGTCGTCGCTTTTCTCGCGTCACGTCGCTCGCCTGAACGAGCTGGGTGCCGCCGAACTGCTGGAAGCTTATTCGGCCATCCAATCGCCCAAGCACAGGCGCGCCATCCTCAACCTCGCCAAGCAACTCGCGGAAGGAAAAGCGACGCAGTTGTGCGAGGCCGAGGACGCGCCGGCGCGTTGAAAATTCGGCGCTTCTCGGGAAGGTTGCACCGATAGCGCAGCGAGGGACCTCGCAAGCGGTTCGGCGCGCAGCTTAGACTTCTTCGAGCCCCAGGAACCCTTTGAACAACGAAAGCAAGAATGTCCGTCGACGGCGGTCGGTAGCGCGCGCCTTCCCAGTTGTACAGACAGAGATCGACCAGATTTTCCCCGTGTTCACCTGAAGGAACGCCCCGTGCCCAAATCTTTTACATACGGCGCATTCGCACCCCTCTATCTTTTCTGATGGAAAATTTTCACCCAAGCGGATTAGAGGGACATGGCATGACGGCTAACTCTTTGAATCTTCGGTAACCGCGCTTTCGACCATGACCCCACCGAAGGTGTCATCGAAATCGCCGCGAACGAGTTTACTTCGGACGATTTCTACCGCCGCGCGAGGAACAAGGATGTAACACGCGGTGGGCGATGGGGTGATGGTTGGTAGCGCTTTCAGAAGAAGGACGCTGCGTCCAACGCTAGCCCAGGGGGCGGTCATGAATTCTTTCATCACACGAGACTTCGATAACGGCTGGATGATCCCGGAGACCTGCGTCTCGGCGAAGCATCTTCGTGAGGCGCTCGCGATCATCGACGCCATCAACGCGGGAGAGCTTTTGGCAGCATTGCCGGCTTCGGCAAACGACTGTCATCGCCATCAGACGGCGGTATCCCTGCTCGCCCTGCTCGAAAGAGCGCTGCGCGCTGCGCTCACCGAAGTTCCTGCCCAAGCCCATCCTTGCCACGCGGCGAACAAGGACACGACGCCGGTGCCGGAGCAGGAACCTTAACCGCTGTTGCGCAAGCCTGCCGATACGCCGTTGATCGACATGTGAATGGCGCGGCTGGTCTCCTCGCTGTCGTCGCCGGCGCGGCGACGGCGAAGCAGGTCGACCTGCAAATGGTTCAGCGCGTCGATATAGGGAAGCCTGAGGCGGATCGAGTTCATCAGCCTGGGGTGGCGTTCGAGCAGAACCGACTGCCCAGTAACGGCGAGAACCGCCTCGACGGTGGCGTGCCACTCGTCCTCGATGCGCGCGAACACCTTTTCCGCCAACGCCTTGTCCCCGACGAGTTCGGAATAACGCCGGGCGATCAGAAGGCTCGATTTGGCGAGCACCATCTCCATGTTGGACACGGTGGTGCGGAAGAAAGGCGAACTTTGCCATAAGGGAGGCAGCGATTTTGCCCCCACCTCGCGCACGGCCGAACCGAAGCCGAACCAGCCGGGCAGCATGACGCGCGCCTGCGACCAGGAAAACACCCAAGGAATGGCGCGCAAGTCCTCGATGCGCCCCGACCTGCTGCGCGACGCCGGACGGCTGCCGATCTTCAAATCCGAGATTTCCGGCAGCGGCGTCGATTCATGGAAGTAGCGGTCGAAACCTTTGGTTTCGTAGACCAGTCCGCGATAGGCGCGATAAGCCGCAGCGCTCAGCCGCGCCAGGCGCTCCCCCGCTTCGCCGTCGGCGGCGTCCTTCTCGTGGTTGAGCTGGGACAACAAGGCCGCAACGATAATCGTCTCCAAGCTGGAGCGGCCGATCTCCGGGTCGCCATATTTGCTGGCCACGACCTCGCCCTGCTCCGTGATGCGGATGCCGATGGCGGAGGCGTCGGCGGGAAGCGCGCGAATGGCGTCGGAACTCGAGCCGCCGCCGCGGCCCACCGCGCCGCCGCGGCCGTGGAAGAAGCGCATTTTGATCCCCCGCGCGCGCGCGAGCGCCGTCAGCCGCGCGATGGCGGAACGGGTTTCCCAATTGGAGGTGAGATAGCCGCCATCCTTATTGCTGTCGGAATAGCCAATCATCACTTCCTGGATGCCGCCCTGGCCATCCAGCATGGCGCGCACCGCCGGCAGATCGAAATAGGCACCCATCACGTCGGCGCTGGCGCGCAGATTGTCGATCGTCTCGAACAAAGGCACGATGCGCAGGGCCGCGCTGGGTTTCTTGCCCGGCGCAAGCAGCCCGGCCTCCTTCAACAATAACGCGGTTTCCAGTAGATCGGATATGCTTTGCGTTTTCGAGATCACATAATTCGCGATGCAGCCGTCGCCGAAGCGTTGTTTCAGGAAAGCCGCTTTGTCGACGATATCGAGTT
Source organism: Rhizomicrobium sp. (assembly GCA_050008635.1). GTDB lineage: Bacteria > Pseudomonadota > Alphaproteobacteria > Micropepsales > Micropepsaceae > Rhizomicrobium. Next base: position 422,311 of record JBEKMG010000001.1, read on the forward strand.
CGCGTTGGGTCTCTTCCGAGTAGCGCCGATAGGGCGAACGCAGCAGACGAGGCGTCGCCAATTCCTTGAGCAGCAGCGCAACGCGCTTGTTTTCCTTGAACCCGGCATAGGACGAAACAACGCCGGCGTCGCGGAAAAGCTCGTCGAGCGCGCGTTCGTGAACCTCGGCGTTCTGGCGCAAATCCATGACCGCGAGATGAAAACCGAAGGCGCCGACCGCTTCGCATAAATTGAGCAATCTTCCGTCCGCCAGGTCGCCGTCGCCGTTCTCACGCAGCGATTCCACCATCACGGTCAGGTCGGCCGCGAAGGCCTCGGGCGTGGCGTAAGGCTCCGCTTCCCAGCGCGGCATCCACACGGGCGCGCGCCCAAGCAGCGCTTTGCGCGTGGCAGCCAGCCGCGAATAACAGGTGGTGAGCGCGCGACGGTAGGGCTCGTCCATCTGCTGTAGGGACGTGTGTTCGGGACCGGCGGCGAGCGCCTTCAAGGCCGCGCTGGTCGAAACATATTCCTCGCAGATCGACAGTTCGGTGCCCAGCATGTTCACTTGTTCGAGATAATAATCGAGAACAACTTCCGACTGGCGGCGGATCGCATATTCCAGCGTCTGCGCGGAGACGTACGGATTGCCGTCGCGGTCGCCGCCCACCCACGAACCGGGCTTTAGGAACGGCAACGCGTCGGCGTTCAATCCGAACATGCGCGCCAGTCTGCGCTTGACGGTCGGAACCTGGGTCAGGAAGGTGCGCGAGAAGACGGCGATGGCGTTCTCGATCTCGTCGTTGACGTGGATGCGGATCGGACGCAGCATACGTGTTTGCCACAAGGTCCTGATCTCGCGCTTGAGCTGGGCTTCGATCTCGGTGCTTTCTCCCGTCTGCTGATTCGCCCGTTCGCGCATCATCAGCAGCGCACCGATGTCGGTTTCGCGATCGAGGATGCTTTTGCGCCGCACCTCGGTGGGATGTGCGGTGATGACGGGCGCAAGCAACGCGCTCGACAGATAGGCGCGCACGTTCCTGGCGTTGACGTGCGCATGCGACTCCAGCTGCTGCAACGGGCCCGGCCCTGCCTGGACGTGGACGAGATGATCGTCTGCTATGTTGGCGAGCTGGGAAAAGACGGAGAAGGCGCGGATGAGGAGCGCAACCTGGGGCGGCTCAAGCTGGCTCAGCCGGCGGTCGAGCCGGATATCGGCCGCGCCGTGACGGTGCTCGCCGACCGACTGCTGGCGAATCTCCTCAACCAGGTCGAGGTCGGCCTGACCGCGCTTCAGGCTTGACGCATCCTGGCCATATTGTTCCTTGATGACCGTGCCGAGCAGGCGTCCCAGAAGGCGAATGACCTCCCGACTTGCCTTGTCCTGTAGACCGCCCTTCGCTGCCGCTTTCATGCCTTTGCCCGGTTGTGAGGCTTACCCTCGCCGAAGCAGCCTACAGCCGCGCAAGAAAAATGCGAGGGCCGAATGGCGAAAATCCGCAGAACGGCTGGAAATTCGGCCTAGTCCCCTGGGACGGAGATTCTACACCGCGTATTCGTTTTTGATTCTCCGGACCCCCTCCCCCTAACCCAATTGAACCTTGAAACGCATTTGTGCACTTCGCAAACCTAGTTCAATCTATAGGGACCGTCACATGCGACGGCACGAAAGGAGGTGCTCGCATGAAAGTAGCTATTTGGCTGCTTAAGCACCCGACCGGAAAACCCTTTGTGTAATTGGTAAACCACAGGCCACCGGGCTCCAGATAGGTGGGGCAATCGGCCATTGAGATGTGGGATGACGCCCGGCGCGGCAAATCGCGCTGCGGTACTCAGTCCGCAGGATTGCGGGAAGCCCCTATTCGGCCCCGCAATCCTCACTTAATGGCGCTTTCGGCTGTAGTTTCCTTGCCTCACTGTGGCCTAAATCGTTCTTTAATCGTTCTAATAACCAGATTCTTAATGGTTGCCCCTAGACTATTCCGGTACGCTTGGCGCGCTGCGCCGCTGGAGGGGTGACCGGGTGGCTAATAGCGTCCTTCGCTATGTGCCGAACGAGTCAGCGCAATGTTTATAGATCGGCACCGAGAGAAGTTACTGAACGCGATATTATATTTCATCGCGAACACTCGGTATTGCCATACCCTAAAGTTATTCAAGCTTCTCAATTTTCTGGATTTTGAGGTCTATCGGCAGACCGGACAAAGCGTCACTGGTCTAAATTACAAGGCATGGAAACAAGGGCCGGTGCCCAATGAACTATGGGGCGAAATAACAAACGGCCCGAAACCAGACCTCCAAGAGACAATTGCTATTCAGAAGGTGAAAGACGATCTGACGGCCGAACTGCTTCGGCGTGATTTGAAGCCGCGCAAAAAGTTCGATCTGAAATATTTTACCAAGAGAGAGTTGCGGGTCATGGAGTGTCTCGCTGAGGTGTTCTGTGACGTGAATGCCGAAGATATGTCGAAAGTATCCCACGCCCGCAGGCTACCGTGGAGCCAAGTATTCAAAGGGGGCGCTGGAAGCGGCCTTCCTATCCCATATGATTTAGCCGTCACGAGCGATCCGCTCATCGGCGATATGAAGGGATTGGGCCAGGACGAAATTCAAGCGCGGAAGGAGTTGTTCGCAGGAACAAGCGACGGGGGGTAATGGGCGGAAAATTCTGCTTTGGTGCCGTTGTGAAGTGGACAGATTTTGAATTTGAAGACAGCGGCAGCAGCGACAAACTCCTTGTGATCCTCGGTGCGAAGCCTGGGCAGCCTATTATTGCCGTTCTGACAACTACAAAGGCGCGCGGAAGGCCCGCAGTCGCAGGATGCCATTTTGAATATGAAAATGGATCTTTCTATTTCGCCAAAGGCGGAATGAGCGGGTCTTTCAAGGTAGACACATGGGTTGAACTTTATCGGCCACAGGAAATTGATCCAGCGGCGTACCACGACCGAGAGCATCAGGAACGTGCTTGGGTTGTGTTCAACCTGAGGCCCGATTTTGCTGCTGGTATACGCAATTGCCTTAAACGTACTCCCGATATCAGCGACTATCTCATCTCACTTCTGCAATAGGCGCACTCAAAACGGTGCGTTCGGATCGTTCGCCTTTGGAGCAGTGCGAATTGAGTCTTGATACATAAGGCGCGCGCCACCGGATAATATGATGGCTTTTGCGGTGCGGACTTCATCTGTTGTTTTGCGTTCATTCCACCGGTAGGAAAATTCGTTGCAATAGCGGCGCAGGTGTTTCTGCGAGACGTGGTGGCCTTGAAATTCTAGGGGGCCCCATCCGCATTTTTCGCGCCCGGCATGGCCGGGGAGCGGATTATAAGTCTGTTCGGGGAGTGCCGGATAAGTTCGGGAGAAGAGCCCCGTCAGTGCATCATGAAGACGGGGATCTTCGGATGCGAAACAATGTGTTCGGTGACGCCGCCGAAGATCGATTCCATCAGCCGGCTGTGCCCGTAGCCGCCGGCCACCAGCATGTCGCAGCCGTCGTCCGCTGCGGTTTCGAGCAGCACTTCGGCCACGTTCCGCTCCCCGCGCGCCAACACCCGCTGCGAACAGGAGAGACCGTGCAGCGCCAGATAGGCCGCGACACTCTCCACACCGCGTCCCTGATGGGAGCCATTCTGGACAGTCAGAAGCTCGATCGCTTCGGCTTTTTCCAGATAGGGCAGCGCCGACATCAGCGCATGGGCGCAGGCCACACCTCCGTCCCAGCCCACAGCCATCTTCCGGCCGATCTGCTCGGGCGCCTTCTCGGCCGACAACAGCACCGGACGCTCCAACTTGGTCAGTGCACGGATGAATCCGTCCTGGATTTCGGGGTCGTCGGTCTCGCGGATGGGCGGAAACACCACCAAATCGCTGAGCAGCGCTTCGCGATCGAGCGCCCTCGACAGGTGGCCGGTCACTTCGTCATAGGAGACCGTCACCGCGTCCGCCTTCTGCGGCGCGCCGACGATGCGAATGCCCGCTTCCGCCGCCAGGGTCGCGAGCGTCGAGCGCGCCGCTTTCGAAGCGGCTTTTTCGAGATCGGCGGCAGTATCGATCAGGTCCTGCACGATGTCCGGCGACAAAGGAAGCTCGCCGTAAGGCACGGCCTCGCGCGGATCGGCGTGAACGAACAACGCCACGACATGAGCGTTGAAAGGCTTGGCGGCCGCAAACGCGGTTGCCAGTGCAAAGCGATCACGTCCTGCTCCGGCGACAGGCACAAGAATTTTGACGAACGACATGGCTCCTCCGACTGCAGCTCTTGTTTTGTCCGCACAGCAGAAACGAGCGCGCGACTAAGCGCATTGAGACTTGTCAATATTGAGACTTATCAAAATTGAGACTTGTCAATTAAGCACGAACACGCCGGTCGGCCGCGCATTCAGCCGCCGCCCTCGGCAATCGCCTGCAGGCCGGCAAGGTCGCGGATCACGATCCGCCGGCGGCTCGGCGCCTCGATGATCCGCTGGCGCTTCAGCTCGCTCAAGGCGCGGCAGGTGGTTTCGATCGTCAGCCCGAGATAATCGGCGATATCCTGGCGGCTCAGCGGCAGATCGAGCGTGTGCTCGATTTCCGTGCGCCGCTGCATTTCCAGCGCCAAAAAGAACGAGGCGACACGCTCCTTGGCGCTCTGGTGGCCAAGCATGGCGACGTGCTGTTCCGCTGCGGAAAGATTTCTGCTCAACATGGCCAGCCGCTTCTGGCTTATGTCGGGATCGCCCTCCGTCAATTGAGCGATGCAAAGGCGCGGGCAGCGCAACGCGACAACATCGCCCACCGCTTCGGCGGTCGACGTATATTCCTCGGAAAGCTCGATGCCGAACGTCTCGTCGGGGAGGAAAAAATTGACGATCTGGCGGCGGCCGTCGGCGAAAATGTGCGACAACCGAACCGCGCCCTCGATCACTTTGTAGGAATGGCGCGCCTCGTCGCCCTTGGAATAGATCGTCTCGTTGCGGCCGAAATTCACCGTCACGCCGACCTTGTCCATGTCGGCTTTGTGAACGCAGGCCTCTTCCATGAAGAAACGGCAGCCTTTTTCGCAGGCGGCAGGGCGCACAGAGGCCACTTCGCCGGGCGGCGAAGCGGAAACGCTGGGTTCGTCCGAATCTGCAACTTTTCGTTGCATGTGGCCTTTTCTTTCCGCGCAAGGGCCCGCCGCCGGCCGTCTCGCCCAAATATGGCGACGAACGACGGCATTGCCAGGATGATAGCCTTGCAGCAAGGCATTCCGCAAAAAACCGACAGCACCCATTCAGGGCGATTGCCCCATGGGCGCGCTTGGTTTTTTCAGTTAGGGGTCAAAGAGTCAAACTTGCCCTAACGACACCAGCCGACCCGGCCAAAGGCGCCTTGGTGAAACCGAGCTCGCGGCACAGCGAGATCATCATGGCGTTTTCTTCCAGCACATCGCCGAAGATCTCGCCGACCCCGGCACGCTTGGCATAGGCGATGATCTGCTGCATGAGCGCCCGCCCGATACCGTTACCCTTCAGGTCGCTGCGCACCAGCACCGCATATTCCGCACGCTGCTTGTCGGGATCAGAGGAGAAATGCGCCACGCCCATGAGCTCATCTTCGGCATCGAGGAGAACGAACGCCATATCGCGGTCGTAATCGATCTGGGTCAGGCGGGCGAGCAGATTGGCGGGCAGGCTCCTGAGCGGCGAGAAAAAGCGCAGGCGCACGTCGTCGGGCTGCAGCCGCGCGAAGAAGCGCGTGAAGGCGGCCGCATCCTGCGGACGCACCGGGCGCAGGAAGAATTCTCCCAGACCCGGAACTGTCTCACGATGTTCGAGTTCCTTCGGATAGGGACGGATGGCGAGCCGTCCGTCGCGCGCACCCGGCGCAGCCTTGGCAAGCTTTATGCGCGCATCGACCGCAATCACGCCGTTGGCGTCGGCCAGAAGAGGGTTGATGTCGAGGTCGATGATCTCCGGGAAATCGGAGATGAGCTTGGATACCCGCACCAGCACCGAGGCGATGTCGTCGAGCGCGGCGGGCGGACGGTCGCGATAGCCTTTGAGCTGACGGAAAATCCGCGTGCGCGACACCATATCCTTGGCCAGCTCCATGTTGAGCGGCGCCAGCGCCAGCGCCTTGTCGCTGATCACTTCCACCGCCACGCCGCCATGGCCGAACAGCAGGAACGGGCCAAAGGTGTTGTCGACCGCCATGCCGATGATCAGTTCGTAGGCACGCGGACGGCGCACCATTTCCTGAACCAGGAAGCCGTCGATGCGGGCCTTGGGCGCCCTCTCCGCCACCCGCCCGAGCATCGCTTCGGCGGACGCCTTGGCCGCTGCAGGGCCTTCGATGTCGAGATCGACGCCGCCGACGTCGGATTTGTGCGTGATGTCGGGCGACAGAATCTTGATCACCACCGGCACGCCGAACTTCGCCGCGGTTTTCGCCACATCGTCAGGGGTCACGGCTTTTGCCAGTTTGACGCCCGGGATGTCGTAGCATTCGAAGAGCTTCGCCACGCTGATCGCATCGAGCCAGATCGGCTTGTCGGCGAGCGCACCCTCGACAACTGCGCGCGCGGTCGGCTCGTCCGGCGAAAAGTCTTCCGCGGCGGACGGCGGCACTTCCATCAGCACATGCTGACCGCGTGCATAATTCGCCATATGCATGAACCCGCGGACCGCTTTTTCCGGCGTATCGTAGGTCGGAATGCGCGCAGCCTGAAACATGCGGCGCGCTTCCACATTCTCGCCGGAGCCGAGCCAACTGGTCAGGACCGCACGTTCGCTAGACTTCACCATGTCGATGGTCGCCTGTGCCGCCTCCAGTCCGGACGCGACCGCCACCGGGCAGCGCAGCACAAGCACGCCGTCCATGTCCGGCGCTTCGGCGATGGCGTTGAGGGCTGCGGCATAACGCTCGCCGCCGGCATCGCCGATGATGTCGATCGGATTGGCATGCGACCAGGTCGGCGGCAGAACCGCGTTCAGATCGGCGATCGTTTTCGGCGTCAACTCGGCAAGCGTGCCTTTGTAGTCCGACAGCGCATCGACCGCGAGAACACCGACGCCGCCGCCATTGGTGACGATGGCCAGACGGTCGCCCGTCACGCGTGGACGCGTCGACAGCGTTTCCACCGCGTCGAAGACCTCGTCGAGATCGTAGACGCGCAGAATACCAGCGCGCTGAAACGCGGCGTCATAAACCGCGTCGACGCCCGCAAGCGCACCGGTATGCGAAGCCGCCGCACGTGCCGCGGTCTCACTGCGTCCCGCCTTGATGGCGATGACCGGCTTGACGCGCGCCGCCGAACGCGCCGCGGACATGAATTTGCGCGAATGAGTGATCGCTTCGATGTAGAGCAGGATCGCGTCGGTATCCGGATCGTTGGCCAGATAATCCAGCATGTCGCCGAAATCGACATCGGCCATGTTGCCAAGCGATACGCAACGCGAGAAGCCGAGATCGCGCGACGCGGCCCAGTCCAACACCGTCGTCACCATCGCGCCGGACTGCGCCACGAAGGCGACCTTGCCCTTGCGCGGCGTACCCACGGCGAAAGAGGCGTTCACGCCGGATGGTGTTGAGAGAACGCCAAGGCAGTTGGGGCCGACAATGCGCATCAGCGAGGGACGCGCCGCCGCCAGCATGTCCCGCTCGAGTTTGCGTCCCGCCTCGCTGCCCGATTCGCTGAAACCCGCCGTGATCACGATCGCGGCCCTGGTGCCGCGTTCGGCCAATTCGGCGATCAGGCCAGGAACCGTCGGCGGGGGCGTGCAGAGAACCGCAAGATCTGGCGACACCGGCAGGCTTTTCACATCCGGATAGGTGAGGACACCGTTGACCGAGCGGTGATGGGGGTTGACGGGCATGATGGGTCCTTCGAACCCGCCGGAAAGCAGATTGGTCGCCATCACCGAACCGATCGAATGCGCCTGCCTGCGGGCTCCGATCAACGCTATGCTTTTGGGCTGGAAGAAGGCTTCGAGATTGCGAATTGACATGAGTCACATCTCTAAGAAAGCGACCCGTACTAGCCCACCGGCCCGCGCATTACCACCTGTCAATGTGAGCCGAATTGTCTCGCCACCAAGTCCCGCACGGACTGTTGGTGGCGGGCCACCACATCGCTGCGAATCCCCGGCACAATTCCGCCGAAATGTACGTGTTCGACAACCTGCAGACCGCATACCGCCGCCACATGTTCGTCGAAGAGTGCACGAACGGCCTGCCAGGCGCCGGTTTTCATCACCCATTCGGTCGGCGCGCCGGAGGTGGTGAAGCTGATCAATTTGCGGCCTCGCAGCAGCGGCTCGTTGCCGTTGCTGCCTTTTCCGTAGGCAAAGCCCATCCCGAACACGCGGTCGAGATAGCCCTTCAGCATGGCCGGCGGCGCATTCAGCCAGAATGGATAGAAAAGCGCGAATACGTCGATATCGCGCAGAATCAGCCGTTCGCTGACAACGTCGGCGCGCGGCGCAAAACCGGCGGACGTCGGAATCTCGTCGGCCTTCAAGCAAGGATCGAATGACATTCCATACAGATCGCGCATGATTATTTTATGGCCGAGGCTTTCAGCCGCTTCGCTGTAGGCCATAGCGAGAGACGCCACGAAGCTTCTCGGATTGGGATGGGCGACAATCAGTGCATGCTGCATAACCTGCGTTCCTGTTTTGCCTTTTGTATATTGACAGTCATTCTGAAAAAGCGCCAATCGGAGCGCATTGCGCAATATCAAATAAACCGCAGGGCCTTCGGGTCATGAGGTCACAGACCAGATGGGTGTTTTCGCCTATCGGCCCCGCGTCCGTCGATTCCGCCCCGGCGACAAGCAGGAAGAGCCAAGGCCCGTCTGGGCGTTGCGGGCGGTCTCTGAGGCAAGCCGGTGTCGGCCGCTGGGCGGTCCACGAGTTCGACTTGACTATTGTCCGGGCAGGGACAACTTATAGAAAATTAACCTTTGTCAGACAGGATCGGTGCCATGGCAAACGAAGACGTCAAAAAACTGAGCGACGATGTGACTGAATTGCGGGCAGATTTCACGCGTATTGCCGAGACGTTGGCCGATCTCGTGCGCCTACGTGGACAAGAAGCGGCCGCCAAGTTCCAAGGAACGGCCGAAGAGACCTGGGCTGACGCCAAACAGACCTTCGCAGGCGTGAAGCAGAAGATCCACGACGAGCCCGTGACGGCCACTTTGGCGGCCTTCGGCATCGGGCTGATCCTCGGAATCCTGCTGTTCGGCGGACGGCGCTAGACCATCCTTTCGGCGATCCTAGAAAGGCCGGGCGGATGAGAGAGCTGCCTATGCGCATCGCGATCATGGCTGCAGCGCTGCTCGTAGCTGCGGTCGGTATCGGCGCGACGGTGGTGTTTCTCTGCCTGGCGCTTTATTCCGCTCTCCTGAATTTTCTTTCCGCGCCTTTGGCCGCCTTGGCGGCGGCGGCGCTTGTATTCCTCTTGTCGCTGCTCGTGATCTTCCTGGGTGGAGCGCTTTCCAATCGGCTTGCCCGCCGGGCGCGGCGCGCGCGCGCCAAACGCGGCGGCGCCGCTTTTGCCTTTAGCGCCGAACTGGGAAGGATACTGGGCGAGGATGCGCAGAAGTTCATTGCCGGCAAACCGATCCTGGCGCTGGTCGTGGCGCTGGCCGGCGGATTTGCCGTCGGCGCCAGTCCGCGGCTGCGCGCGCTCCTGCAAACGCTTCTGAGATACTGAACTTAACCCCATGTCGCCGGTTCATCGGCGATTTATTGCGGCGTCGGTCCCTGCGTGACGCGCACCAGATCGTCGGGGCGCATCCACTTCGCGAATGCGGTCTCGATGTCGGCGGGGCCGAGTTCGATGTAGCGCTTCGCGGCCAGGGTCGGTTCGTCCAGCGGCAAGTCCAACTCCCTTCTGTTCAGGAACCCGCTGGCGATTGCGTCTAGACTCGCCTCGCTCAAGGGTATCTGGCGCAGCAGCAGCGCCTTGACGCGTAAGAGTTCGTCGACCGCGACCGGTGTGGTCTGCATGGTCTTGAACTCCTGCGCGACGATGCGGGCCGCCTTGCTGACGTTTTCCGGATCGCAGGCATATTCCACGAAATAGATGCCGCGCGTCCTGCCGTCTTGCAGGCTGGCGCCGACCGAATAGACCAGACCCGCGTTCTTTCTGAGATCGATGCTGAGCCTGGTCGAATAGAAGCTGCCGCCCAGCACCGCACTGCCCAGCGAAAGCGCGTAATAATCCGGATCGGAGCGCTTGAGGCCGAGATTGTAGGCGAGCTCGACATTGTCCTGGACGCGGCTTGCGTCCGGCACCGCCAAGGCTGCGGCATGGTTTTGCGGCGCCGCCGGCAGGTCGGTTTGCGGCTTCGGCCCGGTGGCCGTCCAGGCGCCGAAATATTTCTCGATCACCGTGCGCGCCTTTTCGGGCGTGATGTTGCCGATCACCACGATGGTCGCGAGGTCGGGCCGGAACACTTCGCGGTAATAGGAGCGCAAATCGTCCAGCGTCAGCGCGTTCACGCTTTCCTCCGTCGCCTCGCGCAAGCTCGGATCGCCCGCAGGAAAAAGCGCCTGGCGCAGGGCACGCTGAGCCAGATAGCCGGGACTTTGGTTTCTGGCCGCGACCGAGCGGGCGATCTGCGGCTTGACGAGAGCCATGGCCTGCTCGGGCAGAGCGGGATGCAACTCGTTGTCTGCCAGAAGCTCGACGCCACGATCGAAGCCCCGCGACAAGAGCTGGATCGAGAAATCCGTTCCGGCGCGTTCACTCGCGCCGATCTCGTCCAAAGCCTTCTGGTAGGCGAGACGGTCGAGATGCTCGGTGCCGAACATAAGCAGAGGATTGAGCAGCAGGTCGACGCCGTCCTTGCCCGGCGGCGTTTCGGTCTGGGGCCGATTGCGGATATGGCCGTAAACGGCGACCGTGTCGCTCACATTCTCCGGCTGCACGATCAGGGTGAGGCCGTTGGCAAGCGTGGTGACGGTGGGATGCAGCGTCGACACCGGCACGGCGAGACGGCTGACCGCGGCATTGGCCCAATCAGGAAGTTCCGTCGGCTTCGCTTCGCCAAGCGCGATGGTCTCCTTGCCGCCGAAGCCGCCAGCGGAAGCGACCGGCTTGCCCGATCCTTGCGGCAGCAGCAGCGCGGAAATGGCATGATCCAGCCGGAGGTATTTCCGCGCCACGCGGTTGACGTCGGCGGCCGTCACTTTCTCGATTCGCTTGAGGTCTTCGTCGGGAGAACGAAAGCCGTAAAGGGCGATCGCGTCCGACCATACCGAGGCGAGCCCGGCGATGGAATTCTTCTCCTCCGCCGCGTCGCGCCGTTCCTGCAGCTTGGCTGCTTTCACCAGCTCGGCAGGCACACCGTGCTTGGCGACCTTCGCCAGTATCGCGCGCATCTCCTGCTCGATCGGCTTGGCGTCGCCGCCCGCCGGAAAAGAGACCGAGGCATAACCGACGCCGGCCTTTGGCAGCGGATCAAGCGAGAAATCCGCACCCACCGCCTTGCCGTCCGCAACCAGCCCGTAAAGATCGAATCTGTGGCTCGCCAGCACGTCGGCCAGCACTTCGAGCGCGGGAAAATCCCGACTGTCGAGACCGGCCAAGCGCAGCGCGATGACCTGCGTCTCGTACGGACTGTCGCTGTCGATGCTGAACGACGCGGCTGGCACCGGTTTGAAGGCCATTTTGGGACGGGCGGGCAGCTTCTTGGCTTTGAGCGGACCAAACAGGCGTTTGACCATCGCCAGAGTCGCCTTGGGGTCCAGATCGCCGACGACGACCAGGATCGCATTGTTCGGCGCATACCATTTGTCGTGAAAACCCTTGAGCATGGCGGCGGTCGTCTCGTCGAAGGACGGCCGCGTGCCGAGCGCGTCGTGCTCGTAAGGCGTGCCGGCGAACAATTCCGCGCGCAGCTTTTCGTAAAGCTTGTAGCTGGGATTGGAGAGGTCCTGCGCCACTTCCTGCTCGATCGCCCCGCGCTCCTTGTCCCAAGCCTTTTCATCGTCGGATACGCCCGCCATCCTTAGCGCTTCGATGTGAAGGGCGACATCGAGGTCCTCGGCCGGAACCGTGTACAGATACTGGGTGAGGCTCTCGCGCGTGTTGGCGTTGAATTGCCCGCCCATCAGGCTGCCGATGTTCGCAAGCTGGTCGGCGGTGAGACCCGGGCTACCGCGGAACATCATGTGCTCCTGCGCATGGGCCATGCCGGGAAAGCCGACCGGCGTTTCGTCCGAACCGACGAGATAATTGACGGAGGTCGAGACCACGGGCGCAAGCCGGTTGCGGACGATGACGACGCGCAGGCCATTCGAAAGCCTGGCGCGGACAACATCGCTGTCGGCCGCCGAAGCCGCTGCTGCGAAAAACGAAAAGACGAAGACGATCAAGAAGACAAGGAACGGAATGCGGCTTCTCGCGATGCGATCCATGAAATCTTCCCTTTTCCGCTTTTGCGGCCCTTATAGGTCACAATTATCCGACCTGGGCAAAATTCTCCGTGAGCCCATCATGGACCGTGTCCATTTGCGCCAAGCGTAGCGTCATCTTCCAATGCGGCTTCGGCATACTTTCGGCGAAAGCCGGGTTTTGCACGACCTTGAATGCCGTCAACCCGCGCAATCCGCGCCTCAAGGGAAGGACGTTGACCCATCCCCTTCCCGTGTGCCTTCAAGCGAGGCCGTGCCTTGCCCGGCTGAGTTGCTCCTGCGGCTTGAACTGGTCGAACCGCGGCAAGTACTTGTCCCAGTCGATGATATGTGCGTCGAGCTCGGGACCGTCGATGCACGCATGTTTGCGCACCATCTTCCCGTCAATCGTGACAGGAACCATGCAGGCGCCGCACATCCCGGTGGCGTCCACCATGATCGAGTTCAGGCTGGCGACGGTCGACACGCCGTACGGCTTGGTGAGCTCGCTGACCGCACGCATCATCAGCGGCGGGCCGATGGCGATCACCTCGGCGATCTTGCGGCCCTTGCCCGCTTTGTTCTGCTTCAGCAGCTCTTCCAGCGGTGTGGTGACGAAGCCCTTCACCCCGAAGGTGCCGTCGTTGGTGGCGTAGATGACCTCCAGCTGCTTGCCGAACTCCTGCTGCAGCTTGTCGACACGTTCGCCCTTGGCCGTCCAGAACAACAGATCCTTCGTGCGGTATCCCGCGATGAGCGTGACGTGATTGCCCATCTTCAGGTGGGCGCGCATGATCGGATACACGGGCGGCAGGCCGACACCACCGGCTGTGAACACAACCGTCTGATTACTCTCATAGCGGTGCAGCTTGCTCGGCTGGCCGAGTGGCCCGGCGATTCCGGTGAAGGCTTCGCCGACCTTCATCTTGTTCATTTCGATGGTGCTGGCGCCCATACCCTGGATGACGAGATCGATGGTTCCCGCCTCGGAGTTCCAATCGGCCAGCGTCAGCGGAATGAGCTCGCCTTTCGGAGTCGGCAGCACGCGCACGAACTGTCCGGCCTGCGCCGCCTTGGCGATCAGCGGCGAGTTCACAGTGAACTCGACGATGCCGCCGGCCAGCTCGGTCTTCTTGACAATGGTGGCGGGCGCCAGAGCTTGATCGGTGTAGCGCGCGGCCTTTTCGACGAGCTCTTTGATCTCCGCCGCGGTGAATGGAATCTCTCCGGCGATCTCGCTGGCGGCTGCCTTTCCGTCGCCGGCCGCATTGATGGCCGTCGAGCCGCCGCGCGTGGCGTCGCCGCCCGAATAGACGCCGTCGAGCGAGGTCTTCTGCGAGCCGTCGGTGACGTCGATCGTCCCCCATTTCGTGGTTTTGAGGTTGGGCTCGGAGTCCTTGATGATCGGGTTCGAGGCGTTGCCGAGCGCCATGATCACGAGGTCGACCTGCATCGTCTCGGTCTGGCCGGTGGGGACCGGCGAGCGGCGGCCCGACGCGTCGGGCGGGCCGAGTTCCATGACGTCGAGGATGGTGTGGCAGACCGCGTGGGATTTGTCGCTCACGAACTCGCGCGGCGCTCTCAACACCTTGAGCTGGATGCCCTCCTCCAGCGCGTGGTGCAGCTCTTCGACGCGCACCGGCATCTCGGCTCTGGTCCGGCGATAGACGATGGTGGCGACACCGCCCAGCCGTTTGGCCGTGCGGGCCGAGTCCATGGCGGTGTTGCCGGCGCCGATGATGATGACCTGTTTGCCGGCGATCTCCCGCAGCGGCGTCTCGTAGTCGTCCATCCGCGCCTGCATCAGGTTCACGCGGGTGAGGAACTCGTTGGCCGACATCACGCCCAGCAAATGCTCGCCGGGCACGTTCATGAAGCGCGGCAGGCCCGCCCCGGTGCCGACGAAGATCTTCCAAAACCCCGCGTTCTTGAGGTCCTGCATGGTCGCGGTCTTGCCGACCACGAAATTCTTGACGAACTTGCCGCCCAGCCGCGTGATCTTGCCGACCACATCATCGATCAGCGCGTTCGGCAGCCGGAACTCGGGGATGCCGTAGCGCAGCACGCCGCCCAGGTCATGGAAGGCCTCGAAGACCGTGACCGGGAACCCCTCCGCCGACAGCAGATAGGCGTTGATCAGGCCGGCGGGGCCGGAGCCGACCACCGCGATCGGCGGCTTCTCTGCCTTCATCCACGGATTGACATAGCTCTGTTCGGCTGTCCCGTTCGCCTTGGCCACCAACCTCGCCCGCTCGGGCAGGAACCATTCGAGCTGGCCGATCTCGATCGGCCGGCCGGTCATGGTGCAGACGCCCTGGCACTGCAGTTCCTGCGGGCAGACGCGGCCGGTGACGTTCGGCAGCGGATTGCAGCTCTCGATCAGTTCGAGGGCCTCTTTGTACTTGCCCGTCCCCATGAGCTGCATCATTTCGGGAATGTGGATCTTGACCGGGCAGCCGCCTTTGATCTTCTTGCCCATCAGGATGCCGACTTCGCAGGGCTTGTCGTCGCACTGCTTGTCGCGCAGCACTTCGAGCCAGACGAAAAGATCGACCTCGCGGGCGCTGTAGCCCAGGCTCGTGTAACCGAGATAGCCCATGGTGACGAGTTCGAAGTCCTTGTTCCGCTCCTCGGCCGGCCGGACATAGGGCGGAATAAAGTTGCCGGCGGGCCAATTCTTCGACAGGCCCTTGAACATCGGATAACGGTCCGACAGATGGGCGTCGAGCGCGGCGATGAACTTCCGCTTGAACTTGAGCGGCACGTTCCAGATGAAGCGTTGCAGGATCGAGCTCATGTCGTCGTCGCGCAGCAGCAGGTTCCACAGCGTCTTGGTGAAGCCCGCGCCGAGCTGATCCTGTTTGAATTCCCAGACGATTGCCTGGGTGCCGTCGTCGATGAACACCTGCCTGAGCGATTGCGGGCTGTTCAACAGCCGCTTGCGCAACAGGCCGAGCTGCTTCTGGAAGACCCCGAACGCCTCGCTGTGTTCGAGTTCCTCGATCTCGTTCTGCGTGGTCTCGAGCGCGCCGCTCGCCTGGCGATAACGCTCGAGATCCTTGGGGTCGGGGCCCGCCGCTGCGCGCGCCGGGCTTGGCGCGTCAGTGCTCATGGATGATCTCCGCGTCGCAGTTGGCAGCGACACGGGCCACCTTGGCCGTCAGCTCCGGCGTGATCTTGATGCGATCGAGCGCTCCGGGAATGAGGTGGCCCACTTCCTTGGTGACACCATCGACGACGATCCTGGTCTTTTCGAACAACTCGCTCAGGTCCTGATAGCAGGTTTTGCAGTTGTTGCACTTCGCGATGTCCTCGTCGGCGAGCGTGACCAGAGCCGACCCGTTGGTCGCCGCGGCTGCGCCCGGTGCCGCCGGTTTGGCCACCGCACTCGGCGCTAACGCCGCCAAGCCGCCCGAGGCTGGCGCATTGGACGACGCCGCCAACTCGGACATCGCGCGGGCGATCGAGTCGATTGATGTCTCTCTCGCGTCCAACGATTCCTTGTACTGGCGTTGCAGGGCTTCCAGCTCGGCGCGATGGTCCGCATCCAGCTTCGCGACATCAAGCCCACTCAGATATTGCAGGGTCCGCCAGTATTTGCGGCGGTTATGCACCAAGTGGATGAGGGGCTGCGCCACCTCCAGTTTGATCAGCTTCTTGTCGTCGTCGGTCGACCAGATGAACGGCGTCTTTCCCTGCTGATCGGCCGTGCTCAGGTCGATGTACTCGTGCACCGGCACGCCAACGGCATCGGCGGCGAGAGGGCGGAACTGCTTCTTGAACCGGCCTTCGGTCGCCGCGAAGTCGGCCGGAGTGAGCGGCACTTCCAGCAGCTTGGTCGCTCCGTCCTCGACGTACTCGATGGTGTTGGTCGCCCAGTCCTTGTCGGCGTCAGGATTGCCGTCGAGCGAAAACCGCCCGCGCAGGTCGCCGGCGCGGCGCGGATCGTGCACGAACACCGGGCTCGTGCGGCTTTCCACTGCCATCCGGCCGTGACGACTGCCGGCCGCATCTGCGATAACGTTCTCGGCCTGACAGGGCGCGTAAACGTCGAGCACCGCCGGCGAGTCGTTGTGATTCAGGTACTCCATGACGCTCTTCATGAAGTGTCCCTGCAGCGCGGTGCAGCTCTGGACCACGAACACGTTTGGATGGAACGCGGCGATGAGGCCCAGTTCCTTGCGATCTTCCTGCTTGCCTTTGTGCGCGGCGCCGAACCGGGCGAGATCGGCGTCTTGGCCCGTCAGGCTGGCAGTCGATGCCTGCCCGCCAGTATTGGAGTACCCACCGCTGTTGAGCACCACGACCTTGATCGGCGTCGAGGTCGACAACAGCCGCGACAAGGCGCCGAATCCGATATCGTAGGTGGCGCCGTCGCCGCCCATGCTGATCACGGTCGGCAGCAGCCCCAGTTCCTCTGGGGTGAATTCGGCCCAGCCGAACAGTTTGAAGAACCGGTCGTGTACCTGCGGATCGTAGTCGTCGTCGAGATCAAGCTTGGCGATCCGTAACGCACGGAAGTCGCCGCTCGCCTCCGCGCTAAGACCCTCGAAAATGCCTTTGGCGACCGCAGGGGAGTCCTGGAACAGGCTGTTGACCCACGGATCGTTGTATGGATTGAACGGGAAGGTCGACGCATACACGCTCGAGCAGCCGGTTGCATTGGCGATCACCGTCGAGGCCGGACCGTTTCCGGTCGGACCGCTCTCGAGCATATACAGCCGCTTCTCCAGCGTCGCGATGGTCTCAGCGATGCGCTCGCGCCGCTTGGGATCTTTCTCGCTGTTCTTCACCGTCGGCAGCTTGGCGTTCAATTGCTCGATTAGGTTCTCGACGTCCCGGATGTGTGCCTTGCGCCGCGCGTCGTGGATCGCGTGGTTGGCCGAGGTGACGAGCCGGATCGCGGTGACTTCGCCGCAGCCGCGGCAGGCGCCGTGGCCACCGGTGGTCGCATAGTAGTTGTTGCGATCGAGCATCAGCCGCTTGGTCTCGCCGTCAGGCTTGGTTGCCCCCTCGACGAAACGAGCCGGCGTGTTGGGCGTGCGGCTGAGGAACTCGAACCGCGCCTGCAATGTCTCGAGCAGCGCCGCGTCCTGGTGGCGCTCGACCAGCGCATGGGGTCCGCAGACGTCGATGCACTCGAGGCAACCGCTGCACTTCCACGGGTCGATGGCGACCGAATAGAGCCCGCCACTGCCGGGGACCGTCTTCTCCATGGCGTCGAAGAACGGCCGCGTCTTGGCGACCGGATACACCGCCAGCGCATTGGCCAGCTTGCCAAGATTGCTGCGCAGGATGGCGTTATCGATGTCGAGCGCATCCGCCGAAGCGGCTACGATCTGATGGAACGGCTTGGGCTCCTTCTCGTGCCGATAGACTTCGCGCACCGCGTCGCTGAGCGCAGGGACCTGACCGCGCAGCGCCTCGCGCTGCGCCTCCGCGAGATCGAGCTGCCCGATAGCCGTATTGAGCAGGTCGCGGATGTCGTGCACCGTGTTCGGGATCGCCGCATCGGGACAGATCAGCGTGCATTCCATGCAGCCGGTGCACAAATCGGCGATGAACTCAGGCACGTCGCGGCGGAACAGCCCCTTGTCCTTGAAAGCGGCGCTTCCCGACGGCATGAACAGGCCGGTGCCGGGCAGTACCGGCGCCTCGGAGATGGTCCCGTCCCGGAACGGGCCGGCCACCATGTCATCATAGTACTCACGGTCGAAGAAGCCGGCGCTCGACGCCGGTCCGGCGGCCCGGCACATCGAGGCGGAAATCGCCACGCCTCGGCTTTTCGCGCGCGCGGGAGCCTTCTCCGCAAGCTCGAATTCCGGATCGCTGTAGTTGACCTTCTTCGTCGCGTCGAAGGCCTCGCGGATGACGGTGATGTTGCCCTCGACGACCGCGCCGCCCTTGGCTCCGAATTTCTTGGTGAGATCCTGGCGGATCTTCTTCAGTATCGCGTCTTGCGAGCTGCCGGCCACGATGCGATCGACATGGCCGCAGACGGCGCCGATGAAGGCAATGCCCATCATCCGGGTTTCAAGTTCCGGTGTGGGTGCATGCGGCTTGGCAACCTTAAATCCGTCGATGACAAAGAGTTTTATCTTCTTGTCGCGGATGGTCTTGCGGGCCTGAGCCGGCAATTCCTTCCAGACCTCGACGGGGGACAGTTGCGACTGGAGGATGAAGGTGCCGCCTTCCACCAGCCCGCGCAGCGGATTGGAGTGGCTGAAAACCTTGTGATCAGGCGAGACGACGATTTCAACGTCCTCGATCTCCGCATTGCTCTGCAGCACCGGTTCGGGACTGAGGGTGATGTAGTAGTTCGTCGGCGCGCCGCTCTTTTCCGAGCCATATTTCGGCGAAGCCTTGGAGTGGAGATTGAGCACGCTGGCCAGAATGTCGGTCAACAGCTTGCCTGTTGCCATCGTCCCGTAGCCGCCTACCGAATGGAAGCGGACGCGGAACGCCGACTTGGGAAGCAGATTCGGGTTTGGCTCTGTTTCCAGCGCCATCAGTTCGGTCTCGGGATAGGCAGCCTTCAGCCTTTCCTGCAACACGGCAACGCGCGGAGACGGATTTTTCGCAAAAAACTGGGAGCCGAGATAGATGAACGGAGCGTTCTTGGTCTCCATGTTCTTGAACGCGGCGACCAGATGGCGCGGCTGCAAGTCGTGCGCGCCCAGGCCGAAGATCGCGGTGGTGATCTTGGGCAGCTTTTCCATCGGCGGAATGCCGGGATGACGAACACCATCGGCATTCTCGCGCGCCTTAAACAGCGCCTGCGTCACCATGCTGGTTAGAGCGGTGACGTCGCAGCGCTCTAACACGGTGACGGCCTTCTTGCCGCGCAGCGCGGTGGCGACTTCCGCCTCCGGGAACGGTTGCAGCAGCTTGACGGAGATGACGCCGACCTTCTTGCCCTGACCGCGCAGATAGGTCGCGACCGCCTCGGCGTCGTCGGTGACCGAACCGAGGCCGATCATGACGGTTTCGGCGTCGTCGCACATGAAGGTCTTGATCGGGCCGTATGTGCGCCCGGTCAGCGCGGAGTATTCCTGCATCACTTCGCGGGCGAATTGCGGGATTGCATTGACGAAATGCGTGCGGTGGTCGGCCGAGCCGGCCTGGAAGTCGGGCTGATTCTGCACCGGGCCGGTCAGGCCGGGATTGTGCACGTCGACCAGTGCGGGAACGCGCTGGCGCGTTCCCTTTTCGTAGGCGTTCAGCCACTGCCGGCGCCACTGGCCGCGCAGTTCTTCGGGAAACCATTTGATCGTGCGTTCGATCAGCGCGCCTTCGTTATCCTTTTCGACGGCGTCGGCGTTCTCGTCGAGGAAAGTCCTCACCGTCTTCAGGTCGCCGGGCGCAAGATCGTTCTGGTGCTTCGCAATGTACTGCTTCAACTGGAACACGCGGCCCTTGGCGCCGAACAACATCTCCTGCGCCACCGTGGGACATTTGATCCGGCCGGCCGGATCGCCGAGAAATTCCCGCAGCAGTTCCGGTTCGGGCATCAAAGCCTCGCTCAGCATGTGGCTGGTGACGAAGCCGTCCATGGCGTTGGCGACCGGGATCAGCGACAAGGCGCTGAGCTTGTAGGAGATCGCGGCAAGATCGGCCGCTTCTTGCGAGTTGCTGCCGAACAGGATCGTATAACCGGACTGAAGCAGGGCGTAGACGTCGTCATGGCCCGCCATCACGTTGAGCGAATGCTTGGAGACGACGCGGGCCGCGATCTGCAACACGAAGCCGCCGACCTTCTTGCCGACGGTGACGTAATGCGATTCCAGTCCGTACAGGATGCCCTGGCTGGATGATGCGTTGGAGATGTATTTACCGCCGGTCAGGGCCGCGCCGAGCGCGCCGCTCTGCGCGGAATGTTCACCTTCCGGCTCGAAAAAGAACGGGTGTTTGCCCCAGACATTGCAACCGCCGCCCGAGCGGAACGCCTCGAAGATTTCTGAGATTTCCGTCGACGGTGTGATCGGATAACCGATGACCCCGCCGCAGACATGGCCCATCACCTCGGCGATGGCGCCGTTACCATGGATAACGCTAGGAATCCCAGGGTATTTCGCGTTCATTTGTTCCGCCCGTTTCATTTGTTCTGCCCGTTTCATCAGCGTCGTCGACGGCCGTTACGCACCTAGCCTTGTCGCCGCGCGTCCGAATATGATTTGGATCAAGTTTTCCTCCGGAACCGCGGATGCTGGTGTCTCGCGTCTATGAGACGCGCATAAACCAGTGTGGGCTATTCGCAATGCTACGTATGTACGCAGCGGTGAGGCGCAAGCGCGCACCGGATTTGCGAATTGCCGCAGAGGGGCTGGCGATTCTTCGACAATCGCGGTTTACCAAGGTCGTTTTCACGCTAAGCTCTTGCGAATATTGTGTTATCCCGTTCGCGAGCTTACCTCGAAATCGTGCCGTAACGGAACAAGGATCGGCACAGGAAAACCTGTGTACTTGTCGTCAGATTTGTGTCCGTTCGAGTGGAATCGGATTCCTCTAATTGGACGCGGAAATGGTGGGAAGGCCGGCCGCCTTCCAGGCCTGGATGCCGCCTTGCAAATGGCTGTCGTAGGGCAGCCCGAAAAGTACGAGCTGGCGAGCTTCGATAAGCTCAACACGGCGCGGCGCCAAAACACGTTCGACGAAGTGGTCAAGGGCCTGGACGAGACCAATGCGCTTTATGAAGCAAGACGCTGCCTCTCCTGCGGCAATTGCTTCGAATGTGACAATTGCCACGGCGCGTGCCCGTCATGCGGGCTTTCAAAACTGCAGCGGATTGATTTCTTGCAAGGCCGGCGTTCCTGTGCGAAGTCCGTTCACTATTGCCAGCCTGTCGTCAAACAACAGCAGATCCGGATCAAGAACGAAGTATAGTGCGCGAGCGTTTTTCGCAATGAAACGAGAAAGACATCATGAACGCCAAGCCTGTAAAGCGGACAGCGGAATCGCTTCGTAAGCAAATCGAGGCCCGTGCCTACCAGCTCTGGGAACGCGACGGCCGCCCACACGGACGTCATCAGGAGCACTGGGTTCAGGCGGAAAAGGAAATCCTGAGCGCGTTGAAGGTCAAGGCACGGCCGCGAAAAAAGGCCAAGGCGACAGCTCCGACCAAATCCTCGCCCAAACGAAGCGGTAAAGCCAAGAAGAAATAAGCCGGCAAAGGCGAGCGTTCTTACGTCACGATCGAAGGGCTTTGGCGTCCGGTTCTTTGCTCGATCTCAGCGATTTGCCCGGCGACGGAGGCAAGGTCCCGCAGCTCCTCCTGGACGTTGCAGTCGTGCCGCGACGGATCGGCTTCGTATCGTTCCAGATAAACCCGCAAGGTCGCGCCCGTCGTCCCCGTGCCCGACAGCCGATAGACGATCCTGGCATCACCCGCAAAAAAGATGCGGATGCCCTGATGCTCCGCCACGCTCCCATCGACTGGATCGACATAAGCGAAATCGTCGCAATGGGTGACCTCGAGTGCACCGAAAGTGCTGCCTTTGAGCGCCAGAAGCTTGTCCCGAAGATTGTCGATCAGCGCGTTTGCAACGGCGGAATCGAGGCCTTCGTAATCGTGACGCGTGTAATAGTTGCGGCCATAAGTGCGCCAATGCGCTTTGACCACGGCCTCAACCGACTCCTGCCGGCCGGCGAGCAGATTGAGCCAGAAGAGCACCGCCCAGACGCCGTCCTTCTCCCGCACATGGTTCGAGCCGGTGCCGAAGCTCTCCTCGCCGCATAAGGTGATCCGCCCGGCATCCAGCAGATTGCCGAAATACTTCCAGCCGGTCGGCGTCTCGAAACAGGGAATCTTCAGTCCGGCGGCGACGCGATCGACGGCGAGACTCGTCGGCATGGACCGCGCAACACCGGCCAAGCCTTCTCCATAGCCGGGAACGAGACGGGCATTGGCCGTCAGCACCGCCAGGCTGTCGCTCGGCGAAACGAAAAAGCCGCAGCCCAGGATCATGTTGCGGTCGCCGTCGCCGTCAGAGGCAGCGCCGAAATCCGGCGCCTCGGGACCGTTCATGATCTCGACTAGATCGTGCGCGTAGAGAAGATTCGGATCGGGATGGCCACCGCCGAAATCGGGCAAAGGCGTGCCGTTTATCACCGTTCCGGCGGGCGCACCCAGGCGCTTTTCGAAGATGTCGTGCGCGTAGGGGCCGGTGATCGCATGCATGGCGTCGAAGCGCATGCGAAACCGCCCGGACGACAACAATTGCGAAATGCGGTCGAAATCGAAAAGCTTTGCCATCAGCGCCGCGTAATCGGCGACCGGATCGATGACCTCGACGCGCATTCCGGCGAAGACGGCGGAGCCGGGACGGTCGATGTCGAAATCGGCTTCGCCGTCCGCAATGAGATAGCGGTCGATTTTGCGGCTTTGCGCGTAGACGGCTTCGGTCACGCCTTCGGGTGCCGGACCGCCGTTCGCGATATTGTATTTGACGCCGAAATCGCCTTGGGGTCCGCCGGGATTGTGGCTTGCCGAAAGAATGATGCCGCCGTACGCGCCGTATTTGCGGATGACACAGGAGATCGCCGGCGTCGACAGCAGACCACCGCGGCCCAGAAGCACGCGGCCTACGCCATTGGCGGCCGTCATGCGCAAGATGATCTGGATGGCCTGGCGATTATGGAAACGTCCGTCGCCGCCGACGACGAGCGTCTTGCCCTTGCATTCGCCCATGCTGTCGAAGATCGACTGGAGAAAATTCTCCAGATAATGGGGCTGTTGAAATATGGCGACTTTCTTGCGCAGGCCGGAGGTTCCGGGGCGCTGATCGTCAAAAGGAACCGTTGCAACCGTCTTGATCGTCATCGCTTTTCCGGGGCCTTCGGGGGTTGTTTTCCGATTTAGCAGATTCGCGGCAATTGCTCGCCGCTCAACATGTCGACGACCCTGGCGACCCCCAGCCTGCCGCGGCACGAAACTTGTCCCGCCGGAGCGCTGCGGACCTCGCCGATGACGGTCGCCATTGCGCTCACGGCGTGTTTGCGAATGGTTTTGACGGCCATCTCGGCGTCTTTTGCGGCGACAAAGGCGATGAAGCGGCCCTCGTTGGCGACATGCAGAGGATCAAAGCCAAGTAGCTCGCAGGCCGCGGCGACCTCGTCGCAAACCGGAATGGCCTGTTCGTCGAGCACAATGGCCAGATTTGCCGCTTCCGCGATTTCGACGGCGGCGCTCGCCAGCCCGCCACGGGTCAGATCGCGCAGGCAATGCGGCACGATCCCGGCGTCGAGTAAGGCCAGCACCGGATCGATGAGCGACGCGCAATCGCTTTGGACGGCCGTTTCGAAGCCGAATCCCTCGCGCGCCGCCATGACCGCGATGCCGTGCCGACCGATATCG
This sequence comes from Rhizomicrobium sp., assembly GCA_050008635.1. Classification (GTDB taxonomy): domain Bacteria; phylum Pseudomonadota; class Alphaproteobacteria; order Micropepsales; family Micropepsaceae; genus Rhizomicrobium. The sequence goes on from JBEKMG010000001.1 coordinate 446,010, forward strand.
CCGCTGAGGATGACGGCATCGCCGGGCCGCACGCGCTCGGGCGCGATCGCAGTAGGCGTCAGAACCTGGCCGACACCGGCCGTGTTGACGAACAGCCCATCCGCCTTGCCGCGATCGACCACTTTGGTGTCGCCGGTGGCCAGCTTCACGCCGGCTGCCAGCGCCGCTCCCCGCATCGAAGCGACCACCCGGCGAAGCGTATCGAAGGGGAGCCCTTCTTCCAGAATGAAGCCGACACTGAGATAAAGCGGGCGGGCGCCGCACATCAGAAGATCGTTGACCGTGCCGTTGACGGCGAGCGTGCCGATGTCGCCGCCCGGAAAGAACAGCGGCCGCACGACGTAGGAATCCGTGGTGAAGGCGACAGGACCCTGCAAATCCAGCACCGCTCCGTCATGCTGCAGGCCGAAGGACACATCGCGAAATCCCGGGCGAATGACGGTATCGAGAAGGCGCGCCATCGCCCGCCCGCCGCCGCCATGGGCGAGCTTGATCGTCTCTTCGTCGTTCGCCGGGACGGGACAGGAAAGAGTGAAGCCGTTTTCGCTCACGGCTTGGCTCCGCTGACGCCGCGATAGCGGTGATAAGCCGCGCAGGCGCCTTCCGACGACACCATCGTGACGCCAAGCGGGTTTTCCGGCGTGCAGCGCGTTCCAAAGGCGGGGCACTCGGGCGGTTTGCGCTCGCCGCGCAGGATCAGGCCGGCGATGCACTCGCCCGTATCCGACGTCTGCGCCTCTACGGCGCCGAAGCGCCGCTCGGCATCATAGTCGCGATAAAGGTCCGACAATCCCAAGCCGCTTTCGGCGATGTCGCCGATCCCCCGCCAGCGCCGTTTGACGACCGTGAAGACTTCGCGCATCACAGCCTGGGCGGGACGATTGCCCTCGCGGCGGACGGCGCGGCTGTATTGGTTCTCGACCTCGGCGCGGCCTTCCTCCAATTGACGCACGCACATGTGTATGCCTTCGAGGATATCCAGAGGCTCGAAGCCCGTCACGACGATGGGAACATGATAGCGCGCGGCGATCGGCTCGTACTCGTTCGTGCCCATGATCGTGCAGACATGGCCGGCGGCGAGGAAGCCCTGAATGCGGTTGGTGTGTGCACCAAGGAGCGCGCCCATCGCTGGCGGCACCAAAACATGCGAGACCAGCAGCGAGAAATTCTTGAGCCCCTCGCGCTTGGCACGATAGGCGGCCATGGCATTGGCCGGCGCCGTCGTCTCGAAACCGACGGCAAAGAACACGATTTCGCGCGCCGGCTCGGCGCGAGCGATGGTGAGCGCGTCGAGCGGCGAATAGACGATGCGGACATCGGCGCCGCGCGCCTTTGCGGAAAGTAGGTCCGTTGCGCTGCCCGGCACGCGCAGCATATCGCCGAAGGAGCACAGGATCACGCCCGGCCGCAGCGCGATTTCGATCGCTTTGTCGATGTATTCCACCGGCGTCACGCAGACCGGGCAACCAGGCCCATGCACCAGCGTTACGTTCGGCGGCAGCAATTCGTCGATGCCGTAGCGCACGATGGCATGAGTCTGGCCGCCGCAGATTTCCATCAAGGTCCAGGGCTTCGTCGCCAGGCGGGCGATGTCATCGGCGAACCATTTCGCCGCTGCCGGATCGCGATATTCGTCGCGGAACCTCATGCCCGCTGGTCCTCTTCGATCTCGAGCACCCCGATGTCGCGCAAATATCCGAAGACGCGCTCCGCCTCGGTCTCGTCGATGATCGAGATCGCAAATCCGACATGAACCAGCACATATTCTCCGACGCGCACCTGCGGCACATAAGCGAAGTTGATTTCCTTGACGACGCCACCGAAATCGACGCGCCCCGTCCGCATGATCGGATCGTCGCCCGAAATGCTCAAGACCTGGCCCGGAACCGCTAGACACATGACAGGTCTCCCTTTTGCTCGCTCCAAGCCGCCCAGACCGCCTGACCGAGCGCGATGCCGCCGTCGTTGGGCGGCACGCGCCGGTGCCAGATCGGTTCATGCCCGGCAGCCCGTAATGCAGCGACGGCCGCCTCTGTGAGGCGCGCATTCTGAAAGCAGCCGCCCGTAAGGATCACACGAGGCTCGCCGATCCGCTGCGCCATCGAAACCAGCGCCGCCGCAAGACCGGCATGAAATGCAGCCGAGATGCTGCCCGCCGGCACGCCTCGCCGTCGATCGGAAAGCAGACTATCAAGCGCCGGTTTCCAATCCAATATCAAGTATGCATCTTTTGTGGAACCGGCGGTAAGGGGAAATGCAGTAGGTCGTTCCGCCTCGATCCCGTCAGCCGCCCATTCGAACTCCGCCGCAGTCTGGCCTTCGTAGCTGGTGCTTTGACGCAGGCCGCTGAGCGCCGCGAAGCCGTCGAACAGACGTCCGACGCTCGAGGTGCGCGGTGCATTTACGCCCTGGCGGAGCATCGTTTGCATGATCTTTCGTTCGGAAATCGAGAATTCGACCACGGGCGCAAGCTCCTCCATCGCGAAGGCATCGTCCCCAAACGCTTCGTAGAGCAGGCCGATAGCGGCCCGGCGCGGCTCGCGGACAGCCAGCTCTCCGCCCGGCAGGCAAAAGCTGCGCAAATGCGCGACACGGCGCCAGCCCTCGTCGGTCACCAGCAGGAACTCGCCGCCCCAGATCGTGCCGTCCGTGCCATAGCCTGTTCCGTCCCAGGCGACGCCCAGCACAGGCGGCGTGATTCCGTGCTCCGCCATGCAAGAAGCGACATGGGCCAGATGGTGCTGCACGGCGGCGACCGGAGGGCCCATTTTGGCGGCCATGCGGCTGGTGGCGTAATCGGGGTGCAGATCGCGCACCACCAGGCGCGGCGCCAATCCGCGCAATTTCATCATGTCGTCCACGGCGCGTCCGTGCGCCTCGCGCGCCGCGACGGTTTCCAGATCGCCGAGATGTTGGCTCAGCAAGACCGCGTCTTCGAGGGTGACCGCGACGGTCGTCTTCAGGTGTCCGCCCAGCGCCAGGATGCCGGAGCTAAGGCCGTCCATAAGGATCGGCGCCGGCGCATAGCCGCGGGCGCGGCGCAGCAATTGGTCCCGTCCGCAGATGACGCGCGCGACGGAATCGTCGATCGGCCTGACAATCGGCCGGTTGTGGACCAGAAAAAGATCGGCGACACCGGCAAGCCGGACCAGCGCTTCGGCTTGGTCGGTGGCAATCGGTTCGTCGGACAGGTTGCCGCTGGTGGCGACAATCGGAAAGCCGAGTTCGCGCATCAGTAGATGATGCAGCGGCGCGTAGGGCAGCATGACGCCCAGCCGGGGATTGTTTGGAGCAACGGCGGGCGCAACGGAACCCAGCTTGCGCCGCACGAGGACGATGGGGCACGCCGGACCGGCCAGCAACGCTTTCTCTTCCGGCGTAACATCGCATTCGCGTTCAAGTTCGGCGAGCGAAGAAACCATCACCGCAAAAGGCTTTTCCGCGCGTCCTTTGCGGGCCCGCAACCGGCGGACGGCCTCATCGTTCCGCGCATCGACGATCAGGTGGAAGCCGCCGATGCCTTTCGCGGCGACGATCTTGCCCGCCCGGATCGCCTCCGCGGCCTCAAGAAGCGCGTCATGGTCCCGCGCCAGGACCGCACCGCCGCCGTCCCACAACGAAATGCGCGGACCGCAAACCGGACAGGCGTTGGGTTCGGCGTGAAAGCGGCGGTCCAGCGGGTTCTCGTATTCCGCGCGGCAGGCCGGGCACATCGGAAAATGCCGCATCGAGGTCCTGGCGCGGTCGTAGGGAACGTCTTCGACGATGCTGTAGCGCGGGCCGCAATGGGTGCAGTTGATGAAGGGATATAGATAGCGGCGATCCTTCGGATCGAACAATTCGCTGAGGCAATCATCGCAGGTCGCAAGATCGGGCAGGATCTGCGCGACGCGCGCACCTTGCGAGGCGCTGGCTCTGATGACGAACGCGGTTTCTGCGCTCGGTTCCAGGTCTTCGACATCGATGGACGCGATGGACGCGTTGGGCGGCGGCGCCCCCTCGATCATGCGCAGCAGCGCGGCGACGGCGTCTGCCTCGCCTTCCGCTTCCAGCCGGACGCCGAAGGTCGTGTTCTCGACCCAGCCGGCGAGGCCGAGCTTCTGCGCGCATTGATAGACGAACGGCCGGAACCCTACGCCCTGCACCGCGCCGCGAACGTCTATTCGCACCCGCCGGATCACGTCTCTACCGTGACGCTCCGCACGAGGATCTCCTGGGCGTTGGCATCGTTGGTGTCGTCGGAGACCGTGATGTCGAGCTTGGCGCCCTCGGCGACCGTCCCGGTGGACGATTCCTCGAAATGCTCGGTGAAATGCGCGGGCGACATATGGCTCATGGCGCCCAGCCAGACCGCCACGCCGGTGATGCGCTTGGCCTTCTCCGCCGCGGCGATCCCGCCCAGACGGCGCATCAGGTTCTTCATCAGCGATGCCTCGTGCATGCCATTACCCTCGTTTCTATGGTGAGATTTCTTCGATCTCGGAACGTATCCTATCGGCGACGATCACGGTAGCAGTGGCGACAGGCTCCGAAAGCGGGGCGCCGGCGGCGAAGGATTCGGCTTCAATGGCGTAGACGATGGTGCGCGGCGGCAACTGGCCTAGCGTGCGCCCGAGCTCGATCGCCGCCGCCAGACCAAACCCGTGTGTCGATAAATCGGAAGATGTTTGCGGCAACGAGGCATGATTGGCGTCGATGCGATGCACGGTGCCCGCCGGCGCGTTCGACACGCAGGCATCGATGAGATAGGCCGACGCGGCGCCGTCAAGCTTGGCCAGAAGCGCCGTCGCTTCGCCGTCCTGTTCGACGATTTCCACAGGAGCCGAAAGCATGTACCGCAGGAGTCTGGCGACCGCGCGCCCCGCCCCATCGTCGCCCCGCTCGATATTGCCGATGCCGAGCACGATCACGCGGGACGCCATCTAGCCCCTATCCACATCCAGCCGCAGGAAATGCGTGGAGCACGAGATGCACGGATCGTAATTGCGGATCGCCTGCTCGCAGCGGTGCTGCAGCTCGACGTCCGGCAAATCGAGCCAGCCGGCGACGAAGCTCGTGAGGTCCCGCTCGATCGTCGGCTGGTTCTGCGATGTCGGCGGAACGATGCGCGCACTCTTGATGCTGCCGTCAGCGGTCAGCTCGTAATGATGATAGATGAGCCCGCGCGGCGCTTCGGTCGCGGCACAGCCGACCCCGGCGCGCGGTTCGGCCGCAATATAGGGCTTATCGGGCTCTACATACGCATCGATGATGCGCAAGGCTTCGTCGCAGGCATAGACCACTTCGACGGCGCGCACGACGATGCTGCGGAAGGGGTTCGTGCAGGTTTTGCCCAGGCCGGCTTCGCGCGCCGCCTGCTGCGCCAGCGGCGACAGGCGGTCGAAATTCAGGCTGTAGCGGGCAAGCGGACCGACAAAATACGGACCGCGCCCAACAATTTGCGAATGAAGTGCCGTCGAGTGCTCGACGTGAATTTCCTTGAAATGCTTGTCATAGTCTTCGACGGGGATGTCGATGCCCTTGCTGGAGACGACGCGCCCTTCGTTGAACGGGTATTCGTTCGGATGGCGCAGCGAGACGAATTCATAGTCCCGCTCGTTGTCCGGGAAATCGAACTTGGCCACCAGGCGAACCGTGTCCAGCGCCGCATCGCGGGCCCATTTCAGCTTTTCGACCAGCGGGGCCAGTTCGCGCTTCGTGGGCGTCTTGTAGAAGCCGCCCACACGAACATTGATGGGGTGGATTTCGCGTCCGCCCAGCAAGTTCATGATGTCGTTGCCGATCTTCTTGAATGCCAGGGCCTTACGCACGAGATCGCCGTGATCCTTCGCCATGTGGATCACACTGTCGTAGCCGAGGAAATCGGGTGCGTGCAGCATGTAGATGTGGAGCACGTGGCTTTCGATCCATTCGCCGCAATAGAGCAGCCGGCGCAGCTCGCGCAGCGGTTCACTGATGCGGATGCCGAGGATCTTCTCCATCGAGTGCACAGCACTCATCTGGTAGGCCACCGGGCAAATGCCGCAGATGCGCGCGGTGATGTCGGGCGCTTCCAGGTAGCTGCGGCCGCGCAGGAACGCCTCGTAGAAGCGAGGCGGCTCGAAGATGCGCAGTTCCGCGCTCTTCACGGCGCCGTCGCGCACGACCACCTTGAACGCGCCTTCGCCCTCGACGCGGGCGAGATAATCCACCTTGATGGTCTTACGAGCCATGACGTTTGCTCTCTTCACGGAACGCTTCGGCGTTCACATTGAACGTGCTGTAGATGCGCTTGAGCGCCTTGGCGTCCATGCCGAGCTCGGCGAGCTGGCGGCTCAACGCCTGCGTGTTCGGCGTTTCCATAGGCCCGTAGCAGCCGAAGCAGCCGCGATTGTAAGACGGGCAGAGCGCATCGCAGCCGGCATGAGTGACCGGCCCGAGACACGGCGTGCCGTGCGCCACCATCACGCAGAGATTTCCCCTGAGCTTGCATTCCATGCAAACGCTGTGCGGCGGGGTGACGGGACGGCGGCCAGCGATAAAGGCCGACACGAGTTCGACAAGCTGCTTCTTGTTGATGGGGCAGCCGCGCAGCTCGAAATCGACTTTGACGTGGTCGGAGATGGCCGTCGAGGTCGCGAGCGTGTGGATGTACTCCGGATGCGCATAAACCACCGGGATGTATTCCTTCACGTCCGCGAAGTTGCGCAGCGCCTGGATGCCGCCCGCCGTCGCGCAGGCGCCGATGGTGATGAGGACGCGCGAACGTTCGCGCACGTCCTTGATGCGTTCGGCGTCGTGGGCGGTGGTGACCGAACCCTCGACCAGGGAGACGTCGTAACGGCCGCTGATCTCGCCCCGCGTGGCTTCGGGGAAATAGGCGATATCGATGGCGCCGGCCACCGCAAGCAACTCGTCCTCGCAATCCAGCAGACTGAGCTGACAACCGTCGCAGGAGGCGAACTTCCAAACCGCCAATCTTGGCTTCTTTCCAGACATCGCGCCCTCAGAGTTCCTTCACGGCCATCAGCGGGCCCAATCTATCATTGCGGAAGACCGGACCGTCGCGGCAGACGAAGACCGAGCCAAGCTGGCAATGACCACACAGCCCGATGGCGCATTTCATGCTGCGTTCCATCGACAGGTACATCGATTGATCGCTCACGCCCGCGGCGCGAAGAGCGGAAACGCCGTACCGCATCATGATTTCCGGCCCGCAAACCAGCGCGATCGTGTTCTGCGGATCGAAATCGGCGCGCGGCACGAGCGTGGTGACGACGCCGACGGAGCCATGCCAGTCGGACTCCGCATGATCGACCGTCACCAAGAGCTCGATGTCGAGAAGGCAGCGCCACTTCTCGAGTTCCGAGCGGAAAAGAATTTCGGTGGGACCGCGCGCGCCGTAGAGCAAGGCGATCTTGCCGTAGTGACGCCGGTTGGCGAGCAGCGAATAGATCACCGGCCGCAGAGGTGCCAGCCCGAGACCGCCGGCCAGGACGACGATGTCGGATCCTCTCGCTTCCTCGACCGGCCAGCCGACGCCGAACGGTCCGCGCACGCCGACCGCATCGCCGGGCCCGAGCCGCGCAAGAGCGCCCGACACGGAGCCGACGTCGCGAATGGTGTGAACGAGACCGCCGCCCGGTTTCTCAGGATCGCCGCTGATGCTGATGGGCACCTCGCCCACCCCGAACACCGTCAGCATGTTGAACTGGCCGGCCGCGAAATCGAGATCGCCGCCGTCCTCCATCTCAAGAGTCAGCGTCCAGACGTCCTTGAGATCGCGCTGACGCCGGCGCACGCGCGCAATCCGAGGCACCATCGGGTCCTCGGCCGTCGCTGTTTTTTCAGCTGTGAACGCCATAGACATCGAGAATCTGCAGCCTTGTTGCATGCAAGCGTTGGATCAGAACAGGCATGAAGCGTTTCATCATCTCGTAGCCGAGATCGTGATCGCCTTCGCATTTGCCGCGCAGGCACGCCGCATCCATGGCGATGGCGCGCGACAGTTCGAGCGCCTTGGCGTCGAACCCCCAGCGATAAGGAGGCACCAGCCAGGAGGCGCCGACGATCTCGTCTTCGCCGACCGTTTGGACCGTCAGGGTGCGCTCGGGCGCGCTGATCTGAATCGCCACGCGGCCGCTGCGCAGCAGATAGAACTGATCGGCGGGCTGGCCCTCGTGGAAAACGTATTGACCGGCCTCAAAGCGCACATTCTTGGCGCATCCGGAAATGAGTTCGAGGAACTCCTCCTTCATGCCCGAGAAGAACGGGTGCTCCCGCACGATGCGTTCTAGACCTTCCATGGCAGTCTCCTAATGTGGCCCGCTTTTGCGAAGTGCGGCCACTTCTTCGGTGATATCTATGCCGACGGGGCACCAGGTGATGCAGCGCCCGCAGCCGACGCAGCCCGACGAACCGAATTGATCGATCCAAGTCGCAAGCTTGTGGGTCAGCCATTGCCGGTAGCGCGATTTCGCACTCGCGCGCACGCTTCCGCCATGAACATAGGAATGATCCATGGTGAAGCAGGAATCCCAGCGCCGCGAGCGCGAACTTTCCACGCCTACAAGATCGCTGGCGTCTTCCACAGTCATGCAGAAACAGGTCGGGCACACCATCGTGCAGTTGCCGCAGGTCATGCAGCGCTCGGCGACGTCGTCCCAGCGCGGATGATCGAGATTGCCGAGGAGCAGATCATGCAGGTCGTCCGCGCGCATGGTCCGGCCCATCGACGCCGCCGTCTTGGCGACAACGGCCTCGGCCGCCGCCACTTCTTCCTTCTTGGCGGCGTGCTGCGGCAACGCCGCCAGAACGTCCCGGCCTTTGTCCGACCCCGCTTCGACGACGAAAAGATGCTTTCCGCCTTCGACGAGTTCGGTCAAGGCCAAGTCGAAACCGCCGTCCGCCTTCGGCCCCGTGTTCATCGACACGCAGAAACACGTGCCGCCGGCGGTGCCGCAATTGACAGCGACGAGGAAGGCGCTCTCGCGGCGCGCCCGATAATGCGTATCGGACATGGCGCCGTTCATGAAGACTTTGTCTTGGATCGCGATGGCGTGCAATTCGCAGGCGCGCACGCCGAAAAAGGCGAAACGCTCGACCGGAGCGGCGTCCGGCACAATTTTCACGGCGCCTGCTTCGCGTGTTGCGCGCCACAATTGCTGGATCGACGGATAGAGGAATTGTTTCCAAGAATGCGGGCCTACCGCATAACCGAATAGAGCGTCGTCGGAGCGGCGGACCAAGCTATAACGCCCGCCATCCTGCTCGTCCGTCCAGCCGGCGGGTAAATCCTGCACCGTCTTGATATCGTCATACACAATCGCCTGATCGCGCAACGTCGGTCCCACGACGCAATAGCCGCGCTTCGCGAGAACGTCGAGAAGAGCCTGCAGCCCTGCCTTGTCTATCGTGGCAACCTGGCTTGCTTTGGCGCGATCTGGTTCCATTTTTCCGGCCGCTTCCAAGTGCTTGGCTTCCCTTAATGGGACGATGATCGTCGCGCCATCTGATGATCGATAGACTACGGAGAAAACCGGCGACAAGCAATGCCGCGGCCGGGTATGCGCATCTTTGAGCGACGTCAAAAGCGCGCGATGTTAAAAGTAGTATGTGGGGTGCGTCATTTTGCGCGTTCGACCGCGATCGTCGTCATCTCTTTTTGCGTCGCCGGCTCGGTAAATAGATCATCAATCATTCGCGCCTGGCGCCGCCGCCAGTTCGGATATTGAGTCGTGCTGCCGGGAAGATTGGCCTGATGCGCCTCGCCGGCTAGATCGTCCAACTGGGCCAGGAACAGCAGGCTTGGCGAACGAGCGAGGTAGGCGTGCACCGCCAAGGCGAGTTCCGGCGTCCAGTCGAGGCGATCCGCATCCGACGGCGAGACACCATCCGGCAGCAGCGCCTCGTCAGCGAGGGACTGCAGCAGCATGCGTTTATCGGCTGAACGGCCGGAGCGGGCTTGTGCCTCCTCATCGGGGGATTTGAACAATCCGAGGTTCGCCTTTGCTGCGATGTCGCCGCCGCCCCAAAAACCGCGCAAGGTTGCAAGATCGTGCGTCGCCGCGGACACCGATGCGAGCCGGGGGTACTCATCCGGCCGCCGAAAGCGGTCATGCTCGCGCTCGAAGGCGAAGATGCGACAGGAAAGGACATTGGCCGCCGCCATACGCTCGCGAAATCCGGCGGGGACAGTGCCCAAATCCTCTCCAATGACCGCACAGCGGTGGCGTTGGCTCTCCAATGCCGTAATGGCCAGAAGGTCGTCGAGGGGATAGCCGACATAGGCGCCTGTCGCCGGCTTGGCGCCATTGGGAATCAAGAACAGGCGTTGCCAGCCCATCACATGATCGATTCGCAGTGCGCCAGTATGACGCATATTGGCGCGCAGCAAAGTGATGAAGGGCTCATAGCCGGCGGCCCGCAGGCGGAAAGGATTGGGCGGAACAACGCCCCACTCCTGCCCCGCTTCGTTGAACGGATCGGGCGGTGCGCCGATGCGGGCGCCGCCGATGAACAGGTCTTGACGAGCCCAATGGTCGGCGCTGGCGGCATCCACGCTGACGGCCAAATCGTTATAGAGCCCGACGGCCATGCCGCGCTGACGCGCCAGTTCGGCTGCCGCGAACAATTGTTCTTCGCACTGCCATTGCAGGTATTTGAAGAACATGACGCGATCGGCGTGGCGGCCCCGCAGTTCCGAGACAAGACCGGCTTCCGGATCGCGGCAGGCTGCGGGCCATCGCATCCAATCGTGCGTCCCGAAATGCTCGCTCAACATCTGAAACGTCGCGAAGCGATCGAGGTTCCGGCCGGAGCGTTCCACGAACGCACGAAACGCCACGCCGCTTTCGTCCATGCGCGAGACGTGGTTCGCATCGAAGCTGCTATAGAGGCAATCCAGAACGGCCAGCTTGACGGCGGCAACGGCTTCGTAATCGACGAATTCGGCGTCGTGCGCGCGCCGAAGAACACGCGCCACATCCGGCGCCTCGACAAGAGCGCGCGCCGCGTCGGATTCGGCAAAGTCGGGTATGGCCGTCACATCCAGATAAAGCGAATTGCGGAACAGGCGGCTGTTCGGCGAATAGGGGCTTACGTTCTCCGGCGCATCCAGAAAAAGCGCATGCAGTGGATTAAGGCCCACCGCATCCGCGTCGCCGGCGGCCAACCGATCGATCAACGCCTGCAACTGGCCGAAATCACCGATGCCCCAATCATCCGGCGACTTTAGAGCATAAAGCTGAGTCGCCAGGCCCCAGCACCTCCGGCTGGAGAATTTGGGCTGCAGATAGCAGCGCCAAGGCGCCACGATCAACCGCGCGGTCGCTTCGTCCGCCGCTGCAAGATGAAGATCATGGTAGCCGAGGGGGAGCGGCGCCAGCTTGAGCCGGCGCAGCGCGACGGAAATTGTCCCACGGCGCCCCATGCCTTCGACCGGCAAAGTGCTTAGATCGCATACGCCCGTCCGCATCCCGCCGGTCTCGAGACGAACGGTCCATCGGATCGTTTTTGCGCCGTCATCCGCCGGCAGGCGGAACGGCACCTCGATTTCGCTGTTTTCCCGCGCAACGATGACGGACGGCAACGCGTTGCGCCACGGCTCCTCGGCAAAGGAGGCCAGACCCGCTTCGACATCCGCTTCCGTGTCCGCCGGGATGCCCAGCGCGCGAAGCATAGCTTGCATCGTTTCGGGCGTCGTTTCGTGCAATTGGCCGTGAATGTCCCAGTACCGCGCCTCGATGCCCGCCGCTTCCGCCAACCGTTTCAAGGCTTCGTATGCATCCATGGCAGACGTAGTCCTCAGATTCTGCTGACGAACAGGGCGAGCGCGTGCGCCGCGAGATGGAATTCGCTCTGCGGATCGAATTGCGCTTTTGGCGCGTCATCGTCGCAAGCCGTGTCGATTAGGCGGCTCCACGTCCGGTCAGCCCCGGTGTCGGGAAGCACGAACTCCACGCTTTGCGGCCCAGCATTCATCAACAAAAGAAAGGCGTGAGGATCGAGGCGTTGTGTATAGGTTTCGGTGTCCATTTCGGACGTCGCGGCATAGCGGACGCCCAGGCAGCGGTTTTGCGGCGCGTTCCAATCCGCTTGCGTCATCTCCCGCCCGTCGGGTGACAGCCAGACGATGTCCTTGACGTCGCTTTCCTCGGTGGGATCGCCCAAAAACAGCGACGACCGGCGAAAGACCGGATGATCCGCGCGAAGCCTTATCAGACGTTGAACGAAGGCGAAGAAATCCCGATTGCGCTCCAATTTCGTCCAGTCCACCCAGCCGATCTCATTGTCCTGGCAATAGGCGTTGTTGTTTCCCCGCTGCGTGCGGCCGAACTCGTCGCCGGCGACGATCATCGGCATGCCGAGAGACAGCAAGAGCGTGGCGAGGAGGTTCCGCTTCTGCCGTTCGCGAAGCTGGTTGATCTCGGGGTCATCGGTTGGGCCTTCCGCGCCGCAGTTCCAGCTGAAATTATCTTCCGAGCCGTCGAGGTCATCTTCCTTGTTGGCCTCGTTGTGCTTGACGTCGTAGCTCACCAGATCGGCAAGCGTGAAGCCGTCATGCGCGGTCACCAAATTCACATTGGCGGTGGGCCTGCGCTTGCCCGGTCCGAACACATCGCTCGAACCGGAAAGCCGGAAGGCCAGATTACCGACATGGCCTTTGTCGCCGCGCCAGAACTTGCGCACGTCGTTGCGAAACTTGTCGTTCCATTCGCTCCAGCGCGATGGAAAACCTCCGAGCCGGTATCCTCCAGGTTCCAAATCCCACGGTTCCGCGATGAGTTTCGTCCTGGCAAGCGTCGGTTCCTGCAGGATGCAGGCGAACAGCGGCGCCGTCGGCGAGAAATCACGATCCGGCCGCGCCAGACTGACGGCCAGGTCGAAGCGGAAGCCGTCGACATGCATGTCCTTGGCCCAGTAGCGCAGGGAATCCATTACCATCTGCTGAACGCGCGGATGGCCGATGTTCAAAGTATTGCCGCAGCCGGTGGTGTCGCGGTAGTGCCGCTTGTCGTCGGCAAGGCAGTAGTAAGAGGCGTTGTCGACCCCGCGGAACGAAAACGTCGGACCCAGTTCGCCGCCTTCGCCGCTGTGATTGAAGACGATATCCAGAATGACTTCGATCCCCGCTTCGTGGAACGCGTGAACGGTGCGGCGGAAATCGTCGACCTCGCCTTTGGCCAGATAACGCGGCTCGAGCGCGAAAAAGTTGACCGAGTTGTAGCCCCAGAACTCGCGCAATCCGTTTTTCGCCAATGCCTGCGTCGTGGAGAAGGGATGAACCGGCAGGAGTTCGACTGCCGTGATGCCAAGCTCGCGCAGATGGCGGATGATTTCAGGATGCCTGAGCCCCGCCATGGTCCCGCGTATGGCTTCGCCGACGGCCGGATGGAGCATGGTGTAGCCGCGCACGTGCAATTCGTAGATCACGCTGTGAGACCGCGGCGTATGCAGGATCTTGTCGTCATCCCAGTCAGGGACCGGTGCAACGACCCGGCACTTCGACATCAGCGCGGCGTTGTCGCGCGTGTCGAAGGAGAGATCGCCGCGCGGATCGCCGACGATGTAGCCGCAATGAATCTTGTTCCATTCCAGCGGCCCGCTGAGTGCGCGTGCATAAGGATCAATCAGAAGCTTATTCGGATTGAAGCGATGGCCGTTCAAGGGATCGTACGGCCCATGGACGCGATAGCCGTAGAGCAGGCCCGGCCGCGCGCCCGGCAGATAACCGTGCCAGACATCGTCGGTGCATTCGGGCAACGCCAGGCGCGCGCTTTCACGCAGTCCGTTTCCCTCGAAAAGACAGAGCTCGACCTTTCTCGCATGCGCCGAAAACAACGCAAAATTGACGCCGTGCCCGTTGTATGTAGCGCCCAGCGGATAGGGCCGCCCCTCTTTGAGCCGAAATTCCGCGCCCACGGCTACATTCCCTCGGGTGCCAATACCAGGACGCCAAGCGGGGGTAGCGTCAGCAATAATGAGGCGGCCATCCCGTGAGAAGGCCGGTCTTGCGTCAGCACGTCGCCCGAATTGCCTACGTTGCTGCCGCCGTAGAATTTCGAATCCGTGTTCATGATTTCGCGGTATTTGCCGGCGCGCGGCACGCCGATCCGATAGAAGCGGCGCACGACGGGCGTGAAATTGCAGACGACGACAACAAAATCGTTCGGGTCGGCCGCCTTGCGAATGTAGGAGATCACGCTAGAGTCGGCGTCGTTGCAGTCGATCCAGGAAAAACCTTCGCTCTCACAATCGCGCTCGTGAAGCGCAGGCCTGCCGCGGTAAAGCCAGTTCAGATCGCGGACCAGTTTTTGCACGCCCGCATGCATGTCATCGTTGGTCAGATGCCAATCCAAACTGACGTCGTGATTCCATTCGCGCTCTTGCGCGAACTCCCCGCCCATGAACAATAGCTTCTTGCCGGGCTGGGTGTACATGAAGGCGTAATAGGCGCGCAGATTGGCGAATTTCTGCCAGCGATCCCCCGGCATCTTGTCGAGCAGGGAACCTTTGCCGTGAACCACCTCGTCATGGGACAAGGGCAGAATGAAGTTCTCGGTGAAGGCGTACAACAAGCCGAAGGTCAGGTTGTTGTGATGGAACTTGCGGTGGATCGGCTCTTTCGACATGTAGCTCAACGTGTCGTGCATCCAGCCCATGTTCCATTTGTAGCCGAAGCCAAGCCCGCCCAGATACGTCGGCCGCGAGACCATCGGCCACGCCGTCGATTCTTCCGCAACAGTGACCGCCTTCGGACAGTTTGCGTAGACGAGTTCGTTGAGGCGGCGCAGGAAGTCGATGGCCTCCAGATTCTCGACGCCGCCATGGATGTTGGGAATCCACTCGCCTTCCTCGCGGCTGTAGTTGCGATAGAGCATCGAGGCGACCGCATCGACTCGCAACGCGTCAACGCCATATCGCGACAGCCAAAACAGCGCGTTGGACAACAGAAAGCTGCGCACTTCGTTGCGGCCGAAATTGTAGATGTAGCTTTTCCAATCGGGGTGGTAGCCCTCTTTGCGATCCGCATGCTCGTAAAGGTGGGTTCCGTCGAACTGGGCCAACCCGTGAGCGTCGTCCGGAAAATGGCCTGCGGCCCAATCCAGGATCAGGCCCACGCCTTCCGCGTGGCAGCGCTTCACGAATTCGCGGAACTCGTTCGGCGCCCCGTAGCGACTGGTGGGCGCGAACAGAGCCGTCGGCTGATATCCCCAGGAGCCGGTGAAGGGATGTTCGTTGACCGGCATCAGCTCCAGATGAGTGAAGCCCATGTCCTTAACATAGGGAACGAGCCGGTCGGCAAGCTCGCGATAGTTCAACGGGCGATGCCCATCTTCGGGCACGCGCTGCCAAGAGCCGAGATGAACCTCATAGATCGAAATCGGAGCGTGGCGGTCGGCGCGGGGGCAGGCTTCCTCCCCCCGGGGGGAAGTTTCGGAAGAAACCACCGACGCCGTCAGGGGCGGATGTTCGGCTTCGAAGGCGAAGGGGTCAGCCTTGAGAAGCAAGGCGCCGTTGCGGGCCTTGATTTCGTATTTGTAACGTGCGCCGGGGGCGACACCGGGAAGGAATATCTCCCAGATGCCGGCGCCGGGATGCAGCCGCATGGGGTGGCGGCGTCCGTCCCAGGCGTTGAAATCGCCCACCACGCTAACCCGTCGCGCGTTCGGAGCCCACACGACGAAACTCGTGCCCGACACGCCATCCATGACGATCGGATGCGCACCCATCTTCTCGTAAGCGCGCAGATAGCTTCCTTCGGCGTGGAGATAGAGGTCCAACTCGCCGAGAACCGGACCGAACGAATAAGGGTCGTCAATCTCTATTTCGGTTGCGTTGTACGACACGTGCAACCTGTAGGGGGGTCTATCACTACCGCTAGTAACGACGCCGGCAAAAAACCCTGCGACATGTGTACGCATGAGCTCCGTGAGTTCCTGCCCGGTCTCGCGATGGAGCACGACGACGCGCGAAGCGTCGGGGAGGAAGGTGCGCACCACAAGCTCGCCCGAGTCGGCGTCCTTGTGCATGCCGAGAAACGAAAACGGATTGTGGTCATCTCCGGCAAGTATCGCGGAAATTCGATGCATATGACGTTCGCGCGCGGCGGCCGCGTGCTTCTGATCCAGCCGTCTCATGGGCGTTTTTGCTTCTGGCGAGAGAGAGGACACGGCGACTCCCATACGGGTAAGACCCTCAAAAAAAATATATCGACTTCGATGAACTTAGGTACGCTTGTACGGTTACCAGTAACAATAGTTTTACCTAAATAAGATGTTATGCTTCGTGAAGATATGACGGTCATCAGTTTCCAGCCATGAAGCGATGCTTGGTTTAATCACCGCGTAGGGTCGCGCAAGGTGTTCCGATGCGGGTGCTATTCGTAACGGCAGAAGCCTATCCCCTCGCCAAGACCGGAGGGCTCGCTGACGTATCCAGGGCTCTGCCCATCGCACTCGCGCGTCGAGGCATCGATGTCCGGCTGCTGCTGCCCGGCTACCCGCGCGCCTACACCCGTATCGAAAAGCCGCGCATCGTCGCCAAACTCGACCCCATGCTCGGGATTGCGGATGCCACGCTCGTTTCGGGCATGTTTCCGGACACGGATCTGCCCGTCTGGTTGATTGACTCTCCTGCACTTTTCCGGCGCAACGGCGGCCTCTACCAGGACGAAGAGGGCCGAGATTGGCCCGATAACGCCCTACGGTTCGCCTTTCTCGCCCATGTAGCCGCAAAACTGGCAATGGGGCAAACGAGGATAGCCTGGAAGCCGGACATCGTGCACGCCAATGACTGGCACGCGGGCCTGTTGCCCCTGCTCCTGGCCCAGGAAACAGCGCCCAGGCCGAGTTCCGTGTTCACGACGCACAATATGGCCTTCCAAGGCAATTTCCCGCCCGATGCCCTGCTGTCCATAGGGATCCCCGAGGACTATTTCACCACCGGCGACATCGAATTTTATGGGCAGGTCTCGTTCCTGAAGGCCGGCCTGAACTTTGGCGACCGGGTGACCACCGTCAGTCCGACCTATGCCAGGGAGATTCTCACCCCGGACTTCGGCTGCGGCATGGACGGCGTCCTGCGCGCACGAGCGGGCAGATTTTCGGGTATCCTCAACGGCATAGACGACGCCTTATGGGACCCTGCCGCGGATCCCCACCTGCCTCAGACCTATCGGGCAATCGACATTTCGGGCAAGAGAGTCTGCAAGACCGCGCTACAGCACGAACTCGGTCTACCGGTGAACCCGGACACGCCGCTCATCGGGTTTGTCAGCCGACTGACACAGCAAAAGATGGCTGACGTAATCCTGGCCGCCCTCCCCTGGATTGCCGAGCAAAAGGCACAGCTCGCGCTCGTGGGTGAAGGCGATCCGGCATTGGAGGCGGCGTTTTCAGAGGTTCAGGCCCAGTACAGCGACAGCGTAGCCGTCAACATCGGATATGACGAACCCCTGGCCCACAGGCTTCAGGCCGGATGCGACCTCCTTTTGGCGCCCGCGCGGTTCGAGCCCTGCGGTCTGACCCAACTTTACGCTTTGCGGTATGGAACCTTGCCCGTCGTCCGGCGAACCGGCGGACTGGCCGACACGGTGGTGGACGCAACCGCGGATACGATCGGCGACCGGACCGCAACCGGATTCGTTTTCGAGGATGCAGGCATGCCGGGTCTAGTATCGGCGATCGGCCGGGCCTTGGCGTTCTATCGCGAACCACTGACATGGCGGCGGCTGCAGCTGCACGCCATGGCGCAGGATTTCAGCTGGGATGCCAGCGCGGCCAAATATGCCACTCTGTATCACGAGGTGAGCGGAGTGCCTTGTATGCCGGTTACGGAAGAAGAAGACGCGCCGGTTGAGAAAGTATCGCAAGAAACAGCGAGACAAATCGCGAGGTGAAGCGCTATCATCATTGCGCCGGTCGTGACTGCGTTAACGAGTCGTTTTCTAAGCGTGAATTTAGGAGTCATTCTCCAGACGTAAATGAAATATGACCGTTGGTGCAGACGATCGGCGGGAGAATGCCATGCCCCACGAAAATCAGACCAGTCCTTCTGAAGATGAAATCCGCATACGCAGCTATCTGATTTGGGAACGCGACGGTCGCCCGGAAGGCAAATCGGAGGAACATTGGCTGCGGGCAAAAGCGGAGCTAGAGGCAGAATTCGAGGCGGATTGGCGTGCCGCCTCTCTCGAAGGCGAATCGACGACCTTCGTTTTGCCTCTCCTACCGATCTCGTCGCCGCCGAACCGAAGCGTATCCGCCAAAATCGGCTCGGAAATCGCCCCCGCTCCGGTTAGTGCTGCCAGGCGATAAGCGGCAGCTCGGCCGGCAGGAGCGCATCCGGATGATACGGCACGACGCGCACCGTAAAGTCCTCTAGCGGGCGAGACGAAGTGACCGCACCGGCATAGATGTAGCCGTTGGTCGAGCCGGGAATGGCATGCTCCTGATGGAGCATGATCACCTCAGGCGCAAATTCCGCCGTTGCATCGGCAAACAGCTCGATACGCACGCAGGACGGCGAAACCTCGCCCATATATACCGGCACCACCAGATGCCATGTCGAATCGGTCTGGCTGACCATCGGACTTCCGATATGCAGGCTCGGCCAGCGGCTGTGCAAAGTCCTGGACCATTGGTTCATTGACTTGGCCAGGGCACAATTGTCCTTCATGCGGGCGCGCACCGCCTTGGCAAGCGGCAGATAGGCCTGACCGACATAGTCGCGCATCATGCGCGCGCCGCCGAAATTCGGCGTCAGCTTGCCCATGCTGTCGCGAATCCGGCTCAGCCAAGCGCGCGGCAGACCGTCCGCGTCGCGATCGTAGAATTCGGGAATGATCTTGTTTTCGAGAATGTCATAAAGGCTTGCCGCGTCGCGGGCGTCGACCTCTTCCGCCGCGCCGCCGCTGCCGTCGCCGATCGACCAGCCGACCGACGGATCATACGCCTCGTCCCACCAGCCATCGAGGGTCGAACAATTGAGGCCGCCATTGACCAGCACTTTCATGCCGCTGGTGCCGCAGGCCTCCCAGGGCCGGCGCGGCGTGTTGATCCAAACGTCCACCCCTTGCACCAGCTCCTGCGCGAGGGAGATGTCGTAATCTTCCAGGAACACGACGTGACGCCGGTAACGCGGCTGGCGCGCCAGATTGATCCATTCCTGGATCATTTCCTTACCCACCGTATCGGCCGGATGCGCCTTGCCGGCGACGACAATCTGGAGCGGTTGCATATTGTTGTGGAGCAGATCGTCGAGGCGGTTACGATCCTTCAGCAGGAGATTGGGCCGCTTGTATTCTGTGAACCGGCGCGCGAAGCCTAGCGTGAGGACGTTGGGGTCGAGCACGTGATCGGCCTGCTGGACGGCATCCTGATCGGCGCCACGCTCCCTCAACTGCCTGGCCAAATGGACGCGCGCATTATGCACGACGCGCTGGCGGCCTTCGCCGCGCATGGCCCACAGTTCCTCGTCCGAAACGCCGCCGATCCGCTCGCCGCGTTCAACAGCTCCCGAACGCCATCTTTCCTTGCCGTATGACTTGGTCCAGATCCGGTCAGCGCCGGCCGAGTCCCAAGTCGGGATGTGCACGCCGTTGGTGACGTGCGTCACCGGCACTTCGCAAGATGGCCAGCGGGCAAAGAGCGGTTGGAAGATTCGCCGGCTGACTTCGCCGTGAAGGCGGCTGACGGCGATGCTCATGGCCGAACCGCGCTGCGCCAGAAACGCCATATTGAACGGTTCGTCGGGATCATGCGGATTGGAACGGCCAAGGGCCAAAACGTCATCCAGCTTGACCCCGCGCCCGGCGAGGGCGCCTTCCACATATGGCAGATACTTGCGCAGGAGATCGGCAGGGAACCGGTCGAAACCGGCGGCCACGGGCGTGTGGGTGGTGAAGACATTCCCCGCCCTGGTGGCCCACAAGGCTTCCCAGAAATCGAGATTGGCCTTCAGAGCCAGATGGCGCGCGCGTTCGATGATCGCAAATGCGGCATGGCCTTCATTGACATGGCAGATTTCGATCTCCGGATGGAGGGCTTCCACCACGCGCCAGCCGCCGACGCCGAGAACGATCTCCTGCATCAGGCGCATATCCGATCCGCCGCCGTAAAGCTTTGCCGTGATGCCGCAATCCCGCGGGCTGTTGAGCGCATCATTGCTGTCCAGCAAATACAGCTTCACGCGGCCGACCGTGGCTTGCCAGACACGCAATTGCACAGTGCGGCCGGGCAATTCGAGCCCAATGCGCAGCCAGCCATCTTCCGGGAGGATGACCGGTTCGACGGGCATCGCCGCCGGTTCGTTGTAGGGATAGAACTCCTGCTGCATGCCGCTCGCGTCGACGAGCTGCCGGAAATAGCCTTCCTGATAGAGAAGCCCGATCCCGATGATGGGAACATCGAGGTCGCTGGCCGTCTTGAGAAAATCTCCGGCCAGGACGCCCAATCCGCCGGCATAAAGCGGCAAGGCCGCACCCAAACCGAATTCCATGCTGAGATAGGCGACCCCGTTCAGTTGCGAAGCGTTCTCGGTACCGCGGAACCAGCCAGGCGTTTGCAGATAACGTTCCCGTTCAGTGGCAAAAGCCGCCAGCTTTTCCTGGAATTTCTGATCGGCAGCCAACAATTTGAGGCGTTCCGCCGGAGCGCTCTGCAGAACGGTCCAAGGATTATGCGTGCGCTCCCAGAGCTGCTCGTCGACACAGGTCCACAAAGCGTCGCCTTCATGACTCCAGGTCCAGCGCAGATCGAGCGCCAACGACTGCAAACCTAAAATTTCACTCGGCAATTGCGGCAGAGGAAGCGTTACCATGATGTCGGTCCGTGGATTCTCTTTTTGTCTTGAAGCAACGGCTGTGTCGCGGGCTGTGTGGCGCGTCTTTTCCTTTCAAAGAATCAACGCATAAGCAGGCATATTAATTGATCTTTATTAAAAAGTTCCTCCCCCAAGGAAAACTCGAAGGTTGCATTGCTCGTTTGGTGAAGAATTGTGAAAGACGCTTTGGCGCGGGGCAGATTCAAACCAACAGTTGTGCACTTCGTTTCCACGAGGTTACCGATCATAGTTCCATGGAACCCGACATGGCATCATACGATGTTCGCCGTCGTCGGCAAGGCGATGCGCGCCGTCGCTGGTGGTTGCCAGCTCTATACGCCGGAAATGGACAAAATCGGCAGTGTCGCGGCCGTGACAAATATGCCCGCGCGCTCTAGGAGACCGTCTGAGAGTGCGTGCGGGCGATAAGTAGGTAGATCGCCGGCACGACGAACAAGGTGAAACACGTCCCGATTGCGATACCGCTGGCAATGACGATACCGAGATTGAAGCGCGCGGCGGCGCCCGCGCCCGAAGCAAGGATGAGCGGCATAACGCCCAGTACCATGGCGGCCGTGGTCATCAGAATCGGCCGCAAACGAATGGCCGCCGCTTCCTCGACCGCCTCGCGCTTGCTGCGGCCCGCCAGTTGGAGGTCATTCGCAAAGCGAACGATGAGGATGCCGTGCTTGCTGATCAGGCCGATCAAGCTCACCAGTCCGACCTCGGTATAGATGTTGAGGCTCGCACCGCCGACGCCCATGGCGATGAAGATCAGGGCGCCGCAGATCGACATCGGCACGCTGATCAGGATCGTGAAAGGATCGCGGAAGCTCTCGAAAAGCGCCGCCAGGGTGAGAAAGATGATGATCAATGCAAAGAAGAACGTGACAAGCAAGGCGCTCGATTCCTGCACAAGTTGACGCGTCGGCCCGGCGTAATCGATGCGATAGCCCTGCGGCAACGTGCTGTCGGCGATCTTCTGGAGCGCCGCGAGGGCGTCGCCGCTTGTGAGTCCCGGCCGCTGGATCGCCGTGATCGTCGCGGAATTGAGCTGCTGGAAGTGGTTGAGCGATTCGGGAGTGACCGTGTTCTCGAGGTGGGCCACGGTGGACAGCGGAATGCTCGAACCGGACGCCGTGCGGATGTAATAGTTCTTGATCTGGTCGGCGTTCAGGCGGTCCATCTGCTGGACTTGCGGGATCACCTGATAGGCGCGGCCGGACAGGCTGAAATAGTTCACGTATCCGCCGCCCAGCATGGCCGTCAGCGAATTGCCGATGTCGCTCATGGTGAGGCCCATGCCCGCCACCTTGTCGCGGTCGATCACGATCTGCGTCTGCGGTGCGTCGTATTTGAGATCGGAATCAAGGTAGAAGAAGTTGCCCGATTTCAGTGCGGCATCCATGACGTTTTGCGCTACGGTGTTGAGCTGCTGGAACGACTGGGTGGTCTGGATCACGAACTGCACGCCGAGTCCTCTAGGGCCCGGCAGCGGCGGAACCTGGAACGCGGCAGCGCGTACGCCGGCAATCGTGCTCAACTGCTTTTGCATCAGCGGCTGGAGGTCATCCGCCGAGCGGCTGCGCTGGTCCCATGGTTTGAGCACGATGCCCAAAAGGTTGAAGCCGGGCGCCGCGATCTGGAAGGTGTGATCCGTTTCAGGATACGACTTCGCAATCTTGAAAGCCTCACGCTGCCAGATCAGCGATTGTTGCAGCGTGGCCGTGGGTGGGGGCGTGACAAGCGCGATGACAATCCCCTGGTCCTCCGACGGTGCGAGTTCGGATTTTGACAGGGAGAACAGGAAATAGATCGCACCGAAGACGATCGCCGCGAAGACGACAATGACAGGCAGCTCGTTGAGCGCGCCGTGCAGCGTCCGCTGGTAACCGAGGTGCAACGCATCGAATTTCTGATCGATGAACGTTACGACGCGCCGTTCAAGGTCCGAGCGCGTCTGTTCGTGCGAATGCAGAAACCGGCTCGACATCATGGGAGAAAGCGTCAGCGCCACAATCGCGGAAATGACGACCGTTCCGACCAGCGTAAAGGCAAACTCGACGAACAGCGCGCCGGTGAGCCCGCCGATGAATCCGATGGGCACATAGACGGCCACGAGAACGAGCGCCATCGCGACGATCGGTCCGCCGAGCTCGCGCGCGCCGAGGATGGCGGCGTCCATGGGCGTCCGGCCCTCCTCAAGATGCCGGCTGACGTTTTCAACCACGATGATCGCGTCATCGACGACGAGGCCGATCGCCAGCACGAAAGCCAGCAGTGTGAGCAGGTTCAGCGTGAAGCCGAACACCAGCATGAATATGCCGGCCCCGATCAGCGAGAGCGGAATCGTCACGATTGGAATGATCACCGCGCGCGGCGACCCGAGGAATATGAAGATCACAAAAATAACGATGACGACCGCCTCGCCAAGCGTCCATTCGACCTCGTTGATGGCGCTCGAGATGAACTTCGTCGAATCGTAGGCGACAAAGGAGGTGAGGCCCTGAGGAAGCTGCGCGTCGATGCCCGGCAGAACCGCGCGCACGCCCTTGATGACGTCGAGGACGTTGGCCGTCGGGGTGACGCTGATGGCGATCACCACGCCCGGATTGCCGTCGAAATTGGCTTGCGAGTCGTAGTCCGACGAACCGAGCGTGACGTTACCCACATCGGACAGCCGCACATAAGCGCCGTTCTGCGACTTGATGACCAGGTCGCGGAACTCGTCCAAGGATTTGAGGTCGGTCGAGGCCGTCAAATTCACCTGAACCATCTGTCCGCGCGTGGTGCCCACCGCGGACAGATAATTGTTCGTGCCGAGCACCGAATAGACGTCAGCGGCCGTCAGTCCGTATGCCGCCAGTTTTTGCGGATCCAGCCAGACACGAATTGCAAAGAGCTTGCCGCCGAGAATCTGCGCCTGCTGCACGCCTTCGACCGCCTGCAGTTGCGGTTGCACCACGCGGACCAGGTAGTCGGTGATCTTGTTGGTCGGCAGGATCGAGCTGTTGAAGGTGAGATACATCGCGTTGATCGACGTGCCCACCGAGATGCTGATGACCGACTGCTGCGACTGCGGCGGCATCTGGTTCTTGACGGAATTGACCTGCGTGATGATTTGCGAAAGCGCCTTGCTGGCGTCGTAGTTCAGGCGGAGGCTCACGGTAATCGTGGAGATGCCCTGGGTGCTTGACGACGTCATGTAGTCGATGCCGTCCGCCTGGGCCACGGCGTTCTCGAGAGGCGTCGTGATGAACCCGGCCACCGTTTCAGGGCTGGCGCCGAAATACGCGGTCGTGATCGTGACGACGGCATTCTGCGTGACAGGATACTGCCGCACCGGCAGTTCCATGAGAGCGCGGACCCCGATCACCAGGATCGCGAGGCTGATCACAATCGAAAGAACCGGCCGCCGGATAAAGATGTCAGTGAAGTTCATCGCCGCCGGCCTATTGCTGGACCGGAGTGGGCGCAGGATTGTTGGGTAACGGCACGCTGTTGTTGACGGTCACGAGCGTCCCGTTCTTCAGCTTGAGCTGGCCGGTGCTGACCACGATGTCCTTGGTGGACAGACCGCTCAGGATCGCGATCTGGTCGCCACGCGTTTCTCCCGTTGTCACGAAGCGTTGTTGCGCGACGAGCTGATCGCTTCCGTCGTCCGCCTTGGTTTTCGTGACGACGAAAACCGTGTCGCCGTAGGGGTTGAACACGATGGCGGTCTGCGGAAGCGTAATCAGAGGTCGCGCCCTCCCGACATCCGTGACGACCGTCCCGAACATGCCCGGCAACAGAAGCTTCTCGTGATTTTCAACGGAAGCCCGCACCCGTACGTTGCGCGTCACCGGGTCCACCTTCGGGTCGAAGGCAACGATCTCGCCATGGAAATTCCGGCCGGCGACGGCGTCGGTGGTCAGGATGACCTCGTCGCCGCTCTTAAGCAGACTCAGCTGCTGCTGTGGAACCTGAAAGTCGACATAGATCGGGTCAAGCTGTTGCAGCGTGACAACGACCTGCCCGGCATTTACGTACTGGCCGACATCGACCTGCCTGATTCCGACCCGCCCGTCGTACAGCGCTCGGATGGCCTTCTTTTCGACCGCAGCCCGGGTGCTTTTCATGTTGGCCAATGCGCTATCGTAATTCGACTGGCTGATTGCATGGGTTTTGATCAGCGCGGCATAGCGCCTGTAGGTCTGTAGCGCCTCCTCGGCCGAAGCCCTCTCGGAATCGTCGCGAAGCTGGACCAGAAGCGTGCCCGCGCGCACGTCCTCGCCGGCGCGAAAGCCGATCCGCATGACGAGGCCGGCAATCTCCGATGCCAAATCCGCACCCTCGACCGCATGCAGGGTTCCCACCGAACGCAATTGCCTCTGCCAGAGTGTCTTTTGCGCCTGGACGGTCGAGACCGTCTGCGATCGAATGAAGGCGCTCTTGGGCATCAAAAGGTATTTAACGATAGGGGCCCCGATAACGTAGCCGAAGACCAGCACCAACACGGCGGCGACGATCCCCAGCATGGCTTTCATGCGAGGCGTGAAGTAGCGCGTTACTTCCGACGGAAGATTTGCCCCAATGGCAGCGCTGATGCGCCCCGGCCATGTCCCCATAGGTCCTGTCGGCATCGTCCATTCCCACAAAAAAGGTATCGCTCCGCGCAAAGGCGAGGCGGTTCAATAGGTTCCCAGTGTTGCGCGCGTGCGGCCAACGAATGTTGGCTTAGGATATTGTCCCGGCATTGCAAAATGACAAGTGCGAGAGCGCAGAAAGTGCCATGAATCCGGGGCAGACCATATGCCCGGGCTTTTTCCATGGTTATTTTGCGAGTTGGTCGCGGGACACTCGCCGCCAGCGTTCACCACTAACGCCCGGCCGCGCCCGGCAACCCCGCCTTCGCTGCGGCCACGCTTGCCAGCGCAGCCCAGTCCTTGTCGCCCAAGCCCGACGCCATCGCTTCGATAAAATGGTCATGGACTAGGCTGGCGAGCGGTAAGGGAACCTGCAACTGGGTGGCCGCGGCGAGCGCCAGTCCCGCATCCTTCATCCCCAGCCGCAACTTGAACCCCGCAGGCTCATACTTCTGCCCCACGATGAGCGCGCCATAACCCTGATAGGCGGGAGCGGCGAACAAGGTGGTCGTCAGCACCTCAATAAAGAGCGCTGGGTCGATTCCGCCCTTGCGCACCAAGGCAATGGCTTCGCCCATGGTTTCGATGGCCGCCGCCAGCATGAAATTGCCGGCGATCTTGAACAGGTTCGCCTGTTCCGGAGCCTCTCCGACGACGGCGACGCGCTGCCCGATCGCTTCGAGAATCGGCCGCACTCGCGCGATGTCCTTGTCCGCCCCGGCGGCAATGACGATCAGCTTCGCGGCAGCCGCCGCGTCCGGCCGGCCGAACACCGGCGCGGCGACGTAGCCCACGCCGCGCGCCGCGTGCGCCTCTGTCATTTGGTGTGCCAACTCGATGGATATAGTCGCCAGACTCACGTGGATAAGCCCAGGCGCCGCATGTTCCAGCAGCGGACCGTCCAGTCCGACCTCGCGCAAGGCCGCATCGTTGGCGAGCATGGAGAACACGGCGTCGCCCTGAAGTGCGTCCTTGGGCGCCTTCGCCGCCGCCGCGCCGCGGCCGACGAGATCGGCGACGGGGGCGGGCGATCTGTTCCATACGGTGAGCTGATGGCCGGCGCGCAGGATATTCCCAGCAATCGCCGCGCCCATGTTTCCTAGGCCGATGAATCCGACTTTCATGTGGTTCTCCATTATTGAGCCGGCCGCCGCAATTTCTCTATTTCTTGGCGTCCGCTTCGCGGGCGGCTTTCAGCGCGTTCGTCCACCAGACCAGTTGATCGAGCATGTCCTTGGCGTTTTGCTGCAAATAGGTAAGCTCGTCGATGTTCTTGCCCTGCTGCCATACCGCCATGAAATCGGCGCCCTGGATGTGGACGCCGGCCCGCATCGGGGCCATCTGCAGCTCGACATTGATGAGCCGCAGTTGCTCGATGGCGCGCGCGCCGCCGACCGACCCATAACCGACGTAGGCGGCGGTCTTGTTGTTCCATTCGCTGTAAGCATAGTCGATGGCGTTCTTCAGAACCGCGGAAATGCCGCGATTATACTCCGCCGTCACGAAGATGTAGCCGTCGAATTCGGCCACTTTCTTTTGCCAGCGCAGCGCGACCTCGTTCTTGGAGGGTACCCAGGCGCTCGACGCCGGTTCGTCGAAGAAGGGCATGGGATAGTCGCGAAGATCGACAAGCTCGACCGACATGTCGTCCCTTTGCGAAGCGATATCGTAAATCCATTTCGCCGGCTTGTCGCCGAAGCGGGCCGCGCGCGTCGTACTAATGATGATTGCGATTCTTGGCTTTGCCATCTGGAACTCCATAGGTTGCGGATTGTGAGTCTACGCGGTCTCGACGAGAACGATTTCGGCGTCTTCCAGGCCGGCAATCTCGATTTTCTTTTCGTTGCTGATGGCCGCGCCGTCACGGGCATTGACACGGACTCCGTTCACATCGACGACGCCCTTCGCGGGTACCAGATAGACGTGATGGTTCGGATCGATACTGAGCGCCAAGCGCTCACCGGCCTTGACCGTCGCGCCAAGCACCCGCGCCTCGGTACGGATGGGCAAGGCGTCCTTGTCGCTCGCAAAGCCGCTGGCCAGGGCGACGAAGCGGCCCGAACGGTCGGATTTCGGAAACGGCTTCGCGCCCCAGGACGGCGCGCCGCCCGGCTGCGTCGGCAGGATCCAGATCTGGAAGAGCCGGGTCGGCTCGTTCTCCAGATTGTATTCCGAATGCCTGACGCCGGTGCCGGCCGACATCACTTGCACGTCGCCCGCTTCGGTGCGGCCCTTGTTGCCCATCGAGTCTTCATGGGTGATGGCGCCTTCGCGGACATAGGTGATGATCTCCATGTTGGCGTGCGGATGGGGCGGAAAGCCCGATTGCGGCGCGATCTCGTCGTCGTTCCAGACGCGCAAATTGCCCCAATGCATGCGTTTCGGGTCGTAATACTCGGCGAAGGAGAAATGGTGCTTGGCCTTGAGCCAGCCATGGTCGGCTCCGCCGATCTGATTGAAGGGTCTGACTTCGATCACGGGATTGTCTCCTTTAGACTGCGACTAGATCGCATGGTTCCGAGAGCAAACATGGGGCTGGATTAGCTCCCACAAAATAGAAATAATGGAACGTTATAGTTTCCAAAATTGAGGTCTTAATGGACCGTTTGCCCGATCTTGAAGCCTGGGGCGTCTTTGCGAAGGTCGCCTCGGCCGGCTCCTTCGCCAAGGCCGCCGACGAGCTGGCGCTCTCTCATGCGACGGTTTCCAAAGCGATTTCCCGCCTGGAGGCCCGCCTTGGCGAGCGCCTCTTCCACCGCTCCTCGCGCCGCTTGTCGCTCACCGAAACCGGCCGAGTCCTGGCGACGCGCGCGGCGCGCATTCTGGCGGAAGGCGAAGACGCCGAGGCCGAGGCCCAGGCCCACTCCGTCTCGCCGCGCGGCAAGGTCAGGCTCGCGGCGCCGATGTCGTTCGGGTTGGATCAGATCGCGCCGATCTTGCCTTCGTTCCTCACGGCCTACCCGGAGGTGTCGATCGACCTCCAGCTCGACGACCGCGTGGTCGACATGATCGGCGCCGGCATCGATGTCGCGATCCGCATTGCGAGCTTGCCGGATTCAAGCCTCATCGTGCGAAGGCTTTGCCCGGTGGAAAGGTTCGTAGTCGGAGCACCAGCCTATTTCGAGAAACACGGGCGCCCGTCGCGGCCGAGCGATCTGAAGAATCATGCCTGTCTCGGCTACACCTATCTTGCATCCGGTAATGTCTGGCGGTTCGCCGATGCCGCCGGAGAAGAAGAATCCGTTGCGGTGACGGGCCCGCTCAGCGCCAACGGCGCCGATGCGGTGGAGGCGACGCTGCTGGCAGGGCTGGGCGTGGCGCTGCAACCGGATTTCGTCGTCTGGAAGGCGCTCGAAAGCGGCAAGCTCGAGCGTGTGCTTCGCGACTGGTCCGCGCCGCCGCTGAACGTAAACGTCCTGACGCCGGCCGGCGGGCCGCGCGCCTTGCGCGTGACGGTGCTGATCGATTTCCTCGTCCGGCATTTCTCGGCGGACTCGGCACCTTGGGCGAAGCTCTACCGGAAATAACGAAACGACTTCACAAGGATTGTTCGTAAGCCGCGAGCGCATCGGGAAATGGCGAGAGCGCGCGATGCAGCACGCCTTGCAGCACCGAGATCGCCAGGCCGTAGTTCGTCATCGCCACGGCTTCGCTTTGGGCTTCCGTCAAGCGCGAGAGCATTTCCTGACGCGTCATCACGCAGCCGCCGCAATGGATGACCAAGCGATAGTCCTTCAAATCCGGGGGAAAATCGTGACCGGCGTAGGTTGCGATGTCGAGCTCGCAGCCGGCGAATTGCCGGAGCCAGCGCGGAATCTTCACCCGCCCGATATCGTCTTCCAGCGGATGGTGCGAACAACCCTCGGCAATCAGGATTTTGTCACCTTGTTTGAGGCGGTTGAGAACGCCGGCGCCGCGCGCCAATTCGGCCAGATCGCCCTTGAAGCGCGCGAAGAGAATGGAAAACGTCGTCAGCGGCACGGACGGTGGCGTATCGGCGACGACGCGTGCCACGACCTGGGAATCGCAGACCACAAGATCGGGCGCCTTGGCGAGCCGCGCCAGCGTGGCGGCATATTCCCTGTCCTTCACCACCAGCGCGCTGGCGTCGTTGTCGAGCAGATCGCGCAAGCTCTGCACTTGCGGAACGATGAGACGGCCCTGCGGCGCGCCCAGGTCGATCGGCACCACCAGCACCGCCATGCCGCCCGGCGGCAAAAGATCGCCCAGCAAACTCGGCGGCGCGCTGAACAGGCGCGGCAAGAGCTGGCGGATATTGTCCTTGAACGCTTGGCGATAGACTTCCCGATCTGCGGCGTTGCCCGTCGCGCTTCCCTGAATCCAGGGCAGCCTCTTGACGTCCAGCAGCGACAAGAAATCCGGCGACGGCTCGCGCAAATCAGCTTTGTTGATGACGACCAGAACCGGAATGTTCGCGGCGCGCGCCTCGTTCGCCAGCACGTCCTCGTGATCGCTCCACTCGTCCGGCGTGACGATGAGGGCCAGGATATCCGCGCGCCGCAGCGCTTTCTTGGACTTTTCAATCCGCGCGGCGGAAAGCGCCGACACGTCGTCCATGCCGGCGGTATCAAGAAAGACCACCGGACCGATCGGCAGCAATTCCATCGTCTTCTCGACAACATCCGTCGTCGTGCCGGCCTGCGTGGAAGTAATGGCGACGTCCTGCCCCGCCAGCATGTTCAGGAACGAGGACTTGCCCACATTCATGCGCCCGGCAATGCCGATGTGAAGGCGGCTGGCTTTCGGCATTGAGATGACGGGTTCCTGCGGCATGCGACTTAAGTGTCCGTGTGGCCGAGCTTGAGGAGATTGGGCGCCGACAGCACGTCGTTCACCATGGCCGCGTCCAGCCTCTCCGATAGGAAGCGGCGAAGCGTCAACGAAGAATCCTGCGCTTTGGCAATGGCGTATTCTTCCACCAGCGCGTTAGCGCGTTCGTAACCGATCTTGGGCAGGAAGGCGGTGAGCAGGGTCGGACTGTCGGAAAGATTTTCAGCGCAGCGCTCCGGATTTGCCCGGATGCCTTCGACATGGCCCGCAAACGCCAGGGCGGCGGCTTCCAAGACGTCGATGGATTCGAGCAGCGCCCAGGCCAGCAGCGGCATGAATTCGTTGATCTGCAACGTGCCGTGCGCGGCGCATTCTGAGACGACGGAGTCGTTCGCGCGCACCGCCATGCCCGCTTGCATGACGGCTTCCATCATCACCGGATTGACCTTGCCGGGCATGATCGAGGAGCCCGCCTGGAGCGGCGGCAAGGCGATTTCACCGAGGAAATGCAGCAGCCGCAAATCGCCCGCGATCTTGCTTAAGTTGGCGGCGGAAGCCTTGAGGATGCCCGACACTTCGACGAACGCATCGGCGTTCGCCGTGGCGTCGATCACGTTCTCGTTCCGCGATAGGCCCATGCCGGTGAGCGCGCGCAACACCTCGATCACGCGGAAGATATAACGACGCGGCGCGGTGATCCCGGTGCCGATGGCCGTGCCGCCGATATTGACCAGACGCAAGCGCTCTTCGCATTTGAAGGTGCGCCAACGATCGCGCGCGATGGCTTCGGCGAAGGCGGAGAACTCCTGGCCCAGCGTCATCGGCACGGCGGCTTGCAGCTCGGTGCGGCCCATCTTCGCTATGCCTTGGAACGCCAGCTCCTTCGCTTGGAAGGCGCCTTGTAGCTTCGCCATGGCATCGCTGAGACGCCGCACGCCCGCGATCGCCGCGATGCGAAGCGCCGTCGGATACACGTCGTTGGTGGATTGGTGCAGATTGACGTGATGCAGCGGATGAACACTTTCGTAATCGCCCAAGGGTTTTCCCAGACGCTTCAGCGCCAGATTGGCGACGACCTCGTTCACATTCATATTGGTGGAGGTGCCGGCGCCGCCCTGCAAGGCATCGAGCGGGAACTGCGCCTCCATAACCGCGCCGCCTTGGCATACCTCGGCGCAAGCGGCGACGATGGCGTCGGCAACGTCCCGATTCAGATAGCCAAGCTCGGCGTTTGCGATCGCGGCCGCGTGCTTGACCGTGGCGATGGAAGCGATCAGCGCATAAGGAACCCGACGTTTGGAAAGCGCAAAATTGCGCAGCGCACGCTCGGTGTGAATGCCCCAGAGCGCATCCGCCGCGATGTCGATTTCTCCCAGAGCGTCGCGTTCCTTTCGCGCCAGGCCTTGTGTCTCGCGCGGCTCGCTCGGGTTCATTCGGCGTAGCTCCGTTCCCCGGCTCTGCGTTTGACGGCATGCGCGGAGTCCCCCCAGGAATTGTACCCGATCGTCCGCCCGGCAAACGCAATGCGCATTCCCAGGCAGGATTGGCATTCAAGGGCGTTTTCGTCCAGACAGGGCTTTCCTGGATAGAGTTGATAATCCTTGCGCACCTCCAGCGGCGTGACCTGGGGCATGATGACATTGGCGCCGAATTGCAGGCCCTTCTCGCGGCCGACCGGATCGAGCGTTTGCAAGGCGGTGGTCGAGGCGATATTGACGTCGCGCAGCTTCAGGCGGGTCGCGGCGATCATCAGCAGACTGAGGCGTATGCGCTCCGCGATGTCCGGGCAGCTTTCGCTTCCCAGAGGCGTTTCGGGGTCGGGAATGAAAGGCCCCATGCCGATCATGTCGATGTCGTGCTCTGCGAAGAACAAAATGTCGCCGGCAAGGTCGTCCAGCGTTTGTCCAGGCAAGCCGATCATGACGCCGGTGCCGACCTGGTAGCCGATGTCCCGCAACAGAGTGAGGCATTCCAGCCGCGATTCGAGTGTCTGATCTTCGGGATGGATTCTGGCGAACAGGTCCGGGTTGGTGGTTTCGATGCGCAGCAGATAACGATGCGCCCCGGCATCGAACAGGCGCCGGTAGGTTTCACCCGATTGCTGCCCGATGCAGAGCGTTATACCCAATCCGTCCGGCTGCATTTCGCTGCGGGTTTCCCGCTTGATCCGGCGCAAGGCCTCGAGCGTCAGGTCGATGAATTTCTTGTCGCTGCGTTCCCCCGACTGGATCACCATAGAGCCGTATCCCAGATCCGAGCACAGGCGCGCGCAGGCCACGATCTGGTCGACCGACAGCGTATAACGGTTCACGCGCTGGTTGGATTTGCGGATGCCGCAATAAAGGCAATCGCAGGAGCAGGCGTTGGACGATTCGACGAGGCCCCGCAGATAGACCTGGGGTCCGCAGTGCTCGAGCAGCACCGCCTCGGCCGCACAACGGATGATTTCGATGTCGCTGACGGCCTTCGCGCCCAGTATCGCCAACAGATCGTTGCGGCTGAACGTTTCTTGAGACGTCAGGCGAGCAAAATCCGTCAACTAGACCCTTTCCGTGTAGTGCGTGTGCAGGAGTTCGTGGCTCTTGTGGCTGCAAGGACCTTCCTTGAAGAACTCGCGATAAATGCGCAGCACGTCCTCGTTTTCATGCGACTTGCGCACGGCATAGGCGGCATCCTCACCATAAATGGCCTTGGCGCGCGCGGCGCGGATTTCCGCCGAAGTCGGAATCGGCTGTCCGCCGCCGCCAAGGCAACCGCCCGGGCAGGCCATGAACTCGATGAAATGACACTGGCTGAGCGGGCCGCCTTCCTGGATATCCTGCATGACGCGGATCGCATTGGCGGTGCCGTGGGCCATGGCGACCTTCACCGTTACGCCGCGCAGCCATTCGAAATCGGGCACCAGATGGGCAAGGATCGCGGGAACCGGCCCGACCTTGTCGATCGTGATCTCCGCCATGCGCACGCCTTCGACCCCCCGCACCGGCTTGATGTCGGCATGATTGAAGAGCCTCTCGACCTTGTCGCCGGTCACGACCTCGATCACCGTGCGAAGGGCGGCTTCCATCACGCCGCCGGTCGCGGCGAAGATGACACCCGAACCCGTCGGGACGCCGAACGGATCGTCGAAGGGCGATTTTTCGAGGTTGGGCAGGTCGATCCCCGCCTGCTTGAACATCCTGGCGATTTCGCGGGTGGTCAGGGAATAGTCGACGTCGCGATAGCCGCTTGAATCCATTTCGGGGCGCGCCGCTTCGAACTTCTTCGCCGTGCAGGGCATCAGCGAAACGCTGACGATCTTGGACGGATCCCAGCCGTTCTTCTCGGCAAGATAGGTCTTGACGACGGCGCCCATCATCTGCTGCGGGCTCTTGGCCGAGGAAAGATGCGGCAGATAGTCCGGGTAAAAGTGCTCGATGAACTTGATCCAGCCCGGCGAGCAGCTGGTGAATTGCGGCAGTGCCGCGTTGTTGTCCTTGAGCACGACCGCCTTGTAGAGACGGGAAATCAGTTCGGCGCCCTCTTCCAGAATCGTCAGGTCGGCGGAAAAGTTCGTGTCGAAAACCTTGTCGAACCCGCAGCGCCTCAGCGCCGTGTTCATCTGGAACGTCAAAGGCGTGCCCGGCTCGCAGCCGAAGAGCTCGCCGACGGCGGCGCGCGGCGCGGGAGCCGTCTGGATCACCACGATCTTGTCGGGGTCCTCGATCGCGCGCCAAATCTGAGGCGTATCGTCACGCTCGGTCAGAGCGCCCGTCGGGCAGCGGTTGATGCACTGGCCGCAATTGATGCACCAGGCCTCCATCATCTCCCGGTCCATGAAGGTCGTGATGCTGCTGTGGTCGCCGCGCCCTTCCGAAGTGAGGGCGCTGACGCCCTGGTACAAGGCGCAGGTGCGGATGCAGCGGCGGCACAGAACGCACTTGTTCATGTCCCGCGCGATGATGTTGTCCGAATCCTCCAGAGCGTAGAGCGGCGCATCCGGCCGGCCGTAGCGTTCCGTATCGACGCCGTACTCGGCACAGAGATTCTGCAGTTCGCAGGTTCCGTTGCGCCGGCAGGCGGCGCAATCGCCGAAATGCTCGGACATCATCAGTTCCAGGATGTCGCGCCGCGCATGGCGGATGGCGGCGGAGGTCGTGCGAACGGTCATCGGTCCGTTGACCGGCAGCGCGCAGGACGCTTGAAGCGTCCGCTGTCCTTCCACCTCGACCAGGCACAGACGGCAATTGCTCGGTGTCGTCACTTTGCCGTTGCCATGCGGATACAACGCCTGGGTGCACAAATCGGCGTGATGGCACAGGGTCGGGATTTGAATGGCCGCCTTGCGCGCGGCTTCCAGTAACGTCGTCCCCGGAGCGACCTTGAGCTCTTTTCCGTCGATCGTGATGGTAATCGTTTCAACCGTCATGAAAGGCCTCTTGTGATGACCGCGCCGCACGCGGCAAGAAGAATGATGTGCCTCGCCGCATCAGCCTTTGCGCGGCGGAAGTTCGCCGGCAAAATTGTCGAGGATGGAAAGAAAAGCGTTCGGGCTGGACTGGCCGAGGCCGCATTTCGACGCAGTCTGCATGGTCGCCGCCAGCTGCCGCAGAGTTCGCTCGGTTTCCGCGTCGAGACCGTCCTCGCGCAGACGCACGATGGCCTCGTGCAATCGGACATTGCCGATGCGGCACGGAACGCATTGGCCGCAGGATTCCTCGGCAAAGAAATGCTGGAAATTCTCGGCGACGGCGAACATGTCCCGTTCCTGTCCGAAGACGATGATCGATCCGCCCGTTGCCAAATCCTCGAACGCGAGCTTGCGATCAAACTGTTCCGCAGGAACACAGACGCCGCTGGCGCCACCGACTTGGACCGCCTTGGCGTTCTCGGCGCCGACGTCAACCAGCAGCCGGCGCAGCGGCGTTCCGAATGGATATTCGTAGATGCCCGGCCGCTTGCAGTCGCCCGAGACGCTGAACAACCGCGCGCCGGGGGATTTCGGCGTGCCCATCGCCGAGAACCACTCTGGCCCTTTTTCCAGGATGCAGGGAACCCAGGCAAAGGTCTCCACATTGTTGACGACCGTCGGCAGCCCCAAATAGCCGGACTGCACCGGGAAGGGCATGCGGTTGCGCGCCTCGCCGCGTTTGCCTTCGAGCGATTCAATCAGCGCCGTTTCCTCGCCGCAGATGTAGGCGCCCGAGCCCATGCGGATTTCGATGTCGAAGGAGAAATTCTTGTTGCCGAGAATGGCGGCTCCCAGCAGTCCCGCTTTGCGGCGACGCTCCAAGACGTCCTCCAGAAGCGCGCGCAGCCAGGCGTATTCGGCGCGCAGGTAGAGAATGCCTTTCTCAGCGCCGACGGCCTTGCCGGCAACCGCCATGCCCGCAAAGACGAGATCGGGAAAGTCCGTCAGGATCAAGCGATCCTTGAAGGTTCCGGGCTCGCCTTCGTCGGCGTTGCAGATGATGTATTTGGGGTCACGCGTTTCCGCGCGCGCGAATTTCCACTTCATCCCCGTCGGAAAACCGGCGCCGCCGCGCCCGCGCAGCCCGGAGGCGGCGACCTTCGCGATCAGCGCTTCCGCGTCCATGGCCTCCGCCAGTTTCAAGCCGGTATCCGCGGACGCCCCCGCAAAGGAAAGCTTGTTGCCCACAAAACCGTGTACCGTCTTCACGTCCATTTTGCCCTCTTCTGTCAGGCGCTCTTGACCCGGCCGTCCGCCGCGGCCTTGCGGCGATAGTCGTTGAGGATCGTGCGAACGGATTCCTCGGTCAGTTTCACATGCACGTCGTCGTTCACCAGCATGGCCGGGCCCTGATCGCACAGGCCGATGCAGCTTGTCTGCTCCAGCGTGAAAAGCCCGTCTTGCGTCGTCTCGCCGAATGCGATGCCGAGTTCCCCCAGTAGGCTGGCGACGGCGGGATGATACTTGCCCATCATGGCGCAGCTGATCGTGCGGCAGAGGCGGATGACATATTTTCCGCGCGGCTTGACGCTCAAGAAGCTGTAGAAGGTCGCGACGCCGTACACGTCCGAACGGGCCACGCCCAGTTCCTTCGACACGCGCGCCATCGCTTCTTCGGAAATGTAGCTGTGCGAGCGATTCAACTCCTGCAAGACCGGCATAAGCGCCGTACGGTCCCGGCCGTGCACGCCGACAAGTTGTTCGATTTCAGACTGAAGAGGAGATTGCGCGTCCATTTTCGACTCCCAGACTCGCGAGAAGTGCCAGACGGAAAAGGCTTTGCCGAAAAGTCGGACGCAGGCCTTGTTCAGTCGCTCGTTAACAAAACACGTCGCGTTTTCCCTTCCTTATGGCGCGCATGATGCGTTCGGAGACATCCGCTTCCTTGTCGCCCATGTGCGACATTTCTTCGCGTATGATCTTCTCTCCGATCTGCTGCGTCTCGGGCGAGGCGTAGTCCAGCAGGTATTCGAGGAAGGTCCCGACCGAGTTGGGCTCGCATTTCTTCTTGATGAGCCCCGGCTTGGCCAAATCCATGAAATCCTTGCCGGTGCGGCCAAGGCGGTAACAGGCGGTGCAGAAGGACGGCATGTAGCCAATCGAAGCGATATCGACGACGACCTCCTCAAGCGTGCGGTGATCGCCTAATTGAAACTGACTCGCATTGAATTGTTCCTCTGCCGCATAGCCGCCCGGGTTGGTGCGGCTGCCGGCCGAAATCTGGGAAACGCCGAGTGCAAGCGTCTCCTGGCGCATCTCGGGATTTTCGCGGGTGGTCATAATGAGACCCGTGTAGGGAACGGCCATGCGCAAAATGGCGACAATCTTTTTGTAATCCTCGTCGGAAACCGGGCTGGGAGGCGCCGAGGCCATCTCC
The DNA here is from genome assembly GCA_050008635.1 of Rhizomicrobium sp. Lineage (GTDB taxonomy): Bacteria > Pseudomonadota > Alphaproteobacteria > Micropepsales > Micropepsaceae > Rhizomicrobium. The sequence continues at coordinate 483,061 of JBEKMG010000001.1, forward strand.
GAGCCGTGCGCCGGTTCCATTCTTGGCACGCTGATCGTATGGCATCCGACGCCGAAAAGGTCCTCCAGATGCGCGATGTGCTGCATCAAGGACAGGATTTCAAACCGCCAATCGGCCAGACCGAACAGGATGCCGACGCCGACATCGTCGATGCCCGCTTCCATAGCCCGGTCCATGACCGAAACACGCCAGTCGAAATCGGCCTTCTTTCCGCGCAAATGGACCTGCGCGTACACGTTGCGGTCGTAGGTTTCCTGGAAACACTGATAGGTGCCGATGCCCGCCGCTTTGATGGCGCGGAACGATTCGACGTCCTGCGGTGCGATATTGACGTTCGCGCGGCGAATTTCGCCGTTCTTGTTCTTCACGGAATAGACTGTGGCGATGGCGTCCAGGATGTATTGCAGGCCGCCGGGATTGGATTCGCCAGCCACGAGCAGAAGGCGCTTGTGCCCCTGGTTGATAAGGACTTGCGTCTCTTTGGCGATCTGGTCCTGCGTCAGCGCATGGCGCACCAGCGTGTCGTTGCTCTTGCGGAACGCGCAATAGGAGCACTCGTTACCGCAGATGTTGGAAATATAGAGGGGCGCGAAGAAGACGATCCGATGGCCGTAGATGGCCTCTTTGACGTGGCGGGCCGTCGCGAACATCTCTTCGACCAAACTGGGATCGGTGACGGACGCCAACACGGCCACATCTTCATGCTCAAGACCTTTCAGAAGTTTGGCCTTAGCAAACACTTCCCGCACCCGCCCGGGATCGCCAGACCGGGATTCGGCCAGAACACCCTCTATACGCGACGGATCAAGCCACGAATTCTCACCCACTCTTTTTAGCATCGCTGCGTCCTGACGCTGTCTGTCGCACGGCAAAACAATCGGCAAAGACCACCCCGTGCGGGATGGTTACCGATAGTTGGGCAGTCTTTTGGTGGTTCGAGAGAAGGCCCGCGGGGCAAGTCGTTCCTCGTTAAGCCGCGAGGCAACCGGCGGGGTGAAAACGCTGCCAAACATGACCCCACCTAAGATTCGCATGATCGGCCTCAATCATTGCGAAAGATCAAAATTGAGCAGGGCTGTGACCCGATGGCGTAGGCGAATGACCGCAAGCGGCCCCAAGAGGTCTGCCTTAAGGTTGCGACCAATCTGGCCATGGCAAGCACAGCGACGCCGGAAATCGAAGCAAGGTCTTGAAAATAGTGCGATTTTGTCACTGGCGGCGAACGCGTCAAAGCGTCTCTTGCCGCTTGACTGGCCCTATCGTGATGCAAGAATGTAAGCGCTGTCGTGGCGCAAGAATGCGATAGCAAGCGAGCCCGCCAGGCATCTTAACGGTCACCAAGAAAGTCCAAGGACTCGCGGGAAACCATCATGTCTCAGACGGCGAGTTGGGCCGAGCGGATTCGCGAAGAGCTCGTGGGCAACATCCTGCCGTTTTGGATGCGCTACGCGGTCGATCGCCAAAATGGCGGCTTCTATGGAGCGATTGACGAAAATCTCAATGTCGAGAAGGAGTCGGAACGGTCAGCGGTCGTCAACACCCGCATCCTATGGACGTTCGCGGCGGCCAGCCGGCTGATTGGTCGCGAATACCGGGAAACCGCCGACTGGGCTTACGACTACATCACGAACAAATTCTTGGACCCGGAAAAGGGCGGCCTCTTCTGGATGGTCGACTATCAGGGCAATCCCGTTTCGACGCGCAAGCAGATTTATGCCCAGGCGTTCGGGATTTACGCCCTCGCCGAGTATTTCCGGGCAACCGGCAACGCCGCCAGCCTGGACCTCGCCCGACGTCTGTTTCGGCTGATCGAGGAACACAGCTACGATCCGGTTTTCAAGGGCTATCTGGAAGCGCGCGGGCGCGACTGGCAGGCGCTCGAGGACATGCGGCTGAGCGAGAAAGATCTCAACAGCCCGAAGTCCATGAACACGCATCTGCACGTCCTGGAAGCCTACACGAATTTGCTGCGGGTATGGCGCGATCCTGCGCTCGAAGCCAAGCAAACAGAGCTTCTGACATTGACGCAGGATCGTATCGTCGACGCTTCCACGGGGCACTTCAAACTGTTCTTCGACGAACGATGGAATTCGCTTTCGAATCACGTTTCATACGGGCACGACATCGAAGGCAGCTGGCTGATCGTCGAGGCCGCCGAAGTGCTCGGCGATGCGGGCCTGATTGAACGCGCGCGCAAGCTGGCGATCACCATGGCCGAAACCGTTTACCAGCAAGGCCTCGACCGCGACGGCAGTTTGTTCTACGAAGCCGACGCCCAAGGCGCGCTCATCGATTCCAAGAAGCATTGGTGGGCGCAGGCCGAGGCCGTCGTCGGTTTCTATAATGCCTTCCAGATTTCCGGCGAGGAGCACTTTCTCGCCGCCGCGCGCCGGGCCTGGGATTACATCGAAGCGAAAGTTGTGGACCGGGTGCATGGCGAGTGGCACGCAAAACTCTCGCGAGAGGGCGTGCCGCTCACGGCGGAACAGGACCCCGACGCTCAACTGGTCGGTCCCTGGAAGTGCCCCTATCACAATGCCCGCGTCTGTTACGAAATGATCGAGCGGTTGGAAAAACAAACAAACGGGAAGCAAACGCCATGAAATACGGCTTTTTTGACGACAAGAATCGGGAATACGTCATCACCAGACCCGATACACCGCTGCCGTGGATCAATTATCTGGGGTGCCAAAGCTATTTCGGAATCATTTCGAGCACCGCGGGCGGCTATTCCTATTACCGCGACGCGCGGCTGCGCCGCATCACGCGCGGGCGGTACAACAATGTTCCCCTCGATTTCGGCGGGCGGTACATCTATCTGCGCGACAATGAAAACGGCGAGTTCTGGTCGCCGTCCTGGATGCCCACCCGCGGCGATCTCGAGGACTACAGCTGCCGGCACGGCATGGGCTACAGCACAATTTCGTCGAAATATCGCGGCATCGCCGCGAGCACGCGCTATTTCGTGCCGCTCGACGAAAACCTCGAGATCTGGCAGCTCACGCTCACCAACAACCGCCTGACGCCGGTCGAGTTGTCGGCCTTTTCGTCGGTCGAGTTCTGCCTGTGGGACGCGCAAGACGATTCCACGAATTTCCAGCGCAATTTCAGCATCGGGCAAGTGGAGATCGAAGATGAAGTGATCTACCACAAGACCGAATATCGCGAGCGGCGCAATCATTTCGCCTGGTTCGCCTGTTCGGAACCCCTTGCCGGCTTCGATACGCAGCGCGAAGCTTTCCTCGGCGCCTGGCGTGGCTGGGACAAGCCGGCCGCCGTAGAGCAAGGCAAATCCTCCGACTCCGTTGCGTATGGCTGGTCGCCGATCGGATCGCATCACGTGCGCGTCGTGCTCAAGCCCGGCGAGACGCGCCAGATCATCTTCGTTCTCGGTTACCACGAAAATCCAGTCGAGCAAAAATTCGATCCGCCGAATTCGCAGACAGTGAACAAGAAGACGGTGAAGCCGGTGATCGCGAAGTATCGCAACAAGGCCAATGTCGATGCCGCCTTCGAGCGCTTGAGCGCCTATTGGAAAGGCCTGCTTGGCATCTACCAGGTGAGCACGCCCGACATTCACACCGACCGCATGGTGAACGTCTGGAACGCCTATCAATGCATGGCGACGTTCAACATGTCGCGCTCCGCATCGACGTTCGAATCGGGCATCGGCCGCGGCCTCGGCTTCCGCGATTCCAACCAGGACCTGCTCGGCTTCGTGCACATGGTTCCGGAACGCGCCCGCGAACGCATCCTCGACCTGGCGGCAACGCAATTGCCGAGCGGCGGCGCTTATCACCAGTACCAACCGCTCACCAAGAAGGGAAACAACGACGTCGGCGGCAATTTCAACGACGATCCGCATTGGCTGATCGTCGGCGTCGCCGCCTATCTTAAGGAGACCGGCGACTGGAGCATTCTCGACGAGCCGGTGGTATTCGATAACGCGCCGGGCACCGAACAGCCGCTCTATGAGCATCTCAAGCGCAGCTTCCGCTACACGCTCGAGCGGCTCGGACCGCACGGCCTGCCGCTGATCGGCCGCGCCGACTGGAACGACTGCCTGAACCTAAACTGCTTCTCGGATACGCCCGGCCAATCGTTCCAGACCACCACCAACAAGGAAGGCAAGGTCGCCGAATCCGTGTTCATCGCCGGCTTGTTCGTGCTGGCGGCGAAGGAGCTCGCGGCGATCGCCAAGCGGCGCGACCTCAAGGACGAGGCGAAGACGTGTCTCGAGGAGGCGGTCCGCATGGAAGAGACCGTCCGCCGCCACGGCTGGGACGGCGAATGGTTCCTGCGCGCCTATGACGACTTCGGTCACAAGATCGGCTCGAAGGAATGCGAGGAAGGCAAGATCTTCATCGAGTCGCAGGGCTTCTGCGTGCTTGCCGGCATTGGCCTCGAGGACGGCTTGGCGACGAAGGCGCTCGACTCGGTGCGCAAGCACCTGGCGACGCCGCACGGCATCGTGCTGCAGCAGCCCGCCTACTCGCGCTATTACCTGGAGCTCGGCGAGATTTCCTCATATCCGCCCGGCTACAAGGAGAATGCGGGTATCTTCTGCCACAACAATCCCTGGGTGATCATCGCCGAGGCCATGGTCGGCAATGGCGACGCGGCGCATGATTACTATTTGCGCATCAACCCATCCGCCCGCGAAGCGATCAGCGACGTGCACCGCTGCGAGCCGTATGTGTATGCGCAAATGATCGCGGGGCGCGACGCCCCGACCCATGGCGAAGCCAAGAACTCCTGGCTGACCGGCACGGCGGCGTGGAACTACTACGCCATTACGCAGTGGATCCTCGGCATCAGGCCGGAATATGACGGACTGCGCGTCGCGCCGGTGCTGCCGGAACGCTGGCAGGGCCTCAGCGCCTCGCGCAAGTTCCGCGGTGTCACCTACCGCATCGCCGTGCGGCGCGAGGGACCGGGAAACAAGGTGAGCCTGAAGGTCGACGGTAAATCGGTCGAGGGCGCTGTCGTTCCTCCGCCGGCCGACGGCCGCAAAGAGGTCAAGGTCGAAGCAATCCTGGGCTGAAATCTCGCCTGACGCCAAAAGAAAAGGGGCTGCCAAACGGCAGCCCCTTTTTTCACGCCATTGTGTGAGCCGCAGCGCCTTAGGTGGCCGTCGGCGCCGTAGCCGGCACGGGATCGGGATACACTTTTTTCAAATGGTCGTACCAGGTGAACTTCAAGATGACGGAGGTCAACAGGATGACGCCAAGCGAGATCTTGGCGATGTCGTATTCGCGGATCACAACATAAACCGGCATGGCAATCAGACTGGTCTGCCAAGCGATGCCGACGACGACGTTGAACATGTCGCGTTTGAAGTCCGGGTTCGGCTGGAACGTGGGATCTTCCGCCCGCACTTTCGCTAGAACCGGGCCCCAGAAGCCCCAAGGCCGCGTCTTCTTGTAGAAGGCTTTCAACACTTCCATGTCCTCTGCCTTCGACAACACGGTTCCGGCAAAGCAGCCGACGAGCGAGATGGCGAGGATGATCGGGAACGCCTCGAGCGGCGAGAGATTGCCAAGCGGCAGCGCGAACACGTTTGCCGACGCCAGAACGAAATACAAGGCGCAGAAGATGCCGAAGGCCATGCCCCAGAAGTAGCCATAGCCGTTGAACCGCCACCAATACCACTTCAGCACGTTGGACGCCGCGTAGCCGCCCCACAACGCCGAGACGATCCATTGGATCACGTCGTTGATCGAACCGACGAACCAACCGATGAAGATGCCGAGCGCCACGACCGTGAGGGAGGCGACGTAGCTCAACTTGACGCAAAGCCGCTCGCCGGCTTTCGGATTGATGAAGCGCCGGTAGATGTCGTTGACGATATAGGGCGGAGCGGCGTTCACCGTCGCGGCGAAGTTCGACATGAAAGCCGCCAAAAGGCCCGCCACAAGGATGCCGAGCAGGCCCGCCGGCACGAATCTGCTGAGCGCGTCGGGCAAAACCATCTCGAAATCCATGTTCGCGCCCTGATGGCGGATGGTGGCGCTGTAGAAGACGAGAGCGAGAATGGTGAGACCCGTGATCATGAAATAACGCGGGACGTTCAGCACGACGTTGACCACGGCGCTCATCATGCCGGCTTCGCGCGGATTGCGCGTGGAGAGAATCCTCTGCATGTCATAGTTGGGCGCCGGGCCGGCAAGGCTGACCAACGTCCCCTTGAACAGCATCATCATGAAGAAGATGCCGAACAGCGAATAGCCGTCCGCCGCAATCTTGCTGTTCGCAGCCGGTATGAGGCGGGACCAATCGAGATTGAGGTTCCAGCCGAAGAATATCTGGTCCCAACCTGCGGGGATGGCCGCGTGCAGGGCCGCAGGCGAGACCGTGTTCATGGCGATGATGCCGATGGCAACCGACGCGACCGAAAGCAGACCGAACTGCATGACCTCGGTGATCACGACACTGAACATACCGCCCTTCACTACGTAGAACGTCGTGATCCCCATCAGCACCAGGGCGTACAGGTTGGCGTTCATATCCAGGCTGGGGGTCATATGCCAACCCAGATACTGCGATACATAGTAAGACAGGATTTTCGACAGATCCCAGGGCAGGAAATCGACCGCGAATTTGCCGATGCCCTTGAAGCCGTAGGTGAGAAAGCCGATGACGCTGACCAGCGCGAAGATCACGACGATCAAGTGCGAGAGCTGGGAGCCGAGCCCCTTGCCAAATCGGAACTTGATCCATTCGGCACCAGTCGTAACACCTGAGCGACGCAGCCAACCGGACAGGAACACCATGAGGAAGATCTGATTGAAGACCGGCCACAGCCACGGGATCCAGACGCTCTTCAGTCCGTAGATGAAGAGCAGATACACCAGCCACATCGTGCCAGCGATATCGAACATTCCGGACGCGTTCGACACGCCCAGCATGTACCAGGGCAGGACATTGCCGCCGAGGAAGTAGGCTTTGGTGTCCCGCGACGCGCGGTGCGAAACCCAATGCCCGACGAGAACGGACGTCGCCAAGAAAGCGACGATAATTGCGATGTCGATGAGTTGTAGATGCACCTGAACCCCCGGGCGTTCCTGGTTATCGTTGATATGCTGTGCGGATCCTCTCTCCAGACATTCTTTTATCGTGACAGCGCTGTCAAGCTACGGAAGGCAAGCCAAGGCGCGATCACGCGAATCTGAAGTATTGAAGAACCCGTTTGGTGCCTTGTCTTCAATGACGATTGGTCGAGTACATGATGTCGCAGCGGTCGCCGAAACGATCAGCGTACCGACAATTCTTGCGCGAATTCGGCGGCGTCTGTGTCTATCCAGGGTTCACGACGCGCGGCGCCCGAGCAAGGACAGGTTCTTCTCGATCAGCTTGCTACGCTGCTGCACGCAGGCGGCCGAGGTTAACGGGTCGGCCAGTGTGTTGGTCACGTAGTCGACAAGACGCTCGAGACTGGACGTCGCGACATGCATGCGCGTATCCGAGGAGGCGTAGTAAACGAACACTTCGCCCTTCTCGTTGGCGATCCAGCCGTTCGAGAAGGTCACGTTGGAGACATCGCCCACCCGTTCTTCGCCTTCCGGTGCAATGAAATGCCCGCCCGGCGCGTGCGTGATCACCCATGGGCGGTCGAGTGCCGTCATGAACATGTAGAGAACATAGCGCATACCGGCCGCCGTGTTGCGCACGCCATGCGCCAGATGCAGCCAGCCGTGCGAGGTCTTGAGCGGCGCCGGCCCCTGGCCGTTCTTCACTTCCTTGATGGTGTGATAGACCTTGCGGTCAATGACGATCTCCTCGTCGACCTCAGCCCGCGTCATGTCGTCCGCCAGGCCCCAGCCGATTCCGCCGCCGCTGCCTACGCTGATGAAGCCGTCCTGGGGACGGGTGTAGAGCGCGTATTTCCCGTTCACGAATTCGGGATGAAGCACGACGTTTCTCTGCTGGCCCGAATGCGTCACCAGATCGGGAAGCCGCTCCCATGACTTGAGATCGCGGGTGCGCACGATGCCGCATTGGGCGACCGCCGCCGACGTGTCGTTCGGCTGTGTCTGGTCTTTTCGTTCGGTGCAGAAGAGGCCGTACATCCAGCCGTCTTCGTGCTGTGTCAGGCGCATGTCGTAGACATTCGTGTCCGGCTCGTCGGTTTGCGGCAATACAACCGGATAATCCCAGAACGAGAACCGGTCGACGCCCGTGGGGCTCTCGGCGACGGCAAAGAAGGATTTGCGGTCCACGCCCTCGACCCGGACCACCAGAAGATATTTCCCGTCGCGATAGATCGCGCCCGAATTGAACGTCGCGTTCACGCCGATCCGTTCCATCAGGAATGGATTTGTCTTCGGATCCAGATCGTATCTCCAAAACAAGGGCGCGTGATCGGCCGTCAAGATGGGGTTCACCCAGCGCCGATAGATGCCGTTGTGATGCTCGGCCGGGCGGTTCGGCCGTTCGATCAAGGCGCGGTGTTGAGCCTGCAATTCACCGAGGCGGCTCTGGAAATCGCTGTTCGTCGGCATAAGGTCGATTGCTCCTCAAAAGTCGCTCAGTGCAGCTTTGCCGGACAGAATGGGTTCTTCCGGTGCAACGGATGTTTGTTGACGACGCCCGCCGCGAGTGTGGCGCGCAGTTTCGCCGGTATTTCGTCGAGCGTCACGATCCGGTCGAGCTTGAAGAACGCCGCGACCTGTTCGGGCTTGTTGCAACCGGGGCAATTGTTGTTCCAGGCCCAATCCGCATTAAGATCGTCGCCCCACAGCAGCACCCAGGCCGGGTTGACATCATCCAGCACTTTGCCGGTCGGGGCGAGCCCGACTTCGGTGATCGCGAACGGCGCCGATCCGCCGGCCGCTGTGACATTGGCGCGGGCGGCGACGAATTTCGGCGTCCCTGGATCGAGCTCATACATGTCCGTGCCCACGACGTCCGGCTTGTGCCGCAGCGGGAAGTAGGGCTTCGCATCAGGCGTGTCGCGATCGATCGACCACACCCAGATCAGATTGTCGAGTTTATGGCGCACGGTCAGCTCGTCGTACAGCGCATCCCATAGTTCGGGAAAAGCGTCCTGTTTCCCCCACCAGAAATATTCGCGATTCATTTCGTGATAAGGTCGGAACAAGACCACGACGCCACGAGCACGCAAATTAGCAAGCACTTTAGCCATCGCGTCGACGTCCGCCAGCCACAGCCGGTGTTCCTGCGTGCCCTTGGTGAGCACGGCGCGAAACGTGTCTGCGGTCATCGGTTTCCTAACACAGTCGAAGAACTCGCCGCGCTGGCAGATCTCCACCGGATTGCGCTCGTGCCACGACATGGTGACAAGTCCGCCGGCGGCGGTTTGGGTCAAGGCGCGATCAGTCAAATAGGCCGCATAGGGCGGATAGGCGATCGCGTTCATCAGCTCCAGGCCCATGATGGCCGGGCGGGTCCCGGTCTGTTCGACAACGCGGTCGACCGACGTGCAGTCGATGTAGACTTCGTATTCGTTCACCTGCACGCCGCTGAGGGTCTTCTTGCGCTGCTGCAGTTCGCGCACATACTCAAGAATGGCGCTTCGTTTCGCCTGGATGGAGACCACATTCGGCGACGCCGCGCTGGCTGTCATCGACGCCAGAATGACGCATGCCGCCGCGCACCACCGCGCCGCCAGCGTTGCCCTTCGTATCGTCATCTTTGTGTTTCGTCCCTTTGTGTCGGCTCGTTTTGAGATGTGAGCCTAGTCCGACGATGACGGCCCAGCCTTCATTTGCTGCACTGCAATAACCGTTCGACACTAGCGTCTTTGACAGTACCCAAACCGAGATATGATGACAACGCTGTCACGCGAGGTGTTCCGGTCAATTGCCGGCTAAAGAAGGAACCTCGCTCGATGCTAACGCCAGAATCGGGAGGACGTTTGATGCTCGCCTTGTCGGTACCGGAAAAGCGACGGTTTGCTTATGGATTATGGCGTTATCGCGAAGACGAGATCGACGCGGCCGTGAAAATGCTTTCGTTTGCGCGGGAGAACGGCATCGATCATTTCGATACCGCCGACGTCTATGGCGGGCCGAACGGCTTCGGCGGGGCTGAACGGCTTCTCGGCGCGGTTCGCGCCCATGCGCCGAAGTTGTTGGAAGGCGCGGTCCTTGCCACCAAAATCGGCGTCGAGCCCGGCACGCCCTACAATTCCTCGCGGGAGTATTTGATCGCCGCTTGCGAGGGAAGCCTTTCCCGATTGCGGGTCGAGCGGATCGATCTGCTCTATATCCACCGCCCGGACATGCTGACGCACCCCGCCGAGCTGGCGCAGACCCTCGATGATCTTGTCTCGTCGGGAAAGGTTGGCGCCGTCGGCGTCTCGAACTTCACGACGACCCAGTTCGATGCGCTTTCCCGGTACGTGAAAGCGCCGATCCGCGTCCATCAGGTGGAATTCTCCGCGGCGCATGTCAATCCGCTGTTCGACGGCACCCTGGATCAGGCGATGGCGCACGGCACGGCGGTTGCGGCCTGGTCGCCGCTGGCGGGCGGCCGCCTGGGCGGGACGGACACGGCAGCCACGCCGGCAATCTCTCGCCTGCGCGAAACGCTCCAACGTATGGCCGAACGCGCCGGAGTGCCGCCTGCCGCTGTCGCGCTCGCATTCCTGCATCGGCATCCGGCGCCGGTGACGCCAATTATCGGCACGAAGAATCCGATGCGGCTGCGTGATTGCCTAAAGGCCAACGACTGCATCCTGTCGCGGACGGACTGGTATGCCATCGTCGAAGCCTGCCGCGGCGAAAGAATGCCCTAAGCGGCTTGGCGCATGAACTTCGACAGACCTCTCACCCTGGCCGATTTGCGCACCGTTTATGAAGCGTCCGCGCGCATCGAACTCTCGCCGGCGACGCTGGCGCGCATCGACGCCGGCGCGAAGGCTATCGCCGCCATCGTGGACAGCGGCGCCACGGTCTATGGCGTCAACACGGGATTCGGTTTGCTTGCCAACACCTCGATCGCGCGAAGCGATCTTGAGGCGCTGCAGCGCAACCTAGTGCTGAGTCATGCCTGCGGCGTCGGTCCGCTGATCCCCGATGCCATCGTCCGCTTGATCCTGGTCATGAAAATCGCGTCGCTGTCGCGCGGCGCCTCCGGCGTGCGGCGCGAAACCGTGCAGATGCTCGCCCGTTTGGTCGAGGCGGAAATCTATCCCTGCATTCCTTCCAAAGGTTCGGTCGGAGCGTCCGGCGATCTCGCCCCGCTGGCGCATATGGCGGCGGTGCTGCTCGGTATTGGCGAAGCGCGCGTCAACGGCGCGGTCGTTCCCGCCTCGGCCGCGCTGGAGCGCGCGCGCCTCAAGCCGCTGGTGCTGGGGCCGAAGGAAGGCCTCGCGCTGCTCAACGGCACCCAGGTCTCCACGGCGCTGGCGCTTGCTGGTCTGTTCGAGACCGAGAAGGTCTTCGCCGCCGGTATTGTCGCGGGCGCCATGTCCACCGATGCGCTCAAGGGTTCCGACACACCGTTCGACGCGCGCATCCATGCGCTACGTGGCCAGCCCGGCCAGATCGCAGTCGCCGCCGCACTTCGCGCCTTGATGGAAGGAAGCGAAATCCGCGAATCCCACCGCGCGCCCGGCGCCGACGACAAGGTGCAGGACCCCTATTCGTTGCGCTGCCAGCCGCAAGTGATGGGCGCCGTGCTCGACATCATGCGCGCCGCGGCCCGTACGCTGGAGATCGAATCCTCGGGCGTCACGGACAATCCGCTGGTGCTCGACAATGGCGAGGTCGTTTCGGGTGGAAATTTCCACGCCGAGCCGGTCGCGTTTGCCGCCGACCAGCTGGCGCTGGTGCTTTGCGAGATCGGCAATATTTCCGAACGGCGCACCGCCATCCTCGTCGATCCCAAGATGAGTGGATTGCCCGCGTTCCTGGTGAAGGAGTCCGGACTCAATTCCGGATTCATGATCGCGCAGGTTACGGCCGCCGCCCTGGTGGCGGAGAACCGCATGCTGGCGCATCCCGCTTCAGTCGATACGGTGCCGACCAGCGCCAACCAGGAAGATCATGTCTCTATGGCGGCGCATGGTGCGCGCCGGTTGCTCGACATGGCAGAGAATGCCGCGACCGTCGTCGCAATCGAGTTGCTCGCGGCGACCCAAGGCCTCGACTTCCGCAGTCCGCTTAAGAGCTCCAAGCCGCTCGAGGAAGCCGCACACGCAATCCGCTCGCTGGTCGGTTCTTACGAACGGGACCGTTACTTCGCACCGGATATCGCCGCGATCACTGAGTACGTCCGCGGCGGCGCGCTGCACAAGCTGGTTTATGGGCTCTTGTGAAGGGTCCGCAATCGCCCGAACGGCACGATCTTGTTGCCCGCATCGTGCCCGATGTCGGCACGGCCGAGATAGGGAATTGCCGACACGCCGCACCAATGCCTGGCGACTTCTTCCTCGTTCTGGCCAAAGTCCGGATCGTTCAGCGGAATGTCGCTGCAACGGCCCAGCATGATGCCGGCGACCTTCCTGATGGCGGGCGTGCTGGTGATGTGAAACATCGTGCGGTCGATGCGGTACATATATTCCGACACTTCCTCGAGCATCAGGATGTGGCCAGTCAAATCCGGCTGCAGGCTCGTCCCAAGCAGCTGGCTGAAGACCGCCATGTTGAAGGCGGCCGTCATTGTCGACGACGAAACCGTGGGCTCCAGCGAATCCGCAGCGCCGTCGATCAGAAAAGCCAGCGCCCTTCCCACCGCCGCCTCACCGCCTTCGCGGCTGATATCGGCAGGCATTGGTCCGTGCGCCACCCCGTCGAAACCATGCTTGTACAGGGCACCCAGCAGAGCGCCCACATCGCTGTAGCCGAGATAGGTCTTCTGCCTGGCTGTTTCCGTCAGCCCGGCGATCACGCGTTCGGCGATGCGGCACGAGCCATAACCGCCACGTCCGATCCAAAGCGCGTCGAAGCTCGCGTCGTTTGCCACTTCGAGGAAGGCCTCAGCGCGCGCCGCGTCGTCGCCGGCAAAATGGCCCGACGAAAGAAAGCACTGCGGATGAAATCGGATGTCCGGCGCGCGATCCGCATAAAGCGTGCGCGCCAGTTGCTGGACCTTGTCCGCAAGGACCGGTTCCAGACGCGAAGCCGGCGTCACAACGCCGATTCTCACTCTGCCGTCGCGCATTCAAATTCGCGTGCTTTTCCAATCGCTTGTCACAGCGGTGTCCGCCTTATAACGTGCGCTCATGAATCTGGATAGGTCTTATTTTTTCTGTGGCATCGGTGGCAGCGGCATGCTGCCGCTTGCCCTGATTCTGCAAGCGAAAGGTTGTGCGGTCGCCGGTTCGGATCGCGCGCTCGATCAGGGACGCACAGCACAGAAATTCGAATACCTCAGGGCGCGCGGCATCGCGCTTTTCCCGCAAGATGGCAGCGGCGTCACGCGTCCCGACACGGTCGTGGTCACCTCGGCCGCGGTCGAAAGCACGGTGCCCGATGTCGAAGCCGCGCACCGTATCGGTGCGCGGCTGATGTCCCGCGCCGAGCTATTGGCCCAACTGTTTAACGCCGCGCCGGGCAGCATCGGCGTTGCCGGGACCAGCGGCAAGTCCACGACGACGGGAATGATCGGCTGGATTCTTTCCGCGACGGGGCGCGATCCGACCGTCATGAACGGCGCCGTGATGAAGAACTTCGTCACGCCGGACGCGCCGTTCACAAGCGCCGTTGTCGGAAAGAGCGATATCTTCGTCAGCGAAGTGGACGAGAGCGACGGCTCGATCGCGCATTACGTGCCACATGTCGCTGTCGTCAATAACGTCGCATTGGATCACAAGTCGCTGGAAGAGCTACGCGGTCTATTTTGCGACTTCGTCGCGAAGGCCGATGTTGCCGTGCTGAACCTGGACAATGAGGAGACCGCCGCACTCGCCGCACGGACGGACAAAGCCATCACCTACAGTCTGACGGGCCATAAAGCGCATCTTTCGGCGAGCCGGCTTGCGCCGGCACCGGACGGGATTGCGTTCGAGGTGCGCGAAAGCGGCGCGACGGCGAAGGTGGCGCTCAAGGTGCCGGGACGTCACAACGTGGCGAATGCGCTCGCGGCGCTTTGTGCCGCACGAGCTAGCGGGGTGACTCTGGAAGAGGCGGCGCGCGCGCTAGGCGATTTCAGCGGCATAAGACGCAGACTTGAAATCGTCGGTTCGGCGAACGGCGTTACCGTGATCGACGATTTCGCCCATAATCCCGACAAGATCGCCGCCACGTTGGCGACACTGCACGATTTTCCGGGCAGGCTGCTTCTCATGTTCCAGCCCCACGGCTATGGCCCGCTGCGGCTGATGAAGGATGCATTCATCGACGGTTTCGCGCAGAACCTCGGCGCAAACGATGTCTTGATCATGCCGGAACCGGTCTATTTCGGCGGCACGGTCGAGCGCAGCGTCTCCAGCGTCGATATCGTGCGAGGCGTTCAGGCGCGCGGGCATTCCGCTTTCGTTTTCGCCGACCGCGCGGCGTGCGCTGACTTGCTCCTCGAGCTTGCGAAGCCCGGCGATCGTATCGTGATCATGGGAGCGCGCGACGACACGTTGTCGCAATTTGCCGCCGATCTGCTCGCAACGCTCGGAAAATGATCGACCGTCGTCTTTTGAGCCTGCACGCTTTCATGAGCAAAGCGGGATCGCGGTTCAATCATGTCTGACGGAGTCCAGACTTATTTGACGTCCAACAAGCATGGCGCAGTAGGCAGCTCAATTTGCACCATGCTCCGCCGATTCCGGGAAGACCAAAAGCGTGAGTTTCGCTGACTGTCCGGCGTTCGCGCAGTGGGGCGCCGGCGGGCCGGATTCATTTCTCTTGGCGCGCTTGCGCCATAATACCGGGAAAGTGAGTTATGGCGATCGTCCGTAAGCCCCTGGAAGAGGCTAAAGCGATGAAGCCCGAGGTCGACTGGGCGAAGGTCAAGGCCACGACCGAGGAGAATATGCTCGCGGTTCTCGATCGCTTGCCCCGTGGATGCGTACACCGTCCTGATGCACTTGTTCGGCGATCGTGTGAAATCCGCCCTTCGCTTTGCTCGATATGGAAAACGCAATGACCGACAAGTCCAAAGGCGTCATATCGGTTTCGCCCACTCCTATGTCCGATAACTTTCATTATGGCGCATTCGGACACGCGAAAGGGAGTTATCGCGCGTCCGGATTCCAGAAGTCGGCTTATCGCGTATCCGGACTTGCGAAAGAGAGTTATCGCATGTCTGGATTCCAAAACCGGCATGATCGCGTTATCAATTATCGCACTCCTGCATTATGCGCGTGGGGAGGGATTAATCCGCGGACTGAAAAATCGCGCAATATGGCTTGCATGAGAACGGACGACATGTAATCCTGTGTGTGGAGGTTCACACATGGCAACGAATCTTGCAATCGACCCTGATCTTATCGATCGAGCCCTTGCGGTCAGCGGCGAACGTACAAAGAAGGCAGCGGTCACTAAGGCGCTCCAAGAGTTTATCGCACGGCGCAAACAGAAGCGCTTGCTTGAATTGATGGGTAAGTTGGAGTGGGATGAATCGTTTGACTACAAGAAAGAACGCGCACGCCATTGAGCCTCTTTGTCGATACAAGTGTCTGGTCGCTCGCACTTCGACGAGATGCGCCAACCTCTATGCCGGAAGTGAGTGCCCTGGTCGGTGCGCTTGAGCGTGGGCATATCGTTCTTACCACCGGTCTCGTGCTGCAAGAGTTGCTGCAAGGCTTCGCCGGCCCGAAGGCACGCACGCAGATCTTGGGGCGGTTCTCTGCCCTGCCGCTTCTGATGCCCGACCGGCAGGATCACATCGACGCTGCGGAGTTGCACAATCGGTGCCGCCGCGCCGGCATCCAGATCGGCACGATTGATGCGCTGCTTGCACAACTTTGTATCCATCATGACCTGACAATGCTTACAACCGATGGCGATTTACGAAACATCGCTGGCCGTTGCGCGCTCAAGCTTTGGCGTGCGGAGGCGTAGGGCGTATGGCAGCGCTGTCGGGCCTACACTTAGCGCTGAACGGCACCGTTAAGGAATGGCGGTTATCGGACACGATAGATAAGGCAGATGGGCCAGAGCCGGTAACTCGGTCGGTGCTTTAAGGCCCTGTTAGCCTTTGTATCCGACATTGGCGTCGAAAGCTGTTTCGCACCAAGGTCTCGCACCGGTGGCCCGTACTGCGCCGTTCGTTGTAGTCCAAAAAGGTGACGTCTTATCCGACATCGACTCGGATCGTCCGATGGATCAGGTGATGGCCGATCTGGCGCTGGCTTTCGCCCTCGACATCGATCAGGCGCAAGCGGACGAAGCGAAATGGCCGATAGGCCACACTCTGGCTTTCGCAATTTTGACCAGCGCTGCATTATGGGCGCTGATCGCCGGTGTCGTCTGCCTCATTTGATCGACGTACTGGGTGCGGACTGTGGCGAGGCGTGTCGCTGGCGACAGTCTGATCGTCGTTCGCCGCGATCATCGCCGGCGGCTGCAGCGACACCCAGGCCAGCGGGCGCCTGGCGTCCTGCCGTTCGATCCAGGTGTAACCCGTGGCGGTCCAAGCCACGACGTCGTCCCTGAGATTGTCGAACACGTAATCGCCCTTATCGGTAGCGACCGTCAGCACCGCATGGCGCGCCTCGCGCGGCGTCATGACGACGGCGATGCGCAGAGCGGGTTCGGGGAACCCGTCGGCGATCAGATCCTTGCGCTTTGTCAGCGCATAATCCTCACAATCGCCGTAGCCGTCCGTCGGAATTGTCCAAGATTTGGGATGCGGTCAAACAACCGCCAGACTCTGGTCTCTACTGGACAAAAGTTGGGGGCAACGTCAGCTGCAAGCGAGGATAAGCGAGTATCTGCGAACTGGAGTGATGTGTGCGCCGCCCTAAAAGAATCGTTCGCCTACGCGGATGATGTCTCCCGGCGCGACCCTTGTGTTCTGGTCGGCAGAGTATCTATTTTCCTTCGGTTCGCCATTGCGACGGATATAGACGACGCTGTCATCGGCGCGGAACGTGTAGCCGCCGGCGAGCGCGATCGCGTTGAGTACGCTCATATCGTTTACATAAGGATATTCGCCGGGCTTGTTCACTTCGCCGATGATATAGAAGGGGCGATAGTTGACGACCTCGACACTGACTCGCGGGTCCTTCAAATATTGGCCGTTACGCAACGCATTCGCGACCTCGGTCTCGAATTCCCGGATCGACAGGCCGGACGCCTTGACTTGCCCGATCAAAGGCAATTGAACAAAACCCGTTCCATCGACGACAAAGTCGCCGCTCAAATCCGGCTGGCCGAAAACATTGACTTGGACCTTGTCGCCCGCTCCGAGCCGATAGGTCTGTTCGATGCTGGCCGTCGTTTGAGCGCGCACCGGAGTGGCTGCCGCCCCTATTGCAAGAGCAGCCAAGACCAAAAGGATAGAAAGAAAAGTCGCCCTCATCGCTGTCCCTTCACGCAAAAACCCATATCGCCCAATAACTTGAAAGAATTGTGGCACTTCGGTCCGCAACTATACAACACACCGCTGCCACTGAGGTTAATCAAACGGAATATAGGGCATCTTTACGGCGCCGATAAGGCAGCGCCAGCGGCCGGATCGACGATCCGAGCCAGCAAGGCTCTGCGCTGCCCCGGTGGAAAGTCCGCCAGGTAACGCCGCAGGGCATCCCGCTCGGGCGGCTTGTGCCAGAGCCCAACGGCCAGGTCCGCGGCCGTGTCCTGTTCTTCTGCGGTCAATTCTTGCCAGTGATTCATGCGGAATTTAAGCGCTGGCCACATGACGGCGAACTCACGCGGCGTGACCAGCCAGGACATCCTCAATGCCTGCTTGGCTTTGGGGTCGAGTCCGAACCGGGCAGTCCGAACGAAGGCTAACCGCAGCCAGGAATTGCCATCCGCGGGCGCGAGTGCCAAACGCTCGCGGAGCAGATGCTCGGCGGTTGCCTGCAGCGCCGGTGCCAAGAGGCGATTTGCGCGGTTACGGTCCGCAAAAAGGGAGGCAACCTGACCAGCATCGTCAAGGTCGGAGGCCCGCAAGCCGTGCATCCGATCCAAGTCAATCGCGCTAGGAAGAGCACCGGCAAGCTCGGCATTGGTGAACGGCTTCCCCTCTCGGATATCATGGGCAACAGCGTGCAGCCGGTACACTTGCAGATCGTGCCAAAGCCAATCGGTGGCGTAGGCGACAAGACACACCCCAAAAGCGAGCAACAGGCCTGCGGCAAGGGTAGATGCAAGACCGGGCGAACGTCCAATCCGGTTCGCCGGCTCAGGATGTGTAATAGTTCTTGTAGTGGCCATAGTAGCTGTAGCTGTCGCCATAATAGCCGTAGCGCGACTGCCGGCGACGATCGGTCATGGTCAGCGCCACACCCGCGACGGGTGCGTTAAAATCCTGTAGTAAGCGAAGCGCTTCGTTCGCGGCGTCCTTCGGCGTGTCTTCCCAGCGGACAAAGAAGACCGTCGTATCGACCAGACGCCCAAACAGCCGGCTATCGATTGCCGGCAAGACAGGTGATGAATCGATGATGACGAGGTCATAATCTTTCTTGACCGCGGCGAGTAGATTGCGCATCGCCACCGACGAGAGAAGATCGGGGGGATTTCGAACCGAAGTGCCCGCTAAGAGAATGTGCAACGGCGTAATGCCGTCCGGGATGATCGCTTGGTCAATCTGCACTTCGCCGGTGATGCATTGGACTAGGCCGATACTCTCCTTCGTATCCAATCCGAGAATCTTGCTAATCCCCGGCCTACGAATATCGCCATCGATCAGGAGCACTCGATCGCCCGCGAGTGCCGCAGAGCGCGCAAGCGAGAGCGCACCAGTGGATTTGCCTTCACTGGGCAGCGCCGACGTAATCAGAACCAGAACCGGCGGAGCATCGACATTGGAGAGCTGAATGCCAGCGCGCAACAGCCGGAAGGCTTCATTGTAGCCAGAAAGTGGTTTTCGAACAACGACTTCGGAGGCGTTGTGCGTACCACCGTCCCAATCCAGCGCGCTTGGTTCTTCGAGCGGCAGGCTCGCCAGCATCGGCAGTCCAAGCTCGGCCTCAACTTGCTGGCGCGTGCGCAACCCGCGGTCGAATTGCTCAAGCGAGAAGGCCACAACAGCCGCCGCGAACAGAGCCGCTGCCAAAGAACCCGCGAGATACAGACTCGTCTTAGGATAGGATGGACTGGAGGGCACGGTGGCTCGGCTGATGACACGGGCGTCTGTAGTCTGAAGTGTGCCTTGCTCACCAAGTTCGTTGAACCGCTTGAGGAACGCCTCATAGAGCGACTTTGCCGATTCGGCGTTGCGCTGTAGTTCACGCAATTGAACGCCTGCCTGGCTGGCGGTCGCGTTGAGACCCTGCGCGTCCCTCAAGCTTCGTTCGACAACGCCGACCTGGCTGCGGGCCACCGCAACATCGCTCTGCAGCGAGGAGAGGATGCGTTGAGTTTCGCCATTGATCTGCTGATCGACGCTCGCGAGCTCTTCGGAGATCTTGATCATCTCGGGATGACGTGGGCCAAATGTAGAGGACAGTTGGGATTGGCGCTGGAGAAGAGCCGCACGTTGCGTGCGAAGACCCTGAAATACCGGAGAAGACATGAGTTCGGGAACGGCATCGACCGAACCACCTCCTGCAAAAGCCGCGCGCAAACTTTCGTATCGCGTTGCCTTTTCGGCGAGTTCCGAGCGCGCCTTCAACAGATCATCGTTCAACTGCGCGACGCGCTGGTCCTGCAAGGTCTGACCTGCCTCGTTCAAGACCTGCAGGTTGTTTGCCGTTGCATAACTTGCCACCGCGCCTTCGGCTTCGGCCACACGCTGGCGAAGGTCGGTCAAACGCTGGCTCAGCCAATTGTTGGCAATGCGCGTCGCTTCGAATTTTGCTTCCAGCTGATCGGTGATGTAGCCATCGGCAATTGCATTGGCGATTTGCGCCGCCTTGTTGGGATCCTCGGACGAAAACTGGATAGAAATCACCGACGTACCGGCCGTAACATCTGCGGTCATATGGTCGAGAAAGCGACCGACCGTTGCAATGCGCTGCTTTTCCTTCAGGGCACTATCGTCACTCGGCGCCGTTCCACCAAAAATCTGTTTAATGGATTTCATCAACCCGAAGCCGCCGCCGAAAAGACTCACGCCAAACTCCGGATCGGATTCGAGCTTGAGCCTGTCGACGACTTTGCCGGCGAAGGTGCTGGAGGTGAGAATCTGGATCTGGTTCTCGATCGAAATGGGCGGGCCGGTTTGTTCGCCAAGCAGTTGGTTCATATCGATGGCGTTCTGGTTCTGCGCATCAAACAGCACGGTCGACGTTGCCGTATAGCGCGGCGTAAGGCTGACGGTGTAAAGAACACCCACGAGAACAACGGCGCCCACCGCGATCATCATCGGAATGGCACGCCGGCGTACGACGGCGATTAAATTGGCAAGCGTTAATTCCGGCGCACGAATTCCTGTGAGTGCCGGAGCATAGGTTCCAGCATTGCGCTCAGAGGCTTCGCGTAGTTGCTCTTCCGAACCGGGCGGAGTGTCTTTGTCCATGCGGTCTGTAATTTGCTAAGATTGCTATGTTCGCCATAGCATTTGCCTGGCGTATTGTCGCCCCTGATTTCCTGCACCGTCCAGGTTCAAAGCGCAAGCTATAGCGCCAAGCGCACGCGCGCCTCCACTATATTTTGATTGTAGTTGGTGCCGGCGACATTCGAACTCCGCGTCGTATAGCGATAGTCGGCCGCAACGTGGAAATGGGGTGTGAGCTCGTAATCGAGGCCTGCGGACGCCGAATAAATGTCTTCGTTCCGGGTTACGCCCCGATAGTCGTTGTTCGTGTAGGAAACGTTGGCGTTCAAGGTAACCGTTCGCGTCAGCGCATGTGTCACGCCCAGCGATGCGGTCGTCGCGAAGTAGCTTGAGGCGCCAATCTCATCAGTTTCTTCGATCGAACGGCTGATATCCGCCGTGATCGTGCTGAGTCGGGTGACGGCCCAATTCAGCTGAAGGCCATAGTCGAGGCCGGCAACCGTCGAGAAGGCCTTGTAGTCCTGGCTGAGGTAGCCGACATAGACCTGACCATCGATCAAATGCGTGATCTGGGTGCGAAGACCCGCAACGGCTTCATAGCCTGATGAGTTGCGAAAATTCGAAACCACAAGGCGATAATCGCGTTCGTTCCATGTACCACGTGCGAATATCTGATAGCCAGGACTGAACTGATAACCGAGATCGAGATAGTCGACTGACACATCGCGGTCGCGGTCGACTTCGAAGATCGTGCCGCCGCCGACCGCCGGCGTGTTCCGGAAGCGCAACGTCGTGTAGGAACCGCCCAAATCCACCTGCAGCCGGTTGAAGACGTGTTTGAAATCGGCTGCACTGTTCCAACGAAAGTAAGTGGTTGGTTTCGCGGCGTTCGTGGTGACGTTCGTGTTACCCGGCAATTCGGACATCCGATCATATTCTGACGTCGCATCGAATTGCGAATCTACGCCAATATCGAATCTCGCTTCACCGCTAAGAAGATAATTACTCGTATTCTGGCTGCTTAGCTTGTCATATTGATGCAGATCGTATTGGGCCTTCAGCGCCAACAGGTAGTGCGTCCAAGTCGATTCGAGATCAAACTGCGGATGCACGTCGTAACTAAAATCCGACTGGGCACCGGTGTTCACGGCAAGGACGTTGTCATTGTATTGCCCGCTGACATCGAGGGTCGGATAAAACATGAAGCCGCCCAAATGGATGCCGAGTTCCGGCTCAGGCCCCGTGTTGACCGGCGTCATACTCTGCGCCATCGCGGGGTTAACGCTAATGGCCGCAAAAATGCACAGCGCGGATGCAAGTCGTGTTCCTGTCCAGACCATTTTCCCGCAAACCCCCACGCCCGCTCCTACATCGTCAATCGTCTTACATTTCGCCGCGCAAGCGCGCGATCACGCTTGGCCGTTATCAAATGCAAGGCACAAAGAACTCAAGGCACATCCTGGCTGGGTGTGCTGCCACCACCGCTGGTGCCGCCCGTTGGGAAGTTTCCGCCGCCTTTTCCTTGCCCAGCATTTCCACCACCCGCTGGCGTTCCGGCACCAGCAGCACTGTTGGCAGCCACCAGCGCCGCCGCGCTGGGATTGCCAGCCACTACACCGGCATAGGCTGCGGCCTGCAGACCGGCATCGCTGGTTGTGCTGACAGCCAGGACATAAATCGCTGCGGCGAGATCCGGATCTGTGGAGGCGTTGGCCAAGACGATCGCCTTGATGGCTGCCGTCACGGACGCCGCATCACCGGCGCTCATCGCGGCGATAACCTGCGATGCAAGCGCTGCGGGAACTACGACCTTAGTGCCGTCCGCCAGCGTAACCGTCACGTCTCCGGTGACCGGATTGGTCACAACAGTGGGCGTCGAGTCTGCCGCGATCGCGAAAGATGTGGCTCCCACGGTGCTGATGGCCAAGCCAGCAGCACACAGCAGGATACGCAAAAACCCTCGGCGCATTCGCCCCTCCACCACTTTTATGCTGACATAGACTACACCATATATGTGTCTGTTGGCCAGCAGATAACTGCCCAAGTAGTTACAAGAGAACGTAAATCTAATGTGGGAAATATTCTTTGTGTCTGTCTTGCAACAGGGCGCAACATATTTTTATGCATGGTGAAAGCTGGGCGTGCACGGCGCTCTCCCAGGCTGGCATCTTGTTTTGGCGGACTTCTGGAATCCGTGGGTGAGTCGAGGACTCTTTTATGCGCTGCTCCCAAGACGTTGAAGTTGAATGCCTCAGAATTTCAACCGATATGCTGGGCTTCTCCGTTTGGGACCATGTTGTAGGTTGAGCGCAATCAATATTGCCAGCGTGTTTCGGTCTCTGACCGAAAACGGGTCGTGCTTAATCCAAATGCCAGCGCGGCGATGCAGTCACGTTCTTTCAAGCTCGCTTCAGGCGTTGGTGACGTAACCGCCGTAAAGCGGGGAACCCTATTTCAACGGTAATGCTCCTTTCTCTCGGATCAAAAAAGCCGGCGGAAGGAACCGTGACCGATCTCGGATATCCAGATAAATCAGGCGGAGTCGTGATGAACATAAACAATGCAATTTGAATCAAACCAAATGAAAATAATGAATAGATTTGAATTGTATTAGAACTCGCCGGAAAGCGGAAGCTTAAGAGGCCGCATGTCAGCATATGCCCCAAGATTAACTGGGGCAAATCGTGTCGACGTATCTTGGTTTTTACTTGCGTGTTACGGTGGCCATGCTGCTAGGGATAAACGTATCTGCTTGCTCTACGGCGCCACAACCCAGCAGTCCTTTGCCACTGGGCTTACTGACGGCCGCACCGCAGGGATACACAGCGCTCTGCCAACGCGACCCCTCGCAATGTCCGACTGCCGGGAATGCCCGGATGCCGCGTTTCGTGGCGGCGGCCTATGAGGTGCCCGAATCGGCGCTCCTGCTCACGGCCGCGCGCTGGGATCAGCTTAATGCCATCAACACGCAGGTTAACGTCGACATTCGGTATGTCTCGAATGAAGAGCAGTACGGCCAGGAGGACTACTGGACGCCGGCAATAGATGCGGGAGATTGCAAGGATCTGGCTCTCGCGAAGCGGCAATTGCTGTGGGCGGCCGGCTGGCCGGTTGGCGACCTTAGCTTGGCCATTGTCCAGTCGCCGCGAACCGGGTCGCACGCGGTATTGGTTGCCGATACGGCGCAAGGCGCCTATGTGCTTGACAATACAGTTCCTTGGGTTTTGCCCTGGAGCGACACGGATTACACCTGGGTTACCGCACAGGATACCGATGGCCAGTGGCGGGTGGCCGGAGCGAACGCGCAGGCCGTGCTTCTCGAGGCCATGGTGACCAGCAGGCAGGCTGCTTTACCTGCCTCCGCCGCAGTGCGGCAAATTGCCGCAGATGATGCCGCCCCAGAGATTCGCAACATTGCGCAATATCGCCAAGGGGATGCAGCGATGCTGCTTGCTTCAAGCAACGGCTCAAGTCGACAGGTACCAAACATTGGCGCCTTGGAACCCGGCAGCCGTTAGCTTCCCCGTGACATAGGCACCGGTGTCGAGGCCAATCCGTCCGTCGCCGACGACGATCGCCTCGCTCGGTGTGTGACCGTAGACGACAGTCTGCGGCAAGACGCGGCCCGCCGCTGTGAACTCCTCGCGAATCCACAAAAGATCCTGCTCGGATTGGTACTCCAGCGGGATGCGGGGGCGAACCCCTGCATGCACAAAAACATAATCGCCGACCGTTTCGTAAAGCGTGAGGCGCGAGAGGAACGCGGCATGCTCCTGCGGGAAGACGGCATCGAAGGCTTGTGCGGTCACTGGCCAATCGATCTCGCCGCCGGTGCGCGCGGGGGCGACCCCATAGCTCGCGAGCGTCTGCAACCCGCCATAATCGCGCCAGACATCGCCAAACTTGGGATCGCGGAGAAAACTCAGAAGCGCATCTTCATGATTGCCCTTGAGAAAACGGCACATCCAAGCGGACGGCAGGTCGTGGAGGAGAAGCTCGATCACGCCGCGGGAGTCCGGGCCGCGATCGACATAGTCACCCAGAAAAATCACGATCGGTCGCTGCCCTTGCTGTAGGCGGGCCTTAGAATCGCGGGTAATCTTGCCTATGAGTGAGCGGAGCAGGTCGCTTCGCCCATGAATGTCGCCGACAGCATAGACGAGCGCGCCGTCGGGCATGCGCGAGGATACAGCAGGTCCACGCATACTACGTCCAAAGACGGCTGTTATTCGCTTTCTTAGCTGCGCAAACGTCATCGTCTAGCCATCGTTCCCCAAGAAGACATTGCAGCAAATCCGCGGGGTGCCGTCAGAGTATTCGCGAGTTACATGCTTTTGGCGGAGAAAAACGACTTCAACGCGTCAATGAGATCCTTCGAGGCAAATGATGATATAGGTGTGCACCCGGAAAGTTCATCCTTCTTGTTAAGAAGACAATTGAGTTCCTCAACATTCATTGCGACATATATGCCAGGCTTTCCAAGAAACTGCTTGGCCGTAAAGAGTTGATGTTCGTTGCGATGTTCTCCCAAGTCGTTCAAACGAGGCATAATTATTATTGGCTTGCCTAATTCCTGCGCGGCAAGAATTGCCCCCGTGCCGGCGTGAGAAATGAACAGTTGAGCCTTACGTTGATACTCGCTGAACTTTTCTGGGGCAATGAATGAATATACTTCTATCGCCAATGGTTGATAATCTGAAGGGCCAATTTGTGCGACAACATCAGGCGCATGTTGACGCGCGGCCCAAACATCCACGGCCTTGATCAGGCGATCAAACGAGAATTGTGTGCCTACCGTGACAAAGATCAAATCACAGCCCCCCGAT
>JBEKMG010000010.1:0-126630 GCA_050008635.1 Rhizomicrobium sp.
CGTCGACGGTGCCTTCGGCGATGTCGTCGCCCTCGATGAACCCTGCGAACTCCATCGGCAGCGAAACGTTGCGCAGCAGCTGGGCGGCACCCTTTACCGCGTCGTGGCCCTTCACGTCTTCCGAACCGACATTGAGCAGGCCCACCGTCGGACGCTCGAGACCGAGCACGGCGCGTGCGAAGGCTTCGCCCATCACCGCGAAATCGACGAGCTGGTCGGCGTCGCATTCGACATTGGCGCCGATGTCGAGGACCACGCACTGTCCGCGCTTGGTCGGCCACAGGCCCGCGATCGCGGGCCGTGAGATGCCTTCGATCACCCCGAGCTGATACATCGACATCGCCATCAGCGCGCCGGTGTTGCCGGCGGAGACGACGACTTCGGCCTCGCCGTTCTTCACGGATTCGATGGCGCGCCACATGCTGGTCTTGCGTCCGCGGCGAAGCGCCAGGCTCGGCTTCTCGTCCATGCGCACATGCGCTTCGGCGTGACGCACGCTGACGCGATGGGCGAACTTGGCGCGACGCTTTCGCAACAGCTTGTTGAGCGTTGCTTCGTCGCCGTGCAGGATGAACTTCACGCCGGGGTGGCGCTGCACCGAACGCGCGAGTGCAGACACGACAACGGACGGGCCGGCATCGCCGCCCATCGCGTCAATCGAAACCGTCAATTCGCGGGACACGATCGTAACTGCCCCTCACAGTGACCGCCGAAGCTTTTTCACCGTTCCGTTTAGGCCTTGGCCACTTCGCGACCGTCATAATGGCCGCATGCGGCGCAAATATGATGCGGGCGCTTCTGCTCGCCGCAATTGGGGCATTCGTTATGGGACGTCGGCGCCAGCCGATCATGCGACCGGCGCATGTTGCGCCGTGACGGCGACTTTTTTCTCTTGGGGACCGCCATGGCGGAAAACTACTCCATCAGGCACGACCAGAAGGTTGCCGACAACAGTGCGCGACCGTCCGGACCGGCAGGCAAAGCAAGGCGCGGAGTGAACAGGAAACCGCCTCGGGATTCAAGCGCGAAAAACGGCTGTATTCCGCGATTCAGCCAGGCTCGTTAAGCCTCTTCAGCACGGCAAACGGACTTTGGGAGGGCTCTGCCTTTTGTGCAGGCGGCTCGAACGTCACCCCCTCCTTGCGGGGGTAAGGATCGATGGCCAGAAGGAACTCCTCCAAGAGCGGCGCCGCCAGGTCGTAGTCGAGGCTGGCGATCTCCTCCGGGACGTCTTCGTCGCCCGCCGAAAGGGTCAGTTCGCCGCTCTCCGCGCGCGGATGGGGCGAGAAATGCAGCTCGCGCGTAACGTGCTTGCCGATGTGCACGGCCACCGGATCGAGCGTCACCACGCAGCTTTGCACGATGTCGGCCTCCATCTCAGCTTCGAAAGAGAAACGGGTCCGCGACAGACGGCTGAGTTCGACCTGCGCTCCAAAGGCGTGCACCATATCGACACCGGCCCAATGCGCCAGGCGCGCCAGATCGTCGCCGTTGGCGACAATTTCGATCCGGCTGCCGGCCTGCGACAGATCGCCGAGATCGAAAAAATGGCGGATGGGCGCCGCGCGCTCGTCGTTCATCGGCTTATTCCTCGGTCGGCAGCGGGCCGAAATCAAGCACGCCGCCCTCCACATCGCAGGCCTTGAGCCGCGCCATCGCGCCCAGCACATAGCGCGCCATGGCCTTGGCGCTGGGCTCGGACCTGCCGCGATACAAGTTGCGGACCAGGGCTGCCTCCATGGCGACCTCGTCCTGAGCTTCGCCATAGGCCTGCATCCGGCCGTAAAACGCGTCGGCGAGCTTCTTGACCCGCTTACCCATGCCGATGTCGCCGGCGCCCAGCTCGCGCATAGCCTCATCGAAGCCGATAAAGACCGTGTCGACGAAGGCCTGTGCCAAGGGGGCCTCGTCCGCCGCATTCAACCGCTCCAGCACCAGCCAGGCATGCAGAACCATCAGGTCGAAGCGCCCGTCCAGCGTATCCTTAACCCCCAACCTTGCGAAAAATACAGGATCGCGCGCGCGCGCCACCAAAGCCGCGTAAAGCCTGGCAGCCAGCGATCGGCGCTGCTTGCTCCTGCGCATCGCATTCAGCATAATCCGGATCTCCTGACGGGAAAGTCTTGCAAGCGAGGCGTCCCAAGGCTAGCACATCCGGGCGGGAGAAATTTGGTGAAGAGGCATGAAAAAGCTTATCATTTGCTCTATCTGCCTGACGCTGATGGGCTGCACGCCCGTCATCAGCCAACGCGGCTACCAGCCCGATCCCGATGCCGAGGCCGGCATCATCGTCGGCACCGATACCAAGACAGTGATCGAGGACCGGCTGGGCGACCCGTCTGTGCAAGCCACCTTTGGCAGCGACTCTTGGTATTACATATCCAGCGTCGAGAAACGGGTCGCGTTCTTTACGCCGACGGTTGAGTCCCGCCATATCCTCGCGATCTATTTCGACAAGGACGGCAAAGTCATCGACATGAAGCATTACGGCCTGGAAGACGGCCATGTCGTGTCTTTCGAGTCGCGCACTACGCCGACGCGCGGACGCGAACTCACTTTCCTGCAGCAGCTCTTCAACGCCACGCCGGGCGTGCCGGGCGGCGGCATGAGCACGCAGGAACAGAATCCCGGCGGCGGCGGCGGTCCCAGCCACTAGCGGCAGTACAAAAGCAAACGGCAAACGGCGCGGTTGCCGTCTGGGACAAAAAAGCGCCGGGATTTCTCCCGGCGCTTTTTTTCGCGTGCGTCTTCCTCAGACGAAATGCGCCAGCGTCGCCAACAGCAGCAGTGCGACGATGTTCGTGATCTTGATCATCGGGTTGACCGCGGGCCCCGCCGTGTCCTTGTAGGGATCGCCGACGGTGTCGCCAGTGACCGCCGCCTTGTGCGCGTCCGAGCCCTTGCCGCCGTAGTGGCCGTCCTCGATGTACTTCTTGGCGTTATCCCAGGCACCGCCGCCCGAGGTCATCGAGATGGCGACGAACAGACCCGTCACGATCACGCCCAGCAGCATGGCGCCCAGCGCGTTGAAGGCTTGCTCCTTGCCCGCGACGAAGTTGACGACGACAAAGAGCACGATGGGCGACAGCACCGGCAGCAGCGACGGAATAAGCATCTCACCGATAGCGGCCTTGGTCAGCATGTCCACGGCGCGGCCATAGTCGGGCTTCTGCGTCCCCTTCATGATGCCCGGCATTTCCTTGAACTGCCGGCGCACTTCCTCGACCACGGCGCCCGCCGCGCGGCCCACCGCCGTCATAGCGACGCCGCCGAACAGATAAGGCAACAGTCCGCCGATGAAGAGGCCGACCACGACCCAGGGATCCGCGAGGCTGAAGGCCGGAACCTCGAGGCCCGAGAAATACGGGAAAGTGCCGGCATGGATGAAGTACTTCAGGTCTTCGGTATAGGCCGCAAACAGCACGAGCGCGCCAAGCCCCGCCGAACCGATGGCATAGCCCTTGGTCACCGCCTTGGTGGTGTTGCCGACCGCGTCGAGCGCGTCGGTGATCTTGCGCACCTCGCCTTCCAGACCGGCCATTTCGGCAATGCCGCCGGCATTGTCGGTGACCGGACCGAAGGCATCGAGCGCTACGATCATGCCGCAGAGCGACAGCATCGTCGACACCGCGATCGCGATGCCGAACAGGCCTGCCAGCGTGTAGGCCACGATGATGCCGACGCAGATGACGAGCGCGGGCAGCGCCGTCGATTCCATCGACACTGCCAAGCCCTGGATGACGTTCGTGCCGGACCCCGTGAGCGAGGCCTTGGCGATGGCCTGCACCGGACGGAAGTTCGTGCCGGTGTAATACTCGGTGATCACGATCAGCGCGCCGGTGATGGCGAGCCCCACCGCGCCGCAAACGAACAGCTGGTTGCCAGTGAACATCAGATCGGTCCCGACTGGACTGAGCACCGCGTCCATCCCGCCTGGGATCAACTTGTTCATCAACGGCCACAGCCCGATCAGCGACAGCACGCCGGTCGCGATCACGCCCTTGTAGAGCGCGCCCATGATTTTCTTGCTCGGCCCCAGCCGCACGAAGTAGGTGCCGATGATCGAGGTCACGATGCACAGCGCCGCGATGCCCAGCGGCAGCAGCATCAGCGCGGATTTCGTCTCGCCCGTAAAATAGATCGAGGCGAGCACCATGGTCGCCACCGTCGTCACCGCATAGGTTTCGAACAGATCGGCCGCCATGCCGGCGCAGTCGCCGACGTTGTCGCCAACATTGTCGGCGATGGTGGCGGGATTGCGCGGATCGTCTTCGGGAATGCCCGCTTCGACCTTGCCGACCATGTCGCCGCCCACGTCGGCGCCCTTGGTAAAGATGCCGCCACCGAGACGGGCGAAGATCGAGATCAGCGAGGCGCCGAAGCCCAGCCCGACCAGCGAATCCACGATGACGCGGCCCTGCTGCGGGTCGTCCAAGCTCAGGCCGAGACCCGAGGTGAGGAAAGCGTAGTAGCCGGCGACGCCGATCAGGCCGAGGCCTGCCACCAGCAATCCCGTCACCGCGCCGGAGCGGAAGGCGAGCGTAAGTCCAGCGGCCAGACCATGTCGCGCCGCTTCGGCCGTGCGCACATTGGCGCGCACCGAGACGTTCATGCCGACATACCCAGCCAAGCCCGACAGCGTCGCACCGATCAGATAACCGACGCCGACTTGCCAACCCAGGAAGTAGCAGGCGAGCGCGAAGATGACCGCGCCGACGAGTGCAATCGTTGTGTACTGGCGATTCAGATAGGCGCGCGCGCCTTCCTGAATCGCGGCGGCGATTTCCTGCATGCGGGCGTTGCCGGGACTCTTTGCCAAGACCCAGCGGACCGTCCATGCGCCATACAGCAGCGCCAAAACGCCGCACGCCAATGCAAGTTCAAGCTCCACGCTCATGGTGTCCCCTCGTCCCGAATTCTTGGGACCAAATTGAACGGCGCTCAGCACCGAATCCCATAGCGGGCGGGAATCCCGCCGCTTCGAAGGCGGCGGAACATGCCAAATGCGGGTGTGGGAAGCAACTTAGTGTGTTGCGTCTTGTGCCGGTTTAGATGTCGCGGGGGATGACGCCGCAGTAGAGGCGTCGGTTTGGCCTTTGTTCTGATCCTGAGTCGGAGCTGGCGCGGCGGCGTCCGCTCCGGTGGCACTTCCGGACGGCGGCGCAAGGTTCAAGGTCGAATCGCCCGGATGCAGCGGCGCGAACTGGACGGCAATGAAGACCAGGCTCACGACATCGTCGTTCCCCATGATTCGCCTGGCGGTGGCGACCAGACGATCGTTCAGAACAACCTTATCGACGGCAGTGGGGTCGTCCGCTTTGCCGATGGGCTCGCCGTTCACATCGCGCACGAAGGCGTCCTGGATAAAGGCGAGTTTCTCGCGCACGTCGATGGCGGCGGATTGCGACGACGCCACTATTTTGCTGGTGATGTACGTATAGCCGAGCAGTTTTCCGTCCTTGCTCATCGGGGCGATGAGGAACGGCATCTCGACATTGGTGCCGGGCGCCCCTTCTTTCGCGCCGGCCGCCAGAGCTGGCTGGCCCGCGGCCGCGAAGGCAAGAAGCAATAGCGGAACAAGAATCCGGCGCATGGCACGAGCCTCGCAAATCATGGCTAAAAATGCGTAAACCCGGCGCGGGAGACCGCGATTTCGTGCCCCTTTGAATCGAGCAGCGCTACGCCGGAGCCCTCCACCACCCGGCCGATTCGCGTGACGGCAACGCCGGCAAGCTTGGCAGCTTCCATGACCTTTTCCTCTGAGGAGGCCGCGAACGCGATCTCGTAATCATCGCCCGCCGTGGCGGCGCGGACGATGGCCTCCGGCGTATCGCCCCACAACGCGCGCAGAGCGGACGAACGCGGAATCCGCGCGGCTTCGACGGCGATCCGCACGCGCGAAACCTCGGCGATATGCGATAGATCGGCAATGAGACCATCGGAAACATCCAGCGCGGCGCTGGCGACGCCCAGTAAGGCCCGACCCAGCGCCAGACGCGGGCTCGGCAGGCGATAACGCTCGATGAGCGTGCCTGCTTCGCATCCGCTTATGTCCGCGCCCTCGCCCGTCAGCAGCGCCAGTCCGCCGCCGGCGTCGCCGATCGTGCCGCTGACATACACGCCGTCCCCAGCCTTCGCGCCGGCGCGACGAATCATGGCGCCCGCCGGCACATGCCCTATGGCAGTGATCGCCAGCGTCAGCGGGCCGGGTGTCGCGGTGGTGTCGCCGCCGAGCAGTGGCACGGCAAAGGTCTTCTGGTCCTCGCCCAGCCCGCGTGCAAAGCCTTCGAGCCAAGCCATGCCGACATGCGCCGGCAGCGAGAGCGCCAGCAGGTATCCGGCAGGCTCCGCCCCTTTCGCGGCGAGATCGGACAGGTTGACCCGCAACGCCTTCTTGGCGATCGAAACGGAGGGATCGTCGGCGAGGAAATGCACGCCCTCCACCAACGCGTCTGTCGTCACGATCAAATCGTGGCCGGCGCGCACCGGTAACAGAGCAACATCATCCATAAGCCCGAGCGCGCCGGGCGTTTCGGCCAGCGGCGCGAAAAGCTTTGCAATCAGCGCGAATTCGGATGGTCGGTCGGCCATGGGCGGCCCTTCTGTTTCGTCCCCACTATCGCACATCGGGCCCGGCGAACCCCAGCCCGATGAACGCCGGATGAACCGCTAATTCAAGGCAGGTTCAAAGTGGTTTTGCCATCTTGCCGCCAACCAAAGCACGCATTTAGGACACATTGAATTTGGAGATCGTCATGAGCCGTCAGCTTCAAGCCATTTCCCGCCCCGCCGCGAAATCCAGCGCCGGACGCACGGTCCATACCCTCGTCGTCAGCTTTCTCGGGCTGCTGCCGATCGGCTTCGCTTCCGGCCTGATGCTGATGCAGATCCTGGGCGTGTGGGCGTATTAGCTAAAAGGCCGGCTCGTCGTCCGGTGGCATTTCGCCGAATTCGGCGGCGCGCTGGCGATGCGCCAGTCCATCCAGCGCCGCGTTCACGAAGGCAGGCTCCTCGCCGGAAAAGAAAGCATACGACAGCTCGACATATTCATCGATGACCACTTTCACCGGCACGTCCGGGCGCGCGATCAGCTCATAGGCGCCCGCCCGCAGGATGGCGCGCAGGATCGAATCCACCCGCGAAAGCCGCCAGTCGCTGGCCAGACATTTGGCGATGACGGCGTCGATTTCCGCCTGACGGTGCGGCACGCCGCGCACGATGTCGCCGAAGAACGCCGCGTCGGGCTCGCCCAGCGCCAAAAACTCCGCTTCGCGGCCGAAGCGATAGGCGGCAAATTCCTCCGCCACGGTTTCGGCGTCCACGCCGGTCATTTCCATCTGATAGAGCGCCTGGATGGCGGCCAGCCGCGCCGCGCGCCGCGCAGCCGCGTTTGGCTTTGCCGAAGCGCTCATCGGCGAACGCCGAGGCGGTGGCGCAGTTCGACCAGCGCCAGGCAGGCGCGCGCGGCGTCGCCGCCTTTGTCGCGCTGCGTGCGGTCGGCGCGCACGATCGCCTGCTCCTCGTTGTCCACGGTCAGGATGCCGTTGCCGATGCACAGCCCGAATTGGATGCCCAGGTCCGTCAGCGCCCGCGCGGACTCCCCGGCGACGATCTCGAAATGATGGGTCTCGCCGCGGATGACGCAGCCCAGCGCCACGAACCCGTCGTAACTCTTGCCGCCGTGCTCGCCGCCCTTGACCGCGAAAAGGATGGCAGGCGCGATTTCCAGCGCACCGGTCACGGAGACGCTGTCGAAATAGGCCCCGCCCCGCTCCAGCGCCGCCGTCGCGCCGTCGAGCAACATGCGCGAGATGTGGGGATAGAAGGGCGCCTCCACGATCAGAATGTTCTGCGTCATGCCCCGGCGTCCTTTTTGCTGATGGGATGCGTCCCGATGATGTTGAGGCCGTAGCCGTCCAGCGCCACAACTCTCTTCTCCGGCGTATCGGTAAGAAGGATCATATTCTTGATGCCGAGGTCGAGCAGAATTTGCGCGCCCACGCCGTATTCCTTGACCACGCGGCGCTCGATGTCGTCCGCCCCGCGCCGCAGCACCAGATCGGAGACGAAGGTCGGTCGCGTCTGGCGCAG
This sequence comes from Rhizomicrobium sp., assembly GCA_050008635.1. Lineage (GTDB taxonomy): Bacteria > Pseudomonadota > Alphaproteobacteria > Micropepsales > Micropepsaceae > Rhizomicrobium. The sequence goes on from JBEKMG010000010.1 coordinate 8,092, forward strand.
CGCGACGACGACGCCGCGGCCCTCTCGCGCGATGATGCGCATGGCTTCGCCGAGCGGGTCGTGCGCGTGGTGCGCATCCCCCAGCATGTCGTTGAGGATGTTTATGGCGTGCATGCGCACCAGGACCGGCTGCGGCGTCGTGACGTCGCCCTTCACCAGCGCGATGTGCTCGGCATATTCGATGGTGTTGACGTACACCATCATCTTCCACTCGCCGCCATTGTAGCTCTGGAACGTCGTGTCCACGGCGCGCTGGACGAAATGGTCGTTGCGGCGGCGATAGGCGATGAGGTCGGCGATGGTGCCGACTTTCAGCCCGTGCAATTGCGCGAATTTCACGAGGTCGGGCAGACGCGCCATCGTGCCGTCGTCGTTCATGATCTCGCAGATCACGCCCGACGGATTGAGCCCTGCCAGTCTGGCGATGTCGACGGCGGCTTCGGTATGGCCGGCCCGCACCAGCGCGCCGCCGTGACGGGCGACCAGCGGGAAGACATGACCGGGCATCACGATATCCCGCGGCCCCTTGGAGGGATCGATGGCGACCGCAATCGTTCGGGCGCGGTCATGCGCGGAAATGCCGGTGGTGATGCCCTCGCGCGCCTCGATGGAGACGGTGAATGCGGTGCGGTTCGGCGTGCCGTTGACCTGCGTCATCATCGGGATCTGCAGCTCGTCGGCGCGCTGCTGGGTCAGCGCCAGGCAGATCAGGCCGCGGCCGTATTTGGCCATGAAATTAACGGCCTCAGGCGTGCACTTCTCAGCCGGGATGAAGAGATCGCCCTCGTTCTCGCGCTCTTCCGCGTCCACCAGGACGAACATCTTCCCGCCCCGCGCGTCTTCGATCAATTCATCGATCGAAGAGATGTAATCGCGGAACATCGCTCTATTCCTTCACCAGGCGGGCGACGTAGCGCGCGAGCAGATCGATTTCGAGATTGACTTTGCCGCCCGGCTTCAAGCGTCCGAAGGTCGTCACTTTGGCAGTGTGCGGGATGATGTTGACGCCGAAGCGCTCGCCCTCGACCTCGTTCACCGTCAGCGACACGCCGTCGAGCGCAATGGAGCCTTTGGCGGCGATGAAGCGCGCCAGCGCCACCGGCGCCTGGAACGTCATGCGGACAGACTCGCCTTCCGGCGTGATCCCGACGACATCCGCGATGCCGTCGATGTGGCCCGTGACGATATGGCCGCCGAACTCATCGCCCACGCGCAGCGGCCGTTCGAGATTCACCGGGTCGCCGACACGCCAGCGGCCGATGGTGGTTTTCGACAGCGTCTCGCCCGACGCCGTGATGGCGAACCAGCGGTCCTTCGCGGTGCCCTTGTCGACAATCGTCAAACAGACGCCGGCGCAGGCGACCGAGGCGCCGACATCCATCGCCGTCACGTCGTAATGCGTGGCGATGACCAGATGGGTATCGCCGCGCATTTCCACATGGCGCACCTCCCCGACATCGCTGACAAGTCCGGTGAACATGGGCTCCTTCTAATCCTCGCGCGTGAAGCTTTCCAGCAGGTCCGGGCCGAAGCTCCGGCGGCCGACGAAGCGAAAGCGCGGCGCTTCTCCCAGCGTCAGGGCGGCCAGCGAGTCGATCCCGTCATGGCCGGCCGCGCCCAGTACCAGCGGGCTGCGGAAAACTTCCAGCCGGTCCGCCAGCCCGCGATCCAAAAAGGCAGCATGAACCGTCGCACCGCCCTCAACCAGAAGGCGCGTTATGCCGCGTTTGCCCAGCTCCGTTAGCACCGCCGCCAGGTCTGGCCGGCCGCGGGCGTCGCGCGTGGCCTTGGCGACCTCCACCCCGCAAGCGACGAGCGGACCACCGCCATCGGCCGTGGTGAAAACCAGGGTCGGCACTGTGTCGGCGCTTTGGGCCAATTTGGACCATTCGTTGAGTTTCAGCCGCGTATCCAGCACGACGCGCAGCGGTGAACGGTCTTCCAGGCCTGGCAGGCGGCAGGTGAGCTGCGGATCGTCGGCCAAGGCGGTGCCGATGCCGATCAGGATCGCATCGTGGCGCGCGCGCAACAGATGGCCAAAGCGGCGCGCCGCTTCGCCGGTGATCCATTTGCTTTCGCCGGAAGCTGTGGCGGTTTTTCCGTCGATGCTTGCGGCCATCTTCAGGGTGACCAACGGTCGGCCCTCGCGCACGCGCTTGAAGAAGCCGGCATTCTGTTCGGCGGCCTGCTTGGCGCAGATACCGATGACAACCTTCAGGTCCGCGTCGTGCAGCATCGCGAAGCCTTTGCCGTGGACGCGCGGATCGGGATCTTCCACTGCCGCCACCACCCGTGCGATGCCCGCTTCCACCAGCGCGTTCGCGCATGGCGGCGTCTGGCCATGGTGGGCGCAAGGTTCGAGCGTGACAAAGGCGGTTGCGCCACGCGCTTCCGCACCGGCCTGCGCCAGGGCGACGGCCTCGGCGTGCGGCCGTCCGCCACGCCCGGTCCAGCCGCGGCCCACGACACGGCCTTCGCGCGAGACGATCACGCAACCGACGGCGGGGTTGGGCGCAACCGCGCCCAGCGCGCGTTCCGCCAGCGCCAGCGCGTGATGCATGTGATGGAGGTCGGTCACGGCTTAACTCGATGACACAGGATGGCGGATCAATCCTTCTCCTCGCCCTCCAGTTCGCCGATGAGATTTTCGAAATCCTTGGTCTCGCGGAAATTCCGGTAGACCGAGGCGAAGCGCACATAAGCGACCTTGTCGAGGCTCGACAGCGCCTGCATCACCAGCTCGCCGATCATCTGCGAGGCGATTTCGTTCTCGCCCATGCTTTCCAGCCGGCGCACGATGCCGGTGATCATACGGTCGACGCGTTCGCGCTCCACCGGGCGCTTGCGCAGCGCATGGTTGATCGAGCGTTCCAGCTTGTCGCGGTCGAACGGCTCGCGCCGATTGTTCTTCTTCACCACGATCAGTTCGCGCAACTGTACGCGCTCGAAGGTGGTAAAGCGCCCGCCGCATTCTGGACAATGACGGCGGCGGCGGATGGCGGAATTGTCCTCGCTGGGACGGCTGTCTTTGACCTGGGTGTCGTCGTGACCGCAAAACGGGCAGCGCATGGGCGTCTCTTATCGATAGATGGGAAAACGGTTGCAGAGGGTGCGTACGCGTTCGCGCACGCTGGCTTCGACGTCCGGATCGCCGGCCTCGCCCTTCTTGCCGAGCGCGTCGACGACTTCGACAATCAGTTTTCCGATTTCCCGGAATTCCGCCACGCCGAAGCCGCGCGTGGTGCCGGCCGGCGAGCCGAGCCTGATGCCCGACGTGATCGCCGGCTTTTCAGTGTCGAAGGGAACGGCGTTCTTGTTGCAGGTGATGAAGGCGCGGTCGAGCGCCTTCTCGGCGGCGCGCCCGGTGGTGCCTTTGGGGCGCAGATCGACCAGCATCAAATGCGTGTCGGTGCCGCCCGAGACGATGTCGAGGCCCTGCGCATGCAGCGTTTCGGCCAGCACCTTGGCGTTTTCCACCACGGCGCGGGCATACAGCTTGAACTCCGGCTTCAATGCCTCGCCGAAGGCCACCGCTTTGGCCGCGATCACATGCATCAGCGGGCCGCCCTGCAACCCCGGGAACACGGCCGAGTTGATCTTCTTGCCGAGATCGGCGTCGCGCGACAGGATCATGCCGCCGCGTGGACCGCGCAGGGTCTTGTGCGTGGTGGTGGTCACCACATGGGCGTGGTCGAGCGGATTGGGATGCACGCCGCCGGCCACCAGACCGGCAAAATGCGCCATGTCCACCATGAGATAAGCGCCGATCTCGTCGGCGATCTTGCGGAAGCGGGCGAAATCTATGAAGCGCGGATAGGCCGAACCGCCGGCAATGATGAGTTTGGGCTTGTGCGCCTTGGCGATGGCCTCCACCTCGTCCATGTCGACGCGGTGATCCTGCCGGCGCACGCCGTAGGAAACGGGCTTGAACCATTTGCCGGACTGGTTGGCCGGGGAGCCGTGGGTCAGATGCCCGCCGGCGGCCAAATCGAGTCCCATGAAGGTGTCGCCCGGCTGCAACAGCGCGAAAAACACCGCCTGGTTGGCCTGAGCGCCGGAATGAGGCTGCACATTGGCGAAGCTGCAATCGAACAGCCGGCAGGCGCGCTCGATGGCGAGCTGCTCGGCGACGTCGACATATTCGCAGCCGCCGTAATAGCGCCGGCCGGGATAGCCTTCCGCGTATTTGTTGGTGAGAACGGACCCCTGCGCCTCGAGTACCGCCCGGCTGACGATGTTCTCGGAGGCGATCAACTCAATCTTCTCCTGCTGGCGTTTCAGCTCGGCGTCGACCGCGCGGGCCAACTCCGGGTCGGCTCCGGCCAATCCAAGATTGAAGAAATCGGAACTCGCTGCGGAACTCGCCATCGCCACCATGTCCACCTCGCTCGAAACACCCCCCTGGCGCTAGCCTTGGTCGGCCGTCGCAGCGCTCGGGGGTGGTACCCCTACCCCTTTACCAAATCTAGCGCCAGCAAGACGAGGTGGACGTACGTCACAGGCGAATCTGGGCTGCAACCTCACCATCCGCATACACAACCACAGCTTGAGCAATAATGTATTATGTCCAAATAGTAACAACCATTACGAGAAAGCACACAAAATAATCGTGGATATATACGTAAGTGTCGGAGCATATGATTATTGGAGCTGTTTCCGTCCGGTCACGAATCGATCTAGAAGAATATCTTGATTTTGCTGCGCGCCGAGGTAATACCGCAGACGATAGAACGTACTATGTCTTCACTCAAAACAGAGGGCCCAACATAATGGGTAGTCATGACATGGAAGTCTCAAGAAGCGACGATGTTCTCAAATTGGCCAGCGACATTGTCGCCGCTTATGTCAGCAATAATCCGGTTCCGGTCAGTGAACTTCCTGCGATGATCAAAAGCGTCCACGCGACGCTTGGCAGCCTGTCGGGCGGCAGCGCCGGCGACGTGGCCACCACGCAAAAGCCCGCCGTGACGGTGAAGAAATCCGTGACGCCGGAATTCCTGATCTGCCTGGAAGACGGCAAGAAGCTGAAAATGCTTAAGCGCTACCTGCGCTCCCGCTACGGGCTGACGCCGGACCAGTACCGCGCCAAGTGGAGCCTGCCGGCGGATTATCCGATGGTCGCCTCCAATTACGCCGCGCAGCGTTCCGAATTCGCCAAGAAGATCGGCCTTGGCCGCAGCGCGCCTGCGACGAAAAGCCGTAAGCGCGGGTAAACACAAACGCGAATAGGGAATAGCGAATGGCGAATAGTTTCTATTCGCTACTCCCTATTCACCTATTCACTATTCGCTTCCTTTCAGGCCGCGCGCTGGAGGTGGTGGTCGGTCCACACCGTGTCGAGCGCCTGCACCAGCGTATCCATCATTTCGTTGGTATGCAGGGGTGAAGGCGTGAAGCGCAGCCGCTCCTTGCCGCGTGGTACGGTCGGGTAGTTGATCGGCTGTACGTAGATCGAATGCTTGCGCAGGAGCGCGTCGGCGACGGATTTGCACAGCGCGGCATCGCCCACCATCACCGGCACGATATGGCTCGGCGAATTGACCACCGGCAGTCCGGCGTTGCGCAGCAGCGACTTCAACCGCGCCGCGTTCTCGTGGATCGCCTTGCGTTCGGCGTCGCTCTGTTTGAGGTGGCGAATGCTGGCGAGCGCGCCAGCCGCGATGGCCGGCGCCAGCGAGCTGGTGAAGATGAAGCCAGACGCGAACGAGCGTACGCAATCGATCACGTCCGTCTTGCCGGTGATATAGCCGCCCATCAGGCCGAACGCCTTGGCCAGCGTGCCTTCGATGATGTCGATGCGTTCCATGGCGCCGTCGCGCGCCGCGACGCCGGCCCCGCGCGGGCCGTAGAGCCCGACGCCGTGCACTTCGTCAAGATAGGTCAGCGCGCCGTATTCCTCCGCGAGGTCGCAGACGGCGGCGGTCGGTCCGAAATCGCCGTCCATCGAATAGACGGATTCGAAGGCGATGATCTTCGGCAAGGCGGGATCGATCGTCCGCAGCAGCTCTTCGAGATGGGCCAGATCGTTGTGGCGGAAAATCCTTTTCTCGGCTCCGCTGTGGCGGATGCCTTCTATCATCGAGGCGTGATTGAGTTCGTCCGACAAGAGGACGACGCCGGGCAACAGTTTTGACAGCGTCGCCAAGGCCGCATCGTTCGAGACATAACCCGAACTGAACAGCAAAGCCGCGTCCTTGCCGTGCAGATCCGCCAGTTCCCGTTCGAGTTCGACATGGTAGTGCGTGGTGCCGGAAATGTTGCGGGTGCCTCCGGCGCCGGCGCCAGCATTGTCAATCGCTTCGTGCATGGCGGCCAGGACCTTGGGATTCTGGCCCATGCCGAGATAGTCGTTGCTGCACCAGACGGTGACCGGACGCTTGGAGCCATCCACATAGAGGTCGGCGGCCGGAAAGCCTCCGCGTTTGCGCACAAGGTCAGCAAATACCCGGTACCGCCCTTCGCGCTTCAGCCCGGCCAGAGCATCTTGAAACCGGGCGAAATAAGGAAATGCCATGTCTCTTTCCCTGCAAACATTCACTATAGCACCGTCCGTCTGCTTACTAGAATAGTTCAAAATGGCGGACCTGAACCACGCGTTTTGTCACATGATAGCGCTGTCGGAACATATCCTGCCGCTTGTTTACGACGGCCGTGTCGTCGACGTTAATGGGGATTATTGCCTAACCCGCGCTGGCGACAGCGGCATTGACCGCCATGGCGATCAGAACCGTGTTGAAGAAGAACGAGACAACCGAATGGCCGGTAACCGCCCGGCGCATAGCGGTCGTGCGCACTTGCACATCGGAAACCTGAGCGGTCATCCCGATCACGAACGAGAAATAGACGAAATCCCACAAATTCGGTTCTTCCGTGCCCGGAAATTCCAGGGCCTGTTCCGAAGCTTCCGCTGCGGAAGCAAAATAATTCAGGTTGACGTAGTGGAAAGCCGAGATCGTGTGCAGCATGAACCAGCCGAGCGGCGCCGCGGCCAGCGCCAGCACCAGCGACAGCTCATCGGGCCGGTGCTTCTGATTCAGCACGACGAAAATGTCGACGATGTTGAACGCCACGGCCGCGAGCGCGATGGCGACGACGATCAGAATGCCTTCGTCTTCCGTTTCGGCGCGGCTCTTCACATCGGCCTTGGTCGAATTGTGGATCAGCCACGCACTGGCAGCGAGATAAACGGCGAAGAATGTGTCGCCTGCCGCCGCGGCCGCTACCGAAACATGCGCCAGTCGCATCGCCGCATAGACCACAGCGCCGAGCACGGCGGCGGCGTAGAAGCGTCCGTGATGGCGCAGATGCCTATTGATCCGTTGCTGCAAGGGGCGCGCGTCCGGCTGCCAGCTTCCCCGTCATCATGCCACGAGTCGGCGCGCCCAGATTAGAGCCGGAAGCGGACCTGATCGATCCAGAAACGCTCCAGCCGCTTCAGGCTCGAGTTCAGGCCTTCCAGATCAGCGGTGGTGACGTTGCCCACGGGCTCCAGCGAACCCAGATGGCGCTCAAATACTTCGCGCAGCATGTTGCGCACGAACTCGCCCTTGGGCGTCAGGCGCACCAGCACCGAGCGGCGATCCACTTCCGAACGTTCGTGATGTATGTAACCGAGGTCGACGAGCTTCTTCAGATTGTAGGAGACGTTCGAGCCGAGGTAATGCCCGCGCGAGCGCAGTTCGCCGGCGCTCAGTTCCTGATCGCCGACATTGAACAGGAGCAGCGCCTGCACGCTGTTGATCTCGCGTTCCTCGCGCCGGTCGAGCTCGTCCTTGATCACGTCGAGAAGCTGACGATGCAGCCGCTCTACGAGATTGAGGGTCTCGAGATAGAACTTCGCTTGTGTACGCGCGCTGTCGAGCGCCGCAGCCGCCTGCGGTCTTGCCAATGCCGTCATCGTCTTCCCCCCTTTGCGGGGGCCCACCTGTTATTTGACGAAAGCCTATGCCCCAGTCCTTAAAGGTGTGTAAAAACTGCGGAAAACACCGCACAAAAGCCCGACAATTGCTTGGGTATAGGCGCGGCTTTGAGGTTCGCGGCAAATAAATCGTAAAGCTGTTCCTCTTCGATAGTTAACGGCCTGGTTGCACGCGCCCTCACAAGGGCAGTTCTTTCTCTCCCAAGGGCGCGAAGTAAGCGTCGACAATGTCGTCCGCCACCTCGCCGAGCGTCGCCGGTCGCCATTTGGCAGCGCCGTCCTTGTCGACGATGGCCGCACGTACGCCCTCGAAGAAATCGTGCCCGGCGAGGATGCGACTGGAGATGCGGAACTCCATGCGCATGCAATCGTCGAAGGAAAGCGTCTTGCCTTCGCGTACCTCGCGGAACGCGATCTTGAGCGAAGTGGGTGATTTCGTACGGATCGTAGCGGTGGTTGCGGCCGTCCACTCATCCCCCTCCTCATCCAAGGCTTCAAGGATTTCTTCGACGGACGGCAAACAGAAGATATCGTCGATAATGGCGCGGTGTTTCGCCAGCGGCGCCTCCGGGATCGGTCGGACCTCGATCTCGGAAAGCAATTCGGCGGGGCTTTCGCCTTGCGTCAGGGCGTCCACCAGGATCGGCCAGTTTTCGGCGCGCACCAGATGGGTGGCGACGCCCGCATAAAGCGCGTCCGCCGTCTTCAGCCGCGCGCCGGTCAGCGCCAGATACATGCCGATTTCGCCGGGGCAGCGCGACAGGAAATAGCTGCCGCCGACGTCCGGAAAAAAGCCGATGCCGGTTTCCGGCATGGCGACCAGAGCCGTCTCGTCGACGACGCGATAGTTTCCGTGCACCGAAACACCCAGCCCTCCGCCCATCACGATGCCGTGCATCAGCGCCACATAAGGCTTGGGATAATGCTTGATCGTGGCGTTCAGGATGTATTCGTCGCGCCAGAAATCGAGTGCGTAGCTCGTTCCCGCGTGCCCGGACTCGGCGATCGCGCGGATATCGCCACCGGCGCAGAAGGCGCGCTCGCCGGCGCCGCAAACAACGACGCACGAAATCCCGGGGTCGGCCGCCCATGCGTCGAGCTGCGCCTTCATCGCCACGACCATCGCATGGGTGAGCGCATTGAGCGCCTGCGGCCGGTTCAGGGCGATGAAGCCCGCCACGCCACGCTTTTCAAAAAGGATGTCATCCATCTCCGTCATCCTGAGGTGCCCCGTGCTCGGCACGTCCATCGGGCGTTGCCGGATCGTAAGCATGGCCTATAGTATGCGCGAATTCAAAAGACCCTTGCCATGACAAAGACTTCTTCCTTCCCAGCACTTCGCATGCGCCGTTTGCGCCGCCATGCCTGGTCGCGCGCTCTAGTGGCCGAAACCACGCTTTCGCCAGCCGATTTCATCTGGCCGCTGTTCGTGATCGACGGAGAGAAGAAACGCGTCGCCATCGATTCCATGCCCGGCGTGGAGCGGCTGTCGGTCGATCTCGCGGTTGCTGCGGCGGAAGAAGCGGCCAAGCTCGGCATCCCGGTGATCGCGCTTTTTCCCTACACCGATCCCACGCTGAAAACCGCCGACGGGCGCGAGGCGACCAACGCGAACAATCTGATCTGTCGCGCCGTGCGCGCGATCAAGAAGGCGGTGCCGGAAATCGGCGTGCTGTGCGACGTGGCGCTCGATCCCTACACCACGCACGGCCATGACGGATTGCTGATCGGCGATGACGTCGCCAACGACGAGACGGTGGAAGTCCTCGTGCGCCAGGCGCTGGTCCAGGTGGAAGCCGGCTGCGACATCATCGCGCCGTCAGACATGATGGACGGCCGCGTCGGTGCGATCCGCGCTGCGCTGGAGAAAGCCGGTCATAAGAACACGCTCATCATGGCCTACGCGGCGAAATACGCCTCGGCCTTCTACGGCCCGTTCCGCGACGCCGTGGGTTCCGCCAAGGCGCTGACTGGCGACAAGCGCACCTATCAAATGGACCCGGCGAACGGCGACGAAGCGTTGCGCGAAGTGGCGCTCGACATCGCCGAGGGCGCCGACATGGTGATGGTGAAACCCGGCATGCCTTATCTCGACATCCTGCGCCGCGTGAAGGACAAATTCGCCATGCCGACCTTCGTCTATCAGGTATCTGGCGAGTACTCGATGCTGATGGCGGCCATCGAACGCGGCTTCCTCGACCGCGACCGCGTGATCCTGGAAAGCCTCACCGCTTTCAAACGCGCGGGGGCGAACGGCATACTTACCTACTTCGCCCGTGATGCGGCGAAGATGCTGCGGGGGTAAGTTAAATTTTCCGCGCGCGCCTTGAACCTTGTCGGTCGAATTACCATTTCTCCTAGATCCTAACATTTGCACCCGGACAGCAGGCAGCGGTGACGCGGCCTACCCTCCTTCGTCATGGCCGGGCTTGACCCGGCCATCCAGAAAATCTCACGCGGAGGCGCGGAGCAGAGGTGCGCTCCGCGTTCTTCGCGTCTCCGCGTGCAAATGTTCTCGTCAACGCGCGCCAATCCGCCTTCGCGCAAGCGCTACGGCAGGACAAGCTGGATGGCCGCCTCAATGGCGGCCATGACGAAACTGGGGCGCCCCTATTGTATCCTGTACAAATCCGGAAACGTCTCTTCCAGAAATCTCCGCCGCGCCAGTTCGTCGTCCGACACCGCGCCGGTTTGCGGCCCGAAAATCATGCGCATCGCCGTGCCGCCCGGATCGTAGGGCGCCCACTCCTGCCGCCCCTCGCCGTTCGGATCGCCGGTCGCCGCGAACGCCGCCCATGCCGACGACATCAGATCGGCCAGTTGGCGGTCCTCCGCCGTCGGTCGCCAGAAGGGGAAAATGTCCGGGTGGCCGAAAATGTAGGCGATCTCGCCCGAATGAAACGCGCCGACGTACACGCCCTTATAGGCCTCGCCGAACCAGTCGGGCGGGATCGGCGGATGCTGGTCGAAGCGATAGAGAAAGACGGGTGCATGGCCGGTCTTTTTCTGCGCCGCGGCCCAGCTCCAGGTCGGCTGCGCGATGACCTTGTCGCCCGCGAAGGTCACGCGCGAGCGACGTTCCTCGTCGGGCGTAGCGGAGGGATAGAATTTCGCCGCCTCCGCGCTCTTGTCGCCGAAGCGCTCCGTCAGCATCTCGGCCAGGGTGCGCGTATCGAACTGGCCGCTTTCGAACAGCGTTCCTTCGTCCGCGTTCCAGCCCGCCAGCAGCGGCACGTCGTTCTGTTTGCCAGCGGCGAAAATTTCACGCGGCGGCGCGGGCATGACCCAGCCGTCGACGTCGGGACGGAATCCCCACCGTGCGTTGGGCGCGAGTTCCAGCGCCAGAAGCTCGGTGGTCGAGCGTTTGCGCAGCGCCGCGATGCTGTCGTCGTCCATGGCGCGGGCGAAGGCTTCGCCCTTGGCTTCCGCCGCCGTCAGCGTGTCTACCACGCCGAACGCCGCGCCGCTCTCGCCAATGGCGCGCTGGAACAGGCCGTGCGCCAGCGGCGACGCCATCAACTGGCTCACCGCGTCCGATCCCGCGGATTCGCCGGCGATAGCGACGCGATTGGGGTCGCCGCCGAATTTCGCGATGTTCTTCCGTACCCATTTGAGCGCCGCGATCATGTCCATCAGCGCGTAGTTCCCGCTCGCATGTTGCGGCGATTCCGCAGTCAGTTCGGGATGGGCGAGAAAGCCGAACACGCCGAGGCGATAGTTGAACGTCACCACGACGAGCCCTTTACGCGCCAACGCCATGCCGTCGTGCCGAGACTCCGAGCCGTAGCCGGCGCCATAGCCGCCGCCGTGAATCCACACGAACACCGGCCGTGCCTCGCCGGCTTTCGCCGCCGTCCAGATATTGAGCGTGAGGCAATCCTCGGACATCGACGGATTGAACGGATCGATGTCGAGATAGACCTTGGGCTGGATGCAATTCGGCCCGAACCTGTCCACCGCGCGCACGCCCTTCCACGGCGGAACGCTTGCCGGCGCGCGCCAGCGCAGCGTGCCCGTGGGCGAGGCTGCATAAGGCAGGCCCTTATAGACGCGAATTCCATCCGCCGAGGGCGCCGCGACTGCGATCATTCCGCCGTCGACCTTCAGAGTAGGCGGCGCGGCTTGGGCGACCGTGACGGCAGTCAGCAACGCGGCGGACGCGAACGCGAATCTCGTGAACATAGGCTTTCCCCCGGATTTGACAGAACAGGACTAATCCCGTCGCACGGAGAACAAACTCCGCAGCAATATCTCCGCCCGCGACGGCAGCACGTCCAAACCCGAACGCCGCTGGCCGAGGTCGATGACGTTCTCCAGGATCAGCATGGCCAATCCGTGCACCGACGCCCACACCGCCAGCCCGAGCGCGGAATCGTGCAGAGCCTTGCCGATCTCCTCGCCGATGGCGTCGGCGGCTTGGCCCAGCGCCGGGAAGGCGTCGCGGTTGGGAAGCTGCGGGCCGAACATCAGCCGCGTCAGCGCCGGCCGGCGTGCCACGAAGCGCATGTAAGCCGCGCCCAGATCGGCGACGCGGTCGGATTCCGCGCCCGGCCTGGCGCCCGCCGCAACGATCTCGGCGCGCAATTCGGCGAAGCCTTCCATCGCGAGTTCCGCCAGCAACGCCTCGTGATTGGGAAAATGGCGGTAAGGCGCGGCATGGCTGACGCCCGCGCGGCGCGCCACCGCGCGCAGGCTCAGCGCCGCGAGCGATTCCTCTTCCAGAATGGCGCGCGCGGCATCGAGCAGCGCGTTCCGCAGATCGCCGTGATGATAGGAGCGTTTGGCGTCCATCACTGCTTGCCTTTGCGCTGCGCCTCGAGCCGCGCGAACAGGCTGGAGGTGTCCCAGCGCTTGCCCTCCATCGCCTCGACTTCGGCGTAATAGGTGTCGACCAGTTTCGTCACCGGCAGCGCGGCGCCGTTGCGCTCCGCTTCGTCGAAACAGATGCCCAAATCCTTACGCATCCATTCGACGGCAAAGCCGTGATCGTAATGTCCCGCCAGCATAGTCTTGTGGCGGTTTTCCATCTGCCAGGATTGCGCCGCGCCCGTCGAGATGACGTCAACCACTGCCTGCGGATCCAGTCCTGCCGCGCGCGCGAAGGACAGGCCTTCAGACAGCGCCTCTATCATTCCCGCGAGACAGATCTGATTGACCATCTTGGTGAGCTGGCCCGCGCCCACGGGCCCCATGCGGCGACACTGCTTCGCGTAAGCGGCGATCACCGGCTCGGCCTTGGCGAAATCGGCTTCGCCGCCGCCGCACATGATGGTGAGCTGTCCGTTCTTGGCGCCTTGCTCGCCGCCCGATACCGGCGCGTCAACGAATCCGAAACCGCGCGTCGCGGCCGCTTCGCCAAGCTCGCGCGCGATCGTGGCCGACGCCGTCGTGTGATCGACGAACACGGCGCCCTTCTTCATCGCGGCGAAGGCTCCGCTCTCGCCCAGCGTGACGGCGCGCAAATCGGCGTCGCGGCCGACGCAAGCCATGACGATGTCCGCTCCCGCGGCGGCTTGTGCCGGCGTGGCCGCAAGCCGGCCGCCATGTTCGCGCGTCCAGCGTTCCGCCTTGTCTTGGGTCCGGTTGGTGACCGTCACCTGGTGTCCGGCACAGACCAGATGGCCCGCCATTGGATAACCCATCACGCCCAGGCCGATGAACGCCATGCGCATTATTCCAAAATCTCCGCAACCTCCGCTGGCGTCCTCCCGTTCCCGCTGCTGGAATAGGCCGGACGACGCAGCAGCCAAATGACAGGAAAGGCTATCAGCGCAATATAGAACATGAACAGGAAATCGTTGGAATAGGCTTCGATGGCGGCGCGTATCTGGATCGCGCCGTTGAACATGGCGCGTCCGGTCGGTAGTTGCAGGCTGTAAAACAAGGACGGCGCGTTGATGCCGAGCGCGCGGTTGAACGGCGTGGCGTAAGCGGTCAGCTGGGAATGTATCGCTTGCATGCTGTTGATCAGGATTGTCGTGGTGACCGAGATGCCGATGGCGCTGCCGATGTTGCGCACAAGGTTCATCAACGCGGTGCCGTCCGTCCGCAGCTTGCCGGGCAGCGTGGCGAAGGCGACGAGCTGAAGCGGTGCGAACACCATGCCCATGCCGAAGCCCTGGATCATTGTCGTGGACAGCAGGTGGAAATAGTCGATGGAAGGCGTCCACCGCGACATCTCCCACAGCGACCAGGTCATCGCCGTGGCGCCGATGGTCATCAGGATGCGCGGGTCGACATGGTTCGACACTCTGCCGACGAGCACCATCGCCACGATGGTGCCCAGGCCGCGAGGTCCCAGCAAAAGGCCGGTTTCCGTCACCGTGTTGCCGGCCAGCGTCTGCAGATAGGGCGGCATCAGGGCGGTGCTCGCGATAAGCACGGCGCCCACCACGAACATCAGGAATTGCGCCGATACGAAGTTCCGGTCGGCAAAGATGCCTCGCTGGATGAAGGTGCTCTTTGCGGTCAGCAGGTGCACGATGAAAAGATAGAAACCCAGGCCGGCCATCGTGCATTCGATGACGATCTCGGGAGCCGAAAACCAGTCCTTGGTCGTCCCGCGGTCCAGCATCAGCTGCAGCGCGCCCACCCCCAGCGCCATGGCGGCAAAGCCGAACCAGTCGAACCTGAGGGCGGCATTGCGTACGCTGTCCTTGAAAAAGAGCCAAAGGCCGAAGCTCGCCGCCACGCCGAACGGCACATTGACGTAGAACACCCAGCGCCAGCTGTAGGTGTCGGTGAGGTAGCCGCCCAGCGTCGGCCCCAGGATCGGCCCCAGCATGATGCCCATGCCAAAGATTGCCATCGCCTGACCGCGCTTCTCGGGCGGATAGAGGTCGAGCATCACCGACTGCGACAAGGGCGCCAGCGCCGCACCGAACACGCCCTGCAACAGGCGGAAGAGGATCATCGAGGTCAGGTTTTCCGCCGCGCCGCACAGCATCGAGGCCACGGTAAAACCCAACATCGAAACGATGAGAACGTTCTTCTTGCCGAAACGCGCGGCGACCCAGCCTACCGGCGCCGTCATGACTGCCGCCGCCACGATATAGGAGGTTAGAACCCAGGTGATCTGGTCGCGCGAGGCCGACATGTCGCCCATCATGTTCGGCAGGGCGACATTGGCGATGGTGGTGTCGAGCGTTTGCATCAGCACGCCCGCCATCGAGCATATCACCACGACGCGCAGCTCGAACTTGCTGTCGTAGTGTTCGTGCCCGTAGGTCTCGACTGCGGAGGTCATGCGCGGTTTTGCTACTGTCCAAAAAGCAGCCGATACCAGCGGCGGTGATGCGTATCGATGGTGACGACCACGCTCATGCCGGCGCGCAGCGGCGGATCGCCCGGCTTGTTGTCGAGCGTTATGCGAACGGGGATGCGCTGGACTACCTTGACCCAGTTGCTGCTGGCGTTCTCCGACGGCAGCGCTGAGAAGGCAGAGTCGCTTGCCCTGCTCACCGCATCGACATGGCCGTGCCAGGTATGCCCCGGATAGGTGTCGATGGTCACGCTGACGGGATCGCCGTTCGCCACGTGCGTCAGGTCGGTCTCCTTCATGTTGGCGGTGACCCAAGTGTCGCTGGTCGACACCAGGCCGACGGCGCTGGTGGTAGTGAAGGCCGCCATGGCGGAAATCACTAGCGTTCCGGGTTGAAGCGAATCCACTTCGGTGACGTCCCCCTCGAAGGGCGCGCGCACGACCGTGTGGCTGATCTGGCGTTGCATTTCGTCGAGCGCGGCTTGTGCTTGCATATACTGAGGCGCTTGCTGCGGCGGCAGCAGAGGGTTGCCGTTCAGCTTGGCCAGCTGCGTCTGCGCGTTCTGCTGGAGAGAAACCAGCGTCGCTTGTGCCGATTGCAGCGTGCCGCGGGCCTGGTCGAGCGTGGCGGGCGCGATAGCGTTAGCGCGCGCCAGCGCCAAGTAACGGTTATAGGTGATCTGGGCAAGGTGCACCTGCGCCTGTTGCGCGGCGACCTGGCCGAGCAAGCCCTGGTACGTCGCCTTCATCGCCTCCACATCGAGCACGCTTTGCGCCAGCGCCGCCTTGGCGTTGTCCACTGCGATCTGGAACGGCCTGGGGTCGATCTGGAACAGCACTTGTCCCTTTTTCACGTGCTGGCCCTGGACGACGTCGACGCTTTTGACCAAGCCGGAGACGTCTGTCGTCACCATCAGCTTGGCAGCCTCGACATAGGCGTCGTCGGTTCCGGCATATCGCCCGCCCGTCAGCCACAAGACCAGGGCGACCGCCGCCACCGCAGAGACGCCGAAGATCATGGCGACACGGCGCAGCCGCGCCTTGTCGGCCCACAGCTCGCCGAGCCAATCGCGGACGCGCGTGGCGCCGCCGCGCATGACCCCGGCATAGGTTGACGCCATAAACTGACTAGGCATGACGGACATGAACTTATTCTCCTACGGCGGCAGGCGGAGTGTGGGCGGTGTTTTCCGCCGTCAACTTGTCTTTCATCTGGTGGAGGACTTTGAGCGCCGTCGCCCACGCCTCAGGGTCCACGCCTTCGGCGAGTTCGTCGTGCGTTTGTTTCCTGTAGCGCGTGATCTCGGCCAGGATGGGCTCGGCGGCCGGCAGCAGATGCAGACGGTGAATGCGGCGGTCGTTAGGATCGGCGCAGCGCTTGACGTAGCCACTGGCCTCGAGACGGTCGATCAGCCGTGCCACGGTGATCGGCTCGACGTCGCAAATGACGGCCAGCTCGTTCTGCGACACACCAGGCTGATGCTGCAGACGCAGCAGAATGAGTCCTTGGGCGCGGGTCATGCCGTAAGCGCGAGCATAGCGATCGAACCGCGTTCGCATCAGGCGGGCGACGTCGTGCAAGACGTGAAGTAGATCAAAATCAAATGGTTGCATCGTCATTTCGAGACGTCCAGAACTTCCTAACTACCTATAACATAGCTATGCTTATTATAACGTGCAAGATGATAACAGATGTTATCGTATGCGGTTTATAACCATGATCCCGGCGATTTTGCGGCATGGCCCAGCGACCTGCGGTCGCAAAGCAAAAAGCAGGGGCTGCCGGCTGGCCGCCCCTGCTTTCCGCGGTTAGATCACGGCGGAGCCTTACATTCCGGAGCCTTGGATTTGCTTCCAGCTCGCCTCGATCGCCCGCACGGCATTGTCCGGCAGAGGCACATAGTCGAGGCTCAGCGCCATGTCGCCGCCATTGGCATAAGCCCATTTGAAGAACTTCAGAACCTCGGCAGACGACTTGGGATCGGCCGGGTGCTTGTAGAGCAGGATGTAGGTCGTCGCCGTGATCGGCCAGCTGGTGGCGCCAGGCTGGTCGACAAGGATGATGGTGAAGTCCTGCCGGCTGGCCGCCGCCCAATCCGCGTTGGCGGCGGCGGCTCTGAACGCATCCGCCGTAGGTGCGACGGCCTTGCCGTCCTTGTTGATCATGCGGGTGAATTTGAGATTCTTCTGCTTGGCATAAGCATATTCGACGTAGCCGATCGAACCGGAAAACTGGCCGACGTTGAACGCGACGCCTTCATTGCCCTTGGCGCCGATGCCGAGCGGCCAGCTGAGCGCCGTGTTCGCACCCACATTGTTCCGCCAATCCTTGCTGGCGTGCGACAGATAGGTCGAGAAGATGAAAGTCGTGCCCGAACCGTCCGAACGATGGACGACGACAATCGACTGGCTGGGCAGTTTGACTCCGGGATTCAGCTTGGCGATCCGTGCATCGTTCCACTTCGCGATCTGGCCGAGATAGATACCCGCAAGCGTCGGCCCGTCGAGAACGAGCTGGCCGGGCGCAATGCCGGGGATGTTCACCACCGGCACGATGCCGCCAACGACGGTCGGAAATTGCGCCAGACCGATCGACGCCAGCTCGGCCGGTTTGAGCGGCATATCGGAAGCCCCGAAGGCTACCGTCTTCGCCTTGATCTGCGCGATGCCGCCGCCCGAACCGATGGATTGGTAGTTGAGGCCCACCCCGCTGACCTTCTGATACGCCCCTGCCCATTTGGCGTAGACCGGATAGGGAAACGTTGCGCCGGCGCCGGAGATGCTGGCAGCCAACGCCCCGGACACGACCGCAGCTGTTATCGCGGCAATCGCAACGGCGAGAGCTTTCAATCCCTTCATTTCAGCGAACCTCCAACCTGAACCTGACGCATCACAGTATCATACGCCAAACAGAAAACAGGGGCGGCCAAGCGACCGCCCCTGCTTTGCATTGTCTGCCTCCCGCTGCAGCTGGCAGCGGAAATGTCGTCAACTTAATTTCCAGGGACCTGGATATCCTTCCAGCTTGCCTCGATCGCCTGCACGGCGTTCGGCGGCAGAGGCACATAATCGAGGCTCAGCGCCGCGTCGCCGCCGTTGGCATAGGCCCACTTGAAGAACTTGAGGGTCTCCGTCGTGCCAGCGACGTCAGACGGCTGCTTGTAGACCAGGATGTAGGTGGTCGCCGTGATCGGCCAAGAGGTATCGCCCGGTTGATCGACGATGATGATATAGAAGCCTTGGCTCGCCGCGCCGGCCCAGTCCGCATTCGCCGCGGCGGCTTTGAACGTATCCGCCGTGGGGCTGATAGTCTTGCCGTCCTTGTTGATCATGCGGGTGAATTTGAGGTGGTTCTGCTTGGCGTAAGCGAACTCGACATAGCCGATCGAACCGGCTGACTGGGCAACGTTGCCCGCCACGCCTTCATTGCCCTTGGCGCCGATGCCGAGCGGCCAGTCAACCGAGGTGGCCGCACCGACGTTGGTTTTCCACTCGTTGCTGACGCGCGACAGATAGGTCGAGAAGATGAAGGTCGTGCCCGACCCGTCGGAACGGTGAACGACGGCGATTGCCTGATTGGGCAGATTGACGCCGGGGTTGAGCGCTTTGATAGCTGGATCGCTCCAATTCGTGATCTTGCCGAGATAGATGTTGGCGAGTGTCGCGCCGTCGAGGACCAGTTGGCCCGGAGCAACGCCGGAGACGTTCACCACCGGCACGACGCCGCCGATGACCGTCGGGAACTGGGCAAGCCCGAATTTGTTCAGATCGGCAACCTTCAACGGTGCGTCGGTGGCTCCGAACGCCACGGTCCGCGCCTTGATCTGCGCGATACCGCCGCCCGAACCGATGGACTGGTAGTTGAGCTGAAACCCGCTCACGCCCTCATAGGCTCCCGCCCACTTAGCGTAGATCGGGTACGGAAACGTCGCGCCGGCGCCGGAAACACTGGCGGCAAACGCGCTGGTTGCGATCACTGCGGCGGAGACGATCCCCGCAACGGCGACCATCAGTGATTTGAAGGACAAGTTCATGTCTTTTCCTCTCGATGGTTAGAGCGAATCTCTATCCATATTGCTTAGTTGGAGAACTGCAGGCGGATGCCAACAGTGTTCAAATCCTGACTGCCTTTGTTCGCCAAGATGTGCGAGACCGACGAGAATTTGTCGACACTGGTGATCAAGTCGTTGAGCTGCAGCTTCACGTTGTTGTTCAAGTACCAGTTCAGGCCAATCGCAACGATGCGCTCGTCGCCGCCGTTGATACCGTCCTGTGTCGTCGCCGTATGCACGTGCGTCGCTCTCCAGTTCAGATTCGTATCGCTATAGCGAGCCGTCAATTCCCAAGCGCCCCACGAATCGCCGTCAAGCGAGAATGGGCTGGCAACCTTGGGTGCACCGAAGCCGCCGACTTCGTTGTTCGTCGCCGAAACCGTGTAGGTTTTCGGCTCGCCGGTCAGAACCCAGGAACCTTCGACGTACCATCCCGAGAACATCGGGTGATCGGCCAACATCGCGCCGCTCTTCAAGCGATCGACCTGGAACTGCGCCCATTCGCCGCCGAGGAAGAAATTGTCGATGTTCACGCCGCCGTCAAACGCATACATCGATCCGGTCTTCGCAGCGATCGCGCCCGTGTCGACCAGGCGAGTACCGTCTACGCGAATTTCCGGACGATCGCGAAGGCGGATCGTCTGTGAACCGCCGCCTGCAGTGTTACCGCTATAGAGGATGTTCGAATTGCTGAAGCCGACGGACGCGTTGGACGGACCATCGCTCCAGAAACGATACGAAACGCGATCGAGTAGTTGCGCCTGCTCATCGCCGCCAGCGCCGTGACCGGCCGCCGAGCCCGTCTTGTTGCCGGTGAACGCGACGTTCAAAACCAGGTTGTCGCCCGGCATCAGCGCGCTGTCTTTTTGGTAGCGAACTTCGATGCCGCGCCGTGCATCGGCGGCGCCGAACGAATCGGCCGCGATATTGTCGATTTCCGGGCGCTCCAAGAACATCAACTGGCCCGACGAGGTCGTGCCTTCAAACATCAAGGCCGGCTCGATGACGCCGACATTGATCATGAAGTGGGGGATTCCCAAATATGCAACGCGCGCCAGGCTGAGCAGCGGATCGCCTTCGCCGGCAGTCGGAACGCCCGATGCGCCTTGGCTACCACCGTCCGAACCGCCGCCGTTCAGGCGGAATTCGTACCAGAAGTCCTTGAAGGCCTTGCCTTCCACGCCGAAGAAGCCGCGGCGGACGACCGCGCCCGACGACAGGTCTTGGGTCGCTTTCGGCGCGCTGGCAGTCAGCTGCGCCGGGGAATCCTGTATGAAGTTCGCGTCGTCGAACTGGAAGCGCACGCGGACCGCCATCGAGAAACGGCCGTCGCCGCTGTTGACGACGGGCCGGGCGTTATCGAACGTCCACGTCGTGTAGTTGAAGTTCTGCTCGAGCGCCGACAGACGGGAATGGTCGGTTTCGACCTTCGTCTCGTCCGCCTGCAACGCGTCTTCGAGCGCCTGTACGCGCGCGGCCAGTTCCGCATTGCTGGGGCCGGCCGCGACGGAAGCAGACGTTCCGTCGGACGCGTACTTCCCCGCATAACCGGCTTGTGCCGCCGCTATAAGTGCGACTGCGGCAACGCCGGCCATCAAAGCTGATTTCCCCTTCATTGAACCCTCTCTTAAATCGTTAAGGGAAAAGACCCGAGATCGAAGCCGCATCGCCCCAAGAGCGTCCTGTCGGCCAGCGGTCCTTTTTGCCCGGCCGATGGATTCCAGTGGGCGGCGACAGCGAAGTGACAATTGAGTGAAGTAAATGTGACAGCGGCAGACGGCTGTGAGTCCGTTGCCGGATAGAGACACTATGGTTAGCGCGATCGGCCCTCATCGACATTTAATATCTTGACCATGGTATGGTGGACGCTACCGTCTGACGATGCTGAAACGTGCGGCAATGCGGGGTTTGTGGGCGTTCCTCGCGAGCGTATTACCGATCATCGCGGCTGAGGCCGGAGAACCTCCGGGATCCCAGCCTTCTTTTCTCTACGTCATCCGCTACGATCGTTGGTCCGACGCGGACGAACGTGGTTTTGGCGAATTTGTGCAAGCCATCGGCGAATCGGACTGCGACACGCTCGATGCGTGCCTGCACAGCGACGCCAATCCGTTCCGCGCCAGCGACCCGCCGAGCCACAAGTTCGAGTCCGATTGTGCGGAACTGCCTTACGTTCTGCGCTTCTATTACGCCTGGAAACGCAGCCTGCCCTTTTCCTATGTCAGCGAGGTCGCGCCGCGCGGCAACGGTAACGGCGACATCCGCTATTCGCGCTACGGCAACATGGTGGCGGCCCGCACCGATGTGCCCGGCGGCGTCATGAGCGGCTACCAGATCATCGAAAGGATTCGCGCCGACGTTTCATCGGCGACCTATCGCGTCCATCCGGATTTGGATGGGCCGTTGCCTCAGGATTTCTATTCGCCGGCCATCGACCCAAAATCGATCGGCCCGGGCACGGTCATCTACGACCCCGCCGGCCACCTGGCGATTGTCAGCCGCGTCGATCCGGGCGGGCGCATCCATTTCTTCGACGCCCACACCGATTACACGCTGACGCAGATGGTCTACGATTTGCGCTTCACACGTACGCGTCCCGCCGACGGAGCGGGCTTCAAGAATTGGCGGCCCATCCGGCTCGTCGGCGCCGAGCGGCTGGCGGACGGCACGCTTACGGGCGGCCATATCGTCGCCGAGCCAAACAAGAACATCGCGAACTTTTCCGACGAACAATACTTCGGCAATGGCGTCCGGCCCGCCGACGAAGACTGGGCAAGCGGAACATTCGCACTGAACGGTGAACAGCTCGAATACTACGATTTTGTGCGCGCCAAGCTTGCCGGCGGGCAGTTGGTATTCGATCCGGTCAAGGAGATCGGCGAGATGGCGTCGTCCATCTGCTCGAACCTGCATTACCGAGTGCAAGCGGTGGACCTTGCGCTGGCCGTCGGCATGGCGATGAAACCCGAACCGGAGCGGCTGCCGCGTAACATCTACGGCACCGAAGGCGATTGGGAGATTTATTCGACTCCGTCGCGCGACGCGCCCCTGAAAACGGCATTTAAGGCGTTGCGCGACGAGGCCCAGCGGTTCATGGAAATGTACGAACGCGGCGACGCTGCACAGCACCTCAATTATTCCGGCAGCGACCTCGCCCAAGACATGTTCGCCGCCTACAACCGCGCAACCGCGCAATGCCGCATCGCATACACACGCAGCGGCGCAAGCAGCGTCACGCTCAGTTATGAGGAGGCGCGCAAACGGCTATTCGCGATGTCGTTCGATCCTTATCAATGCGCTGAACGCCGCTGGGGCGCCACGGACGCAGAGCTTTCGACCTGCCCGGACGGGCCGCGCAAACAGGACTGGTATGCAGCCGAACAAAATCTGCGTAATCAGATCAATCGCACCTATGACGCACGCATGGATTTCACACTCGACGAATTGAAGGCGCCGGGACCCGGGAAGGGTGTGCCCTTCCCGCCCGACACGGACGTGCGAACCTATCTGGAAGGCCTGCGCGGCGCAGCGCCCGTTTCCGCCAGAGCGCCGTAGCGCCCGCGGAAGAATACCAGCGGCGCGCCCGTCTTGTGCCAAGTGAAGTGCAGGACGCGGCCGACGATGATCGCGTGGTCGCCGCCGTCGTGAACCGCTTCGCGGGCGCATTCGAGTATGGCGAGCGCATCCGCCAGTCCCGGCGGCCCTGTTTTGGTGGGCACTAATGAAAGACCATCGAGCTTGTGTTCTCCGGGTTTGGCAAGCCTTACCGAGACCGCTTCGTGCTCGCTGCCCAGAACGCTGATCGTGAAATTCTTCGCTGTGGTAAACGTACGGTAACGGCTCGATCTGCGGTCCATGCACCACAGGACAAGCGGCGGCTCCAGCGACACTGAAGCGAAGGAATTGACGGTAATCCCCATCGGCGCCTTTCCAGCGCCCGCGGTCACCACCGCGACCCCGGTGGGGTAACAACCCAGAGCGTGACGAAGGGCACGGCTATCGAAGCTCACAGAGGTCTCGAAGAAAGGTTCGGTTAAGACGAAGCGGTCATTCTGGCGGCCACGTTAGGCGAGGACCGGGGCGGCGAAAAGACCGCGCCGGCCGTTTTGGGGTGTTTGGGCAGGGAAGCGGGCCGTGGCTGGCGATAGTCCCATCATCATCAAGCGTATCAAGAAAGGCGAACACGTCCACCATGGCGGCGCCTGGAAGGTCGCCTATGCCGACTTCGTGACCGCGATGATGGCGTTCTTCCTGTTGATGTGGCTCGTCAATGTGGCAACGCCGGAGCAGAAGCGCGGCATCGCCGATTATTTCGCGCCGCAGAGCATCGCCCAGACCTTGAGCGGCTCCGGCGGCGTGCTCGGCGGCCGGGTGATGGGAGAGGAAGGTTCCCGCGCGGGAGGCTCTGTTGCTGTCATGCAAAAGAACAGCCCGCCGTCCCCCGCCAACCAATCGCACGCGACCGAGAGCGCCGACCGCCACGGCGGCACCGCGCAAAACCAGGTGCAAGGCGCCTATTCCCAATCGCAGAGCGCCGACGATTCCGACAGCGCTGTGGCGAACGGCGAGTTCGCACATGCGGCCGAGGCGATCCATCAGTCGATCCAGGACAAGCCCGACATCGCCGCCTTGTCGCAACAGGTGATCGTGGACCAGACGCCGGAAGGGATGCGCATCCAGCTTGTCGATCAGGACGGCCGTCCCATGTTCGAGCAGGGCACGGCAGTGCCGATGCCTTATACGAGGCGGTTGCTGGAAACCGTCGCCAAGATCATCAACCGCCTGCCGAATCGGGTTTCGATCAGCGGACATACGGAGGCCAAGGCCTTTGTCGGTCCGAACGGTATGACGAATTGGGAGCTTTCTTCGGCCCGCGCCAACGCCAGCCGGGCGATCCTGACCGCCTCTGGTCTGGATTCCGACCGCATTTACGAAGTTTCCGGTAAGGCTGGATCGGACCCGTTGTTGCCGGAAGACCCCGATGCTTCGGCCAATCGGCGGTTGAGCATCGTTCTGCTGCGGGAGGCGCCGCCCGCCCCGCTCGGCCATCAACTCTAAAGCGCAATCCGGCAAAGCGGGAACTGGTTTGCCGTTAGATTGCGCGACAAACAAGGAATCCAACGCACGATCCGCAAAAGTGCCCGCGCGCTTCGCGCATTAAACAAATCACAGGCGCAAAGCGCCGTGCAGGCTTGCAACAAGATCGTGCGACAACCATAAATATGGATTTTCCACACTGAAGACTGGCGTCTACGACCCATCCCTTGCCATACTTCCCACAGGGGCAACCGCCGTGAGAGTGGGACAGTGACCCAACAGCAGAATACGCGCGTTCCGCAGTTCTTCCTGACGCCCGGCGGGCCATGCCCGTATCTGCCGGGGCGCACGGAACGTAAGGTCTTTGCCAGGTTATCTGGCGCCCTCGCCCAGCCCTTGAACGAAGCTTTGACTCATTCGGGCTTCCGCCGCAGCCAGACCATAGCTTATCGCCCGGCCTGCGACGCCTGCTCGGCTTGCGTCTCGGTGCGGATCGTGACGGACGGGTTCGAGCTTTCGCGCAATCAAAAACGCATCCTGCGGCGCAACACGGACCTGGTCCGCGGCGCAGTTCCGGCGGAAGCCACGCGCGAGCAGTTCGCGCTCCTGCGCACCTACCTGGACTCCCGCCATGCCGGCGGCGGCATGTCCGACATGGGGCTGTTCGACTATGTGGCCATGGTCGAAGAGACGCCGGTCGACACCCACATTGTCGAATATCGCATGCCGAGCGCGGACGGTGAGCCCGGACAGCTCGTCGCCTGCGCCCTGACCGATGTGCTGCGCGACGGCTTGTCGATGGTCTATAGCTTCTATCATCCCGGCGAAGATGCGCGCAGCCTGGGCACCTACATGATCCTGGATCACGTCCGCGCGGCGCAGATACGCGCCCTGCCGCATGTCTATCTCGGTTACTGGGTGCGGGGCAGCGCGAAGATGGATTACAAGTCCCGCTTCCGCCCGATGGAAGCGCTGACGCGCGAGGGCTGGGAACGGCTGCGCGATTAGTCGCTGGGCGACACGCCGCGCAGCATGATCAATTCGTCGTACAGCCGGTCGCCGACGCGGATGTAACGCGGAATGCGCCCAACGATGCGAAAGCCATGCCGTTCGTAGAGCCTGATGGCGCGGGCATTGTCCGCATTGACGGTGAGCTGGATCTGGTCGACCTCGCTGACCGCATGCTCGATGATCCTGCGCACCAGCGTGTCCGCGATGCCGGTGCCGCGCGCTTCGGCGCGCACATACATCGCGCTCAATTCCCCGGTATGGTCGATCTTCTTGGACTGAGGTCGCGTGAAGGCGGCGATGGCGACCAGCACTTCGTCTTTACGCACGCCGAACCAGGTGCCGCGCGCGAGGGCTTCCACCCATTGTTCAGTGGTGAGCGCCTTTACGTGGTCCGGATCGGCGCAGAAGCTGTCTGGATGCTGGTCCAGCGCTTCCAACCGAAGGGCCCGCAAGGCCTCTACGTCCGCGACGCTAAGCTGTTCGGCCGCCGGTACGGTCACGATGCCTCCTCTCCGCCGAAGCGAACCTTCCATTCCGCCACCTGCTCGTCGGCGATCTTGGCGAAGAGCACGTCGGGGACCTGGATCTTCTGCCCCGCATCGAGCCGATCGAGGAATTGCGCCATCGGCTCCGACGGCCAGGGTATGATCTCCGGCGCCGGCATGATCGCGTTGTGGACGACGCGCGCCGCGGACGGGATCACCGGCCACGCCAGATGACCGAATAGATGCACGAGATTGAGGCCCATGCGCACCCCGGCCGCTGCCTTGGCGCGATCGCTCTTGATGTGGGTCCAGGGCGCGGCGCGCGTCAGATATTCGTTGCCGGCGACCCAAATGGCGCGCAGCTCCCCCAGCGCCTTGCGGAATTCGATCTGCTCCAGATATTCGGAATATTGGCCGACGCGGCGATCGAGTTCCACTATCAGCGCCTGCTCTTCCACGCCGTACTCGCCCTCGCCCGGAACCCGCGCGTCGAAGCGCGCGGCGCAGAACTTGGTGATGCGATTGACGAAATTGCCAAGCACGTCGGCCAGGTCTTTGTTCGCGACCGACGCGAAATGCTCCCAGGTGAAGGACGAATCCGCGCTTTCCGGCGCATTGGTCATCAGATACCAGCGCCAAGTGTCGGCCGGTAGAATTTCGAGCGCCGTATCCATGAAGACGCCGCGCTTCTGCGAGGTGGAAAACTTCCCGCCGTAGTAGGTGAGCCAGTTGAAGCCCTTGACCCGGTCCACGAGTTTCCAGTTCTCGCCCGAACCGAGGATCGTGACCGGGAAGCCGACCGTGTGAAACGGTACGTTGTCCTTCGCCATGAACTCGATATAGGTCACGTCCTCCGATTTTTCCGGCCGCCACCAGCGTTGCCACGCCGTGTCGGGTTTTCCTTGCGCGTCGGTCAGTTCCTTGGTGGCGCCGATATACTCGATGGGAGCGTCGAACCAGACGTAAAACACCTTGCCCTTCAGCTTGCCGTCGCCGATGTCGTCAGGAACCGGAATGCCCCACTCCAGATCGCGCGTGATGCCGCGATCCTTGAGGCCTTCGTCCAGCCATTTGCGGGCGATGGATAACACCAGATGCGGCCAATCGCGTTCATGGCTGTCGATCCAAGTCCGCAACTGCTCGACGAAGCCGGATTGCTTCAGGAATAGATGCGCGCTTTCGCGGATTTCGATTTCGCGCGATCCCGAAACAGCGGAGCGCGGGTTGATGAGGTCGGTGGGGTCGAGCACCCGCGTGCAGTTCTCGCACTGGTCGCCGCGCGCGCGGTCGTAGCCGCAATGGGGACAGGTGCCGATCACATAGCGGTCCGGCAGGAAGCGCTTTTCGGCGCGCGAATAGACCTGCTTGGTCGTGCGCACCTCCAAATGGCCGCGCCGCCACAGGACGCGCGCGAAATGCTGGGTCAGCTCGCGGTTCTGCGGGCTGGAGGAACGGCCGAAGAAGTCCCACGACAGGCCGAAGCGCTCGCCGAGCTTTTCCTGGATGGCGTGCTGCTCCAGGCAATAGGTTGCGACGTCCTGTCCTGCCTCCAGCGCCGCCAGCTCGGCCGGCGTGCCGTGCTCGTCGGTGGCGCAGATGAACAGCGTTTCGTCGCCCTTGGCGCGGCGGAACCGGGCATAGACGTCGGCCGGCAGCATGGAGCCGACCAGATTGCCCAAATGCTTGACCCCATTGATGTATGGCAAGGCGCTGGTGATGAGAAAGCGTGTCATGATAACCGATGGTTGCAAGATCGACGCAGAGCCTGGAGATTACAGGCGCGCGCGAATCCGTCCAACATATTCGCTCGAGCGCTGGTCTCCCAGGGAGGACCGCCATGACAGACACGCCGCAAAGGCGGTCGTTCTACCACGCCAATTTCCAGAAGAACCTGCTGGCGGGCTTGTTGACGGTTGCGCCGCTGATCGCAGTGTGGCTGGTGTTCGACTTCTTCCTCAACGCGTTGTCGCAGGCCGGCCATCCGCTGGCCGTCGGCTTGACGGATTTCCTCGACGACCGTGTACCGGCGCTGGCTCCAATCCTGGCAAATGAGGCGGTACGCTGGCTGATCGCCGTGCTGGTGGCGCTGCTGGCCCTCTATTCCATAGGCGCCATCGCCTCGCGCGTGATCGGCCAGCGCCTTATCGATCTCTTCGAGAAGATCATCACCCGCATTCCAATTGTCGAAACCATTTATACCGCCTCGAAGAAGCTGGTGGACGTGCTGCGCCAGAAGCCGGACGAGGCTCAGCGCGTGGTGTTGGTCAGTTTCCCGCACGAAGGCCTCAAGACGCTCGCCTTCGTCATGCGCGTCTATCCGGATTCCAGGACGGGCGAGGAACTGGCCACGGTCTTCGTACCGACCGCGCCCAACCCGACCACGGGCTATCTCGAAATCGTGCCCGTGGCTGAGCTCATCCCCACCGACATTCCGCTCGATCAGGCCATGGCGATGATCCTTTCCGGGGGCGCGGTGGCGCCGGAAACGATTTCGATTTCGCCGCGCCAAAGCGCATGACCGCGGCCATCGAGTTGCACACCGCCTTGCGTCGTAATATGCCCGTGGGCGAGCCGGCTTAGCTCAGTTGGTAGAGCACGTGATTTGTAATCACGGGGTCGCGGGTTCGATCCCTGCAGCCGGCACCACCATCAAGAAGTCGTTTCACACTATGCCCAAAACCTTGAATGTGGCGCTCATCGGCTACGGCCTTGCCGGCCGCGCCTTCCATGCGCCGCTGATTGCAAGCGTGGAAGGATTGCGCCTGTCCGCGATCGTCTCCAGCCGCACGGACCAGGTGCGAAACGACTATCCGGACACTGCCGTGCTTTCCGGGCCGGATGAGGCGTTTGCGGATTCGTCCGTTGATCTGGTCGTCGTGGCGACGCCGAACGATTCCCATTTCAAGCTCGCCGCGCGCGCCTTGGGGCACGGCAAGCATGTCGTCGTCGACAAGCCTTTCACGACGACCGCGGCCGAGGCGCGCGAACTGATGCGGCGGTCGGAACGGGCCGGCCGTTTGCTTTCGGTCTTTCATAATCGTCGCTGGGACTCGGATTACCTCACATTGAAGCGACTGATCGCAAACGGCGAACTTGGCGAGATCGTCACTTTCGAATCCCACTTCGACCGCTTTCGTCCGAAACCGAGCGGCAACTGGCGCGAGAAGGCCGGACCGGCGGGCGGCGTATGGTTCGACCTCGGACCGCATTTGGCGGATCAGGCGCTGTGCCTGTTCGGCAGGCCGCTCGCGCTCTTTGCCGATTTCGCCATATTGCGCGGCGGCGTCGCCGCACCGGACTATTTCCGTGTTCTGCTGCGCTACGAGCGGCTGCGGGTCGTCTTGACGGCGACCGTCCTGGCGGCCGCCGACGATCTGCGCATGGTCGTTCACGGCACGCACGCCAGCTACATCAAGCACGGTCTCGATTTGCAGGAAGCCGTCCTGCGCGCCGGCGGGCGGCCGGGCGGCGATTGGGGCCGCGATCCGCGCGACGGCGTTCTGACATTGGCGGACCGAAGCGAGCGGACCGTGCCGTCGGAGCCGGGCGATTATCGGCGATATTACGTCGGCGTGCGCAACGCGATCAGGGGTGTCGGATCGCTTCCGGTGACGGCGGCCGAAGGATTGACGGTGATGGAAATCCTCGAATGCGGCGAACGCAGCGCCGCAACCAGGTCGGAGATTCCGTTCGAGCCTGGTGAGACCTAGAAGCGGTACCAGAGAGCCGACATAACGCCCTGTTCGGCAACGATATTCTGCCCGAGCGGCGAGGCAAAAACTCCGATCTGAAACGACCACCTGTTCGTAATCCGACAGACAACGGACAGTTCGAGCTTGTGCATGCGGTAAAACGTATAGGGCGCCTGGCCTCCGCCGCCGCTGACGATGTTGTAGCTCTTGAACATCGCCAACGTCTTGGGCGTGAGCCACAAGCCTATCGTGGCATCGATCGTCATTTCGTTCGGCCGGGGCCGCCTGATCCAGCGTTCCGCCACTTGCAGATCGGTGAAGCCGTCGAGCCCCAGGAGCTTGTAATTTCTGCCGTACAACAGTCGAAGCTCCGCCTGGCTGCCCGCGGCCTTGTCGGCCGACACGGACATGTCGAAGGCGCCGGCCGTTTTTCCCGAACCCTGAATCGAGAACATGCCTATGCGCGTGAGCAAAAGGATGCGGGCGCCCGCCTCGATTGCGGCGCTGCGCGCGCGAATCGTCGCCTGACCTTCGCCGCTCGACTGCGCCATCACATATTCCGGGGCCACGTAAAGCGTGACCGCATTCGTCAACCCGTATTCGAAGCTGTTCTGGACGAACAGTTTGTCGAACACGACCTTTTGCGACGGCTTGCCCGCCCCGTCGAACCTGCGCGATGCCCTGCTGAAGGTCACGCCGGAAATGACCTGCACCTGGCCGCGATCAAGCGTCCAAGCGCCCGCCCGCGCAATCTCCGGGCGGAAATTGACCAGAAGGAAGCCAGTGTGGCGTTGACATGACTTAGATCGGCGCGGGCCTGAGCTAGTTTCCGTTCGTAACCGATAATTGCGCGGGCTATCTCATCGCGTTTCTTCGTCAGGGTCGTAACGGTTCGTATCTCAGCCATAAGCCGAAAATACCCCCGGACCCCCAAAGGAACTAAGGAAGTCCTAGGTGTGCTTGCTACATAATACCGGGATAATCGAGCGCCGAAATCGCGCGCACGAGCCGAGGCAGAACTTTTGCTTCGCGATAAAGCGGCACAAGAATCGTGTAGGTCGGCAATGCGCTTTCGTCGGACGGCGGGGCGCAAACCTTCTTGTTGCGTCCGCCAAGCAAAGCGAGCGCGGCGCGGAACACGGCGCTGACGGCAAATCCGACGGACATCGCCGCCACTAGAATCTGCACGACTGTGAGCGGCCACAAACAACATGCGATCACAACAGCCAAGCCGGCGGCAATGAATGCCGCCGTCTGCTTGCAGGTGAACGTCTGGCGGGCGGAAAGCGTTGGCATCTTTGACCACAGTGAGAAGACGGCGTCTTCCGAGAGCCGATCTCGAAATCGGCGCGCGATCTCTCTTTGAAGATCGCAAGAAGCAATGGGGACAATGTGCGCCCCGCCATAGGTGTCTCTGAGCCAAGCCAGGTTGGCGGTGCTCGTATCTGCCGTCGCAATCAGGAGCCGTCCGCTTTCCCGGCGCCAGGGCAGGAATTGGTGCGCGAGATACAAATCGAGGCTTGCGTCCGTGGCGAGGTTTGCCTCGCGGGCGCCTAACCCTGGCATGCCGCCCATGTCCGCATGCGGAAGGGCGGAAAAAGAGGCGCGCGGCCTGGCACGCGCGGAAACCGCACGCAAAGCACCTCGCGGGTCCAAGAGAGCCTCCTGACCCAATGACTGTCAGAGATTGAATGAACCGATCCGCAGTTCCGGCGACGCGATGGTAGGGTTCGTCACGCCGGCAGTTTCGGCTTTACAACCGTGACGCTCAATATCTGCCCACACACGGTGCACGGATTAACGCCGACGCGAAGTTTCCCGGCAATATATCGGTGGTTGTAATCATAAAGAACTAACAAGCGGCGCAGATTACGGTTTCAGCGCCCGCACCAGGAAACGCGAGAGATTGTCGACGACGTGCTGCCGCTTGCGCCCCATGCGATCACCTTCGCTACCGCATTGATGTATAGCGCCGACAATGGCCTGTCCGATGATATCGGCGTCATAGACTTTGGCGGCGGTGCCATCACGCATCGCGTCACGGACGTTTTGCGCCCAATCGCGGCCCCAGCGCAGAAGCAACGGCACGGCTTGAGCGCCGTCGGCATCGATCACCGCTTCGTCCGTCATCGCCGCGCCGAGCACGCCAGGATTGACGTCGGAGTATTCGTAGATCGCGTTCAAGGTCGTGGCGATCGTATCTTCCAAGGAACGGCCCGCGCCGACACGACTGCGGATATAGCTGTGCAGCTCGACACGCGCGTCCTCCACAAAAGCGAGAAAGCAGGCGCGCTTGTCTTGGTAGTGGAGATAAAAAGTGCCGTGTCCAAGGCCGGCTTCGCGCGCGATGTCCTGCGGTCGCGTCGCGTGATAGCCGCGTTCGACAAAAAGCTTGCGCGCAGCCTTCTTGATTTTCGCAAGACTTTCGGGCTTGCGACGCGGCCGCGCTTCGACGGATGACTTGGCGGATGTCGGCGTCGCCATTGGAAATCCATCACTTGGCTATACAGTTATGTCAACAAGAAGCGGTTCTTTTGGCCTTGAGGGGCGCATTCCATATTCGCTGTCAAACCGCGCGCACGCGAGCGACGGCAGCGTTCCAGCCTTCGTACAACGCATCGCGCGAGGATGCCGCAAGGGAAGGCTCGAAGCGGCGATCCAATGCCCAGCGCGCGGCGATGTCGTCGGTGTCGCGAAACAGCCCCGCCGCCAAGCCCGCGAGACAGGCCGCGCCGAGCGCGGTGGTCTCGACTACTTGCGGACGCTCGACCGGCAAGCCGGTGAGATCGGCAAGCCGCTGGCAGAACCAATCGTTTTCCACCATGCCGCCATCGACTTTCAGGGCCGACGGCGCGCCGAGCCCCGCCGCGTGCATGTCGCGCGCCATGGCTTCCATCAGATCGCGCGTCTGATAGCAGACCGCATCAAGCGCGGCGCGCGCGATCTCGGCAGCGCCCATGTCGCGCGTGAGCCCCAGGATCGCCCCGCGCGCGTCGGCGTCCCAGTAAGGCGCGCCGAGCCCGGTGAAGGCGGGCACGAAGTAAAGGCCGTCGGCCTCTTTTGCCGTGCGCACCAACGCTTCGATCTCCTCGGTGCTGCGGATCATGCCCAGCGCGTCGCGCAACCATTGCACCACCGCGCCGGCGATGAAGATGCTGCCTTCCACCGCATAGGTCGCTTTGCCGCCAAGGCAATAGGCAGCCGTCGCCAGAAGACGATTTTGCGAAGTCGGCACGGCGTCGCCGGTGTTGACCAACGCGAAGCAACCCGTGCCGTAAGTCGATTTCACGTCGCCCGGCGAAAAACAGGCTTGCCCGATGGCCGCCGCTTGCTGGTCGCCGGCAACGCCGAGAATGCGGACGGGCGCGCCGAAGATATCGGGCGCCGTCTCGCCGAAACTGCCGGCGTTGTCGCGAACCTCGGGCAGCAGCGAACGCGAAATGTTGAACAGGGCGAGCAGGTCCTCGTCCCAGGACAGCGTTTTCAGATCGAGCAACATGGTGCGCGAAGCGTTGGTTGCGTCGGTGGCGTGAAGCGCACCGCCGGTCAGCTTGTAGATCAGCCAGGAATCGACCGTGCCGAACGCCAGCTCGCCTTTCTCGGCGCGTTCGGCGGCGCCCGGAACATTGTCGAGCAGCCATTCGGCTTTGGTCGCGGAGAAATAGGGATCGAGCAGCAGACCGGTCTTGGCGGCGATCTTGCCTTCGAGCCCCATCGTCCTGAGCGTGTGGCAGCGTTCGGCGGTCCTCCGGTCCTGCCAGACGATGGCGTTATGGATGGCACGGTGCGTCTTGCGGTCCCAGATGAGGGTTGTTTCCCGCTGGTTGGTGATGCCGATGCCGGCAATATCCTTGGCCGCGATGCCCCTCGCGACAATGCGGCAGCAGGCCAAAACGGAATGCCAAATCTCCTCGGCGTCGTGTTCTACCCAGCCGTTGGCCGGATAAATCTGCTTGAGCTCAATGGAATGGGAGGCCAAGGGCTTGCCGCCGGCATCGAACAGGATGGCTCTGGTCGAGGTCGTGCCCTGATCGACGGCTAATAGAAAAGGCGCTTCCAAGGTCATGTCTTTAGGGCTTGCTGTCTGCCGCGAAAACTAGATTAACACGCTGTTAACGCCAATTTGCTACTCCTCCTTGAGCGGCTGCAGGGGAATGCCGCGCTGCAACCAGGGGCAACCAGTGGGACTTACAGCCCGAGACATGAGCGATATGGAACGGCTTGCCCAGCTTGCCGCCAATCCGCAGGACACAACGCGCGAGGAGATTTTCCTTGCCGTCGCCTCGCTTTACCGCGTCCAAGACACGCATTTGAGCGACCGCGAACGCGAGTTGATGCGCGACATCCTGCGCCGGCTCACTAACAACGTCGAGATGGCCATCCGCATCGCCCTGGCAGAACGGCTGGCCGAAGACACAACTGCGCCGCACGATCTGATACTGCTTCTGGCCGACGACAGGATCGAAGTCGCAAGGCCGATCATCCTGCGCAGTCCGCTGCTGACCGACGACGATGTGTTGCGGATGGTCGTGGAGTGCGACGTCGGCCATCAGGAAGCGGTCGCCGCGCGCGAGAACATCAGCGAGCCGGTCACCGAAGCACTGGCGAAATGCGAAGCGGAAAGCGTCCTGATCGCTCTCGTCTGCAACGAGACCGCCAAGATCTCTTCCATAACCTATGAAACGCTGGTCGAAAAATCCCGGCGCGTGGCCAGCCTGCAAGATCCGCTTGTCCGCCGCAATGAACTTCCCCCCGTGCTTGCCACCCGCATGTGCGGATGGGTGTCCGACGCGCTCAAGACCTACATCACCCAGAACTATACGGTGGAGGCCACGCGGCTGAACGCCGCTTTCGAGCACGCCGAGACCATCGTGAAAAGCGAACCGGCGACACCCAAAACCCCGCCAGCGGAAGGCGCGCAAAAGCTCATTGAAAAACTGGCCATTGCCGGACAGCTCAAGGCCGGTTTCCTGCTCAGGGTTCTGCACCAAGGCCAAATGGACCTGTTCGATCTGGCGTTCGCCCGCATGCTCGATCTGCCGTTGGACGAGCTGCGGCAGACGCTTTACGAAAAAGGCCCCAAAATGGTGGCGCTGTGTTGTCGCGCCGTCGGCATCGACCGCTGCGTCTTCGTCACTGTGTTCAACCTCTCGCGGCAAGCTCGCAAGATGCGGCCGGTTCTGTCGGCCCTCGACATGGGTGAAGTCGAGGCGGTGTTCAACATTTTCAGCAAGACCGCAGCAATGGCGGAACTCCACAAGCAGTAAAGGGCCTTTTTGGTATTCGTCAGGGCCGCGGCGCCTGCTAGGGTTGTCGCCATGATCGACCCTTTCGGCCGCCGTATCACCTATTTGCGCGTTTCGCTGACGGACCGCTGCGACTTTCGCTGCGTCTACTGCATGACGGAGCAGCCGGAATTCCTGCCCAAGGCGGAGCTTCTGACCCTGGAGGAGATCGAGCGCGTGTGCGCCGCCTTCATGCGCAAAGGCGTACAGCGGATACGCATCACGGGCGGCGAGCCGCTGGTCCGGCGGAACGCGATCGGGCTGATCGAGCGGCTAGGCGCCTGGATCGGCGCCGGCGGGCTCAAGGAGCTGACGCTGACCACCAACGGCGGCCAGCTCGTCCGCTTCGCCAAGCCGCTGGCCGCAGCAGGCGTCAAACGCATCAACGTCTCACTCGACACGCGCGACCCCGACAAGTTCCGCGCCATCACCCGCTGGGGCGAGGTCGGCAAGGTGCTCGCCGGCATCGAGGCGGCTCTGGAGGCGGGGCTCAAGGTCAAGATCAACACGGTGGCGCTCAAGGGCGTCAACGAAGAAGAGTTCGCCGACCTGATCCGCTGGGCGCACGGGTGCGGCATGGACCTCACCCTGATCGAGACCATGCCGATGGGCGGCATCGACGCCGACCGCCTCGATCAGTATTTGCCGTTGTCGATGGTGCGTGCGGCCTTGGCAGAGCGCTTCACGTTTGAGGACACCGATTACCGCACCGGCGGGCCGGCACGCTATGTCGGTGTGGCCGAAACCGGCGGCCGGCTCGGTTTCATCACTCCCTTGACCCACAATTTCTGCGAAAGCTGCAACCGGGTCCGGTTGACTTGCACCGGTACCCTGTTCATGTGTCTGGGCAGGGAGGATGCGGCGGATTTGCGCGGCCCCTTGCGCGCGTCGAGCGACGACGAGATGCTGGATGACGCCATAGACGCCGCCATCGCGCGCAAGCCGAAGGGCCACGATTTCATGATCGACCGTCGGCATTCCGCCCCCGCGGTGGCGCGTGCCATGTCGATGACCGGAGGTTGACCTTGGCGCCCAAACTGCATTTCGTCGCCACGTCGGTGCCTGAAGGCCAGGCCGCACTGGCGAACCTGCGCCAGCAATATGAGGATGCCGGCCCCGACAAGGCGGATGTCATCGTAGCGCTCGGCGGCGACGGCTTCATGCTGCAGACGCTCCACTCCTTTCTCGAGCGCGGCAAACCCATCTATGGAATGAATTTTGGCACCGTCGGATTCTTGATGAACGAGTACAACGAAGCCGATCTGACGGATCGCCTGGCCAAGGCCGAACAGGCGACAGTCCATCCCTTGCGGATGCATGCCGCTACGGCGGACAAGTGCATCGACGCGCTTGCCTTCAACGAAGTCTCGCTGCTGCGGCAGACCCACCAGGCCACCAAACTGCGTCTCCTGGTGGACGGCAAAGTGCGCATGTCGGAACTGGTCTGCGACGGCATCCTGGTAGCCACTCCCGCCGGCAGCACCGCCTACAATTTCTCGGCGCATGGGCCTATCCTGCCGATCGATTCCGCTCTCTTGGCGCTCACCCCGATCAGCGCCTTCCGACCGCGGCGCTGGCGCGGAGCGCTGCTGCCGCATCGCGCGCGAGTGCGCTTCGAAGCGCTGGAGGCGCAGAAGCGCCCGGTCAGCGCCGTGGCCGACGCGTTGGAAGTCCGCGACGTGATTTCGGTCGACGTGGCGCAGGACAGCACCGTCTCCATGGTCATGTTGTTCGACAACGGCCGTAATCTCGATGAACGAATCCTTACCGAGCAATTTACCGATTAAGCTTTCCGGCTTCACCCGGCATTAAGTGGCGTTAAGTAACCTGTCCCTTAGCGGGCGCTCATATGGCGTCGGGCGCGTGTGGACGGGCTATGAGCGGCTATCGCTTCGACAGACTGAAAATACTCGTGGTCGACGACAACCAGCATATGCGCAAGCTGGTTGTCACCATATTGCAGGCGTTCGGCACGGTTCAGATTTACGAGGCCGCCGACGGGGAACGCGCCTGGACTATCCTGCGCGACGCCAATCCCGACGTCATCCTGCTCGACTGGCAGATGGAAGGCATGAACGGACTCGAATTCGCCCGCATGGTGAGAACCTCACCGAATTCGCCCAATCCATTCGTGCCGATTGTTATGCTGACCGGCCACACCCACGTCGACCATGTGCGCCAAGCGCGAGACGCCGGCGTCAACGAATTCCTGGCCAAGCCCGTTTCGGTGAAGGCGATCCTCACCAGACTGATCGCCGTGATCGAACACCCTCGTTCGTTCGTACGCACGAAGAGTTATTTCGGGCCGTGCCGACGACGCCGCGGGAACGACGAATATCGCGGGCCCGAACGACGCGCGAATGTCGAAGTGACGGTGCTCGACGATGCTCAGAGCGGTGCAACCAAATAAGGGATGGATGAGGACGCTATGTCGAAAGAACAACCAATCGAACTCTTCATGCCGCCCAACATGTTGAAGGCCAAGGTTGGCGGAACCATCCAAGGCCTGGACATGGCCGCCATCACGCGCGCGGAAGCCGCCATGGAGACCCTCAAGGTCGAATTCTCCGACTGGATCGCCAAGGACATCACACATCTCGGTGAGGCTTACGACGCCTTCGTCGCGGACAAGAGCGCGGCCCGCGCCGGCGATCTGTTCCGTGCCAGCCACGATCTCAAAGGCCAGGCGACGACGTTCGAGTATCCGCTCATCGCGCGCGTCGCCTCCTCTCTCTGCAAGCTGATGGACGAGCTGGAGTCGTCCGACGCCGTACCGCTGCCGCTCGTCGAAGCCCACGTCGACGCGATCCACGTCATCCACCGCGACAAGATCAAGGACATCTCGGACCGCACGGCGTTGACGCTGGTTGAGGAACTGGAAGCGAAGGTGGTTAAAACCCTGGCGCGGGCCTCCCATAAGGGCTGAGCCGGCTCGCCCTTCTCCCCTTCGATAAACTCAGGGCTCAGGGTGAGAGCTTTATCGCGTAGCCGCCGTCACCGCCGCGCCGGCGGCCATCGTCGCGGCGAGCGCGACGTAGAAGCCGGGCGTCCCCATCGCCGTCATCGCCCAGCCGCACAAGAGTGCGCCGAAGATCGAGCCCAAGCCGTAGAGCAGGATCAGTCCCGCGGCTGCGGCAACGCGGGCCTCCTGCGCGATGGAGTCGTTTACGTGCGCAACCGAAACGGTATAGAGCGGGAAGATGCATAGGCCGACGAGCGCCGCAACGGCGAGGTTCGCACTCGCGCCTTGCCGGACCGCCCATAGGCCGACGAGCGACGCCGCCAGTCCTAAAAAGAATATCGCCGCGATCACCTTGCGCCGCCCGAAGACGTCGGAAAGCCAGCCGAACGGAAACTGCGAAATGCCGCCCGCCGCCATCGCAAGGCCCATCCACAGAGCGATGCCCTTGAGATCGAACCCGACGCGCTGGGCATAGACCGGTCCCATAGTGCCGACAATCGCCCAGGATGTGCCGGCGAGCGCCGTCGCGAGAGCGCCCAACGGCGAGGTACGCAACAGCTTCAAGACGTTCAACGGCACGGGCGGCGCGGCGGCCGGCGCGCGGCGGCGTCCCACGAAGACGGGCACAGCGGCCAGCGCAAATAAGACAGCGGAAAAGACGAACGGGCCTGCAGTCTTCGGATTGCCCAAGCTCAGCAGATATTGCGCGAGCGTCATCGTCGTCATCTGGGTGATGATGTAGGTGCTGAAAACCCTTCCGCGCAGCGCGTTCCCGACCCGGGCGTTGATCCAGCTCTCGAAGGCGACATAAACGAGCGCGAGGGCAAAGCCCGAGACGAAGCGAAATGCCGCCCAGGCAAGCGGCGTCACCACAAGCGCGTGCGCTACGATGATCGCGCCTGCGATGAATACACAGGCCATGATCGTGCGCACATGGCCCAATCTGCCGACCACGTAGTGCCCGGCAAACGGCGCGGAGGAATAGCCCGCGTAGTACCCCGCCATCAGCAAGCCGATGGTCCAATCCGGAAACGCTTCCAGGCCGGCGCGCACGCCGATGAGATCGGTTTGCAGGCCGTGGGCCGTCTGCATGAAAGCGACGGACAGGATCACCGCCCAGATGGCAAAAAACGCCGCGCGCAATGGCTCCCCCTGAAAGGGAAACCCTTACGAGCCGTCGCCGTCCTTCGCAACCGGGGACGACAGAATATCCAGGACGCCCGGCGTCAGAAGGAACGGAGAATTGCCGCCTTCGCCGCTCGAGAAAAACCCCTTCGAGGTGGGCGCCCACAGCGAAGCGAGCAGACCGGTATAGTCCGGACCGTAGACAACCGAACCGGTCGCCGACGCCGTCGCAACGGGCGCCTGCGGTGCGGCAACGGTGGGCTGGTTCAAGGCCCAATCGTAGACTTCGCGCACGGTCTTGGCGGCGCCGTCGGCGTGATAGAAGACGCTTTTATTGGCGCTGGCGGCCTGCGGAAAGACACTTGCCGCGGACGCGTCCGGCGTGGAGCCGGTCATCCGGATCAGGCGGCAGGCGGCATCCGGCCCCAGGAAATGCGCGGCATAAAGCTCGCCGCCGCAGACGTCGCGCCCAAGCGTGTTTTGCATCTGCGTCTTGGTCTGCTGCGCATATTCGCCGGCCATGAGAGCGGAAACCTGCGGATCGTTCCGCAGAGCGAGAATGGCCTGTCGGTCGGCGGCGTTGTCGACATGAAAGCGCCCGTCGGCGCCTTTGCCGATGGCGCCCGCAAAAGAGCCCAGCCCGTATTTTGCGCCGAATTCCTTGACCACGCCGAGCCAGGTCTGTTCGACGAACTGGAACAAGCCGGCGGCCGACGAAGTGCTTGATTGGGCCTCAGGTTTCAAGCTCGACTCCCGCATCGCGGTGCCCAGTAGATAATGGAAATCCGAGCCCGTGGCGGCGCTGGCGCGCTGCAAAGCGGCCACGACCGTGGCCTTCTCGCTCGAAAGATTGATGGCTTCCGCCGACATGTTCGGGTTCTCCCGAAGGAACAAAGCGGCAGCCTATAGGCTAATACGGTTAAAGACCGTTAACGAGGCGGCCCAAAAAATCGGCCAGCGCGGCGGGCTCGTAGGGAACGGCGTAACCGCGGCTCCAGACCGGGGACGGCCAAACGGGATCGTCTTCGTAGCGCGCGATAACGTGGACGTGAAGCTGCTCCACCATATTGCCGATCGCGCAGATGTTGATCTTATCCGCCTTGGTCAGGGCTTTCAGCCGCTCGCCGGCGCGGCAATATTCCCGGCTCAGCGTCAGACGGTCCGCTTCGCTCAAATCGAAGATCTCGCTTGCTCCGGGGCGCCGCGGCACCAGGACCAACCATGGAAAGCGCGCATCGTTCATCAGGATCACGCGCGACAAAGGCCAATCCGCAACGAAGGACGAAGCGGCGGCCAGACCCGGGTCGAGTTTGAATTCCATGATGCCATCCTCCGGTTATTCGCGCGCGGCGAAGGCTTCGCCGGTCTAGCCAATCCCAAGCAGCGAAAGCGAAAGCAACCCCTGACGCCAAACCAGGAAAGCAACATAGCAGACATAGCAAAGCGCGAGCAAAACGCCTCTCGGTCGCGACAGGCGCCAGCGCATCGCCAGCAGCGGCAGCAAGGCGGCGCTCGCCCCTGCCATCACATACACGTCGGCCGAAGCCAGCAACGGCGAAATGGTGAGCGGCGCGACCATGGCCGTGATCCCCAGCACGCCCAACAGGTTGAAGATATTGGCGCCGATCAAAAGTCCGACAGCGGCGTCGGTGTGGCCGCGCCCCGCTGCCACCAGCGTGGCGGTCAGTTTCGGCAGCGACGTGCCGAAGGCGATGATCGTCAGTGCGACGAACGCTTGCTGCAAGTGCAATCCGCGCGCCAGCGCCACGCTGCCGTCGACCGTGAAAAGAGCGCCCAGCACCAAACCGATCACGCCCAGGAGCAGAAGGAACAAAGCGCCGACTATGGGCAGCGGCTCGCCTTGCGAGCGCGCCAGCGCGCGCGACAACGCCACGGAGTGATCGGCCGAGCGACGCCAATCGGTGAGAAAGGTCACGACGATGTAGGCAATAAAGCCGAGGAACAGGAACAGCCCGTCGCGCCGCGTGAGGTCTCCTTTCAAGGCAAAGAAGACAATGACGAGAGCGGCGGCCAGCATCGCCCCGCCGTCGCGCAACACGACTTTCGGCGGCGATGCCAAAGGCCGGATCAGCGCGCCCAATCCGAGCGCGAACAGCAGCATGAAGATGTTGCCGCCGACGATGTCGCCGAGCGCGATGTCCGGCATCCCCGCCGTTGCCGCGCGCAGCGACACGAACAGCTCGGGCGCCGACGTGGCGGCGGCAATGACAACGAGGCCGATCAGAACGGGCGAAAGACCGAACACCCGCGCCAAGCCGACGCCGCCGCGCACGGCCGCTTCGCTGCCCGCGATCAGCAACAGAATTCCAGCGGCTAGAAACCAATATGCCATTCTTAAGACCCGGAATCCTTCCCGTGAGCCCTATGAGCCGTCTCGATCACGAAGTCCGGCGCGTGCGGCTTCACCCCATCGAACCGTCTGGGGTCGAAGGCAGGCACGTCCATCACCCGTTCCAGAACGAGACGGGACATAACCTCCGCCACCGCCGGTGCAAACAGGATGCCGTTGCGATACTGGCCGCTTGCCACATAAAGCCCTTCCACGACGGTCGGACCCAGGATCGGCAGGCCGTCGGGCGTGGCGGGCCTGAGACCGACCCAATGCTCGGCCACTTCCCAGCTTTCCAAGGCCGGTATCAGACCGGCCGATTGCCTGAGCAGCCAGCGGTAAGCTTCCGGCGATTTGCCGGTGTCGAAGCCGGCCCGTTCCACCGTCGCGCCCACCAGCAACCGGCCGGTGCGCGGCACAACATAGATCTCGTTGCCCCAGACGACATGCTTGGGCAATGCGGCGCCCGCGGGCGGGGTCAGCACGACGATCTCGCCCTTGATAGGGATCACGGGTGGGACTGCTTCGGGTGGCAACCCTTCCACGCGCGAGGTCCAGGCGCCCGCAGCTAGCACATAAGCGTCGGCACGATGCAGCGTGAACGGCGTGCGCACGCTGACGGCGCGGCCGTCTTCGATTTCGATACGAACCGCGGTTTCGTTGGGAAGGAGCTTGCCGCCGGCTTTCGCAAAAGCCGTCGCCAGCGCCCGCACCAGCGCGTGGGTGTCGATCTGGGCTTCGTGCGGAGCCCACAGCGCGCCGGCGATGTCTTCGGACAGCATCGGCTCCATCGCGCGCGCCTGCTCCGCCGTCAGCATGGCGATGTCGCTGCCTTGCGCATGCGGATTCGGCTGGCCGCCCGACGCGGTGGGATGCTCGCCGCCATGCGCGTGCGGGCAGCCGCCGGATTTGAGCGCAACCATCAGCGAGCCGTTCTTCCTGAAATCGACGGAAATGCCGGATTGCGCCTCAATCTGGGTGACAAAGCCGGGCCATAACGCATTGGAGCGACTGGCAAAAGCCGCCAACGGCGTGTCGGCTTGGCCGAGTTCGGCGGCGGCTGCGATCATGCCGCCCGACGCCGTCGTCGCTCCGCGGCCGGCTTGCGCGCGCTCCAGGATCGTGACGCTTGCGCCGGCCTTCGCCAGCTTCCATCCGATGCCAAGGCCGGCGACGCCGGCGCCGATGATCACGACGTTCATGGAGACCTCCCCGCGGCGGCACTCATGCCTACGCCGCGATGTTCCGACTATATAGGCCGCCGGGACGAAGCCATGTGGAAAAAAGCGCGCGGGCGCAGTCAGGCGCGCATCATCGGACGCGGTATTTTGCCAGATTCTTGCCGATCCGCTCCAAAGGCGGCGCCGACAGGTCGACGGCGAATTTCTGCCCCGTGAGCTGCTCATATATCTCGATGTAGCGGCGCGACAGCTCGTCCACCATGTCCGCCGGCGCGTCCGGCAGAACCGCGTCCTTGTACGGATCGCAATGCTCCCGGAACCAGATGCGCAGGAATTCCTTGTCGAAATATTCCGGCTCTTCCCCTTTCGCGAGTCGCGCCGCGTACGAGTCCAGCTTCCAATAACGCGAAGAGTCGGGGGTGTGGATCTCGTCGATCAGCGTGAGCGCGCCGTTCTCGTCCACGCCGAATTCGTATTTCGTGTCGACGAGGAGAAGGCCGTGCCTGGCCGCAACCTCCTGTCCGCGTGCGAACAGAGCAAGCGCCGTCTTCCGCAGCGTGCGCAGAAGCTCTTCCTCGATGAATCCTTCGTCCACCAGCTCCTTCAAGCTGAGCGCGCGGTCGTGCGTGTCTTCCTTGGTGGTCGGGTCGAAGATCGGGTGCGGAAGCTTGGTGTTCTTCTTGAGGCCGTCGGGGAGCGTGAGGCCGCCGAACCTCCGCTCGCCGCTGCGGTAGCGGGTCCAGATCGACGTCGACGTCGTCCCGGTAAGATAGCCGCGCACGACCGCTTCCACCGGCAAGGGCTTCAGGCGCCGGGCGACGGTCACGTTCGGGTCCGGTACGTCGAGCACGTGGTTCGGCACAATGTCGGCCGTTTGCCGGAACCAGAACGCGCTCGAGAGGTTCAGCACCGCGCCCTTGTTCGGAATATGCGCAATGATACGGTCGAAGGAGGAATGCCGGTCCGTCGAGACCAGGATGAGCCTATCCGGCTGGAAATACATGTCGCGCACCTTGCCCTGCTTGCGCTCGCCGAGGTTCGTGAAATGGGTCTCTCTGAGGACATCCATGCTGGTTATTTTCCGGGGAGGAATCGGGATTGCTTCTCCCAACGTATTGCTGACGGAAGGCCTGGTCAAAGCGCCTGACACGGCCTGAATTTCTGCTACGCTCGCCTGCGGGAATGGGAGGACACGCATGGAAAAAGCCATATTCGGAGCAGGGTGTTTTTGGGGCGTTGAAGCCTTTTTTCGGCAAGTCCCGGGCGTGATCGACGCCGTTTGCGGCTATGCCGGCGGTCACGCCGACAATCCTACCTACGAGCAGGTCTGCACCGGCACGACGGACCACGCCGAAGTCGTGGAGGTGACGTTCGATCCGGCGAAGGTTTCCTACGCCACGCTGGTGGACGTGTTCTTCGCCAATCACGACCCGACAACGTT
Organism: Rhizomicrobium sp.; assembly: GCA_050008635.1. Lineage (GTDB taxonomy): Bacteria > Pseudomonadota > Alphaproteobacteria > Micropepsales > Micropepsaceae > Rhizomicrobium. Next base: position 51,892 of record JBEKMG010000010.1, read on the forward strand.
CAACCGCCAAGGACCGGACATCGGCACGCAATATCGCTCGATCGTCTTCGCGCAGTCTCCCGAGCAGGAGCGCACGGCGCGTGCGAAGAAGTCGGCGCTGGATGCCTCCGGCAAGTTCAAGCGGCCCGTCGTCACGGCGATCGAGCCCGCGGCACCCTTCTGGCGCGCCGAGGAATATCACCAGCGCTATTTCGAGAAGAACGGTCTTCCGTTCTGCCACGTGAATATTGTGGAGCCGTGATGGTGCGCACGGACGCAAAGGTCACGGGATATTGATTACGCCACCAGACGCGCCTTCTCCTCGTTGATCCTGAGCACGACCAGCACGACGATCATCGCGGCGAAGCTGGTCAGCGTCCCGGGCAGCCAGATGATCAGCCCGCCGTAATGCTGGTCGTTCAGCGCCGTCATGTCGAAGACGCGGCCGCAGATGTTGTAGACGGGGTAATAGTCGGTCATCGACAGCGACAGGATCGCGCCGAGCACCATCTGCGGGATTTCGATGGCGATGATGAGCAGCGCGCGCATCAGGCTGGAAATCCGCGCCGGCGGCTTGGGGCGCGGATCGAGGATCAGGCACCAGAAGAAAATGCCGTTGATCGCCATGGTCCAGTTCATGACGTCGTAGAGATCGCGGTCGAGCATGACGTAAGTGTGCAGGCCGGGGATCAGCCAGAAATAAAGCAGCCCAACGAACAAAACCGGCGCGACCGCCGGATGCTGCATGACATCCACCGCGCGCTGCACCGGGCGGGCGTCGATCAGCGGGGTGAGGAATTTCGGCATGCCGGCGCGCACCACGGGTCCCGAAATGCCGAGCGCGATCAGGAAGGCGCCCGCATGATGCAGCACGAAATGCGCCCAGCGATGAACGAAGAACATGTGCTGCGCGAGGTAATCCACATGGCTCTGCAGCACGGCGTAATCGGCCAGTATGCCCAGCACGAAGGCCGCGTTGCGCCACATGGCGGGGCGCTCGGACGCGGGCAAACGCGAGAGCCCGCGGAAGAACCAAGCGAGCGACAGCGTCGTCGCAAGATACGCGGGCCAGGAGAACTCCCACGGCATCCAGAACGGCAGGTCGGCGGGGAACAGGCGGCACAGAATGTAAAGCACGCCGCCGACGGCCAGCAGCGCGCTATAGGCGAGCCAGTCGCGCGCGCTCCCGTCTTTTGTCCACGCCAGAGTCATTGCCGCCATTTTGCCGATTTACGAAGCGCGCGCCATGCTATTGTTCTGCGTATGAACAGAGCAGCTGTTTTTGTGTCATTGATGTTGTTCGCCGCGCTCGCGGGCTGCGGACGTGAGAAGCCCTGGCACGCGACCGACATCGCCGGCGCCATGCCCCGGCTCGAATTTGTCATGACCCGCGCCAACGACGGCGCGCCGGTGACGGCGGCGGATTATCGCGGACGCGTCACCATCCTCTATTTCGGCTATACCAATTGCCCGGACATCTGCCCGACGACGCTGGCGAACCTGGCCGACATGCTGGGACGGTTGGGACGCGATACGGACAAGGTGCGCGTGCTGTTCGTGACCGTCGATCCGAACCGCGACACGCTTCCGGTCCTGAAAAAATACGTGGCGGCGTTCGCGCCGCAAATCGACGGCCTTAGCGCCAGCGCCAATGCGCTGGCCGAACTGGCGCGGCGCTACCGCATCGCTTACAGCGTGACGCCGGCAAGCCTTGGGCATCCCTATGCGGTGATGCATTCCAGCGCGGTGTTCTTCTTTGACGCCACCGGCCGCGCGCGGCTAGTGACGCTGTCTACCGACGACACTGCGGGACTGGCGGAGGATGTGAAGCGGCTGCTGAAAGAGCAATCCTAATACCAGTGCAGAAGGCGCACATCGCTCGTCGTGCCTACCTGCGTCCTGAAGGCTGCCAAGTCGCTCATCGTCCCGTCGCCGTTGCGGAAGTGATAGGGATAGACGATGCCCGGCTTGAAATCCTTCACCCAGCGCGCCGCCGCGTCCACGGTCTGCGTATAGGGCAGATTCATCGGGACGAAGGCCACGTCGATAGCGGCCAGATGCGCCAGCTCCGGCGTTTTCTCCGTGTCGCCGGCGATATAGATGCGCTTGCCGCCGAGCGTAAGAATGTAGCCGTTGCCGACACCTTTGGGATGGAACTTTGTTCGATCCGGCGTCGTGTTGTACGCCGGCACCGCCTCGACCGGGATCGCGTCCACGACATCCTTGTCGCCGTTTTTCATGACTTTGGTCTTGGCCTTCAGATCGGCGGGCAGCGCGTCATAGACGTTCTGCGGCGCAACGATCACCGTGTTCGCACCGGCGACGGCCTCAATGATCGGGACGTTGAAATGATCGAAATGGATATGCGTGACGACAATCGCGTCGGGCTTGGGCAACGCCGCGTATCCCGCCGCCGGGTTCGCGCCTTTAGCTTCGTCGATCGGCGCCGGATCAACCAGCACGCGCCTGCCGTTCCAGGTCAGCATGAGCGAGGCATGGTGAATGGCATGGATCTCCAGTGCGCCCTTCGCCGTGGCGACGGCGTCGTCGCTAGGCGCGCTCATGGCCGATCCCGTACAGGCGGCGAGCAAGGCGAAGCCGGCGGCCGCAGTTTTCCAACTCTTCATGACGGATTTCATCCCTAGACATTCGTATACCGAGGGGCTGGGATTTCGGCGTAAAGCCTAAACCCGCCTGCCTAGCCTGTCACTAGATGTGCAGCGCCTTTTTGTCGGCGTCGAGCACGGCTTCGTGCATCATTTCCGAGAGCGTGGGATGCGGGAAAATGGTGGCGGCGAGTTCCACCTCGGTGGCTTCCAGCGTGCGCGCGATGGCGTAACCTTGGATCAGTTCGGTGACTTCTGCGCCGATCATGTGCGCGCCGAGCAGCTCGCCGGTGTCGGCGTCGAACACCGTTTTCACCAAGCCTTCGGAATCGCCAAGCGCAATCGCCTTGCCGTTGCCGATGAAGGGGAAGCGACCCACCTTGATCTTGCGGCCCGAGGCTCTTGCCGCGGCTTCGGTCATGCCGACGGAAGCAACCTGCGGCCAGCAATAGGTGCAGCCCGGAACCTTGGAGGTGTCGAGCGGGTGAACGCCCTTCACACCCGCGATGCGCTCCGCCACGATCACGCCTTCGTGCATCGCCTTGTGCGCCAGCCAGGGCGGACCGACCAGATCGCCGATGGCCCACAGGCCCGGCACGCCCGTCTCGCCCCATTCGTTGACGACGACGTGGGTTTTCTCGACCTTCACGCCAGCCCTTTCCAGGCCGATGTTTTCCACATTGCCGACAATGCCGACCGCCAGGATCACGCGATCCGCGGTGATGGTTTCGCTCTTGCCGTCATTGGCCTTCAGCGCGGCGGTGACGTTGTCGACGCCTTTCTCCAGTTTCTCGACGGTGGTGGAGAGCTTGATCTTCATGCCCTGCTTGACGAAGGCCTTGTGCGCCAGCTGGGAGATTTCCTCGTCTTCAACGGGCAGCACGCGGTCGAGTACTTCCACTACCGTAACCTCGGCGCCCAGGGTGCGATAGAAGCTCGCGAATTCGATGCCGATGGCGCCTGACCCCACTACCAGCAGCGATTTGGGAAACGACGCCGGGATCATCGCTTCGCGATAGGTCCACACCAGCTTGCCGTCGGGCTCCACGCCCGGCAGCGTGCGGGCGCGCGCGCCGGTGGCGAGCACGATGTTCTTGGCGGCGATTTCTGTCGAAATCCCATCTTTGGTCACGACCAGCTTGCCCCGGCCCGAGAGCCTCGCCTCGCCCGGAACGACGGTGATCTTGTGCTTCTTCATCAGGAAGCCGACGCCGTTCGACAGTTGCTGCGAAACCTTGCGCGAGCGCTCGACGATCTTCGCCAGATCGAACTTGAGATTGTCGGCCGAGAATCCGAATTCGTTCAGCCGGTGCATCAGGTGCCAGATTTCCGAGGAGCGCAGCAGCGCCTTGGTCGGGATGCAGCCCCAGTTGAGGCAGATGCCGCCGAGCTTGTCGCGCTCGACCACGGCGGTCTTCAAACCGAGCTGCGCCGCGCGGATGGCTGAGACATAACCGCCCGGCCCTCCGCCCACCACGATGACGTCAAAGGTCTCGCTCATAGCAACATCGCGGCCGGTTCTTCGATGTACTGCTTGAAGACCTGGAGGAACCGCGCTCCCGTCGCCCCGTCGATCACCCGGTGATCGCAGGACATGGTGACGGTCATCACGGTCGCGATCTCGACCTTGCCGCCGATTACGACCGCGCGCTGCTCGCCCGCGCCAACGGCAAGAATGCCCGCCTGCGGCGGGTTGATGACGGCGGTGAAATTTCTTACGCCGAACATGCCGAGATTGGAGATGGCGAAGCTGCCACCCTCATATTCCTGCGGCTTGAGCTTCTTGGCGCGTGCGCGTTCGGCCAGCGATTTCACTTCGCCCGAGATTTCGGCCAGACCTTTTTCTTCGGCTCGGGAGACGATGGGGGTGACGAGCCCGAAATCGAGCGCCACCGCGACGCCGACATCGGCATGCTTGTGACGCAGGATGGCGCTGTCGGTCCAGCTCGCGTTCACTTCCGGCACGTGCATAAGCGCCAGCGCGACCGCCTTGACGATGAAATCGTTGATCGAGAGCTTATAAGCGCCCTCGCCTTTCGGGGAGGCTTCGTTGAGGCGCGCGCGGGTGGCCAGTAGCGAGTCGATGTTGCAGTCGATGGTCAGATAGAAATGCGGGATGAGCGCGGCCGCCGACGAAAGCCGTTTGGCGATCGACTTGTGCATTAGATCATGTGGAATTTCGACATAGTCGTCTTTGCCGTAGAACAGCCTGGCGTCGGGCAGCGGCGTAATCCCGGTGACGGCCGCAGCGGCGGATAGTTGCGCGGCAGACTTCGCGGTGCCCGGCTTGGCCTGCTCGACGTCCGATTTGACGATCCGCCCGCGCGGGCCGGAACCGGCCAACGCGGCGAGGTCGATGCCCTTCTGCTGGGCGATGCGGCGGGCAAGCGGAGAGGCGAAGAGACGCGTTTCACCTCCCCCCTTGAGGGGGAGGTCGGCGAGCGAAGCGAGACGGGTGGGGGGTGTTGGTGAGGCGGCAGCAGCACCCCCCACCCGCTCCTTCGGAGCGGCCTCCCCCTCAAGGGGGGAGGCGGAGACCTTTGCCGGCGCAGACATGATCTGCACGACAGCTTTTGGTTTTGCTACTTCGGTCACCGCTTCTTTGATCAACGTCATCACCCCCGGAATGTCGGCGGCGCTCGCGCTCTCGCCTTCTGCGAGCAGAACCGCGATCGGCGCGTTGACCTTGACGCCTTCGGTGCCTTCGGGAACCAGAAGCTTGCCGATGCGGCCTTCGTCAACGGCTTCGAATTCCATCGTCGCCTTGTCGGTTTCGATCTCGGCCAGGATGTCACCGGATTTCACCTGGTCGCCTTCCTTGACCAGCCACTTGGCGAGTTTGCCCTCTTCCATGGTGGGCGACAAAGCAGGCATGAGAATCTGGATCGACATCAGTTCGCCTCGAGCGGCTTGAGGGAGGCCGCGTTTTGTTCCCAATGGACGCCGTCGAACGGCGCGATGCGCACGTCGCGGAAATCCTTGGCGTTCAGGCAGCGGAAATTAACACTATAGCCGTCGGGATGGGAGCGCGGCACGTAGAACGACTTTATTCCGCACACGGAGCAGAACAGATGCTTCGCGGTCTTGGTGTTGAATTCGTAGGTCACGAGCTTGTCCGCGCCGCAGAGCAGGCGGAAGCGCGCCTTGGGCACGATCAAATGTAGATAGCCGGTCTTCGAGCAGATCGAACAGTTGCAGTCGTCCACTTCGACGTCGTCCGGCGCCAGCACCTCGAATGCCACCGCGCCGCAATGGCAGCCGCCCTTTTTCCAGGTCATGCCGGCAGCCGCGGACATCCGTCCCTCCTTCATTCGTCATGGCCGGGCTTGACCCGGCCATCCAGGAAAAAATCTCTTCGCCTCGTAGCCGCGCGGCTGCTGGATGGCCGCCTCCCGCCTACGCCAAGGCTTCGGCGGGCGGGAGCGGGCTCATTCGGCCGCCGTAGCTTTAGCGAAGGCGGCAAGGGCGGCCATGACGAAAATAGAATATGCGGCAAGTCATTGCAGCTCATCGATAGCAAACCACTTTCGCCGCCGCGACCACGTCTTCCACGCTCGGCAGCGCCAGCTTTTCGAGATTGGCGGCGTAGGGCATCGGTACGTCCTTGCCGCTGACTTTCGCCGGCGGCGCGTCGAGCCAGTCGAACGCTTTCTCCACCACCTGCGAAGCGATTTCCGAGCCGATGGAGCAGATCGGCCAGCCCTGTTCTACGGTGACGATGCGATTTGTCTTCATCACGGATTCGATCACCGTGTCGATGTCGAGCGGGCGCAGAGTGCGCAGGTCGATCAGTTCGGCGTCGATGCCTACCTTGGCCAGCGCCTCGGCGGCTTCCAGGATCAGCCCGACTGAGATCGAATGCGCGACCAGCGTGACATCCTTGCCTTGCTTGATCACCCTCGCCTTGCCGATGGGCAGCACGTAATCGTCGAGCTTCGGCACCGGAAACGAGTGGCCGTAGACGATTTCGTTCTCCAGGAAGATCACCGGATTGGGATCGCGGATCGCGGCTTTCAACAGGCCCTTGGCGTCGGCGGCGAAATAGGGCGAGATCACCTTCAACCCCGGCACATGCGCATACCAAGAGGAATAGTCCTGGCTATGCTGGGCGGCGACGCGCGACGCCGGTCCGTTCGGCCCGCGGAACACGATGGGGCAATGCATCTGGCCGCCCGACATGTAGCGTGTCTTGGCGGCGGAATTGACGATCTGGTCGATCGCCTGCATGGCGAAGTTCCAGGTCATGAATTCGACGATCGGCTTCAAGCCATTGAACGCCGCGCCGATGCCCAGCCCGGCAAAGCCTTGCTCGGTGATCGGCGTGTCAATCACGCGGCGCTCGCCGAACTCCTCCAGCAGTCCCTGGCTGACCTTGTAGGCGCCCTGGTATTGCGCGACTTCCTCGCCTATCAGAAACACGGTTTCGTCGCGCCGCATTTCTTCGGCCATGGCGTCGCGCAACGCCTCGCGCACCGTCATGGTGACGAATTCCGTGCCGGGGGGAAGGGCGGGATCGGCAATTCCTTCTTTACCTCCCCCCTTGAGGGGGAGGTCGGCGAGCGAAGCGAGACGGGGGGGGGGTGTTAGTGAGGCTGCTGCAGTACCCCCCACCTGGCGCTTCGCGCCATCCTCCCCCTCAAGGGGGGAGGAAGAAGATTTTTTTGGCGTCGGCGCGATGGGCGCAGACTTCATCTCGCCCGCAACCTCGCCCTCGCCTTCCAGCACCGCAATCGGCGCATTCACCTTGACGCCTTCGGTACCTTCGGGGACCAGGATCTTGCCGATGCGCCCTTCGTCGACGGCTTCGAACTCCATCGTCGCTTTGTCGGTCTCGATCTCGGCGAGAATGTCGCCCGATTTCACGGCGTCGCCTTCCTTGACCAGCCATTTGGCGAGCTTGCCCTCTTCCATCGTCGGCGACAGAGCGGGCATGAGAATCTGGGTGGACATCAGGCAACCACGTCGGTGAAGAGTTCGGACAAATCGGGTTCCGGGCTTTCGATGGCGAATTCGGCCGCCGTGTTGACGATCAGGCGGATTTCCTTGTCGATGGCCTTCAGCTCGTCCTCGGTGGCGATGCGGCGCGCGACCAGCTTCTGGCCGAGATGTTCGATGGGATCGCGTTTCTCGCGCATGGCTTGGACTTCCTCGCGCGCGCGGTACTTCGCGGGGTCGGACATAGAGTGGCCGCGATAGCGGTAGGTCTTCATCTCCAGGATGATCGGGCCGTTGCCCGATCGGCACCATTCCACGGCCTTGCGCCCGGCGGCATGGACGGCTTCGACATCCATCCCGTCCACTTCCTCGCCCGGAATGTTGAAGGACGCGCCGCGCTTGAAGAATTGCGGCTGGGCGCTCGAGCGTTCGACGCTGGTGCCCATGGCGTACTGATTGTTCTCGATGACATAGACGACCGGCAGCTTCCAAAGCTGGGCCATGTTGAAGCTTTCGTACACCTGGCCCTGGTTCGCCGCGCCGTCGCCGAGATAGGTGAGCGTCACCCCGCCGCTGTTGTTGTACTTGTCCGCGAAAGCGAGCCCGGTGCCGAGAGGCACTTGGGCGCCGACGATGCCGTGGCCGCCGAAGAACCGCTTCTCGGCCGAGAACATATGCATCGAGCCGCCCTTGCCCCGCGAATAGCCGGAAGCGCGGCCCGTCAGCTCCGCCATCACGCCCTTGGGATCCATGCCGCAGGCGAGCATATGCCCGTGATCGCGATAGGCGGTGATGACCTGGTCCTGCGGTCCGACATTGGCCTGCATGCCGACGACCACGGCCTCCTGGCCGATATAAAGGTGGCAGAAGCCTCCGATCAGCCCCATGCCGTAGAGCTGGCCGGCCCGCTCCTCGAAGCGGCGGATCAGCAGCATGTCGGAATAAAAGGTCTTAAGCACCGAATTCGGGGTCGGCACGGCAGTATTGCCACCGGCTACATCAGCCTTCTTCGGATCGCTCATTTCCCGGACCACTTACCCGTGCGTTTGAGGAGCGGGCGTTGTGGCAAGCGCGCCCGCATTTTGCAAGCTTGACGGTATGTCAGGGCGGCCTCTTTGGGGAGAAAGGACCCGGTTACTGCGGCTTCCTCGGGACGGCCACCTGGCCGGGGGCGCCATCCATCAACTGGGTGCGCGCCAGCTCCTCCACCAGGTCGGGGTCGGCCGAACCGGCCTTGAGCAGCGCGATGCGGTGCTCGAGGCGCTTGTTCTGATCGCCGATCTGGTCGAGCTGCCCCTGCGCGTCGGCCAGCTGGGCCTGGACGGTATGGAGCGCGAGATAGCCCCGCTCGCCCCAGACCGCGTAAGTGCCGAAATAGGAAACCACGGCGACGCTGATCGCCGGCAGGATTGCCAAAACGAAAATCCGCGTGACGCTTCGCCTGATACGCATGACCAGAACGAATCACAAAGTGATTCGCCCGGTCAAGCGAAGAATCGTTAAGACTGCAACCGTGCGCGTTAAGCTTTGAGCACGCTCTTGCCCGCGTAGATCGCCTGATCGCCCAACTGCTCCTCGATGCGCAGGAGTTGGTTGTACTTGGCGAGGCGATCCGAACGGCAAAGCGAGCCCGTTTTGATCTGGCCGGCGCCGGTGGCAACCGCGAAGTCGGCGATGGTGGAATCCTCAGTCTCGCCCGAGCGATGGGAAATCACCGTGCGATAGGCCGCCTTGTGTGCCATTTCCACTGTTTCCAGCGTTTCGGTCAGCGTGCCGATCTGGTTGAGCTTGATAAGGACGGCATTGGCCGCTCCCTTCGCGATGCCTTGCTTCAGCCGCAACGTGTTGGTGACGAAGAGATCGTCGCCGACGAGCTGGATCTTCTTGCCCAGCGCCTTGGTCATCGCGACCCAGCCGTCCCAATCGTCCTGGGCGTGGCCGTCCTCGATGGAGAAGATGGGATAGCGCGAAACTAGTTCCTCATACACTTTGACCATGCCGATGGGATCGAGCGTGCGCCCCTCGCCCTTCAGTACGTACTTGCCGTCCTCGAAGAATTCGGACGAAGCCGGATCGAGCGCCAGATATACGTCCTGGCCCGGCCTGTAGCCGGCCTTCTCGATGGCCTTGACGATGAACGACAGCGCCTCATCGGCGCTTTTCAGATTGGGGGCGAAACCGCCTTCGTCGCCGACATTGGTGTTGTGGCCGGCATCTTTCAGTGCCTTCTTGAGGACGTGGAAAATCTCTGCACCCATGCGCAGCGCCTCGCGAAATGTCGGCGCGCCGGCCGGCACGATCATGAATTCCTGGAAGTCGATCGGATTGTCGGCATGCACACCGCCGTTGAGGATGTTCATCATCGGGACCGGCAGCACATTGGCTTTCGCGCCGCCGATATAGCGGTAAAGCGGCAAGTTCGCCGCCTCGGCCGCCGCCTTGGCCGCCGCCAGCGACACACCCAGGATCGCATTGGCTCCCAGCCGCGCCTTGTTGGGCGTGCCGTCGAGCGTGCACATCGTCTTGTCGAGGCGAATCTGGTCTTCGGCCTCCATGCCGCATAGCGCGTCGAACAGTTCGCCGTTCACCGCGGCCACCGCCTTCGCGACGCCCTTGCCGCCATAACGCTTTTCGCCGTCGCGCAGCTCCACCGCCTCGTGCACGCCCGTAGACGCTCCGGACGGCACGGCGGCGCGGCCAAACGAGCCGTCCTCCAGCCTCACGTCCACCTCTACGGTCGGATTGCCGCGGCTATCCAGGATTTCGCGGGCGGCGATGTCGATGATTGCGGTCATTGTATGTCTTCCTTGTCAAGAAACGGCCATAACACGCATGCTTTATGCGATGCACGGAGCGCCATCAAGCGCGACGGAGTGGGGCAAATTCGACGTTCAACCCCGAAAAGGAGTTACGCCATGTTGCTTTCCCGAGTAATTCTGCCGGCGCTCGCCGCGTCCTTCCTGGCCACGGCCTCTTTTGCCGCAGACACCCCGCCCGCCCCCCCGCCCCATGGCGACCATGACGGTGGCTTCATGCACTTCTTGACCGCGGACGAGCACGCAATGTTGTTTGCCGAAAGGCAAAAGGATACGGCCGGCATGACCGACGACCAGCGCCATGCCTACCGCCAAGCGCAGCATGCCAAATTCGCGGGCATGTCCGACGCCGACAAGCAGAAGTTCGCCGCCGACCTCCAGGCCAAATGGGATGCGCTGTCTGCCGACCAGAAGGCCAAAATCCAGCAGGACATGGCGACGTTTCGGGCCAGCCATCCGATGATGGGCCACGACTCGCAGGGCCAGGGCGGCCAGTAACGCAGACCCCGCGAATCCTGTAGATTGTGACAAAGGCTCCCGTGCGATTCCGCACAGGAGCCGTCACATTGGGGAAACGCCATGCATTCCATGCCTGCTGATCTGTTAAGCGCCGTCGTTACGATTCTGGCAATCCTGCTTTACTTCTATATGAGCGTGCGCGTCGGCCAGATGCGCCACAAACACGGCGTCAAGGCCCCCGCGATGACCGGCCATCCGGAATTCGAGCGCGCCTTCCGCGTCCACTACAACACGCTGGAATCGCTGGTCGTGTTCCTGCCGCTGCTGTGGCTGGCGACGATCTATTTCACGCCCGCCTTTTACACGCTGGCGTGGCTGCCCGCGGCGCTCGGCCTCGCCTGGATCGTCGGGCGGATTCTCTACATGACCGGCTATATGGCCGATCCGGACAAGCGCGGCACCGGGTTCGGTATCGCATCCCTGGCAGAGCTTCTTCTGCTGATCCTCGCGATCGCCGGTATTGTGCGGTTCTCGATGGCCATCACGGTCTGATCGGCAGAAGCAAGCAGACGGTTCAGGCGGCTGCACGTTTCTTAGCGATGGCGTCGATCGCGACGAGTTCGTCAAGCAGCGTCGGCACGTCCTTTAGCTTGAGCATGTTGGGGCCGTCCGACGGCGCCTTGTCCGGGTCCTGATGCACCTCTATGAAGACGGCGGCGACACCGACCGCCACGGCGGCGCGCGCCAGATAGGGCACCATTTCGCGGTCGCCGCCCGTCGTGGCGCCCAGCCCGCCCGGCTGCTGGACGGAGTGCGTGGCGTCGAACACCACCGGCACGCCGAACCTGGCCATGATCGGCAGCGAACGCATATCGGAGACCAGCGTGTTGTAACCGAAACTCGCGCCGCGCTCGGTCGCCAGCACGTTGGGATTACCCGCGCCGGTGACCTTGGCGATCACGTTCTTCATGTCCCAGGGGGCGAGGAACTGGCCCTTCTTGATGTTGACGACCTTGCCGGTTCTGGCCGCGGCCACCAGCAGATCGGTCTGCCGGCAGAGAAAGGCCGGTATCTGCAGCACGTCCACCGCTTCGGCGACGGCGGCGCATTGGTCGCGCTCGTGGACATCGGTGAGAACCGGAAGGCCGAACTTCTCGCGGATTTCCTTGAAGATGGGCAGAGCCTGCTCCAGCCCCATGCCGCGCGCGGTGTTGGCGGAGGTGCGGTTGGCCTTGTCGAAACTGGTCTTGTAGATCAGGCCGACGCCGGCCTTGGCCGCGATCTCCTTCAGCGCGGAGGCCATTTCGAAGGCGTGCGCCCGGCTTTCGAGCTGACAGGGGCCGGCGATGATCGCGAGCTTCCTCGCATTGCCGACTTCGACGGAACCGACCTTGACGGTCGCATTGGGCTGAACGGCGGTCATGACTCTATTCTAGCGGCGATCCGCGCAAACGCCACACCGGATCGAAGGCTTGGTAACAGCTCAGTTTGAAAACCCACCTAATTCGTCATGGCCGGGCTTGACCCGGCCATCCAGCGAAAAGCCGCTGCGCTGTGTGAAGGTGTGAGACTGGATGGCCGCCTCAAGGGCGGCCATGACGAAGAAAAATTCAAACTTCGGGATTAGCCGCGACCCTTATTTCAGCAGATAGGCGACGGTCGCGAAGGGCGAGATGATCGGCGCGAGCAGCGTCATGATGGACCAATAGGTCGACCGCTCCACCCGCACGACGTCGCCGGGGCGGATGCGCGTGGACTCGTCGGCCGGCACGTCCTGCCCTTTGGTCTCGCCCTGGTGGCGGATATAGACCTCGGATTCCGCGGCGCGGTCGGTATAGCCGCCGGCCAGCGCGATCGCGTTCGGCACCGACATCGCGTTCACATAAGGATATTCGCCGGGCTTGGATACTTCGCCGATGATGTAGAACGGCCGGTAGGTCGTCACCTCCACGTTGACGCGCGGATTGAGGAGAAAGCCGCCTTGGGTAAGCGCCGAGGCGACGCGGGCTTCCAGCCCAAAGGTGGAAAGGCCGGCGGCGGGCACCTGCCCGATCAGCGGCAAACGGACATAGCCCGTACTGTCGATCTCGAACGTGCCGGAAAGATCGGTCTCGCCGAATACGGTAACGCGCACTGTGTCGCCCGTGTCCAGACGATAGCTTGTATCCTGGGACGGTCGCAGGCCGATGACGGTGACGGTCTCGTTCTGCGGCGGGGCATACATCGTGGCGTAGCGCGGCGCGGGCTGGGATTGGGGTTGAGGCTGCGCGGCATTGTCCGTAGACGGAGCACTGGCCGGGGCCGTGGTGACCGGCACGGTCGGCGCCGCGACGGGCGGCGCATTGTCCAGCACGCTGTCCTGGTCCGGCGAGATCATAGTGGCATAGCGCGGCTGCTCGGATGGTGGCTGGAGCCGGGCGCCGGCGTCCTCAGCGAACGCAGGCGCGGCGGCAAGCGCCAGCGCAGCGGCAACACCGTAAATCGCACACTTCCGGCTCATGCGGCGATGCTAGGGGGCAGACGTTTACGAATTGCTAAGAAAGATCGTCCTTTACGGCGACAGAGTTCCCGCGAACGTGGTCACGCTTTGCGGCGGCAGGGTTGCGGCGAATTCGCTCTGGCCAGCGGTCGGTGCCGCCCCCAGCGCGAGATCCTGCGTTTCGCTGGTGACATGCGCCTCCACCGCACCGATTTTCCAGTTGCCGAAGTTGTAATGCACCGCCTGCGGCTTTGCGGAGAGGTTGACCGCCACGATGACGAAGCGCCTGCCCTCCGGGCCGACGAAGCCAGTGTTCAAGATGGCGTCATGGAGCAACTGGCCGTCGATGCCGATCGCCCGCCAGCCCGGGTGCACGAACTGACTGTAATTGGCCATCGCCCAGAAGCGCTTGGGCACTTCGAGATGGCCCATCGCCTTGCCGTCCGCCGGCGACAGCACGCCCATGCTGCCGGGAAAGGCGGAGTGGAAGATCGCGAAGCAATAGATCCAGGCCGAGGCGTGCGCCGCCGCTACGTCGCGGTGGATGTAATAGGCCACTGCCAGCGCCGCCTTCATGGTTTTGTCGTCGTGCAGCTCGTGCGGCTTCTGCATCAGCGACATCTCGCTGGTCCACACCGGCAGGCCGTATTGCTCCGAGGCGCTGGCGAAACGCTGGCGCGGCTGGTCGTTGTCGAATTTCGGATCGGTGGGGTCGTTGTAGGAATGCGAGGCCAGCACGCCGATAAACTGCCGCGCCGCGGGATCGTTCAGCGCCGGTTCGAGATGCTCCCAGGCGCCGGTCCAGTTGGTGCCCTCGGACAGCATCAGCTTGGTTTTTAGACCGCGCGATTGCAAAGTTTGGCCGAGGATGATGGCGAATTTGTGCATCTCCTCCGGCGTCCACAGGCAGGAATGCCAGGGCGCGGGAACGCCCGGCTCGTTCTGCACGCTGAGCACCGCAATTTCATGGCCTAGCGTGTCGCGGTAGTAGAGCAGGAAATCGGCGAGATAATCGGCGTAATCCCGATAATGCACCGGCATCAGCGAACCGCCGCTGAGCTGGCCGCCGCTTAATCCTTGCCCTGGCTGCGGCAGCGTCGCGATGGCGTTCTTTGGCTTGGTCTTCCATTCCGCCGGCGGCGTGAACGGCACGGCGTAGAGGATCGGCGTGGTCCGTTGATAAATCGGCTGGATGGCCGCCCATTCCGACTTTGCGCCGGCGTCGTTCGCCCAATCGTAATGCGGCGCGCCGGCGAGCGAAGGCAGCCGCGTGGCATCGGGTGGCACAACCAGGCGCACGATGTTCAGCCGCGTGCCGGTCGCGACCGCGGCGGATTCGCCGTAAAGCAGATCGTAGGCCAGGGCGCGATCCTGCGGCTCGGCGATGGTCTCCATCAACTGCTCGGCCCCCTCGTTGAAGCCGGCGCCGAAGCCGATTATCTTTTGATGCACCTGTCCGGGATGGACAGCGAATTCCCGTACCTCGCCGCGCACAACCGAGGCGGCCGCCCGGCCGCTTCCCGCCGCCCAAACCAGCGCCAAGCAAAGTCCCGCCAACGCGATCAGTGCCGCAATCCGCTTCATGATTTCCCCCATGGCGGAATGATAGAACGGCAGTCTATCCTTTTTGCGCCTGGATGACATATTTCTTTTGGTTGACCGACCGCGCCCCGAAGGCGGTGACGAAGGCACTCAGGGCGGCGTAGTCAAAAGAACACTTTTCATCGTTCGTCATGGCCGGGCCTGACCCGGCCATCCAGCGAATTAAAGAATCTTCCCGCGCGCGGAGCGCAGGCGCCCACTGGACCCCTTTCGCTCTGGCATTCCTAGTTCCATGGACGCCGAACAACTAGACCTCGCCCACTTGCAGTCAGCTCCAAGCGTTCGAGTCTACGATAGTGATCCAATATCTCTTTCGAGAGATACGCCAGAGTATGTCCTTTTTTGAGCCGTTCGAGCGGTACACTTTCCCGTACCTGCCACAAATACCCATCGCGTTGCATTAGCCCAATTTGGCCCACCAAATCTGCTCCAAGGTAGGGTGCGATCTGGATTAGATCGGCGAGAAGTTGGTCGCTGCGCCTACATTGGTGCTTTATGTATTCATACATATTCGCCCGCGATAAGTCGAAAAACACCATAGGTGCTGGTGCGTCCGCACGGACAGCGGAGAACCAACTCGTCACATCATCTGCGTTGACTTTCCAGTCCGCGTTTACTTGGTGATTTGAAGCCTCGCCCATCGCTCTGCAAACAGATTCGACATCACCTTTGAGGCGTTGAATCCGTTGACAGACGTACGGAGCTAAGCTCGATGCTTCTTGGATCTTTGGAACAAGATCTAGAAAGACATAGAAAACGAAGGCAGCAATAATGTTGTACGAGACATTCACGAGAAACACATGAAACCTTGGCGGCATCCATTCGAGCGAATTCGCGCTTGCGGCCACCAAAACCAAAATCGCGGCAATGGCGGTAAACGCAACCCAAATATTGACGAGCCGCAGTGCGCGACGAATTGAGTCAATAGCCGTGGGCTTAGTCAGCCTGCCCGCAAGATGGGTTAAGGCGTTCACACCAACCTGCTCTGTCTCACCGCCGCTGCAATAAAACTCCGGAACAGCGGGTGGGGATCGAAGGGGCGCGACTTTAATTCCGGGTGGAACTGCACGCCGATGAACCACGGGTGGTCGGGAATTTCCATGATCTCGGGCAGCTTGCCGTCGGGCGACCAACCCGAAACCACAAATCCGTGCTCAGCGAGGTGCTTGATATAGTTGACGTTGACCTCGTAGCGGTGGCGATGGCGTTCCGAAATCTCGTTCGTGCCGTAGACTTCCGCGACGCGGCTGCCGGCCGTCAGCACCGCGGGATAAGCCCCCAGCCGCATCGTGCCGCCGAGGTCGCTGTCGGCTGCGCGCGTTTCCATGCGGTTGCCCTTGATCCATTCGGTCATCAGGCAGATCACGGGATGGCGCGGCCTGCCGTTCTCGGTGGTGCCCGCTCCTTCGAGGCCGGCCAGATCGCGCGCCGCCTCGATCACCGCCATGTGCAGCCCGTAGCAGATGCCGAAGAACGGCACCTTGCGCTCGCGCGCGAACTTCACCGCGCGGATTTTCCCCTCGGTACCGCGCTCGCCGAAACCGCCCGGCACCAGGATGCCGTTGACGTTTTCCAGGAAGCTGGCCGCGTCGTTGCGCTCGAAAATCTCGCTGTCGATCATCTCCAGATGGACGTGCACGTTGTTGGCCAGCCCGCCATGGGTGAGCGCTTCCGACAGCGACTTGTAGGAATCCTTCACCCGCATGTACTTGCCGACGACGGCGATGCGCACCTCGCCTTCGGGGTTGCGCACCCTGTCCACCACCCATTGCCATTTGGAAAGATCGGGCTGGGGCGCGTCCTTGATGCCGAAGACGTTGAGGATTTCGTTGTCGAAGCCGACCTCGTGATAGGCCAGCGGCGCCTGATAGATGGTGGAAAGGTCGAGCGCGGGGATCACGCGCTGGGCCGGCAGGTTGCAGAACAGGCCGATCTTGCGGCGCTCGTCTTCCGAGATCGGCATTTCGGCGCGGCAGAGCAGGATGTCGGGCTGGATGCCGATGGCGCGCAGCTCTTTCACGGAATGCTGCGTCGGCTTGGTCTTCAGCTCGCCCGCGGCTTCGAGATAAGGCACCAGGGTCAGATGTACGAAGGCGTGATGCTCGCGCCCCAATTCGTTGCCGAGCTGGCGGATGGCTTCGAAGAACGGCAGGCCCTCAATGTCGCCCACCGTACCGCCGATCTCGCAAAGCAGGAAGTCGACGTCGCCCGAGCCCGCCAGCATGAATTCCTTGATCATGTCGGTGACGTGCGGGATCACCTGCACGGTGCCGCCGAGATACTCGCCCCGGCGTTCTTTCTCGATGACCTGCTGGTAGATGCGCCCGCTGGTGATGTTGTCCGCCCGCCCCGACGACACGCCGGTGAAGCGCTCGTAATGGCCGAGGTCGAGATCGGTCTCGGCGCCGTCGTCGGTCACATAGACCTCGCCGTGCTGGTGGGGGCTCATGGTCCCCGGATCGACGTTGAGATAGGGGTCCAGCTTGCGCAGCCGAACCTTATAGCCACGCGCCTGCAAAAGGGCTCCGAGAGCCGCGGAGGCAAGACCTTTTCCCAAGGAAGAGACCACACCGCCGGTGATGAAGATCAACCGCGCCATGGAAGGCCACCATGGCGAAAGAGGTGCGTACACTCAAGCGCAAAGATTCAGTTTTTTGACAGGTTGAGATTATGTCTCAGGGCCAGGGTACAACCTGCTGAAATTTATGAGTTTAGTGCGGCGTCGGAACCGACGGCGTCGGTTGAGTCGGCGCAGGTGCTACAGGCCTTTGCACCGGCGCGGTCGTCTGGCTCGATGCGGGTCCCGAATCAAGGATCGATCTCGGCCTGACGGAGTGCGCCACAAGCAGATTGAGGCCCAAACAGACCGAGAAAAAGAGGACCGCCAGGATGGCCGTGGTGCGGGTCAGCGTATCGGACGCGCCGCGTGGGCTGAACAGTCCGCCAAGACCGGAACCGCCGCCGCCCATGCCCAGCGCCCCGCCCTCCGAACGCTGCATCAGGACGACGATGATGAGCGCAATCGCGATCATGAGTTCGATAACCAGCAACAGGGTCTGCATGGGGGCGCCTTTCCGGGGCGGTTCAATAGACGATTGCGTCGGAGATGGGAAGACAAGAGGCGAATAGCGAATAGGGAATAGCGAATAGGGTTGTTTTACAATGGCTTACTATTCGCCATTCGCTACTCGCTGCTCGCTACTCGCTATTCGCGACGCGCAGTTCGTCGTCCGAAGGTGTTGCCGGCTGCTTCTGCCCGCGGGCGCGGATCATGGCGACCGTGGCGTCGATCTTGCTCAGATGATCGGCGGTCGACTTCTCGGGCTGGAACACCTGGTTGAGATTCAACGCTGCATGTCCGAGCAGGTGCATGGAGGCGTTGCGGTCGACGTCCGACTCCAGCCCTTCCACGGCGGCCAGCACGGATTCGCACCATTCGGCGGCGATTTCGAATTCGGTCTCGCGGCAACGCTTGGCGACGCCGCGGGTCAATCGCGCCAGCTTGGTCAACTCTTCGGCGTAGCTTTCCTCGCCGGGCTGCTTCTCCTGCATGAGCCGCCACAGGATACAGACCTGGAATGCGTCGCGGCGCAGCTTCTCGGCATTCAAGACGTCGCGCGCGGAGCGCAGCTCGGCGTCCAGTCGCGCGGTCGCTTCGTCGGCGCGCAATTTTTCCTTCACCTTCATCTTGAGCGAATTGGGCGGTTCGAACAGTTCCACCGTCGACACCCTGCTCGAATCGCGCCGGCGGTCGGGACCGACATAATCGTGGGTGATGACGAAGCCCTTGCGCCGTTCGATGTGCGTTTCGACGCGGTCGCCCAGCAGCTTCGTCGAGAACGGGCGCAGGATCAGATCGTCGGCGCCGGAATTCAGCACGCGATTGACCAGTCCGTTGGTCTTTTCCCAAGCCGTGACGATGATGACGATGAACGGATTGTAGCCGGTGGCGCCTTGCCGCAGCATCTGGATCATGTCGCACAACTCGGTGTCGGCGCCTTGCGCCTCGCACAACGCCAAGTCCGGCGGGCGGCCGCCGATTGCCTCCTTGAAATCCTCGACGGTGGCGACCGTCTCGATGTTGCGAAAGCCGAGCGTGTACAACACCGCACGCGTCGCCGTGCGGTTTGCGGAAACCGGGTCGTACACCAAAGTTTCGGCCGTCTCGTAAGAGAGCCTCGCCATCGCCACTCCCGACCAACCAACCCGAGATTGTCTTTGTGGTAAAAAATGCCACGCCCGGAGTTAAGGAATGGTGGGGCCGTTTGGTTAAGATGCTTTCGCTTCTGGCGCGGCCGCGATAATTGCAAGGAAATCAGCCGCTTTAAGGCTGGCCCCACCGACCAGCGCGCCGCCTACCTCCGCCACCGCCAGGATTTCCTTGGCATTGCGGGGGTTCACCGAGCCGCCGTAGAGGACCGGGATCGCGCGCCCGCCTTCCCTGAACCGATTGGTCAGTTCGCTGCGCAGATGGGCGTGCATGCGGGCGATCTCTTCGTTCGTGGGCGTCCGCCCCGTGCCGATGGCCCAGACGGGTTCATAAGCAATGGCAATGCGGGCGGACGCTGCGCCGTCCGGCACGCTGGCGGCAAGCTGGCGGTCGACGACCTCTTCTTCCCGGCCGGCGTTGCGCTCGGCCTCGGTCTCGCCGATGCAGACGATGACGCCGAGGCCGGCGCGCCAAGCGGCTTTGGCCTTGGCGGCGACCAGCGCGTCGGTTTCGCCGTGGTACTGCCGGCGCTCGGAATGGCCGACGATGACCCAGGAAGCGCCGGCGTCGCGCAGCATTTCCGCTGAAACATCGCCGGTGAAGGCGCCGGAGGGCTGTGGATGGCAGTCCTGTCCGCCTACGGCGACAGTGCCGCCGGCCCGGGCGGCAACCCGCGACACTAGCGTCGCCGGCGGACAGATGAGCACGTCCGACCCGGCCGGATGGGCCTTGAGCGCACGAAGCAGCGCCTCGACCTCGTCCAAGGCGGACGATAAGCCGTTCATTTTCCAGTTTCCTGCGATCAACATGCCCTTCTCCTTGCCGTCGTAAGTCCCCCTCCCTATCATCCGCCGCCTTTCGCCGCCACGCGCCTTTCGCCGCCACTTCATTCGGGTCCGCCATGCTCCAGAAAATGCGCGAGTTTTCGAAGTCCTGGATTTCCAACCTGTTCCTGGGAGCGCTGACGCTCAGCTTCGTGTCATGGGGCGTGGGCGACATCCTCAGGGGCGGCACCAGCACGGCGGTCGCGACCGTCGGCCGGACGGCCATCGAGCAATCCGAGTTCCAGCGCGACTACACCAATTTCCTCCGCCGCCAGGGCAAAGACCTCACCCCGGAACAGGCCCGCCGCGCGAACCTCGGCTCCATACTGCTGCAGCAGAAGATCGCCCAGGTCGCATTGGACAATGTGGCGCGCCGGCTTGAGATGACGATCAGCGACGACATGGTGTTGACGCAGATCCGCGCCACCCCGGATTTCGCGGGAATCTCTGGCACTTTCGACCGTGGCGTCTTCCAGCAGAAGGTCGCGCGGATCGGCTACAGCGAGCAGGGCTTCATCGAGATCATGCGACGCGACATGGCCCGCGGACAGTTGATGCAGGCTGCCGAAGCGGGCTTCGAAATTCCGGCCGGCTACGCGCAGGCGCTGTTCGCCTATTCCACGGAATTGCGCGCCGCGGAATATGTGACGGTGGACGCCAAGGCGTTGCCGCCGATCGCGCCACCTGCGGATGCCGTCCTGGCCGCCTATGTGAAGGGCCACGGGAACCGCTTCTCGACGCCGGAATACCGCGACGTGACCTACGCCGAAATCGACCTCGACGACATGTCCAAGGGCATCACTATCACCGACCAGCAAATCCAGAGCGTCTACGACGCGAACAAGGACAAGTACGACATTCCCGAAAATCGCGATCTGGAACAGATTGCCTTCACCTCACAGGCCGATGCGCAAGCGGCGCGCGCCAAGATCGCCGCGGGGACGAGCTTCGCCGAGATCGCGGCGTCGCGCGGCCTGAAGCAATCCGATCTCGAACTGGGCGCGCGGGTCGCGGCCGATCTCGATCCCGCGGAGGCGAAGGCCGTCTTTGCGCTGCCTGAAGGCGGCGTAACCGAGCCGGTCAAGGTCACGTTCGGCTGGGCTTTGGTGCGGGTCGTCAAGATCACGCAGGGCCACCTCACCACCCTGGATCAGGCCAAGGACGTTATCAAAAAGGCGCTGTTGCATGACTTGGCAGAGGCCAAGATGGTCGACGTCGCCAACGCCTATACCGACGCGGCGGGCGGCGGCGCCACTCTCACCGCGGCGGCCCAGAAAGTCGGCATGCATGCGGGCCGCGTCGCGGCAATGGATGCGAACGGCCTGGCGCCGGACGGCAGCAAGGTCGCCGCCCCCGACGATCCGACGTTCCGCGAGCAGGTTTTCAAATCCGAGGCCGGCGAAGACAACGATCCCTTCCAAGGCAAATCGGGCAACTACTACGTCGTGTCGGTGAACGCCGTCGTGCCGCCGAAGCTGAGGCCGCTGGATGTGGTGCGGGCGCAGGTCCTTGCCGCCTGGACCGCCGAACAGCGCGCGATCCTGCTGCAAAAGAAGGCTGCGGAACTTGCGGCGCAGGCGAACAAGGACAAGTCGATCGACGGCGTGGCCAAGGCGATCGGGGCGACGGTACATTCCAGTCCGGCGCTGACCCACGACACCAACGATGCGACCTTCTCGAAAGAGCTTGTGGCGGCGCTGTACGCGGCCTCTCCGGGCGGCGCCGTCTACGGGCCGCTGGGCAAGGGCGAAGGTTATATCGTGGCGCGCGTCACTGGCGTTTATCATCCGCTGCCGCCGACGGATAATCCGATATTCCAGCAGGGCGCGCGCGAGATCTCGCAGGGCGTCGCCGCGGACGTCGTCGAGTCCCTTGCCTTTGCGGCGCGCGACAAGCAAGGCGTGACGATCAACACCAAGCTGCTCGACACGGTAGTCGGCGGCGAAGGCTCGTGACCGCACCATGGGCATTCTTCCGGATTTTGCCGCGTTCGCGCCCGGATACGACAAGGGCGAACCGCAGGCGCTGTACGCCCGGCTGGTCGCCGATCTCGAAACGCCGGTCTCGGCCTTCCTGAAACTGGCCGAGGGGCGCGAGAACGCGTTCCTGCTCGAAAGCGTGCAAGGCGGTGAGGCGCGCGGACGCTATTCCATCATCGGCCTGAAGCCCGATCTCATCTGGCGCTGCCGCAGCGGCAAGGCCGAGATCAACCGCAACGCCCGCGGGGCGCCGGAAGCGTTCGTGCCGGACGCCCTTGCCGACAAGCCGCTGCAATCCTTGCGTGCGCTGATCGGTGAGACGCGCATGACGCTGCCGGACGGCCTGCCGCCGATGGCGGTCGGCATTTTCGGCTATCTCGGCTACGACATGGTGCGGCTGATCGAACGGCTGCCGAACGCGCCGCCCGACACGCTGGGCCTGCCCGACGCCATCCTCCTTCGCCCGACCATCACCGCGATTTTCGATACGGTGCGCGACGAAATCCTGATCGTCTCGCCGGCGTGGCCCGAACACGGCGTCGACGCGCGCGCCGCTTACGCCAGGGCTAGCGAACGCCTGAGCGACGCCGTCGCCGATCTCGAACGGCCGGCGCCCGCGACCCCTGCCCCGCCCGTCGACCTGCCGGCCGGCGTTACGGTCGAATCCAACATGACGCACGACGAATATCTGGCGATGGTCGAGCGCGCCAAGGAATACATCTTGGCCGGCGACATTTTCCAGGTCGTACCGAGCCAGCGTTTCCGCCGGCCGTTCGCGCTGCCACCGTTGGCGCTCTATCGCGCGCTGCGCCGTTTGAATCCGTCACCCTTCCTCTATCACCTCGCCTTTCCGGGTTTCACGATTGTCGGGTCGAGTCCCGAGGTTCTGGTGCGGCTGCGCGACGGCATTGTGACCATCCGCCCCATCGCCGGTACGCGTCCGCGCGGTGCCACGCCCGAGGAAGACAAGCGGCTGGCCGAGGAGCTGATCGCGGACCCCAAGGAGCGCGCCGAGCATCTGATGCTGGTCGATCTCGGCCGTAACGATGTCGGCCGTGTGGCGCAAACCGGCGAAGTGCACGTCACCGACAGCTTCTTCATCGAGCGCTATAGCCATGTGATGCATCTGGTCTCCAATGTGGAAGGCAAGATCCGCCCCGGCCTGGACGCGGTGGACGCGCTAGCGGCGGGCCTGCCGGCGGGAACGCTGTCGGGCGCGCCGAAAATCCGCGCCATGCAGATCATCGACGAATTCGAGAAGGAAAAACGCGGCGCGGTCTATGCCGGCGCGGTCGGCTATTTCGCCGCCGACGGTTCGATGGACACTTGCATCGTGCTGCGCACCGCCTTGGTCAAGGACGGCACGATGTACGTGCAGGCGGGCGGCGGCATCGTCGCCGACAGCGTGCCCGAGGCTGAATATCAGGAGTCGGTCAACAAAGCGAAGGCGCTGATGAGTGCGGCGGAAGAGGCCGTGCGCTTCGCCTCGGCGAGCAAGCGGGGACAATAGAAGCGAATAGGGAGTAGCGAATAGCGAATAGAAAAGCCGTTACTCGCCATTCGCCATTCGCCATTCGCGGTTTAAGGCCGCCACCGGTACACCCATCTCCCGTTCCGTTTTCAGGCGGATGGCGACGCCGACGGGAACCAGCCGGTAGCCCTTCAGGTTCGCGCACCAGCGCGCCAGCACGCCGAGCGTGACCTCGTGCGGATGGCCGATGGCGATGGCGACGCCGTTCTCGCGCGCGTCCTTTTCAAGCGCCGACAATTGCGCGGCCACGGCGTCCGGCATCTGCACATCGTCGAGGAAGATGTCGCGCGGCGCGCTCGGCACGCCGAAGGCGCGCGCCACTTCCACCACCTGCGAACCGCCCGACGTGCGCGAGTCCAGGAAAAAGACGCGGCGGTCGTAAAGCGACTCGATCACGGGAACCAGAGCCGCGCGATCTTCCGTGAAGCGGCTGCCCATATGGTTGTTGATGCCGGAAAAGCCGGGCACGCGCGACAGCGCCCATTCGAGACGGCGCGCGATTTCTTGCGGCGTTTGGTCGATCCGGAGCGCCATCGGGCCGGGGTCCTCGTCGTCCTCCGCCTGCATCGGCACATGGACGAGGATTTCGTGGCCGGCGCGCGCGCCCTCGCGCGCCAGCATCGATGTTTCGTCCGGATACGGGAGAAACGAAAGCGCCACCGCGCGCGGCAAGGCGAAGGCGCGGCGCGCGTTGACGGCGTCGGAGCCCATATCGTCGATGACAATGGCGATGGCAGGCAGAGGCGAACGCGGAGCCTGCGTCTTCGCGGCGGCCGGCGTCCGCATCCAGGACGGAAATTCATGCGCGACGACGGGATAAAGAACCGCCGGCGCGAAACGGCCTTGCGTCAGGCCGGACAACGCAAGTGTCACGAAGTCCAATTTCGGCTCGCTACGCGCTTCCGCCGCGAGCAAACCGCTGGGCAGCAGCAGATCGCCAAGCTTCGGCAGCCCGGACAGCGCGCTCGGTCCGCCAAGACCTATGGCAAGCGCCAGCACGAACCAGAATGCCGCTTCGACGCCGCGCAGCGCGCGTCCATCGATTCGCGCTTTCTTACGAATCGGTCTCAGCCGGAACATAGCCATGCCTTGCCCGGGCGGCCCAATCTGTCAACGTCTCCTCGGCTCAATAGGTCAGCTCGGAATACGGGTCGACCTTGCCTGCTTCGATCTCCGGCACTTTGAGCGGTGGATAACCGACCGCGCCGTTCTCGCTCGCGTTCCAGGCGGCGACGGTCAGGTCGCGCAGTTCGGCGGCGCCCAACGCGATCTGTTTCGCGGTGAAAGCTTTGCCTTCCGGCGTCGGTTTGGCGAAGGCGCCGGCCTTCTCGAGCCGATAGAACGGCACGACTTGCGCCTGAGCGGCGGTCAGATACGCCGCCGTGCGCGCCTCGATCGTGCAGGAGCAATCGCGGGCAGCAGGCATGACCGCCGCAACGTCTGCGTCCGTAATGTTGTCGCGCACGTATTGACTCTCCCACGGCACGTGGACGGGCTCCTTGGTGAAGCCCTCGGGATTGGGGGATTCTTTGCCCCAGCCGTTGTAGTGGACGCTGGCGTGCAGCGGCATACTTCCGTCGCCCACGAAATGCGCCCAGATTCCCAGATCGTGGAGAACGATTTTTTCGCGCTCGACGCGGTCCTTCGCATACCACGCGCGCGCCTCGGCGGACTTTCCGAGTTTTTCGCCCGCGATGTCGACGCGCCAATAGGTGAAATCCTTCGCCAGCAACTGGAACCCGTCGACGATCGAATAAGGAAGATAGCCGGCCTTGTATTGGTCAGAGCCCACGGCGTGCAGCGCGCCGTCGTATTGCTCGCGCGTCTCAGGCAGCGATTTCAGCGGCGGCCCGCTGAGGATGGTGAGATCGTCCGATACGTCGACGAAATGCGCCGGGCCGTGCTCGGAATCGAAAGCCTGCCCGGCGCCGCGCTCGCGGTCGGGCTCGGGCGCGAGATAACCGACTTCCCTTGCCGCTTCCGGCGTGTGCAGGAAGGCGGGCAGATCGGCCGGAAGACCTTTCATGGCGAGTTCGCCGATCATGCGGTGGCCGTCCGGACCCCAGGCGAAAGCGGAAGAAGATGCCAACCCCACCGCCAGCGAGACCGAAAGCGACAAACGAACCCAAGCGCTCATGACCCGACTCCTTGAACTCAGCCTAGGCCAATTTTGTTGCAACTCCGCGATGGCGCAAAGGCCGAAAAGAAAAGACCGGCCGGGACTGCTCCTGGCCGGCAATGACCGCCACGCGAACGCAGGTCGCGTCATCATCGTAGTTCCGGTTCCAAACTCGCCTTGGAAAAGGCTTTAGGAATCCGCGCACTTGGCAAAGAACGCCAGGAGAAGATGTTCCACTTTTTCATAGGCGCTTTGTGCAGCTGCGAGCGTCTGCTCATGCGACAAAGGCGTCATTGACAAACCGGCCGCGAGGTTCGTCACCAACGACAAGGCCGCCACCTTCATCCCGCAATGCCGGGCAACCAGGCATTCGGGAACGGTCGACATTCCGACGGCTTCCGCACCCGTCGCCTCGAACATCCGCACCTCGGCCGGCGTTTCGAAGTTGGGGCCCAGCGTGTAGAGATAGACACCGATCCGGACCGCAACGCCGGCTTCGCGCGCGGCGGCGGCAAGCATCGCGCGCAGCTCCGGGTCGTAAGCATGCGACATGTCGGGAAAGCGCGGGCCGACGGCATCGTCGTTCGGGCCGACCAGCGGATTGATGCCGGAAAAGTTGATGTGGTCCTTGACGATCATCAGCGTGCCCGCCGGCATGTCCGATTTCAGCCCGCCCGAAGCATTGGTGAGAATAAGCCGTTCCACGCCAAGTTTCCGCAACGTGCGGATGGGCACGGCGATCGCCTGAGGCGGATGCCCTTCATAGGCATGGATGCGTCCCTGCATGACGGCGAGCGGCGCCCCGCCGACCTCGCCCACCACCAGGTTTCCGTGATGACCCGCCACCGTCGAATGCGCAAAGCCGGGAATGTCGGCATAGGAGATGCTGGTGGCGCGGGAGAGCTTTTCGGCGAAGCGGCCCAGCCCGCTGCCCAGCACGATGGCGGTCTTCGGAAACGACTCGCCCAGCCGCGCGCGAAGGACGGCGGCCGCGCGGTCGATCAATTCGGACGGATTATCGCCCATGGCAGCAGGTGTTAGCAGCCGGCGGTGCGCATGGACAAGACCAAGCATTCTTGGAACAATACCAGAATATGCGCGCAGTCGTTGCAGTCCTCGATTCCTTCGGCATTGGCTCCGCCCCGGACGCCGAGCATTTCGGGGATGCTGGCGCCAACACCTTCGGCCACATCGCCGAGGCCTGCTCCGGCGGAAAGATCGTCCGCGGCGGTCGCTCGGGGCCGCTCGATATTCCGAATCTTCTGTCGCTGGGGCTTGGGTTGGCCGCCGGCGAAGTCGATCCGCGCGTAGGCAAGATGCAAACGGGCCGGATCGTCGGCCGCTATGGCAGCGCCGTGGAACTGAGCAAAGGCAAGGACACGCCGAGCGGCCATTGGGAAATGATGGGCCTGCCGGTCGAAACCGATTGGGGCACTTTCCCGCGCACCGTTCCGACCTTCCCCGCCGCCCTGACCGACGCCCTGATCGAACGCGCCAAGCTGCCCGGCATCCTGGGCAATTGCCACGCCTCGGGCACCGAGATCATAGAGAAGTTCGGTTTGGAGCATATCAAGACCGGCAAACCGATCTGTTACACCTCGGCGGATTCCGTGTTCCAGATCGCCGCGCACGAAACCCATTTCGGGCTAGAACGGCTCTACATGGTCTGCCGCATCGCCCGCAAACTCGTGGACGAATACAATGTCGGGCGAGTGATCGCGCGACCCTTCGTCGGCGAACAGCCCGGCCAATTCAAACGCACCGCCAACCGCCACGATTATGCCACCCCGCCGCACTCCCCGACCCTGCTCGACCGCGTCAAGGCGCAAGGCCACGAAGTCGTCGGCATCGGGAAGATCTCCGACATCTTCGCCGGCAGCGGCATCACCAAAAGCCTGAAGGCCGACGGCAACCGGCAGATCTTCGACACCTTGGTCGATTGCGTGAAGGCGGCGCCCGACCGATCGATCGTCTTCGCCAACTTCGTGGATTTCGACCAATCCTTCGGCCATCGCCGCGACGTGGCGGGTTATGCCGGCGCGCTGGAGGCCTTCGATGCGCGCATCCCCGAACTTCACGCGGCTCTGCGGCCCGGCGATCTCGTCGTGTTCTCCGCCGATCATGGCTGCGATCCAACCTGGACCGGCACAGATCACACCCGCGAAATTGTACCGATCCTCGCCTTCGGTCCGAACGTCGCGCCGGGCGCCATCGGCAAGCGCGCGACCTTCGCCGACATCGGCCAATCTATCGCCAACCATCTGGGTCTCGACCCGCTCCCGGTCGGGACATCATTCTTGTGAGACCATGAACACGCAAAAACCCTCCACCGCTTCTGATGACGCATCGTCCACCGACCTGGTGCTCTGCGCCACTCCCGAAACCGCGTTCGACCGGCTGGTGCAGCTCTACGACGAGGCCATCGCCGAAATCGAAAAGAACTTCGGTGCATTTTCGCGCGGCGAAAGCGGACCGGCAGGCTCCCCTCCGGTCTATCCCTATCTGAGCATCGACATCGCGTTCGGCGATATGCCGCGTTCGAGCCTTGCCTTCGGCAAGGTGACCCACCCCGGCCGCTACGGCACGACGATCACCGCGCCGCATCTGTTCCGCGCCTATCTGATCGAACAGCTCACGCTGCTGACCCGGAACTACAAAACGGCGATCTATGTCGGCAAGAGCCGCACGCCGATTCCGCTGACCTTCGCGGTCGAGCGCGCCTCGCACATGGACGCCGAACAACGCCTCAAGCTGGCGGAGCGTTTTCCCCTGCCCCGGCTCGACGCGGCGCACGACACGATCGTGGACGGCGGCAAATGGCTGGGCCCTGGGCCCGCGCCGCTGTCGCTGTTTTCGGCCGAACGTGTCGATTTCTCGCTGCACCGGCTGCGCCATTACTCGGGCACCGATCCGGCCTGGTTCCAGAGCTTCGTGCTGTTCACTAACTATCAGCGCTACATCGACGAGTTCATCGTTTACTGCCAGAAGGAGATCGAGGAAGGCCGCGCGCAAAGCTTCGTCGAGCCGGGCAACCGCGTCACCGAACGCGGCAAGCCGCCGTCCGCGCCGCCGCTGTCGAAATTGCCGCAGATGCCCGCCTATCATCTCGTCCAGCCGGGCAATGACGGCATCACGCTGGTCAATATCGGCGTTGGCCCGTCGAACGCCAAGACGGTCACGGACCATCTGGCCGTGCTGCGTCCGCATGTCTGGCTGATGGTCGGCCATTGCGGCGGGTTGCGCGCCAACCAGAGGCTGGGCGATTACGTGCTGGCGCACGCCTATCTGCGCGACGACCAGGTGCTCGACGACATGCTGCCGACGGAAATCCCCGTACCGCCCATCGCCGAAGTGCAGGTGGCGTTGGCCCAAGCGGTGAGCGAAATCACCGGCGCCAAAGGGCAAGTGCTGAAGGAGCGGCTGCGCACCGGCACGGTCGTCACCACCGCCGACCGCAATTGGGAGCTGCGCTTCGCCGAACAGTCCACGCGCTTCAACCAGTCGCGCGCCATCGCCATCGACATGGAGTCCGCCACCATCGCCGCCAACGGCTACCGTTTCCGCGTGCCGTACGGAACGCTGCTCTGCGTCTCGGACCGCCCGCTGCACGGCGAGATCAAGCTGCCCGGCATGGCGGACACATTTTACGAGGAGCGCGTCGGCCAGCATCTTCAGATCGGCATCCGCGCGCTGGAGCTGCTGCGCGAGGAAGCCCACGCCGGCACGCTGCATTCGCGCAAACTGCGCAGCTTCACCGAACCGGCGTTTAGGTGATTTTGCCTCCCCCTTGTGGGGAGGCCGGCGAGCGTAGTGAGCCGGGTGGGGGGCGATGCCGGAATATCCAATCCCCGCCTTCCGTTGCTGCGACATCGACGGATTTGTGCCTGGACTCGGCGTGGGGCAAGATTGCGTCGAGGGAGACTATGCCAATGGAAAAAATCAAGATCGTCAACGGCATCTCTGGAATGGCGTGGTGCGCCGGCTGGCTTTTCACGGTCGGCTACCTGAAACTCACTTTTTGGTCCGGCGCGCTGGCCATCTTGATCTGGCCTTATGACATCGGCGCCATGCTGAGCGCACTGCATCACTAAGAAATGGGGTCAGACCCCACTTCCTTCGCCTCCCCTTCGTGGAGAGGTTGATGGACAAACAATCGTCGCTTGTTCGCCGCTACCTGCCGCGCTCAACGAACAGCATGAGCCCCAGGAACGCGGTAACCGCCGCGGCAACCCAGCTTGCGACGATCGGAACGTGGAAAGTCCCGAAAATGAAATCAATGCCCGCATAGGCGCGATAGGCGTGGCAGGCGGCGATCAAGAGAAACAAAATCGCTGAAATGATTGTGAAAGGCTTCACGGCATCCTCCCCTGAGTATTCGACCGACTTTTAGCACAATCGCGGAAACTGGACAAAAGCGCTCAAATGGAGGCGGAGAGCATCGAAACGGATTGCTTCTAAATCTCAACGGCGCCCCTTAGCGATTAGGTCGCTAGCACAACGGTTTATGCGAGATGTGATAGGACATAATGCCTGTGAGAAAGCTCCGGCTTTCTGTACCGACGAAACCGACTTCCTTGAGAAGCTCGCTCAATTCGCGTGGCGTGTAGAAGTGCCGTATGGCATTCGCGAAATAACCAACGCACTTCATGCTTTCGGCGGAACTCCCGAAAAGCTTGGCGGTAAACCATACCGAGAAGCGCAAATAGATGAGGTACGGCACCTCGACGACCCTCGACGTCGGGCGGAGCATATCGTTGTGGCAGAATGTGCCGCCCGGTTTGAGAACTCTATGGATCTCCTTGAACGCTCTGACGATCTCGAGATGACGCGATGCAAACTGGAGCGTTACGGCGTCGAATGTGTCGTCGGCAAACGGCAATATATGAGCATCGCAGACCTGGGCGCGGATCGTCAGGTTGCGCTCGCGAGCGCGGCACTGACCTTCTTCTGTCATGTGCGAGCTGCCGTCCACGGCGTGGATCTCGAGCGTCGGGTCCGTTGCGAGAAGCCTTAGCGGGATATCATGAGTGCCCGAACAAACGTCGAGTACTTTCGATCCGCGCGGCACATGCCTGTGGATCGCGGCGGCGAACCTATCGCTCCATCGCGAACAATTCCCGAGCGATGCGACCGCATTGCCCTTATCGTAATAGGTCGGCACGTCCCGAAAGACTTCCGGAATCAGAGTCCGCCATGTCTCACCGAAAAGACGCGAGCGGAGATCCTCCTTCTTCAAAATTTCTTCGGAAATGCTCAATGGTGACCCGGTCTTTCAAATCAATTGGAATGACGCCTCAACGCGAAGCGAGACTTCAACAGACCTGATGCGATCGCACAAGCCTCAGCACTCGGCTAAGGGGGCACAACCTGGTTTCCTCCCAATTTCTCGACCAGCCTGAGTGAGAGTTCTCCGGCTAGGATGACCACAAGAATTATGTGGGAATTAGGAGGACACGGGGTGAATTAAGTGGACATAATACTTAACTCTGTCTCGATCGGGAACAAGGTGGAGGTCACATTTCAATTCGGCGGAACGAAGCTACGCATGAGTGTGCTCCGGACAATGCGGAGCATGAAGACGTTCGCCCCTTCTCACGCCGAAGCCCAGGGGCGCAGACGGACGCGCCGCACCGGAGGGGGATAGGCACCGGATCGATGTCGAGAATCATTTCGTCATGTACCAAGTGCAGTTCTCGCCTAACGTAAAGGTGCCCTCGATCCGATTTGGGGAAACCAGACGACCGGTGTAGGTGGTGTCTTTCAACCAAGAGCTATACAGCAAGACAACGGTGTCGCCTTGAAGCGTTATTTTGGAAAAGTCGCCAATCCCACCGTTCGACGCATTTGCTTCGTTTGAACCGTCAGGATCTTTTGTGATGGTCATTGTCAAACGCGCTTTACGCGACGATGGGCACTTGGCTTGACCCGACCACGAGCCGACAAACTGTGGCAGCGATGTCGGTTCAGGCGATAAGGCTAACCGTACATGCGATAGTTCCATGGGTTTCGTAACGGGCGACGAAACTTCCGCATGACACATTTGATCCTGCCAAGCGCCACATTGCCGAAACCATTGGGTATTAGATTTCCGACAGGCGTCCAATTCGGAACCGGTCAAATTTTTGCAAAGAACCGGCACTTCCACATACTGTCCGCATTCGCAGTAGCCGCCCTCCGGCTTTGAAGCAGCAAGAGAAGCCGTGCTGACCATTACGCTTCCGAGCATGACGAACGTGACGACTGAGCAGCCAAAGATCGCGCGCATAGATGTCTCCAATGGATCCATGCATCAATTGTAAACCGACACAGCTTCGGGGGACTAGGACATTTCGGGCGATTGCAAAAAAAATCGAATTGGGCAAGCTTCTTCGGATGTTAGCAGACCGGGCGGCACACAAGCCGTCGTGTGTTGGGCCCTTCGGACAGTTGTTCGCGCAACTCATGATCGTGTGGCAGCGATAGAGACGCAGCGGGGCTTCCAGATCGTCAAGCCGTTCGCCCGCCTCCTCTGCCAGCGGCTGCGCCTCGCGGTCGCGTTTGCGAACGCCGTGCTGGCCTGCGCGCGGGATTACTCCCGCGCATAGGCCAGCGCGCCGGCGACATAAGTGCGCGAGACGGCGCGGTCGTCGCCCAGCATGGCCAACGCGAAAAGCTTCTCCTCGAGCGAAGAGGCGAGCGCCAGTCGGCGTGCCAGCAGCGGCAAGCTCTTGGCGTCGAGCACGATGAAGTCGGCTTCCTTGCCCGTCTCGAAGTTTCCGATTTTGTCGTCCAGTCCCAGCGTGCGCGCGCCGCCGAGAGTGGCGAGATAGAAAAGCGCTAAGGCATCGAGGCAACGCTGCCTCGTCTGACAGACCTTGTAGGCGTCGCTCATCGCGGCGAACAGCGACAGGCTGGTACCCGCGCCCACATCCGTGCCCAGGCCGACGCGCGCGCCGACCCTTTCCGCGGCGGCGAGATCGAACAGCCCGCTGCCGAGGAACAGATTCGAACCCGGACAGAACGCGACCCCGGCACCCGATTTGCCGAACCGCGCCCATTCGCTCGGCGAAAGATGGACGCAATGCGCGAACACCGAGTGGGGCGTCGCCAGACCGAACTTTTCGTAGACGGCGAAATAATCCGGACAATCCGGAAACAGACGGCGCACCGCGGCAAGCTCTTCGCGACTCTCGGACAGATGGGTGTGCAGGCGCACGCCGGGATGCTCCACCAATAATCGCCCGGCGAGTTCGAGCTGGCGCTCGCTGGAGGTCAGCGCGAAACGCGGCGTCACCGCGTAACCGAGCCGTCCCTTGCCGTGCCAGGCGCGGATCAAGGCGCGGCTTTCCATATAGCCGGTCTCGGCCGTATCCGAGATGCCGGCCGGCGCGCCCGTATCCATCAGCACCTTGCCGGTGATGATGCGCATGTTGCGCCCGAGGGCTTCTTCGAACAGCGCTTCGGCCGAAGCCTTGTGCGCCGTGGTGAACACCAGCGCCGTGGTCGTGCCGTTGCGCAGCAGCTGGTCGAGAAAGAAACGCGCGGTTTGTGCCGCCACGTCCTTGTGGTGGAAGCGCGCTTCCGCCGGAAAGGTGTAAGCCGACAGCCATTCGAGCAGATGCGCGCCGCGCGAGGCGACGATGTCCACCTGCGGGTAATGGACATGCGAGTCCACGAAGCCCGGCACGATCAGGCCGCCGGCAAAACGCTCGACCGCGACGCCGCCAAGGCGCGGGGCGACTTCGTCCCACGCTCCGAGTTCGGCCACATGGCCGTCTTCGACCACCAGCGCACCGTCCTCAAAATATTGCGCCGGGGCCGGCGGCTCGCCCAGCAGATGGAAGATTGCGGCGCGATAGGCTTGGCGCGGCATCGCTGCTCAGGCCTCAGACGGTATCCAGACATTCTTGACCTGAGTCGCATGGCGCAGGAAGGCGCGTCCCTCGCCCGCCCTAGAGCAAGATTCGTTCGTTTTGTTCCTAGATTGGGCACGATGTCGCGTTGTCAGGCGTCGCATATTTTTGCATCGTGCCTATTGCGTGAGCAGATTTGGAACGAAGAGCTACCAGTCCAAGGGGAAAACATGATCAACGGAGCCGATACCGCGTGGCTGATGATATCCAGCGTTCTGGTGCTGATGATGACCCTGCCCGCGCTGGGCTTTTTCTATGCGGGGCTGGTCCAGGCCAAGAACATCCTGTCGGTCCTGATCCAGTGCGTGGCGATCGCCGTGCTGGTGTCGCTGTTGTGGTTCGCCTTCGTCTATAGCGAGGCCTTTTCGGGCGCCGGCCCCTGGCTTGGCAATCTGAGCGCCGCGTTCCTGGTCGAGGCCGCGCGCGGAGCGGTGCATCCAGGCACTCACGTCCCCGAAACCGTTTTCGTGATGTTCCAGATGACGTTCGCCATCATCACGCCCGCGCTGATCATCGGCGCCTATGTCGAGCGCATCCGTTTCAAGGCGGTTCTGCTGTTCTCGGCCCTTTGGCTTGTCGTTGTCTATGCGCCCGTAGCGCATTGGGTGTGGGGCGGAGGTTTCCTCGCGGCTCGCGGGGTGATGGATTTTGCCGGGGGCATCGTGGTCCATCTGACGGCCGGCGTCGCAGCCATCATGGTTGCCTGGGTGCTTGGATCGCGCCAGGATTTTCCCCGCGGCATCCACCCACCGCATGCTCCCTGGATGGTGATGGTCGGCGCCTCGCTCTTGTGGGTCGGTTGGTTCGGCTTCAACGCCGGCAGTGCGGTCAAGGCGGGCGCGGACGCCGGCATGACGATGCTGGCCACTCATTTGGCGGCGGCCACTGCGACCTGCGTGTGGCTCGCTATCGAATGGATCAAATACGGCAAGCCGAGCCTGGTCGGCGCGGTGACCGGAACGGTGGCGGGCCTTGCCACCATCACGCCGGCCTCCGGCTATGTCGGGCCGTTGGGCGCGGTCGCCCTCGGATTCGCGGGCGGCGTGGTCTGTTACGTCGCGGTCTGGCTCGTCAAGCGCAGAATCCAAGTGGACGACGCGCTCGACGTGTTGGGCGTCCACGGCGTGGGTGGAGCGTTGGGCAGCCTGCTGGTTCCGTTCGCCACCTTGATCGGCGTCGGCGGCGTCAGCCTCTCCCGCCCCCTGTTCGACCAGTTCTTCGTCCAGGCGCAAGGCGTCGGCATTGCCGCGCTATGGTCTTTTGCGGCGACTTTCGTCATCGTGAAGATCGTCGAGCGCGTTGCGGGACTGCGCACCAGCCGCGAAGACGAAATCCAGGGGCTCGATTTCGCCTGCCACGGCGAAACGGGCTACCACACGAACATCTAGGAGAAGCGCCATGAAGCTTGTCATCGCCATCATCCAGCCGCACAAGCTCGATTCCGTGCGCGCCGCGCTTCTCGACTTGGGCGTCGTGGGCATGACGGTGACGGAAGTGCGCGGCTACGGCCGCCAGAAAGGCCACAAAGAGGTCTATCGTGGGGCGGAGTACGAGATCGCGTTCATCCCGAAACTCAAGGTCGAAGTGGCGGTGAAGGACGAACGCGCGGACGCCGTGATCTCCGCCATCCGTGAGGGCGCGCTGACGGGCAAGATCGGCGACGGCAAGATCTTCGTCGTCGAACTCACCGCCGCGATGCGGGTCCGCACCGGCGAGCGGGACGCGGACGCGCTGTAAGATGCTTTCTCCCCCCGTTCACGGGGGGAGTGTCCGGCGAAGCCGTCCGTAGCGACAGCGTGCGGACGCGAAGCCGGACGTAGGGGGCATGCGTCAGGCAAATATGGCGTCTGTTCCCGTTTCTTCTCTGCCAGGGATCAAGGAGATGTTGGTCCCAGTAGTGTGGTACGCACCCAGCCAACCGGTTTGCCATCTCCCACTTCGGTCCACTGCCCATTCACATCAAAGACGCTGAACTTGGCGCCCTCACCTGCTTTCCTAATAATGCGCGCAGACGCACTAGGACCAGACCGTATGTTCACAACTCTCCTTTGAACGTACACGACTGTTCGCAATGCCTCCAAAGACATTTCTTGTGGCGCCGGTGTGGTTGATGCCGCAACGGACCTGTCAGAGGCTACAGCTTCCCGAAGCGATGACAGCAACGAAGGGATATGCGCACCTAGCCAGTAGCCGGAAAACCCAATAGCGACGATCAAAATAGTCAGCGCGATCCAGTCGGCATACATGCGAGGCGGCAACGGCGGTGCTTCGTTCGCTTCGATTTGGGGCGGTGCCGCCTCGTCATTGGTATCGTGTTGCGCCTCTTCATGCGCGACCTGCTGTGGAAGGTCTCCAAGCTTCTCTAGCGCGTCTTTATGGTGCACCACCGCGGAAGCGAAGTTCTCCGCGTTTCCGCAATTGCTCACCAGGTATGCTTCGAGGAGCCCTGTAGGACTCCGGAACCACAGCTCGCCGTATTTCGCAACCGGGATTTGATAGTTGTTGTTGAAACGGCGATCTGGCGAACCGTCCTTGTTTGCTTTTGCCCACGAGTGCCCCACGACTTCGGAGTCACTTGGTACGGTCTCCTCTTCGATAAATCGTGAAATCATGAATTGTATTGCGGCGTCCTTCCACTCGATGAGGGCGAAATCCGTGCCTGGTTCTCTCGTCAATAGAAACCCGGGATAGAGATGCACTTCCAATTCAGATACGTTCCCGAATCGCATCGTTTGGTACTTGGAGCGAACGATGTCCACCTGCGAAAAGTTGAACTGCACGGGCGAGCGGCTGATGCGCTGCGTAGCGGTTGTCCGCTCCCTTATGCGGTCGGTCTGAACGGTCGCGGTGATATCCCATATTTTTTGAGACGAACGGAGCGCTTCGAATGAGCGACACATCGCGGCGAAGGTGCCGGTGGTCGCATCATCCAATCCAAAGTCGATATCGACATAGCACCCATCCAGTTGCGCGCGACAGTCTTCCAGCTTCTCGCGAGCATCCTCTGCTTGAGCGACGAGCCGTGGAACAACGCGTTGCGTGAAGAGGCGAATAATGAAGGCCCGAGCGAGCGCCAGCTTTCGCTCGGCCCTTGCGAGGTTGTTTTCGTCAATTTTGGTGGCTTCAGAGAGAGCAATTCGATGAAGCGCGGCCTCATTGATGAGGCGCTTCAATTCACCGAGCCCTGCGCTGGTCATCGAGCTTACGGCTCCACTGTGAATCTGTTGTTCATCGTGCGTTGGGAGAGATTCGATGGTCGGAATGAATTGTGTCGGAGGCGTCGCGCGAAGCGGCTCAACGTGCCGCTCGGTGCGAGGGCCATGCGATATTTTGGTTCGATATGACAGTCCGGTTCCCGGCAAGCCAACATTCACGTAGGTGCCACGGGGACCGAGCGTCATGCCCGCTCCGCGCACTCCTATGGTGGTGCTAATCCCACTTCGACTGAAATTGAGCCGAACGCCGGGAAACAATCGAACTGAGCGCCGAAAGCGTAACCCCATAGCACACCGCCGTAGTCGCCACGGGATGCAACGCTATCGCAACTGCGACAGCGGCCCCCTACACTGCCGCAGGCTAGCACCAGGGCTCGGCTCGCTCAAAACTCTAGCATCGCCGACACCCAGAGAAATGGGGCTCAGTAGATTTGTTCCGCTTCATTTCATTCCGTATACGGATGATATTGCATCTCATCTGCGAACATTAAATCTTGTGCCGGGGGCTTGAACGCGGATTTTTGTTCCCCATATGCCTGACTCAAGTTCTAAAGGAAACGCCATGCTCGTCTGTGTGTCGCGGGGCCGGCTCAAAGCCCCGATCCGAAGTTGACGCGAGACCATACAGGGTCAGGGTGCGGGCTCGCGCGCACCCGCGTGGAGCAAGACCGGATACGTTCCCGCCTTCGTCGGCCGCAGCGTTACCCGCGAGTTCCGCGAAGCTCAAGGGTAAGCAAAGGTGCTTGCGGTCTCCGCGTGCGGATTCCGCTTGCCAGCCGTAGCTTCGAGCCAGAGGCGGGTTCGCCGGGCGCACTTCAACAAAACTATTTCAGGCGCTCGCGCGAAGCCCGCCTTTTGCTTTCTGGGGCGCGTCAGATTTCCGCTTCCAGCCGGTCGTAGCCGCACACGCGGTAGATCGCGGCCGAGCCGATCCAGCAGACGGCGAAAACCGCGATGATCAGATAGCCGAGCGTGCCGAAATTGTCGTTCAGCGCGCCGACGCCGTTCCAGAACGGGCCTTTGAGCGCGAGTTTCTCGCCGATCAGCCCGAGCGCTTCTACCCCGCCCACCAGCAGCGCCACGACGGCGGACACGAAGGTGATCGCCATGTTGTAAGTGAGCTTGCGCAGCGGCTTGAGGAACGCCCAGCCATAGGCGCCCAGCATCAGGATGCCGTCGGCGGTGTCGATCAGCGACATGCCGGCGGCGAACAGCGCCGGGAAAACCATGATCGACCACAGCATCATGCCACCCGAGCCTTGCGCCGCGGAAATGCCCAAGAGGCAGATCTCCGTCGCCGTATCGAAGCCGAGGCCGAACAGGAAACCCAGCAGATACATCTGCCAGCTGTGGCGGATCATGCGGAACAGCGGCCGAAACAGCTTGGCGAGCAGGCCGCGCCCGGCGAGCAGCATGTCGAGGTCTTCTTCGACGTAGGGCGTACCCGCTTTCACCCGCAGGAAGGTGCGAGTGATGGTCGCCAGGATCACGAAATTCATCGCCGCGATCGCCAGGAGGAACGTCGCCGAAACCAACGTGCCGACGAAACCGCCGATGCTGCGAAAGACTTCGAATTCGTTTCTGAAGGCCATGGCGGTGATCGCGATTGCCAGCGACGCCAGCACGACGATGGTTGAATGGCCGAGCGAGAAGAAGAAGCCCACCGCGACCGGTCGCTTGCCTTCCTGCATCAGCTTGCGGGTGACGTTGTCGATGGCGGCGATGTGGTCGGCGTCGACCGCGTGGCGAAGACCTAGCCCGTAGGCCAAGAGCGCCGTGCCCAACAGGATGGGATGATCCTGGAACGCCGCCAGCGCCCACAGCCAAGCCGCGATGTTCGCCGCGACGACGAGGCCGGAAAGCCCCGCCGCCTTGAAGCGCAATTCGCCGATGCCGTCGTCGAAGATTCTGCGGAGCGCGCGGCCCATATCTGCCTCTGCCGGATTCGTTGTGATCTATAGAGGAAAAGTTCATAACCGCAACGCGACGATCCGCCGTCGGCGATCCCGATTCCGTCTGGCGGCGTGGGGCGCTTGCGCAGCGGCCGAAAAAGCGAGTATCAGAGCGCGGTGCAATCGAACGGACTTAAGAATAATATCAGCAAGATCAAACAGATAGGTGCGAATTGCTGCTCCTGATCGATAACTATGACAGCTTCACCTACAACCTGTTCCACTACCTGGGACAGCTGGGGGCGAAGGTCGTCGTCAAGCGCAACGACGAGATTTCCGCGGCCGAAGCGATCGCCATGAAGCCCGAGGCGGTGGTGTTGTCGCCGGGGCCTTGCACCCCCAACGAGGCGGGCATCTGTCTGGACTTGATCGCTGAGGCGAACGGAACGCTTCCCATCCTTGGCGTCTGCCTGGGCCATCAGGCCATCGGCCAAGCCTATGGCGGCAAGGTGGTGCGCGCGCCGGTGCCGATGCACGGCAAGCTGTCGCGCATTCATCATACGGGCAAGAGCGTCTTCCGCGGCCTCAACAACGATTTTCTCGCCACGCGCTATCATTCGCTGACCATCGCGCCCGAAAGCATGCCCGCCGATCTGGAAGTGACGGCCTTTAGCGACGACGGCGTCATCATGGGCGTGATGCACAAGAAACATCCGGTGCACGGCGTGCAGTTTCATCCCGAAAGCATCGCCTCGGAGAACGGCCACGCGCTGCTGCAGAATTTCCTGCGCCTGGCGCGCCAGCCCGCGCTCGTATGAGCGAGGATTTCTCCCCATTCCTGAAACGCGTCGCAGGCGGCGAAGCACTTGACGCCGAGGCGTCGGCGCGCGCCTTTGCCGCGATCATGGCGGGCGATGTCGGCGAGATGCAGATCGCCGCGTTCCTGACGGCGCTGGCGGTGAGAAAGCCGAGCGTGGCGGAAATCACCGGCGCCGCACGGGCCATGCGCGGCGCCATGAAGACGGTGGAAGCGCCCTCCTCGGCCATCGATCTGTGCGGCACCGGCGGCGACGGCCACGGCACGCTCAACATCTCCACCGCCGTGTCGTTCGTGGCGGCGGCTTGCGGCGTGCCGGTCGCCAAGCACGGCAATCGCAACATGTCGTCCAGGACCGGCGCGGCCGATGTGCTGGAAGCGCTGGGCGTGAAGATCGATCTTTCGCCGGAAGCGGCGAGCGCCTGCCTCAGCGAGACGGGGTTGTGCTTCCTGTTCGCCCAGACCTATCACCCGGCGATGAAGCATGTGGCGCCGGTGCGCCGTGCGCTCGGCTTTCGCACCATCTTCAATCTGCTGGGGCCTTTGTCCAACCCCGCGCGCGTGCGCCGGCAGCTGATGGGCGTTTATGCAAAGGAATGGCTGGAGCCGCTGGCGCAAGTGCTCGGCGCTCTGGGAGCGGAGAAGGCCTGGGTCGTGCACGGCAATGACGGGCTGGACGAAATCACCACGACCGACTTCACCCACGTCGCCGTGCTCGATGTCGGCCGCGTGACGCTGCGCACTATTGCGCCGGAAGACGCAGGCTTGCCGCGCGCCACGCTCGCGGACCTCAAGGGCGGCGCGGCAAACGAAAACGCCGATGCGATCCGCCGCCTGTTCGACGGCGAACGCGGCCCTTATCGCGACATCGTGCTGCTCAACGCCGCCGCGGCGCTGATCGTGGCCGGCAAAACGAATGAGCTGCGCCAAGGCGCGAGCCTTGCCGCAAAGGCCATCGACGAGGGAGCGGCGAAGCGCGCGCTTGAAAAGCTGATCGCGCTATCGAACAAACCCTCATGACCATCCTCGCCGCCATCGCAGACTACAAACGCCGCGAGATCGCCGCCGCCAAGGCGAAGATCCCACCGGCCGAAATCGAAGCGCGCGCCCGCAAAGCCGATGCGCCGCGAGGCTTCCGCGCCGCGCTGCTGGCCGCCCGCGCCGCAAAGCGCATCGGCTTGATCGGGGAAATCAAGAAGGCAAGTCCGTCGAAAGGCCTGATCCGCGCCGACTTCGATCCGTCGGCGCTGGCGCGCGCCTACGAGGCGGGAGGCGCCGCCTGCTTGTCCGTGCTCACCGACGCGCCCTCGTTCCAAGGTGCGCCGGAGTTCCTCGTTGCTGCGCGCGCCGCGACCAGGCTGCCCGTCCTGCGCAAGGATTTCATGCTGGATGCTTTTCAAGTGGCAGAGGCGCGCGCCTGGGGCGCGGACGCCATCCTCGTCATCATGGCGATGGTCGACGACGCCGTTGCCGCCGCGCTGATCGAGGCTGCACGCGCGCGGAGCATGGATGCGCTGGTGGAAGTCCACGACCAAGTGGAACTGGACCGCGCGCTGGCGCTCGGCGCCGACATGATCGGCATCAATAACCGCGACCTCAAGACCTTCGTCACCGATCTTGACGTGACGCTGCGCCTGGCGCCGCACGTTCCGGCGGACAAGCTGGTCGCCGCTGAAAGCGGCTTGGCCCGGCGCGAAGATCTGGCGCGGCTGGCGAAGGCAGGCGTCACCACTTTCCTGATCGGCGAAAGCCTGATGCGTCAAAACGACGTCGCGGCAGCGACGGCGGCCCTGATCGGCGCTAAGCTATAGCCCATGGCCAAACTTACCCACCTCGACGAACAAGGCGCGGCGCGCATGGTCGACATCTCGGACAAGAAAGCGAGTGAACGCGAGGCCACGGCCGAAGCCGTGATCGCGCTTTCGGGGGAAGCATTCACGGCGGTTGTTTCCGGCGACGCGCCCAAGGGCGACGTGCTCGCGGCTGCGCGCATCGCCGGCATCATGGCGGCGAAAAAGACGCCCGAACTGATCCCGCTTTGCCACGCCATTTCCCTCGTCAAAGCGGAAATCGCCTTCGAAATGCTGGATGAGAAGAACGCGATCCGCATTCTAGCCACGGCGAAAACCACGGCGCAGACCGGCGTCGAAATGGAGGCGCTGACGGCGGCCAGCATCGCGGCGCTGACAATCTACGACATGACGAAAGCCATCGACAAATCCGCCGTCATCGAGTCCATCCGTCTACTGACGAAGTCCGGCGGCAAGAGCGGAACTTATGTTGCCGCGGCGACGAAAGCCGCAAGAAGGCCCCACGTGTCCAGCCCGCTCGCCGCGCGGGGCCGCGCGGCGCCGTCGACGCTGATGGGCGAAGTCTCGGCTCCCGCCCCGCGCGCCGACGCGACCGGCCGGCGCGAAGCCTTTCGCGCCTTCATGGTCTCGCGCCGCTTGCGTGCCACGGAATGGGCGAAACAGGCCGGCGTGCCGGCGGCGCAAATCTATGCTTTCCTGACCGGGCGCTTGCGCGCTCTGCCGCCGGACTTCGCCGAACGCCTTGCCCGCGCCGCGCATGTGCGCATTGAGGACATGTTCCGATGATCAGCGTCGCAGAAGCCGAAAAGCGCATCGCGGCCGCCCTTTCGCCCATCAGCACCGAAACCATGGACGTCGCGCATCTGGCGGGGCGCGTGCTGGCGGAAGACGCCCTCGCGCTGACGATCCAGCCGCCCGTGCCGGTCTCGGCCATGGACGGCTTCGCCGTGCGGATGGCCGACGGAGGCGCTCCGCGGCGTCTGATCGGCTCGTCACCCGCGGGACATCCCTTCGCGGGCAACGTCGGCGCCGGAGAAGCGGTGCGCATCTTCACCGGCGGCGTGGTGCCGGAGGGCGCTGACGCCATCGTCATCCAGGAAGATGCGGCCTCCGACGGCGTCATGGTTTCGTTCGACGCGACTGCCTGTTCCCAGCACCACATTCGCGCCGCCGGATTGGATTTCAAGAAGGGCGATGTGCTTGTGCCCAAGGACAAGCGGATGACCGGGCGCGACTGCGCCCTGTTGGCCGCGGGCGATATCGCGCAGGCGAAGGTGCGCCGGCGCCCGCGCGTCGCCATCATCTCGATCGGCGACGAGCTTTCCAGGCCCGGCGAGGAGCGCATGCCGGGTGGCATCGTCGCTTCGTCCGTTTACGGACTATTCGGCATGATCCAGGCCTGGGGCGGCGCGCCGTGCGATTTTGGCATCCTGCAGGATAATGAGGCGGAGATCGCCACGGTCGCGGATGCCGACGCCGACTTGATCGTCACGCTGGGCGGCGTTTCGGTCGGCGATCACGACCTTGTCCAGAAAGCGCTGGGGACCAAGGACTTCGCGCTCGAGTTCTGGCAGGTCGCCATGCGGCCGGGCAAGCCGCTGATCTTCGGCAAGCTCGGCAAGACGCCTCTGCTCGGCCTGCCCGGCAATCCGGTATCGACGCTGGTCTGCGCCGTCCTGTTCGTGAAACCCGCCATCGCGGCGATGCTGGGCACGGAATGTGAAACCGAAACGCTGGCTGCGCGGCTGGTCGGCGATCTTCCCGCCAACGATACGCGGCAGACCTATCTGCGGGCCAAACTGACGCGGCGCAACGGCGAATGTTGGGTGGAAGCTTTCGCCGTGCAGGATTCCTCGATGCTGACCACCCTCGCGCATGCCGATGCTCTGATCGTCCGCCCGCCGAATGCGCCGGCGGCAAAGACGGGCGAGCGGGTGGATGTCATTCCGCTGGATGGGCACTGACCGTGCCCAAATTAATGGTGTCTGACCCCGATTATACGATGTCTTTGTGCGCAGGGCCTGCGCTCAGCATTTGAAGCGCGACATCAAGAACCTTGCGTGCCGGCACCTGTCGAACCCTGTCGGAAATCTGGATCGCTTCGGAAATCTCCGGATCGCTGAGCCCGGCCTTCCTCGCCTGAGGAATGTGGTGTTCGACACAGGGTACACAGTTACTGCCCATGGCGGCACCCAGCGACACGAGCTCGCGATCACGAGGGCTAAGCTGAGGCATCGAGCGCTCCTTCAGTAAGTTCTTCGTCCTTCAACATAGCGATAATGGACCTGTTGCGAAAGTTGGCGGGGGGTGATTACAGGAACATATAATTACAGTTAATTACAGTGACATAATACTTAATGTACGCAACATGACTGCCCCCACCCATCAAACTTATCGCACTTCACTGCTGACGTGAATATGCGCCTTTCTCGCACAATCGCACCCACCATGTCGCATTGAACCTCCCGCTGTGCATTCCAATCTCCCTTCGGTCATGTGTGCGAACGAAGGAGAAAAAGAGAAAATGGAGTCGGCGGCGGCGCGGCTCCAACGGAAGAGATGGAAAGGAATGCCCCTCTCATTTCTTGGAGAACAATTATCTTGCCGAGCTGTCCGCCGACTTGTCCGCCGAAGCCGCGCCGCGGAGTTTTCGGTGCAGGCGTTCGCTATTCGCTGCTCGCCATTCGCCCCGAACGGAAATGCGCCCTACCGTTTCTCGATCGACACGTAGTCACGCTGCTTGGCGCCGGTGTAGATCTGCCGCGGGCGGCCGATCTTCTGGTGCGGGTCTTCCAGCATTTCCTTCCACTGCGCGATCCAGCCGACCGTGCGCGCCAGCGCGAACAGCGCCGTGAACATGTCGACGGGGAAGCCCAGCGCGCGGAGCGTGATGCCCGAATAGAAATCGATGTTCGGATAGAGCTTCCTTTCGACGAAATACTCGTCCTGCAGCGCGATGCGCTCCAGTTCTAACGCCACCTTCAGAAGCGGGGTATTGTGCAGGCCCAGCTCGTCGAGAACGGCATGGCATTGCTTCTGCATCACCTTGGCGCGCGGATCGTAGTTCTTGTAGACGCGATGGCCGAAGCCCATCAGGCGGAATGGATCGTTCTTGTCCTTGGCGCGGCGGATATATTCGGGGATGCGCTCGACGGTTCCGATCTCCCCCAGCATCTTCAGTGCCGCCTCGTTGGCGCCGCCATGCGCCGGTCCCCACAGACAGGCGATCCCCGCCGCGATGCAGGCGAACGGATTGGCGCCGGAAGAACCGGCCAGCCGCACCGTGGAAGTGGAAGCGTTCTGCTCGTGATCGGCGTGCAGGATGAAGATCGTGTCCAGCGCCTTCGCCAGCACCGGATTGACCACGTAATCCTCGGCCGGCACGGAGAAGCACATGCGCAGGAAATTCTCGGTGTAGCCGAGCTTGTTCAGCGGATAGACGAAGGGATGACCCGTCGAGTAGCGGAACGCCATGGCCGCAATCGTCGGCATTTTGGCGACGAGCCGATGGCTGGCGATCTGGCGCTGCTTTGGATCGTTGAC
The DNA here is from genome assembly GCA_050008635.1 of Rhizomicrobium sp. Taxonomy (GTDB): domain Bacteria; phylum Pseudomonadota; class Alphaproteobacteria; order Micropepsales; family Micropepsaceae; genus Rhizomicrobium. Next base: position 96,601 of record JBEKMG010000010.1, read on the forward strand.
GTCGGTGGAGTCGTGATAGAACGCCGACAGCGCCCCGACCACGCCGCACATCACCGCCATCGGGTGCGCGTCGCGGCGGAAGCCGCGGAAGAACGAAGCCAATTGCTCGTGCACCATCGTGTGATGCGTGATGGTGTAGCTGAATTCCTCCATCTGCTTCTTGGTCGGCAGTTCGCCGTAGAGCAGCAGGTAGCAGACTTCCAGGAACGTCGCATTCTCGGCGAGCACTTCGATCGGATAGCCGCGATAAAGCAGGGTTCCCTTGTCGCCGTCGATGAAGGTGATGTCGCTTTCGCAGCTCGCCGTCGAGGTGAAGCCGGGATCGTAGGTGAAAAGATCCGCCTCGCCGTAGAGCTTGCGGATGTCGATGACATTGGGGCCCTCACTGCCCGCAAAGGCAGGAAACTCGTAGGATTTGTCCTGATAGCTGAGTGTCGCCTTGCCGGCGGGGACGGCCTTGCTCTCTCTCATCTTGGTCTCCTGGCTCCGGCCGAGCGGCCTTCGTTATCTTGCATTGCAGCAACTATAGAATGCGCGATTCGATTTCGTCACCTGCTTTTCTGTGCAGGTCGACAACTTGCCCACAAACTAGGCACTGTAGGCTTTGATCCGGACGACCGATTCGTCCCGTCCAAGAACCTCCAGCATGGCAAAAATAGGCGGCGAAGTGGTTCTGCCGGTAAGAGCTGCTCTCAGCGGCTGGGCGACTTGGCCCAGCTTGAGTCCTTTCGCATCTGCATAAGAGCGGACCTTTTCTTCCAGGGCTGCCGCTTCCCATGGTGTCTGGGCCGTAAGCGCCAGGAACTCACTGTTCAAGCGGCGCGCCTCTGCGGTCACGACCTTCTGCGCCGCTTCGTCCAGCGTGCGTGCGCCGTCCGTGTACAAAAACTCCGCGGCGTCGGCCAGCTCCACCAAGGTCTTGGCGCGTTCCTTCAAGCTCGGCATGGCGGCGATCAGGCGCGCCCGCGCTTTTTCGTTCAACGCACGCGGAGGATTCCCGCGCCCGAGCAGGGCCGCGATCTCGTCCGCCAGCGCCTTTTCGTCCGTCGCGCGGATGTAATGCGCATTGAGATTGTCGAGCTTCTTGAAATCCAGGCGCGCCGGGCTCTTGCCGATGTTTTCCAGGTTGAACCATTCGATGGCCTGCGCCGTCGGGATGATCTCGTCGTTGCCATGGCTCCAGCCCAGCCGCAGCAGGTAGTTGCGCATCGTCTCGGGCAGATAGCCCATGTCGCGATAGGCTTCCACGGCCAACGCCCCGTGGCGCTTGGAAAGCTTGGCGCCGTCCGGCCCGTGGATCAGCGGCAGATGGGCATAGACCGGTTCCGGCCAGCCCAGAGCCTGAATGATCTGGAGCTGGCGGGCCGCGTTGTTGAGGTGATCGTCGCCACGAATGATGTGGGTCACGCCCATATCGTAATCGTCGACCACGACGGCCAGCATGTAGGTCGGGTTTCCGTCGCTGCGGAGCAGCACCATGTCGTCGAGCTGCTCGTTGGCAAAGCGCACGTCGCCCTGCACCACGTCGCGCACGACGGTTTCGCCGGTCTGCCGGGCCTTCAGCCGCACCGCGAACGGCGCGTCAGGGGCTTCGCTCGGGTCGCGGTCGCGCCAGCGCCCGTCATAGCGGGCTGGCTTCCCGGCTGCGCGCTGGGCGCTGCGCATTTCCTCCAGCTCCTGGGGCGTCGCGAAACAGCGATAGGCCTTGCCTGCCGCGAGGAGCTGCTCGACGACTTCGCGATGACGCTCGGCGCGCGCGAATTGAAAGGCAATCTCACCATCCCAATTCAGCCCCAGCCAAGTCATTCCGTTCAGGATGGCTCCCACGGCTTCCGGGGTGGAGCGTTCGCGATCTGTGTCTTCGATGCGCAGCAGGAATTTGCCGCCCGTGTGGCGGGCGTAGAGCCAGTTGAACAAAGCCGTGCGGGCGCCGCCGATATGCAGCATTCCGGTGGGCGACGGCGCAAAGCGCAGGACGGGCTTCCGATTTTCGGTCATGATGGGCATTCAGCTGGCGTTCTTCGGCTTTAAGTGAAACCGAGGCTTCTGGCAAACGGCATTCGTCCGTGGGGGCAGGTCCGATCCCGGCGTTGCGGCGTTTTGCGCCCCGCCCATTCACAGGGGGGACGCTGGCGGAGGCTTGCGCGCGCCTGTTTGCCGCTCTTCGCACGCAAGCCACGACGGACCGCATGCGTTGGCCCTTGTGGCTGCCCGTGGCGATGGGGGCGGGCATTGGGTTCTATTTTACGCTGCCCGGAGAGCCGGTTTGGGCGTTTGCCGTCGTGGCCGCCGGGCTTGCGCTTGCGGCCGGGACGTTGTCGGCGACGACGCATCATGCGGCTTTTCGCATTACCCTGGCGCTGCTGGCGGCGGCCTCTGTCGGGTTCGCCGTAGCCAAGGTGCGCACCGAGTTTGTCCGCGCACCCGTTCTCGCCCGCAAGCTGGGACCACTGGGCATCGACGGACGCGTGGATTTCGTTCAGGCACACGGCAAGGGCACCCGCGTCACGCTTGGCGCGGTCGCCGCACGGCGCCTCCCACCGGACCATACCCCCGCGGTGGTACGCGTATCGGTGCGCTCCGGAGCGGACTCTCTGGTGCCGGGCCAATGGGCGCATTTGACCGCAGTACTGATGCCTCCGCCGGGGCCAGCCACGCCCGGCGGCTACGATTTCGGACTGGCGGCGTTCTACGACCGGATCGGCGCGGTGGGCTATGCCTATGGCGGGCCCAAGTCGATTGCGCCGCTGCGGGCGAACAATTGGGTCGACGAAATCTCGCTCGCGGTCGCCAAATTGCGCTGGAAGATGACCGCCCGTATCCACGCCGTCCTTCCGGGGAGCACGGGCGGCATCGCCTCGGCACTCATCACCGGCGACCGGGGTGCGATTTCGGGCGAGGACGAACAGGCGCTGCGCGATGCCGGCTTGGCGCACGTGCTGGCCATTGCCGGCCTGCACATGGCGTTGGTCGGACTTGGACTGTTCTGGACGGCGCGCGCTATGCTCGCGCTGGTGCCGGCCATCGCGCTGCGCTTTCCGATCAAGAAATGGGCGGCGTTGGCGGCGCTCGCAAGCGCCACGTTCTATCTGGTCATCAGCGGAGCGGCTACGCCGGCGACGCGTGCCTTCGTCATGCTCGCCATGATGCTGTTGGCCGTCCTGTTTGATCGTCCTGCGCTGTCGATGCGTTCGCTGGCGCTGGCCGCGACGATCATTCTGCTGCTGCAGCCCGAGAACCTCCTGGAGCCGGGGTTCCAGATGTCGTTCGCTGCCGTGGTCAGCCTGATTGCCGTGGCCGAATGGGAGCAGGCGCGAAGGGCGCGCCGTACGGAGCCGGCGGGACCGCGCGCCTTCGCGGGCGTGCGCCGGTACATGCGCGGCATCGCCACCACCAGCCTGGTTGGCAGTTTGGCTACTGCGCCGTATGCCGTCTTCCATTTCGACCGGGCCACGCATTACGCCGTACTTGGCAACCTGCTCGCCATGCCGGTCATGGGGTTCGTGACCATGCCCGCTGCGGCCTTGTCGGTGTTCTTGATGCCGTTTGGATTGGATGCTTGGCCGCTACACGTCATGGGATGGGGCATCGAGGCGATGTTGGCCGTGGGCCGTTTCGTATCGGGCCTGCCGGGAGCGGTATCCGTTATGTCGGCATGGCCGATGCCGGCGCTTGTCCTGCTTTCGCTTGGCGGTTTGTGGATTGCGATTTGGCGGCGCCACTGGCGCTGGCTGGGCCTTATTGCGATGGCCGCCGGTGTCGCCGTCGCCATGGCGACGCCCGCGCCCGATCTGCTGGTGGCGCGTGATGCGATCACCGTAGCCGTTCGTGGGAGCGACGGTCTGTTGCGCTTCGTGCGGCCTGCGCGCGACGATTATTCCGCCGGCGAATGGCTGAAGCGCGACGGCGACGAGCGCGGATCCGACGCGGCCGTCGCCACGCCTAACGACGGCGTGCGCTGCGACGCCTATGGCTGCATCGCCAAGGCGCGAGGCGGAACGCTCGTGGCGGTGCCGTCGCGCGTCGATGCGCTGGCCGAAGATTGCGCCCGGGTGGCCGTCGTGGTGAGCGCCGTGCCGGCGCGGCGGTTCTGCAGTGGACCGGCGCTGGTAATCGATCGCATCGATGTCGCCCGCAACGGCCCATATGCGGTCTGGCTGGGCCCGCCGATGCGCGTCGAAACGGTGGAAGGCGAACGCGGCACAAGGCCATGGTCGGCGCCAGTACGCGTAAGACGAAAACCGTCTAATACCGGCGGATGAGGCCGACCAGCTTCCCTTGCACGCGCACGCGATCCGCGCCGTAGAGACGCGTTTCGTATGCTGGATTGGCCGCTTCCAGCGCGATGGAATCGCCGCGCCGGCGCAGGCGCTTCAGCGTCGCCTCCGTGTTGTCGACCAGCGCCACGACGATCTCCCCCGTGTTCGCCGTATCGACTTCCTGGATGATCACCGTGTCGCCGTCGAGAATGCCCGCGTTGATCATGGAATCGCCGGTGACTTCCAGCGCGAAATGATCGCCGCGGCCGACCATGCCGCTGGGCACCGGAATGTCGGCCATCTTGTTCTGCAAAGCCTCGATGGGCGTACCCGCCGCGATGCGGCCGACCAGAGGCACATTGATCGCGCCTTCGCCTTCGCCGATGGCGCGACGCGGACTGCCGGCGCCGCGCGTGTCGGCGCCAAGCCGGGTTTCGCCGCGCGTATGCCGGCCGGGGCTCATGCGCATCGCCTGGCTGCGTGTGGTGGCGGGACGCAGCGTCTCGGCCACATTGTCGGGCAGCTTGATGATCTCGAGCGCGCGGGCGCGCTTCTCCAGGCGCCTGAGGAAGCCGCGCTCCTCCAGCGCCGTGATCAGGCGGTGGATGCCGGACTTGGACTTCAGATCCAGCGCGTCTTTCATTTCGTCGAAGGAGGGCGGAATGCCGCTTTCGCGCACCCGTTCGTGGATGAACATAAGAAGTTCGTATTGCTTGCGGGTGAGCATCGCCACGCCTCCTTTGCGCCGACATGCGGGATTCGCGCCGGCGAACAAATCCGAAACATGGAGAATCGTTCTACTTTAGTTCTTCGCGGGCGTCAACACGCGAAATATGGGGCTTGGGGCGAATGGCGAGTAGCGAGTGGCGAATAGAGAATAGAGGCGCGGTGTTCTTTGCGTGCGCCAGAAGCTCCGCGGCGCTTGGCGCCCGGAGGTTGGCGAGTTCCCCCCGTTTTCGAGGGGAGCGCGGGACGCCGCGACTTGTCCGCCGTAGCTTTAGCGAAGGCGGAAGCGGCGTGCGCACATACTGTATCTGCCCCGGCCTTTCGGTCGAAGCTCGCGTGGACCGCCTCACGGCATCCCGCGCCCGGCGATTTTCGGCCGGCGACATTGGCTCTTTCTCCTTCGGCGCACTCGGCAAGGAGGAACCCCTTGGGGTTTTACGTCGCGCCGCGGATTAGGGACCCTTGGTCTCAATCCCAACCGCGAGCGGCGGTCCTTGCGTCAGCGTGCGCCTCCGGCCTCGGGGCGGCCCCGCACTGCTCCGGACGCCTTGCGTCAAGGTCCTGTCCGGCCCAGCAGCCAATGGCGCGACCCCCGTCTTCGCTCGGCCCGTTATGCCGAGCTACGCCGGGCGCCGATTGAATCCCGCGGAACGGACGGTCCGGAACCGCCCCCTCGACCCTTCGGGGGCCGCTTTCGCGGCCACCTCAGGATGACGGGATGCAACCGGATGGAAATGGGAATTGAATCCAGCGGGTTCAAGAGGGGCGAGAGAAATTTAATGTAAGCAAATGGGATGCAGTATCATCTGTGTACAGAACTATTATTGGCATACCTGTACCTCAAGCGGACTTGGGCGTCAGGCCGGATACGCAAAACACTCTCGTACGTTTCTACCGGTGCCGTCGTTATCGGGGGCGGAACGTAAGTTACTTTTGGGGTTGGTGTAGGAGATAGTCCAAGCCGTCGCCTCGATTGGGCGATCAGTCGATCCCGCTCCGTAGTGGCCCGCGTAGGCTGAGGGACTGGGGCGACAGTTCCCTGCGGCTGAACGTCCTTCTTTGTTTGAAACAGCTGTTGAAGGTGGACTTGATCCCCATAAATCCGCTTTGTCAGAGCACTAATTGTTGTCAGTGATCGATCCTGAGCGAACTGCTCATTCGCAGCAGTAACGTACATCTCTACGAAGCAAAGTGCGGTCAACAGAAAGCCAGTAAAGAACAGACGCTCCATTCTTCGCCCTAAGCTCTGAAGATTGGACGATCCGTCAAAGCTTGTTGGTACTGCCAACGCTTTGGCAGACAAGCGAAATGCACGGACGGGAGTTGTGACAGTTCTGTTCTTCATTGCATCGCGCGACGGTAGCATTTGCCACGAATCTCCCGCAAAGCTTGAGCGCGGCCATCTGGTTGGTCAAACCTAGGCGTCAATTCACCCACAGGATGGGGTGCTAGAGCGCCGGGTGCATGAGCACACCCTGCCCCTCTGCCTCGCGCATGCGCTCGCCATTAGATGACCCTTACCAAGACAACGACGCCACGCCCCCCCTTGGGTAGTGTCCTAATTTGAATTGGCGGCCTGCAAGACCTTCCCTGCATAGCTGTCCCTGCCAATGTCGCTGCATGGGCGACAAGCGCATCAAGACTGTGAAGTGGAAATGCCGCTGGGGCTGGCATGAGAACCGGACGTGGGCCGAAAAAGGTCATGCGCCCGCTATGCCCTTTTCGACTTTACGGGTGAGGAATCGGGCCGTGATGCAGACGGGGCCTCAGCGTGAGGTTTCTTCGACCAGTTCTTCCAGCGACCAAAGCCTGTCTGATACTCCCGCTGCCATAGCAGGAGTGACGCGAAGCGACTTGTGCAGGCGCACGAAATTGTAATGCGCGAAGTGCAAGCTTACCGCTGCCTTGAGGTTTTCGACCTTCTTTGAGAAGGCGTTAGTCAGCCTTGTGAAGCGACGCATCTGCATTCGCATGGTCAAGTTTTGCCGCTCAACCAAACTGGTCGAGATATGCAGTAGATCGGGAGAACCGGCGATTACGGTCTTCTCCTGACCCGTGACCTTCGGAGGCGAGTAGCGACCGGGGCCGATAGGTTCTGCGTCGTAAAATTTAACCACCTGTCCGTAATCGATGTTCCCTCCGAATGCGTCGTCAACGGCGTTGATGTACGACTGCAAGCCATCGGTTGAAATCTGGACGCGATTGGTCAGCCGCTCGGAAAGATCGCGCATGAACCGATAGGCGTTCTCTCCCGTGCGCTTGCCGACGAAGAAGGACGGGACCAACTTGGTTTCCGGATCAAGCGCCACGAACGTCCAGAAATCGCCAGCGCGGATACTCTCACCAGGCTTCAAACGCGCCTGCTTCTTGGCGACGTAGGCCCAAATCTCGTCAACCTGAATGAGGCTGCACGGCAGGTTGCGCATCTTCTCGTTCATGAGCCGGTGGCAGCCCTTCCCCACTTCAAAACCAAGCCGCATGATCGTGTCGCGGTGCGTGTTCGTCATCCGCTCAACCGACCGGATCGAATTACCCTCGACCAAGGCTCCGATGATTTGGCTGCGGCGTTCGATGGAAAGGCGGTTGACCATGACTATCTCTCTTGACGTTCTGTATATGTAAGAATATACATTCCTAGTCGAATGTCAATGGGAGATAGCTATGAATTTTCGGAAGGCCACGGATGAACTAATAGCTAGTGTGACGTTGGAAGACCTTGCAGATACGCTTGGCGTGTCTGTGCAGGCCGTCAGACAGGCGCGGGCCAAGGAAGATTCAACGGCCTACAGGCCCCCTCCGGCGGGATGGGAAGCAGCAGTAGCTAGACTGGCGAGGAAACGGGCGGGCCGCCTCGCTCGGCTAGCCGCGAGAACCTAGGGCTTGGGCAGCGTTTCACGTGAACCATATTGCTACCCAGCGCTCAAAATATCATTAGTTCCAGAACTGTAGGAACGGAGCATATTCCATGTTTCACGTGAAACACCTCCCGTTTGATCCCATTCTGTTCTGATTTTCTCGTAACACTCTGGTATATATGAGTAAATGTCTTCTATTGGAAAGCCGATAGGGATCGACTCTCCGCGCTCTACAGCCTCCAGGCGGCTCGGCGAGGCCAAGTAGGCCATTTTTTCATTGCTGTGGATAAGTGCCCGGATTAACGGTTGGCCCGCGTAGCCGCGTGCAATCACCTGAACGTATGACATCAGATAGCGCCTTATTTAGATGCGTTTGAGCATCCTGGCACGGGCCAAGGCAGGAGCGTTAGAACGCTCTTGGCAAGGGTTGTTCCGCCCTTCCATATTCGGAACTTATACGGTATAACGATTATCGCCGCGGTACGAACGCCTCGGCATCATGGAGACTAAGATGAGCGATACTGCGGAAGTGAAGGCGACCCCACCCTATACGTCATTCCCGTCCTTCAAGACCCTGCTTAAGAACCTCAAGGAGCACGGCATCCCGACGCGGATTGACCGCAGTGTCCTTGGCGGCAGCTTTTCCAACGCCGTCGGCAGCCAACTCCTGACGGCGCTCAAGTTCTTGGAATTGACCGACGACAACAACCAACCGACGAAGAATCTGAAGCCCCTGGTTGACGAACTCGGCACCGAGGAATGGAAGACCTCGCTGCTGATCGTATTGGAAGCGGCCTACCCGCCGTTGTTCGCGTTGAACCTCGAAAACGCATCGGCAGCCCAGTTTAATGAGCGGTTCCGCAGCGCCTACAAAGGCACCGACGACGTGCAGCAAAAGTCGGTGAGGTTCTTTTTATCGGCGGCGCGCGATGCCGGCGTGAAGCTCAGTCCGTACATTATGAAGAATAAGAAGCCACGCTCAGCTACGGCCAAGAAGCGAGTGCCGAAGATATCGGCCGACAAGTCGAAGTCCGGCGCTGGCGGCGGGAAGAACACCGACACCACTCCAACGCCCCATCCGCCTTCAAGTCAGAATAAGCAGCCGTCAGAAATGCTGCTCAGCCTGTTCGATGCAAAGATGGACAAGGGCGAGCAGGAAGCGCTTTGGCTGCTTATCAAGCACTTCAAGGGGAAGGGCCAGTGAGCGCCAGAAACGAAATCGGCTGCGGTGTGTGACCATCGCAGCCCGATCCCGGCGGGTCGCGCCCGCTAACCCCTAACCCGGTTCGGAAAGCCGGAAACGAGAGAGAGGTGATGTTCCGTGCGGAAAGACCGCGCGAAAAAATCGTAGGCGTTAAGGCCGTGTTGTCTGGGGTCGCTCCCCGGCAGCGCGGCCAGCGCCGATGATGTAACATGGTGACGGATTCGCGTCTATTCCAGAGTGGCACTTTGACAGAAGCCCAAATTTCCCAACTAAAACAGGCCGTCGAATCCCAACACGGCGGGACGGCTACGCTTGTCCAGTCGGTTCCGATCCGCGAAGAACACGTCGGGCAGACGGTGTGGGACGGGACGGTCCACGTATTCGACCTAGCAGGCCACCCCAAGGCTACCAGGGCCTACGCCTGGTCATACGAGCTTCCAGACGGCAAGCGGCGGTTCTTTGCCGTGCTGCATGTACCGCCAATCGTCGGGCCGCGCGAGGCTGTGCGAGCGGCTATAGTGGCGGAGCAAAAAACATGATGACCAGCAGACGGAACACCGACGAGGAAAAAGAACGGACAGCTCGGCGGGTGCATATCTATGATGTAGCTAACGATATTCTTACACAACGTATGAGTTACGGCATGGTGGCTCAATCCATGTTGTTACTTTCTTATGTGACGCTGTTTGTGAGCCAAGAGAAATTGCACATGTACACGGTTGTTCTGGAAATCATTGTCTCGTTCCTTGGCATATTCTACAGCGTGTTCCAAGCCTCAAGAATGATAAGAAGCGCTCGGAGGCTCAGTATACTTCAGAACAGAATTATCGAGGATGACCCCGTTTTCAAAGAATATTGGAACGCCTATACACCAAAGAGAAGAATCCACCAGCATCAAGTGGCCGCGGCTTTGGGCGCAGCATGGTTCGGGTTATTGATAGTCGCGATCCTTGCTGCCTTCGGAAATTCAAATTAGGACACTACCCCCCCTTGAACCGACAAGGTCGAATGGCCATATCGGCTATATCCCCAAAAGTGCGAAACGATGCCTCTCGTGCCAGCCAGATTCCGTCCGGGCGGATCGGGATACGCGCCCCTGCTCGCGGGCGCCGTCCCCTTCGACGCCGGCCCCGAACCGTGGAACGCCACTGTGCGCCAGATGTGCGGCGCGCTGGAGCGCCAGCTTAAGAAGCTGGAGAAAAGCAAACCGAGACCGGATCGGCCGGACATAAGCGAGAAAAACGCGCGCACGCTCGACATGCTCGTGCGCCTGTATGAACGGTTGCTGCAAAGGCAAACCCAGGTGGCGGCGATGCGGTTCCCCGGAGCCGCGCGCAATAACGAGGGTGCAGCCGACGAGTTGGAGCGCAGGCTCGACCGGCTCGCAGCCGCCAACGCGGCGTACCCGGTTCCGGAAAAGCCGGGCTAGATCAGACACCGCTTGATCTTCTTCGACACCGAACCGCAGTCACCTGGGTGGCCCGCATTTGCGGGCCATGACAGTTGGGTTTTAAGCGTTATCAGCGCACAAAGTCGAGAATCGCCCGGGCGGCGCGGAGGGAGGGTTGTTCGCCGCCCTGCCCCAGCCGGCGCATCGCCTCTTGTAGGTCGGCGACCTGACGCGCGGCGGCTACCTTGTCCGTCAGCAACGGCAAAACGGCGTCGGCCAAGGCTTGCGGCGTACAGCGTTCCTGGAGGAATTCCGGCACCGCTTCGCGATCCAGAAGAAGATTGACGATCGTCGCGAACTTGACGTGGACCATCGCCTTCATCAGCAAGGCCGTAAACCAGCCGACCTTGTATCCGACAATCATCGGCGTACGCGAAAGCGCCAGTTCCGTCGTCACCGTGCCGGATGCCGCCAGCGCCGCGTCGGCGGCGTCGAAGGCGGCGAATTTTTCGTCCTCGCTTTCGACGACGTGAAGCGGCACGGGCCAGTTCGCCGTTCCCGCTCGCACCAGCGCGGCGACGTGAGGCACCGTCGGCAGCACCGTCACCAGGCGCGGAATGCGCTTGGCCAGTAAGCCGACCGCACCGCGGAACTCGGGGAGAATATAGCGGATTTCGCCCGTGCGGCTGCCCGGCAAAACCGCCAGCAGCGGTGCATCGGGCGAGATGCCGTGACGGGCGCGAAAAGCCTCGCCGCCGGTCATGCGTTTGGCGCGTTCGACGGCCGGATGTCCGACGAAAACGGCATGCAGCCCGTATTTCTCGAAGAACGGAACCTCGAAAGGAAGCAGCGCCAGCACCATGTCGAAATAGTCCGCCATGGCGCGGGCGCGCCAGGAGCGGCTGGCCCACACCTGCGGGGCGACATAGTTGATCGTGACGATCCTCGGCGCGATGGCCTTGAGGCGCCGGGCGATGCGATGGGTGAAATCGGGACTGTCGATCAGCACCACCGCGTCGGGCCGCGTCTCGAGCGCAAAATCCGCCGCTTGGCGCACGCGCGACAGGATCGTGGGGATGCGCGGTACGATTTCGGTGAGGCCCATTAATGCGGTGGCGTCGAGCGGAAAGAGGCTCTTGAGGCCTTGGGCCGTCATCGCTTCTCCGCCGACGCCCACAATCTTCACGGATTTGCCGGCGATCGACTTCAGCGCCGCCATCAATTGCGCGCCGAGCTGGTCGCCCGACGGCTCGCCGCACACCAGCATCAGCGTCAGAGGTCTTGCGGGCAGCCCGGACATCGTCAAGGCGCCACGCCGACGAGGAACAGGCCCAGCCGGTCCGCTTCCTCGATTACCGCGCGCTTGCCAAGGACCAGCGCTCCGCCCGCTTCCACGGCGATACCGGCCAGGCCTACGGCCGCCGCGCTCTGCACCGTCTGCACGCCGATGACGGGCAAATCCGTCTTGCCGTCCTGGATCGGTTTGGGCGCCTTCGCCAGAACGCCCCGACGCTTGGCCGGCGTGCCGCGAAGATGCTCCGGCAGGTTGGCGACGCGCGCCACCATGGCGTCGGTTCCCTCCGCCGCTTCCACCGCGAGCGCCAGCCCGTCGCAAACGACCGCAGCCTGGCCGATGTCGAGCGTGCCCACGGCGCGCGCGATCTTGAACGCCGTCGCGATATCCCCTTCGCTCTCCTGCGACGGCGCGATGCGGCCCATCTGGCCTTGGAGCGCAAGCAGCCCGGGCGCAGCCTCTGCGGCACCGACGACATGAAAGCCCTCGCGCTCGAAAATATCGACCACGGCGCGCAGCAGCGCGTCGTCGCCTTTGCGCGCCGCCGCGATGACGCGCGGCGCCGCGAGCACACCCTTGGCGTCGAGCTTGAGGTTGGAGAAATTCGGCCGCGCCAGCTTGCCGGCGAGCAGCACCTCGCCGCAATCATGGGCGCGCAACGCCTTGATCACCTTGTTCACCTCGCCCAGCGATGCCCATTCGTGCGGATAGGAGTTGACCCATCCGTCCGCCGCCCCGAGCAGAGCCAAAACAAAAACCTCGCGTCCGCTCTCGCGCGCGCTTTCGGCGATAGCCAGAGGCAACTCGCCGCCGCCGGCGACGATGCCCAACGCTTTTGGCGACGCCGGCGACATCACTCTTCGGCCGCGCCGCGCGAATGCGCGGTGCAGATGGGCCGCTTCGCGGGCGCCAGGATGAAATCGACGATCTCTTGCACCTCGGCGATGTCGGCCCAGGTCGCGCGCGCCTGTTCCGCACGTCCCGCAAGCGATCCCGCTGTTTCATGGAATATGGCGCGGAACGCCGCGCGCAGAGCATGGATATTGTCGCGCGGTATGCCGCGGCGCTTCAAGCCGACGAGGTTGAGCCCGGTCAACCGTGCGTGCGATCCGAAGGCGATGCCGTAGGGAATGATGTCCTCGTTGCAGCCGGAAACGCCGCCGAGCATCGCCCCACGCCCGATGCGGCCGAACTGCTGCACGGCCGAAAGACCGCCCATGATGACGCCGTCGCCGAGGTCGACATGGCCGGCCAGCTGGACGCCGTTGGCGAAGGTCACGTCATCCCCGACGCGGCAATCATGCCCGATGTGGCTGTAAGCCATAAAAAAGCCGTTCGAGCCAATTTCGGTCACGCCACGGCCCTTGGCGCTGCCAAGGCTGAAGCTCACGCATTCGCGGATGACGTTGCCTTCGCCGACGACCAGGCGGGTTCCTTCCGCGTTGTTGCCGCGGATTTGCGACTCTCCGCCCAGCACGGCACCCGGGTGCACGACGCAGCGCGCACCGAGTTCCGTATCGCCGGTGACGACGGCATGGGAAATCAAGCGAACGCCGTCACCCAACTTTACCCGAGGCCCGACGATGCAAAAGGGGCCGATCTCGACGTCGGCCCCCAGAATGGCTCCGTCTTCAACGATTGCCGTCGGATGAATCGCCTTCCCCATTTGCGCTGTCCTGAATCATGGCGCTGAATTCCGCCTCTGCACATAGTACGTCGCCGACATAGGCTTCCCCAGTAAATCGCCACACCGGCCCGCGTCTTCTTAACGCCTTGACCCGCATCTGCAGCATGTCGCCCGGGCGGACCGGCTTTCTGAACCGCGCTTTTTCGATGGTCAGGAAATAGACGATGCGATTTTCGCTCGTCACACCCAGAGAATGGACGACAAGCGCGCCTGCCGTTTGCGCCAGAGCCTCGACGATCAAGACCCCCGGCATCACCGCGTAGTCCGGAAAATGGCCCTGGAAATACGGCTCGTTGTAGCCGACCGCCTTGTGGCCCGTGGCGCTTTCGTTGACCACGATATCGCTCAACTTCTCGACGAACAGGAACGGTGCGCGATGCGGCAGCAGCCGCTTGATATCCTCGACGCCGAGTACGAGGTGCGATGGATGCTTTTCAGTCATGGCCGTTCCGTTTCGGTTTCTTCACCAGCGCAGCCACGGCGTGCAACTCGCGAATCCAGTCCCTTACCGGTTTTGCGGGTATGCCGCCGTAATCACGTCCGCCTTCAAGTTCCTGATCGGGTACCGTCGCCGCGCGCCCCCCGATACGCGCCCCGCTGCCGACACGACAATGGTCCGAGACCCCCACCTGCCCGCCGACCACGACGAAATCGCCCAACACGGAACTGCCCGCGATTCCAGCCTGGGATACGATCACGCAATGCCGGCCTATATGGACGTTGTGCGCAATCTGTACAAGATTATCAATCTTCGTGCCTTCGCCAATGACGGTGTCGCCCAACGCGCCACGGTCGACCGTGACGCAAGCGCCGATTTCCACCTTGTCCTGCACTATCACGCGGCCGAGTTGCGGAATCTTGACGTGGCCCTGCGTGTCGCTAGCGAAGCCGAAACCAGGCTGGCCGATTTGCGCGCCCGGCAGAATCAGCAACTGGTCGCCCAGATAAGCGTAGGAGATTGATACGTTGCTCCCGATCTCGCAGCCGCGCCCGACCGTCACGCCGCGGCCAATGACAGTGTTGGGACCGATGCGGGTGCCGTCGCCGATCTGGGCATGAGGCCCGACGACCACGCCCGGGCCCAAGACCACATGCTCGCCAATCTCTGCGCTCGGATCGACCGGGGTGCGTTGCCGCGACCAGTCGTCGAGGCCCGTTTCGGGATAGAACAAGCTCGCGGCCGCGGCAAAGGCATGCTGCACCGATGTGCAAGGGATCGTCACCAGATGTGGGGGCGGTTCGAGCGGTTTGGTGGTCTTGGCCGGCACGAAGCAGTATCCAGCCACCGTCTGGAAAAACTCCGTTCCGGCGCGTTCGCCCGTGAAGAACGACAGATGGGTGGCAGCAGCACCGGACAGGCTTGCCAGATCGTCGATCTTGGCGGAGCCGTCGGCGCCGGCCGGGAGAGCCGCGACCGCCTTCGCGCAGACTTCGGCCAGCGAATAAGGGCCGCGATTGTCGTAGAAGCGAGGGTCGGCCATGGCCGGCTAGTCCAGTGGGCCGCGCGTTAGCGCGCTCCTATTACTGTTGCTGCTGCTGCGCCCCGGCGGGCGGCGCCGTGAGTTCCACCTTCACCGTCGACATTCTCACGTCGAGACGCTGGATGACCAGCTGGGTCACGTCGATCGAATTCGGAGCCAGGAGGATGGCGGAACGGTCCAAAAGGATGGTGGCGCCGCGTTCCTTCATGATGCCCTGCAGGATCGGGCCCAGGGCCTGCTCGATTTGCTGTTGCGCTTTGATAACGCCGCCCTGGATGAGCGCACTGCGCTGTTGGACCTTTTGCTGGAAGGCCGCGGCTCTCTGTTGGAAATCCCTGATCCGACGCGCCTTGACGTCGGGCGCGAGAATGGCGGCCTGCTGCTGGAGTTGCGTTTCTTCATTTTTCAACGACGCGCTCTCGCCGGTCAGGTCCTTGGTGGCCTGCCGCTTGAGCGAATCGACTTGGCGCTGGATATCCTGCCCGACTTTGGAGGCGCCCATGGCCCGGCGCAGGTCGATCATCAGGATTCGCGCCGTTGGCGCGCCGCCAGGAGGCGGCGGAGCTGCGATGGCGGCGTCCAGGCTCGCCGCCCCAAGGAAAAGCATCCCTGCAACCAGGATGGTGCGGGTGAAAAGCGATTTCTTCGTCATGGATCTATAACCCCGTGCCGGCGCTGAAGTGGATGATTTGGGTCTTATCATAAGGTGCTTTGACCAAAGGCACACCAAGATCAATCTGGACCGGGCCAAAGGGCGATTTCCAGCCTATGCTGATGCCGGCGGAAACGCGCAGCGCCAGATTGTCTCTGATGCAGGAACTTGCGGCGGTGGCCGGCGGGCACAGCGGCACTATCGACTTGAGATGGCCGAGCGTGCCGAAATCCGAGAATAGGGCAAAGGTCATGCCATAATCGGTCGGCACAAAGTCCGGCAGGCGGAGTTGCGCCGTGCCGATCGCGAAGAAATCGCCGCCCACGGAGCCGGCATCGCCAGAAACGTCTATGTCGCGCGGGCCGATGCCGGCCAGTTTGAAGCCACGGAACGTATCGCCACCCTTGAAATAACGTTCCTGGATCGGAATGAGCGTCCCGCCGTAGCCGGTGATGAAGCCGGACGTCCCGGTGATCGAGCCGATAAACTCATCTCCGAACAGTTTGTGGTAGGCCGAGAAAGCCCCTTCCGTCTTCACGAACTTCAGGCTGCCGCCAAAGCCTGCAAAATCCTGGGTGAAATTGAAGGCCATGCCGCTCGTCGGTTTGATGACGTCGTCCAGCGTATTGTAGAGGAACGAATAGCCGATTTCCGAGGTTCTGGTTGAACCCGCAGCCAGCTGAACTTCCAGCGGCGCGCCTGACATCGGCGTCACCTTGTTGATCCTATACGTGTAGTTCAAACCGATGCTGCCGTACTCGGACGTCGGGAAGCTCAGACGCAGGGTTCCCGCTGTCGCATCGCCCTCGTAACCGGCCTGATTGTAGAACGTGATCCATTTGTAGAAGTCGACACCGGCCGTCAGCGGACGGTTGAGGAACCAAGGCTCGGCGAATCTGAGCTCGAACTGTTTGCTCAGCGTCGACATCTCCACGCTGGCGCGCAAGAACTGGCCACGGCCGAACAGATTGCGTTCGGTGTAGGCGAATTCACCGACGAAGGAGCTGGTCGAGGAATAGCCGGCGCCGAGCGACAATTCGCCAGTCGACTGCTCCGTGACCGCCACTGTGACATCCGCCTTGTCGGGGCGCGAACCCGGCGAATTCTTGATCGCCACGTCCTTGAAGAAGCCCAACGCGCGTATGCGCGTGCGTGAACGGTCGACCAGCTGGCGGTTGAAGGCGTCGCCTTCGGTGAACCGCAATTCGCGCCGGATGACCCTGTCGAGCGTGCGCGTGTTGCCGACGACGTTGATCTTGTCGACGTAGACGCGCGGCCCCTGGTCGATGTTCATCACCACGTCCATGGTGCGCGAATCGCGGTTGCGCCTGAGGCGGACATTCACGTCCGCGTTGGCATAGCCTTTGGTGCCGACGGCACTGATCAGCGCGTCCTTCGCACTCTCCACCAGGTTTTCGTCGTAGATGTCTCCGGCCGTGATCTTCACCAGCGGGCGCAGCGCCTGAGCGGGAAGTTCCTTGACCTTCGAATTGATCTCGACTTTGCCGAACTGGTATTTCGGGCCTTCGTCGACTGTGAAGGTAATGTAGAAAGCGCTGTGGTCGGGCGTCAGTTCGGCCACCGCGGAAACGACGTGGAAATCCGCATAGCCGTGGCTCACGTAAAAGCGACGCAGCTGTTCGCGATCGAACAGAAGACGGTCCGGGTCGTAATTGTCGTTGCTCGCCAGTACACGCCACCAGGCCGATTGCTCAGTGGAGATCTGCTCGCGCAGTGTGCTGTCGTCGAAGACTTTATTGCCGACGAAGATGATGCGCGCGACGTTGGTGGTCGGCCCTTCGGTGATGGAATAAATCAGGTCGACGCGGTTCTGCGGACGTTGAATGATTTGCGGGTCGACGCTGGCGGCGAACTTGCCGTTGCGGCGATAGAGTTCGATGATGCGTTGAATGTCGGATTGCACCTTCGCGCGCGTGAAGACCATGCGCGGCTGGAGCTGGGCTTCCTTTTGAAGATCCTTGGTCGTGACCTTGTTGTTGCCCTCGAACGCGACCTGGTTGATGATCGGATTCTCGACCACGTTCACCGTCAGCGTTGAACCGTCCCAGTTGATCTTCACGTCCGAGAACAGTCCCGTTGCGAACAGCGCCTTCAACGCGCGGTCGGCGGCCGCCTCGCTGTAGGCCTCGCCGACATGCAGCGTGATGTAGGACAGAACGGTCGCAGGCTCGATGCGTTGCGTGCCCAGAACGACCGTCCGTTCGACGATGGCCGTTTCGACCGGCGTCGCCGTCTCGTCCGCGGCGTTCGGTTGCGCGGAGCTTGCGGAATTCAACCCTTGCGCGTGAACCGGTGCCCCGACGGCAAAAGACGCAAACAAAAGCGAGGCTGGAGCCGCGCGTTTCAATCGGGCGAACAGGGCGTTAGCGCTCATCCACTCGTCTCTGTCACTCTTCTCAGATCGGGCGACACGCAAGGGGTAGCGCGTGCTGCGGGCCGAAGTTTCGCAATGGGCTCTAGCGGACCAGATCGTTCCACGTGGCGAAGATCATGAGACCAAGCACCAGCGCAAGCCCGACCCTGAATCCGACGTCCTGGGCACGCTCACCAAGCGGACGCCCCAGCACGACCTCGCATCCATAGTACAGAAGATGGCCCCCGTCGAGGAGAGGAATGGGAAAAAGGTTGATTAGACCGATGCTTACAGAAATGAAAGCCACCAGATAGATAAGGTCGTAGAAGCCGTGCGAAGCGGCTTTTTTGGAGACCCCGGCTATTCCGACCACGCCGGTCAACTGGCTCGCGTCGGCCTGATGCGAGACCATCCGCCACAGAGAAGTGAGCGACGCATCGACGATGAACCAAGTTTGGTCCAGGGCGACCAGCGGCGCTTTTGCGGCCGGAACGGGAATAAAAACGGTGTTTTCGGGCGTATCGTCGGCAGGCCCCACCCCTATGGCCATAGCCTTTTCGGTCCCGCCGTAAATGTTCGAGACGTCGATCTTGCGGGGCTGGATCTCCAACACCATGGGCCGTCCGTCGCGCTCGATCGAAAACGCGAGCTGTCTGCCCTTGCTGGCTTGGACGATGCCCTGAAGTTCCCCGTAGAACAGCTTGACGGGTTTGCCGTCGACGGCGGTGATCTTGTCGCCGGGTTTGATCCCGGCCATGGCCGCTGGCGATTTCGGCGTCACGGAGCCGACCGTGGTCGAAAGCGCCTTTGCTCCCACGAACGCGTAGAGCAGCGTGAAGACAATGATGGCCAAGAGGAAATTGGCCACAGGTCCGGCAAGCACGACCAGCACACGCTGACGCAGCGGCTTCAAGGGAAATGCGGCCGAACGCTCGGTGGCGTCCATTTCGGCGATGCGTTCGCGATCCGGCGTGCTGGCAGCACTCTCGTCACCCAGGAACTTCACATAACCGCCGAGCGGCAGCCAGGAGATCTTCCAGCGCGTCCCCTTGCGATCCGTCCAGCCGAAAATCTCACCGCCGAAACCGATGGAGAACGTCTCGACAGCCACGCCGCAGGCGCGTGCCACCAGGAAATGGCCGAGTTCGTGAAAGAACACCACGAAGGTGATGAGGAAGATGAAGGCGGGTAATCCCACCGGGGCCCATGCGAACAAATCGCGTAACAGAGACAGCATCACTACTCCCGTATGCCCCCAACACTTAGGTCATCATGCGCCGGCAAACGTTTCCAGCAAGTTCCCGCGCTCGCGCATCCGCCGCCAGCACGCCGTCAAGGGATTCGGCCTCAACGTTCGCGCCGGGGCTTTCGTCCAGCGTCGTTTCCACGACCCGCGGAATGTCCAGGAACCCGATCCGCCGGCTCAGGAAGGCCGCCACTGCGATTTCGTTGGCCGCATTGAGGATCGTAGGGGCCAGCCCGCCGCGGTTCAAGCAATCCAGCGCCAGCGCCAGGCAGCGGAAGCGTTCGTGATCCGGCGCCTGGAAGGTCAATTGCGCCACGGCCGGCAAATCGAGCTTGCGTGACGGCGAGGAGATGCGTCTGGGCCAGGCGAGCGCGTGGGCGATCGGCGTGCGCATATCGGGCGCGGACAGATGGGCCAGCGTCGAGCCGTCCGCATAGGATACGAGGCAATGCACGATCGATTGGGGATGCACCACGACGGCGAGCTTTTCCGCCGGCAAGGCGAAAAGGAAATGCGCCTCGATCAGTTCCAGCCCTTTGTTCATCAGGGTGGCGCTGTCGACGGAGATCTTCGCCCCCATCGACCAGTTGGGATGCGCCACGGCTTGTTCGGGCGTCGCCGCGCTCATGCGCTCGAGCGTCCAGTCGCGGAACGGCCCGCCCGAAGCGGTGAGCGTGACGCGCTCGACCTCGTCCACATCCGCCGCCCGGAAGACCTGGAAGATCGCATTGTGCTCGGAATCGACCGGGATCACGGCGGCATTCGAAGCCGCAAGCGCACGGTGAAACACCGTCCCCGCTGCCACCACGCATTCCTTGTTGGCAAGCGCCACCGTCGCCCCGCGCGCGACCGCGGCCAGCGCCGGCTCCAAGGCCGCCGCGCCCATGATCGCCACCATCACCACCTCGGATGGCCTGGCAGCGGCCGCGATGACGGCACTGCGGCCGGCAGCGGGTTCGACGCCCGTTCCCGACAAAACGTCTTTGAGTTCGGCATAGAGTTTTTCGTCGCCGATCACCGCGATCTTCGATTTGAATTTCCGCGCCTGGGCGGCAAGCGCTCCCACATTCGACTGCGCCGTCAGCGCTTCCACGGGCAGCGCATCGGCGCCGTAGCATCGACGCGCATGGTCGATCACGTCGAGGGTGCTGACGCCGATGGACCCGGTGGAGCCGAGAACGGTCACGCGCCGCGCCAGCACGGGAGAGAGGTCCGGCATGTCTTGGCGACGACGATGGGCGGCTAGCGCCATCATGGACTGGCTCCGAACAGCGGATCGAGGCGAAAGACGAAAACGGCGATTTCCAGCGCGACGACCGCAGCAAGCGTGGAATCGATCCGGTCGAGAACGCCGCCATGACCGGGGATCAGCGCGCCGCTGTCCTTGACGTGGAACCGGCGCTTGACCCAGGATTCGAACAGATCGCCGAGATGCGCAAAGACGGCAAGCACGGCGCCGAACAAGGCGGCCGCACCGGCGTGACCGCCGATGATGGCGATGAAGATGGCTTCCGCGGTCGCCGCCGCCGCCACGCCGCCGATCGTTCCAGACCATGTCTTGTTCGGCGACAGCACCGGCGCGAGCTTGGGCCCGCCGACCAGATTGCCGACCACCAAAGCGCCGGTGTCCGTCGCCCACACAACGGCGAACAGCGCGCCGATCAGCCAGCCGCCATGTGCGGGAATTTCTCTCAGCGTCAGAATTGCGAGCGAAGGAATGCCTATGTAAAGAACGCCGCCCGCCCGCCATAGCGGACGACTCCGCCTGGTCATGCTTAGCACCAGCACCAAGAATGTGCCGCAGAACAGAACGATGTATGGCGCGATCCCGCGCGGCCACAGAACGAACGCGATCAGCGCCAACCAGATCGTCGCCGTCGTCGGCGCCAGTTCCGGCGCCGCCCTGTCCTCGTCTACGATCCGATGCCATTCGCGCGCCGCGAAGAAGGCGGCAGCGGCCACGACGACGGCCAGATACGGCGTGCCGCCGTAAATCGCGGCGATCACGACGAGCGCAAGCACCACACCGAAGACGGGCCTGGTGATCCAGTCGCGCGAAAACCTGATCGTGCGCAGGCCGGGCGCCGGCGGCGGGTTGGTCGCCGTGATGTCGGGCGATTTGTTCACGCCACGGATTCCGGCAAGGCGCCGAAGCGACGCTCGCGCTGCGAGAAATTGTCGAGCGCGTCGAGAAATTCCTGCCGGCTGAAATCGGGCCACAGGGTCTCCACGAACATCAGCTCGGCATAAGCCGATTGCCACAGCAGAAAATTGCTCAGCCGCCGCTCGCCGCTGGTGCGGATGACGAGATCCGGTTCCGGCAAGCCGCTGGTAAACAGACGCGAGCTCACCAGCTCCGGCGTGATGGTTTCGGGATCGAGCCTGCCCTCAGCGGCGGCGCGCGCCAACTCCCGCGCGGCGGCGGCGATTTCTTCCTGCCCACCGTAATCGAAGGCGAAAGTCAGGTTGAGACCGCTATTGCCCAAGGTGCGCCGTTCGGAGTCTTCGATCATCCTGCGAATGTCTTCGTCCACACGCAAGCGGTTGCCGATGATGCGCATGCGCACGCCGCGCTCGACCAACTCGTCCATGTCGCTACGGAAGTAGAGACGGAACAGCCCCATCAGCGCGCCGACCTCGGTGGCGGGCCGCTTCCAGTTCTCCGATGAGAAGGCGAACAAGGTCAGGTTTTCGAGACCGATGTCGCAAGCCTGGCGCACCACCTCCCGCACCGCGTTCACGCCGGCAACATGGCCGGCCTGCCGCGGCAGGTGCCGCTTTTGCGCCCAGCGTCCGTTGCCGTCCATGATGATGGCGACATGGCGAGGAAGGTTGCTGTTACGCGGCGCGACGGCCATACCCGGTTCCCGACAGCCCGCCCGTCCATGGAATTTGGGCGCGGAGGTTAACGAACGCCCCCATGCTGACCTTCTCCGGGCGCGAGGGCAACTTAGACCTGCATGATTTCCTGCTCCTTGCCGTGGAGCAGTTGGTCGATCTCCTTTATGTGCGCGTCGGTAAGCTTCTGCAATTCTTCGCCCTGCTTATGGTGCTCGTCCTGGCTGATCTTGTGGTCTTTTTCGAGCTTTTTCAGGATTTCCATGCCGTCGCGGCGCACATTGCGGACGGCCACCCGCCCCTGTTCGGCGTATTTGTGGGCCAATTTGACCAGTTCCTTGCGCCGCTCCTCGTTCAATTCCGGGATCGGAATACGCAAAAGCTGGCCGTCCATCTGCGGATTGAGGCCAAGGCCGGCGTCGCGGATCGCCTTGTCGACGGCCTTAACCATGCTGCGATCCCACACCTGCACCGTCAAAAGGCGGGGTTCGGGGGTGGAGATCGTGCCAAGCTGGCTGATGTGCATCTGGTTGCCGTAGGCTTCGATCATGACGGGATCGAGCAGAGCGGGGCTCGCGCGGCCGGTGCGCAGGCCGGCGAATTCCCCTTTCAGCGTCGCCACGACGCCCTTCATGCGGCGGATTATTTCATCCTTGCTGTAGGTCTCGGCCATCTGTGCCTCCTATGCTCAGAGCCTATCTTGATAATCGTCATGGCCGCGACGGTAGCCGATTTTGCCCCGATCCGGCAGGAGCCGCGCGCAGCGCGATGCGGGGACATCGGGCAAGCGCGGCGACAAACCGGGCGGGCAAAATCGGCCCGTCCCGAAGGGTTTCGGCAAAAATCGCCCTCTGGGGCGTCGAAAGCCTCGTCCGTACTCCCCGGTACGGTCTTCGGCTTTCTCCTGCCATAGTGCGATTTTTGCTCGAAACGCGGCTCATGAGGATTATCAAGATAGGCTCTTAGTCCTGGATGATCGTCGCCCGTCCCTCGCCCTTCAGCACCGCGACGAGCGCGCCTTTGTCGTGAATCGAGAACACAATGATAGGAATCTCGTTTTCGCGCGAAAGGCTGACGGCGGACGCGTCCATCACCTTAAGATCGCGCGCTAGGACCTCTTGATAGCTGAGCGCCGCGTAACGTTCCGCATCGGGAACCTTTTTCGGATCGGCGCTGTAGACCCCGTCGACCTGCGTGCCTTTGAGCAAGGCGTCGCAGTTCATTTCCGCCGCCCTGAGCGCCGCCGCAGTGTCGGTAGTAAAGAACGGATTACCGGTGCCGGCTGCGAAGATCACCACCCGTCCCTTTTCCAGATGGCGGATGGCGCGACGGCGAATATAGGGTTCGCAGACGGTGCTCATCGGAATGGCGGAAAGCACGCGGCTCGCTACGCCCACCCGTTCGAGCGTAGCCTGCATCGCCAGCGCGTTCATCACGGTGGCGAGCATGCCCATATAGTCGGCGGTCGCGCGCTCGATGCCTTTGGCCGCGCCGACCAGTCCGCGGAAGATGTTGCCGCCGCCGATCACCATGCAGAGCTGCGTGCCGGCGTCTACCGCCTGCTTTACGTCGGCGGCAATGCGGTCGACGGTGACGATGTCGATACCGAAGGCTTGCGAACCCATCAGCGCCTCGCCGGAAACCTTCAGAAGCACCCGACGGTATTTTGGCGTCGAAGACATGGTGTCGCCTTTCAGTGGCCGGCTAGTTTGCTCACTTCATCCGCGAAGTCGTCGTTCATCTTATCGATGCCTTCGCCAACCTGGAAGCGCACGAAGCCCGCGATTTCCACCGGCGCGCCCAGTTCTTTGGAGGCCTTTTCGAGCACCTTGCCGACCTGGGTTTCGCCGTCGATGACGAAGGTCTGCGAGAGCAGCACGGTGTCCTCATAGAATTTCCGCATGCGGCCTTCGAGCATCTTTTCGATGACGTTCTCCGGCTTGCCGGACTGGCGCGCAAGATCGGCCTGGATGGCGCGTTCTCGATCCACGACTTCTTTCGACAGATGCTCGGGGGTCAGCGCAAGCGGCGACGCCGCCGCCACATGCATGGCGAGCTGTTTGCCGAGCGCGGCCAGCTTGGTCTTGTCGGCGGCGGATTTCAGCGCCACCAGGACGCCGATCTTGCCGAGCTCCGGCGAGGCGGCGTTATGCACATAGGACGACACCACGCCCGGCGAGACCGCCAGCGCGACCGCGCGACGCACGCTCATGTTCTCGCCGATCTTGGCGATCATGGCGGTCAAGGCGTCTTGCACGCAGCCATCGCCCATCGGCCTGGCCAGCAGCTTTTCCACGTCGCCGCCTTCTTCCAACGCCAGTTTTGCGGCGTTCTTGACGAAATCCTTGAACTCGTCGTTGCGCGCGACGAAGTCGGTCTCGGAGTTCACTTCCACCAGGGCGCCCGCGTCGCCGCCGACGGCCACGCCGATCAGCCCTTCCGCAGCCACGCGGCCGGCCTTCTTCGCGGCCTTCGACAGACCTTTCTTGCGCAGCCAATCGATGGCCGCTTCCTGGTCGCCGTCGGTCGCGGCGAGCGCTGCTTTGCAGTCCATCATGCCCACGCCGGTCTTGTCGCGCAGGTCCTTCACCAGCGATGCGGTGATGTTCGCCATTGTGGCCTCCGTTGTGTTGTATCAGGCGGGTGGCGTTTGTTCGGCCGGCACGTCTACGGCGGGAGCGGTATCGGGCAGCGCCGCCGCTTCGCCCACGTCGACCCCCGCCGCGATCTGGCCTTCCGACAGGCCGTCGATCACCGCGCGCGCGACCAAATCGCAATACAGCGCGATGGCGCGGGCGGCGTCGTCGTTGCCGGGGATCGGATAAGCAATGCCGTCCGGATCGCAATTGGAATCGAGGATCGCCGTCACCGGAATGCCGAGCTTCTTGGCTTCCGAAATGGCGATGGCTTCCTTGTTGGTGTCGATCACGAACAGCATGTTCGGCAGGCCGCCCATCTCCTTGATGCCGCCGAGCGCGCGCTCGAGCTTGTCGCGCTCGCGCAAGAGGCCGAGCAGCTCCTTCTTGGTCAGGCCGGAGCCTTGCGCCGAACCCAGCGTCTCCTCGATGGTGCGAAGCCGCTTGATCGAATTGGAGATGGTCTGCCAGTTGGTCAGCGTGCCGCCCAGCCAGCGATGATTGACGTAATACTGGGCGCAGCGTTTGGCTGCCCCTGCGATCGGCTCGGAAGCTTGCCGCTTGGTGCCGACGAAGAGGATACGCCCGCCGCCTGACGCGACGTCGCGCAACGCCACCAACGCCTGATGCAGCAAAGGCACGGTCTGGGTCAGATCGATGATGTGGATGTCGTTGCGCGAGCCGTAGATGAAGGGGGCCATTTTCGGGTTCCAGCGCTGGGTGCGATGGCCGAAATGGGCGCCCGACTCGAGGAGCTGGCGCATCGTGTATTCTGGCAATGCCATGAAAAACTTCTCCTTTTCCGGTTAGCCTGGCGCGAGGAGTAACCCTTTCGGGCACCGGACGGGGACGAAGGAACACCCCTCGTAACCCACCCTCGCGCGCGGAATGGCGCGGGTTATAGGGGGTGCGCCCGGCTCGCGCAAGGCGCGTCCTTGCCTGCCCAGCCGGCCGGTCGGCGGACGGGCGCATGACGGATTGCGCAGCAACTCCTATCTGCGCATCTGCTTTGCCCAAGATCTGCAGCGCTCAAGCGAGAGGCTTTCGCGCATCGAACAAGCGCTCGCTAGCCTTTGAACATGCATTAATCGCACGACAATCTTCTACACGAGGATGTGACATCGCTTACCCGCAAGCGTGCCGCTAAACTGCCACGATTCGTGTCAACATTTTGCGGGTGGAGTCTGGGGCGCCGTCTATGCGCACGTCGCGATTTGCCGCGTGCATTGTCGCGGTTGTGATCGTGCTGGGAGCACATGGGACCGTTGCACGGGCTCAAACACCTCCGGCGCGCAATTTCGCGACCTATCGGCCGACCGCCAAGGTGATGCGAATCGAGGCGGCGCAGGCTCCCGCGATCGACGGCGATCTTTCCGATCCCGTCTGGGACAAGGCACAGGCCATCGACGAATTCTACCAGCTTGAGCCGGCCGAAGGCGCGCCCGGCAGCGAGCGCACTGTGGTTCGCATCCTCTACGACGAGAACAATCTCTATTTCGCCGTCATGGCTTATGACGACCAGCCGAACCGGATCACGGCGCGCATCAAGCAGCGGGACGGATCGATCGACAGCGACGACATCATCCGGATCTATCTCGACCCCGACATGACGCGGCGCAACGCCTACATTTTCGAGGTCAATCCGCTGGGCGCCCGCCGCGAGGGTCTGATCCGGAACAACACCGACGTACTCTACGAGTGGAACACGATCTGGAGCGCCAAGGCGCGAATCCTGCCCAACGGCTGGTCGCTGGAGGTCGCCATCCCGTTCCGCAGCATTTCCTACGGCAAGCGATCCGATTGGGGGTTCGATTTCTTCCGCCTCGTTCGCCGCAAAAACGAGCGCATCCGTTGGTCGTCGATCAACAAAGTGATCGTCAGCCAGGACGTCACACGTTCCGGGACGCTTACCGGCATCAGCGGGATTCGCGACGGATTGGGTCTCGACGTGCAGGCCTTCGCTCTTACGCGCTATCGGCAAGTGTGGGATGCGCCGCACGACGGCACCGGCATCAGCGTCAGGCCGAGCGCGAATCTGTTCTATAAGATCACGCCGTCGCTGACCGCCACGCTGACCTACAACACGGATTTCTCCGATGCGCCGCTCGACCAGAGGAAAGTGAATATCACGCGCTTCGACCTGTTCTATCCGGAGCGGCGCGATTTCTTCCTGCAGGACGCCGCCTCTTTCGAATTCGGCGGCGCGCCGCTTAGCGTCAACAACGATCCCAACGCCGCGCCGTTCTTCTCACGGCGGATCGGCATCGTCAACGACGAACCGGTCAATATCCTGGGCGGCGCGAAGGTGTCGGGCCAATACGACGACATAGGCATCGGCGCACTCAGCGTCCTCACGGCGAGCGGTGCCGGCGTGGACGAACAGCTACTGTCTGCCGGCCGCGTGACCATGCCGGTGCTGTCGGAATCCAAGGTCGGTCTCGTCCTCACCAACGGCGATCCCACGGGCCGCTCGCGGAACACGGTGGTCGGCGGAGATTTCCAGTTTCACGATTCCAACTTCTTCCCCGGCAAGATCGTGCAAAGCGATTTTTATTACGAACGCAGCTTTTCGAGCACGGTCGGCCAGGACGATTCGTTCGGCATGGAGCTCGATTTTTTCAATGAACCTTGGAAGTCCTACTTTCGATTCAAGCAAGTGGGAGAGCAGTTCGATCCCGCTTTGGGCTTCGTCTCGCGTCCAGGCATCCGCGACTACCAGGGTTACATCGCCTATCGCGACCGACCGACGGGTTCCTTCATCCGCTGGTGGGAGGTGGGCTTCTGGTCGGACCTTACGACGGGTCTGAACAACGAAGTGCAGTCTCTCTACAACTTCGACCCGTGGGTGGCGCTCTATACCGAGGCCGGCGATTATTTCTTTCTGGAGGTGTGGGAGGATTCCGAGAACACGCCGGCGTTCGCGCTGCCGCACAACATTCCCGTTCCAGCGGGGAAATACACCTTCGACATCACCCATTTCCGTACGGAAACGGCGCCCGGCCGTTTCCTCTCAGCGATCGTCGATGTGGAATATGGCGGCTTCTACGGCGGCCGGCTGCTGCAAACCGACACGACCGTGAACGTGAACCCCAACGAGACATTCACTTTCAGCGCGCGCCACATCATGCAGCAGATTTCCATGCCCGCCGGCAATGTCGCGATCCACGTCGGCTCGTTCGACATGTCCATGAATTTCACGCCGGACATGATGCTGCGCGGCCAGATGCAGTACGACAACATCAGCAAGAACATGGAATTGTCGCTGCGTTATCGCTGGGAATTCGAGCCGGGGTCGGAGCTTCTGGTGGTGCTGGGCGACGACGCTACGCTAAGCGGTTCCTATTACCAGTCGCACGCCTCGCAATTCTCGGTGCGCCTCGGCAAGACGTTTCGGCTGTAAGACGGGTCGGCATCAAGATGATGCATGAAAATCAGGTGTCATGGCCCGCCTTAGTGCGGGCCATCCAGGTGACACAGCACGCCGCTCAAGGAATTTCGCCGCGTTTTCCTTTGACAATTTCAGCAGGTTTCAACTGGGTGGCCCGCAGTCGCGGGGGGGTAAAGAGAAAGAACCACAACTTTACGCCCTCGGACCAAAAAACTGGTTCGGGGGTGTATCAGGCAGAAAATCCACTTATCGCCCTGTTTAGATTTGCGAGGCCAGCTCTTATTGCCGCGATAGAGACTCATTGGACATTGAAGCCCCAAAGCCGCGATGTGGGCTTTAATCGGAATTAGCTCGCGCTCGCTTGACGACCTGCACCTTCACCCAATTATTCTTTGCCAGCGTCTTAATGTGCCCCGGCGGTTCTTCCTCAAGAGCTAGGATAGCGTGAACCGCGAGGTCAGGCGTTATCCTGGCACACTGGGCCTGAAACACGGCCCGATATTTCACGCACTGATAGACGCCTCGCTCAAAGTCGCGCTCGTTGGATCGCACGGACTTGACCTCGACGAGATAGGCCGCGTCACGGGATTCAAAGAACACGTCAACTTCATCGCCCGATAGGAGCATCAATTCGTCTTTCCTTGTACCGGGATTCACAGGTGCGCCAATGCACGCGGGATTGGCGAGAACATAGGCTTTCAACGCCTTGTGTTCCTTACTTTCCGCTGTGCCGCCATAGCCGCCCTTGGTCGTGCTAGGCGGCATCCCATCGGCTTCCGTGCCCTTCACCCGTGCGAGCGGGTCGATTGCGGGCGGGTCAGCCTTGAACAGCCGTTTATAAATGCGAGGCCACCGCTTGAACGCAAAGACCCGATTGGCTTCCTGTTCTATGAGGTCCGCGCGATTGGGAATCGCGTCACGTTCTGGCAGTCCGAACCGCTCCCGGATGAACTGGTCCGCGCCCTCACCGGGCTTTCCCATAATATTCACGACTAACAGATTGAGAAGTGGGGCGTCGTTGTCGATTTCAAGAATCCGGTGCATGAGCGTTCCGACAACGTGACCGGGATGCGTTGAGAACACCTGGCCGTCCAAGTCCAAATCCGCTGTCAGCCGTCCGGCAATCTCACCATACGTGATTGTCGAATTCGTCTCTATGCAGGGCAGGAGATAGTCGAAAACGAGGCGCAGCCCTTCGTCCGAACAAAGGTCATCCTCAACCGAGTAGTTCGTCATACCAGCCCGCTCCCGCCCTCATGCCCATATAACGCCCGCCATTTGCTCCGGCCAAGCCGAGAGATACAGAACAGACAGCACCAGCAGCCGAGCGCCACTGGTCCAGTAATACCAAAATTTTTGGCTATGAATGATAAGTTTCTTGTGGTAGCGTTCAGTTGTATAATTGCGGGCAGGAAGCATGAACGGAAGCGACTTTCGTAGGTGGCGAACTGGATTTGGACTGAGCCAGCAAGACCTCGCGGACAAGATGGGCGTGACGCGGACCACGATCCAGAATTGGGAGGCGCAGTCGGGCGACCTATCGACCATCGCGGCGAACAGTGTGAAGATTTGGGACCGGCGTCTCCGGCAGGAAGAACCGCTGCGCGGGCCGGTAACGCTGATCTATGCGGATGGGCCATTGATGCTGCCATCGCAGGGGCCGCAGCGCGTGGCGATGATGCAGCAAGAGTCCCATCTGTCGAACGCGGCGGTCCTCTGTCGCGTGCAGATGCTCGCCAGCCATCCCCGCTTTTTCAATCCGTTCGTGATGGAAGGAGATCGCTACGACCTCTGGAACATGATGGAGCTTCAACGCGCGATTGACGGCGATGATGAACAAGCGCCGACGCTGCGCAACCTGCTACGCAGGCTCGCGACCGGCATTCGGACCGATGCTCCGAACTTCGTGCGCTCCGGTCCCGCCATGCCCACGGCGCAGGAGCAGCGAAAGCGGGAGCGCGAACTGATCGCACTGGCAGTTCAACTGGAACGCATCGCAG
>JBEKMG010000011.1:0-118210 GCA_050008635.1 Rhizomicrobium sp.
CCTCCCCATCCGCCACCCTTCGCTGCTGCGCAGCTGCTATTTCACTTTGTTCGAGGCGACGCGAGCGACGTTGCGCAGAGGCGCGGCATCGGCCACAGCGGGTGCGATCTGAGGAGTTTCGTACTGCTTGTACTCCGGCATCTGATCGAGGCGGACGAAATTGTAGCCTTCCTCGATCAGCGGCGGCACGACCGCGGCGACGAGATCGCCGGATTGGGCGTGGATGCAGTGCATCAGCACGACGCCGCCGTTGTCGCGGCGGATTTCGCGCAAATAGCCCTTGGCGCAGACCTGGGCGCTCCATTTGTGCTTCCAGCAATCCCAGTCTGCGGAACTCATCACGTAACCGTCACGCATGGAAATATCGCCGCCGATGTCCCAATAGATCGGGCCGACGTAATTGCGCAGCACCGGATCGGCGTTGAGGATGGCCGCGTGCGCGGGACGCCAATAGCCGTATGGCGCGCGGAAATAAAGCACGTCGGTCTGCTTCATCAGCGGCGCGATCTGGTCGTTCACGTCCCTGATCTGTTCGATCAGAAGATTGGGATCGTCGTCGAAGCGGTCGGTCAATTTGGGGTGGCTGGCGCTGTGATTAGCGAGCAGGTTTCCCTCCGCGGCGATGCGCGCCAGCATTTCGGGATGGGCTTTTGCCATTTTGCCGACGATGAAGAACGTGCCCTTCACATTGTTGGCCTTGAGCATGTCCAGCACTGCGCCGGTGTAGGCGTTGGGGCCGTCGTCGAACGTCAGCGCGATCGTGTGGTTGTAGCGAAGCCCGGAATGGAAAATGTTGCCGGCTTGAAACCAGGCAAGCTGCATTTGCGCCGGCGCGGGTCGTTCGCCGGCGTTTGCGGCCATGCTTGCGGCGCATAGCGCTGCGACACAGGCAAAGTGACTGATCCGCATATCCCCCGACCCCGGCTGCGCACCTGCAAGAACCTGGCGAAGTGTAGGGAAGTCGGACCGCCTGGGCAAGGCACGGCTCCATAACATTCCTGGTTAACCTCACCAGACACCGCGGAAAGCCCTTCTTTTTGCGTCAGCCAGCGATCCACATTCCGTTGCGGGAGCCGCAGCGGCATCGCCTCCTTTTTTGAGGACCGGAACTCCTTCAGATCGAATCGGGAGCCGGTTTTCGCCCGCTCGCGTAGATCCATCAACGGCAGTTTAAGGCAATCTACTGACCCCAAACATGTTGAGGACATTGTCGCCGAACGAGAGCGATGCCCGTTACATCTTGCTGACGCCGTTCAAGGTGAGGACTTTCCCTTTTCTCCACACCTTCACGACATCGACCGATCCGGAGGACAGCGCCTGCTTCATCGCGCTCATATCGGCCACTTTCGCGCCGTTGATCTCCAGCAGGAAATCGCCCGCCTTCAAATCCATCTGTTGCGCCAGGGAACCAGCATCGACGCCGACGACCAAAACACCGGACGCCAATCCCGCCTTTTTCGCTTCCGCCGCCGTCAAATTGCGCGCGGCGATGCCAAGATGCACCGCTGTGGGGGCGATCGGAGTTGGAGCAAGAGCTGGAGCGGGAGCCTGTGCCGGAAGCAATTTCTCGATTCCGACATTCGGATTCGTGAGTGCGACCTGCATCGGAATCGTTTGTCCGCCGCGGAAAACCTTCAAGTCGAGACTCCCCTCCGGCTTATCTCTCAGAAAATCGGTAGCGATCTTGCTGACGCTTGGCGCATCCGTGACGGGTTTGCCATCGGCTTCAAAGACGATGTCGTCGTGCGCGAGACCTGCCGCCGCGGCTGGGCTTTCGTCGACCACGGCATCGATGACCAGCCCCGTGGCTTGTGCCCAGTTCAGTCGGGAATACTGGCTTGGCAGATCCTTGGTCTGCGCCTGGATGCCAAGCGATGGACTGAATCTGTGGCCGTCAGTGAAATTCGCGGCCGCCAGCGTTGCGAAAGCGTCGGCCAATCTTCTCGCTACATCGACGTTCGGTGTACGGAACGCCATGACGCTTTGGGCGTTGCCGCGGGAAAACTGAAGATTGAATCCGAATTTGTAATCCCGCTGGAGGTTCGGATAGCTCCACAGCGTGATGCCCACGATCTCGCCGGGGACGAGCGAAAGATCGGCCGGTTCGTCTCTCTCGTTCTGCGTCGTCTGCATCGAGCCACCGCTGTACGGCGTATAGCTGCCGCCCGGGCCGACGACGCCGCCCCATGACGGCACCCACTGCGAGTTCTGCTCCGTCACATGGATGTTGGTGTGGATGTCGACGTGTGTACGGGTCGCGAACACATTCTCCGCCGTTCCGCCCCGCCAGTCGGTGAAGGAGGAACGCAGCGAGTTGATGGTGCCCGCCGCTTCATCGACCGAAGACATCAGCGTAGGCTGATACCAGACCTGGGTGGTGATCAGATCCGCGTCACCGAGATCTGCGGCTGAGATGCCGAAACATAAGCAGGCCATCGCACCCGAAAGAACGACGATCGCCTGGCCTTTGGAAAACCATGTGCGCGCCAGCATGAGAAGCACTCCTCAATTCCTGACTTTCGTCTGCGGAGCATAAGAGCGAAGCTTATACAAAGTTTACTCGGACTCGCCGGCGAGCGCACGTTTGGCGGCATAAATGGGTTGTCGAGCGCGCACAGATCGCGATTGCAAATACGTCTAATTCTAACTTCAGGAACCTAACGAAGATTGCGAATGTGGTCGGCCGCTGCCCGCAAGCCGCGCATTATCGCGCGCCGATTCAAGGCGCGCGTCGGTATCGGGAAAATCCGTCTTGGTCAGATAGAAGACATAACGCGCCGCTTCGTCCGCGGGATCGAGATGCGGTACGCCCAGTCCCGCCTGTCGCGTCGAGTGAATGCTGAAGCCCGCAACGGTTCCGTCCGGCGCCAGCCAGGCTTCCAGCACAGGTCCGAGTCCGGACACGGCATAGGTCATGACGCCTTCATAGGTCCAGAAATTGCCGAGGCTGTAAGCGATCAGATGGCCGCGATAGAGCTCCACCGCGCGCGGCACGTGCGGCCCCTGCCCGATCACGATATCGGCGCCCGCATCGATAGCGGCGCGCGCGAAGCGCACGACATCGCCGCGATCCTCGCCGTCGAAGGTTTCGTTGCCTCTGACGACGTGGACATGGTCCCAGCCTTCGGCGCCGCCGTGGAAAGAAACGATCACCAGATCGTGCGTCTTCTTCCATTCGCGGATCAGCTTTTCCGCCGTCGGGATGTCGTTAAGATCGAGCGTGCCGTCGTTGGGCGCGAACGCCGCGAAGGCCGCCTTGCGTCCGCCCGGAAGCACAAGCGTCGCGGCGCGTGCGCCGTCACGGTCGAGCCCGCCGAAACCGATACCGTGCGCGCGCAAAGCCGCTATCGTGGAATCGCGGCCGATCTCGCCGTAATCGCCGCTGTGGTTGTTGGCAAGACTGACCGCGTCGATGCCAAGGCTGGCCAGCACGCCCGCGTAATAGGTGGGACTGCGGAAGGTGAAGCATTGCGTGCAGCTTTTCACCGGCCCGTTCGGCCCATCGTAAAGCGGCCCTTCGAGATTGACGAAGGCAATGTCGGCGCGCTTGAAAATCGCGGCCAGATCGTCGCCGATCAGCGCCGAGGCGTCCGCACCGGGCCTGATATCCGGGTTGAGGCCGGAATCGACGGAGCCCATCATCACGTCGCCCGCCGCGACGATGTCGACGAGGCGGGTGTCACCCGGCTTATAGGTCGAGGATATCCAAAGTTGCGCGCCCGGCGGCGGCCAACGATCGCTGCGCACCGCAGGCTGCAATGCCAGCGGCGGTTGCAGTACGGCTTGCCGCGCCGTCGGCCCGGGCGGCAAGGCGAGCGCGGCGACGGCTGTCTTCTGTTGCGGCGAATGCGGCGCGACCGTTCTCGCCTGTGCGGCACGGTCGTGCGCGGCGAGAAAAAACGCCGTGGCAAAGCTGACGGTCGCCGAAGCCAGGATCGCCGCCGCCACGCTCATGAACTTGCCGAAAAAACTTTTCAGACCCCAGCCGTATCGCCGATCCATCGCCCATCCCCACGGATGAGGAGATTGTAAATGGCAAATGCATTAAGTCGAGTGCGGCGTGGTTAATGGCGCCTCAGATGTTCGTATAGCAACACACTTCCTTACAGCTTGCTCAAGACGCTCAAGTATAGGGTTTTCCCGTTTCTCCATACAGCGACCGTCTTGAGCGTGCCTGTCGCCAATTGATTTTTCATCGCCTCCAGGCCGGATACTTTCACGCCATTGACCTCTAGCAGGTAATCCCCCTGCTTCACTGCCATCTGTTCCGCCAGGGAACCGGGATCGACGCCGCCGATGTAAACGCCTCCGGCCGCGCCGGCTTGCTTCGCCTCGTCGGGCGACAGATCGCGCGCGGATATACCGAGCTGCACCGGCGTAGGCGCGGGCGGGGCGATGTCGCCGGACATCAATGGCGGCAATGATCGGAATGCGTTTGCCAGCGCCGAGGCGGACTCGATGTTCCGGACGCGGAACCAATGGGCCTTCGGGGCGCCCTCGGACGGCTTGCGAGCGATCTTGAGGCCGTACTGGAATGTCTCCATGGTGGGGAACTGGTACAGTTCCACGCTGCCGATTTGGGCGATATCCAGCAAGATGTTCTCGCTCGGGTAAACGCAAGTCAGATCGATAAGCGTGCGCGAGAGGTGGATGTTGGTAACCCTGCCCGCCTCGAGGACGTTTAGGCATGACTCTCTCTCGTCGGAGCGCTCGACGCACCAGATGTAGAAATTGTCTCCGTTCGCGGAAAACACCTTCATTACGTCATCGATGGACAACAGCGGCTTGCCCTGGATGGTCAGCGGTATCCGCTCGTCGTCCCGCAGAGTCATGTGAGCAGCCTGCGCCGCGCTTGCCACTCCCAAAACAACCGACAGCCCCAGCGCCACAGATGAAATCCGTCGCCGCCAAAATGAGCGCATTCCGACCACCCAAAATCCACAGCTTTCGTACGGGATTATACGCGCTTTGCCGTCAAAACCGAGCCTAAATATCGGCGTAACACCGCACTTCGTTGGCCGCTCCCGGCGTCGTAACAGCGCCCGTGCGCGCCGGTCCGACATTCTTCGAATAGCGGTAGAGAGCGCCCGACCCGAACGCGGCGGCCTTAGGCTTCCACACTGCTTTGCGCGCCGCGAGTTCCGCGTCGGAAAGTTCGACATCCATCGAGCCCGCCTCCGCATCGATGGCGATGATGTCGCCGTCTTTCAGCAAGCCGATCGGCCCGCCGTCCGCCGCTTCGGGTCCGACATGGCCGACGCACAGTCCGCGCGTGCCGCCGGAGAAACGCCCGTCGGTGATGAGCGCAATCGTCTCTCCCGCGCCCTGGCCGGAAAGTGCCGCGGTCGTGGAAAGCATCTCGCGCATACCGGGACCGCCCTTCGGTCCTTCGTAGCGGATGACCAGCACGTCGCCGTCCTTGTAGTCACGGCGCTGCACGGCGACGAAGCAATCCTCTTCGCAATCGAAAACCCGCGCCGGCCCGCGATGTTTCAGGTGCTTCAGGCCCGCCACCTTCACGATGGCGCCGTCGGGCGCCAGGTTGCCCTTGAGCGCGGTGAGCCCGCCGGTCGGCGCCAGCGCGTGCGCAACATCGCGCATCACCTTCTGGTTCGGATTGAATTTTACGTCGCGCAAATTTTCGGCGACCGTCTTGCCCGTCACGGTCAGGCAGGAGCCGTCGATGTAGCCGCCGTCGAGCAGCGCGCGCATCAGCATCGGAACACCGCCCGCTTCCCACATGTCCTTGGCGACGTACTGCCCGCCGGGCTTGAGCGAGGCGAGATACGGCGTGCGCTTGAAGATCGCCGCCACGTCGAACAGATCGAACTTGATGCCTGCCTCGTTCGCCATCGCCGGCAGATGCAGCGCGGCGTTTGTGGAACCGCCGGTCGCCGCCACCACCGCCGCCGCGTTCTCGAACGCCGCGCGCGTACAGATGTCGCGCGGGCGCAGGCGCTTCTCGACCAGCGACATCACCGCCTGCCCGGCTTTCAACGCGAAATCGTCGCGCGCCAGAACTTCCGCCGGCGGACCTGAGGAATAAGGCAGCGCCAGTCCGATCGCTTCCGCCACGCAGGCCATGGTGTTGGCGGTGAACTGGCCGCCGCAAGCGCCCGCGCCGGGGCAGGCATGGCGTTCAAGCTCGTCGAGATCGCAGGCGGGAATCTTGCCGGCGGCGAACTCGCCCACGCCTTCGAAAATGTCGACCACAGTGACGTCCTTGCCCTTGACATGGCCCGGCATGATCGAGCCGCCATAGAGGAACACGCTCGGCACGTTGAGCCGCAGCATCGCCATCATCATGCCGGGCAGCGATTTGTCGCAGCCCGCGATGCCGACCAGCGCGTCGTAGCAATGTCCGCGCATGGTGAGTTCCACGCTGTCGGCGATCACTTCGCGGCTGACCAGCGAGGATTTCATGCCTTCGTGGCCCATGGCGATGCCGTCGGTCACGCTGATGGTGCAGAATTCGCGCGGCGTGCCGCCCGCCTCTTTCACGCCCTTCTTGGCCGACTGCGCCTGGCGCATCAGCGCGATGTTGCAAGGCGCGGCTTCGTTCCAGCACGAAGCGACGCCGACGAAGGGACGGTGGATCTCTTCCTCCGTCAGACCCATGGCGTAATAATAGGAGCGGTGCGGCGCGCGCTCCGGCCCTTCGGTCACGTGGCGGGAGGGCAGCTTGGATTTGTCGAATTTGGGCATGACTCAAGACCTAGCAATGGATGGGGCAAAAGCCGCAAGGGAATGATCTTCGTTTTTCGGATCGGGGAAATGTACCCGGGGCCCCCTCCACCTACCCCCCTGGGCCCTTTCCTGGCAAGCGCTTTGACGCATCAAAATCATGGCGCGGCGATATGTTCGGCAACATAATTGTTTTGGACTTCTTCGAGGGGGTGCCCTCCCCTCCATTTTCTTTTTCTTGAATTCAAATCCCGAAAAGCACACTCAAGTTTTTGAATTGGATACTTAAACCGCAGATTATGCGCATTACGCGAACCCGCGCTGAAGCGTCATTAACCCGCTGCCAGCCTGCTCAAACCGCGACTTGACGGCGCCGCCATCTCCGCGCCACCGCGCTTTGTTTTCTGCATCTCCTTAGGCCAAAAATACCAGAGAGACGTGGGAGCCGGCGGCATCACCTTCAAGATCGTGCGGCGATATGGACCAGCGGCGGCGGCTGAAGTCAATTCTTGCTCCGACCCTGATCTTCTACGCCTGCGATAATCAATCCGTATACTGAATTATGGTATTTGATACGAAGCGGAAACGGATTGCCAACCGTGCACGGCATCCGACGTCGCAAAGCCAAAGAAAATTAAGGAGCGCCGCCTACCCTATTGGGCGTGCAACCAGAATAGCGCGCACGTTGGGAATGGTCGAAGTACCGTCAGTTTTACCCAATCAGTCCTGCGGCGACTGCACGGTCTGCTGCCAGCACCTGATTATCGACGCGCCGGGCTTTACAAAGCTCGCCGGAGACCTGTGCAAAAACGCCAAGCCGGGATGCGGCTGCGCGATCTACGCCGGACGGCCCAAACCATGCCGCGATTTCCTGTGCAGTTGGAGGCTGCTGCCGCTTCCCGAAGAATGGCGCCCCGACCGCTGCCAGATATTGGTAATCCCTGAACCGGAGGACGTCGAAAGGGGCATCAAGCACGGAACGAAGTTCTTTTTCTTCGGCCGGCTCGACAGGATATTCTGGCGTCCATTCATCGAATTCGTGTCCGCGCTGATCGCGCAAGACCGTCAAGTTTATATTTCCATTCCTGGCGACCATGATCACTGCGCCCACATGCTGCCGATTTATCCTGCTCCGGAATTGAAGCAATCCATCGCGTCGCGGGACTACGCGGCCGTGGTGGGCGTCGTGGCGGCCCTTATCCAAAACTGCCGCGACACCCCATTCGATCCGGTCGTATTCAAGAACCAAGACACCGCGGGTCCCCTTTCGCGCGATAACACGAAAAGAAAAACCGGGCTGCACGAGGCTTATGCGGACGCCGACTTCAGTGCTGGATAATCCGTGTAGCCCTTGGGCCCGCCGGAATAGAATGTGTCCATGTCCCAATCGTTGAGTGGCGCATCGGCCTTGAACCGCGCCACAAGATCGGGATTGGCGATGATCAGCTTGCCGAACGCCACGGCGTCCGCGACGCCGTCCGCCAGCGCCAGTTCCGCCGTCTCCTTGGTGAAGCCTTCGTTGACGATGTAGACACCGCCGAACGCTTCTTTGACCTGCGGCCCAATGCTGTCGCCGCGGCGCTCCTCGCGCGCGCAGATGAAGGCGAGCCGCCGCCTGCCCAGCTCGCGCGCCACATAAGTGAAGGTGGCCAGCCGGTCGGAATCGCCCATGTCGTGGGCGTCGCCGCGCGGCGCCAGATGCATGCCCACGCGCTCAGGCCCCCACACTTCAAGCACGGCATCCGTCGCCTCCAGTATCAGCCGCGCGCGTTTCTCGCGCGAACCGCCATAGGCGTCGGTGCGGCGATTGGTGCTATCCTGCAAGAACTGGTCGAGCAGATAACCGTTGGCGCCGTGCAGCTCCACGCCGTCGAAGCCGGCGGCTTTCGCATTCTGGGCGCCCTTGCGATAGGCGGCAATGATGCCGGGAATCTCGCCGGTTTCCAGCGCCCTCGGCACGGGAAACGGACGCTTGGGGCGCAACAGGCTGACGTCGCCCTTCGCCGCGATGGCGCTGGCGGAAACAGGCGGCTTGCCGTTCAGGAAACTGGGATCGGAGATGCGTCCCACATGCCAGAGCTGCAGGAAGATGCGCCCGCTCGCGTCGTGCACCGCTTTGGTGACCGGCTTCCAGCCCTCCACCTGCTCGTCCGACCAGATACCGGGCGTGGCGGCATAGCCCACGCCCATCGGATCGACGGAGGTGGCTTCGGAGATGATGAGGCCGGCGGTGGCGCGCTGGACGTAATACTCGGCCATCAAAGAGGTGGGCACGCGGGTGTCGGGGGTGGCGCGCGAACGCGTCAAAGGCGACATGACGATGCGATTGGGCAGGCGCAAGGCGCCCACCGTGATGGGATCGAACAAGGACGGCATGAAAGACCCTTCTGTAATAGAAACTGTTACATTACATAGGGGCCACGCCGTGGTCCGACAAGAGGACTAAACGCCCAGCCGCTTGTTCGCCTCGCCGAGCCGCACCGCCAACCCCAGAACTGGGGCCGACGGCACGGCATTTGAAGACCTGCGCCCGACGCCAGAAAAGGATGGCTGCGCCCTTAGTTGTAATAGTGCCGGTGATGATAGCGGTCGTAATAATACGCGCGGTGGTAGCTATCATACCTTCCGCCGCGACAATCGCGGTCGCGCGCGATGGAATTGCCTGCCAAGCCGCCGGCCACTGCGCCGCCGACCACGCCCACGACGCTGCCGTGGGTAATCGCACTGCCGATCAATCCGCCGCCGACTGCGCCGAGGACGGTGCCGGTACCGTGGCTGCGCCCGCTGCAACCATCGGCATTGGCCGCAATCGTACCGGCGCTCAGCGCAAGGATGGCGGCTGCTAGGGTTAAAGAAGCTCGTTTAAACATGGTCTTACTCCGTCATGGGTTCGCGCGGTTCGTGAACTGCATGCGCAGGTGGGAAAAAGCGCGAACCAAGGGGGTAACGCGCGAACGGCGGGATCGTTCCATTATATTTCGTGCAGATGTTCCGAAATCTTGGCGTGCGTGGTTCTTAATGCGTCGCGGTCATTTGCAGAGCGAGTCGATTTGGTTCAACTCGTCGTCGCGATTGGCAAACTCGGGAATCGGGATGTTCCTCGCCACCATCTGTTCGTCCAACATCGTCCCGCCCCAATCAAACTGCTGGTCGCTCGAATTCCGGTAGGCGGGGTCGCTTTCGGCGTCCGGTAAAGAAATCAGCTTGACGCCCCGTTGCTTGTACATATCGAGAAGCTCGGGGAGCATGACCGCATCGAACGCGCCGATGTGCATCAGCAGGATATGCTTAATGTCTCGTTCATAGAGAAGCTGCGACATTCTTTGCGCCGCCAGAATATCGACGGAGGCTCTGTCGAGAAAATTTTGCTTCATCCACTCGACCGCATC
The DNA here is from genome assembly GCA_050008635.1 of Rhizomicrobium sp. GTDB lineage: Bacteria > Pseudomonadota > Alphaproteobacteria > Micropepsales > Micropepsaceae > Rhizomicrobium. The sequence continues at coordinate 10,074 of JBEKMG010000011.1, forward strand.
CCTGTCGCCTTTAGCCATGCAACGCACATAGGGATCGTTGTAGGCATAATCGTCGAAGCTGAGCGTAACCTGCGCGATACGGTACTTGTGCGCCATGAGGAACCCCGCGATCTCTTGGCGTTTTTCCGCCGTGTCGCCCTCGTGCAGATAAGGCAGCCGCAGCCAGTGCCAATCATGGCCGCCCATGTACTTCTGCAGCGTAGGCTCATCCGCGAGGACGTCCCGCTCGAACGCCTCGGCGGTGACGTCGTTGGTATCCGGGTGCGAATAGGTGTGATTGCCCAAGGAAAATCCGACTGCGCGCCAAAGCCGCAGCACTTCGGCATCCGCGGGATCTTCCGCGAGCTCATCCGCGTTGACGAAACCATAGACCGACGGAGCGTGATGCGCTTTCAGCGTGTGGATGATGCTCTTGGCGACGTCCGCGCGGCTGACGCCAGGCGGCAAATCGCCGTGTTCCGGCAGATCGTCAAAGGTAATGGCCACCTGCATGGCCTGCACATGCCGCGGCTTCGCGGCATTGGCCGCAAACGCAGGGAGCAGCGCGACCGCCGCCGCGCAGAACAAGGCCCAAACCGTCAATCGTGCTGTTGGTATGGATGCCTTCCTTCTTCGATGGCGATCAGCCAGCGAAATGCTTCAACGCCTCGCTCAGCCGCGCCTTCAACTGAACAGCCTCCGCCCGTTTCTCGCGCTGTTCGGCGAGAACTTCCTCCGGCGCACGGGAAACGAATTGCTCGTTCGCAAGTTTAGCGTCGAAGCGGGCGATTTCGTCGTTGGCTTTCTTCAATTCCTTTTCCAGGCGCGCGCGTTCCTTGGCGAAATCGATGACGTCGCCCAGCGGCAGCGCAACCACCGCCTCGCCGACGACGAATTGCGCAGAGCCCGCAGGGATAGCGTTCGCCACGTTCGCGGAAGATAGCCTCGCCAGCGTGACGATCACGCCATGATGGCGCTCGAGCCGCGTGCGCGTGACCGCGTTCGCATCTTTCAGCACCAGCGCGATTTTGGCGGCCGGCGGCACGTTCATCTCCGCCCGGATCGAACGCACGCCCGAAACCAGGTCGACGACCCACCGCATTTCCGTGCAGGCTTTTTCGTTCTTGGGCAGCGCGGACAATTGCGGCCATTCCGCTTCGATCAGCAGCGAGGCGCGCGGCTCGCCGTGTTCCGCCGTCCGCGTCCACAGTTCCTCGGTGATGTACGGCATGAAGGGATGCAGCAGCGCCAGGATGCAGTCGCGCGTCCAGGCGGCCGTCATACGCGCTTCGGCCTTGGCGCCTTCGTCGGTGCCGTTGAGCAGCGGCTTGATGAACTCCAGATACCAGTCGCAATAGACGTCCCAAACGAAATGATACGCCGCCCCCGCCGCATCGTTGAAGCGTAGCGCTTCCAAGTTTGTGGTCACTTCCGCCGCCGCGCGCGTCGTTTCCGCCACGATCCATTTGTTGACGGTATGCGTGACCGTCGCCGGATCGAAGCTCGCGCGCGTTTCGCAGCCGTTCATCTCGCAGAAGCGCGCGGCGTTCCACAGCTTGGTCGCGAAATTGCGGTTGGTCTCGACGCGGGAAGGCCCGATGCGCATGTCGCGTCCCTGCCCCGCCGCCAGCGCCAGGGTGAAGCGCAGCGCGTCCGCGCCATAGGCGTCAACCAGTTCGAGCGGATCGACGACGTTGCCTTTCGTCTTCGACATCTTCACGCCCTTCTCGTCGAGCACGCGGGTGTGAATGAAGACCGTGCGGAACGGCACGTCGTCCATGAAATGCAGACCCATCATCATCATGCGGGCGACCCAGAAGAAGATGATGTCGAAGCCGGTGATGAGGACCGAGGTCGGATAGTAGCGCTTCAGCTCCTTTGTCGCGTCCGGCCAGCCTAGGGTCGAGAACGGCCACAGCGCCGAAGAGAACCAGGTGTCGAGCACATCGGGATCGCGGTGCAAAATCCTTCTTAATGTTGGGTCCGATTGATCATTCCAATCCGAGGGGAATATCTCGGCATACTTCTTGTTTGCTTGCTCCACCGCTTCTTCTTCGGTCTCGGCACAGAACGTGTTTCCCAGATCGTCGTACCAAACCGGAATCTGATGCCCCCACCAGAGCTGACGCGAGATGCACCAGGGCTGGATGTTGCGCAGCCAGTTGAAATAGACGCCCGCCCAGTTCTCCGGCACGAATTTCGTGCGTCCGTCTTCCACCGCCATGATCGCCCGCGCGGCCAGAGTGCGAACGTCGAGATACCATTGTTCCGTCATGTAGGGTTCGAGCACGACAGTTTTGGTCTTCTCGTCGTGCGGGACGGCGTGCGTGATCGGTTCGATCTTATCGATCAAACCCATCTCTTTGAGATCTGCTTCAATCGCCTTGCGCGCCACGAAGCGATCTAGGCCTTGATACTTCTTTGGAACGAAATCTGCCGTGATCTGTGTTAAGCCCGTAGTTCCCTCGACCGGCTGATATGTCATACCCGGGTGGTCGTCCGACACCAGCTTGGCGTCTGGTGTTAAGATATTAATCAGCGGCAGGCCGTGCCGCCGGCCGATCTCGAAATCGTTGAAGTCATGGCCCGGCGTGATCTTCACCGCGCCGGTACCCTTCTCGGGGTCGGAATATTCGTCGGCAATGATCGGGATGAGCCGGCCGATCAGCGGCAGGCGCACCTGCGCTTTTGCCTCAACTAGCGCCTCGTAGCGCTCGTCGCCGGGGTGAACCGCCACAGCCGTATCGCCCAGCATGGTTTCGGGCCGGGTCGTCGCGACCGTCACGAATACGCCCGGCTGACCTTCCACCGGATATTTGATGTACCAAAGGTGGCCTTTGACCTCGATATTCTCGACTTCGAGGTCGCTGACCGCCGTCTGCAGGCGCGGGTCCCAGTTGACCAGCCTCTTATCCTTGTAGATGAGCTTCTGGCGATAAAGCTCTACAAACACTTTCAAAACGGCCCGCGACAGCCCCTCGTCCATGGTGAACCGTTCGCGCGACCAGTCGGCCGAGGCCCCCAGCCGGCGCAGTTGCTCGCCGATCGCCCCGCCGGATTCGTCCTTCCACTTCCACACCGCTTCCAGGAACTTCTCCCGGCCCATGGCGATGCGGCTTTGCTGGCGCTCGGCCAGCTGGCGTTCCACCACCAGCTGGGTGGCGATGCCGGCATGGTCCATGCCGGGCTGCCACAGCACGTCCTTGCCCCGCATCCGCTCGAAGCGGATCAGCGCGTCCTGCAGCGTGTTGTTCAGGGCGTGGCCGATGTGCAGCCGGCCGGTGACGTTGGGCGGCGGAATGACGATGCAGAAGGGTTCGGCGTCGGGTCTGCGTCCGGCGCGAAAAGCTCCGGACCCCACCCATCGGGCGTAAATCCGCCCTTCCACCTCCTGGGGATTGAACGTCTTGTCGAGCATGGAAAGGAGAATCCCTCTTGCGGCGGCTGCGGGTGAACCAGCCCGGATGCCGTTCCGTCAAGGGGGCATCCGGGTCCGACCCCGGACGCCTTAATACGCCGGTGTCAGCGCTTTGTGCCGCGCGCCTTTACGACGCGGGCCACTTCGTTGCGTACCGCCCCTTCCAGAAGCGCGGGGAAGTGTTCATCCATCCACTCGCGGATGAGGGGCTTCATGCGCTCCACGACGGCGTCGGCGTTGGTGCCCAGCCATTTGTTGACGACGGGGTCAAAGGCCTCCCGCACGGCGCGCTCGAAAACGGCTTCCACGGTGCGCGCGTCGATCGGGGCCACCGGAGCGGCAGCGGTATACGGCGCCTGCTCGGGTTCCGGTTCGATATTGGCGAAGGTATCGTCCATGGCTTTGCGGGTTTTGTCCGAAAAGATGCCCTCGTGGACGGCTTGGGGTATTTCGTTCATCACGGCGGGCTCCTCGATGGTCTCGAATACGACGTCGTTCTCAGGCGGGGGCGCCTCCGGTTCCGGCGCGTACGCTGGGGCCGGCGCTTCTTCCTGGATCTCCTGCGTCAGCTCAAGCACGTCCGCTTCGACAGGTGCGGGGGCCGGCGCAGGCGCAAAAGCTGGCGCCGGCGTGAACGCTGGCACCGGCGCGGGTTTCGTCTCGGCTGTCGGCGCGGGTTCGCTTGAATCCTCGGAAATGATTTTACGTATGGAGGCGAGAATCTCCTCCATCGTCGGTTCATGCTGCGGGCTCGATGACATGCGCTTGCTCCGGCCGACGAGTTTGCTGAGACTTGACCCTAAAACACTTGACCACAGAAGGCAAAGAAGGAGTTAAGAAATCGGCTTTTTTGATGTCGTAATCGTTAATCGCCAAAGCCGATCCAGCGCGCCGCATCGCCCTGGTAGATCGGCACATTGATCTGCGCCATCACGCCCAGGCCGCGCAGGACGGAACCGGCCCCGCGATGGTCGAGGCGTACGATTGTTGCGAGTAGGCCTACCCCTTAAAAGACGGTTTTATGCGGGGATGTCAGAAGACGAATCCGACAGACTTACGAAATCCCACTAGTACCGGTACCGACGCATCGAAATCCGGGCGTGAGCCGATCCGCCCTTTTTCCCGAACGAAAAGATGCGCGCGACCTTGCCCTCCCTGCTGAAGCACTGCGACCAGACGGCCGCCCTCACCCAATTGTGACAGGAGCGTTTGCGGCGCTTCTTCGATTCCGCCCTCGACGACGATCACGTCATAGGGCGCCTGTGCCTTGGCTCCCTCCACGAGTGCATTTTGCACGATTGTGGCGTTCTCGGCGCCGACGGCCGCCAGTCCGTCGCTGGCCGCGCGCACTAGGCCGGCGTCCTGTTCCAACGCCACGACCGACTTCGCCAGCAGCCCCAGGACGGCTGCGGAATATCCCGTCGCACAGCCCACATCGAGCACCCGATCCGTCGCGCGCGGGCCGGCCAGGACCAGGAGTTTGGCAAAGCTGCGCGGATCAAGCAGATACCGCCCCGGAGCGACTTCCACGGGCAAGTCGCAATAGGCCATGGCGCGCTTGGCGTCCGGCACGAATTGTTCGCGGGGGACGGCGGCCACGGCCAACCGTATCCTGGGGTCCGCCACGTCGTTGGTGCTCAATTGGCTTTGGACCATATTGGCGCGCTGAGCGGCGAAATCCGGCATCATGATTCGCTTTGGCGGGGTGTCGCGGGGGTTATAAAGGCCGGGTTTTGTGGTGACAATTAGACGGAGACTCGCGCTCGGTGCAGAGCCGGTTGTCGCACTGCGCACCGATCTGATATAGCCCCGGCCTTGGGGCCACGTGGCGGAGTGGTGACGCAACGGTCTGCAAAACCGTGTACCCCGGTTCAATTCCGGGCGTGGCCTCCAAATTCAGGAAAATTCCTTACCCGAGGTGCGCCTTAAGGGTTTATTAACCTTGATGAGGCATCTTCCCGCCGTCTTCCCTTGAAGACACCCCACCATTACCCAACGCCTTGGGGCCGGGTTAACACCCCGGCCCTCTTCTTTTGTGCCTCTTAGTCCCCTTTTGCGACAGAACCTTTACGGCGCCGCCTGCGGCCCCACCAGACCTCAAACCGCCGGCGAAAGCGTCGAATCGGGTGGTATTCGAAGGACAGGACGAGGATGCCCAGCGGCAGCATCCAGAACCCGACGATCGGCAGGAATCCCAACACACCGCCGATGCACAAGCCGACGCCCAGAATGGTCCGCTGCCGCCGAGTCCCCGGTACTTTCACACTGAAACGTCCGAAGCGGATTGTCGGATTTGCGGCGGCTGTTTTGGTCATCTGCCCTGTCGATGAATTTGTTTCGTCGGTTCAGTTTGATATAGCCATGCTCGGCGGGACGCGCTAGACAACGCGCCCTCAAGTTCCCCGGTAGCTCAGTCGGTAGAGCGTTCGGCTGTTAACCGAAATGTCGCTGGTTCGAGTCCGGCCCGGGGAGCCATCTAGCTTTCGTTGGCGAGCGAAGCGAGCTTGCGAAAGCTGATGTCCCCCGGCTTGTCCGGGGGACCCATTCCTTAGTCGGATTCCCCTGCCGGCAGGCGCTTCAACCCATTCTCGATCATGAGCTGCAGCTTGGCGCCCGGATGTGCTGCCGTCAGTTCGGCCTTCACCGCCGCCATGCGCGGCGTCTTGAAATAGGCCGCAAAGCTATGCGGCGCATAGATCGCGTATGCGATCGCAAAGGCAAAAATGGCGCGGAAAAGAGTGCCCATGGCCCGATCCGAGACGAAATTGCGTTTCCGCCGTGCCGTACGCAATTTTCGGGCAAGGCGGCCGGCGGGAAACTTGAAGGCTTCTACCGGGGCCACTAGGTTGAAAGCGCCGCCGGACCACATTGCCATGGACATCAAACAGGACGCCCTCGCCGCCATCGGCAATACGCCGCTGATCCGCCTGAGACGCGCTTCGGAACAGACCGGCTGCGAAATCCTCGGCAAGGCCGAGTTCATGAATCCGGGCCAGTCGGTCAAGGACCGCGCCGCCCTTTTCATCGTCAAGGACGCGATTGCGCGCGGGCAGCTGCGGCCGGGCGGCGTGATCGTCGAGGGAACCGCCGGCAACACCGGCATCGGGCTCGCGGTCGTCGGCAACGCGATGGGCTTTCGCACTGTGATCGTCATTCCCGACACCCAGAGCGTGGAGAAGAAGGATGCGCTGCGCCTGCTCGGAGTCCAACTGATCGAGGTGCCGGCCGTTCCTTATAAGAACCCGAACAACTACGTGAAGATTTCCGGCCGCATCGCGGAGCAACTCGCACGAACCGAGGCGGCCGGCGCGATCTGGGCCAATCAATTCGACAATGTCGCCAACCATCAGGCGCACATCGAGGGCACGGGACCTGAGATCTGGGAACAGACCGGCGGCCGCATCGACGGTTTCGTCTGCTCCGTCGGAACCGGCGGTACGCTGGCCGGAACGGCGATTGCCCTCAAAGAGCGCAATCCTTCCGTCCGTATTGCGGCCGCCGATCCTTTGGGCGCCGCGATTTACTCCTGGATCAAGACCGGCGAATTGAAAGCGCACGGCACGTCCATCACCGAGGGCATCGGGCAGAACCGCGTCACCGCCAACCTCGAAGGCGCGCCCATCGACGACGCCTTTGAGATTCCCGACGAGGAAATGCTGCCGATCATCTTCGATCTTCTGGAACATGAAGGCCTATGCATGGGCGGCTCGACGGGGATCAACGTCGCCGGCGCCATCCGCATGGCGAAGGAGATGGGCCCCGGGCACACCATCGTCACCATCCTGGCCGATTACGGCACGCGCTATCAGAGCAAATTGTTCAACCCGGAATTCCTGAAATCCAAAGGCCTGCCGGCGCCGCATTGGCTTGCGGAGAAGCGACCGCCGATCGCCGTGCCGTTTGAGGAATGAATATGCCTGCTCTCGTCTCCACCGAATGGCTCGATGAACGGCTGCGCAAGCCCGACATTCGCATTGCCGACGCCTCGTGGTATCTGCCGCAGGCAGGCCGCAACGCGAAGGCGGAATACGCGTCCATGCATATTCCGGGCGCCGTGTTCTTCGACATCGACGATTTGTCGGACGAAACCAGTCCCCTGCCCCACATGCTGGCGCCCGCGCCGAAATTCGCCGACCGGATGCGCGCGCTTGGCTTGGGCGGCGACGATTTGATTATCGTCTATGACGGCGCCGGCCTCTATTCGAGCCCGCGCGCCTGGCGGATGCTGCGCGCGATGGGGCATCGCAACGTTTTCGTGCTTGACGGCGGACTGCCCAAATGGCGGCGCGAAGGACGTCCGGTGGAGAATCTTCCCGCGCAACCGCGTCGTCACGAATTTGTGCCGCATCCGGACCGCACCATCGTCCGCAATCTGTCGCAGATGATGGAGAATCTGCAAACCCGCGCGGAGCAGGTCGTGGATGCGCGTGGCGTGGCGCGCTTCACAGCCGCGGAACCCGAGCCACGAGCCGGGGTGCGCGGCGGGCATATTCCTGGCAGCACGAACATTCCTTACACGCAGCTCACGAACGCTGACGGGACCTTGAAGTCCCAAGAGGCATTGCGCGCGCTGTTCGCGGAGAAGCGCGTCGATTTGTCTGCGCCTATTGTCACGAGCTGCGGCTCCGGCGTGACGGCCGCTCTTGCCATGCTGGCGCTCCAAGTCGCAGGCGCAAAGACTGTCGCCCTTTATGACGGGTCGTGGGCCGAGTGGGGGGCGCATGTTGAGGCGCCGGTGGAAACGGGTTGAAGGCGATGGCTGGAACCGAAATGAAAACGAACATCCCCATGACCGTGACGTTCCTGGAGATGCGCGCCAAGCCGCGGATGATGCCGCCGGCGCAACCTGCGGGCAAGGTCGCGCTGCTCAGAGCCGAGAACCCGCCCATCCATTTCTACCGTTATCTCTACGACACGATCGGCAAGAATTATTACTGGGTCGACCGCTTCAAAATGGACGATGCGAGCCTGGCGGCGATTATCCATGACCCAAAGGTGGAGCTTTATGTTCTCTATGCAAACGGCTGTCCGGCCGGCATGGCAGAACTCGATTTCCGCAGCGCCCGCACCGGTCTGATCGCGTATTTCGGATTGATGCCGGAATTCATCGGCAAACGGCTCGGATATTTCTTCCTTTACCACACGGTCGCGAATGCCTGGGTCAAGCCGATCTCGACCCTCCTGGTCAACACCTGCACGCTGGATCACCCCCGCGCCCTCTCACTCTACCAGCGTATGGGCTTCAAGCCCTATTCGCGCGAGGAGCGAAGCGTCGAGTTGCCTTGACCAGGAATTCAGGGCAACACTCCCGCCTGGGAAACGAGACTGGGAGCCGGGCATGGCGGGTGGAACGGCGGGCAGTGCGGTCAAAGAGCGAAGCTTATTCGGTCACCCGATCGGGCTGAGTTATCTCTTCACCACCGAAATGTGGGAGCGCTTTTCCTATTACGGGATGCGCGCCATCCTGATCTATTCTCTGGTCAATTATCTGCTCCTGCACCCCACCGCCGACAGCGTGATCGGTTATCACGCGCTGAAGCATTTCTTCGAACTCGTCTACAACGGCGGCCAACCTCTAGGTCCCCAACCGCTCTCTTCCATCATCTATGGCACTTACACATCATTCGTGTATTTGACGCCGATCATCGGCGGAATCATCGCCGACCGCTGGCTGGGCCAGCGCAACAGCGTCATCGTCGGCGCGGCCATCATGGCCGTCGGCGAATTCACGCTGATGGCGCCGCATCTGTTCTTCCTGGGCTTGTTCCTGCTCATCATCGGCAACGGCTTCTTCAAGCCGAACATCTCCACCCAAGTCGGCAATCTCTACAAGCCGGGCGACAGTCGCATCGACCGCGCCTTTTCGATCTTTTATGTGGGCATCAATCTCGGCGCCTTCTTCTCGCCGTTGATCTGCGGCTCACTCGGCGAAGCATATGGCTATCACTGGGGCTACTTCGCCGCCGGCGCGGGAATGGTGATCGGGCTTGTATCCTATCTGTTCGCGCTACGCACGCTGCCTCAAGATCGCGCCACGCGCATCAAGACGCAGAAGGAAGAAAAGAAACAGATGACCGCCGAGGATTGGAAAGCGTCAATCGCCTTGTTCCTTTTATTCATTCCCGGAAGCTTGTTCTGGGCGGCGTACGAGCAGCAGGGCAATACGATCGCGATCTTCGCGCAGGATCTCACTGACCGCCGCCTCATCCCGGGAATCATCGATTGGCAAATCCCGTACACCTGGTTCCAAGCTTTCAATCCGGGTTTCATCATGTTGTTCACGCCGCTGGTCATCGGGATATGGGCCTGGCAGTCCAAGCGCAAAAAGGAACCGAGTGTCCTCACCAAGATGGCGTTGGGCAATCTCATGATGGGTGCTTCCTATCTGGTGATGATCGCGGCGGTGTATTTCACCGGTTCCCATGGTCAGGTGAGTTGGCTCTGGTTGCTCCTCTTCTTCGCGGTCATCACGATGGGCGAACTCTACTTCTCGCCGATCGGACTGGCGCTGACCGCGCGCGTGGCGCCGCCGAAGATTGTTTCGATGATGATGGGCGTCTGGCTGATGACGAGTTTCACCGGGAATCAGTTGCAGGGCTACATCGGCAGTTATTTCAGCCGGATGCCTAAGGAGGAATTCTTCCTGATGTGCGCCTCTATCGGCGCGCTCGCCGGGATCGTGTTCTGGCTGTTCAACTTTCCGCTCAAAGCGATTCTGGAATCGAGAGCTAACCGGCCCATGGCTGACGTTCCGCCCATGGCAGAGCCATAGGCCGGGCTGTACCCCCGCCGACGCCCGCGGATAGCAGCTTTGCGCAGCGCACGCTTGTCAATTCCGGCCGCGCGACCGATAAGTCGAACATGGAAAACGACAAGTCGGTAACAACGTGACGGACGAACGCGACAAACCCGAGACCATCGCCGTTTCCGCCGGGCGGATGAGCGGGGTGCATTTCGGATCGGTCAACACACCGGTCTATCGCACCTCTACGATTCTGCATCCCAATGTGGCGTCGTTGAGGTCTCGCAACACGCTTTACACTTATGGCCGCCGCGGTACGCCGACGACACGCAGCTTCGAGGAGGCGGTCAGCGCACTGGAAGGCGCCGCGTGCACCGTCAGCCTGCCCTCCGGCCTGAACGCCATCGCCACGGCGATCCTGTCGGTCTGCCGCGCGGGCGATCATCTCTTGATGGTCGATTGCTGCTACGGGCCGACGCGCCATCTTTGCGACAGCGTGCTGAAACGCCTCGGCATCGAAACCACGTATTACGATCCGCTGATCGGCGAAGGCATCGCCGCGCTGTTCCGCCCGAACACCAGGGCGGTGTACTGCGAAAGCCCCGGCTCGCTCACCTTCGAAGTGCAGGACGTGCCGGCGATCGCGGCCGTGGCGCACGCCCGGGGCGCCTCCGTGCTGATGGACAACACCTGGGGTACACCGCTCTTCTTTCCGGCGCTGGCGCGCGGTGTCGATCTGTCGATTCACGCGGCGACGAAATATATCGGCGGACATGCCGACGTGATGATGGGCACGGTCAGCGCCAACGAGAGCCATGCCAAGCGGCTCGGCAATTTCGTCGGCGACTTGGGACTTTACGCCAGCGGCGACGACTGCTTCCTGGCGCTTAGGGGATTGCGCACGCTGCCCGTGCGGCTGGCGCGCCATCAAGCGACCGCGCTGACGCTGGTGCGCTGGCTGCTTGGGCGGTCCGAGGTTTCGCGCGTGCTCTATCCGGCCTTGGAGAGAGATCCCGGCTACGCGCTCTGGAAGCGGGACTTCCTCGGCGCCTGCGGATTGTTCGGCGTGGTGCTGAAACCCGTCGGCGAAAAGTCCGTCACCGCCATGATCGACGGCATGAAGCATTTTGGCATCGGCTATTCCTGGGGCGGCTACGAGAGCCTGATCATCCCGGCCGACTTCGAACGCACGGCGCGCAAGTTCGCGGCGGAAGGGCCGGTGATTCGCATCCATGCCGGGCTCGAGGATCCGGGCGATCTGCTCGCCGATCTCGAAGCCGGCTTTGCCAGGATGAGCGCAGCATGACCGACCCGATCTCGCGCGAGGCTTTTCTGGGCGCCGTGAAATTCAACGACGACGGGCTTGTGCCGGTCATCGCGCAAAGCCACGCCACCGGAGCCGTCTTGATGCTGGCCTGGATGAACCGCCATACGCTGGAGGAGACTCTCTCCACTGGCCACGTCACCTACTGGTCGCGTTCGCGCGCCAAGGTCTGGCGCAAGGGCGAGACCTCGGGAAACATGCAGCGCTTGGTGGAAGCCTGGATCGATTGCGACAGCGACACGCTGCTTCTCAAGGTCGACCAGCTCGGGCCGGCCTGCCACACCGGCGCGCCTTCCTGTTTCTTCAGGAAGCTTACGAGTTGATCTTGCGGCCGCCGCTGAACGGCGAATTGATTTTCTGCTCCGCATAACCGACGCGCGGATAGACGTGGCAGAAGAACACGATCAGCATGCCGACGCCCACGCCGATAATGACGCCGAGCAGCGTTTCGCTTTCCGCAAACATTCCGCCCAACGCCCCGCCGAGGAATGCCGCTAAGATGTATTGTGACACTCTGCGCATGAGGACTACTCCCCAAAATCGCTCTCAACCGAACATAGCACGCAAGTGATCGTTTAAAAACTTGCCGCTCGGATCGAGTTTCCGGCGCAACCTGCGGAACGCCTCGAATTGCGGATAAAGCTTCGCCAGCTCCGGCGCCGTTCGGGTGTGCCGTTTGCCCCAATGCGGCCGGCCGTCATGGCGACGGAAGACCGCTTCGCACGCCTCGAACAAGCCCGTCGTATCGACCCGATGATATTGATGCACCGCAATCGTGGCGCTTTCGCGGCGATAGAAGGGGCTGAGCCAGACGTCATCCGCGGCTACCGTGCGATACTCTATCGGAAAACCGGTGTTGATCTGCCGTTTGCGGATCGTTTCCACGATCTCGCGCAGCACTTCCGGGCCCTTCTCGTAGGGGACCGCGTATTCCATCTCGTTGAAGCGCACGGTGCGCGGGCTGGGGAATATCTCGTGGCTCCAGCGCACGTGCTCTCCTCCCGGCATCAACATGGAAAACAGGCGATGCGCCGGTTTCAGCAGGAAGGGCGCGTGAGGCAGAACCTCGTTGATAGCGGCGAAGGCATAATCGTCGATGCTGGTGCGGTCGCCGCGCGCATGCAACTTTTCCGCGCTACGCGGGGCGCGCGCGTTCGCCTCGGTTTCATTGAGCGATCTGCAGACCGCGATGTCGGTATAGGGAAACCAGAAGAATTCGAAATGGCGGTTCGCGGCGACCAGCCCGTCGAGCTGATCGAAGAGTTCGTCGATGGAATGCGTGAAGTTCTTTCCCGCCAGCTTATAGGCGGGGCGGACGTTCATCGCGATTTCGGTCATCACCCCCAGCGTCCCCATCGAGGTGCGGCCGGCGGCGAAAATCTCGGCATTCTCGTTCGCGGAACAATCGATCAACTCCCCGTTCGCCAGCACCAGGCGGAAGCCGGCGACTTCGGCGGAGAAGCTGCCGAGCGTGATCCCCGTTCCGTGCGTGCCCGTTCCCACGGCGCCAGCCAAAGTCTGGCGGTCGACATCGGCCATGTTCTTGAGGCCGTAACCGGTCTGATGCAACAGCGGTCCAATTTCCCAAAGCGACGTCGCCGCCCCGAGGGTCGCCACCTGGCGTTCGGGATCGAGGCCGAGCAGGCCGTTGAACGCCTTCAGGTCGATCAGCGTTCCGCCGGTTGCGTTGAGCGGCGTGAAGGAAAGCCCTGTGCCCGGAACCCGCACAACGCCTTCCGCCTTGCGCACGGCCGCGGCGAGTTCAACTTCGTCCTTCGGCGCCACGATCGCGTCCGGCCGGAACGAGACGCTGCCCGACCAGTTCGACCATTTGCCTCCGAAGATCTTCATGCCCACAGCCCCAGCCCGCTGTTGCGGGTTGGGGGTTTGAGCAGCACCGGCGGTCCGCGTCAATCCTGCCACAGCGGAACATTCGGGTTATCCCATTACGGCAGGCTCTTAGGCTGGCGACCCCGGCGTGACTCGAACACGCAACCCCTTGCTTAGAAGGCAAGTGCTCTATCCGGTTGAGCTACGGGGTCAAGCTCAGAATACGGAACACAGAAAACAGGGATCGGATGTTTAGACCTGCTTCTGATCCCTGTCCTCTGTATTCCGCATTCCGGTCAATGCGACCAGGGAACCTTCCTGTCGTATCGGAAATTGTCGGCATAGGCCTTTGGCTTGGGCGTCGGTCTGTGCGGCTCGAACAGGTCGAAAGCGATGCCGCGCTTTTCGGCGTAGGCGATCGCCTCTTCTCTGCTGTCGAACTCAAGCTGCACCTGCGAAAGCATGTCGGCGGAGCTCGTCCAGCCCATCAGGGGATCGATCCCGCGCGGGCTGGCCGGCTCGTATTCCAGCAGCCAAGCCTTGGTGCGGGCCTTGCCGGATTGCATGGCGTTCTTGGCCGGCTGATAGATGCGCGCGCGCAACGATCTCTCCTTCAACTCGGAACGAACTGGTCGGGGCGGAGTGATTCGAACACTCGACCCTCTGCTCCCAAATAAAGGATCGTGCGTTTTGCTGCAATAGGGTGCAAACGCTTGCTACACGAAAACCGAGTAATTCACAGACAAAATACTTGCAGCCGTTCGCGACGGATCGCACGGGATTGCACCCCAGCGCGTGCAGATGTACCTATTAGGTACGGGAAACGACCCTCTGCTTTCAGCAAAAGGAGTCATGCCGGTCATGCCGCGTCTTGCCCTCACAGACCGATTCGTGGCCGGCGCCAAGGCGACGGACCTGCCGCAAGTCGATTATTTTGACGCCGGAACGCCGGGCCTCGCGCTCAGGGTGTCGGAAGGCGGCAAAAAAGCCTGGACGTACCTATTCACGTCGCCCAGGGGCGGCAAGCGGGCCCGGCTGACGCTCGGCACATATCCTGCCGTGTCGCTTGCTCGCGCCCGCACGCTGGCCCTGGAAGCCAAGGGACACGTCGATGATAGGCGTGACCCGCGCGACGTGTTCGCGGCCAAGGACGCCAGCGCGTTGACCGTGGCACTGCTTTGCGAAAGTTACTTGGAAAAACACGCCCGCCCGAACCTGCGAAGCGCCGCGAATTTTGAGCAACGGCTCAGGAAAAACGTCATCCCCGTCATCGGCTCGGTGAGGCTTGCGGATCTGCATCCCCGGGACATCAACGAGGTGCTCGACCCGATCATCCGGCGCAAGGCACCGACCGAGGCAAACCGCGTGTTCGAAAACTTGCGGGCGATGTTCAATTGGGCGGCGAAACGCGGCGATCTAGACCGCTCGCCCGTAGAGAAGATGGCAAAACCGGCCCCCGAAAGCGGGGCGCGCAAACGATCCTTATCCGACGATGAAATCCGGCACCTATGGCACATCCTGCCGGACGCGCTCGCCCAATCCAAGGCCTGCCAGAGGATCGTGAAACTGTGCCTTATCACCGGCCAGCGAGTCGGCGAAATTGCGGGTATGCGCGCCGACGAACTGAACTTGAAAAACAAGCTCTGGTCCCTGCCCGGGTCACGCGTCAAGAACGGGACCGCGCACTCCGTACCGCTTTCGCGGCCCGCAATCGACACCATCGAAGAAGCCCTCGCGGATGCAGGCGACAGTGCCGTTTTCGTTTTCCCCTCGCCCGCGGCCGGCGACGCATCCGACGATCCCGACGAAAAAACTAAGGCAATTGATCCGCATGCCATCGCGACCGCGCTACGGCGGGCACATAAGACCACCAAGGAAAAACCCAGGGGCCGCTTCGGCATGGCGCCGTGGCGCGCGCATGATCTGAGGCGCACGGTGCTTACGGGCTTGGCCCAGCTTGGCGTGCAGCCCATCGTGATCGCCTCCGTCGCAAATCATCTTTCCGTCACCAAGGCCAGCGTCACGTTTGTCAGTTACGTTCAGCACGACTACGCGGAGGAAAAAGCTAAAGCCCTCAAATTATGGGCCGAATGTCTCGCGGCGATCATCGAAGGCCGCGCGGCGAAAGTCGTTCCGCTTCGCAAGCGGAAGGCCGTGGAATTATGACCACACCTGTTTTTGAATTTCGACAAGATTGTCTCACGGCCACTATCCGACTCGACGTTGCGATTGTTGAGGCAATGATGCTGTGGCCCGAAGACGAGGCGGCGCGCGCGCGTTGGCTCGATGCTGCAATGACGCGCGAAGCCGCGGAGCACGCGGACGAAATGTCGGAAACACTGTTGCGTGGCGCGGTAAGGTTGGCGGCTAAGACGACTCCTATAGATGAACTTCAGAAGGCCGCAGAAGATCGCTTTGGGCACGGCTGGATAGCGGGGGAGGTCTTGAGGCGCGCCGTTGGCCGAGCGAGCCTTTCAGATGAAAGCAGGATAAATGTCGGCATGATCATCGAACAAATTGTGCAGGGTTTCAAACCATTCCGCGTTGCCGGAAAGATTCACTCGACGCCGACCCCGAAGACGATTGTCAACGTGATTTGGCCGCGCTATAGGCCCGTGGCGCACCTATGGGCTGCCTACGTTTCGGCGCTCGATAGCGGTAGCAGCGCGCCGTGGCCGTGCTCGATCATCGGCTTGCCCGTCTTTCTCGCTACGGCAGAAGAATTCCGCAAAGCTGGCGAAATAACGCTGACGAAGCAGGGGCCGGTGCTTCGAAACGCTGAATCCGTCCGCGTGCCCAACAACCTCGCACTCCCGGAGGTCTCCGTGCAGTTCGTGCCGCGCGGAACCGCTTAGAATCTTCCCGTTTCATTTAGGAAAATACACGCCCCTGTGCAGCAACTAGTTTCCGTGCGCAGCGCATACCGCGCGAATACGGAGAAGCAGGCATGGGCGACGATGAATTACTCGACATTACGGCAGTGTGCGCGCTCTTAGGTGGATCGCGGCCGGTGCACCCGGCGACAGTGTGGCGCGCTGTGAAGGCTGGGATTTATCCCAAGCCCCTCAAAATTTCGCCAAATACCTGTCGTTGGAGACGATCCGAGCTAATTGCAGCTATCGAGCGGCGCATCGCTGAACGCGACGAGCGGGCGGCGTGAGCGGCCATGCCGCAGGAAACCGAAAAGCCCGGCGCCGTTGAAGCGGCACGCGCGCTCCTAGCCGGAGCCCGTCCTAGTGATTGCGAGGGCGCGCCATGATGGATGCACAACTTCACGTCCAATCCGATCTTGTTCAAGACGCCGACGGTGGGCCTGCACACGTGCAGTTGACCGTCAAGCAGGCGGCCGCGCTCATGGGCGTTTCCGAGCGGATGGTCTACATGGCCAAGGCCGTTCTGCGCCTCCGCCTCGATCTTGAAACGGACCTTGCGACTGGTGCGATGTCGATGCGCGAGGCGTACCGCATCGCTACGGGCCGAAAAAAGCAAACAGGATTGGATCGGCTTGTCACCGCTTGGCGAAACGCGGCGGACGATGAACGTGTGCAGTTCATGGCGATCATTTGTGACGTAGATGAGCCGTCCGAGACCAGAGAGGCGGCATGATGGACGCCCATTCGATTGCTTGTGCTCTCGGCGGCGATGCCCGCGGCAACCGTGTGTCAGCCCCCGGCCCAGGACATTCGCCGCGCGACCGTTCCCTTAGCATCTTGGTCGATCCGCAGGCGCCCGAGGGCTTCGTGGTGTCCAGTTTTGCCGGCGACGACCCGCTCGAATGCCGCGATCACGTCCGCGCTGCGCTCGGCCTGCCGGGATGGCAGCCGCGGAGCCGCTGCAGCAAGAGAACTCCGCGCCCAATGCCGATGCGCACGCCGAAGATTGGCGATGATACGGACGGGACCGACAGCAAGAAGATCGTGGCGGCACGTTCGATATGGCAGCGGGCGAGGCCGATTAATGGAACGCATGCGGAAGCCTATTTGCTGGCGCGTGGTATTGCCTGCCCGGACAATCCGTCGCTTCGGTTTGTTGCGGCTACGCAGTGCGGGGGCAAGCCGTACCCCGCGATGGTCGCGGCGGTGCTTTCCCCAACTCGCGAAGTGTGCGCCGTTCAACTGACGTTTCTTGATCCGCGTCAACCCCGCAAAGCCGACGTTGCCGTGTCTCGGAAGACGATTGGCGTGATGGGCTCCGGCGCTGTGCGGCTAGGCAAGGCTGGCGACATGCTCGGCATTGCTGAAGGTGTCGAGACTGGATTAGCCGCGATAAAGCTAGCGGACGTGCCTATTTGGTGCTGTCTCGGCGCCGCGCGGATGCATCAAGTCGAGTTCCCCGACACTGTGCGCGAGCTGCATGTCTTCGCTGACGATGACGTGCCCGGCCGGAATGCTGCCGATAGGACGGTCGCTCGCCACAAGTCCCGACGCGTTATCCTCCGGCTACCACCGGCAGGGCTCAAGGATTGGAATGACGTTTTGCGCGCGGGATACTCGGTATGAGCATCATCCGCGCGATTGAGGGCGAACGGGCCATAGTTCAAGAGCCGAGGATCAAACTTATTCCCTTCAATGAAATCCAACTCGGAACGCGGCCTCGCTATCTCGTGGGCACACTTATTCCGTTGACCGGACTTAGCGTCGTTTGGGGGCCGCCAAAGTGTGGCAAATCGTTCTGGGCATTCGACGTGCTGATGCACGTTGCGCTCGGCTGGGAATATCGCGGCTTGCGCGTCCAACAGGGGGCGATTGTTTACTGCGCCTTCGAGGGACAAGCGGGCATGACGGCTCGGGTTGAAGCCTTCCGGCAACGCTTCATGACAGAAGAGGCGGACGACGTGCCGGCCTACCTCGTGACTGTGCCACTCGATCTTGTCGCGGACTGTGCCGAGCTAGTCGCTGCCATTCGTTCGCAAATTGGCGAGACAACGCCCGTTGCCGTCGCTCTTGACACCCTCAATCGCAGCCTTCGCGGTTCCGAATCCTCTGATGAAGACATGGCCGCCTATGTCACGGCTGCCGATGCCATCAAAGACGCCTTCTCGTGCGCGGTGGTTGTGATTCATCACTGCGGCCATAACGATGCCCGGCCTCGCGGGCATTCGAGCCTGACGGCGGCGGCAGACGTTCAAATCAAGGTCAGTCGCGACGCTGCAGACAACATCGTGGCAGAGGTGGAATGCGCCAAGGATGGGCCGCAGGGCCACACTGTCACCAGCCGCCTAGAGGTGGTTGACCTTGGTTCCGATGATGAAGGCGAGCCGATCACGTCCTGCGTCGTGGTCCCTGCCGATGGCGTCGAGATAGCCCGCGGAAAGAAGATCACGGGCGCGGCTGGCATCGCCCTAAACCTTCTGCACAAGGCGCTCGACGAGGCCGGCGAACCAGCGCCACCAAGCCCACACTACCCCCAAAACACCCGGACAATTCAGGTGTCCGCATGGCGACGATATTGCGATGCGGGAACGGTGTCGAAATCCGATGAGCCGGACGCGAAGCGCAAAGCATTTGTCCGGTCGTGCGAAACGCTGCAACAGCGCGGAATCATTGGCATTTGGAGCGAGCGCGTATGGATCAAATGAGCCTCACGGACATGCCGGACAAGCCCGGACATCGACAAAATGTCCGCGGACAAATCACCCGGACGGACGCGGACACACCCCTAAGGGGTGTCCAGTTGTCCGGTGTCCGGTCACGGAAGAGGCGCCGACTTGCTCCCGGCAAAGAGGTGAAGGCCAGTCCCGAGTCTGCCGTGGCAGACGACAGACCCTATTGGGTGCGCTGCTATGACTGACCGAACGGTAGGGGGCCATGCGAATCTCTATCACTCTAGGGGGGCGCTACCGCATGGGCTAGCACGCGCAGATTTTTTTCCTGGGCGACGGCACGGGAAATCAAAGAGTGTAAACCGCAATGTAAACCAAGAACTTGCAGAAGTTCGCAGCGAAGGAGGCATCCATGCGCGGTGGTAAGAGAGAGGGGGCCGGCCGTCCCCACGGATCGCGGACAAAGAATCGCGGTCAGACGTATCCGCTCGGTTCGCTTTGCAGCGCGATGGAAGCTTTCACGTCGCTGCCCGATGAATCCGCCCAATTTCGCATTATGCGCCGTGCCGTGGTCGCTCTGGCGGCAACGGGCGCAGAACTGGTCGAAATCGCCTGTGTCTTAGAAATCACACTAGGTGAACTAGCGAGGCGGTTTCGGGGCGAATTCGACACGGGCAAGCGGCACAAGGTGGCGGCAACACAATACGCCTTGTTTGCAGCATCTTCGCGCCGCGGCCCGGGGCTTTGCGAGGCCGCCGTGAATGATTTTCTTCGCGAACGCCGGGAAGCAGCCGACAAGGGCGGGAAATGAGGTCTGGAGTCACGTCGCATGAGCACAACAGCACGAATTCTCGAAGCCGCCACGGATTGAATGCCTGAGCGCTGCGCCCTCGTTGATTCTGAACAGCGGCTGGCCATGGCGCGCGACAGAGTCACGTGCCCGGAGCGCCATATCACCGATTTGCAATCTATCCACGATTGGGCTGCCGCGCTCGATTGCGCTGCCGCCACAAGCAAAAACACCACCGAGCGCGCCGCATTGGAGCGCGCGTCGCGTGCTTTGTTTCAACAGCCTCGCGGCCGCATTGCTAAGTTCGAAGACGTGATCCGTGATCGGTCGCTGATCCAAGAGGCGGTTTGGCTGGTTGAAAACGACAGAGCGCCGACAATCAACGGAGCCTTTCTTCTGGTTGCGGCGTCGGTCGGCGGTTCGGCGAGCCCACGTTCAGTCGCAGAGCGCTTGCGCCGCCGTGCAAAGCGCGAAGGCAACGGCATCCACCGAAATCTTTAAGTGGACGCGCTCTTGTGAACGTAATGCACAATGTCGTTATCGGAGATAAACCGCCTCATGCTCAAAACCCTAAAAGCGCGCCCGTCCTTGGAGCCGACACCGTTCGAGATGCCAACCATCGCGTCGGCATCGGTGGAGTATCCCAAGCTCCTTGAGCGGCTCGCGCAACTGCAAACGACGCGAGCCGAACTAAGCGCTGAAGCGGACGCTCTTGCTCGCACGATTTTCAACGCGCTCAAAGGCGATGGCGAGTATCATCGCCAAGAACGTCAAGACCGCGTCGCCAAACTCGTGGCAGGCGCCGCGATCGAATTGGGGGCAGGACCGTCGCTCGATCACGACCGCGAGCGGCAGGCCAAGCTGGCGTGCAGCATTGACGAAATCGACGCCGCTCTGAGGGAGATCAATTCTCAAATCTTTAGCGAGCGCATGAAGGCGTCCGCGACGATTTGTGACCAGATTCGGCCGGAACATAAGCGATTGATCGCTGATATTTGCGCCGCGCTAGCCGCCGTTCAGGCCGCCAGCCTCGCTTATTCGAGGTTCACCACGACCTGCAACGAAAACGGCATCGCCTGGTCGCAACTTGGTCCGATGTTCCCGGCATTTATCGGCGACCCGAAGCGCAACGACACACGCCTCGCCAATTATTTTCACCGAGCGGCGCGCGACGGGTTCATCGCGAAGTCGGACATTCCACAGGAACTTCGGCCGTGATTGAGTTTGGCCCAGTCATCAACGCTGGCCTGCACCTTACGCATCCGGGTGCCAGTAGGGAGCGGAAGGCTTGGAACTTCGAGCCTCCGCGCCGCATTGAAGGCATCGGCATTAAATTCATGCGAGCCCATCCGTGGAACGGGGTAATCGACATTTTCATGCCGGGCTGCGCCGCAAAATCTATTGAAAGGAAGGGCGACGTCCGACTCTCCGTTGATCATGATAGTTCGACGACCCTTGCGACAGTTGCAGATGGCACACTTGAGTTGCATAGCGAAGATCGTGGAGTGACGTTCCGCGCCCAGTTGTCTGACACGGCGGCCGGCGCAGCAACTTTTGAAGGAGTGCAGTCCGGTGAGCGGGCTTCAGTGAGCCCTGGGTATAAGGTCACGGGCGCCGAATTCCTTGAAATAGATGGGTATCGTGTGCGGGCCATTCGCGAAATTGACCTGGTCGAATTGAGTTTATGCAAGGTCGGAGCAGTGCCGACAACGTTTGCGGCGATCATCAACGGGACCGACACCAACTTCACTGAGAGTTTTGGGGCGATGGAGTTGAAGGGCGCATATTGCGAAATTAAGCGGAGCATCGCCAAACTGATGCACATTTTGGAGGAACGCGCGGCGTGATTCATCAATTGCCAAGAACTGGCAAACACGCACCTCGCGCGAAATGGGAAATTGCGACAGGCATTGACCTCGCCAAGAAAATGATTGTTTTGCGGCGAGCTGATCATGGTGGATGGACTTGGAGCCGGTTAAGGAGCCGGCCCGCTCTTTCTAACTGGCCCCGCCTCCCATTGGCAACGAGGGGATAGAACCGGATGACCGGAGCACACATCAATAATGCATTCATCAACGGCCTTACCGCCGATCATATCACAACGCGCTCTCTAACTGCCGATAGCATAGATGGCGAAGCCGTGATGGCCGCGCCGATCTATTTTTCAGAAGATTTTGCCGCTGGAAGCGATAACAGCCACCAACTTAACGAAAACGTCACTGGCTATTTCTTCTACTCACCGGGCGGATTTGATTCGAACGACATTTATTGGCCTGGTAGCATCTTCTATGGCCGCACCGTCGAGGTAAATATCGATGGAACAGTGCAGCGCCAGGGCGGTGCGACGGGAAAGTTCGAGTTATGGCTGGAAAATTCGACTGGCGGTGGATTTGCGACCTTGGGTTCTGTGAAGGCATTCGACCTTGATGGTGCATTGGCATGCCCGTTCAGCTTCACGCGCATTTTTCGTTCGAACGCCGCGGGCGGACGCATCAAATTTGCTTGTCGAAACACAAATGGATGGATGCAGTTGCGGCAGGCAACAATCAACGTGAAGATTTACAACGCTTATTGAGCATGGAGTAAAGGCCCGGATGCAACCGAGAATCTCTGGACGCGTGGCTTTTCCTGTCACCGCAATTTTTGGCAACGCTCTCCCGGCGCATGTGAATACTGGGTTTCTCGCCAAGGGCATTGATGGAACCCATTGGCTGGTAACGGTCGGACATGTGGCATGTTGGCCCGATATTGGCCTGCATTTTGATTTTGAACATCGGTCTTCCTGGGTAGCGGTACTCGATGTGAAAAACCCACGGCCCACGGGCGACACGCCAATAAAGATTCCACTCATGGCGACCATCGGAACGCGCCGCGTTCCGATTTGTAGCCTGATTTCAAATGGTGGCGGCGAGGTAATGGACGTGTTGGCCGCCGAGTTTCCTCTAGAATCTTATCAGCGAGCGGGGATGCTTAACGACGCAGTAGTAGTCGATCTTACTTCGCCAACGCCGCCGATGCAGTCACCTGGGCCGGTCGTTGCACACGGGTTTCCCTTGATCGACGGCGCCAATTGGCCGGACAGGATATCGAGCGAGAGAACGGGAACGGTCAACGACTTGCAGCGCGGATTATACGTCGCCAAATTGGATACTGACGCCGGCTTCTGCGGCGCGCCGGTATTGGACCGCGACGGGTCATTTGTCGGAATGCTCAATAAGAGCGACTACGCCGGTTTCGCTGCAATGGTTCCCGGTTTCGTAATCTGGGCGCTCGTGAACAACCGCGTAATTGATGAAAGCGTGCTGCCGACCGACTCTCGGTGGCCACTACTCCAAGGAACTGCCAGCATAGGACGAATGGAAATAGTGCCTCCGTCAGCGTGGCTGAAATCAAAACCGGAGGTTCTCGGGAGGGCCACCTCAGCCGCTGGAAACTCGACGCCCGCACACGCGCTGGGAAACCCCTAGGGACTCATGAGATTACGTCCGCGCTCCTAGCCGTAGGCGGCTTTGGCGAGTCTGCACGGGCCGGACTAGGCCCCAGGGTCCGGGGAAATCTCTCCTATCAAATACGGCGTGGAACTGCCATAAGCACCGAGTCCGGGCGAGCCATTCAGTGGTTGCTTCCGGCCGGAGTAGATTCCAATGACCCAGAAGGAAGAGATTCGTCTTCGAAGCTACCTGATTTGGCAGCAAGAGGGCTGCCCAATCGGCAACGATCTTGAACATTGGCTGCGTGCCAAAGCGCAGATCGAAGCTAAGCGCGACGCTGCGTTTCAAGTTGCTCGCTTTCGATAGTCTCCCGGCATGGAAGAAATAGACGTTTGGCGGCGGTTGAACGATCAAGATGCAAATTTGCATCTTGAACCTCAGACCTGCTCATAAAGCAATACGGCGACAAAGCCGCCGAGGTCGCCGCCGGCAAGGTGGTCGAAATGCAACGGGCTGACGACGCCGAAGGAATGGCCGTTTGGCTTGAAATAATGTTAGCGATACGAAAGCTGACGAAGGACAAGCCAAGCGCCAGCGAATGAACGCCAATGCTTGCTGATGGATCGTCTTAGGCTGCGTCAGTTCGCCGATAGGTGAGGCGCTTCGAGACCGCACGATATAGTTCAAAATGAGGGTAAGAGCGGCCCCAGATGAAGCCGTGGCCGCTGGATCCTGGGCAGCTCGCTAGGTCGGCTGCCCAGGATCGGTTTGATCGTACAAAACCAGTATTGCTTATCGGCGACATACGACAGTGAACTTCGCCCTGGGGCTGAAGGAATAGCCAAAGCCCAGGTGTTCCGTCGGCCACGCTTTCAATTGTTGCCAGCCGCTGTAATTCGGTAGCGCTGCTCCACCCAAAGTCCAGGTATCGCTGACCGTTTGTGTCCCTGACGCGGCAATCGTGTAATAGGATATCGGACCGATTGCATTGTCGCTGCGCAGGAACTGATAACCGATTTGAACCGGGTATTGTGGGTCAAACGTGCCTTTGACTGTGATCGTGCCAGTGAAGGTTATAACGGCCGGGCACACGCCTCTGAAAGCTCGCGGCATCGCCGAGAGCGTCGTATTCATATTAGCGACCGAAGACGCCGCAAGCGCATTTCCAGAGAACGCTGCGGTCGCTGCAATCGCGAGCGCGGAAAACAACAGACGTTTCATAGTCGTGTCCTTTTTCCAGACCAACATGGGCGGGACCGCCGCCCGCGGCCGTGAGGAGATTCACATAGAACGGCCATTGTGACGAGCCCCACGGTCGAGTCGGCGGTGGTCTGATTAGCGACCGCGCTGTTTGCGGACACTAGCCTTGGTGGCCGATCAGCAACGACCAATGAAGATAAGGCGGGATTGCCCATCTCTGTCCCGCAGGCCGCTGAAATGCTGGCAGTAAGCAAACAAGGCTAGCGATGGTCTGAGGATTTGGCGGGATTTGGGACTGCATGGGCGGAAGCCTACCCACGCGGAAGACCAAGCGCCAGCGTTTAGCCGGGCTGGGGGACTCTACACCCGCGCATCACTTCGTCTTCTTCGCCTTCGGCCGCGCGGCAAGCGCTTGCTCCAATAGGCGGCGTATCGCTTCGGGGCGGCCGGGCAGGTCCGGCTGAGTGCGGCGCCAATCGTCAACGGCGGCCAGCGGCCCATCTTGAAGTCGCACTTGAACGGGCGTTCCCATGCCGGTGACTGGGCGTCCGCGTTTCCGGTTTTTTGGTTGCAATAATCTTGAAACCATGATTTGTTGATATCACAAAACATCTTGCCGGGGAAGCCGGTCAATCGCATGGAGGGAGTAAGCCATGAACTCACGAAAGAGCACAAAGCCCAGAACACAGCGGGGCAAAGTCGTCTGGAATCCGAAAGATAACGTGTCGGACCTGATCCATTGTGCGATTCTCGCGCATCAGCAGGCGCTCTGCGATTTGCAGAAATGCACTGACGAAGAAAACTATCTTGAACAGGCATATCCCCCTCGGGACGGTCGGCGGACGCCACTCCAAAAAGCCAAATATCGTGACCACAAAAAGCGCTACGATCTAGCGTCGGATGCCGAAATCCGCACCGCCTGGGCACTGACAACCGCCATTCCATCAACGTGGGATGGCCTGGAGGCACTGCTCGCCTACGCCGTCGAATATACTATCGCAAAAAGGATGGCTGCGCCGGACACGCTCCACACCGCGCCGGCCTCGGTACAGCGTTTGCACAAGGAATTCGCCGGATTGGGTCACCTTTCGGAGGGCCCTTGGTGGGTAGCTCTTATCCTCACCACGCGGATGACAATCGAACAGTTGCGGATGGCCAATCCCGACGCGAGCCTATCGCAGCAACAGCAAGATGGAATCGTCGCTCGGCTACGGCTGCAACGCGCTGCATAACAGGCAGATTGATCGAAACGGGAAAGGATACATATGTCGAAAACAAGCAAGAAAGCACGCGTGCATGATCCCGCTACGCAAGCCGAGCGGGACGCCATCACTTTCGAGGCGGTGCCGGCGCAATTCAATTGGACAAACGAAGACTGGGGCCTGACGTTTCTCCCCAGAGTCAGAATGGCCACTGTCGCATTACAGCGTGATCCGGCCGGTCTGAGTGACCTTCTCTCAAATCTCAATAGGGAGGGCCTGACACCGGACATGCTCGATGGCTGGTGCGAGACGAAAGCCCATCTTGAAGCGCTGGTTAAGACAATCGACACCGCCCTGGTCTGCTCATACCTAGTTCTTGAGCGGCTTGGCTATAGTCCCGACAATTTGCCGCCGAGCGCGAGGCTCAATTAGTCGGGGGGAAACCACGCGCAAAAGCACGCGCCTCGCCCGCTAAGCGACCTTTCAAGGAGGGCGCGGGGGCGAACGTAAGGCGCTCCTGACGGGGTGCCGTATGAGAGGGAAGGCCCGCCGCGCCGGCCGGGCCCCCTCATAAGAGGGGGTATCAGAGGCCGGCTCCTTGAGGCGGGCGAGCAAAAGGGTGAAGCTGACAATCTAAACGAGAAATGGAGGGGAAAATGATCGAGCGGCTATATGTGCCTGCGGCAATTATCCTTGGCTCTTTGGTCGTTACCGGTGCGTTGATCTTGGTTCGGCCGCCCGATACGAAAGCTGCGACCACACCGGCGGCTGTCTCAGAATATGGCCTATCCTTGGCGCGAATCCGTGAGAACACCGAACTGGGAACAGACCTTCCCACGTTCACTAGCCTGACGGTTGAAGCTGGTGCGCGCTATTGGGCTGCGCGGAAATTCCTTCCGACTGGTACGAATAGCAAATGCGGAGACGGCTTAAACGTCGCTCGCAAATCTATCGGCATCTGGAAGGACATCGTGAAGGACGGCATTGACCTCTCATTGGAAGCGCGGCTCCTTGAAATTGGGGTTCCCGTCGAGCACGATCTGTTCAAGAAGATAGCCACTTCGCACCAAGCTAATTTCATGAGGAGGCTGGAAGCCGAGGCCTACAGGAAATACGACGTAATTCACAATATGGACGCGGCCGAAAACGAGTTAAGGCGATCCTTCGTAGGCGACACGCTCTCAGCTGTGGACCGCGCCGTCACGGCAGAACTCAAGAGCTGCGCAGCGCTCGTTCCCTCAGCCGATACGTAATGAATCCCTATTTTAGGTCGCGTCACCTTAGGGGGCATCGGATTCCCTGACGGGTGGGGCCGTGTTCCGCTTGGGGAGGCAAACTTTCACGCCGTCAAAATGCAGAAGAAAGGCAACGCTCTCGGGGGGTGATCTCTTTTGCGACCTGATCCCGCCCGAATGCTTCGCAGCAATCGACGTGCTTTAACGGAAGGCCCGGCCGCAACGCCGAGCCTTTGCTTTTAAGTCCCCCGGCGGCGGATGCGCCAATCACTCTCTCAAGTTCTGCTATACTTCGGTGCCACGGGTCCGGATCGGTGAGGTGCGGGAAGAGGCATGGAAAACGAAGAAGTCCACCAACTCGCCTCATACCGGCGCTGCGCCGAGCGGATCACGGAAGCTTGGCCAGCCTTTCGATCCGTCCACACCGATCGCTTGAGACACGGCAACGAAGCCGAGAAGGTCGCTGAAGCGATCATCGAGGACTTGTTCACGCAGGTGCTCGATTGGGATAAAGGCGACCTGATGTATCAGGTCGGCTACGCTGACATCGTGGTGAGCCGGAACGCCGCGAAATATCTCGTCATGGAGGTCAAGCGGCCAGGCGCTATCCTGCCCGGCCGGAAGGCGCTTGATGATGCCGTCGCCCAGGCGCGGCGCTACGCCGACGAGCAGAAAATCCGATGCGTTGCCGCGACCGATGGCAGATTCATCTATGCCGCGGACATCGCGGGCGGTGGCCTCGCCGACCGCCTCTTACTCGACCTGACGACGCCAACGCCGCCCCTTGGGCTTTGGTGGCTCAGCGTCCATGGGATTTACCGGCCGTGCGATGCGCCCGCGATTGACATTCACATTGTCACGAACGCCGCGGTCGCCCCCGAATCTGCCCCGCAAGCTGGCACCATTCTCCACCCGAAATATAAATTGCCGGTCCAATGTTTTGCCTACGTTGAGGATGCTAACCGGCCGAGCACGTGGAAGTTGCCCTACCTGACGGCGAATGGTGGCATCGATCACAACCGATTGCCCAAGGCCGTTCAGGCGATCCTGAGCAACTATCGCGGCGCGAAGGTGCATGGCATCCCCGAGGCCGCAATCCCGGCAGTCTTGGTCCGGCTCGCGCAGGCTGCCGCTGGCGAGGGGCATTTGCCACCCAAGGCCATCGCGCCGGCACCGATCTATCAGCAGTTGGCGCTCGTGCTCGACCAACTCGGCCTCGCCGACAAGGTGGCCTCATCGTAAGAAGCCTTATCTGGGCTCATCGTTCCCAAAGTGGCTGCGCCGCCAGCGCTGAGCGTCACGCATATCAGCTTTAGCGCGCCTCCGAAAAACGTTATGATCCGCTCCTATCCAGGTCCATTTGGGGAATGTCGGTGAAAATCATGCCGCGGCTTCCCGCGCGGAGCATCAGGACAAAACTGGAGAGGAGACATTCATGCGCAAGACGGACATCACGCTATCAGCACTTTTCTGCGTCGCGACATTAGCTTGGGTGGGTTCGGCCTCGGCGCTCAATCCGCAGCCGGAGCCGCCGGGAGAACACTCTATGAAGGCCACGATGCACAACACAGTGTCCGAGCCGCCCGATCCCTGTTTGGCGGCGCACACAACGGCCATCGATAAACACACGTCGGAACGCACGCGGACGGGTCAACTCAACCAGGCGGCGCTCGCTTGCGCGCACAGCGGCTTGGGCCCGAACCGGCTGAACCCGCAGCCGCTTCCCCCGTGATAGGTAAGGCTCGCTGTATGCCAGTGCAGCGTGGCGTCTGTCCTGGCGCCACGCGAGGCATTTGCGCTTCGCTATCCTTCAGCGCTCTAAAGCGAGGCTCGTGAAGCTGGCCGACAAGATTTCCAATCTACTTGACATCGCGGCGACGCCGCCTGCCGACTGGGACGGGACATGCGCACGACGCGGAAGTCGCATTGAGACTACAGCAACACGTTCTCTAGAGGACGGTGACCATGCACGGGCCGCTCTTGTAAGTGATCGGAAGCGCTCCGAGCATCCACACATGATCGTTGGGCGCCAAGGGAGATGCAAACGTGTAGTCGCCATCGCGCGGCCCCGGCTGAATGCTCATGCTCCAATGGACCTTGGTGCCGGCCGGAACCGTTCCCGGACCCTTATTCACCAATGCGACATAAAATATAACTGAATTGGGCGCCATGTACGCGCCACAGGTGAGCTGGAAGGACAGGCTGTAGCTGGGCGGAAATACCTTCTGCACCGGTAGACTGGGTCTTACGGCACTGGCAGGAGCGGCCAAAGCGCTCGCAGCCGTCAGAACCACTGCGACACAAGCTACCGTCATGGTGCTGATCGGGGCACGCAGCCATCGAGGTCGAGTCATCGCCGTCTCCTTCAGTGCGTAATCTGGAACAATATCGCTTTTCAGAGGTGCGCTGAAGCCGATAAGGCCGTCTTCACCGGTGCCAGCGTGCAGGCCACGGCAAGCGAAATGAGGCATCTGTTGCACCGGATGTTGCCCCAGGCCGATTTTCTGGCCTTCCGTACCTATGCCGTACCTAAAGCCGTCCACCATGGGTTACGAGCCGGTTTGGGATGCTCGTAACCATTTGATTTAATTGGTCGGGGCGAGAGGATTTGAACCTCCGACCCTCTGCTCCCAAAGCAGATGCGCTACCAGGCTGCGCCACGCCCCGCGAGAGCCGTTCCAACCCTCGGATAAGCCCGTACACGAAAGTAAGGCGTGTCTTCAACCCGTCCCGGATCATCAAACCGTTAAGCACCTACGGACCGTTGCCGAAAATCGCCGCATGGACCTTGTCCCCGGGCTGGATGCCCAGCGCCATGGCGCGCCCGCCATTGATCTCCAATACGGCGCGCACTGGCTCGCTGGCAGGGATCTTGTCCTCGGAATAGGGAACCGTGTCGGCGGCAATCGTGGAAACGGTTCCGTCCGCCCGAATAAACAGCATATCGAGCGAAAGCGGCGTGTTTTCCATCCAGAAAACGACAAAACTAGGCTGATGGAAATCGAAAAGCATGCCGGCATCCGCCGCCAGCGTGGTGCGGTACATCAGCCCTTTTTCCTTAGAGGCGCTGTCGGCCGCGACTTCGACATTGAACGCAACCGGCCCATCGTGCGTATCGATCACGACTTTTGTGGTAGGCAGCCCGCTCTGCGGTTCGCCCTGCGAACACGCGGCAAGCAACAGACAGGCGGCAAGGACGGCGAAAAGCGCGCGCATGCCCCACTCTACCGCCGGCTTTGCTAATGGCAAAGCGGCGCTTGAACGAACAAGCCCGCCTTCAGGCGTCCAGCACCGCGATTTCCGCCGCCAGCTCGCCTTTCGGCCCGTCACCTGCGCGCACGCGCACCCGTTGGCCCTGTCGCAGTTCGCGGATGCCGCTGCGCCGGAGCGTTTCCATGTGGACGAAAACATCCGGCGTATCCGGTCCGCGCGAAACAAAGCCATAGCCCTTGCCGCGGTTGAACCATTTGACGGTTGCATCGAAGGCGGGGCCGCGCGGCTCGGCGGTGTAGCGTGCGGTGCGCTGCTGCCCTGCCTCGCTCGGCTGGGCCGTCGAATTGTCGAGCGAGATCAACCTGCGGGCCTGCAGCCCTTTCGGGCCTTGGACCGCTTCGCAGACGACACGCGCGCCTTCATAGGCCGCCTTGAAGCCCGATTGGCGGACGCAGGTCTGGTGTAAGAGAATATCCCCTTGCGCGCCGCTCACTGGCTTGATGAAACCGTATCCCTTGGCGAGATCGAACCACTTGACTTGACCGATGATCTCTTGTGCGGCATCCCCTGTCGGAGGAGCCATAACGCTGGTATCCATCCCCGTCCCCAAACTCATAATGGTAAAAATAAGGTTAACACAGTTGGGTTCTAAGGTGAAGTCAAAGTGTCGCGGAGTTGTCGTAAATCTTCAATCCGGGGTTGAGCTTTGATTTTCCCCACTTTTTTGGGGGTTTTTCATGGAGTTGACCGGCCCCGGCCCGGCCCATGCCGCCCGGCTCGCACGCCTCAAGGCCCACGGCTCACCGACGACGCGCTTGGCGCGCATCCACGATCCCGTGGGCCTTGCGATCGGCGCTAAACGTCTAGCGGAGGCCGCCGTCTCCATCCTTGCGCAGATGACGGAACGGCTGCGCACGCGGTCCTAATAATATTCCGGCTCGGGTCTGGATTCGCTGACGCGGTCACCCTTTGCGCGGAATTTTGATCTCATCTCGTCTGCCGTAATCACACCATCCTTGTTCTTGTCCAAGCGCGCGAACAGTCTCAATTCCCTCGCGGCGAATTCGACCAGCGTGAGCTTACCGTCGCCGTCCTTGTCCAGGCGCTTGAACGTCCTGGCGATGCTGTCGCGGTAGCGCCGATCGAGGTCGTTTGCGAACTGATTCGCATTCATCGTCGCCGCGCCATTGGTGGCGAGCGCGAAACGTTTGCCCACGGCAATGTCGAACTCCGCGCGCGTGACCTTGCCGTCCTTGTTCAGATCGTTGTCGAAGCAGAAGCCGGCCAGCCCGAAATTGCCCCGCGAACCGAACTGTGCGCGTTCATGCCGCCTATCGCCTTTGTCCTGCGGCGGTTTGCGGACGGGGCGATAATCCGCCTGCATGGCGGGCGCACATGACACGGTCCCGCTGCCGTCCTTGTCCATCATCATGAACCGCGCCCGCTGCGGGGCGGCGTAATCTTCCAGCGAAAGCCTGCCGTCACCGTTCCAGTCGATGCGACGGAACATCTCCAGAGTATGCTGGCGGAACTCGCCTTGGCGGAGGGCGGAAAACTGGTCCAGCGTCATGGCGGGCGCATGATGGGTGGCAGCCGCGAAGCGCGCCCCGATCGTCCTGTTCATCTCGTCATGGCTGACCTTGCCGTCGTGATTGATATCGAATTCGCGCAGAAGCCGGTCGGCCAGGCGGCCGTGGCTGCGCATGAGCCCTTGCATCGGTCCGTCCGGCGGCTGCGGACCCTCCATCTGCGCCAAAGCAAGGCCCGCGCCTGCAACGATGGACACGGCCCCAAAAAGCAGGGCGATCTTCAGTCTCGTTTTCATGAAAGACTCTCCATCAAATCTGCGCCTGCCAACTAAACCTCCGGCTGTATCAGAACTTTACCAGAACAAAATTCAGTCTTCGCAAAGTTTCTACGGGGTAGTCCATTTGACAAACTTTGCGGCAATTGGAGGTTTGCGACGCCGGAACGGACGCCGCACAGTGGGCCATGCTAGAATTTCCCGCCATGTCCAAGGACGAATCGAAGCCGCATATCCTTGTGGTCGAGGATGCTCGCGACATCCGCGAACCGCTTGGCAGGTACCTGCGCGAGCACGGCTACCGCGCCACCACCGCCGCGGACGCGTCCGTCGCGCGTAAGGTCATGAAGGCCTCGGCCATCGATCTGGTCGTGCTCGACATCATGATGCCGGGCGAAGACGGATTGAGCCTTTGCCGGTCGATCCGCGAGAACTCGCAGACGCCGGTGATCCTGCTCACCGCGCGGGGCGAGGAGGTCGACCGTATCATCGGTCTGGAAATGGGAGCCGACGACTACATTCCAAAGCCCTTCAGTCCGCGCGAGTTGATTGCGCGCATCGCGGCAGTCCTGCGCCGCACGCAGGCGCTGCCGCCGCGCCAGAAACCACCGGCCGCCGCGCGCATCCGCTTTGGCGATTGGACGCTCGACACCGGTCAACGTGAGTTGATCGGACAAGACGACGTGGCGATGCCGCTGTCCAGCGGCGAGTTTCGGCTTCTCAGCGCGCTGCTCGAACGGCCCAAGATCGCCTTGACGCGCAATCAGTTGCTCGACCTCACCAAGGGCCGTGACGCCGATCTTTTCGATCGCTCGATCGATAATCACATCAGCCGTCTGCGCAAGAAGATCGAACCGGATCCCAAGAATCCGCGCTACATAAAGACCGTCTGGGGCGGTGGCTATATCTTTGCTATGGACCCGGTGACGGAATGAAGTTGTGGCCGCGTACGTTGGGCATGCAGCTCGTCATCGTCACATCCGTGGCGGTCTTCCTGTCCAACGCCGCCGTAGCGCTGTGGTTCGAGTTGGGCAGCGCGCGGCTCAACGAAAGCGCGCTCACCGAGCGCGTCCTCGACCGCGCGGCTTCCGTCGCTACGCTGATGAGTTCCATTCCTCCGAAGGCGCGCGCGGCGGCGACCTATGCGCTCGCCAGCAACGTCTGGCATTTCCAAATCCGCAATGGCAAGAACGTTGCCCAGCCGATGAACGCCGAGGAAGCAAAGTTGGCGGCAAGGCTGAAAGCGATGCTTCCGGCCAAATCGGCGAATTCTCCTGTGGCGGTCCGCTTTCGCGAAGCGACTCCGGCCGACGACATGGACCGCGAACATTATCATCATCCCCCGCCCGGACAGATGGCGATCGAGATAACGATGCCGGTGGTGCGCAACACGCAACTCGTGGCGACATTCTTCCGGCCTCCGAAGCCGCCCTGGCCGGCCGAGATTTTGCTGGCCGCCATCGTCGCCATTGTCGTCGCCTCGGCTGCAGCGGCCTATATCGCTCGGCGGGTGGCGCGTCCGTTGTCCGAGCTTGCGGATGCCGCGTCCGTCGTGGCGCGCGGCGGAGCGGCTCCGCATGTGCCGGAGGTCGGGCCTGACGACGTCCGCAACGCCGCCGTCGCCTTCAATGCAATGACGGACCAAGTGACGCGCACCCTCGAAAGCCAGCGCCATCTCCTGTCCGCCGTGGGGCACGATCTGCGTACCCCGATCACGGCCATGCGCATCAATATCGAATTCGTCGAAGACCCGGAACTGCGCGAACGGCTGCAAAAGAATCTCGACGAGTTGCAGGACTTGACGGAAGCGGTCCTGTCGGCGTCGCGCGGCGCGGGTGGCGAAGCCGGTCGTCAAGTCGATCTGGCGGCTTTGGTGGAAAGCCTGTGCGCTGACCTCGACGACCTGGGCGAACCGGTAACCTGGGCGGGTCACGAGCCGGCGCCGTTGTACTGCCGCTCGAACGAGATCCGCCGCGCCGTCCGCAATCTGATCGAGAACGCAGTGGCCTATGGCAAGAAGGCCGAGGTGGCGCTCCGCGAAACATCCGAGACTTACGAGATCGTGGTCGAGGATGACGGTCCCGGCATTCCCGAAAAGGACCGCGTCCGCGTGTTCGAACCTTTCGTCCGCCTAGAAGGTTCGCGCAATGCGGACACCGGCGGATCGGGCCTCGGGTTGACCCTGGTCAAGGCCATCGCCGAAAGCCACGGCGGCGAAGTCATTCTGGAAGATCGCCCCAAAGGCGGGTTGCGCGCGCGCATGCGCTTGCCGCGCGACGTGAAACGCGCCTAAGAACCCAACAAGCTCACAAGGAGGGATCGGCGCGACCGTCTTGAGGGCGACACGAGTGCAAAGCAGGAGACCATGAGCGATCTGCTTTACAGCAAGGACGTCCTGCGGCTGGCCGCCGAGGCAAAAGGCGCGGGCCGTTTGACCGAACCGCACGGCACGCATAGCGAATACAATCCGGCGTGCGGCGACCGTTCGACCGTCGACTTGCACATCAAAACCGGTCGCATCGCGGCCATGGCCCACGACACCAGAGCGTGCGTGTTGGCGCAGGCCTCAGCTTCCATCCTGGGAGCCGCCCTGCCCGGCCGCACCTATGATGACCTTGTGAGGCTCAAGGCGGAGGTTGCGGACATGCTCGAGAGCCGCAAACCGCCGGCTGAGCCGTTCGCGCCTTATGCCAACTTGAGCGATGTCGCCCGCTATCCGAGCCGGCAGAAATGCGTGCTGCTGCCGATCGAAGCCGCGCTCAAAGCCTTCGAGGCTTCACAGACGCGCAAACCAGGCGGACAAGGGAGCAAGGCTTAGCGTTCCGTCCGATGCCGTCGTCTCGCCGCATCCGAGCGCCATGGCCGCCGCGCCGCAAAGCAGGTTGTCGCGGAATTCGGCTTTCTCGCGGCTCATATTGAAGACGCACAGCACGCGTTCGTTTTCGCGCGCGCGCACGAAAGCCAGGACGGGCGCGGGCGCGTCCACGAATTCCATTTCGCCCAGGCGCAGCGCCGCGCACTGTTTGCGCGCCGACAAGAGCCGCCTGGCATGGTTGAGAGCCGATGCCGCGTCGTTCTCCTGCTCTGACACGGCGAGCGCGCGATGCGCTTTTCCGGGCGGAAGCCATGGCATGCCCGTGGTGAAGCCCAGGTTCGGCGCCTTTGCGTTCCAAGGCATCGGCGTGCGGCATCCGTCGCGTCCTTTGAACAAGGGATAATAAAGATCGCCGACCGGGTCCTTGAGTTGGTCGCGGCGAAGATCCACTTCCGGAAGGCCCAACTCCTCGCCCTGGTACAGCAACACCGTGCCTTTGATCGAAAACAGCAGCGCCAGCATCAGTTTCGCCAAGGCTGGATCGCCTTCCGGCCCGCCGCCGAAGCGCGTCACCGTGCGCACGATGTCGTGGTTGGAGAAGGAAACGCAGGGCCAGTGGCGCGGATGGAGCGCCAGCAGCGCGTAATTGTCCTTGACGAAATCCGGCGACAGCTTGTTCGCGCGCAGCATGAAGAATGTGTATCCGGCGTGCAGCCCCTCGTCCGGCGCGGCATAGGCGCCCGAGCGCTCGAAGCCTTCGGAGAATTCGCCGAAGACGAAACGATCGGCGTGACGCTCCACGGTACGGCGGATATCGATCAGGCAAGCGATATTTTCCGGCAGGTTGCTGTCGTGGAAATGACGCTGCAGCTTCGCCGCATCCGCCCAGATCGCTGGCGTGCGTTCGGTGAGCGGAACAGGCTCGTTGTCGGCGAGGGTCTCGTCGTGAAGGTAAGCGTTCGCGACGTCCAGTCGAAAACCGTCCGCTCCGCGCTGCAGCCAGAAGTCCAGAACCGCGAGCGCCGCCGCTTTCGCCTCCGGATTGTGCCAGTTCAGTTTGGGCTGCTGGCGCAGAAACTTGTGGTGGTAATGCTGGCGGCGCGCCGGCTGATAGGACCAAGCCGGTCCACCGAACGCCGACAACCAGTTGTTCGGCGCGGTGCCGTCCGGTTTCGGATCGGCCCAAACGTACCAATCGGATTTCGCACCCTTGTTCAAACTATCGGCAAACCAAGCGTGCTCATCCGAGGTGTGGCACAGCACCTCGTCGATGATGATCTTCAGGCCTCGGGCATGAGCGGCTTCGAGCAGCGCGTCGAAATCGGCAAGCCGTCCGTAATCGGGATGGACGTTTTCATAGTCCGAGACGTCATAACCCCAGTCGCGATTGGGCGAAGGATGGATCGGCGACAGCCAGATCGCATCGACGCCCAGCTTGGCGATATAGTCGAGCTTGGAGATCAGACCGGCGAAGTCGCCCTGTCCGTCGCCATTGCCGTCGCAGAAGCTGCGGACATAGACCTGATAGACGACCGCCCCGCGCCACCAAGGCGGACGGAGCGGAGAAGTTGTGAGATTACGTTCTGTCATGTCCGCCAGAAGTCAGAAGTCGGAATCCAGAAATCGGAAATCAGGATTGGAGGCATGTTCCTCTGACTTCTGATTTCCGATTTCCGTTTTCTGGTTTCCGATGTCACACCTCGCTCGCGTTCGCGACGATCTTGGAGACCAGCCCGTAGGCTATTGCTTCCTCCGCGCCTATCCAGAAGTTGCGCTCCGTATCGGCCACCACCTTTTCAAAGGGTTGGCCGGTTTCGCGCGCGATGATGCGGTTCAGCCGCTCGCGCATTTTGAGGATCTCTTCGGCCTCGATGGAAATATCGGAGGCCTGGCCGCGCACGCCGCCCAACGGCTGGTGCAGCAGGAAGCGTGTATTGGGCAGGCAAAAGCGGTTTTCCTTGACCGCGCCCAGATAGATGTGCGCGCCGGCGCTCGCTACCCAGCCGGTGCCGATCATCTTCACCCGCGGGCCGACGAAACGGATCATGTCGTGGATGGTATCGCCGGATTCCACATGGCCGCCCGGCGAATTGACGATGACGCGGATGTCATCGTCGCCCTCGGACGCAAGGGCCAGGAGCTGGCCGCTGACCCGTTCGGCCATCTTCATGTCGATTTCGCCGAAGATCAGCACGGTGCGCGACTTGAACAGAGCCTTCTGCACTTGCGAGGACTGCGGTTCGGGCAGATCGATCTGCTTCTTGTCGTCGTCTTCTTCGTCGAGGCGGGGCATGGGTGCTCCTATCACAGGGTGCGAATCTGGCGGCATACTAGCCAAGCCAAGCTTGGCGTCCATGTGCTTGATGCGCGTTATCGGGAGGGCCTGAATGAGCCTGCCGCCCGAAGCCGTCCATAGCGTCAGCGCATAGACGGGCGAAAGGCGCCGCCGCCCGACGGGACAAAACTGCGGATCGGGGCATCGCCTTAGAAGGCCGGCGGAAGTGAATCCGCCGACCGACCACCTGATCGTGGAATTCGAATCAAAGAGCCTTCAGATTGGCCGCCTTTGAACCGCGGGCATCCGGCTGAATGTCGAACGACACGCGTTGTCCTTCGGCCAGGCTATGCAGTCCCGCCGCTTCGACAGCCGAGGCATGAACGTACACGTCCTTGCCGCCGTCTTCCGGCGTGATGAATCCGAAACCCTTGGAGGTATTGAAGAACTTCACTGTTCCGATGGTCATCGATTGGTCCTTAGTCATCGGGTTCCGCATGGGCAACATGCCCAGCGGACGCGAAAGGGCGCTGATATCAGGAGGATGTCCGGTCCAGGCGCGCAGTTTTGCGGGCAGGGATTCAAACAACAGTTGCGCTCATCTGACGGGACGCCGTCGCGTGCCTCTGTATAGGCGCCTATTCGCCAAAGCACAATAATCGCCGCTCAGGCGGTCGGTGATGGTTTCTTGCGAGGCGTTTGTCTGCCTTGGGCTTTTGCGCCCTTTTCCAGTTTTTTTTCAGCCGCGAGTTTTTCAGCTTCAGCCTCGTCGGCCGCTTCCTTGGCAAGGCGCAAGGCCCGCAGCTTTACGATCTTTGCGTTGCTGGCTGCGCGTTCCTTTTCGATCTCCCGGCGCACCAAAGTGTCGCGCTGCTCAGACGCGGTAAAATGGTTCTGCGCACGGCGGCGGGCGGAATCGGATTTATCGGTAGAATTGGACATAAACCTCTTTCATCAACTGGCTCGAAACCCGACCGCTTGTCGCGGACCGGAAACAATTCCTCTGCACGAACGAGAGACACGCAAGATTGCGCCGGGCAACTGATACCACCCAACGCAGCCAAATGAAATTTCTCAAAAAGTCGCTTTGCGGTCAGGGTTGTGCTGTACGCAGTTGCGGGCAGCACGAGTTTTGGTATCGCCTCCCAAAATCTTGCAGATAATGCAATAAATACAATAACTTGAATGCCGGCACGGGGCGGATCCTGGTGCGCCCTAGGAGAGTCGAACTCCTCTTGCAAGATTGAAAATCTTGAGTCCTAACCGATAGACGAAGGGCGCACGCACCCGCCCGGCGCCAGCGCGCCGCCCGGGAGGACGCGGCTATAAGGCTCCAAAACGGCCTTGGCAAGCGCCGTCAGACGCCAGCCGGCGCGGCATCTTCCAGGTGAAGCTGAACCCGCGCGCACCCGTTCCATTCCTCGGCGCGCAGCCGACCCGCCGCATGGATCCGCTTGCCGCGCGCGCCCAGCAGCGCCCGGCCCAAATCCCTGTCCGCGGCCCTAAAAGCGATGGCATCGAGCCGCGCCCCGTCGCTCCCAGCCAGCCTGAGCCGCACATGGTCCTTGCCCACCACGTCGGCAAAAACGACCTGCGCATCGGGCACGGCGAGGACTGGTTCCGGGTTGCCGGCGCCGAAGGGACCGGCACGGGCGATGTCGCGTACCAGAGAAGCCGTCGCCCCGGCCGGCGAAATGACGGCATCGAGCGCCAGGGTCGCCACCAGGGCCGAAATATCAGCGCGTTTGGCAAACTCTGCCGTGAGAAAGGCGCGGAACGAATCGGTCTGTTCGGGGCGCAGCGAAAAACCGGCCGCCATCGCGTGCCCGCCGCCGGCGTCCAGCGCGCCGGCTTCGCGCGCGGCGCGAACGATGGCCCCGATGTCCACCCCGGCAATCGAGCGCGCCGAGCCGCGCCCGAGACCGCCTTCAAACCCCGCTACGAAGGCCGCCTTGCCAAAGCGTTCCTTGAGCCGGCCGGCCACAATCCCGACGACGCCGGGATGCCAGCCCTCGCCCACGAGGAACAGGAACGGCCGATTGTCCTGCGTCGCCGCCTGCGCCATCGCTTCGTCCAGGATGAGCTTCTCGATGGCCTGCCGCTCGCGATTGTGGGTGTCGAGGGCCGCGGCAAATTCCTCGGCCTTGGGACCCGTCGCCGTCAGCAGATCGACGCCGAGGCCGCAGCGTCCGACGCGCCCGCCCGCGTTGATCCGCGGCCCAAGGACAAATCCCAGATGATACGGCGTGAAAGGCGGAGCGACGCCCGCAATGGCCGCCAAGGCGGCAAGGCCCGGCCGCTCCAGTTTCGCGAGCTTGGCCAGTCCCGCTTGTACGAACGCGCGATTGACTCCGATGAGCGGCACGACGTCGCAAACCGTCGCCAGGCCGACGAGATCGAGATATTCGCGCAGATCGGGCTCGGCCGTGCTCGAATAGCGTCCTGCATCCCGCAGCGCGCGGTTCAAGGCGACCAGAAACAGAAACACGATCCCCGCCGCGCAGACATGCCCAAGGCCGGATGAATCACCGTGCCGGTTGGGATTGACGTGCGCGGCGGCCGGCGGTTCGCGTTCGACGGCATGATGATCCAGCACGATCACGTCGAGGCCCGCTTGGCGCGCCGCTGTCAGCGCATCCATCGCGCCCGCCCCGCAATCGACGGTGACGACAAGCCCCGCCCCTTCGTCCTTCAACTGCAACAAGGCCCGCGCGTTGGGCCCATAACCTTCACTCAGCCGGTCGGGGATATAGACGCGCGGCGGCGCGCCCACCGAGGCCAGGAAATCGTGCAGCAGGGCCGCCGAACAAGAGCCGTCCACGTCGTAATCGCCGAAGACGGCGATGCGTTCGCCGTTGACGATAGCCGCCAACACGCGGGCGACGGCCTTGTCCATGTCCTTGAGCGTCAAGGGTTCGGGAAGAAGCCGCTTCAGGGTCGGGTTCAGATAATCCGCCGCCTGGCTTGCCGAAACGCCGCGCGCCACCAGCACGCGGGCTAGCACGAGCGGAATGTCATGCTCCGCGGCCAGAGCGCGGACCGCGTCCTCGTCGCTCTTCGAAATTACCCAGCGCCGCCCTGAAAAAGATCGCGAGATCCCAAATATGCAGTCGCCCGGATCCATCGGAGCGGAGCTATCTCGCTTCCATCGGAATCATGCAGGGAGGCGAAACGACCTTGTCGGACGCGGCGATGGTCTTCAATGCGCAATCGACCGCCGCATGCGTCGTTTCGTGCGTGATCATGA
The DNA here is from genome assembly GCA_050008635.1 of Rhizomicrobium sp. GTDB lineage: Bacteria > Pseudomonadota > Alphaproteobacteria > Micropepsales > Micropepsaceae > Rhizomicrobium. Next base: position 50,121 of record JBEKMG010000011.1, read on the forward strand.
CGATCGACACGGCCTCTCCCGGGGAGCGTCCGCGTTGAATCATGCTTTCGATCGAAATGTGCCACTTGGCCAGATGGCCCGCAATCTCCGCCAACACTCCAGGAACATCCAGCACCTGGAAACGCAGATAGAATGCAGACGATGCGCTGCCGCTCGGCGCAGGTGCCAGCGTGGTCAGCGATCGTGCGGGGATTCCGAACACAGGTCCGATGTTGCCGCGCGCAATATCGACAAGATCGGCAATGACGGCGTTGGCAGTCGGTGCCTCGCCGGCTCCGCGTCCTTCGAAAAAAAATTGTCCCGCCGCGCCCGTATCTGCCGCCACTGCGTTGAAGACGCCGTCCACGTCGCCGAGCGGCGTGCCGGCGCCCACCATGGCGGGCTGAACGCGTTGATCGATTCCTTGCGGCGTTTTTTTTGCGATCCCCAGGAGCTTGATGCGGTAACCGAACTCGCGCGCAAACGCGATATCGTCCGGCATGATGTGGGCGATGCCTTGCACGGGCATAGTGTCGAGATCGGGCGCTACACCGAACGCCAGGCCCGCCAGCAGTGCGAGCTTGTGGGCCGTGTCGCCACCACCGACATCCAAGCTGGGATCGGCTTCTGCATAGCCGAGCCTTTGCGCATCTTCGAGAACGTCGGCAAACGGACGGCCCGTGGATTCCATCTGCGTCAGAATGTAATTGCAGGTGCCGTTGAGAATGCCGCGCACGGCGACCACGCCGTAGACGAACAGGCTCTCGCGCAGCGCCTTGACGATGGGGATGCCGCCCGCGACCGCCGCCTCGAACTTGAGCGCGAGGTCTTTCTCCTCCGCCAGTGCGGCGAGCCTGCCGCCGTGGCGGGCCATCATCGCCTTGTTGGCGGTCACGACATGCTTGCCCGCCTTTAGAGCTTCCTCGACCAGCGACAGCGCGGGCCCATTCTCGCCGCCGATCAGCTCGACGACAACGTCGGCGTCGGTCCTGGCGAGCGCGTGAATATCGCTTACCCAGTTCTTGAAGTCGAAGCTGAGCTTCTTCGTTTCGTCGCGCTCGCACACGGCGACGATCTCGAGCCGGCGCCCCGCGCGATCGTTCAGCGCCTTGCCGTGCGCCAGCCACGCTTTGACCACGCCGCCGCCGACCGTGCCTAAGCCTGCGATCGCGATCCTCAGCGGACTGCTCATTTGGCGGTTTCCAGCGTAGCCGGCTCGTTGATCCGCATCGACAGAAACTTTTTCACGTTGCGCGCAGCCTGGCGGATACGATGTTCGTTTTCCACCAGCGCGATGCGCACATAGCCTTCGCCGTATTCGCCGAAACCGATGCCGGGCGAGACCGCGACCTTGGCATGGATGAGAAGTTGCTTGGAGAATTCCATCGATCCGCGCTCGCGATATTGTTTCGGAACCGGCGCCCAGGCGAACATCGAAGCGGGCGGCGAAGGAACTTCCCACCCGGCGCGCGCCATGCTGTCCACCAGCACGTCGCGGCGCGACTTGTAGATGGCGCGAATCTCCTCGATGCAATCCGTCGGGCCGTTCAGCGCCGCGGCGGCGGCGACTTGAACCGGCGTGAAGGCGCCGTAGTCGAGATAGGATTTGATGCGCGTCAGCGCCCCGATCAGCCGCTTGTTGCCGGCGGCATAGCCCATGCGCCACCCCGGCATGGCGAAGGTCTTCGACAAGGACTGAAACTCGATGGCGATGTCCTTGGCGCCTTCGACCTGCAGGATCGACGGCGGCGGCTTGTCGTCGAAATAGATGTCGGCATAAGCGAGGTCCGACAACACCCACATCTCGTGCTTCTTCGCGAACGCGATGACCTCTTTGAAGAAATCGAGGTCCACCACCTGCGCGGTCGGATTGGAGGGATAATTCACCACCATTGCCAGCGGCGAAGGCACCGAATGGCGCGCGGCGCGCCCGATCTCGCTCAAATAGGCTTCGGGCGACGTCGCCGGAATATGGCGGATGGCGGCGCCCGCCAGGATGAACCCGAAGGCATGGATGGGATAAGACGGGTTCGGCACCAACACCACATCGCCGGGCGCGGTGATCGCCGCAGCGAGGTTGGCGAAGCCTTCCTTGGAGCCGAGCGCCGCGATCACTTCGGTGTCGGGATCGAGCTTGATGCCGAAGCGGCGCAGGTAATAGCCGGCCATGGCCTTTCTCAGGCCCTTGATGCCGCGCGAGGCGGAATAGCGGTTCGACTTCGGGTCGCGCGCCGTTTCGCACAGCTTGTCGACGATGTGCTTGGGCGTCGGCATGTCCGGATTGCCCATGCCGAAGTCGATGATGTCCTCGCCGGCCGCGCGCGCGTGCGCCTTAAGACGGTTTACTTCCTCGAAAATGTACGGCGGCAACCGCTTAATGCGGTGGAATTCGTTCTGCATAGTCGGAACCTTCAAGCGCCCAGCAACTCTCGCTGGCGGTGCAGCATCACGGCAATTTGTCCGCCGCGTCAATGGCTTTCAGGGCGTTCCTGTCATGCTTTAACGCCCTGCTTCGCCGTGTCTCAGCAGGATGCGTCGTGCCGGTTGCCGTCAACCTTGCAGGAAGATCTCCGCCCGGCGGTTGCCGTCTTCGCCTTTCGGCATCGACTCGTAATAGACGGGTTGGCTGTCGCCCACGGCTTCCACCAGCACCTTACTGGTTGGAACGCCCTCGCGGATGATTTCCTGAGCGACAGCATCGGCGCGCTCCTGTGACTTCTGGAAAATGACTTCCAGATGGCGTTCCACGGGCATATTCGCGGTCCGGCTGGAGGCGTGCCCGACCACACGGATGAAGCCCTGTTCGCCATTGGCCTTGAATTGCTCGACGGCTGCACGCACCTGCGCGCGCGCTTCCGCATTTAGATAGACCGAATCACCCGGGAAAAAGACGACCGCCGTCGCCGGCAGGCCCTGGGGACTGGCATAGACGCTCGGTGTGCTTGTGGTCGGCTGGACGGCATCCAGATTGGCGACGACCGCGCCGGTCATGGCTTCAGGCCCGCCCTCGCCCATTTCGGCAACGCGGGGCTTGCGAAGTCTGGACGGGCTTGCGACAGCCATCGCAGGGCCGGCAGAAGGAAGCCCAGCGTTCGCCGCCGTCTGCTGGTAGTGCTGCAGAATAGTCGGCGCGACGAACTGCGAAACCGACGGGTTAAGCGGCGGCGCGTTGGAAGGCTTGAAGCCAAGAGCGGCGTCGGAAGGCGCAATGGATGCGACCTGCTGCGGAACTGCCGGCGTTGGCGGAACTGCCGGTTCTGCGCCCGGCGGAGGCATGGCGGTAGATTGCACCGGCTCAGGCGAGGGGACACTGGCGGTCTCGGCCGGCGAAACGACACTTGCGACGCGCGTTGCGGGGCCAGGAGACGGCAAAGTCCCAGGCATCGCAGCGCCGGTAGGTGCCTGAGCCACGGATTGATCGACCTGCGCGGTGCGAGTCTGCTCGTGGCTGGTGGATCCGCTTTCGGTCGCCGGCAGCACTTCCGAGTTAGAAACGACCTGCGAGGGCGCGACATCCGGCGGAGGGGCCGCCGCGGACTCGGTGCCGCCGCGCAGAGCGTCGGAGCTGTATTTGGCGTTGCTGCGATCGGCGGCGAGCGACTCGGCGACTTGTTGCTGATCGGCCGAGGAAGACGCCGCCGGCTTGTCCGGCAGATTCGCAAGATCCGGGGTCTGGCCGTTGTCGTTCGCGGCCGTCGACGAATCATCGCCAAACCAGGTTGTCGGATCAACCCAATCCGGCACATCAGGCACGCTAGGCAAGCTGGAACAAGCGCTTGCGCTCATCGCGATGGCGAATGCAGCGGCAAAACGCAAGATACCCTTCTTCGTGGCGGGAAAGCCTAGCATCATGGAACACTCCTCAGCCGCGCCTGCGCTGCGCCGGCCAGCACACCCCATATACAGGGCCCTCCGACGCGATCCAAGCATTTCGAGCCACGCAACCACATGAAATCTTGTGACAAACTTGCACAATGTTACGGGCAACACTTACATTGCTGCAGCGCACACGCGCGCGCCATCTAGAGTCGATTGGGGTAGTAAATCACGCAAATGAAAAAAACAGAACAGAAAGCGACAAAAACGACGCGAAAAGACAGCGTGTCCCCTCGTACCCTTGCGAACGACACGACTCCCGACAACGCCTACGCGATCGGCGACGGCGCCGAGTTCGTCCGTAACATGATGCGGGTTGCGGTCCAGTCGCAACAACTCTTGGCGGAATTCGTCAACCGCCAGATGGAAAGGGGCAATGCTCCGGCCGATCCGTTGAACCTGACGGATACATTCATGGCGCTGGCTCGCGGGATTGCTGCCCATCCGGCAGCCCTGATCGAAGCGCAATTCCAGCTCTGGCGCGACACTATGGGGCTTTGGGAATCGGCGGCCCAACGCATGCTCGGCGGTACGCCCCCGCCGGTGGCGGCGCCCAAACCCGGAGATAAACGGTTCCGCGACAAGGATTGGCAGGAAAACCAGATCTTCGACTTCATCAAGCAGTCGTATCTGCTTACGGCGAACTGGCTGCAGAACGCGGTCGCCAATGTGGAAGGCCTCGATCCGACGATGCGTCGGCGCGCCGATTTCTACACCAAGCAGTTCGTCGACGCGATCGCGCCCACCAATTTCGTCCTGACCAATCCCGAAGTCCTGCGCACCACCATGCAGACGAATGGCGAAAATCTGGTGCGCGGTCTCGACAATCTGCTGGCCGATCTGGAGCGCGGCCACGGACAGCTTGCGATCCGGCAGAGCGCCGACGCCTTCGTGGTCGGCGAAAACATCGCGGTCACGCCGGGCAAGGTGGTCTTCCGCAACGAGTTGTTCGAACTCCTGCAATATGCGTCGACGACCGAGAAAGTGCACGAACGGCCGCTGCTGATCTTCCCGCCCTGGATCAACAAATTCTACATTCTGGATCTGAGGCCCGAGAATTCTTTCATCAAATGGCTGGTCGGCCAGGGTTACACGGTGTTCGTCGTTTCCTGGGTCAATCCCGACCGTAAGCTGGCTACGAAATCCTTCGAAGATTACATGCGCGAAGGAATTTTCACAGCGCTCGACGCCGTCGAAAAGGCGACCGGCGTGCGCGATCCCAATGTGGTGGGCTATTGCATCGGCGGCACACTGCTCGGCGCCACCCTCGCCTACATGGCCAAAACGGGCGACGACCGCATCCATTCGGCGACGTTCTGGGCTGCGCAAGTCGATTTCAGCGAAGCCGGCGATCTCAAGATATTCGTCGACGACGCCCAGCTCGATGCGCTCAAGGAACAAATGGACGCCGACGGCGGCCTGCTCGAAGGTCGCAAGATGGCCACCACGTTCAACATGCTGCGTGCCAACGATCTGATCTGGTCGTTCGTGGTGAGCAATTACCTGCTCGGCAAGACGCCGGCGCCGTTCGATCTGCTGTTCTGGAATTCCGACACCACGCGCATGCCGGAGAAGATGCATCTCTTCTATCTGCGCGAATGTTATCGCGACAACGCGCTGGCGCTCGGCAAAATGAAATTCGGCGACGTGGTGCTCGATCTGACGAAGGTGAAAGTGCCGGTCTATCTGCAATCGGCCAGGGAAGACCACATCGCGCCGTTCGTTTCGGTCTACAAGGCCGCCAAGCTGTTCAAGGGACCGGTCCGTTTCATCCTCGCCGGATCGGGGCACATCGCGGGCGTCATCAATCCGCCGGCCGGCGGCAAGTATCAGTATTGGACGAACGACAAGCTGCCGGCCACCGTCGCGGAATGGCAGACCGGTGCCGACGAGCATCCCGGTTCCTGGTGGCCCGACTGGGACAAATGGCTGGTAAAGCTTTCCGGTCCGAAAATCCCTTCGCGCAGGCCCGGCGGCGGCAAGCTGAAAGTGCTGGGCGACGCGCCCGGAACTTATGTGAGGGTCAAGGCTTAAGAGGCTTCAAACCAGCCCCGTCGTCTCCGGCAATCCCAGCATGAGATTGAGGCTCTGCACCGCCGCGCCGCTGGCGCCTTTGCCGAGATTGTCGAGCACGGCAGCCAGGCGCACCTGGCCGGTTTTGTCGTTGCCGAAGACGAACAGCTTCAGCCGGTTCGTCAGCTTCAGCGTCTCGGCATCCAGGCTCTTGAGCAGCATCGCGCGTTCGAGGCTTTCGACCTCGACCAGCTTCTGCCCACGGTAAGCCTCTTCAAGTATGGCATGAATTTCGGCCGCTAAGGGCTTGTTTGGCAAAGCCCAAAGTTGCAGCGGCACTTCCACGATCATGCCGCGATAGAAGCGCCCGACGCTGGGCGCGAAGACCGGCGGATGGGTCAGCTTTGCGTGCACCTGCATTTCCGGCACATGCTTATGGGACAGAGCCAACGCATAGCTGCGTACCACTGTTTCGACATAAGCCGGCGATGCCTTGTCCTCGAATTCCGCGATCATTGCCCTGCCGCCGCCCGAATAGCCCGAGACCGCATTCACGGTGAGCGGAAAATCGGACGGAATAATTCCGGCGCGCGTCAGCGGCCGCACCAGCGCCAGAAAGCCGGTCGGATAGCAGCCCGGATTGGTCACCCGCTTGGCGGCGGCGATCTTTTGGCGCTGATCGGGTTCCATTTCCGGAAAACCGTAGACCCAGCCCGGCGCCGTGCGATGCGCGGTGGAGGCGTCGATCACCCGCACAGCCGGGTTTTCGATCATCGCCACTGCCTCGCGTGCCGCCTCGTCCGGCAGGCAAAGGATGACAAGATCCGCCTCGTTCAACGTTTTCGCACGCGCCCGCGGGTCCTTGCGCTCGGCGTCGGCGAGCTGCAGCAGCGAAAGATCGCTGCGCCCCGCCAGCCGCTCGCGGATTTCCAGACCGGTCGTGCCGGCCGCCCCGTCGATGAATACCTTAGGTGTCATGGGGCGTTTCATAACGCTCTTCCCTGTTTCCCACCAACATTGACACAGTGTCACATCCTCTCTTAGCTCATTCTAGTCCGCGACTCACTCGGGACATGCCTCCCCGGGGGGATAAGCGGTTCGACGCCACGGCCGGATTGTGTGCCCGCCGTCAAATGGCGCGCTCGCACACACCTGGGGCTACTGCCATGGATCCACAAGCCGTCATCGAAGTGTTTCGCCGCAACGTGACCGAACACTATTTCGACCTGAAAGGCCGCGTCAGCCGGCAGGAGTTTTGGTATTTCGTACTTGCGAGTTTTGTTGTGGGTGTTGCGGCTGCCATTGTCGACGCCGTCATTCGTACGGGCCTGCTGGGGCCGCTGGTCGGACTTGCGCTGCTTTTGCCGCTGACGGGACTGGGCGCGCGCCGCCTTCAGGACATCGGCCGCAACGGTTCGCTGGTCTGGGTTTGGACGATCTCCGTTGTCGTCCTCCAGGCGTTCAGCCTATTGACGGCGCTGACGTTGCTTGCAAGTCCGCTGGGTGCGTTGACCTCGCTCTACTATCTCGCCACGCTCGCTTCGCTGGTCAGTCTGATCAGTCTGGTCGTGCTCGTCATATCGATCATACTGATCTATTTCTGGGTTCAACCAGGGACCGCCGGGGCGAACACGTACGGACCAGACCCGAAAGCCGCGCCGGCGAGCGTGTAACAGCCACGCTCGCTAATTAATCGAGTTGGCTGCGTCCAGCGCGGCGAGGGAAGCCGCCGTCGATGGGATTTTCCCGCGCCGCAGCCCGAATGCAAAAAGGACCGGGCAATGACGCCCGGTCCTTTCATGGATGTTGTGCTGTCTATCAGTACCAGTGGCGGCAGTAGCGATTGTGATGATGGTGCCAGCCCCAGGAGTGGCAGCGGTGATGATAGCCATCGCCAATGCCCATATGTACGCCGGCGCCGACGCCGCCGACATGGATTCCGACGCCAACACCAGCGTTCGCGGCCGCGGCGCCCATCAGGGTCAATGCAAAAATCGAAGCGATCAGTGTTTTCATCGAAGTTTCCTCGGTTGAAGTGAAACTGATTCGTCTCTTCACGAAACGCCTGCTAGAAATCGCCCGAAGGTGCTGTAGGCCGGTTGATTTCCTTAGCCGGTATCGACAGTCCCGAGCGCTAACTGTGCTTTTCGAGCGCGCCATCCAGCCGATGCGACAATACTCGGCAACTATCCTTCGACGGTAGGTTCGGAATCTACTCAGCCCTAGCCCCTCCGAAGCTCACCAGCGCCAAAGCTTGCAATCCGGAAATGGGCGCGGGCCCCATGACCACGGCGACCTTCGGCCTCCTAATGGTGTGCGCGAGGGCTGTGGACCGCACGACTGGCCTGCACCCGTGGTTGATACCCGCTTAAGCTAATCCGGCTTTCATCTCGAACACCATAGGACTGAGATAAGAGGCGATCGACGTCACTCAATCCGCCAGAGGAACGAAGTGCTTCAACTTGCCAGCCGCCGTGCGTTCGAGAAGCGCGATCTTCTCAATCGTGATTTCCGGTTCTTGTAGCCCGAAGCTTAGAAGTGCTTCGCGCATCTTTGAAGACAGCCTGGCGGTATCGACGTCACCCTTGCTGCGATAGGCAAGATGCGCACCGCGCGGCGTTTGACGAATCTGGTATTCGAAAATGCAAGGCTGCTCCAATACGGCGAGTTGCAAGGTAACGGGGTGCACTGAAATCGCCCCGTATTGAAAAATGTCGAACTTGCGACCATGGACTTGGCGGACCTTTTGATATGACGAACCGCAGACACAAGGCCTGTCGTCCATTTCGAAAACATCATCAATATAATAGCGGATGATCGGAAGCGCCTTGTTGTAGAGATTGGTGAAATAAATGCCGGACGACCGCTGCCCTGGCGCGACAGGTGCGCCGGCGCTGTCCACCGGCTCTATAATGACTTGGTCTTCGCTGACGTGAAATCCATCCCCGCAGGAGCAGGGAAATGTTCCGCCGCCTTCGCTTGTTCCCCAACAGGTCAGGACGTCGGCCTGTGGCCAAGTTTGGCGAGCGAGTTGACGACTGGCATCGGAAAGATGTTCACCGCCGAAGATGGCGAGTTGCGGTTCGATCTTCAGTTCTTGGGCTTTCGTCGCTGCCGCCAGCGCCGGAACTAAGCTGGGATAACAGGAGAAAAGTTGAGGTTGTATTGCGTTCAATTTCGGAATGAGTTCGTCGACAGACCTCCACCCGGAAAGCCTGTGCGTTGGGTTGAGCGGATTGGAAAAGACGCGGGCCACGACAAAGGAGCCGTGTGCGGACGTTTCGGCGCCGATCGCCGCCAACCGGAGCTGTTGCGGCTCCTCAAACCCGCGCAGTGCGAGCGAAGCGAGGTACTTGCTCATCGACCTGCTCATCCCTCCCCAGTTCTCGGCCAATGCAGGCCAATCGTAGAGAAAGAGCCCAGGCCGCCCTCCTGTTCCTCCTGAGGCGAACAGCACATTGTCGCCCCAGATGTAGAATTGATCCGTCATATTCCGCAGGGCTTCTTCGGCTTCGCGACGGTTTGCACCGGGAACGGTCACGATCTCATCCCAGTTCTCCATCAAGTCGCTCTTATTCATGGTCGGGAGATGAATAAGGTCGGCCAGTGTTGCCGTAGAGGGATCGAGATGGGCGACGCGCCTGGCGTGCCAAGGCGAGTGTGCTTGGACGTGGCGCAAGAGGTCTCGAAACGCGCGCGTTTGGAAGGATGCGATTTGTGCACGCGACCACGATAATCGCCCGACGAGCTCGGGCATCAGGTTACAGAAAAACGCGTAGTGCGCTGCTCGCCGTTGTTCAATGTTCGCTTCAGCCAAAGTCCAATTCTCCCACTTCTCCAATGCACTGCGGCACTGCCCTTCCAGGTCTCTGTCTCGCTGGGGGACGTGAATGGGTCCATGCCATGAGCACAAGTTATAGTTGAGTGCCGCGCATATTCCAATTGTGAATTTAACGGGCAGGCGACGGCTCTTGGTGAACGATGGATGCAAAACGCCAACTTCAAGCACTGGCAAAGAACCTGATATTCAGCGAAGCGGCAAACGGCAAGGCAGCGGGAAGGATTTCTCCCTCCCGCTGCCATCAAACCGATAATGCGAAAATAGATTACCGCTTCGAGAACTGGAAGCTGCGCCGCGCCTTGGGCCGGCCGTACTTCTTGCGCTCGACGGCGCGCGGATCGCGGGTGAGAAAGCCGCCCGGCTTGAGCACGGCGCGCAGCCCCGGTTCGTAAGCTACCAGCGCGCGGCTGATGCCGTGGCGCACGGCGCCAGCCTGGCCTGAAAGGCCGCCGCCGGAAACCGTGGCGATCACGTCGAACTGCCCGTCGCGGCCCGCCGCGATCAACGGCTGGCGCACGATCATGCGCAGCACCGGGCGCGCAAAATAGATCTTCTCTTCCTTGTTGTTGACGGTGATGCGGCCGGTGCCCGGCTTGAGCCAAACGCGCGCCACCGCATTCTTGCGCCGGCCGGTGGCATAAGCCCTGCCCTTGGCATCGCGTTTGGCTGGGCCCGGTTCCGCCGCCTGCGCCGCACTCGTCTGCGGCTTCGCCTTGATCAGCGTCGTTTTCAGATCGCCGAAGCTCTTTACCTCTTCCGCCATATCAAGCCGCCTTTACCGGGTGGTAGTTGGTGTTCTTGGGGTTCATCTTGGCAACGTCGATCTTTTCGGGCTGCTGCGCCTCGTGGGGATGCTCCGCGCCGGCATAGACCCGCAGATTGGCCAGCTGGCGCCGGCCGAGCGGCCCGCGCGGCAGCATGCGCTCCACCGCCTTTTCCACAATCCGCTCGGGAAACTTGCCGCGCAGGATTTGGCCGGCCGTGCGTTCCTTGATGCCGCCGATATAGCCGGTGTGGTGGTAATAGACCTTCTTCTTCAGCTTATCGCCTGTAAGAAGCGCCTTCGCCGCGTTGACGACGATGACGTTGTCGCCGCAATCCATGTGGGGCGTGTAGCTGGGCTTGTGCTTGCCGCGCAGGCGCAGCGCGATGATCGAGGCGAGCCGGCCGACGACGAGCCCTTCGGCGTCGATCAGAACCCACTTCTTCTCGATCTCGGAGGCCTTGGCCGAGTAGGTTTTCATAGGGAAAATCCGTTTGAACCGGTGGCCGTATAGGGGGTACGGCGACACGCGTCAAGCAAAAAGCCATATAATAGCGCGATTTTCCGTGTGCGGTATTATAATACCTCATATCGTATGATGCTCATTGCCTTTAGGCGACTGTATTGCCGCATTTGTGGAATGATGCAGACCGAGCTGACATAATCCCCTCTCCTCCACCGGCGGAAAGAAAAATAGAGGTAAGAGTGCCCACCTACCCCGACGACCTCATCAGAAGCATCCTGCGCTCCGTCAAGGTGATAGCCATGGTCGGCGCCAGCGGCAACGACATGCGCCCCAGCTATTTCGCGATGAAGTATCTGCTGGCCAAGGGCTTCGTCATCCATCCGATCAATCCGGGCATGGCCGGCAAGGAAATCCTCGGGCAGAAGGTCTATGCCGCGCTCATGGAGGTGCCCGCTCCCGTCGACATGGTCGACATTTTCCGCGGCAGCGACGCTGCTCCCGCAATCGTCGACGAAGCGCTGGCCGAGAAGGACCGCCTGGGCGTCACGGTGATCTGGATGCAGCTTGGCGTGATCAACGAGGACGCGGCGGCGACGGCGCGCCAAGCAGGCCTCACCGTCATCATGGATCGCTGCCCCAAGATCGAATACGGGCGCCTTTCCGGCGAGATCGGCTGGATGGGCGTGAACCGCAAGCTGATCGACAACCGCAAGCCGCTGCTGTTCGGCAAAGGCGGCTCGCTGAAGCGGCCCGACAATAAATCTCGCACACAGCCCTTGAAACGAGCGGACTGAGCGCCAACCTCTTGTTCGCGCCGCGATCGTTGCAGTGTGCGATCCCCCCGAAATGCGGCACCCCCTCCCCCCGGGGGGTGGTGCATAAAACGAAAAACAACTATCAAGCAATCGTGGTTTTCACTTCCAGGCCCACAAGGAGTTGTAGATGGTTGACTATGGTTTCGACACGTTGAGCGTCCATGCCGGCGCCCAGCCCGATCCGGCCACCGGTGCGCGCGCCACGCCGATCTATCAGACGACGGCGTTCGTCTTCGAAGATTCGGACCACGCCGCCGCGCTGTTCAACCTCCAGGTCTTCGGCAACATCTACACGCGGATCATGAATCCGACCAACGCGGTGCTCGAGGAGCGCATCGCGGCGCTGGAAGGCGGACGCGCCGCGCTGTCGGTGGCGTCCGGCCACGCCGCGCAATTGATCGCGCTGCACACGCTGATGGGACCCGGCGACGAGATCGTGGCCGCGCGCCAGCTCTACGGCGGCTCGATCAATCAATTCAACCAGTCCTTCGCCAAGTTCGACTGGCACGTGAAATGGGCCGACGGCACCGACCCGGAAAGTTTCAGAGCCGCTCTGTCGCCCAAGACGAAAGCCGTGTTCATCGAGAGCATCGCCAATCCGGGCGGCATCATTACCGACATAGAAGCCATCGCGGCTGTCGCCCATTCCGTGGGCGTGCCGCTGATCGTCGACAATACGCTGGCGACGCCCTACCTGATCCGTCCGTTCGAATGGGGCGCGGACATCGTCGTGCATTCGGCGACCAAGTTCCTCGGCGGCCACGGCAATTCGATGGCCGGGCTGATCGTCGACGGCGGCAAGTTCGATTGGGGCAGCGGCAAATTTCCGACCTTGTCGGAGCCCTGCCCGTCCTATCACGGCATGAAACTGTGGGAGACCTTCGGCGACATGGCCTATGCCATCGCCTGCCGCGTGCTGGCGCTGCGCGACCTCGGACCGGCGCTTTCGCCGTTCAATGCGTTCCTTGTGATTCAAGGGATCGAAACCCTGCCCTTGCGCATGCAAAAGCATTGCGGCAACGCGCTGGCCGTGGCGCGCTGGCTGAAGCAGAACCCGAATGTTGCCTGGGTGAATTACGCAGGCCTGGAAGACAATCCGTTCTACCCGCTGCATCGCAAATATTGCCCGAAGGGCGCGGGCAGCGTCTTCACCTTCGGCGTGAAAGGCGGCTACGAGACCGGCAGGAAACTGGTCGATTCCGTGCGCCTAATCAGCCATCTGGCGAACATCGGCGACACGCGCAGCCTGATCATCCATCCGGCGTCCACCACGCACCGCCAGCTCGAGGACGAAGATCGCGCAAAAGCGGGCGCGGGCAACGACGTGGTGCGGCTCTCCATCGGCATCGAGAACGCCGAGGACATTATCGCCGATTTGGATCAGGGCTTGGGGACCGCGTAACGCATTTCAAAGGCTTGCCACACTGCGGCACAGAACAGCAACGCCGCGACCACCTGATGCAACGCCGCGAGCGCGATGGGCGTTACCAGCAGCAAGGTGGTCACGCCCAGCGCGACTTGAAAAAGCGTGACGACCAGCACGGCGTCGCTGCTGCGCCGCGCGAGGCCCACGCGTCTGCTCCACGACCAGATCGCAAAGGTGGCGGCGGCCACGAGATACGCAACGATCCGGTGGTCGAATTGTGCGAGCCCGGGATTCTCGAAGAGGTTGATCCACCAAGGCGACGCGAAGAACGGATGTTCGGGAGCGATGTGCCCGTCCATCGACGGCCAAGTGTTGTAGATCAGACCCGCATGGAGCCCCGCCACCAGCGCGCCGAGCAGCATCTGGACATAGACAAGCCCGACAAAGGCAACCGCCCATCTCGCATATCGCGTCGGCGCGCCAGCATTCCTCGGACGCAAATACTCCAGCGCCGTCCAGAGGATCGCGCCCAGCAGAATGACCGCGACGCCGAGGTGGATCGCGAGGCGGTACTGGCTGACCGACACGCGCGTCTCCAGACCGCTTTCCACCATCCACCAGCCGACGAAGCCCTGCAAGCCGCCGAGCGCGAACAGCAGCACCATGCGCGGCCATTCCTTGCGCGCGATCGCGCCCGTCCAAGCAAACCACACGAAAGGCACAAAGAAGGCAAAGCCAATCAACCGCCCGAGCAGGCGATGGGTCCATTCCCACCAGAAGATGGTCTTGAAACCCTCCAGGCTCATGCCGTGGTTTTCCAGCCGGTATTGCGGAATCTGCTGGTACTTTGCAAACGCGTCATGCCAAGAGGCGTCGCTCATGGGCGGAATCGTGCCTATGATCGGATCCCATTGGGTGATCGAAAGTCCGGACCCTGTCAGCCGCGTCAGCCCGCCGACAGCCAGCATAGCCACGATGAGCACCGCGACCGCCAGCAGCCATATGCCCACCGCACGGCGGCGCGGCGCGAAGGCGGAAGATCTGGTCATGCGGTTCTAGGCTTGCGCATCAAGACGTGCGTTTGATAACCCTCAAGGTCCCGGAGGTCTATACGTCCCATGCGTCCGCTGTCGCCCCACTTCAAGAAATTGATCGGCACGCTGATCACGCTGGTGTGGCTGCTCGTTTACACCTTGATCGCCATGGGCATAGGGGTCCGCGTCCTGCCGCATGCGAACTGGCTGGTTGAGCTCTTCTATTACGTGCTCGCGGGTACATTATGGATCATCCCGGTCGGCGTGATGCTGCCCTGGATGTACCGCGAACCGAAACCGAAAAACTGACCGGGACGCTACGCTTCCTCCGTCTCGCCGATGTCGAGCGTGCGCCGCGCCTGCGCGGAGCTGTCCTTCTTCCGGCGGAAGTCCTGTAATTGGCGCGTCGCGGCGGTGAACGCATCGCGCAACGCGACATTGACGTCCTCGTGGGCGTGTTTGTTCTTGCCGGCGCCTTTGGTCGTGATCTCGCGTCCCGGCAGCACCAGCTCGACATTGGCTTGGAACAACCTGCCCTTGCGGTGATGACGATGCGGCGCTTCGACGGTCACCCTGCATCTCACGATGCGCCCGAACTTGCGGCCGAGCTTGGCCACGTGCTCGAGCGCGGCCGAGTGAACGGTGGGCGAAGCCTCCATGTTGCGGAAGACCACGGACACGGGCAGCGAAACCTTCGCCCTCGTCTTAATCTTCGCCTTCGCATCGCGCGAACCCGAACCGTTGAGCGGCATCGCGGTCTTCACAAGAAGGCCGGACAATTTCTTCCGCAGAGCGTCGGTACTGAGCTTCGTCAGGTTCTTGGGCACTTCGTGGACCATGACCGCCTGCGCCCGCTCGGAGAGCAGCTCGCGCAACTCGCCGAGGCTGCGCGGCGGCGCCACCAGCACAAGCTGATCGTAGCGGTGATCGGCGCACGCAGCGTCTAGCGTGCCGGCGACCTCGCGCGCGAAATTGTGCTTTGCCAGCTTGATGTAATCGTGGCGCGGCTCCACGGCGCCACGCGCCTTGCCGACCGCGAACGCGCGCACCGGCCTGTCGCTGCGCTCGTCGCGCGAGTAGCGCGGCAGATCGGCGCTCAACGCTTCCGCGGCCTCCTCGAAAATCTGTCCACCATCGCCGTTATTGCGCAGCGCAAAGAAGCGCGCCTGCGCACCGTCCAGTACTGCGATCCATGTAGTTTTTTGTCTGGCAGTCATGTTTTTACTCCTGCCTGAGTCGATACGCTCAAGGTCTCCATACTAAGGTGTGTCGGCGCCAAGGCGAAGGGCGTTGCCTGGCGCGGACCGGGACCGGCCCGTCCGCCATTAAAACCGCAAAAGATGACCGCCAGCTCAACCGCGGTCGCCCGCGTGTCGCATGCTTCCGGCGTGACGGAAGCGGACGCGCGGAGAAAATTGGCGAGTGATGAAGGGCGAAGTGGGAATGAGTCTGCGCGATTTCCCATTCGCTTCTTGCGATCCGTGCGGCCTTCCGTGTCTCAAGAGCACGTAGCATGCACCGGGCCTTCGTCAGCGTCCGCAACGCGCGGCGCGCCGAGGCCGTCATATTAGCACGGATGATCAGATTTTCGGCACGCGCGATAAGGGCGTCCATCTCGGCGCGGTGTGCGCGGCCTTTGTCCGAATAAGCGCCATGTTTGAGCGCGCGGCGACTGCCCCGTGGGGCGCCGCGGCGACGGAGGGGCGCCGGAGACACACTATGTTGCGGCGGGCACACAACGGGCCACATCAAATTGTTTTCGACTTTCTCATGGGGGGTGGGGGGTACCCCGTTTCGTCATTCCTGCCATCCGCTGCACAGTCTCCATGCAGGAAATATGGGCAGAAAAAAGAGCAGGACAAGGGTCCCAGCGTGACGCATCCCGTATTCGTCACAGTTTCCCGAAGGTCACGCCGCGATAACTCCAGCCCGCGCCGGTGATTACATCCTGGACCGGTTTTTTCATCTCGCCGGTCGAGAAGCGATAATTGTAAACTTCGCCAATAGTGCCCTTTTCGGTGAAGCCGTAGGCCGTGCCGAAGGAGATTTCCACCTTCTGACCGCGGAAAGCTTCCGCCGCCACAGAGAGCGAGGGAACGCCGGCGCGCCACTCCACCGACCATTCCTGGTCCACGGCGCGAACCTCGTTCTGGGCGGCATCGAATTTCAGGAGAATCTTGAAAACGCTCTTGAGCCCCGCCTTGGCGAAGATCTCGTACCATTTTGCGTCGACGATCCGCCATTCGGCGACAAGATCGCACTTTTCGGCCGGCAAAGCTTCGCGAATGCGCCAAGGCGCCGTATCGCGGTTGAGCGCCAGCAAAGCGCTGCGCAATTCCGACTGCGGCTTCACCGGCGTCCCCGCTATCGGCCGCTTGGTCCCGCTGAATACGTCGAACAATCCCATGACCATCCTCCACGGCGACTCGCGAAAAGAAGATAGCACGGCTTGGAGCGCAATTCAGGCGTCGCCGAATGTCGCCTCCGGCGTCGGCACCGAACCCATCGGGCACTTAGGGAAGTTGGCACTAAGGGGACATAATACTTAATTATGCATCGCGCAGCGTTCAAGATAAGTTAAGTATTATGTCCCTTTAGTTCCGAGGGGTGGCTTGTTTTACTCTGCCCCCAATTCTTGTTGCTCGAAAGAATCGGGATTCGCGTCACTAAGCGATGTAATATTGAAATGCTTCCGGACCTTCGAAAGTTCGCCGAGAATGGTCTCGAATTCGGCATCGCAAAGCGTTTCTTTCCCCGGAGCCATCTTGTCCATGGCCTGAACATGCACCAGGACCGGCGCGACGTCGCGCTTTCCCGATCCTAGAAGGCCGTCCACCATGTCGCACAGGCTTCTTGCAATGGTGTCGAGCAATTCATGACCGAATGTTTCTGCCAGCGTGACGATTTGATCCGCGCGAATAAGAATGGCCGACATGTCCGCTTCAGTGAACTCGTCTTCCGGCTGTGGCGCATTGGCGATGGCGTCGATCTCTGCAATCAAGCGAATGATGACCTCGTCGCTTTGCTCATGCATCGTTTCGATGTTCTTGTGGGCGTTTTCTATGGCGGCGACATACGAGATGCCACCTGGACGAGCCACCAGCTTAGAGAGGCGCGTCTTCGGAAAATGAATCTTCTTGCTTTTCTTGTTCACGTTGCCTCGCTCAAGGCCCCTACGGGAGGCGCCTTATTACCGGATATCTTCGTGTTTTCCGCATTACTTCCTGCATCCGTTTCACGCTTGTAGATCCCATCCGGCGGAACCACGTCTTTGAAACGGCGATCTGGCCCGATGTATTGCCCGGCTTCAATGAATGGACGGTCGGCGCGTGCAATCCAAGTAATGCGATCGAACAAAATCTGCGGAGATATCGGCTTTCTTGCAACCAGGTTTGCGCCCGCATCACGTGCTTCAGTCACGTAACGAAGCTGCGTGTAGCTGGAGAGAACCAGGATCGGCGTGAAACGAGCGGTGTGGTCTTTCAAGCGGCGAACCCAGCGGATCAGCTCGGCACAAAACATATCCGGGAGCTTTGCTTCGAGAATGCAGAGATCGAAACAATCGTTGCGAAGGTAATCGGTTGCTTCTTCTCCCGTATCCGCCAGCACGCACGGCTTCGCGCCGAAGCCACGCATGATCTGTGAGGTGATGTCACGCGTGAAGTGATCGCTGTCGGCCAATAAGGACGTCATTCCGCTTACGTTGATACAGGCTTGCGACATTGCCCCGCCCCTGCGGTCCGAATGGCGACGGACTCGTTGTCCGTGCTCCATTCTTGGGCCGAAGAGTTAAATCGTCGTTGAGGGCGTACAGAATTACGAACGGTCGTCTTCAAAGAAGATGAGACTTAGTAGCACATGTTTCTTAAGTGTTGAACGTTGCCTCGCTCGTACGGCCGCAAACCTAGGAGATCATTAATCCAATTTGCAAGAAACCGGCTTCCCTGCGCGTCAATTCCGGCAAACGCGGCAGCCCGCCATGCCTCAACCCGACGGATTCAGATGCCGCCTCAATGGCTCGGCCATTCTTGACAGGCGGCCCTTTAGAAAAACCCAATAATTAAAGTCCATCATCACGTTCCAGTTGTGTCTGATTGAAGGCGAACAGGTCGTACCAGCGGACGTGCAAGCTCGGAGCGGAGCAATGCTGAAGAATCTTTACGGCGAAAAAGGCGCCCCCGTCACGCAAGCGGAGTTGAACGCCATCCTCTCCTCGCAAGGGCACTACGCGACACACCGAGGCGGTCTATTTGAACTGCTGAGACGCGCAAATCTCGACGGCCTCAACCTGGCCAACCGGAATCTCAAAGAGGCCGACTTTGCGGGATCGTCTCTTGTCGAGGCGAACCTGTTCGGCTCGAACCTTACACGAGCAAGCCTCTATTGTGCCGATCTGCAGCGCTGCAATCTGCAGAACGCAAATCTGATGTACGCGGACATGCGTGGCGCCTCGTTCAAAGGCGCCAAACTGTCGCACGCCAAACTCGATTACGCCGATTTGCGAGCAGGGATGATGATGTATGCCAGGCCGCACAGGGAATTGTCGATCCTAGATCGCGGCGATCTTTCCAATAATGCGGACGAAGCATCGGGCGGGGTCGATTTTTCAAACTGTTCGATGAGGAACGTATCGTTCGGGAACGCAAGGCTGGACAATGTGAATTTCGACGGAGCCCTGCTGGCGGACGCGAAATTCAGGGGCGCGAGATTGACCAACGTGTCGTTCCGAGGTGCCGTGTTGACTGGCGTGAACCTGACAGAACTTGGCGTACCGCCGGAAACTCTGAAGGATTGTGTGCTTGATGTCTCCGCGCAGGCGCTGGAAAAATCCGCCGACTTGAAGGCAAGGCTCGACGCTTACCACAAATGGGTTGTCACGGAAGGAAAACAGGGAACCTTGACGGTTGTCGACGGTGAAGACTTGCGTCCGTTGCACAAACTGCTCGCAGGGCTCAGTCTGGTCGGGCTTTCCGCCCGCCAAGTCGTTGCCATCGGCGTCAGTTTTGCCGGATGCCAGCTTCAGGGCGCGAAATTCGACGGGGCGGATTTGCGGGACGCGGATTTCACCGACGCAGACCTCAGCGGCGCATCGTTGAAAGGGGCAAAGCTCGAGTACGCAAAGTTCGACAGGGCCGTTCTTCGCAATCTTAAGCTGCTAAGCGGAGAAATCGTTCCGCTCGATCTGACCGAGGCGGCGACCACGGCGGAGCAATTCCAAGGTGCGAACCTCGACGAGAACGTCTCCGCTCTTGGTCCGCCTGACGTGGCGTCGGTGTAGGCGCCTTAATCCGTCTCCGCCGGTCCCAGGGGAATGCAGTCCTCGGGGGCGATATGCTCGAGCTCGAGGCAGAGTTCATCGGCGTCCTGGTCCAGTCCGGCCCAGCGCAGCTTGAGGATGAGTGTCTTGAGTCCCTGCGGCGTCACTGGCGTTTTGGCAGTATGATTTCGTGCGGCGCCAGTAATTTGTAACATTCATTCCTCCTGCTACTCTCACTTGTTCTTATACTGTCGTACCGGGTTCTTCTCTCGCGCACCACCAGGATCGATTTGTGTTTCAGTATACTAAAACAGACCTTAACGGGTATTAAATAGTTGCAAAGGCGATTGTCGCAGCGGCGCCATCACGATGACGCGAGTGCCCTCGCGGGATGCGCCGCATTCGCAGTACCCTGAAAGGTGTGCCTGAAAAACGCACCATAAATTCTCTCTCCGGGAGCTTTGCTTATGAGAACCGTTCTGCGCTTCGCCTCGATCTTCGCGCTCACCGCGGCCGCGGCGTACGCGGTCACGATCTCTCCGCCCACGCCGAGGGACGCGACGGTCGATGCCGTCCAAGGCGTCAGGATCGCCGATCCCTATCGCTGGCTGGAAAACTGGTCCGATCCGAAGGTGCAAGCCTGGAGCAACGCCCAGAACAAACGCACGCGGGCGTATCTAGACGCGCTCAAGAGCCAGGAGCCGATCAAGAACGAGTTGACGAAGCTGGTCAAGGCAACCTCGCCTTCCTATTTCGATCTGTCCGCCAAAGGCGCACGTGTGTTCGCCTTCTACGCCGATCCGCAGAAACAGCAGCCGATGATCGTGGTGCTGAACGCAGCCGCCGATCCGGCCAGCCGCAAGATCGTGCTCGATCCTAACGTCCTCGATCCGGGCGGCCACACCGCCATCGACTGGTTCGTGGCCTCGGGCGACGGCAGCAAGATCGCGGTATCGCTGTCGAAGAACGGCAGCGAGGACGGAACGCTTCACGTCTACGACGTGGCCGCGGGCAAGGAGATCGATACGCCCATCCCGAACGTGCAATATCCGACGGCGGGCGGCAGCCTGGCCTGGACGCCGGACGCAAGCGGCTTTTATTACACGCGCTATCCAGGCCCCAATGCACCCAAAGACGACCAGCATTTCAACATGCAGGTCTATTTTCACAAGGCGGGCGCCGCATGGAAAAACGATCCGCTGGTGCTCGGCAAAAAGGACGGCCTGGAAAAGGTTTCTGAGGTTTTCCTCGACAATCGCTTTAACCTCACCACGGTCATGGCGATGGTCCAGCGCGGCGATGGCAACGTCTGGGCCTTCTATGTCCTGAAGCAAGGTGCGGCGCCGGTTCGCGTCGGCACCTATGGCGACGAGATCGTCTACGCCACCTTCGGGCCGGACGGCGCGATCTACGCCATCTCACGCAAGGGCGCCTCCAACGGAAAGATCGTCAAACTGGCCGCGCCGACGCATGGCGGTCTGGCCAGCGCCAAGGTCATCGTGCCGGAAGGCAATGTCGCCATTCTTTCGGGCGGCGCGGAACAGGGAACGCCTGACCTCGCCTTCAGTCGCACGCATCTGTTCGTGCGCGACATCGTCGGCGGACCCAACCAGGTGCGGGTCTTCGATCTCGACGGCAAACCGGTGGGCAGACTGCCCTTGCCAGAGGTCGCCGCCAATGACGAAATCGTGCCGCTGGCCGATGGCGAAGTGCTGTTCGATGTCTCGACCTATCTGCGCCCGCGCTATTACGCGGCGTGGAACCCGGCGAGCGGCAAGACGCGCGAGACCGCGTTGAAGGTGGTGTCGCCGGTGAACTTCGCCGACGCCGAAGTGACGCGCGTGTTCGCCACCTCGAAAGACGGCACTAAGATTCCCGTCAACGTCATCACGAAGAAAGGCACCAAACTGGACGGCAGCCACCCGACGCTGCTCTACGGCTATGGCGGCTACGGCATCAGCCAGACGCCAAGCTTCCTCGGCTCCTTCCGGCGGATCTGGCTCGACGCCGGCGGCATCTATGCCGTCGCCAACATCCGCGGCGGCGCGGAATACGGCGAGCGCTGGCATCAGCAAGGCATGCTGACGCACAAGCAGAATGTGTTCGACGACTTCGCCGCCGCGGCGGCGTATCTGGTCGACAAGCATTACACCTCGCACGCCAAACTGGCGCTGATGGGCGGGTCGAACGGCGGCCTCTTGATGGGCGCCGAGATCACCCAGCATCCGGGGTCGGCGCGTGCGGTGGTGTCGGCCGTCGGCATCTACGACATGGTGCGCGTCGAACTCGATCCCAACGGTTCGTTCAACACCACCGAGTTCGGCACGGTGAAGGACCCCGCCCAGTTCAAAGCGCTCTATGCCTATTCGCCTTATCACCATGTGACCGCGAAGACAGGATATCCGGCCGTGCTGATGCTGACGGGCGCCACCGACGGACGGGTCAATCCGATGCATTCGCGCAAGTTCGCGGCGGCGTTGCAGGCGGCGAGTGCATCGGGACATCCGATCCTGCTGCGCACCAGCATGAATTCGGGCCACGGCATCGGCAGTTCGCTGTCGGAACGCATCGCCGAACAGGCCGACGAACTCAGCTTCCTGTTCGATCAGCTCGGCATGACCTGGCGACCGATGCGTTAGAGGATATAGACGTAGGCCGCCGCAAAGCCCAGCGCGGCCAGGACGAACAGCAGGATTGCCGCCCGCCGGGTCGCCGCGAAGCCTCCGAAGCCCATCGTATAGACGGCCTTCAGAATATTGTTCGACGAGGCGGCGATCAGGACCGCGGCGCAGAGCATATTCAGCGTCAGGCCCGCCACGCCGCCTTGTGCGATGTTGATCACGTAGGGATCGATGTCCGACACCCCCACGGCCGCGGCGACGGCAAAAAGCCCGGTCGCGCCCAGCGCAGACTTGGCCCACGCGGAAACCAGCGAGATGATGACGAACAGCGCGGCGAAGATCGCGGCCGCCATGATCTGAAGGGGATTGGTCGCCTCAATGCCGAGGTCGGCGTCCAGGTTCTGTTTCGGGACCCGGCGCCACTCGAAGACGGTTATCGCCACGCCCGCGAGAAACAGCGCTCCCAGCGCCGGCAGCAGCGTCAACGCGAAGCGGGGGTTGAAGAGCGCCACGACGATGCCCAGCCGCACGTACATGATCGCCGTCGCCGCGACGATTCCGGCGGTCAATTCGGGTCGAGCGCCGCGCGCATCACAATGTTGTTTGGCGAGGACGATGGTCGTGGCCGTAGACGAATAAAGTCCGCCCAGCACCGCCGGAAGTAGCGCGGCATTGCGGAACGGGACATATTTCTGGATCAGATAACTCATATAGGACAAGGCGCAGACCGCGACGACGGCAAGCCAGACCTGGTAGGGCGTCAGCGGGACGAGGCTGGTCAAAGGCTGGTTGGGAAGGAGCGGCAGGATCACCCCCACCAGGATCAGGAACTTCCCGGCGGTCAGGATCTCGTCCTGCGGCAATTGTCTCGTCAGGTCGTGAAGCCGCTGGCGCGCCCCCAGCAGCAGCGCCGCGATCACCGGGACGGCGACCACGATCCAATAATGTTGGGTCAAGCCGATCGGGCCAAGCACGTAGGCCAGAAGATTGCTCGTGGGAATCATGAGCGTCGGTCCCGGCTCGCGCTCAGAGACGGAATGCAAGGCACCGTAAAGCCACAGCGCCAGCACCAGAAGCCCCCCGATGAAGGCAAGGGTAAAATGCGGCTCGACGAGGTAGAGCATGGCGCCGCACAGTGCGAGCATCGGGAACGTGCGAATTCCGCCGGGACTGGTGCGGTCCTCGCGCTTGTAGGTTTCCTCGAAGGCAAGCCCAAGAAAAACGCTGAGCGCCACGACCAAGGCAAGCCGCCAAGCAAGTTCCAACGGCTGAATGGCGGCGCTCATGGCTGGATCGCTCCGCCCGGAGGCATGGAGACGATGTGGACGTCGCGCTGCGGGAACGGAAACTTGATACCGGCCTCCTTGAAGCGGTCCCACACCCCGAGCAGGACCTCGCTTTTCACATTCTGGGTGCCGTTGCGCGGGTCCTCGATCCACATCCTGATTTCCAGGTTGATCGAACTGTCGCCGAATTCCTTGAGCAGGCATAGCGGTTCGGGGTGTTCCAGGACGCGCTTCGCGCTTTTCGCCGCATCCAGGCATAGAGCCATCGCCTGGCGCACGTCGGCGTCGTAGGCGATCCCGACCGGCACGTGCAGCCGCAACCGAACGTCTGAATAGGACCAGTTCTCGACGCCGTTCTCGAGGAAGTAATCATTGGGCACCAGGTGCTCGACGCCGTCACGGGTGCGCAGCGTGACGTAGCGCGCGCCCATCGCCGATACCCAGCCGTAGCTGTTCTTGTATTCGATGATGTCGCCCGGCTTGATCGACTTGCCGATCAGCAGGGTGAGGCCGGCGACGAGATTGCCCACCACGCGCTGCAGGCCGAGGCCGACGCCCAGGCCGACCGCGCCGAACACGACGGCAAGCGCCGTGAGATCGATGCCGGCGGACGACAGAGCGATGATCACCGCCATGGCGGGCAGGAAAATCTGCAACAGTTGGATGAGCAGAACCTGCAAGGACGGGGTCAGCGACGTCGTGCGGCTGATCTGCCGCTGCAGGAAGCGGAACAGGATGGTGGTCAGCCAGAGCAGCGCGGCCAGGAAGAGCAGCGCGTTGATGGCGGTCATGGCCGAAAGGCGGAACCTGCCCAGGTGAAGCGCCGAAGCGTCGAGCTCGCGCACCAGGGGACCGAGCAGCCCCAGAATGCTCAACGAAGCGATGCTCCAGGCGACGACGGAAATTGTCGCCGACGCGAGCGGGCTTCTGACGGAGAAGGACAGCACGCGGATGCAGACCCAGGCGATTAGAAGGGCGATCCCGGCATTCACCAGCGGCAACGCATAGCCGAGCAGGTTCCCGATTACGGCCGCCAGCCAAAGCGCAATCAGCCAGAACAAGGGCGGCGCAACCGAGGCGGTCACTTTGACGAACGTGGGAGCCCAGTTCCGCGGCAACAAACGAAGAGCGAGCTTGGTCAGCAGCGGGCGCGCCAGCATGCCGAGCCAGAAGGCGACCGCGCCCGTCACCGCAATCACACCAAACTGAATCAGGATGACGGGAACCTCGATCCGCGACAGCAGCGCGCCGGGCATCACCGGCATAAGCCGGTCGAGACCCCAAAGTCGGAAGAATGCGTGCATCGACAATCGCTGGTGTTGAGCACGCCATCATCGCCTCCGGCCAGCCTGCGTTCAAGCCGCCAAGCGCCGGCCACAGGGGAAATACGACCCAATCGCAAACAGACCGAATCAGTTTGTGCCGCTGTCTTAAAAGGATATATTAGATACCTAAATAAGGAATGGACTGTCCGTGCGTCTGACGCTGCACACCGATTTCGCCCTACGCCTGCTGATGCTGCTGGCGCTGGAACCAGACGAACTTCACACGGTGAAGGAGACCGCGCGGCGCTACGGCATCTCGCGTCATCACCTGACCAAGGTGGCGCACAGGCTGGTCAAGAGCGACTTCGTCGACAGCTTGCGCGGCCGCGGCGGCGGCCTACGCTTGAACAAACGCCCGGAAGCCATCAATCTCGGGGCGGTCGTGCGGGCGACGGAGGACAATTTCGCGCTGGTGGAATGTTTCGACCGCGAACGCAATCGCTGCGTCGTGACGGCCGCCTGCGGACTGCGCGGACCGCTGGAAGAAGCCCTGCTCGCCTTCCTGGGCGTGCTGGACCGCTATTCCCTCGCTGATCTCCTCAAGAAGCCGGGCACCGCGCGGCGCATGCGCCGCCTGCTGACGGCCAAGGCGTGACGTCCAAATGTCGCAGCACGATAACCGGTATTGTCAATGCGCTTGGTGCTGCTTAACTATGTATCTGACATGCATATTATATCGAGCCGTACGGACTACGCCGGAGGCGACAAATGAAAGTGATTGTGTTCGAAGCCGAAGACAGGGAGCGTAGCGCCTTCGACCGCTTGCGGCCGGCCCACGAGGTCGTGTTCGTCGCCGATCCGCTCAAATCGTCGAACGCCAAGCTTTACGAGGACGCGGACATCATTTCGACGTTCATCTATTCGGAACTGGGCCTCAATGTCATCGAACAGCTTCCGAAGTTGAAGCTGATCGCTACGCGCTCGACCGGCTACGAGCATATCGACATATTAGAATGCGGCCGGCGCGGCGTTGCCGTCTGCAACGTGCCGACCTACGGCGCTAACACGGTGGCCGAGCATGTCTTCGCGCTGCTGCTCGCCATCAGCCATCGCCTGCCGGAAGCCATCGAGCGCGCTCAACGGGGCCATTTTTCGCCGTTCGGCCTGCAAGGCTTCGACCTTAAGGGCAAGGTCCTGGGCGTGCTCGGAACCGGTAGCATCGGACGCCACGTCATCAAGATCGCCAAGGGCTTCGAGATGGACGTGGCCGCATTCGACGTCAAGCCGGACCCCAAGCTCGCGGATACGCTGGGCTTCCGCTTGGTGAGTTTTGACGAGCTGTTGGCCAGCGCGGACATCATCACTCTGCATGTGCCATCCTTGCCTGAGACGCATCATCTGTTGAACGCCGAGGCCTTCGCGCGCATGAAGGCCGGCGTGGTCGTCATCAACACGTCGCGCGGCGACCTGATCGAAACGGGCGCGCTGATCCAGGCGCTGACCAGCGGCAAGGTCGCCGCCGCGGGCCTCGACGTGTTGCCGGACGAACCGATGATCCGCGAGGAAGCCGAGCTGATCCACTCGATCTTCAACAAGGAACACGATCTGCGCAATCTCGTCGCCACCCACGTCTTGCTGCGCATGCGCAACGTGATCATCACGCCGCACAGCGCCTTCAACACGCGCGAAGCCGTCGGCCGGATCGTCGAAACTTCAGCTGCCGACATCGCGGCGTTCCTCGCCGGCCGTCCGCAGAACATTGTCAGCAAATAGGCGTCGAACGCAGCGCGATCAGCGAGGCGGCGAAGACCGTTCTTTGCCGAACCGGATGACGGCATCCACCAGGGCGTCGACGTCGCAAATCTGGGTGCGGTGGTTGACGAACGCGGCGCGGATGGCCAAACGACCGTCGATGAAGGTCGTCGACGGGGCGACAATTCCGGACTCGTGCAGATCGACGACGATCTCAGCATTGACGGCATCGTCCGCACCATAGCGGAAACAGACGATGTTCAACGCGACCGGCGCCAGCAGTTCCAGTTGCGGTTCGGCCAGGACACGGCGTTCGAGATACTTGGCCAACTGGCAGGTGCGGGCTATCACCGCGCCCATACGCTCTGTGCCGAAGGTCTTCAGCGTGAACCAGGTCTTCAAGGCCCTAAAGCCGCGCGACAGATCCGGCCCGAATTCGCTCGGCCAGGGCGAACCGGCGGCCAGGCCCCGCGCCTCGCGGCGCAGATAGGCGGCCGGCGAAGCAAAAGTGGCGCGATGCAATTTGCCGTCGCGCGCCAGCAGAAAGCCGGCGTCGTAGGGCACCTGCGCCCATTTGTGAAAATCGAAGGCGATGGAATCCGCGCGCTCGATGCCTTTCACCAGCGGCGCAAGCTCGGCGGACCATACGGCCAAGGCGCCGAAGGCCCCGTCGATGTGAAAAAAGGCATGCTCCTCGGCGCAAACATCGGCCAACGCCGCAAGATCGTCGATGGCGCCCGTGTCCACCGTCCCGGCGGTTCCGGCCACCAGAAACGGCGTCAAACCGGCGGCGCGGTCCTCGGCGATCACCCGGCGCAACGCCGCCACGTCCATGCGATGGCCGGAGTCCGTCGGGATTCGCCTGAGCGCATCGGAACCCAGGCCGGAAATCTCCATCGCCTGGGTGATGCAGACATGGGCGTCCGCGGAGGTGTAGGCGCGAAGCGTGCCGCCCTTCGCGGCGACGCCGGTTTGCCTCACCTTGCGGCCCAGGGCCGCCGTGCGGGCGATCAGGACAGCCAGAAGGTTTGCCGTGGACGTGCCGGTGACGAAGACGCCGCTCGCTCCGGCGGGAAAGCCGAACATCGAACGCGCCCATTCGACGATCTGGCGTTCGACTTCGATGGGCATCTGATCGCGGCCGCCGAGATTGGCGTTCAATCCTGCCGCCAGCATTTCGGCCAGCATTCCCACCGCCGTGCCACCGCCATGAACCCAACCCATGAAGCCGGGATGGACGTTGCCGCTCGTATAGGGCGCCACATAACGGGAGAACTCGTCATACGCCTCGCGAAGATCGGTCGGACTGCGCGGCAATTCGGCCCCGAATCGCTCGCGCGCCTCTTGCGGGATCGGCTGCCAGACCGGGCGCTCGCGGACATGCTCGATGTAATCGATCATGTCGTCGAGCATCCGATGGCCCAACGCCCGTAATTCGGGCCAATTTTCAGGATCGAGGGTTATGCCGGACGGTTCGCTTCTTTTGGTGTTCACGCAGCGCAGGCTCGGGGATTTCCGGCGCGCTTATACAGCATGGCAACGAAGGCGTCGAAAACCTTATGCATCTGCGGGGCCTTGTAGGGAAAGATGCCCGGCGGGTCCATATTGTGGACGATGGCCGTATTGTCGGCCTCGAAGACCAAAAGGTCGCCCGTCCTGGTCTCGGCGCAATCGATCATGAAATAGTCCAAGCCGATGCGCCGCGTCATTTCGCCGAGCGCCGCCGCATGACGCACGGCGAATTCGTCGTCGAAGCTCGCCATGAAATGGGCTTCCTCGGCACGTTTGGCCGCGCTTATGGTCATATCGGCGTTCAGGTACCAGATTCTCCACTGGTCCGAGATCGCCATGTGGCAGGCGTAGGGCCGGCCGTCGACGCAAACCAGGCGGTATTTGCGGAACAGCCCGTCGTGGCTCGCATAATCGACAAAGCGCGAGATGAAGAATTCGGTTTCGGGCCGTCCCGCCAGGTAAGCCGCGATGTCGGACGGTGTTTCGAGCTTGGCGAGGCCGTGGCCGGCGTGCGAGCAGATCGGGCGCACGATCAGCGGGAAATTCCCGTCGTTGAGCCAGCGAGAAACCGCCGCCTCGTTCAGCCCCTCAAGGTCGCAGCGGGATATCCGGGCCGTCATGGGGATATCGAGGCCGGGGATCGACTCCAACAAGCGGTAGAGCCGGTCGCGGTCCTGTTGGCGGATCCGCATGGGTGGATTGAGGATTTTGCACGGCCAGTTGCCGGTGTGACGCTCGATCTCGTCAAGCGTCCCTTGTGTCCTTGCATCGTCCGGCACGACGACGATGGCCACATCGTGCTGCGGAAGCGGACTCGGCCAAGGCAAGCTGGGAACGACATAAAGCGTGGTCAACTCGATATCCGAGCCTTCCAGCAGGAACTCGATGGGCGTGTTGCCGCCGATGTCCATTTCCGCCGCCAGCGCCAGAACGCGCAAGCGGGGCGTCGCGCAGGGCAAGCGAAAGAGCCGTTGATAGGCGAGCACTTCCTTCTGGATGGCGAGGCCGGTCGCCTGATCGCCGAGCAATTGCGCGATGATCGACAGGTCCATGCCGCTGCCGGCGCCTTGGGCGTCGTCAGTCACTTTCGCCATCAACTCGTGCCAAAGCGGACGCAAGTTGACGCCGTCGAAGGCCATCTTCGTCAGCCTCGCCACGCCGATGCGGTCGGCGCAATAGGCGACGCCGGAGGGACCGCAAATCGTCATACAGCCATCGTCCTTCGTTCGACCGGGTTATGGATTCCCGTGCGGACGATCAGGTCGATCTTCCGCACGACGGTGTCGACGCGGTCGATGACCGCGCCGATGTTTTCCTCGACCGTTCGCGCATCGGCCGACCAAGCCTGCGACAGCAGCCGCGCGCCGATGCCTATGCGCAGGACGGCGCCTCCCGCGGCTGGGAGTTTGACCGGCTGTCCGATATGGCAAGGAACGGACGCCAAAGCGCGTTCCGCGTCCATATCCGGCAAAGCGGCGGAAAAGTCGCGGTTGAGCGCGTGATAAATTTTCGTCATTTCGTCGAGATCGAGAGTGCGGCCGCCGCGCTTGACGAAGAACGGGAAGATCGTCCGGCAGGACATTTCCTCGTCGTCAAGCGCATCCGCCAGAACGCCCTGCCCCGCCATCAATTCCAGATGTTCCGACGAGGCGATCAAGACCGGAATCGCTTCAGCCAGGCGCATGAGCGCGGATCGGCGGGTGGACTCCGGCAGCGCGTAATAGGCGCGCATTTCCTCCAATGCGGCTTCCCAGCGCAACCATTGTCCGAAATTCGGAGCGGCAGGCAGAGCCGCGCGAGCGGAGAGCCAACGCAGCGGCAGGTCGTAGCGTGTGGCGTACTGCGCAAGTCCGTCGGGCAATGCGGTCCAGGCGGCGGCGCGATCCGCAAGCGCCGCCCCAAACAGCGACGCCCCGCTGAAGGCCGGCCCGGTGAAAAATTTGGAACCCGTCACCAGGACGATATAACCGCGATCCAGATAATCGCGGAGGCGCGGCCGGCCGATCCGCATCTGGCAGGCATCGACCACGATCTGCACTGCATGCGGCCAGCGGGCGCAGGTATAACGCAGGCAGCCGTCGGAAGGCGCGCGCCACCCGAGTTTCGATGAATCCATTGTTTGCAGGACGACCTTGCGCCCCAGGCGAATTTGCCCGGCCACGGCCTCGATGACCGCGGCGTCGATCTCAGACGCGGAACGGATGGCGCCGTCCGGCGCAAACATAGAAACGCCGAGGCTGTCGACGTCGTCGGCCAGGCCATCGATGGGCGTTCCCTTTTCGACGGATTTTCCCTGCGCCGTCCGGTTCGAAAAATTCTGTCCGCGGCTGGTGTAGACCGTGCCGCTGCCGGTCTGGTCGGAGGCCATGACGATGCTCGTCACCGGCCCGCCGAGAAGCTGCCGCGCGAAGAACAACGCGTGCAATTGCGTGTCCGTGCCGGAAGGCGAAAAGACGATTTCGGCGCCGTCCAGCTCGAGACAGGACCGAAGCGAATGGCGCATGCGTTCGACCCGACGATCGAAGGCTTCGAGAACGTCCAGCGCAATGCTCTCTTCGATCAACTCGTTCCGGGCGCATTCCGCGCGCCGGTAAGCCCGCTCGGAAATCGACGTCGCCGTCGACGAAG
This sequence comes from Rhizomicrobium sp., assembly GCA_050008635.1. Taxonomy (GTDB): domain Bacteria; phylum Pseudomonadota; class Alphaproteobacteria; order Micropepsales; family Micropepsaceae; genus Rhizomicrobium. The sequence continues at coordinate 80,595 of JBEKMG010000011.1, forward strand.
AGAATGCCAGCGTCCCTGGCGTCGGATGGGACCGGCAGCCATACACGTTTGCTTTGGTTGCCGGATCGACCGCCAGGCGGGAATCTCCGCCTTCGACCAAAAGGAACGACAAGGGCTTGAAAAGTGCGCTTAGCGCATCCGCTCCGATGCTTCGCGGCACCTCAATGGGCAGGCCGACATGATGCAGACGATGAACGCTCACCTGGAGCCCTTCAAACCTGAGATCGCCAAGGAATACACTCGGCACTTTTGGTTAATAGGACGTTGCACAACTTTTGCGCATTTTCACTATCGGAAGGCTCTTCTTGAAGGCTTCCTGGCGGTTTTCGGCCTTGGTCTGGCGGTGCCGGAGATTGATTTGCAAATGCGATGTTGTCTGGCGCTAATGTCGTCGAATGCCCCAACTGCCTGCTTTGACCTCGAAGATACTGCTTGTCGACGCGGATGACGCGCGCGCGGCCGATCTGACCAAGCTGCTCGGTGCAGCGGGCTTTCACCATGTCCGCCGAGTTCCGAGCGGCGCTTTCGTTGCGGACGAAGTGGCGGCGTTCATGCCGGACGTCATCATCATCGACATGGCATTGCCCGACCGCGACACGCTGGAGGGTTTGCGGCAGAGCTCGGCTCGGGCGCCACGCTCCGTTGTTGTGTTTGCGGACGATCCGATCTTTGCCGAGGAAGCCATCGCCGCCGGCGTGAGTTTCTATCATGTCGACGGAGTGGGTGCGCAGGCAATCAAGCCGATCCTGGCCGCCGCTATTGCGCTGTTCCGCCGCCACCGGCACGCGGAAGAAGAGCGCGACACCGCCGACCCGCTGGCGAAATCGGGAGAAGCCGAATGAGAATTGGGCTTCTAAGGCTGACCGATGCGGCGCCCGTGATCATGGCACAAGAGCTGGGATTGTTCGCCGCCGAGGGCCTTGAGGTCGATCTCTCGATGGAGCCGTCCTCGGCCAACATCGCCGACAAGCTGGTGCATGGGTTTCTCGATGCCGCGGTCATCGCTCCGCCTCTGGCATTTGCGATGGCGCTCGGCTTGCGAGGGCCGGCTCGCGGCATTCTCATTCCCCAATCGTTGAGCCTGGGCGGCAATACCGTCACGCTGGGAGCCTCGCTGGCGCGGCGGGTCGCGGCGCATCTCGTATCGGGCAGATGGACGTCATTGGTCAAGGCGCGGGCTTTCGCCGCCGCGCTGAAGGACGGGCGCGAAAAGCCGACACTCGCAGTCGTGCATCAATATTCCACGCATAATCTGCTGCTGCGCTATTGGCTGGCGGCCGGCGGCATCGATCCCGACAACGACGTTACGCTCATCGTCCTTCCGCCGGCGCAGATGGTGGAGGCGCTGCGGAGCGGCCGCATCGCCGGGTTCTGCGCCGGAGCGCCCTGGGGCGCTATCGTGAAAAAGAGCAAGCTCGGAACGACGATGACGACGTCGCACGGCATCTGGCAAAACGGTCCGGAAAAGGCGCTGGCGGTCAACCAAGCCTGGGCGGACTCCCATCCCGGACGATTGCTGGCGGCGCAGCGGGCGTTGCTGCGCGCGGCACAGTTCTGCGACGCGCCGCAAAACGCCGCGCTGATCGCCAAAACGCTTTGCGCCGATGCGTATCTTGGGGTCGAAGCAGAGGTCGTCGCCAGCTCCTTGCCAAAAGCCCGAGGCGGCAACGCATTGCACCTGGAATCGTTTTTCTTCCGCCACGGCGCGACCGTGCCCTGGTATTCGCATGCCCTCTGGTTCCTGCACCAGATGGCGCGCTGGCGCTTGATCCCGGCCGCGACCGATTTCAAACGCGTCGCCGAACAGGTCTATCGGCCGGATCTGTATGCGGCCGCCGCACGGAGTTTGAACCTCTCGGTCCCCAGGAAAATGTTCAAGACCGAAGGACATGGCACGGCGTGGCGCTGCACGGCCGATCCTTCGCCGATCGACATGGAACCCGACGGTTTTTGCGACGGGGTTCCATTCGCTCCGAATGAGGCGTAGGCAGACAAGGTTGTCTCGTCGGTTAGACGATTCGAAATAAAGGTTTGGGTGCGGGGTCAGGCGCCGGAAAGAGGGCGCCGATAAGAAAATCCAGCGTCGCGGCGCCGTGCTTGTTGCCCAGCGCATCGGCCGCGTCGCGAGCTGCCGTCAAACGCTCGCGAAGAATTTTCGCATCCGCGCCGAGATCCATGACGACGGTCGCGAGCACGCGCACCGCATCGAATAGCGCGCCTTCATGCTCGGAGATCGGTCGGTCGGTTGTCATCGCATGCCTCCGATGCCTTAACGGGCGCGTGTCGCTTGAGATCAGTTTGCCCCGGCAGGAACGGCTTCAAGCCAAGCCTTCGCGCGATCGGGGATGATGGCCCACACTTCGCCGGCCTTTTCCCGCGGCCGATAGAAGAGCGCCTCGCTGCCATCACATACACTGGTCTTCGCATCGTCTGCAGCCGCGCAAAACCGTCGAAAAGTGCGTTCGACTTCGTCTTCGAACTTCTGCGGGATGTCGCGCGCGGTCCGTTCGCGGTCCTTGCGGATGGCCCGCATGACCGACCAGCGCCGAAGCCCGCCGGGATACGGTGTAAGAACCTTGATCAGCTCGTCCAGAATAGGTAGATCGGCGCGCAATTTTCGCGCAGCCTCTTCGGTCTCCTGCTCCGGTTCGAACAGTTCGATGGGTTCGCCATATGACATTTGAGTTCCTCGCAGCGACGGCGCGACTGTACCGTCAATCGGCACGCGCGTTCCGCCCACGATAGTCGAGCAGGTTCCGGCAGAGATTTCTCGTCTCTGCCGTCCCTGTCTTGTGAAACAGCCCTTACGCGGACTGCAGATTGACAGCCTTCGAGCCTTTGGCGTCCGGCTGGATGTCGAACGATACGCGCTGGCCTTCTGCCAACGTGCGCATGCCCGCCATTTCAACGGCCGTCGCATGAACGAACACGTCCTTGCCGCCGCCTTCCGGCGAGATAAAGCCAAAACCCTTGGCGGAATTGAAAAACTTCACTGTTCCGATAGCCATGATTACTCCTAGTGCATCGGGTTGCGCCTCAGCAATTGCTGAAGCGTCGCGAACGGAGACAATCAGGCTGGAAGTTCGGCTGTTTCGGCCAGGCGCGCACAATGCGAGTCTAGAGTACAACAGTGCGCTTCATCTGACGGAACGCCGTCGCTTGCCACATATACGTGTTGTGCGCGCCAATTGCAAGTTGCGTTCGGAAACGCAGCGATCGCCTGACATTGCGCGCCGTCAAGCCGCGTGTCGCGCGCCGTTGTTGTGCCGGTCGCGATTCCCGCGCTTGCCGCGAAACGGTGCCTTGCGTGCATAATCGCGGACCGTAGGCGAGCGATCGGCGCCCGGCTCGCCTTGCACGACGGTGAGAGACGATCTGGTCAGCCTCTCAATGTCTCGAAGATAGGCGTTCTCGGCAGGGTCGCAGAATGCGATCGCAATGCCCGCGGCGCCGGCGCGAGCCGTCCGGCCGATGCGGTGCACGTAGCTTTCCGGCTCGTTCGGCAGTTCGAAATTGATGACGTGCGTGACGTTGTCGATATCGATGCCGCGTGCCGCGATATCGGTCGCGACAAGAATGCGGGCGTCACCCGAGCGGAACCGCTCCAGCGCCCGCTGGCGCGCGCCCTGCGATTTGTTGCCGTGGATCGCATCGGCTGCAAAACCGTTCTTGTCGAGATGGTCAGCCACGCGATTTGCGGTGTGCTTGGTGCGCGTGAAGACGAGAACGCGCTCGAGCGTGGAATCCTTGAGAAGCGCGGCCAGTAATGCGCGCTTCTCCGCCGCGGCGACGTAATAGACGCGCTGGTCGATATTCTCCGCGGTACGCTTCGGCGGCGAAACGTCGATGCGGACTGGCTGGTGGAGGATCGATTGCGCCAGCTGTTCCACGTCCGCCGGCATGGTTGCCGAAAACAGCATAGAATGCCTTTTGCGCGGCAGCGCAGCGATGATTCTGCGGATGTCGCGGATGAAGCCCATGTCGAGCATCCGGTCGGCCTCGTCGAGCACAAGACTCGCCACGGCCTCGAGCCGCACATGGCCCTGGTTCATGAGATCGAGCAGCCGCCCCGGCGTTGCCACCAGGATGTCGACGCCGCTGGCGAGTGCCTTGACCTGCGCCTGCTGGCTCACGCCGCCGACGATGACGGCACTGCGGATGTGAAGATGACGCCCGTAGGTTCTCAGGCTGTCATGGATCTGGATCGCCAGTTCCCGCGTCGGCGCCAGGATCAAGGCGCGTACCGAACGCGCGCGCCGCTGCTCGTGTCCGACAGAGAGCTGCTGCAGCAGAGGCAAAGCAAAAGCGGCGGTCTTGCCGGTTCCGGTTTGCGCAAGGCCGAGAAGATCTTGGCCCGCCAGGAGCACCGGGATTGCACGAACCTGGATGGGCGTCGGCTCCGTATAACCTTCGGCCACGAGAGAGCGCCGAAGCGGCTCGGCGATGCCGAGCTCGGTGAAAGATGGATTGGTCACAGAATAGTCCTTTGATACGCCAGAAAATCGGGCGGCCGTTTTGGACGCGCGGGTACGGCGTGTTGCCGCTTCCCATGCACGTTCGGAAAAAACGGATTGTTTCGATAATACTCGCGATGACGGGCATAAAGTGCGCGTCGTGCAAATCGCGAGGATGGCAGCCTATAGCGGTGTCCTTACCGAAATGTCAAGACGACGCCGCGCGAGGCAAAGTCGGCTATTTCCCGAGCGCCTTGGCGAAACCTTCGCTCCATCGGGATCTTTCGGGCTCGATCACATAGGGATTTAGCGCCGCCACACGCCACAGATCGAAGCCGTCGCTTTCATTCGCGGACAATCTGCTTGCCGCATTCCAGCCTTCGGCATAGATGCGGCTCAGCTTGAATGCTGCATTTCCTGTCATGCCTGGGCCGCCCCGCTGGCGAGCAATTCCTTTACGATCTCGCTCGGGCGACAGAGCCGCGCCGCCCTTTCCGTCACCACGATCGGCCGATTGATGAGGATCGGATTCTCGATCATCGCGTCGAGAAGTTCGTCTTCACCGACATCCCTCTCGTCAAGGCGAAGCTCGCGAAACAAAGGTTCCTTCTTTCTGACGACATCCCGGACCGCTAAATTCATTCGTGCGATCAGGTCCTTCAGCTCCTCACGCGTCGGGGGCGTCTTCAAGTATTCGACGATGCGCGGTTCATGGCCGGCGGCGCGGATGGCAGCGAGCGCGTTGCGTGATGTTCCGCAGTTCGGGTTGTGATAGATGGTGACTTGCATGGTTTGCTCCTAGGGCCCTTTCCCGTGTGCCCGGAATGCATTCATTATGGCTAGTGTCTTCTCACATCGAGAGTTTCGCGATGCGAATGGCGGCGCGGATGGATTAGGCTGCGCCCAGTCCCGTAACAGCGCTTCTTGCAGTTCGTCGGGATCGATCTGCGGATATTCCGTCGCGCCGCCCCGCGTGAGCTGCATTATAGTCGCGACGCGCTTCCATACCGGAAAGGAAATCTCCTCCATGAGTTCTTCCTCGGTGTCTACCCTGTAAGTGCCAGCGGGCTGTAAGGAGTCGAACCCGCTCAGCAAGAACGGCCGGCGGAATGTCACTTGCTTCGTGCTTGTACGCGTTGCCATGCTTCGCCTCACTGTTCCATCGCCGCCCGGCGCATCAATCGTCCAAATCACGCATATGCAGCGCTGGTCGCGCCAGCAGGCGCAAGCGCGCTCAGTTGCGCCAGAATGTCGTCTGATGCGCTCGTCATGCGCAGCGAGGAGTACCGTGGCAGCGGCTTATCGCCATCGAGAATCTTCAGCAGAGCAACGCGAGCGCGTGCGACGCGGCTCTTCGCCGTGCCCATTGGTATGCCGGAAATTCTCGCCGCATCTTCATAAGAAAAGCCGCCGGCGGCGACCAAGAGCAAGGCTTCGCGTTGAGGTTCCGGCAGTCCGCCAAGAGCGCGTGCCGTGTCGGAGAGATTTATTGCCCATTCCTGCTCGTTTGCCGGCGCGGCGATGCGCTCGCCTTTCTCGGAATCCCAATGCGCTTCGCGCCAGGCGCGCCGCCCATGAGAATAGAATTCGTTGCGGAGAATGGCGAAGAGCCAGGCCTTCAAGTTGGTTCCGGGTTCGAAGCGATCTCGCGAGCGCCACGCCTTTGTGAGTGCTTCCTGCGCCATGTCCTCTGCGATCGCCCGCTTCCCGCATAGCCCGCAAGAAAACGCGCGCAAATGCGGAATAAGAGCGATGAGTTCACGCTGGAACTGCGAGGAAAGATGAGTGGACACATCGAGCCTATTCAGAGCTTGTGAATCCATCTCATCTCTCCTCACAGACCGCTAGGCGGACTTAACGCTGCCAGCCATTGTTGGAGTCGCGGTCGTGATTCCAGTCGTGGTAATTGCTGCCATTTTGGCCACGATAGTCCCGGTAGTCGCGATTGTGGCGCCAATGATGCCAGCGATGGCCGCTGTCCCAATAGCCGTCGCGATAACCGAAGGCGACGTCACCGAAACCGATCGAGATAATGCCGCTGGAACGGCCGTTGTGACCGCCCGAACCGAAGTAAATGCCAGCGGCACTGGTCGTGCCGGTGGTCGCGAGTGCCGTGCCGGCCAGAGCCAGCGCAATCGCTGCGCCTTTCAAGAACATATGCATGTGTAATTCCTTCCTTGCTGCCTCAGGCCACGCGGACGCGCGGTTTTGGCGTGCGTTTCTCGTTCATTAAAAATGAGGACTTTTGTTTGGAGGCATTCGAATGCCGCCACCACAGATATGGGGTGGAAAAGCTAAATTACAACCCATGGGCCTATAATATTAATAAAATAATTCGATAAATTATTCCGACAATTATTTTTCTCAATATTATACAACAATTTCATATTATTAGTGAAATCGCCAATCTTCGATTTGAAGTCAAATGAACAACGTCGCACAAGGCCGGCACACTTCTTCTGTGTTTTGTGCCAAAGCGCGAGGTTTCCGGTTCCGATTGGTCGGCTAAGCGGCAGCGGCGCGCGACGATGCAGCGTCACGCGCCATTACCGCGTCAAATCCGCCGTATCAGCCTCAAGACGAGCAGCAATACAACGGCGCCGATTGTGGCGCTGGCAATAATGCTGACAAGACCGATACCGAGATTAACGCCCAGTCTTGGCAACAGCCAACCACCAACGAACGCCCCGACGATGCCAACCACGATATCGCCAAGCAGACCGAACCCTCCGCCCTTGACGACTATGGCGGCCAACCAACCCGCGACCGCACCGATCAAGAGCCAAATGAGCAATGTTTCGACCGTCATGACATTCCTCCCAAGTTTCGCGCCTTACCTCCGGCGCGGGGCAGTATGACTGAAGTCTACGCGGAATGTTACCGCCCGCGTAAACTCATGTTCAAGGCACGTATTTCAGAGTGATCGAACCCACGCCGGCCGCGACGTTCAATCCTTCGTTGCCCGAGACGCTTAGCGGCTGAAGCGAGATTGACTTGTCAAATCCGCCGACGAGCACATTTGCGCCTACGCCGACACCGGCGGTGGCACTCGCGCTGACACCCACATAATCACCCTGAAGCGCGCCGGGACGCACGTCCGACGTGGGCGCGACGACTTCCCAGACCAGAACGCCGCCCTCGGTGTATCCGATGTCCATACCAAACTTGGAAATAGAGCCTTTGTAATGCACGGCGTGCCTATTGCTCTGGCGGAAAACGCAGCGCAGGTGCTTGGTAGATCCGAAGACGAACCCCCAACCGCTGGCGACGCCGCAGGTCAATTCACCGACCTTCACACCGTGCTCGGCAGCCTGTGCCGAATTCGCAAGCGCGAACGCCCCGATTACCGCGGCACTCATCATCAAACCAAATGTCCTGTTCATCGTGTGAACTCCTTTTGCTGTGAATGGGCGTACGGATCACGTTGATCCGTACGCCCTGGTAATCACCTGCCCATACTCATCTGGAGCGGGCTTGATCGTTGCCTAATCGAGGTACCAGTTGCCGTCGACATGACGGCAGGCTGTGCCGCTACGGTCATAGTCGTGGCCGTTACCATGCCCTACATCCCTGAAGTCGCGGCAGGTACTGCCATCGCGAGAATATTCACGGATGGGGGTGAAGCTGCCGTAGTTGCTGCCGTCGCTGCTGTGCCAGCGATAACGGGTACCGATTCGACCCTCGAATCCCTCGCCATAGGAACCCAAGGCTAGGCGACGATCGCCGCAGTTCATGTCGTGGGCGATCGAATTGCCGGCAAGTCCGCCCAGGATGACGCCACCGACCGTGGCTACGGTGCGACCGTTGCCGTGACCGAACTGATTGCCGATTGCGCCTCCAGCGACGGCGCCCAAGACCGTCCCTGCGGCGGTATCGTCGCGGCAATCGTTGCCGTAGTAATAGGCACCCCGGTCGTAACGGACTTCATGGCGGTACGCGTCGGCCCGGTACTGGTCGTTTCGCTCGCGACGGGCATACCCGTCGTCGTAGCCGTAATTATAGCCGTTTCCGTAGGCAGGTTGGCTCTGATCGCTGGTGGCCTGCGGAGCCGAACTATTTTGACCACTGTTCTGGTCGTAAGGGCCGGCGTTCGCCGCACCGGCGCCGAGCACGACAGCCGCCGTGGCGAGCAACATACTAATTTTGTTCAACATTATCTTGTCCTTGAGGGATGCCCGCGCGAGGTTCCGAAGGGAAATAGCGCCGGATAGGGTTAGCGCCCAAAGCGCTCACTCGATGAGATAACCCCTGCGCGCGGGTTTCGTTCCATTTATTCTTCGGCCGTGCCGGCGCCATGCTTTACCATGGCCTCGCAATAGGCTTAGTGTCGCCGCGGCTTACGGAAAGTTGTCTGTGAAAGGACTCTTCGACGAAATCGAGGATGCGCGCTCGCTTGCGCAGATCATCGTGGATACACGGGGCGCAGCAACTTGAGCATGTCACGCCTCCGAACCGTTTTTGGTTTGCCGGTGGTCTTGGCTCCGCCCGAGCCGCCCATTCGTGCCGAGCTTTTCAGCATCGAGCGCCTGGAACAGCATGCCGAAAGTCTCGCCGCGGCGCAGCGCATCGCTCCAAAGCTCAAGACGGGACGCCCCCTCGCCCCGCGGCTTAATGACAACACGAAAGTCCTGACTGAAACTTATCGCGCCATCGTCCGGGCGACTTACGCCCATCAGCCGATCACGCCGGCGGCGGAATGGCTGCTCGACAACTTCCACGTCATCGACGAGCAGATTCGCGAGATCAAGGATGATCTTCCGCCTGGCTTTTACCGCCTGCTTCCGAAGTTGGCGGACGGGCCGTTGCAAGGTTATCCGCGCGTGTTCGGCGTTGCCTGGGCCCTCGTCGCCCATACCGACAGCGCATTCGACATTCAGAAACTCACTCGTTTTGTCGAGGCCTATCAGCGCGTGCAGCCGCTGACCATCGGCGAACTCTGGGCGATTGCGATCACCTTGCGCATCACGCTGGTCGAGAATCTGCGCCGCCTGGCCGAGGCGATCGGGGCGCGGCTGTCTGCGCGTCAACTCGCCGATGCGCTCGCCGATCGTATCTTGGGAACGGACGACCGCAATCCCGAACCAATGGCCTCGATTCTGCCGGGCCTTGAGCAGGTGCCATGGTCGGCTGCGTTCGCAGTGCAACTGGCGCAACGTCTGCGCGACCGCGATCCCAACGCCACGCCGGCTCTGCGCTGGCTGAACGAAAGATTGGGCGCGGAAGGAACCACTACGGACCAGATCGTCCGCGAGGAAGTCCAGCGTCAGAGCGCGACGAACGTGACCGTCCGCAACGTGATCACGAGCATGCGCCTGGTCTCGATGGTCAACTGGCCGGAGTTCTTCGAAAGCGTCAGCCCGGTCGATGCGGTGCTGCGCGGCGGCAGCGACTTCGCCGCGATGGATTTCCCGACGCGCGATCTCTATCGCCGCGCGATCGAGGAACTCGCCCGTAGTTCCGGCCGCGATGAAATCGATGTCGCCAAGCGCGCGATCGCGGCTGCCAAGCTCGCGAGCGATGCGGGCGCAGGCAAGAATCGCGATGCGCGCCGCGAAAGCGACCCTGGATATCATCTCATCGCCAGAGGCCGCCGCGCCTTCGAGAAGGAGCTTGGCTGCCGCGTTCCGTTGCGCACTTGGCTGTTCCGCCTCAATTCCAATATCGGCGTGATGAGCTATGTGGGCATGATCGCGCTCGTCACCGCGATCGTCCTCTCTCTGGCGCTGCTCGCCGTCGCTGAGGCCGGGATCAGCGGTTGGATGCTTTGGCTGCTGGGGATTGTCGGCATCGTTCCGGCGTCGGACGTGGCGGTCGCGGTGGTGAACCGCGCCATCACTCAACTGGTCGGCGCAACACTTCTGCCCGGATTGGAACTGCGCGACGGCGTTCCTTCGGATCTGCGCACCATCGTCGTTGTGCCCACGCTGCTTACCAGCATTTCTGCGATCCAGCAGCAGATCGAGCGGCTGGAGGTTCATCACCTCTCCAACCCGGACGACAGCTTCACCTTTGCGCTGCTGTCCGACTGGCGCGATTGTGCCATCGAGCATGACGCCGATGACGAGTCGCTGCTCGGCGAAGCGGCTGCCGGCATCGCGCGGCTCAACGAGCGCTACGGGCCCGCAGCGAATGGCGCGCGCTTTTTCCTGCTGCATCGCCGGCGCGTTTGGAACAAAGGCGAAGAAAAATGGATGGGCTGGGAACGCAAGCGCGGCAAACTGCATGAGCTCAACCGCCTGCTTCGCGGCGCCACCGATACGACGTTCCTACCGGTCGATGGCCATGTGCCTTCTCTGCCGGCCGGAATCCGTTACGTCATCACGCTGGACGCCGATACGCGCCTGCCGATCGGGACCGCCAAGCGGCTGATCGGAAAGATGGCGCATCCGCTTAACCGGCCGCGCTTCGATCCGCATAGCGGCCTGGTCGTGCAGGGCCACGCCATTCTCCAGCCGCGCGTGACGCCTTCGCTGCCGATGGGCAGCGAAGGATCGCTGTTCCAGCGCGTCTTTTCGGGCCCTAATGGGCTCGATCCCTACGCGCTCGCGGTTTCCGACGTCTATCAGGACCTGTTCGAAGAGGGTTCCTATTGCGGCAAGGGGATCTACGAAGTCGACATCCTCGAAGCCGCGCTCGAAGGACAGATTCCCTCGAACACGGTCCTCAGCCACGATCTGCTGGAAGGCATATTCGCGCGCGCGGGTCTCGCCTCCGACATCGAGGTCGTCGAGGAATTCCCCTCGCGCTATGACGTGGCCGTGGCGCGCCAGCATCGCTGGGCACGGGGCGACTGGCAGCTGCTTCCCTGGATCTTCGGGTTTGGCCACAAAGCAAGCGACAACTCCCGAAAGACCGCGATTCCGTTGATGGGACGCTGGAAGCTGCTCGACAATCTGCGCCGTTCCTTATCCGCGCCGGCCGCCCTTCTCGCCATGCTGATCGCTTGGCTGCAGTCGATGACGGTCGCCGAGATTTGGACCGCGTATATTCTTCTGACCATCGCGCTGCCGCCTCTGCTGCCGGCGGTCGCCGGCATCGTGCCACGCCGAGTGGGCGTTTCGCTGCGAAATCATATGCGCGCGCTGCGCAGCGATGTCGCGCTCGGCCTTTTGCAGAGCGCGTTCCTGATCACCTTCCTCGCTCATCAGGCGTGGATCATGGTCGATGCCGTGGCGCGCACGCTGTTCCGCCTGTTCATCCGCCGCCGCCGGCTGCTCGAATGGGTCACCGCCGCACAGGCCAAAAGCGATTCCGAGTTCGACCGGCGCGAACTCGTCACGCAGATTGCCGCGAGCGCCGTCTTCGCCGCTTTCGTGGCGATACTCATCGCAATCGCCGGCCACCGCACCTGGCCGATTGCGGCTCCGTTCGCGCTTTTGTGGGTGCTGTCGCCCCTTGTCGCGCGCCGGGCGAGCTTGCCGCCGCCGGCGGCCGGCCATCTGTCGATCACGCCAAGCGACGCGCTGACGCTGCGGCTCATCGCGAGGCGCACCTGGAACTTCTTCGAGAAATTCATCGTCGCGGAAGACAACATGCTCCCGCCCGATAATTTTCAGGAGGACCCCAAGCCGGTGATCGCCCACCGTACCTCGCCCACGAATATCGGCCTGTATCTGCTCTCGGTCGTGGCCGCGCGCGATTTCGGCTGGCTCGGAACGCTCGACGCCGTGGAACGGCTCGAAGCGACGCTGGCGACGATGGAAAAACTGGAGCGGTTCCGGGGCCATTTCTACAATTGGTACGACACCAGAGATCTTCGTGCGCTGGAGCCGAAATACATCTCGTCGGTGGATAGCGGCAACCTTGCCGGCCATTTGATCGCGCTCAGCAGTGCCTGCCGCGAGATGGCCGCAGGCCCGATCTGCCTTCCGTGCTGGATAACAGGTCTTCAGGACAATCTGGCGCTGTTGCGCGAAGCGGCGCGCCCGCGCGCCGAGGATCGGCGTACGCCAACCGCGGCACATGCGAAGCTGGACTCCGCCATCGATGCCTTTGCCGCATCGCTTCAGTACGCGCCTATGAACCCGGCCGGTGTCGCCCGACTCTTGGGGGATCTGGCGCAAAAGGCCGACACGCTCGCGGAACTCGCACGCGTCTGGTCGGACGAACGCGGCGACGCGGAAATCGTCGTGTGGACGGAGGCTTTGCGCGCGTCGGTCGCCGCGCATCGGCGCGACTTCGAATTGCTGGTACCTTGGGCGAGCCTCTTGGCCAACCGCGCTTCGCCTGGCGACGGAATCGCTCTGCTGCTGGATGCCATGCCCACGCTCGCCACGCTGCCAGGGCATTGCGACACGGTACTGCAAATGCTGGCGCACCGCTGGGACCAAAACGGATTGCACGAAAACCCCGACGCACTGATGGACGCGTTGGAGAAATCCATGAGCGCCGCGCAATTGATGGCGCACCGTCTCGCTACGCTTGCCGATCTTGCCAAGTCGATGGCGATGTCCATGGAGTTCGGTTTCCTGTTCGATCCCGACCGCCAGCTCCTCTCCATCGGCTATCGCAGCGCCGACGCCAGTCTCGATTCCAGTTTCTACGACCTGCTGGCGTCGGAGGCGCGGCTTGCGAGCTTCGTCGCCATCGCCAAGGGCGATTTGCCGGCCAAGCACTGGTTCCGGCTCGGACGCACCTTGACGCCGATCCATGACAGTTCGGGGCTGATTTCCTGGTCCGGATCGATGTTCGAATATTTGATGCCGTCGCTTGTGATGCGCGCGCCAACCGGCAGCCTGCTGGAGCAAACCAACCGGTTGGTCGTTTGGCGGCAAGTGAAGTATGGCGACGAACTCGGCGTGCCCTGGGGCATGTCGGAATCGGAATATAACGCGCGCGACATCAAGCAGACCTATCAATATTCGAGTTTCGGCGTACCAGACCTCGGATACAAACGTGGGCTCAGCGAGAGCATTGTCATCTCGCCTTATGCGAGCGGTCTGGCGTCTATGATCGATCCCGCGGCCGCGGCGCGTAATTACGAGCGCATGGCCGGCATCGGCGGACGCGGCGCCTATGGCTGGTACGAGGCGCTCGACTACACGCGCGCGCGCCTGCCCGAAGGCGCGAAATTCGCCGTCATCCGCACCTATATGGCGCATCACCAGGCGATGACCTTGGTGGCCATAGCAAACGCGCTGCAGGACGGTGCGATGCGCGCGCGCTTTCATGCCGAGCCTATCGTGCAGGCGGCAGAGCTTCTGCTGCAGGAGCGCATGCCGCGCGACGTCGCCCTGGCGCGGCCGCCGCCGGAACAGTCCGGGCAAGCCGCGGAGTTCGCGAGCGACGTTCCCGAAATCCAGCGACGCTATACCTCGGTTCATTCGCGCATTCCGCGTACGCATATCCTGTCGAACGGGCGCTATTCGACGATGCTGACCGCGGCAGGGTCGGGCTATAGCCGCTGGCGTGACATCGCGATCACGCGCTGGCGTGAGGACCTCACCTGCGATGGCTGGGGCGCCTATGTCTTCCTGCGCGACGTACGCAACGGTGAAACCTGGTCGGCCGGCTATCAGCCGAGCGTCGTCGAGCCCGACAGCTATGAAGTGACGTTCTCCGAGGACCGCGCCGAAATCATCCGGCAGGACGCCGCCATCACGACGATTCTGGAAGTCCTGGTCTCGCCCGAGGTCGACGCGGAGGTTCGCCGGGTTTCAGTCACCAACCATGGAATCCGCACGCGCGAAATCGAACTGACCTCCTACGCCGAGATCGCCCTGGCGCGGCAAGCGGACGATGTGGCGCACCCGGCCTTCGCCAAACTTTTCGTGAAGACGGAGTTCGCGCCCAATCTCGGCGCCATCCTCGCGACCCGCCGGCAGCGCTCATCCGCCGATCCGCTGGTCTGGGCGGCGCATCTCTCCGTGGTCGAAGGCGAAAGTTCCGGCGACGTGCAGTTCGAGACCGATCGGGCGCGCTTTCTGGGGCGCGGGCAGACCATCCACTTCCCCGCAGCCATCGCCGAGGGCTGGCCGCTGTCCAATACGGCCGGGGCGGTCCTCGATCCGATCTTCAGCCTGCGCCGCCGCGTGCGAATCCCGCCCGGTGGGACGGCGCGCATCGCGTTCTGGACCGTGGTCGCCTCCTCGCGCGACGACGTGCTCGATCTGGCCGACAAGCACCACGATTCAATGGCGTTCGAGCGGGCAACCACGCTCGCTTGGACGCAGGCGCAGATGCAGCTTCGTCATCTCGGCATCGGCCCAGAAGAAGCGCACCTGTTTCAGCGCTTGGCCAATCATGTCCTCTATTCCGACCCTACGCTGCGGCCACCCGCCGACGTCCTCAAGCGCGGCGCGCGCAAAGCGTCTACGCTGTGGGCGCAGGGGATTTCGGGCGATTTGCCTATCGTCTTGGTCCGGATCGAAGAAGAGGACGATCTGCAGCTGGTGCGTCAGCTCCTGCGTGCGCACGAATATTGGCGGCTCAAGCAGCTCGCCGTCGATTTGGTGATCGTCAACGAGCGCGCCGCATCCTATGTTCAGGACTTGCAGATCGCGCTTGACGCGTTGGTGCGGATGAATCAGTCGATGCCGCGGATCGCGAGCGACGATGCGCGCGGCGCCGTGTTCGTTCTGCGCGCCGATCTCGTCGCGCCGGAAGTCCGTTTCCTGCTTCAGGCGACCGCCCGCGCGGTACTGCACGGCAATCGCGGCTCGCTGGCCGACCAGATCAACCGCGCCCGCAACCTCATGGCAGCCGGCGCGCCGCCGCCACGGCGCGCGCCGCCGGTCGCGGCGCCGGAAACGCCCTTGGCGAGTCCGGAGATGGAATTCTTCAACGGACTCGGCGGCTTCACGAATAACGGGCGTGAGTATCTGACAATTCTGGAAGACAACGAGCGCACGCCCGCGCCTTGGGTCAACGTCGTCGCCAATCCCGCGTTCGGCTTCCAGGTTTCGACCGACGGCAGCGGCTTCACCTGGTCGGTCGACAGCCAGCAGAACCAGCTTACGCCGTGGTCGAACGATCCCGTCGGCGACGCGCCCGGCGAAGTGATCTACGTGCGCGACGAGGACACCGGCGAGGTCTGGGGGCCAACCGCGCTTCCCATGCGCGAGAAGACCTCGCCCTATTCGGTGCGGCATGGACAAGGCTATAGCCGGTTCGAACATGTCTCGCATGGGATATCGCTCGAGCTGCTGCAATATGTGCCGGTCCATGATCCGATCAAGATTTCGCGGCTGAAGATCGCCAATCTTTCGGGGCGCAAACGCCGCCTTTCGGTCACGACTTATGTCGAATGGGTGCTCGGCGCAAACCGAACCTCGACGGCGCCTTTCGTCGTGACCGAGATCAATCCCCAAACCGGCGCGATCTTCGCGCAGAATCCATGGAACGATCAGTTCGCCGACCGTGTAGCGTTCGCGGATCTGAACGGCCGGCAAACGGCCTGGACGGGCGACCGCACGGAGTTTATCGGCCGCGACGGCGCGCTGGATCGGCCGCTAGCCCTGGTCAACGGAACAATTCTGACCAACCGGGTCGGCGCCGGGCTCGATCCCTGCGGCACGCTGCAAACGCTGGTCAGGCTTAGCACCGCCGGTGTGACGGAGATCGTCTTCTTTCTCGGTCAAGCGGCGACGAAGCCGGAAGCCGAAGCCCTGCTGGTGAAATATCGGGGCGCCGATCTCGATGCCGTGTTGGGCGAGGTCGCGCAGCAATGGGACGCCACTCTCGGAACCGTACAGGTGAAGACTCCGGACCGTTCGCTGGACATTCTCCTGAACCGCTGGCTACCTTATCAAACGCTGGCGTGCCGCCTCTGGGCGCGCACCGGTTTCTACCAGGCAAGCGGCGCCTATGGGTTCCGCGATCAGTTGCAGGACGTGATGGCGCTTTGCGTGGCGCGGCCCGACGTGGCGCGCGCGCATTTGCTGCGGGCCGCCGCGCGGCAATTCGTCGAAGGCGATGTGCAACATTGGTGGCTGCCGGAATCCGAACGCGGCATTCGCACGCGCGTCTCGGACGATCGCGGCTGGCTTGCCTATGCCGTGGCGCATTACGTCCAGGTCACGGGCGATCTGGCGGTTCTCGATGAGATGGTTCCTTTTCTCGAAGGCCCCGTGCTTCGCGAAGGCGAACGCGATGCGTTCTTTCAGCCGACGATTTCCGACAGGAAAGCGAGCTTGTTCGACCATTGCGCGTTGGCGCTGGACAAAAGCCTAGCGACCGGCGCGCATGGTCTGCCGCTGATGGGAACCGGCGATTGGAACGACGGCATGAACCGGGTCGGTGAAGGCGGAAAGGGTGAAAGTGTCTGGCTGGGATGGTTCCTTTATTCGACACTGATCTCGTTCGCGACACTGGCCGAGCGGCACGGCAGTCCGGAGCACGCACTGGATTGGCGCCGGCACGCGGCGGGCTTGAAAGACTCCCTCGAACGGCAGGCATGGGACGGCGACTGGTACCGCCGTGCCTATTTCGACGACGGCTCCCCGCTCGGCTCCGTCTCGAACAATGAATGCCGCATCGATTCGATTGCGCAATCCTGGGCGGTCATCTCACGCGCCGCAGAGCCCGAGCGCGCTGCCCGGGCCATGGCCGCGGTCGACAAATATCTCGTGCGGCGCGACGAGAAGCTGTCGATGCTCTTCACGCCGCCATTCGACGATCCGGCGCACGATCCGGGCTATATCAAGGGCTATCCGCCGGGTATTCGCGAGAACGGAGGGCAATATACGCATGCTGCGCTCTGGGCCGCACTGGCGTTCGCGATGCAGGGCGACGGAGACAAGGCATACGAGTTGTTATCGATGTTGAATCCAATCAACCATTCCAACAGCAGCACCGAGATGCATCGCTACAAGGTCGAGCCCTATGTGGCTTGCGCCGATCTCTACTCCGTGTCGCCGCATGTCGGGCGCGGCGGATGGACGTGGTATACCGGTTCGGCCGGATGGATGTACCGCGTTGCGCTCGAAGGAATGCTTGGATTTCGCGTGCAGGGCGCGAACCTGGCGCTCGATCCTTGCATCCCGCACGGATGGCCAGGTTTCGAAATCTCCTTCCGCTATCGTTCCACGCGCTACGACATTTCGGTGGAAAATCCCCTGAGCGTGTGTCGCGGCATCCTTGCGACCAAACTCGACGGCGAGATGTTGACCGGAAGCAAGAAATTGCTCCTGCCGTTGGCGGACGACGGCGCCACACATGTGGTACAGATCGTCCTGGGATGAAGCCGGGACAATAGCCGATGAACGTTGTGCCTGAACCTGCAAAAGCGAGCGGCCCCGCCCCCGCAACTGGCGAACTTGCTCCCGAGGATATCTGGAAGGAGCCGCTGGACCGGCTTCTCTCGCGCCTAGCGACGACCCAAGCCGGCCTTGCTGCCGCGGAGGTTCAATCGCGGCTGGCGACCTATGGACCCAATGACGCCGCGACCGTCAAGCGTTCGCCGCTCTGGCTGCAATTCCTCGCCCGCTTCCGTAACCCGCTGGTCATCATCCTGTTGGTGGCGAGTGGGTTGTCCGCGGCGACCGGTGACGTCGCGAGCTTCTTCATTGTGGTGTCCATCGTCACGGCCAGCATCACGCTCGATTTCGTTCAGGAAGTCCGCGCTCAGAATGCTGTGGAAGCGCTGCGCCGGTCGGTGGCGGTCCAGGCGACCGTGCGGCGCGACGGCAAGAACGTCTCGCTGCCGATCGACCGACTGGTCCCGGGCGACATCGTCGAGTTGATCGCCGGCGATCTCGTTCCCGCGGATTCGCGGCTGCTCGAAAGCCGCGATCTATTCGTCAACCAGTCTCTTCTCACGGGCGAGCCGTACCCGGCCGAGAAGCTGGCCGGCGATGCAGCCACAGGCGCCGAGAACCCCGCCGGAGCGTCGAATGCCGTTTTCGCGGGCACCTCCGTGATCAGCGGCACCGCGACCATCGTCATCTGCCGAACCGGCGGCAAGACGGCGCTCGGCAATCTCGCGACGAGCCTGGCGGAAAAGCCGCCGGCCACGGCCTTCGCGGTCGGCATTCACCGTTTCGGCATGCTGATCATGCGTTTCACCGTGTTGATGGTGCTGTTCGTCCTGGTGGTGAACATCTCTTTCCATCGGCCGGTGCTGGAGTCGCTGATGTTCGCGCTGGCGCTCGCCGTCGGGCTGACGCCCGAGCTGCTGCCGATGATTGTGACGGTCACGCTGGCCCGCTCGGCGACGGCTCTGGCCAAGCGAAAAGTGATCGTCAAGCGCCTCTCCGCCATCCACGATCTCGGCGCCATGAACGTGTTGTGCACCGACAAGACCGGCACGCTGACGGAAGCCACCATCAAGCTCGTGCGCGCGATCGACGGGCGCGGCGCCGAGAGCCTGCGCGCCTATACCTACGCTTATGTCAACAGCCAGTTCGAAAGCGGCATGAAGAGTCCGCTCGACGATGCGATCCTCGCCGCTCATCCCTTCGACATGAAGGACTGGAAGAAGATCGACGAGGTGCCGTTTGATTTCGAGCGGCGGCGTGTCTCGGTCCTGGTTGAGCATGAGGCCAAGCGCCGTTTGATCGTCAAGGGCGCGCCCGAGGATCTCCTTCGGCTGTCCGGGCGATACGAGGGCGCCGATGGAGCGGAGCAGCCGCTCGACGCCGAGACGCGAAAGGCGTTCGAGGCCACGCTTGACGGGCTCGGTGCGCAGGGATTCCGCGCCCTGGGCATAGCAACACATTTGGAAGACGAGAGCCACGCGACCGCCGCGATCACCGATGAGACCGATTTGGTCTTCTCCGGCTTTGCCGTCTTCCTCGATCCTCCGAAAGCAAGCGCCGGGGCGACGATCCAGGCCATGGCGGCTGCGGGCATCGCCGTGAAGGTGCTGACCGGCGATAACGAGCTCGTGACCCGCCACGTCTTCACTGAGATCGGCGTGCCGGTCACGGGAGTGCTGACGGGCGACGCGCTGACCCATCTCTCGGAGGACGCGCTGATGGGACAGTTGCCGCGGGTCAATTTGTTTTGCCGTGTCAATCCTCAGCAGAAGCATCGCATCCTGCTGGCGCTGAAGCGGCTCGGCCATGTCGTCGGCTTCCTGGGCGACGGCATCAACGACGCTCCGGCGCTGCACGCTGCGGATGTCGGGATTTCGGTCGACGGCGCCGCCGATGTGGCGCGCGCGGCCGCCGATCTGATCCTGCTCGAACACGACCTTTCGGTGGTGCACGATGCCGTGCTCGACGGACGCGGCGCGGTCCAGAACGTTTCCAAGTACGTCCTGATGGGCTCAAGTTCGAACTTCGGCAACATGTTCAGCATGGCCGGCGCGGCGCTTTTCCTGCCCTTCCTGCCGATGCTGCCGATCCAGATATTGCTGAACAATTTGCTTTACGACGTGTCGGAGATCGCGATCCCGTTCGATCGAGTCGATCAGGAGGCTACAGCCCGACCGGTGAAGTGGGACGTCAAGCTGATCGAGCGGTTCATGCTGGTGTTCGGGCCGGTGAGTTCCGTCTTCGATTTTCTGACCTTCTATGCCCTGCTGTATCTGTTTGGCGCCGGCCAAGCTCTTTTTCAGACCGGCTGGTTCATCGAATCGATCACGACCCAGGTCCTGGTGGTTTTCGCCATCCGTACGCGGCGACGGTTCTTCCGGAGCATGCCGCGCCGGTTCCTCGTCGCCATGGCGCTTGGAGCTGTCGCTGTGGCGATCGCCCTTCCGCTTCTCCCAGTGGGGCGGTGGTTCGGTTTCGTGGCGCCGCCGCCGCTGTTCTTCGTCTTCCTGATTGGCGCGACGGCCGCGTATCTGGCGCTCGTCGAGATCGTCAAGGACTTTTTCTACCGCTTCACCGCGGGACGCTGACCGCGGCCGGCCTTGCCGTCGACCTGGAAATCGACGTCACCGATGATCTTGTCGATGGTCTCTTCGATCGTTCCGACCATGTTTTGGACCTTCCCTTCGATCCGGTCGGCCTTACCGTCAGCCTGCAGTTTGACGTCGCCTAAGGCCTTGCCGACGGTCTTTTTGATCGAGCCTCTGATCTGTTTGCCGGATCCGACGATGCGGTTCTTGTTCATTGGTCCATACCTCTATGTTTGGTGCGGGCGCCGATTGCGCCATGCAGAGAATGCTTGCTCACAATGGGTTCGGCGGGTTCATGGTGCGTGTTTGTCCAAACTCTTCTCGGTGGCGTGACAGGCGTCCAGAAGCAGCACCGCGCCCGAGAGCACGAGCAGGATGAAGGCCAACACCGTCGTTCTCTTGCACATGGCAATTCCTTTGGCGGAGCGGCACTTGCCGCCCTCGGCCGACTGCCGTCGGTCCAGACATCAGAATTAGCAGCTGTAGCGTAGCTGGCAGCGAAACGGCGACGTAGCCTCGGAAACTACTCAGAACCGCCCAGGGCGAGTTGGCCGTAGCACCGCTTTAGCTTGACGTCGATGGCGACGGGATTACCGTGACGCCGGTTCGACAACGCGCCCAACGTCTGCGCGACCTCTCCAAAGGTCGCATCGGCGGCAAGGCTGAATGACATTACCGAGTGGTTAAAGACAAATCTCAGACGACTATCGCTCGCATGCTCGACTTGAATGGACTGCATGAGACTCTCCATGATCTCGCCGTCAGCCGGATAGCCAAAAGCAGGCGATTATCAAGCCCCCGATGCAGCCGCGGTAGGCTCGGAAATTACCTACCGGTTATACCTCGCGCGGTCGAAGCAGGAGAGCCACCCTGAACAAATGGCGTGTCGGCACTATTCCCGGCAGCGGCAAGCGCCAATCGGGCCAACGCCGGAAGAGACTTCGAGCCCGTTTTCTTCATGATCGAGGCGCGATGGTTCTCGACCGTGCGTTGGCTGATGCCGAGGTCCGCGGCGATATTCTTGCTCGGGTGGCCGGCGAGGACTAACTCCATGATCCGGCGCTCTCGCGGAGTGAGCCTGGCGATGTGATCCGCCGCCGCCTCTTGCCAGGCGGACAGCTTGCTCGCATCCCTCGACTGTTCGAGAGCACGCTCGACGCTGGCGAGCAATTCGCCGCGGCGGATCGGCTTCTCGAGGAAATCCGAAGCGCCCGCCTTCATGGCTTGAACCGCTATCGCCACGTCGCTGTTGCCGGTGATCATGATGGAAGGCAGCCGATTGCCCGTATCATGGAACCGCTGCAGCAATTCGAGCCCGCTCATTCCGGGCAGATAGGCATCGATCAAGAGGCATCCTTCGCGACCCGGACGATAGGCTTCGAGGAATGCCTCGCAAGTCGCATAGTCCCTGACGGTCATGCCCTCTTCCTCGAAAATGCTGCGAATTCCCTCGCGTATATGGCTGTCGTCGTCGACCACGAAGATGACGGGCAGCCCCGGACGGCTGACCGCTTCGGCAGGGTGCGGAGCGTGCGTGTGCACCGTGGATTGCGACATGGCAAGGAGACGTTGGATGACTTGCCTCAGCTCCTTCAACTTCACCGGTTTGTTGAGATGCACGCAATCCTCATGCGCAATTTCGCGCAAGGTGTCGGTTGATGTGTCACCGGTCAGAATGATGACCGGAACCTGACGATGAAGCTTTTCCCGCAGCTTCGCGCTGACCTGGAGCCCGTTCATGCCGTTTGGCAGATTGTAGTCTGCAAGGATGAGGTCAGGCCGGACCGTCCCTCGCGCCACCAATTCCAGTGCCGCAATGCCGTCAGCCGCCGTTGCCGTCTGATGGCCCTTCTCCGTGAGAAGGAGTTCGAGGAGTTCGCGCACTTCGGGATCGTCCTCGACGATCAAGATCGTGCCAAAGCGGCGAAGACCTTCAACAATCCCGTCATCCGTGCCGTACCGATGCTGTTCGAGCTGTGCTGCCGCTCCGCGCGGTGCGAGCATGACCGCGATGGTAAAGACTGAGCCTTTGCCCGGCTTGGAGCGGACACGTACCTCATGGCCCAGCAAATTTCCCAAGCGTTTTACGATGGAGAGACCGAGGCCGAGGCCACGGCTGCGTTCATGCGCGGCATTGTCGAGCTGATGGTACTCTTCGAAGATCGCTTGAAGTTCCTCGTCTGGGATGCCGATTCCGGTGTCCCAGATCTCGATGCTCAACATTCCTTCGCGCCGGCGGCAACCGAGCAGCACCTTGCCGTGCTTGGTGTATTTCAATGCGTTGGAGAGCAGGTTTCGGATCATCTGTTCAAGCAGACGCGGATCGCTGCTTACCGAAAGGCCGCAGGGGACCACGCGCAACGTCAACCCTTGCGCGTGCGCTTGATAGGCGAACTCGTCCGCCAGCCGGTCAAGCAGATCGTTGATCGGGAAACCGATCATCTCGGCGCGGACAGTGCCGGCCTCGATCTGGTTTATGTCGAGCAGCGTGTTCAGCATGCCCGACATCGCGCCCAACGTCTCGTCGAACCGTGCGACCAGCTTCTGTGCTTTCTCCCCTTCGACGGTGATCGCCAACAGCCCCTGAAGCAGGGCAAGCGTTTGGAGCGGCTGACGGAGGTCATGGCTCGCGACAGCGAGAAAGCGCGATTTTGCGATAGTCGCCCGCTCCGCTTGCCGCTTGGCCGTCTCCAGAGCGTCCGTCGTGTGCCTCCGCTCGGTGCTGTCGGCAAAGGTGATGACGACGCCCTCGACCTCGTCGTCTTGGGTGCGGTAAGGCAATATGCGACGGATATACCAGGCGCCGCTCCGCGCTTCGATCTCCCGCTCGATCGGCGCCAGGGTCTGCAGCACCGTTCTAGCATCGGTCAGAAGAGCAGCATCGGCAGCCAGCGAGCTGAGGTCCGCGAGCGGCCGCCCGACGTCGCTGGGAATGACACTGAAGAGTAACTTCGTGGCCGGCGTGAAGAAGCGGATGTTAAGGTTGGAGTCGAGGAAAATTGTCGCAACATCCGTGCTGTACAGGACATTCTGCAGATCGTTGGAGGTCGTACGCTGCAGATCTAGGGTTTCCTGAAGCTGGGTGTTGAGGGCGGTAAGCTCCTCGTTGAGCGACTGCAATTCCTCCTTGGACGCTAGCAACTCCTCGTTCGTCGACTGGAATTCCTCGTTGACGGACAATGCTTCTTCGTTGATCGCCGCCTGCTCTTCGTTCGAAATCTCAAGGTTGCGGATGGCGCCCTGGAGCTCGGTCTTCGTGGCTTCGAGTTCCTGCTCAAGCTCGGCGACCCGCGAAACGTCTGCGGGAGTAGACGGGCGACCTCGCTTTTGCTCGTGCTTCGGCTCGTCGACGAAGCAAATCAACAGCAGCTCCTCGCCCTCGCTCAGAACCGGCTGTACGTCGATGCTGAACGAAAGCGCGTGGCCATTGTAGTTCGTCCGACCGCCGGCGATGACAATGTGTGTGTTCTTTCCACTCGCCCGCTGGATTGCCGACCTGAGCTTGGTGCGCATGTCCTGACGCGCCATGGCGAGCAAATCGTGCGTGGGGTGCCCCGGCGCCACGCGCAGATAGCGGTCTGTCGGTCCCAAGAAATAGAGACACTCGTACTTGCGGTTGATCAGGACCGCTGCCGGCGCATAGGTTTCCATCACCAGCCGTCGACAAAGGTCGGCGAAAGCGGCTTGACGCGAGGGCGCCTGGCCTTGTCCCGGGCGCACGGGAACCCGCATGGCGTCACCGATGCCCATCGAAAAACCAAGTTCTCCCGGCCGGCTGCGAGCGACGTGCCGATAGAGCTGTCCCGACTTGGAGATCATTTCGAAACGGCTATCGGCGCTGCCGACCGTCTCCGAGCTGCCAAGCAGGAGAATGCCGCCCTGGCGCAGCGCGAAATGGAAAAGCGAGAGGACCTTCGTCTGCGCCTCGGGGCGCAAATAGATCAGAAGATTCCGGCATGAAACCAGGTCGAGACGCGAGAACGGCGGATCGGCCAGCACATCCTGTACCGTGAAGACCACCGCCGCGCGCAGCTCGGGCAATACCCTGTAACTGTGATCTTCCTTCGAAAAGAAGCGGGCAAGTCTTTCCGGTGACACGTCCGCCACGATCGTTTCCGGGTAGAGGCCGTCTCGGGCGCTGGCTACAGCGTCCGGGTCGACGTCGGAGGCAAAGATCTGCAGCTTGATCTCGCGCTTCGCCGCCGTGATCTGCTCGCGGAAGAGCATGGCAAGGGAATAGGTTTCCTCGCCTGTGCTGCACCCGGCAATCCAGATGCGCAGCGGATGATCGGGCGCCTGGCTGCGGATCAGGTCTGGAACGATCTTCTCCGCCAAGAGATCGAACACCTTCGGATCGCGGAAGAAGCTGGTGACGTTGATGAGCAGGTCCTTGGCCAGAAGGTCGAGCTCGTTTGTGTCGCTCCGCAGCACATCGAGATAGCGATCCATGTCGTCCGTCTCGATCGCTGCCATCGCCATGCGCCGCTCGATCCGGCGCTGCAGCGTGCCCTGCTTGTAAAGCGTGAAATCGTGGGCGGTCTTCGTGCGTAAGAGCTCAACGATCTCAGGCAGCCAATCCAGTGCTTTATCCTGCGGTACCGAACCGTTTTGTGCGCGGGTGAGGGCCATCCGCCGGTCGTACTTGGCGAGCGCCTCCGGAATCTTGGCCGCCGCAAGCACGAGGTCCACCGCGCCCGTCGCGATCGCGCTCCGCGGCATGCCGTCATAGCCGGCCTCGTCGGGGTCCTGCGCGATGACGAGCCCGCCTTTTTCCTTCACGGCTTTCAGCCCAATACTGCCGTCGGCCCCCGTTCCCGAAAGGATCACGCAGACGGCGCGCGCACCGCATTCCTCTGCCAGCGAGTGCAGCAAGAAGTCGAAAGGCAGGCGCGCACCGTGGGGCGCTTGGGGTTGCGAGAGGTGCAGAGCGCCGTTACCGACGGAGAGATAGGTTCCTGGCGGAATGACATAGAGGTGCTCGCGCTCGATCGGCATTCCATCCGTTGCCTGCAGCACGGTCATCGACGTGTGGCCGGCCAGCAGGTCCACCATCATGCTTTCGTGGGTCGGATCGAGATGCTGAAT
Source organism: Rhizomicrobium sp. (assembly GCA_050008635.1). Lineage (GTDB taxonomy): Bacteria > Pseudomonadota > Alphaproteobacteria > Micropepsales > Micropepsaceae > Rhizomicrobium. The sequence continues at coordinate 105,918 of JBEKMG010000011.1, forward strand.
CAGGATGAAGGCCATGCCATTGCCGGCGGGTAGCGCGTCCACGAGCGTCTTGCAGGCCTCAAGGCCACCCGCCGAGGCACCTACTCCGACGACCGGGAAGTCCCCAGGTCCGCGAGGAGCACCGCGCGACCGCAGAAGGCTCCGGCTCGATCGTGGCGGGGCCGCTTTGGCCTCAGGCGAACGGCTTTTTGACATTCTGCTTTTGTTCTCAAACGGTTCCCCCAATATGGGGGACTCGTCTGACGTTATCACAACTCCTTCGCCGCGACGATTGCCTGACGTTGTCAGGCGCGCTGCAACCGCGCGCCCTGTCTAGATTGTAAACGCGACAAATCACGGCGATCATCAATCAGTGAATACTGGTCAACACATCGTTAAAAGTGGTTAAGTAAACAAACTACACATTAGAAAACGCAGCTGAGTCCTACAAAAACAACAAATGAACAATGTTGGTTCTTTGTATTGATGAATAGAAATTAGTCAATCTCCTGAGTATTTTCCGAACCTATCAAATTTGACTTAGAAGCGTACAGTCCACGTATATCCGTAGGATGGAGCGGACCATGCGAACTATCCAACAAGGATTGGGGGCTGGAAATACAGAAGAGGACGATGCGCGCCTCGACCATTGTGCCAGTTTCAACGAAAGTCTCGATGCAAGTCATATCGAAATGACCAGTGTCTCCGCATTTCTGCCTGAGCCCAGGCGATGGGTGCCTCATAGGAAAGCGGAAGTCGTGGCCGCAGTGCGCGGCGGTTTTATCAGTCTCGACGAAGCCCGCAAGCGCTATGCGCTGTCGATTGAGGAGTACCTCACCTGGCAGCGCGAAATCGATCTTTCTGGCTTGGCGGGATTGCGTGTGAACCGAACGCAGCAGCGTCGGCACGCCGGATCTCGTTCTACAGACCATTGAGGAGAAGAAGGGCCACATTGGTGCTGCATCCAGCGGGAGACAGGTGATGGTGGGGTTTTATGTCTGAATTCACACTGCCGCTGACTCCGCGAGAGCGAGGATGGCTCGCACTTCGAGGGCGGCTCGCCCGCGCGGCCCGCGAGCTCCATTTCTCCGCGGTCTCAAACGAGGCCGTAAACGGACCGACGCTTCTTGTGATCGCCGGAAATCTCGCGGGACTCGCCTTGAGCATTCCCATGCCCCCCGCCCCCACCCAAGCGCCGTCCGGCGGCTTGGTCGACGCATCAACCCTTTTTGCCGCTCAGATCCTGCAACGCGACATGCAAACGGGCGACGATGCTACCGACGTCAGCGAGGGTATGTGAGGGGGATGGCCGACTGCATAATCAATTTGCGGCGCCAATTTCCAATCAAGGTTGATGAACTGATGGTCGCATTGGACCCGGCACTGGCCTTGGCGGACGCCAACCGGCCACTTACCCCGAGAGCGGCGTAAGTCGATGATCGATTCAGCCAGGATTTTTGGCAGCAGAATCTTGATCGTCGGCGATCAGCAAGCCAACGTTCGCCTTCTCGAGATGATGCTGCGGCGCGCCGGCTATCTTTGCGTCGACTCGACGATGGACCCAAATGTTGTCTGCAAGCGTCATCTCGAGAACCATTACGACCTCATTCTGCTCGATCTCCAGATGCCTAGAATGGATGGCTTCCAGGTCATAGAAGCGCTAAAGAAAATCGAACCGGAAGACTACCTCTCGGTCCTCGCCATCACGGCGCAGTCAAGCGAAAAGCAGCGTGCACTGCAAGCTGGAGCCAGGGATTTCATCAGCAATCCATTCGACCGTTCGGAAGTATTGACCCGCATTTACAACATGGTGGAAGTAAGGCTGTTGCACGAAGAGTGTAAGGCCCACGGCAAGCTCCTGGAAGAAACAGTGCACGAGCGCACGGCTGAATTGCGCAGAAGCGAGGAAATGTTCCGCGAACTCGCGGCTAACATTCCCGAGGCATTGTGGATCAGAGACACCGAGCAGCAAACGCTTCAGTATGTGAACCCGGCATGGCAAAAATTGAGCGGTTTGTCCGCCGTCCCGGGGGACTTGATCGAGAAAATCTATCAGACAATTCATCCCGACGACCTGCAGCGGGTTACCCATGAACGGCGCAAGACACCAAGCGCGCACGCTAGCAACGAATATCGGCTCGTGCGCCCGGATCGAAGCGTGCGCTGGGTTCATGCGCGGACATTCCCAATAGCGAATCCTTCGGGAAAGGCTCCATGGGTCGTTGAGATCATCGAAGATGTTACCCAACGCAGAGAAGTGCAGCGGCAGCTTGTGCATCTTGCGCGCCACGATGCGCTCACCGGCCTTCCCAATCGCACGTTTCTGTACGAATCGTTGCAGGAAGCTCTCCTGCGCGCCGAAGAAGATCAACTCGTCGTCTCGGTTCTGCTTCTCGACATCGACTACTTCAAGAACGTGAACGACACGCTCGGACACACGATCGGCGATGCATTGCTGCGCGAGTTCGCGGCGAGATTGGCCAACTGCGTACGTCCCGGTGATACGGTCGGCCGCCTCGGCGGCGACGAGTTTGCCGTGATTGTCCTGACGCCCGCAAATTCCAACGGTGCCGTTGATGTTGCCAACAGAATACGAAATTCGCTGCAAAGCCCTCTCGTGCTGGAAGATAAGAATATCTCGGTAACCGCGAGCATCGGCATCGCAACCTATCCGACCGACACTTCCGATCTCGAAGCGCTCATCCGCTATGCCGATGCCGCCATGTACGACGCCAAAGCGTCAGGCAGAAACGGCTTCCGCTGCTACACGGCGGAATTGAACGCGCGCGCGATGGAGAAGGCGGACGTCGAAGGCGCACTGCGATTGGCGCAAGGGCGTGACGAGTTCCTCTTGCACTACCAGCCGAAGATGCACATCGACAGCGGAGAATTGACAAGCGCCGAAGCACTGATCCGCTGGAACCGCCCGGGACACGGTCTCGTCTTGCCGGGGTTCTTTATACCTGCTCTCGAGGAATTGGGCTTGATTGTGCCGGTCGGCGCATGGGTCATCGATATGGCATGCCGGCAGATCCGCGAATGGGAGCGCTCCGGGATCGGCCAAGTCCGCATTGCGGTGAATGTGTCGCCAAGGCAGGTGCGTGAAGAGCGGTTCGTCCCCCAAGTCGCCGATGCGGTGCGCGAACATTGCATCGATCCCACGCTGCTGGAATTCGAGATCACGGAAAGCACGCTCATGGCGCATGATGAATCTACCGACATTACCCTGCGCAAACTGAAGGATTTGGGAATTTCGATCTCCATCGACGACTTCGGAACCGGCTACTCCAACCTCGCCTACCTGAAACGCTTTCAGGTCGATGCCCTCAAGATCGATATCGGCTTCATCCGCGATGTCACGACCAATGCCGACGATGCGGCAATCGCAACCGCGATCATCAACATGGCGCACAGTTTGCGGCTGAAGGTTATCGCTGAAGGCGTCGAGACACGGGAGCAGTTGGACTTTCTGCGCATTTATGGCTGCGACGAGATTCAGGGTTACATCCTTTCAGAACCGCTGCCGGCAGACGAGCTTTCGGCGAAGTTCCGCCAGATTGTCGCTCACGACGCGGGACAGCGGTTCGTTTCGCAGAACGCAGGACGGAGCGCCGCTCATGCATAGTATGGAATCGATGCAGCTGAACCTGCCGCTGTGCGATCAGCATCTTGCGGCCGCGTATCAACCCAGACCGCAGCGGAAGCGAACATGCCTGAATGGCAAACTGGTGTATAGCGAGGATGCGTCCCTGCCCGACGGTGCGTTCACGCTCGACTGCACGATCCGCGACATCTCCGAAGGCGGAGCCAAGGTCATTCTCGCCAGGCGTCAACTTTTGCCGCCTGATCTATATCTAATCGTCGTCAAATATTGCGTTGCCTATTGGGCGAAGATCGTGTGGCTGAAATATCCCGCGCGCGGGCTCATGTTCTCCAAGACATACCCGCTAAGCGGGCCCCTGCCCGATGAATTGAAATTTATTCGGAAACTGTGGGGCGATCTCTACGCCAGACCCGGAGTCGTCGACTGGTAGGTCGATGGGACTTGCGGCAGTGCGCAGCACGCGCCGCAACCGGCGTAGGTCTAAGTAGATTCCGAGCCTGCGCTGCCGAGCTATTGTCGGCTAAGGTCGAGTCATCGCGGAACGGAACCCAGACTTCTGTCCGTCCCCCACAGGTATGCGTAGGTGGGTGTCGAAAACGAGATCCTAATCCCAGCGATGTACGCGACCGTCGCAGCCGCGCGCCAAGAGCGCGAACACTAAGGAGATCACCATGAAACATCTTATAAGCGCGGCGATCGCGCTGACCCTGCTCGGCAGTCCGGCCGCGCTCGCCCAACGCGACAATCCGAATCATCAGGGCCAAAATCCGACGCCTTTCCAGAACCCAGCGCAGGTCCAGAACAATGCCGGCCCGGGCGGTCCTCAAGGTTTCAACCAGTTCAATCGCGACCAGCCACATTTTTCGCGCGGCGACCGGCTACCGGACCAATATCGGCAGAATCAATATGTCGTCTCCGATTGGAGAGGCCATCATCTCCGCAAGCCGCCACGCGGCCATCATTGGGTTCGTGTGAACGATCGGTACGTTCTTGTCGCGATTACCAGCGGCCTGATCTTAAGCGCTATTCTCAATAGCCGATGACGCCTTTGCTGTTCCTCCGGCACCTCAAATTGCCGGAGGAGCGGCGCCTCAAGACTTTTAGCCTTTTAGAAAAATAGGGTCTCTCCCCGGTTCAGAAGCAAGCGACCTTTGTGATGGGGACTTGCATAACTCTCACGGTAGGAACGCGAAAATGATGAACATTCGAAGCGCTTTTCTGGCGACTGCGCTCGCCACGGCAACCATGGCTTCAGTCGGTATGTTTAGCTGCGCATACGCGGCATCGGAGGCGGATCTCAATAGGGACTCCGATCAGGCTCTGCAGACGCTCTATAAACTACATCCGTTTGCGGAAAGGATTTCGCATAATGCAAAGGCCATTCTTATTTTCCCCAACGTCGTCAAAGCCGGCCTGATTTTCGGTGGGGCTTATGGCGAAGGCGAACTGCAACAAGGATCGAAGATCGACGGCTACTACAATTCCGTTACTGCGTCCTGGGGCTTTCAGGCGGGCGCCCAATCATACTCATACGTCGTGTTTCTGATGTCCAATAAGGCCGTACGCTACATCCATCAATCGCATGGATGGGAAATCGGCGTGGGCCCGACGGTCGTCGTTGTGGACCAGGGCAAAGCGAAGAACCTGTCCACCTCAACGTTGAAGGATGACGCCTACGCCTTCATCTTCAGTCAGCAAGGCCTGATGGCCGGTATCAGCCTCGAAGGAACGAAGATTTCCAGAATCAAGCACTGAACGAAAGACACGTTGAGCTTTGGCGGCGACCCGCGATGGTGGCCGCCATGCTCATCGTGATGAGTTGATGAAATAGGGGAACATGAATTGTAAGTTGGAGGAGATGCGGCGTCGCCGGCGTTTCTCCTCTGCCGGTAGGGGTTATGCCGTGACATTAAAATCTGTTGTTTCCGCTGCGCTTATCGCGGCATTGAGCGTCGTCGTCGCGCACGCCGCGAGCGGAACTGAAAAAGGCACGTTCAGCATACTTTTCGAGAACGATGTTTTCGGCAATGCCGATCATGACTATACCAATGGTGTCGAGCTCACCTACACGACAGCCCCGCAGGACACACCCGATTGGTTGATTAGCACCGCGCACTGGCTGCCCTTCTTCACGGCGACGGGGAAAGGCGATGTGCGCACGCGCTATGCGATCGGTCAGAGTATCTTCACGCCAAAGAACCTGAACACGGCGAACCCGCCCCTGACGGATCGCCCCTATGCCGGATTTCTGTATGGTACGGTCGGGCTCGTCGGCGACAGCGGCACGCATCTGGATCAACTGCAGCTCACGCTCGGCGTGGTCGGGCCGGATTCGCTCGCCGACAAGACGCAGACGTGGGTGCACGCCATTATCAAGGATCTCAAGCCGCTAGGCTGGGCCACACAGCTGCACAATGAGCCCGGCCTTATCATTCAGTATGAGCGCAGCATCAAGCTCATTCCGCCCAAATCTATTCTGGGCCTGATTTTCGACGTCGAACCGCATTACGGCGCGGCAATCGGTAATGTCTATGACTTTGCCAATGCCGGCGCGGTGGCGCGTTTGGGCTTCAACTTGCCGGGCGACTACGGCGCGATGCGGATCGATCCAAGCCTGCCCGGTTCGAACTTCTTCGAACCGACCGGGGCGTTTAGTGCATATGTTTTTGCCGGAGTCGATGGCCGCGCGATCGCACGCAATCTGTTTCTCGACGGCAACACCTGGGAGACAAGCCGTAGTGTGAAAAAGGAGAATCTCGTTTACAATTTTGATCTTGGCGCGGCGATCACCTTCAACGCAATGCGGCTTTCTTACACCTACGTCTTCCGCAGTCGTGAATACTCAACGCAGCAAAAAGAAAGTAAGTTCGGCGCAATAGCCCTTTCGTTCCGGTTCTAGCTGCCAAAAAACGAAAAGGCGCACGGGTCTGACCCCGCGCGCCTTGCCGTATGAGTAGATTCCGAGGCTGCGCTGCCGAGTTATCGTCGGCTATGGTTAAGACACTGGCAGAACGGAACCTAGACTCCAGCCAAACTGCCGAAGGAGATTCCCATGAAAAGGCTATTTGTTTGCGCCGCCGCGCTCGGGCTATTCGCGGCCGCGCCGGCAGTGTCGGCGCCGGGCGGCGATCATCAAGGCAACAAGCATCAGGCGGTCACGCAGGGCACCACGACTCACGCGGCGCCCGGTGGCACGCATCAAAATACGATGGGCAGCGCCATGACGGTCCGGGCCTATACAGGAGCCGGCGGTGCTAATTCACATGCCGTGACGTCCGCAACTTCTTTCTCGGCCGGCGCCGTGACGGGCGGGACCCGTACGAGAACCGGTGGCACTAACGCACGTGCCGTGACGACCGCGACTCCTTTCTCGGCCGGCGCCGTGACGGGCGGGACCCATACGAGAACCGGTGGCACTAACCCACGTGGCGCGACATCCGCGACTTCTTTCTCGACCGGCGCCGTGACGGGCGGGACCCATATGAGAACCGGTGGCACTAACCCACGTGGCGCGACATCCGCGACTTCTTTCTCGACCGGCGCCGTGACGGGCGGGACCCATATGAGAACCGGTGGCGCTAATCCACAAGGCATGATGTCCGGGAATCGTTCCTCGGCCGGCACTCCGTCCAACACCACAAGAGGCCATGCCAGCATCAATTCGCTGCGACTCAACGTGCAGGCGTCGCACCATTTCCACCATGGCAATTATAACGCGCCGCGGGGCTACCAGTACCGCCATTGGAGCTACGGCGAGCGTCTACCGCACTGGTATTTCATCCGCGAATACTGGATCACCGATTATTGGGACTACGGCCTGTTCGACCCGCCGCCCGGTCTCATCTGGGTGCGCGTCGGAGACGATGCACTGCTCATCGACGAAATTAGCGGCGATATCGTGCAAGTCGACTACGGCGTTTTCTATTGAAGTTTTGTGTGAAGATGCAGAACCCCGGGAGCGATCCCGGGGTTTTGTCATGCGCTGAATTCTCACGCACGGATCTGAGTAGTTTCCGAGCCTACCGAGCCCGCCTGGCCGGCGACTATGGTCCAGGCCATCGGACACCTGCCGACCTGATTATTGCCGGGCTACGGCTCGCCCGACGATGCCGCAACTGGCAATGCGCGAGTGCTCAAGGTGATCATCGAGGCTTAAGCACAATCGCAACGCCATCAAGGAGATTCCATGCGCAATCTTGCCATTCTGGGCGTCGTTCTGGTCCTGTTGGGTGTCGGCGGCTTGCTGCTGGGCCAATTCAGCTATTCCGACACCAAGCCCGTGTTGGATGCCGGCCCAATTCACGTCACCACCCAGCAAGAGCATCGCGTCTTGATCCCAACAATCGCCGGCATCGCGGTATTGCTTGCGGGCGTTGGACTCATCATCATTGGCCGGCGAGCAACGTGAGCGAAGAAGCGCAACGTGCTCCCAATTTGCTGTCGCGACGATTCGCGCTGATCGCCGGGGGCGTCGCCCGTGTGACGGGCCATCCGCTGACCTTCGTGCTCTGCTGCACCGTTACTGCAATCTGGGCGATCGCATCGACTGTCTTTCATCTTGCCAGTACGTCGCAAACTGTGATCAGCACCGCCATAACGATCGTCACCTTCCTGATGGTGTTTCTGATTCAAAACACGCAGAACCGCGACGGCGCGGCCGTCCAAGCCAAGCTCGACGAGCTTATCCGTGCGCTCGAACCTGCCAATAACAAATTCATCGGTATTGAAAAACGGACGATCGAAGAAGTGCACGAACTGCGCCAGGAAACGGTTGAGGAAGTGAAGATACTGGAAGAATTGGTTGTGGAGGTTGAGAGCCTGCCTCGATAATCCTCGTGAACCGCGTTTCGTGCACTCAGAGCGGGCGTCGGAGAGGCAGGACCAAATCCTATCCACAAGATTTTCGGTGGCATCGAAAAAAAACCGCCGCCCCGCGGGGGCTGATGCGGGTCGGCGGCTTAGATGACCTGATCTCTGCCTATGCGTCGGGGGGACGTCGTTCAGAGCTACAATCACCAAATTGGCTAAGGGGTTGCCAAATATGGCTACAGGCCAATGTCTTTACCATAGTCGACGGCCGTTCGGCGGGGGAGGCTCGGAATCTACTCATAGGGCTGCTTTGGCAAGGATGTTTCGGGTTTCGTGGCGGCAGGCACGCGCCGGTTTCGGCAAGAGCATGATCCGATCTCATTGAATCGGATCATGCTCTAGATTTCTCGTTTTACGCGCGATCTTGCGGCGAACCACACGGTGGCGTTGCACCCGATCATATATAGGCGCGCAAAGCGCGTCGGGCACTTCGCCGGATTGCGCGCCAAGTGCGGCGCGCGAACGGTGATGGCAGTGGATTCTTCCGAAAACGCCGTGAGTACATTCCGAGCCTACCGCATTGCACACCTATGAGCCTATGAACATTGCATAGAGTTCCATGTCCGCGCCCGATCCCAAGGCGTCGACTTCGTCGGAAAATGTCCTAGGAAGTGCAAAATGAACGCGATCTCTTTCTCTCACCACTTTGACGAAAAACACGCCATCGTGGTTCATGACGTCGGCGATTGCATCAGGTCCTGGGGTATGCGCGGGATTTTATCGGGAGGTATCTTCGGCTTCGTTCTCGGCGTCATATTCGTGGCGATTCCTCTCACCACGGACGTCCTCACATTCGGAACCATCGGTACATTAATTGTCGGCGCCGTCGAATGCGCGGTCATCGCCGGTGGCTTCGGCGCGTTGGCTGCGGCGCTCCACAGTCAGGGCGTTCTGCGCGGCAACACCGGACTGGCGCGGACATTCGCCACGGGCCGCCTGCCTGAAGATGCCAATTGGCGAGAAGCAGGTATTCCTCTATCCGCTTGGCCGGCCCGGTGGGCATTTCCCGGTTCAACGGCCATACAAACAATTCTACCGGTCACTGGCGAATACGGGGACACCGTGGACCCTTCCTTGCAGCACGCTAAAATGCGGTCGAGCGCCATCGATGCCTGGGAGAACGGTACCTGCGGACCGTGACAGCCTACGCCCTTCGGGCTTTTGTACGGCTTGCCGAGCCGAAGCCCAAAGGGCGTAGGCTGGCTTGCCAAGTCGTAGCCGCGCAGGACCGAGGCTCAGCCCGTCTTCGCGCTGACGCGCTTCGACGTGGCAGTCTCCGCCGCTACGCGGCGTAGACTGGTCGGAGCGAGAGGATTTGAACCTCCGACCCCCTGTCCCCCAGACAGGTGCGCTAACCAGGCTGCGCCACGCTCCGACACTTCAGGCGGCAAGGCCGCCGGGGGGTGTTCCCAAGGCTTTCGCCAAGGGCGGCGGACTATAGGTGCCGGGGTGCCCGGCGGCAACGGCGGAAAACGCGAAAAACCGGCCTTGTTTGCCTCGCCCGGTCGGCGTGCCAGCAGTTAGGCGTGGCCGTGGCGCCCTCACGCGCGCCGAAGCGCGGCTCTCAGGCGGCTCTTCAACCGCAATAACTCGGCCAGAAGGATTTCCAGCTTCACGCGCTCCTCTTCCGCGAACGCTTGCGGCTTGTGATCGAGCCGCACGACGTCCGCGACCGTGAATGCAGGCGCAACGGACTCGCCGTCCGAAAACTCCGTTTCGGGAACGAACATGGCCGGCTCGGCGACCGCTTCTCCGCGCCCGACCTCGGCCACGTAGCGAAGGCCGCGCTCGCGCAACAGCTTCTGCACGCCCTTGATCGTGTAGCCTTCGGAATAAAGCAGGGCGCGGATGCCGCGCAGCAGATCGACGTCTTCCGGCCGGTAATAACGCCGCCCGCCCGCGCGCTTGATCGGGCGCACCTGCGCGAAGCGGCTTTCCCAGAAGCGCAGGACGTGTTGTGGCACATCCAGGTCGCCGGCGACTTCGCTGATCGTGCGAAAGGCTTCGGGCGACTTGGTGTGAACGGCAAGCTGCGCTGCGCCGATGAGCATCGCGAATTAATCCAGGTCGGCGCCGGCTGGCGGCGTCTGACCGTTGATGATGGCCTTCAACACATGGCTGGGGCGGAACACGAGCACGCGGCGCGGCGCGATGGGAACTTCATCGCCGGTCTTGGGATTGCGCCCCATGCGTTGTGATTTCTGCCGCACGGCGAAGGTGCCGAAGGAGGAAAGCTTCACCGTGTCGCCGTGGGCAAGCGCGGCACACAGCTCTTCCAGGATGTCTTCCACCATCTGGGCGGATTCATTGCGAGACAGACCGACCGCCTGGAACACGGCCTCTGTCAAGTCGGCGCGGGTCAGCGTGGTGCTGGTCATGGTCGTCAAGCGACTCCTTGCGATGACGCAACCCTATTAGCAATAAGGATTTGCCGTCAACATCAAAGGGATAGGTGGAGGTGCTAAGACCGGCTACCAGCGCAGCAGGGACGCACCCCAGGTCAGGCCGCCGCCCATCGCCTCCAGGAGGACCAGATCCCCCCGCTTGATCCGGCCATCGCCCACCGCCGCGGTCAGGGCCAGGGGCACCGAAGCCGCCGAGGTGTTGCCGTGCATCGCGATGGTGAGGACCACCTTTTCGGGAGGAATCCCCAGCTTTTTTGCCGTCCCGTCGAGGATTCGCTGATTCGCCTGGTGCGGCACGAACCAGTCGACGTCAGCGATACTCAGCCCGGCCTCATCCAGGGACGCCACAATCGAGGCGGCAATATTGGTGACCGCGTGGCGGAACACTTCCTTGCCGTGCATGCGCAGATGGCCGGTCGTCTGAGTGGAAGACGGGCCGCCGTCCACATAAAGCATGTCGTGCAGCCGGCCGTCCGAATAGAGCTTGGTGTTGAGGACTCCGCGGTCCGCGTTGCCGCCGGCCCCCTCCCCGGCCTTCAGCACGACCGCGCCCGCCCCGTCGCCGAACAGCACGCAGGTTGTGCGGTCGTTCCAGTCGAGCAGCCGCGACATGCTATCCGCACCGATCAGGAGAACGGTCTTTGCCTGTTCGCAGCGGATGAAATTGTCGGCGACCGCCAGAGCGTAGATGAAGCCAGTGCACACCGCCTGGACGTCGAAGGCGGCGCCGCGCGTCATTCCCAGGTGCATCTGAAGCTTGGTGGCGACGGAGGGAAACGTCTCGTCCGGCGTCGTCGTGGCGCAGACGATGAGATCGAGGTCGCCGACCGCCGTGCCGGCACTGGCCAGCGCCGCATGTGCGGCTTCGAGCGCCAGATCGGAGGTCTTTTCGCCCGGCCCGGCGATACGGCGCTCGCGGATTCCGGTGCGCGTGACGATCCATTCGTCGCTGGTGTCCACGCGCTTGGCCAGATCATGATTGGTGAGGACGGTCTTCGGCAGATACGCGCCGCAACCGATGACATGTGAACGGATCACTTGGCAGCTGCCTCCCGGCTGGTCGCTCTCACGCCGGCCCTATCCGCGACAATGCTCTTGTTGATCCCGCCTTCGGCCATGTCGATAGCCATGTCGGTGGCGCTGGCGAAACCGAACGCGTCGGTTCCGCCGTGGCTCTTCACCACCACGCCGTTGAGACCGAGGAACATCCCGCCGCCGGAGGCGCGCGGATCGAGTTTGCGGCGCAGCGCCTTCAGCGCCCCGCTCGCCAGGAACGCACCCAATCGCGCGAGAATGGAACGCTTGAGCGCACTGCGCAGATAGAAGATGACGAGCCTGGCGGTTCCTTCCGCCGTCTTGAGCGCGATATTGCCGGTGAAGCCGTCGGTCACCACCACGTCGACGGTGCCTTCGGCGATGTCGTCGCCCTCGATGAA
>JBEKMG010000012.1:0-104502 GCA_050008635.1 Rhizomicrobium sp.
CTAGAATACGGTCGGACCGCAACAGTGCGTCTTGTGATCTTTGATTCATCGGGATTGACTCCCTTCGGATTTCGTTTCGTACAAGTGCGGCGTTAATTCCGAATGGCCCCCGTTCCATTCCCGTCTTTGAGTCCCACCCCATTTTTAAGGTTGCGCCTTGTGGCGAAGAAAAACCGAATCGTCAAATCAAAAAATCATCAAACGTGACACTGCGTCACGCTGGACTTCAAAGAAACAAGGAATCCCTGGGTATTTTCCAGGGATTCCTCGCTTAGTCAGTATACGGATTACTTATCTTACACGTCGCGTTCGATTGCGGTCTTGAGTGCGGCCTGCGCGGCAGCAAGTCGCGCCACGGGCACGCGGAACGGCGAACACGAGACGTAATCGAGTCCCGCTTCATGGCAGAGCTGGATCGAATCCGGGTCGCCACCATGCTCGCCGCAGATGCCGAGCTTGAGCTTCGGGCGCGTCGTGCGGCCGCGCTGAGCCGCGATTTTGATCAGTTCGCCGACGCCGTCGCGATCGATCGAAACGAACGGATCCTGCTTGAGCACACCCTTCGTCAGATACTCCGGCAGGAACATGCCGGCATCGTCGCGGCTCAGGCCCAGAGTGGTCTGGGTCAGGTCGTTGGTGCCGAACGAGAAGAATTCCGCCGTCTCGGCGATCTCGGCCGCCCTGAGCGCCGCGCGCGGCAGCTCGATCATGGTGCCGATCATATAGTCGGGCAGCTTGCCGCGTTCCTTCTTGATATCCACGGCCACGGCTTCGATGCGCTCCTTCATCATGTCCAGCTCGGTCTTGAAGGCGACCAGCGGGATCATGATTTCGAGATGCACCTTGGTGCCGGCCGCTTCCACGTTCAGCGCCGCTTCGAGGATCGCGCGCGCCTGCATTTCGTAGATTTCCGGGAAGGTGACGCCCAACCGGCAGCCGCGATGACCGAGCATCGGGTTCGACTCGTGCAGCGCGTTGGCTTTTGAGCGCAGCTTGGCGACCGTTGCGCCGCAAGCCTTCGCCACATCGGCGAATTCCTCCTCCTTGTGCGGCAGGAATTCGTGCAGCGGCGGATCGAGCAGGCGAATGGTGACGGGCAGGCCCGACATCGTTTTGAAGATCGCTTCGAAGTCGCCGCGCTGCATGGGAAGCAGTTTCGCCAGCGCCTTCTCGCGTTCCGCTTTGTCGTCGGCCAGGATCATCTCGCGCACCGCGATGATACGGTCGTCGTTGAAGAACATGTGCTCGGTGCGGCACAGCCCGATGCCTTCGGCGCCGAAGCGGACGGCGGTTACCGCGTCCGCCGGCGTGTCGGCGTTGGTGCGGACCTTGAGAGTGCGCACTTCGTCGGCCCAGCCCATCAGCTTGTTGAAATCGGCGGTCAGCTCGGGCTGGCGCATGGGGACGCGGCCCTTGAACACCTTGCCCGACGTGCCGTCGATAGTGATGACGTCGCCGCGCTTGATGGTCACCGGACCCGCCGTCATTACGCCCGCATCGGCGTCGATGCGCAGTGCGCCGGCCCCGGCCACGCAGGGACGGCCCATGCCGCGAGCAACCACTGCCGCGTGGCTGGTCATGCCGCCGCGCGCCGTCAGGATGCCCTTGGCCGCGTGCATGCCGTGGATGTCCTCCGGGCTCGTCTCAGTGCGAACCAGGATGACGTCATGCCCTTCGCCCGCGCGCTTTTCGGCTTCGTCGGCCGTGAAGGCGGCCTCGCCCACCGCGGCGCCCGGCGAAGCGGCCAGTCCAGCCGCGATCTCCACCTTGGCCGCATCCGGATCGAGCATGGGATGCAGCAGCTGGTCGAGAGCCGCCGGATCGACCCGTTGGATCGCGGTTTTCTTGTCGATCAAGCCCTCGCTTACCAGGTCGATCGCAACCTTCAGCGCCGCTTTCGCGGTGCGCTTCCCGGTGCGGCACTGGAGCATATAGAGCTTGCCTTCCTGGATGGTGAATTCCACGTCCTGCATTTCGCGGAAATGTTCTTCCAGCGTATCCCCGATGTGCAAGAGTTCCGTGTACATCTTCGGCAGGGCTTCTTGCATCGACGGTTTCTTGCCGCCTTGGCGGTCGCGCACGATCTTGGTGATCGGCTGCGGAGTGCGGATGCCGGCGACGACGTCCTCGCCCTGGGCGTTAATCAGGAATTCGCCGTAGAGCAGCTTCTCGCCGGTGCCCGGATCGCGGGTGAAAGCGACGCCCGTCGCGCTGGTATCGCCGCGGTTGCCGAACACCATGGTCTGGACGTTGACCGCCGTGCCCCAGTCCTCGGGAATCTTGTTGAGGCGGCGATAGGTTTTCGCGCGCGGAACCTGCCAGGAACTGAACACCGCGCCGATGGCGCCCCACAATTGGTCTTTGACGTTGTCGGGGAACGGCTTGCCCAGCTTCTTCTTGACCACTTCCTTGAACTGGGCGGCGATCTTCTTGAGATCGTCGGCGTCCAGGTCGGTATCCAGTTCGACGCCCTTGGTTTCTTTCGCGCTCTCCATGATTTCTTCGAAGTCCGCGTGTTCGAGGCCGAGCACGACGTTTGAGTACATCTGGACGAAGCGGCGATAGGAGTCATACACGAAGCGCGGATTGCCCGTGAGCTTGACGAGGCCTTCCGTCGTTTCCGGATTGAGGCCCAGGTTGAGGACCGTGTCCATCATGCCGGGCATCGACACGCGCGCGCCCGAGCGCACCGAGACCAGCAGCGGACGGGCGGGATCGCCCAGTTTCGAGTCGGTCAACTTGCCGATTCTGTCGACAGCCGCATTGACTTCCTTCTCCAGATCGGAGGGATAAGTCTCGCCGTGGGCATAGTAATAGGTGCAGACTTCCGTGGTGATGGTGAACCCGGGAGGAACGGGAAGCCCGAGATTGCTCATTTCGGCTAGGCCCGCGCCTTTGCCGCCGAGCAGATTCCTCATTTTGGCTTCGCCTTCAGCCTTGCCGTCTCCGAACGAATAAACCCATTTGGTCATTGTTTCTCTACCCTTGTTTGTGTCTTCGCCCCGCATCGTCATAGCCTGCGAATACGGGCCACCCGATCAGCATGTTCGCCTTTACAATCGGCTTTCGATTCTTCCGCGGCGGTTTAACGCCGGAGATATCGTCACCTAGGCGGTCTGCATACGCGGGCCATGACAATGAATGGAGTGAGGGACTCTACCTACGCTTCGATCTATGGGCACCGGGTGGCGGGATGCAATGTGACACGCGGGCGCGAGAGCGGCGCATGATAATTGCGTAAAATCAAATTCTTGCCTTAAAGCTTGGTCTTATCCAAAAGCCTGCCTGTAGGGTTTCGGCAAGCTCTGTGACGCGCGCGGCTTCCACGGTGCGTCATTCCGCTGCATCGCTTCCGTGCCTCTTTTGCAGGCAGCGAGCGTTAGCCCTCGATCTTCGAGAAATCCGCCGCCAAATGCAGCGTCGCACGCAGGCGCGAGAGCAGCAGCAACCGGTTCCGGCGCAGGCTCGGGTCCTTGTCGTTGACCGTGACCTTGTCGAAGAAGGCGTCAACCGGCTTGCGCAGCCGCGACATCACGCCCATCGCCTCCACGAAGCGCTCGCGTTCGATCTCGGCGCGCACGAGTTCGCCCGCCGTCGCCAATTCGACATAAAGCGACTTTTCCTCCGGCAGCACGAACGCATCGGGATCGGGATCGCCGTCGTAGGACGCCTTGTCCTTCTTCTCCTCGATCTTGAGGATGTTCGCCGCGCGTCGATACGCCACCAACAGGTCCGCCCCGTCCTCGCTGGCAAGAAAATCCTGCAACGCCTCCACGCGCGCGACCAGCCGCACGAGATCGTCCTCGTTGCCGAGCGAGAACACCGCGTCGATCAAATCATGCCGCGTGCCTTTTTCTTTGAGGGCGACTTTGAGGCGATCGGCAAAGAACGCTAGCAGTTCTTCAGAAACTATCTTCCGGCCCCACGCCAAATACTCGGAAGAGTTGTCCGCTATGTCCTTATCAGTTATCGGCCCACCTAACCTTATCGCCGAATGACCGAGGACGACGTCCCTGAACCAAAGCCGGAGGTGAAGAACATGTCCTTCTTCATCGATCGCTCCGTCCGCCTCTATTTTCAAACCGGTCGCTAAAACGGTGTGGATCAATCCTGTGAGGCAGATACGCAGTGATCGCTCAGTTGTAATACGGATAAGGCCAAGTGCGGCTCTCCTCAACGCGTAAGGGTCACCCGAACCAGTCGGCTTTTCTCTCACAGCGAAGAAGCTAGTAAGTTGATCCAGCTTGTCGGCCAGCGCGACAGCGATGGACACCTTCGCCGTCGGCACGGCATCGCTCGGGCCGACTGGTTTGTAGTGATCGCGGATGGCGTCGGCGACTTCGGGGTCCTCGCGGTCGTGCAGCGCGTAATAACGCCCCATCACGCCCTGCAGTTCGGGGAACTCACCGACGACTCCCGTGGTGAGGTCGGCCTTGCACAGGCGCGCGGCGCGTTTGGCCTTGACCACGTCGGCGCCGATCTTCTCGGCGATCTCGCCTGCCAGCGCTTCGATGCGCTCGACGCGCTCGTACTGCGTGCCGAGTTTGGCGTGGAAGACAACGCCCTTCAGGGCTTCGACGCGATCCGCCAGCTTCGTGTGGCGGTCCTGGTCCCAGAAGAACTTCGCGTCCGAGAGGCGCGCGCGCAAAACGCGCTCGTTGCCGGCGACGATCTGTTTGCCGCCGTCCGCGCTCACCATGTTGGAGACCACCGCGAAGCGGTTCGCCATCTTGCCGGTCTTGGCATCGCGTAGCGAGAAGTACTTTTGGTGCACGCGCATGGAGGTTTGCAGAATCTCCGGCGGCAGGTCCATGAACTGGTCTTCGATATGGCCGATGAGCACGACAGGCCATTCGGCCAGTCCGGCTACTTCTTCCAGCAGGCCTTCGTCCTCGATCAGTTCGAGGCCCAGCGCGAACGTTTTCTGCCTAGCGTCGTGCAGGATGATCTTCTTGCGCTCGGCGGCGTCCAAAATCACATGCGCGTCGCGCAGCTTCTTGACGTAATCGTCGAAGCGCCTCGCCTCGATGGCGCCTTTCGACAGGAAGCGATGACCGAAGGTCTTGTTACTGCTTGCTACGCCTGCGAAGGCGAACGGAACAATCTCGCCGTCGAACGTGCAAAGAATGGAATGCAGCGGCCGCACCCAGCGCACCGCGCTTCCAGGAAAGCGCATCGATTTTGGCCAAGGCAGCTTGGCGAAAGCCTCGGGCAGCACTTCCGCCAGCACGTCCACCGTCGCGCGGCCCTTGCGGGCGATCACCGCGACGTAGAACTCGCCCTTGCCGTCGTCGCGCTTCTCACATTGCGCCAGCGTCACGCCCGCCGAACGCAGAAATCCTTCGATGGCCTTCTCGGGCGCGTTCACGCGCGGGCCTTTTTTTTCTTCGCTGACATCGGGCTGCTTGGCGGGCAATCCATGCACCGTCAGCGTCAGCCGCCGCGGTCCCGCGAACGATTTGACGCCGTCGAACAGCAGACCGCGGTCCGACAGCGCGCCGACGACTAGGCGTTCGAGGTCCTTCGCGGCCTGCGTCTGCATCCGCGCGGGGATTTCTTCGCAGAAGAGTTCGAGAAGAAGATCGGGCATCTCAGCCATACCTCGGCTTGTAGTCGCCCATCGGCGAGGCGAGCCAGCCTTCGCAGCACGCTTTCGCCAACCCACGCACCCGCCCGATATAGGCGGCGCGCTCGGTCACCGAAATCACGCCGCGCGCATCCAGCAGATTGAAGCAATGGCTGGCTTTGATGCACTGGTCGTAAGCCGGCAGCGCCAGCCCCGCCTCCAACAGCGCCTGGCATTCCTTTTCCGCGTCTTCGAAATGGCGGAACAGCAGCGCCGTATCCGCCGCCTCGAAATTGAAGGCCGAGAATTCGCGCTCGCTTTGATGAAAGACCTCGCCATAGCGGAAGCTCTCGTTGAAGGCGAGGTCGTAGACGAACTCCACGCCTTGCACGTACATCGCCAGCCGTTCCAGTCCGTAGGTGATCTCGGCCGAGACCGGATCGCAATCGATGCCGCCGACCTGCTGGAAATAGGTGAACTGGGTGATCTCCATCCCGTCGCACCACACTTCCCAGCCCAGCCCCCAGGCGCCCAGCGTCGGGCTTTCCCAATCGTCTTCCACGAAGCGGATGTCGTGGAGCGCGGGGTCGAGCCCGATGGCCTTGATGGAGCCGAGATAAAGCTCCTGCACGTCCTCGGGCGCCGGCTTCAGGATCACCTGATACTGATAATAATGCTGCAGGCGGTTGGGGTTCTCGCCATAGCGCCCGTCCTTGGGCCGGCGCGAAGGCTGGACATAGGCGGCGCGCCATGGCTTGGGGCCGAGCGCCCGCAAAGTGGTCGCCGGGTGAAAGGTGCCTGCGCCCATCTCCACGTCATAGGGTTGCAGGATCAGACAGCCCTGCCCCGCCCAATAGTTCTGGAGCGTCAGGATCAGGTCCTGGAAGGTCTTGGCCACGATTCGGCTCACTTCAACGGCGCGCGGAACCTATAGGCCGCGCGAATCCAGGGCAAGCGAAGCGCCGTCGCGCAGCACCGCATCGGCTTCGGGCGTGTAACGACCCTCCGCCGCGTGCAAAGCCAAACCAGGCAGGAGGCGGAGCGGCGCGCGCGAGCCTTGGCGCACCTGGACAATGACTCGCTTGGCCGGTTCCCCCACGCGCCGCCAAAGCGGAAAAATCGAAAGCCCGCGTTCCGGCAGCGCCGCCAGAGCCTCGCCCAGCCGGTCGGAGCACAGGATAGCCGTGAAGGTCCCCCCCGAAACGGTGCGTTTCAGTCCGGCAGCGAGCCAGCCTGCCAGCCGGCCGTCATCCTGCAAGGCGCGGGCGCGGGCGGCGTCAGGCGAAACTTCGCCCTCGTGGAACGGCGGATTGCAGAAGACATGGTCGAAGGGTCGGCGCAGCGCCGCGGGCGGATCGAGCGCATCGCCGGCGATAAACAAGACGCGCCCGTCCATGTCGTTCGCGGCGGCATTGGTGTTGGCGATGTTGGCAAGGCGTTCGTCGATCTCCAATCCCGCAACGGTCAGATTCTCGATTCTGTGCGCCAGACACAGGCTGGCCGTTCCCGCTCCGGCGCCTAGCTCCAGCGCCGCCTCGCCGGAACGCGCGGGGACGGCGGCCGCCAGCATCACGGCATCCAACCCGGCGCGGAAACCATCCTCAGGCTGGCGCACCACCACGCGCCCGCCAAGAAAATGGTCTTCGGTCGTTTCGATCACGTTTCCATATCTCTGAGAATAAACAGCAACTTCATCGATCACGACTCGAGCGGCGCATCCTTGATTCCGTCGCGTAAGATAGCTTGGGCGCGGCCGAAATCCTCGTCCGCCACCATCAGCCGGCGTGGCAGAACGCCCAAGCTGCCGTCCATGACGCTCATCTCCCCGTCGAACACCACCGATTGCAACCCCGCATCCGCCAGCAGGACCTCCGCGAAGTTCAACAGGACCGGATTGTTGGTTTTCAGGACGGGGCGCATGCGTTCTCCTTGCCACAGGACCGGGCTACAATAGCACTGCCCGCTTGACCGCGCTGGTGCGGCCTTTCAATGTCGCAGGGGCCGGATGGTTCCGGTCAGTCCGCTTGGGATGATCCCCCATGCTTGCGCCCGAACTTCGCAGGTCGAATGCGACAAAAGACGCCGGCGTTTCGCCCGTCGAGCGTCTGCTTGCGCTGGTGTCGGCGGACATGCGTGCAACCGATGCGCTGATCCACGAACGACTGGGCAGCGCCGTCGCTCTCATCCCCGACCTGGCGCGCCATCTGATCGATTCCGGCGGCAAGCGCCTGCGCCCGTTGTTGACGCTGGCAGCCGCCCGGATGGGCGGATATGGCGGCCAAAGCCATGTCAGGCTCGCCGCCGCGGTCGAATTCATTCATACCGCCACCCTGTTGCACGACGATGTGGTGGACGAGAGCGCGCTGCGCCGAGGCAAGGTTTCGGCCAACATCGTCTGGGGCAACAAACCCAGCGTGCTGGTCGGCGACTACCTGTTCAGCCGCGCCTTCCAGTTGATGGTGGAGCCCGGCGAGCTGGCGGTCCTCGACATTCTGGCCGGGGCGGCGGCGATCATCGCCGAGGGCGAGGTGATGCAGCTCAAATCGGCGAACAACCTCGCCGCGACCGAACAGCATTATTTGAGCGTCGTCCGCGCCAAGACCGCGGCGCTGTTCGCGGCGGCCGCCGAAGCCGGCGCGGTGCTCGCGAAACGCTCCGCGGATTACGTCGCGGCGCTGCGCTGCTATGGCGACAATCTCGGCATCGCCTTCCAACTCGTCGACGACGCACTCGACTATTCCGGCCGCCAGGCGCTGATGGGCAAATCCGTCGGCGACGATTTCCGCGAGGGCAAGGTGACGCTGCCGGTGATCCTCGCCCATGCCCGCGCCGACGAAGTCGCGCGCCGCTTCTGGAAGCGCACCATCGAGACCGGCCCGCAGGGCGAAAGCGATCTCGACCGCGCCATCACTTTGGTGGAGGAGACCGGCGCGATTTCCGAAACCATGGCGCGGGCGCGCACCTACGCCGATCGGGCACGTCAAGCGCTGGCCGCGGTCGCGCCTTGCGAAATCCGCGACGTGCTGGCGGACATCGCCGATTTCTGCGTGGAGAGGGCGTATTAGGCGGCCGCGGCCACCCACCAATTGCCATGCTGTGTGCGAATGGCCGTTGCGGCCTTTTGCGCCGACGTTTCGCTCTCGAACAACGCAAAGCACGTCGCGCCGCTGCCCGACATCCGCGCAAGCAGCGCGCCCGGCTGCGCGGCAAGCGCGTCCAGCACCTCGCCGATGACCGGCGCCATTGCGCGCGCGGGCGCTTCCAGATCGTTGGCGGTGGATTTCAGGTAAGAGACAAGCTCATCCGCGCCTTTCATCGCCCGCGAAAGCGGCAGGCCGACGCCGCGGCGCTCCTTCAGCGTGGCGAACACCTTGCCGGTTGGAACCGCGACGCGGGGATTGACGAGCACCATCGGAACTTCCGGGATTCCAGACACATTCGTCACCTTCTCGCCGCGGCCCTCCATCCAGGCGGGCGTGCAATCGATGCAGACCGGAACGTCGGAACCGAGCGTCTCGCCGATTTCTCTAAGCTGTTCCTGCGTGATGTTCAAATTCCACAGACGCGCCAGCCCGCGCAGCGTCGCTGCCGCGTCCGTCGACCCGCCGCCGATGCCCGAGGCGACAGGCAGATTCTTGGTCAGCAGGATGCGCGCGCCCTTGCGGACGCCTGCGTGAGCCGCCAGCGCGCCGGCCGCCTTCAGCACGAGATTGTCGGGATCGGAGGTCAGCGCATCCGCGAAGGGACCGTCGATCGCGAGCGAGAGTTCGTCGGCGCGTTTGAACACAAGCTCGTCGCCCACCCTCGCAAAGACAACCAGACTTTCCAGCTCGTGATAACCGTCGGCGCGCTTGCCGCCGACATGCAGGAACAGGTTTATCTTGGCGGGCGCAAAGATACGAACCGTTTCAGCTACGATCATCCTTGGTCAGTCCGACTTCCAGCTTCTTCTCGATCT
Source organism: Rhizomicrobium sp. (assembly GCA_050008635.1). Classification (GTDB taxonomy): domain Bacteria; phylum Pseudomonadota; class Alphaproteobacteria; order Micropepsales; family Micropepsaceae; genus Rhizomicrobium. The sequence goes on from JBEKMG010000012.1 coordinate 9,525, forward strand.
TGGCCTTTTCCCCGTTCTCGGCGCCGAAGGCGAGCGCATGGCTCCATTGGAACCGCGCGTCGAGCCTGCGGCCCACCTTCCAATAGGCATCGCCTAGATGATCGTTGATGGTGGGGTCGCCCGGCACCATCCGGATAGCTCTTTCCAGCGTCTTCGCGGCATCCCCGTAACGGCCGAGGCGGTAATAGGCCCAGCCGACGCTGTCGACGATGTAACCGTCGTCGGGCGCCAGCGCGCTGGCCTTCTGCAGCATCGCCAGAGCCTGAGAAATGTGGCGGCGCTGATCGATCCAGCTATAGCCGAGATAGTTCAACACCTGCGGCTCGTCCGGGCTGAGCTTGAGCGCTTGATTGAGATCGGCTTCGGCCGCAGTCCAATTGTTCGATTGCTGCTCGCTGATGGCGCGGGCGTAATAGAGCGGCCAGTCCTTCTTCGTAGGCGTGCCTATCGTCTGGATTGCCTGGCCATAGGCTTTGGTCGCGTCGGCGTATTTCTGCGCCTGGCGATAGGCGTCCGCGAGCGCGGTCCAGCTCTCGACATCGGTGGGGTAGATCGCCGTCAAGGCGCTAAGGTCCGTGATGGATTCATCGAGCTTGCCCGAGCGCGCCTCGTCGACCGCCACCTCTACCGCGGCAATGCGGTAATAAGGAGAATCCCGGCCGACGCCGCGATAGACCTCGATGGCATTGTCGTATTTCGTCAAGGCTTCGAAACGGTCCGCCAGCAGCAGCTTGGCGAGATCGAGATTGGGCTGCAGATAGAGCGCCAGGCGAAGATACAGAATGGAAATATCCCGGCTGGCCTCGTCGCCGAGCGAAGCGGCAATCCCGAACATGGCTTCCGCCGCGCCGTCTTCGGCATGCGCGATCAGCGGTTCGGGCGTCTGTCCCAACGCGATGCGCGCCAAACCCGCATGGGCGACGGGCGCAAAGACACTGTCGCCGGCCACCTTCGTATAAAGCGCCTGGGCGTCGTTCGCACGCCCGTTGCGCTCCAAGAAACGGCCATAAGCATCGACGACACGCGGAGACGGTCCGGCAGCTTTCAGTTCCATGTTGTAGAACGCGTCGGCCTTGTCCTTTTGGCCGAGGAACTCCGCCAGCATCGCTTCGTTGAAATAGGCCAGCGCGTCCGCGCCGCTCTGCGCATGCAGGCTCTTGAGGTCCGCTTCGGCCCCCGCCCCATCGCCCATTCCCGCCGCGGCCCAGGCATCGATCAGCGCGACGGTGAACGAGGTGAACGGTCCGGCAGCGGACTTCGCGATCTGGACCCGCGCCGCCTCGTAGTCGCGATGTTTCAGCGCCGCGACGGCAAGCGTCAGGCGCGCAGCACGGTCGCTCGGCGAAACTGCGGCAAGACGATCGGCAAGCTCGGCCGCCTGGTCGACTTGGCCGGCGCTCGCGGCATAGAAAAAAGCGAAGACCAGAAGCTGCGGATTCTTGGGATCGCCGTCCAGGCTGGCGCGGTAGAATTTCGCCGCTTCGGCTAGGTCGTGATGGTCCGCCGCGAAGCGTGCGGAAAGATAATCGCCATAGACGTCCGCAGGATCGTCGGCGTCCGACGCGGTTTCGGCGCCGGGTGAGACGGACGCAATCCTGACTCCGGCCCCGGCACAGCCGGTGACCACTGCCGACAGACCCAACACGGCGATGAGCGGTAGAATACGCACCTTGCTTACCTCACATATTCGAATAGTTCGGACCGCCCCCGCCTTCCGGCGTCACCCAAGTGATGTTCTGCGACGGATCTTTGATATCGCAGGTTTTGCAGTGCACGCAATTCTGCGCGTTGATCTGAAAACGCGCCTCGTCTGCCTCGCCCACAATCTCATACACGCCGGCCGGGCAGTAACGCTGCGCCGGCTCCGCATATTCGGGCAGATTGACCCTGAGCGGAAGTGTCGGATCGGCCAGTTTCAAATGCACCGGCTGATCCTCTTCATGGTTAGTATTGGAGAGAAACACGCTCGAAGGCTTATCGAAACTGATGATGCCGTCCGGCTTGGGATAGGCGATGCGGTCCTTGTCCCTGACCTTCCTCAAGGTGGCGTAGTCCGGCTTGCCGTGCCTGAGCGTGCCGAAAAAGCTGAACCCGAACAGTTGGTTGGTCCACATGTCCAGGGCGCCCAGCGGAATGCCCGGGAAGGTTCCCAGCTTCGACCAGAGAGGCTTCACATTCCGCACCCGCTTCAAATCCGCGTGAACATAGCTGTGGCGGTAGGCCTCCTCATAGGTCTCCAGCGTGTCGCCCGCCCGGCCTTCGGCCAGCGCCGCCAGCACGGCCTCTGCGGCCAACATGCCTGATTTCATGGCGTTATGGCTACCTTTGATCCGCGGCACGTTCATGAAGCCGGCAGCACACCCGATGAGCGCGCCGCCAGGGAAAGCCAGCTTGGGCACCGACTGCAGGCCGCCCTCCGTCACCGCGCGGGCGCCGTAGCCGATGCGCTTGCCGCCTTCGAGAAACGCGTGGATGCGCGGGTGATGCTTCGCCCGCTGGAACTCGTCGAAGGGGGAGAGGTACGGGTTCTTGTAGTTGAGATGGAGCACGAAGCCGATGGAACAGAAGCGCTCGCCCCAGTGATACATGAACAGTCCGCCGCCGGTTTCGTTGGCCAGCGGCCAGCCCATGGTGTGCATCGCCAAGCCGCGCTTGTGCTTCTCCGGAGCCAGTTCCCACAGCTCCTTGATGCCGATGCCGTACTTCTGCACATCGCGGCCTTCCTCCAGCGCGTATTTGGTGATGAGCCGCTTCGACAGCGAGCCGTGCGCGCCTTCGGCGAACAGCGTGTACTTGCCGCGAAGTTCCATGCCGGGCGTATAGGAATCCTTGTGACGACCGTCGCGCGCCACGCCGAGATCGCCGGTGACGACACCCCGCACTTCGCCCTTCTCGCCAGTAACCAGATCGGCCGCCGCAAAGCCCGGATAGATTTCCACGCCCATCGCTTCCGCTTCAGTCGCCAGCCAGCGGCAGAGATTGCCCAGGCTGACGATGTAGGCGCCGTGATTGCTCATCAGCGGCGGCATGGCGAAATTGGGCAGCCGGATGCCGGCGGTCTGCGTCAGGAAATAGAAGCGGTCGTCGGTCACCGGCGTATCGATCGGCGCGCCTTTTTCCTTCCAGTCCGGGATCAGCTCGTTCAGCGCGATCGGATCGAAGATGGCGCCGGACAGAATATGCGCGCCGATCTCGGAGCCCTTCTCCAGAACGCAGACGCTGACCTCGCGCCCGGCTGCCACTGCGAGCTGTTTCAGGCGGATTGCGGCGGAAAGGCCGGCCGGCCCGCCGCCCACGATCACCACGTCGTATTCCATGCTTTCGCGCTGCATGCCCGAACCAGAGATTCAGTCCCCCACAGCTTATGCGGCTGGCCGAGCGGCGGGGTCAACCAAAGCGGTCGCGCGCAAAGCTTCCGTGCCGTATGCTGCCGCCATGGCCGGCCCGACCAAAATGAAATCACTCGACGCCCTCGCTTGGCTGGTTGAAGCCGGAGCGGACGAAGCCATCGGCGAGGCGCCGGTGGATAGGTTTGCGAAGAAGTCTCCTATCGCCTCCCCCCTTGAGGGGGAGGCAGATTCACGCGCGCGGCCACGCGCGAGTGAAGCGGTGGGGGGTCTGTTTGCCACAAGCAATACTCCTCCCCGATCCGCCTTTGGCGGATCGACCTTCCCTCAAGGGGAGGGTGGAAGATCATCCAGCCTCCTACTTGAAACTGACTCCATCGGCACCGCGCAGTCGCTGGCCCGAGCCGCGAACTCGCTTGCCGAGTTGAAAGCCGCGCTGGAAGGTTTCGAGGGCTGCGCGCTGAAGCGGACGGCCACCCACACCGTGTTCGCCGACGGCAATCCCGCCTCGCGCATCATGTTCATCGGCGAGGCGCCGGGCCGCGACGAAGACCGCATCGGCCTGCCTTTTGTCGGCCGCGCCGGCAAGCTGCTCGACAAAATGCTGGCCGCGATCCATCTGGATCGTTCGTGCGCCTACATTACAAATGTTTTGAATTGGCGGCCGCCGGACAATCGCGATCCTTCGCCCGAGGAAGCGGCCATGTGCCTGCCCTTCCTGCGCCGGCATATCGAATTGGTGAATCCGGGGATCATCGTCCTCTTGGGCGCGGTGGCCGCGCGCCATGTGATGGGCTTTTCCGAAGGGATCATGAAATTGCGCGGGCGCTGGCTGGAATATCGCGTCGGCGATCACATGGTGGCGGTGATGCCGACCCTGCATCCGGCCTATCTGTTGCGCCAGCCCGCGCATAAAAAGCTTGCTTGGCGCGACCTTCAAGCCGCGGAACAGAAGATTGCATCCCTGGGGTTGCTTGAGGACAAGGCCGCGGTCCGCTAACACTCTGCGACATTTCAAAGGGCTGGGTATGATACGCCGCCTCGCGTTCACGTTGATATTTCTGGTTGCGGGGCCCGCGTTCGCGTGGGCCGATGAAGCCGTGTCGCCATTCGTTCCCAGCGTGCTGTCGCAGGACGACGTGACGCATTATCGCCAAATCATTGCCGCCGAACGCGCCGGCAAATTCGACAAGGCCCAGGCGATCTACGAAAAGCTCGGCGACACGTCGCTGAAGGGTTACCTACAAGCCGAGCACATTCTCTCGGCGCATTCCGGGCACACGCCGATTTCCGAGATGGTGACCTGGATACGCACCTACGGCGATCTGCCCATCGCCCATCGCGTTTACAAACTCGCGGTCAAGCGCGCGACCAAGAAGATTCACAAACGCCATCACAAAATCGTCACCGTGATCACGGCCGCGATCCCGGAGCCGACCACAGCGCGTCCGCGCGGCGGCGGGTATGAAGATACGGATGCGCCCGAGCCGCCGATCATCTCGGACGCCGCGCGCGCGGTGCTGGAGCAGATCAACGCCGACATCCACGACGACAATCCCGACCAGGCCTTTGCCACCCTGCAGGCGCTGATCGCGGCAAACACCGCGCCCGCCTCCGACATCTCGCGCCTGTCGCGGCGCGTCTGCGCCTCTTATCTGGCCGAGGGGATGGACGACAAGGCCTATGCGCTGGGCGACAGCGCCGCAGCGACCGGGCGCAAGGACGCGCCGCTGCTGGACTGGTGCGCGGGGCTTGCAGCCTTCCGGCTGAACAAATTCGACGATGCGGCGAAGCATTTCGAAACCCTGGCGCAGGTCTCGGCGATGGCGAACTGGACGCGCAGCGCCGCCGCCTTCTGGGCCGCGCGCTCCCATATGCGCGCCGGCGATCCGAGCCGCGTCGTCTCTCTTCTCACTTTCGCCGCGCGCGACGAGCCGACCTTCTACGGCCTCTTGGCCGAGCGCCTGCTGGGCGAAGACCCGCAAACCGGATTCGCCGATCCGGTGTTGCTGCCCGGCGATTTCGATCGCATCGCAGAGCGGCTGCCCGCCCACCGCGCGGTGGCGCTGTGGCAGATCAACGAGAAGGGTTACGACAATTTCGTCAACGCGGAACTGAACCGCGCCTTCGGCGAATCCGCCGACCTGAAGCTCGATGCCGCGTTCGCGGCGCTGGCGCGACGGCTCGACGTTCCCAACCTCGAATTGCGCGCCAGCGAGACCAGCGCCTCGCGCGGCTTGCTGCTCACCGGCCTGTTTCCCGTTCCGCAGTACAAGCCGCTGGGCGGCTACACCATTGATCCCTCGCTGGTGCTCGCCTTCGCGCGCATCGAAACGCGTTTCCAGGCGACCGCCGTCTCGCCGGTCGGCGCCAAAGGCCTGATGCAGCTGATGCCTTCCACGGCGGCGCGTATCGGCGGCAAGGGCGCATACGGCCGACTGTTCGATCCCAGCTACAACATGACGCTCGGCCAGCGCTACATTGCCCAGCTGCTCGATCGCTACAACGGCAATCTCGTCGAGCTGTGCGCGGCCTACAACGCCGGACCGCTGAAGGTTTCGCGGTGGCTGGCCGCGCGCGACGGCAAAGAAGACGACGCGCTGATGTTCATCGAAAGCATGCACGCGCCCGAGACGCGTTCCTACGTCAAGCGCCTGCTGACCTATTACTGGATGTATCATCGCCGCAGCGACGACGCCGCGCCGAGCCTCGACGAAGTCGCGCATGGAGCCTGGCCGACCTATCATCCGCCGCAGCAATCCGCGCCGCCGCCGCCGCCGACCGACTCCGACGAGGACGACAATGACGACGATTCCGACAACACATCGTCTTGACGAGGCGCGCGCCTTCGTTCCCGTCCGCATCGCCGTGATGACGGTGTCCGATACGCGCGACGTTTCCAACGACACCTCGGGCGACACGCTGGCGGCGCGCATCGCCGAGGCCGGACACATCCTCGCCGCGCGGGCCATTCTGCCCGACGATCAGGCGCGCATCGCGGCCCAGCTTCACGCCTGGATCAACGATCCCCTGATCGACGCGGTGATTTCCACCGGCGGCACCGGCTTGACGGGGCGCGACGTGACGGTGGAAGCGTTCCGCTCGGTGTTCGAAAAGGAGATCGACGGCTTCTCGGTACTCTTCCATCAAATTTCGTTCGAGAAGATCGGCACCTCCACCATCCAGTCGCGCGCCTGCGCCGGCGTGGCGAAAGGCACCTATCTGTTCGCCCTGCCCGGCTCGCCGGGCGCGGTGAAAGACGGCTGGGACGGGATTTTGAAGTGGCAGTTCGACAGCCGCCACAAGCCCTGCAACTTCGTCGAGATCATGCCGAGGCTGAGGGAGAAGTGAGAGACAGATTCCGTTTCACCTCCCCCGACACGGGGAGGTGAAGTTCGGAGCTACCCCAACCTCGCCAGCACGCGCGTCGGCAGTCGCAGCGCGTGGAGCGCCGTCAGCGCGAGATTGCACAGCGCGCTCGGCCGCGCCACGGTTTTGTTCACCGCCCGCGCGCGCAGCATAACCAGCCGCGTCGCTCCGATGCGCCGCACGAGGTCGATGTCTTCCATCGGGCCCTCGCGATAGCCGCCGAGCTTGTTGTACAGCCGCTTGGGGACCAGCAGCCCCTGATCGCCATAAGGCAGTTTGAACAGCCAGCAGCGCAGCGCGGTCAGCGCTTCCGCCCGCCGCGACGGCGCATCGAACTCGTCGAGTGCGAAGCGGAAAGCGGCGGCGCGTTGATGCTCGACCGTCACGCGCGAGATGAACGCTTCGGCCTCCACCTCCCATCCGGGATCGAGCGCGGTTTCGGGATGCAGGAACAGAATCCAGTCGCTGCGCGCGGTCTTCGCCCCGGCGGCGAGCTGGGAGGCGCGCGTTTTGCCGCCCCGCGCCACATGGCAGCCGGCCGCATCGGCGAGGGCAAGCGTGTCGTCGTTCGAACCGCCGTCGGCGACGATCACTTCTTTCACCACGCCGCGCACGGTCGGCCCGATCAGGCTGTCGAAACAGCGCGTCAGGCTCGCTTGCGCGTTATGGGTCGGGATGACGACGCTTATCATGCGGTGCAATATGGATGATGACGCAGCGGGCGCAAATAAATTTCCTGTCGCAGAGCTTGTCGGGATGGATTGTTGCGCCAAGGGGGCGGACGTGTTTCGTTGGTGTACTTGCTTTGTTCTATTTCCTTCTCTATATTCCTGCCCCATGACAACGGTCCTAGACAGAACCGCCGATGCCCGGTTGTTGCGCGGGAGGGGCGCCGTTTCCAACGCCACCGGGCGCTACGAGCGCCATGCGCGCGTGCTGATTGACGATGGTTGGGATGACGGCTGGCGGGAGTGTGACGACGCGCCCCCTGCGCTGCGCACCGAAGTCATCGCCGATGCCTCCCGCAGCATCATCACCCGCAATCAGTCGCCGGACGTTTCCTTCGACCGCTCGATCAATCCCTATCGCGGCTGCGAGCATGGCTGCGTCTATTGCTACGCGCGGCCCAGCCACGCCTGGCTCGGCATGTCGCCGGGGGCGGATTTCGAATCCCGCCTGTTCGCCAAGCCCAACGCGGCGGCGCTTCTGGCCAAGGAATTGTCGGCGCCCGGCTACATGCCGAACACCATCGCCATGGGCACCAACACCGATCCCTATCAGCCCGTCGAGAAGAAGCTGCGCATTACCCGCGCGATCCTTGAGGTGCTGCGCGATTTCAAACATCCCGTCGGCATCGTCACCAAATCGCCTCTGGTCCTGCGCGATGCGGACATCCTGGGCGAGATGGCGGACATGGGGCTGGCCCGCGTGGCCCTGTCGATCACCACGCTGGACCGCAAGCTGGCGCGGGCGATGGAGCCGCGCGCCGGAACGCCCGCGCGCCGCCTGGAAACCATCAAGGCGCTGAGCGGCGCGGGCATTCCCTCGCACGTGATGTTCGCGCCCGTGATCCCCGCGCTCAACGACGACGAGATGGAATCCGTGCTCGCCGCGGCGAAGGACGCCGGCGCGCGCTCGGCCGGCTATGTGCTGCTGCGCCTGCCGCTGGAGATCAAAGACCTGTTCCGCGAATGGCTGGAGGCGAACCGGCCCGACAGCGCGCGGCACGTCATGTCGCTGATCCGCCAGATGCGCGGCGGCAAGGATTACGACGCCCAGTGGCATGTGCGCATGCGCGGTACCGGGCCTTATGCCGAAATGATCGCGCGTCGCTTCCACATGGCGGCCAAGCGGCTTGGCCTGAACAAGGATGCCAAGTCGCTGCGGACCGACCTGTTCAAGCCGCCGCCGCGCACCGGCGACCAGCTCGCTCTTTTTTAGACCCCTGCATCCAAACCCGCCCCTTCCTGCATCTTACGGGCGAAGGCAGAGCCTGAATGGGGTTCGATATGCACGCAAGCGGCGGCGACGGGGGCCGGTACAAAAGCCCGACACAATCCAAGATCTTCCAGATGGGCATCGGCATCGCGTTGGCCGTGTTCTTGTTCCAGGCCGACCGTACGATTTCGACGTTCGGTGCCGTGGGCGCGTTGCCCCATGCGGTGGTGAGCAAGGATACGATTGTCGCCGGCATTCGTCTGGTCGGTCTTGAGTGCGACCGCCTGGTTGTCGAAGTGAACCGCGTGGTCCGGGTGACCTCCGACGGTGCAACGCCTTGTCATCTCATGACGATCTTCAAATGAGCGTGCGCGCGGGCCCGAATGAAATGAGAAGAATTCGCACCCCCCTGCATCCAAACGCTCCTTGGCCCGCATCTTGGGACGAAGGCAACGCGTGAAAGGAAAATAATATGGTCTTTAATCATTGGGATACGGACGTCATTCTTTTCTGGGGCGCTATCGTCCTGATCGTGTTGATCAGCAATGCCTTCCGTTTCTGGGCGCGGGCCAGCAAACACAGGATGATAGAAAAGCTGGTGGAAAAGGGACAGACTCTTTCGCCGGAGTTGCTCGCCAGCGTTACCAACGGCAACAGTCATGATGGCCGGCCCTCAAGCCCGATCCAGTCGGGCATTTTCCTGATGTGCGTGGGCGTTGCGCTGTTCTTTTTCTTTTGGGCGATAGACGGCGGCGGCAGCTTGATCAAAGACGGAGAGGTTCTGCATTGGCTGCCTGTGGTCGCGATTTTCCCGTTTATGGTGGGCTTGGCCCGTTTGCTTGGCGGGTTGGCCGACAGGCGCCCGCCCAAGTGAGGCGCTATGCTGGGCCGGCATGAGCGAGAGCGAGATGTTGGCGCACGAAGCCGCGGCGGGAGACTCCGCGGCCTTCGGCGTTCTGGTGCGGCGGCACCAGTCCAAGCTGCGCGGCTTCCTGTTGCGCATGACGCGCGGCAACCATGCGCTGGCCGACGATCTGGCGCAGGAGACGTTTCTCGAAGCGTTCCGCAAGATCGCGCAATTCGGCGAAGGGTCGTTCTTCGGCTGGCTCTGCGCCATCGCCTATTCGCGTTATCTGATGGAGGCGCGCAAGCGCAAGCTGGAAAGCCTCGACGAAACGGACGAGGTCGCCGCGGATGCGCCCGAACCGGAAACCGCGAGCCTCGTGCGGCTCGATCTCGAAAAGGCGATGGCGCGCCTTGCACCGGCGCAGCGCGCTGCGCTGACCTTGTGCTTCGCGCTCGGCTTTTCGCACGAGGAAGCGGCGGCCGCGCTGAACCTGCCGCTGGGGACGCTGAAATCCCATGTTAATCGTGGCCGTGAAAAGCTCGCTACAATGCTGGACGCGTGGCGTATAAAGGCGGTGTCATGAGTATCGACGATTTGCTGTATCAACCGCTGACCTCCGTTGCCGATGACGGCTTCTCCGGGCGCGTCATGGATCGTGTCCGCGCGTCGGCGCGCCGACGGCTGTTCGCCATCGTTGCAGGTGTTGCGGCCTGCGTCGTGTTGGCGTTCCTGCTGCTGCCCATGCGGAACATCGGCACGCAACTGAACCTCGCCATTGTCCAGATCGCAAGTTCGACGGCCGTAAGCATTGCCGCCGGGGTCATCATTCTCACGCTTGTTTTGGAAAGACAGTTCTCGCGGCTCTAAGGGCGTGAGCACCGCGCTGTTGCGCCACAATATCGCCAAATTGACAACCAACTTGTCGCATTGACAACTTGGTTGTCATTGAGGTCCTCTCGCCGGCGGAAACCCCATCCCTTCGAGGCGATCATGACCGCAACCGCCGCATCCAAACCCGATTCCCCAGGCGTCCATCTGATCCCGCCCGTGATCTTTCTCGTTTGCCTGCTGGGCGGCGTGGCGCTGGAACTGTGGTTGCGCTGGCCGGTCCGCCTGCTGCCGCAGCCCACGGGCCTCTATGCGGGCTTGGCCGTGGCCTCGATCGGATTCCTCTTCATGGGCTGGGGCCACCGCAGGTTCACGACGCTCGGCGTCAGCGTGAAGACGATGCTTCCGGCTTCGCAGTTGGTGACCAAGGGGGCCTACCGTTTCAGCCGCAATCCCATGTATGTCGGCTTCGTCTCCATCCTGGCGGGCGCGGGCCTCGCCGCCGGCAGCGTGCCGATGCTGCTGAGCGCGATCCCGATGTTTCTCTATCTCGATTGGTACGTGATCCCGCACGAAGAAAGGTACCTCGCACGCGCCTTCGGCGAAGACTACAAGGCCTATTGCAAGAGGGTGCGCCGTTGGCTCTAGTCGCGCGCCTCTATCTATTAGGGCATCCTCATGGCGGTAAAGAAGCGGCGTGCCACGGGCGAACAATTGCATGACCTCTTCCACGAGGTCTTCGTCCTCCACGACATATTGTTCGACGTCGCGGACGAGGTTCACGCGCGCGCCGGGCTGCGCACGGCCCAATGCACGGTGGCCGACGAGCTGGAACGCCTGGGCTCCGCGACCGTCCCCGACGTGGCCGCCGCGCTGAACGTCTCTCGTCAATTCGTGCAGACCACCTGCAACGAACTGGAGAGGATAGGCGTTGTCCGGTTCAGCGACAGCCCGCGCCACAAACGCTCCAAGCTGGTGTCGCTGACCGAGGCGGGGCGCCGGACCCTGGCGCGTGCCGCCGGTATCGAAGCGGCTGTGATCGAAAAGGCGTTGCCCGATATGGATGCCGCGGCTGTGAGCAAGGCTCAGGCATTGCTGCGCGACATTCGCGAGCGCGTCCAGGCGACAACCCGCGATAGATGGGGATAGTTCGGCGCCTGCTTCCGTTTTGCACGCCGACGAGACGCACCGCCGCGCTATAAAACGGCGATGCCGAATTTCGCTCATGAATCGCGCGTTCTCGCCCGCATCGCGGGCTGGGTTGCCGGCGTGGACGAAGCCGGACGCGGGCCGCTGGCGGGGCCGGTGGTCGCGGCCGCCGTCATCTTCGAGAAGAAGCGCATTCCCAAAGGCCTCGACGATTCCAAGAAGCTGACGGCGCGGATGCGTGAGAAGCTTTATGCGCGCATCTATGAGTTGGCGATTGCCGTCGGCGTCGGCGAAGCGAGCGTCGACGAGATCGACCTCGTGAACATTCGCCAGGCGACGCATCTGGCGATGGCGCGTGCGGTGCGTGCGCTCGTTCCCGCGCCCGCCTTCGCGTTGGTGGACGGCAACGACGCGCCGGCCCTACCCTGCCCGTGCGAGACCATTATTGGCGGCGACGGGCGCTCGTCTTCCATCGCTGCCGCCTCGATCATCGCCAAGGTGACGCGCGACCGGCTGATGGCGGCGCTGCACGAACAACATCCCGAATATGGCTGGCTGGACAACAAGGGCTACGGCACCGCCGAGCATTTTTTGGCGCTGAAGCGGCACGGACCCACCCCGCACCACCGCCGCAGCTTCGCACCTATCCACAACATCTTGTGTCGTGGGAATCCTGTGGACTCAAGCACAAGTCTTTGATTCATAAGACTCTTGACCTGTGGACTCACACGAATCACTGTCGCCGTCCCTTGTGGATAAAACGGGCGGGACATGGTTGGGCTCAAACTGGAAGACGCGCTCGATCGGGTGATCGAAGGCGATTGCGTGGAAAAAATGCGGGCGCTGCCGGAAGGCTGCGCGGACCTGGTCTTTGCCGACCCGCCTTACAACCTCCAGCTCAAAGGCGATCTGCGCCGTCCGGACAATTCCAAGGTCGATGCCGTCGACGATCACTGGGACCAGTTCTCCAGTTTCGCCGAATACGACCGCTTCACCCGCGAATGGCTGAGCGAAGCGCGCCGCGTGCTGAAGGATACCGGCGCGCTGTGGGTGATCGGTTCGTATCACAACATCTTCCGCGTCGGCACGATCCTGCAGGACCTCGGCTTCTGGGTGCTCAACGACGTGGTCTGGCGCAAGACCAATCCGATGCCGAACTTCCGCGGCCGGCGCTTCACCAACGCGCACGAGACCCTGATCTGGGCGGCCAAAAGCGCGGGCCAGAAAAGCTACACCTTCAACTATGAGGCCATGAAGGCGCTGAACGACGAAGTGCAGATGCGCTCGGACTGGACCTTGCCGATCTGTTCCGGCGGCGAGCGGCTGAAAGATGAGGACGGGCAGAAGGCGCATTCGACGCAGAAGCCGGAGAGCCTGCTTTATCGCGTCATCCTATCCTCGACCAGGCAGGGCGACGTGGTGCTCGACCCGTTCTTCGGCTCCGGCACCACCGGCGCGGTGGCGCGCAAGTTGGGCCGGCATTTCATCGGCATCGAGCGCGACAAGGATTACGCCAAGCTGGCCCGCTCGCGCATCGCCGACATCGAGCCGACGGACAAGGAAGCCATCGAAACTACCAAATCGAAGCGCGCAGAGCCGCGCATTCCCTTTGGCTGGGTGGTCGAGCGCGGGCTACTGCCGCCGGGCACCGTGCTGCAGGGCCACCAGAAGAACCATCGCGCCAAGGTGCGCGCCGACGGCACGCTGGTGTGCGCCGACGCCACCGGCTCGATTCATCGCATCGCCGCGCATGTGCAAGGACTCGATGCCTGCAACGGCTGGACCTTCTGGCAGTACGAAACGAACGGCACGCTCGTCTCGATCGATGTCCTGCGTCAGCGCTTGCGGGCGGATCTGGCCTGACGGAACAGCGGCCCGCTGTCATCGAACGCGTGCGCGACGATCTTGCGCATGACGGTGGGAAGAGCGACGTCTTTCAACTCTGCTATCGGAACCCATTTCGCCTCCCCCCTTGAGGGGGAGGCAGAAAAATCCACTCTGCGGATTTTTCGGTGGGGGGTGATGGCGCTATTACCCCTCCCCGAAATTTGCTTCGCAAATTTCGACCCTCCCTCAAGGGGAGGGTGAAAGAGTTGCGATGGTCGCTTTGCCACTTCCGCCGCCCACACTTCGATCTCCAATTCGAAATGCGTGAAGGTGTGGCGCACGATCCCGGAGCATTTCTTCCACGCTGCGCGGAACGGCGCTTGTGCAAGTGCATCCTTCGCTGACGGAAAATTCTCGCCCCACGGCCCCAGCGGCGGTTGCAGCATGCCGCCGAGCAAGCCTTTTTCCGGCCGCTTGACCAGCAGCACCGCGCCGCCGGCGTCGCGCGCCACGAAGGCCGCGCCACGCCGCAGCGGCCGCGCCTGCTTGGGCGCTTTCGCGGGCAGACGTTCGGCGATGCCGCGCCGGCGCGCCTCGCATTCCTCCGCCCACGGACAATTCCCGCAGGCCGGCCGCTTCACCGTGCACACGCCGGCCCCCAGATCCATCAGCGCTTGCGCGAAATCGCCCGCGCGATCTTCCGGTACCAGGGATTTGCCCAGCGACAGCAGCCTTGCCTTCGCGCCCGGCAACGAGTCCTCCACGGCGAACAGCCGCGCGATCACCCGCTCGGCATTGGCGTCCATGGCTGCTTCGCGCGCGCCGTAGGCGATGGCGGCGATCGCCGCCGCGGTATAGGGCCCCACCCCCGGTAGCTGGCGCAGGCCCTCGGCGGTGACCGGAAACCGCCCGCCCATTTCGTCCGCCACGATCTTCGCCGCCGCGTGTAGGTTGCGGGCGCGTGCGTAGTAGCCGAGCCCCGCCCAAGCGGCCAGCACCTCGTCCCGTGGCGCTTTCGCCAGCGCCTTCACGGTCGGCCAGCGTGCGATGAATTTCCGGTAATAGCCGGCGACCGCCTGCACCGTGGTCTGTTGCAACATGATCTCGGACAACCAGACACGGTAGGGGTCGCCCGGCTTGGCGCGCCATGGCAGGTCCCGGCGGTGGACGTCGTACCAGGCCAGCAAACGCTGTGCGTGGCTGCGCCGAGGGCTTTGCTCGAGGGGGTTCGTCCCGTGCATAATGGCAGCATGACCCGATCACCCGACAACGGACAACCGCAACGTCGCAACTGGGTGTCGGCGCTGGCATCCGACGCGACGGTGGCCGCCCAGACAGCCTTTACCCGCGCGGGGTTCTCCGATCCGACCCTGGTGCTGCGCTGGGAAGAGATCGCCGGACCCGAAACCGCGCGGCTGGCCCGCCCCCTCCGGCTTTCGGAAGGCCCGAACGGCGGCGTGCTGACCCTCAAAGCCGAACCGGGCGCGGCCCTGTTCCTGCAACACGAAACCCGCCCGCTGTGCGAGCGAATCAATGGCTACCTGGGCCGGCAGGCGGTCTCCCGCCTGCGATTCGTGCAAGGGCCGCTGGTTGCCCGCCCCGCCCCGCTCGTTCGCCGGGAAACAGCCGGATCTGTCCCTCCCACCGATCCGGTGCAAAAATACCATGGGCCGGAAGGGCTTCGTGAGGCGTTGAGGAGCCTTGCCCGAGCCCGCCGAAGTCGGACTAATATAGGCGGCTGATATCCGGCACGACTCAAAGACTGATTTGGAGATTCAGAATGGCCCTCAGGGACCTGCTCAGCGACGCGCTGAAATCGACGCAACCCGGCAACGAGCGTCGCCTTGCGACTTTGCGCGAGATTCAGACGGCAATCGACGCCCATGAAGGCGCCACAGACGCCGACATCCAGGCGATCATCTCCCGGATCATCGCGGAGCGTGAGCAGAAGGCGGCAACCTTCAGCGCGGCCGGCCAGACCGAAATGGCAAAGACCGAACGCGGGGAGATCGACGCCCTACGTGTCTTTCTGCGCAGCGCCGCCCCGCAGGCGGCGGCCCCAGTCAAAAAGGCCAAGCCTGCCGCAATGGCCGAGCCGCCGAAGACCGGCGGCCCTCTCTTTTCGCGCACGCAGATGATCATCGCCGGAGCCGCGGTGGGCATCCTGGCGATCGTGGCGATTCTCTATTTCTTCGTGTTCAACTCCGGCTCGGACAACGAGATAACGCTCGCCAACGCGCAGAATACGGCGATCCAGCTCTACAAGGACGACCGCACACTCGGCTCGCCCACAGCCCGGATCACGATGCTGGAATACGCGGCCCCATCCTGTCCGCACTGCGCCCATTTCGACGAGACGGTCTTTCCGCTGATAAAGCAGAACTACATCGACACGGGCAAAGTCTTTTACATTTTCCGCACCTTCCCGCTGAACCCATCCGATGGCGCGGCCGAAGCGATCGCCCGTTGTTTGCCTGCGGATAAGTATTTCTGGTTCATTGACCTGCTGTTCCGGAATCAGAAAACATGGGATCCGGAATACGGCATAACGGACGTGCGCGGCGGCCTCATCCAGGTCGCCCGTATTGCAGGGATGGCTGTCGAGAAAGTCGACCAGTGTATTGCGGATAAGAACGAGCAGGACCGGATCAATCAAGTCGCCCAGGACGGCGAGACGAAATACAACATTCAGGGCACGCCGACCTTCATAATCAACGGAGAGGTGATGCAAGCCGAAGAGGCGACATGGCCGACGTTACAGGCAAAATTCAATTCCCTGCTGTCCAAACACTAGCGTCGGACAGCGCAGCAGCGTAGGGCGGCGCGTATCCGTTGAGGTTCAACAGACTAAGGCTTTCCGGTTTTAAGTCGTTCGTGGAGCCGACCGAGCTCTTCATCGAGCCCGGCCTGACGGCGATCGTCGGCCCGAACGGCTGCGGCAAGTCCAACCTGTTCGATGCGCTGCGCTGGGTGATGGGCGAAGCGCGGCCCACCTCGGTGCGCGGCAGCGAGATGGACGACGTCATCTTCGCGGGCTCGGCGGCGCGTCCCTCGCGCAACATGGCCGAGGTGACCCTCACCATCGACAATTCCGACCGCACCGCCAATCCGCCTTACGACCATTTCGACACCATCGAAGTCTCGCGCCGCATCGAGCGCGAGGCCGGATCGGTCTATCGCGTCAACGGGCGTGACGTGCGCCAGCGCGACGTGCAGATTTTCTTCGCCGACGCCTCGTCGGGCGCCACCTCAACCGCGTTCGTTCGTCAGGGACAGATCAGCCAGCTGATCAGTCAGAAGCCGCTCGCGCGCCGCGCCATTCTGGAAGAGGCTGCGGGCATCACCGGTCTGCACCAGCGCCGCCACGAAGCCGAGCTGCGCCTGCGCGCGGCCGAAGCCAATCTGTCGCGTCTCGACGACGTGATCCGCGAAGTGGAAGGGCAGTTGCAGAACCTGAAGCGCCAGGCCCGCCAAGCCTCGCGCTATCGCAATCTCTCCGGCCATATAAGGCGGGCCGAAGCGCTGGCGCATTATCTGCGCTGGACGGCGGCCCAGCTGCGCGCCAAAGCCGCCGCCGAGGCGCTTGCCACGGCTGCCGCCGTGGTTGCGAGTTGTACCGAGCAGGCGGCGCGGGCCTCCACCGTGCAGGCCGATGCCACCGCCGCCTTGCCGCCTTTGCGCCAGACCGAGGCGGAGAAAGCCGCCGCGCTGCATCGCCTAGTGGCGGAGCGCGAAGCTTTGGATGCGGAAGAAGCCCGCGCCCGCGAACTGGCCCAGTCGCTGCGCCAGCGCATCGCCCAGACCGTGCAGGACATCGAGCGCGAGTGCACGCTCCAGCGCGACGCCGAAACCGCGCTGGGGACCCTCGCCGCCGAAGCGAACGAACTCGAAGCCGCCCGGGAACGCGCCGACCAAGATATCGCCGAAGCGCAGACCAGGGCTGCCGAACTGAACGAGGCGTTGACGGAAGCCGAGCGCTTGCTCGAACGGCTGACCTCGGAACTGGCCGAACGCAATGCCCGCCAGTCGACCCTGGAACGCTCGCGCAAAGTCGCCGCCGAGTTAGGCGAAACCAGCAGCCAGCAGCTTGCCGAAGCCGAAACCCGCCTCGCTGCCGCGATAGAAGGCGCGGCGGATGCGCCCGACGTGCGTGCCGCCGAAGCCGCCGCCGAAGACGCACGCGCCCTGTCGCAGGCAGCTGCCGCGGCGGCTGCCGATGCGCGTGCCGCGCTGACCGAAGCCGAACTCGCCGAACAGCAGACGCGCGCGCCGCTCGATGAGGCCGAACACGAAGCGCAGCGCCTTTGCGCCGAAGTCAAGGCATTGAGCGAGTTGCTGCGTCCCGAGGGACAAAGTCTGTGGCCGCCGCTGATTGACGCCGTCACGGTCCAGCCGGGCTACGAAGCCGCGCTTGCGGCCGCATTGGGCGACGAGCTGCAGGCCCCGCTCGACGAAGCCGCGCCGCATCATTGGCGCGATTTGGGCGCCTTCGACGAAACGGCGCCCTTGCCCGAAGGCGCCAAGCCGCTCGCCGACTTCGTCGCGGGCCCGAGCGCGCTGTCGCGACGGCTGGCGATGACCGGCGTGGTCTTTTCCGATCAGAGCTCGGCCCAGCAGAAGGCTTTGAAACCCGGCCAGCGCATAGTGTCGCCGCGCGGCGATCTGTGGCGCTGGGACGGCTATCGTGCCTCGGCCGATGCGCCGTCCGCGGCGGCGGTGCGGCTGTCGCAAAGGAACCGGCTGGCGACGCTGGAAGAACAAATCGCCCGAGCCAAGGAAATCCGCGCCGCGGCGTTTGCCGATTATTCGGCGGCCAAGGCGGCGAGCGAAGCCGCGCGCGAAGCCGCCCGCCATGCGGAACAAGAGGAACGGCGCCACGGTCACGCCATCATCGCCGCCCAGGAGGCTTCCACCAAAGCCATCCGCGCGGCGGCCGAGCGCGCCTCGCGACTGGCTTCTCTCGAAGCCGAAATCCGCCGCCTGACGCAATCGCGCGACACGGCGCGCGAAGCCGAACAACAGGCCACCCAATTGCTGGCCGAACTGGGAGACGGCACGGCGCTCGCGCGAAGCGTCGTCCATGCGCGCGAACAGGCGAGCGAAGCCCGCGCCGCCAGCTCGAACGCCCGCTCTGCGCTCGAAGGGCTGAGACGCGACGGCGAAGCACGCAGTCGGCGCTTGGCGGTCATCGCCGACGAGCGTGCGCGCTGGGAGGGCCGCCGCGCCGCGGCCGGCGAACATATCGCCGAACTCGACCGCCGCTCCAACGAACTCGGCGAGGAACTCGTCGCTGCCGAGGCCCTGCCGCAAGCCATCGCGGAAAAGCGCGGCGCCTTGCTCGACGCCATCGGCATCGCGGAGGCCGCGCGCAACCAGGCCGGCGACGCGCGCGCCGAAGCGGAATCCCGTCTGGCCGAAGCGGACAAGATCGCGAAGGCCGCCGATCACGCGCTGTCGGTTGCGCGCGAAGAACGCGCCCGCGAAGAGGCTTTGCTGGAAGGCGCCGAGGCGCGCATCAGCGAACTCAGCGACCGTATCCGCGACGAGCTGGAAATCGCGCCGGACGAGCTGGCCGAACGGGCGGAACTCAAGGACGGCGAAGAGCTGCCGCCGCTCGAACAGGCCGAGAAGCGCGTCGAAAAGCTCAAGCAGGAGCGCGAGCAGCTTGGCGGCGTCAATCTGCGCGCCGAAGAAGAAGCGGGCGAGCACGAACAGCGCCTCGGCACGCTGACCGCCGACCGCGACGATTTGACAGGCGCCATCGAAAGGCTACGCCGCGGCATTCAGAGTCTGAACCGCGAAGGCCGCGAGCGGTTGCTGGCGTCCTTCGAGAAGGTGAACGAGAACTTCCAGACCCTGTTCGCCAAGCTGTTCGGCGGCGGCGAGGCCAAGCTCGCCTTCACCGAATCCGAGGATCCGTTGGAAGCCGGCCTGGAAATCTTCGCTCGCCCGCCCGGCAAGCGGCTGCAGTCGCTGTCGCTCTTGTCAGGCGGCGAACAGGCGCTGACGGCGCTGTCGCTGATCTTTGCCGTGTTCCTGGTGAACCCCGCGCCGGTGTGCGTGCTGGACGAAGTCGACGCGCCGCTGGACGACGCCAATGTCGAGCGTTTCTGCAACCTGCTCGACGAAATGACCCGCATCACCGACACACGCTTCCTCGTCATCACCCACCACGCCCTGACGATGTCGCGCGTGGACCGGCTGTACGGCGTCACCATGGCCGAGCGTGGCATCAGCCAGCTTGTCTCGGTCACTCTGGCCGAAGCCGAGCGCGTGGCGGCGGAATAAGACGCGTCCATTTCGCCGCGCCGGTGATTCGACCAATCCTTACAAGGCATTGCGTCAATTTGCGCACGCTTGACGGTTTTTTGCCCTGCCCCTATGGTCCGCCCGCTTTCGAACCGAGCCGCAAAACGGCGAAGCGGGGAGCCGATTGCATGCCTCCTCCCGAATCCGGTGACCTCAAGCGTCTGGGCGAGCGGATCGACGAAGCCGAGCGGCGACGCGCGCAGCGGGGCAAGCCACCGCCGCCGACGTCGCTGGGCATCGCCTTCCGTTTTGCGACGGAATTGGTTGCGGCGCTCGTGGTGGGTGCCGGCTTGGGATGGGGCATCGATTGGGCCTTCGACCATTGGTCGCCTTTTCATACGCGGCCGTGGGGAATGGTTGTGATGTTCGTGCTGGGCGCGATTGCGGGAATCCGCAACGTGATGGCAGCGGCGAAAGAGCTGAACGCCGAGATGGCGGGGAAAGACGTGGAGAAATAGCGCCGTGGCGATCGCCCTGAAGCCGATGGAGCAGTTCGAGATCCACCGCATCGGTCCACCGATGCACGTTTTCGGCTACGATATCTCCTTCACCAATCAGGCTTTGTTCATGTTCATCGTGGTGGCGGCGGTGACTTTGGTCCTCACGCTTGCCATGTCGCGCCGCCGCCTGGTGCCTTCGCGCGCGCAATCCATGGCCGAAGTATCCTACGAATTCGTTGCGGGCATGATCCGTTCGACCTCGGGCGACGAAGGCATGGTGTTCTTCCCCTTCGTCTTCACCATCTTCATGTTCGTGCTGTTCAGCAATTTCCTGGGCCTGATCCCCGGCGCTTTTACGGTGACCAGCCAGATCGTCGTGACCTTCGCGCTGGCGGCGACGGTCATGCTCACGGTGATCATCGTCGGTTTCGCGCGCCACGGACTCGGCTTCTTCAAGCTGTTCGTGCCCAAGGCGCCGTTCTATCTTTTGATCCTGCTGGTGCCGATCGAGGTCATCTCGTTCCTGACGCGCCTGGTCAGCCTCTCCGTCCGTCTGTTCGCCAACATGCTGGCGGGCCACACGATGCTCGCCGTGTTCGCGGGCTTCGTGGTCGCGCTGGGCGCCGCCGGCGGTATTTTGAGCGCGTTGTCCATCGCGCCGCTGTTCTTCATCGTCGCGATCATGATGCTCGAACTGCTCGTCGCTTTCTTGCAAGCCTATGTGTTCGCGATCCTGACCTGCATTTATCTGAACGAAGCTCTCCACCTCCACGACCATCACTGACCAGAAGGGATAAGATTATGGAACTTGCGGCAGCAAAAATGATCGGCGCCGGCCTTGCCTGCTTCGCGCTGATCGGCGCGGGCATCGGCATCGGCAACGTGTTCAGCAGCTATCTGTCGGGCGCGCTGCGCAATCCGGGCGCGGCCGCCGGCCAGACCACGAACCTGCTGCTCGGCTTCGCGCTGTGCGAGGCGACAGGCCTGTTCGGCCTCGTCGTCGCGCTCATCATCCTGTTCACCTGATGCAGAGCGCGCCGGCCACGACAACGGGAACCGAAGCGCCGCACGGCGCTGGATTTCCGCCGTTCAAGACGGAAACGTATCCGGCCCAGATTTTCTGGCTGGCGATCGCGTTCGCCGTCCTGCTCTTGGTGATGTGGCGCATCATCGGACCGCGCATCGGCGGGATCATCGGCGAACGCAAAGGGCGGATCGACGGCGATCTCGCCACCGCCGAAAAGCACAGGAGCGACGCGGAAGCGGCGTTGGCCTCCTACCGGTCCACCCTCGCCGATGCCCGTGCCCGCGCCCAGACAGTGGCCGAAACGAGCCGCAAGCTGGTCACCGACGAGGTCGAAAAAGCCAAAGCCGCAGCGGAGGTTGAGGCCAAAGAGGCCGCGGCCGAGGCCGAAGCCCGGATCGCCGCCGTGCGTCAGGAGGCTGCAAGACATGTCACAATTGCGGCGCAGGATGCGGCCGCGGCTATCGTCGCGCGGCTGATCGGGGATACGGTATCCCCCCAGGAGGCCGAGGCGGCCGTCAAGGCCTCGGGTGCCTGACGATGGAGAGGAAGCGCCATGTCGACTTTTCGCCTCGCGACTGCGTCGCTCGCGATCGGCTTGGCGGTCTTTCTTCTCGTCATCCATCGCGCTGAGGTTCCGGGTATTACGATGACGTTTTTCCAAAATCCTGAGTTCTGGGTAGCGGTCGGCTTCGCGATCGTGCTGGCGATCTTCCTGCGCCTGCGCGTGCCCGCGATGCTGGCCAAGTTGCTGGACGCACGCGCCGCCGCCATCTCCAAGGAACTCGACGAAGCCCAGCGGCTGCGCGAGGAAGCCGCCGGCGTGCTCGCCGCCTATGTGCAGAAAGCCGCTGAGGCCGAAAACGAAGTTGCCGCGATCATTGCCGACGCCAAGGCCGAAGCCGAGCGTTTCGCCAAGGAGATCCGCGCCCAGCTGCGCGCCCAAATCGACCGCCGCGCCCAAATGGCCAAGGAAAAGATCGAGCAAGCCGAAGTTGCGGCGCTGTCCGAAATCCGCACCATCGCCGCCGACACGGCCACTGCCGCTGCCGAAAAGCTGATCGCCGCGCGCCTCAACGAAAAGCGCTCCGCCGCTCTCGTACAAGAGAGCATCAAAGAACTGTCGGATAAGCTGAACTGATTTTCCTCCCCCTGAAAGGGGGAGGTCGATCCGCCAAAGGCGGATCGGGTGGGGGTCCGTGGCATGACCCCTCCCTAACCCTCCCCTTTCAGGGGAGGGAATCTGTTTGCTATTTCGTTTCCGGCAGCACCACCCGGATGTGCAGCTCGCGCAGTTGCTTCAGCGAGGCCTCGCTGGGCGCGTTCATCATCAGGTCTTCGGCCTGCTGGTTCATCGGGAACATGGTGACTTCGCGCAGGTTTTCCACGCCGGCGATCAGCATGACGATGCGGTCGATGCCCGGCGCGGTGCCGCCGTGCGGCGGGGCACCGTAGCGGAACGCGTTCAGCATGCCGGCGAACTTGGTTTCGGTCTCTTCGCGCGGGTAGCCGGCGATCTCGAAGGCTTTCAGCATCACGTCGGGATCGTGGTTTCGGATCGCGCCGCTCGAAAGCTCGATGCCGTTGCAGACGATGTCGTACTGATACGCCTTGAGGCCGAGGATCGTCTCGCGGTCGGCTTGGTCGAGCGCCAGGAATTTCTCGCGGTCGAATTGTGGCATCGAGAATGGATTGTGCGAGAAGTCGATCTTCTTCTCGTCCTCGTTCCACTCGTACATCGGAAAATCGACGATCCAGCAGAACTTGAAGTCGCCTTCCTTGATCAGCCCAAGCTCGCGCCCCAGCCGGATGCGCGCCGCGCCCGCCAGCGCCGCCGCGCGGTCCTTCTTGGCGTCGGCCGAGAAGAACAGCGCGTCGCCCGCCTTCACGCCCGACTTCGCGGCCATTTCGGCCAGCGCCGTCGGTGGAATGAATTTCGCAATCGGGCCTTTGCCGGCGAGCGCCCCGTTCTCGTCCTCGAACACGATATAGCCCAGCCCCGGCGCGCCCATGTCGGTGCGTGCCCATTCGTTCAGTTTGTCGAAGAAGGACCGCGGCTGCGCTGCGGCGCCCGGCGCGGGGATTGCCCGCACGGTCTTGTCCTTGAACGCCTTGAACGCCACGTCCTCGCGCGCGAAGACGCTGGAAACATCGGCGATGACGATGGGGTTGCGCAGGTCCGGCTTGTCGACGCCATATTTCAGCATGGACTCGTCATAAGCGATGCGCGGGAACGGCGCGGGCGAGACGCTGCGGCCTTCGGCGAACTCCTCGAACACGCCGGCTAGCACGGGCTCAACCGCAGCAAAAACATCGTCTTGCGTGACGAAGCTCATTTCCAAGTCGAGCTGATAGAACTCGCCCGGCGAGCGGTCGGCGCGCGCGTCCTCATCGCGGAAGCAGGGCGCGATCTGGAAGTAGCGATCGAAGCCCGCCACCATGATGAGCTGCTTGAACTGCTGCGGGGCCTGCGGCAGCGCATAGAACTTGCCCGGATGCAGCCGCGAGGGCACCAGGAAGTCGCGCGCGCCTTCCGGCGACGAAGCGGTGAGAATCGGGGTCTGGAATTCGGTGAAGCCCTGCTCGATCATGCGGCGGCGGATCGACGAGATCACCTGCGAGCGCAGCGCGACGTTCTTGTGCAGCCGCTCGCGGCGCAGATCGAGGAAGCGATATTTCAGCCGCGTGTCCTCGGGATAGTCCAGATCGCCGAACACCGGCACCGGCAACTCCGCCGCCGTCGATTGTATCGCCACCTCGTCGATGCGCAGCTCGACCTCGCCGGTCGGCAGGTCCTCGTTGACCGTGTCGTCGGAACGGGCGACCACCCTGCCCGTAAGGGTGAGAACCCATTCGGAGCGCGCCTTGTCCACTTCGGCGAAGGCCGCGGCGTCCGGCTCGATCACGCATTGGGTGATGCCGTAATGGTCGCGCAAGTCGATGAACAGCAATCCGCCATGGTCGCGCCGCCGGTTGACCCAGCCGGACAGTCGGACGTAGCTGCCGACGTCCTTCTTGCGCAGTTCGCCGCAGGTATGGGTGCGATAGGCGTGCATGGCGGATTCCTTGAAAAAGGCCGGTATGTGGCGGCTTCGGGAGGGCCGGGTCAAGGGCCGATTCGGTTGGCCGATTATGCTTTATCTGTCGCAAAGAGCGCTTAGGCTTCCAGCAGCTTTTCCAGGGATTTCAGCCTCATGACCTTCCAGCGCTTCGCTTTCGCCGTCGTTCTGTGCCTGCTCGCGGCCCTGCCCGCCAAGGCCGGCCGGAGGAACGTCGTGATCTTTGTCGCTGACGGCCTGCGCGCTTCCAGCGTAACACCCGATACCGCCCCCACCATGGCCAAGCTCCGCCGCGAAGGCGTCGATTTCAGCAACAGCCATGCCGTGTATCCGACGCTGACGACCGCCAACGCCTCGGCCATCGCCACCGGCCATTTTCTGGGCGACACGGGCGACTATGCCAACACGCTGTATCTGGGCTTTCCCGTTCCGTGTGCGGCGGGCGCGGTTCTCGCCTTCCTGGAAGACGATTGCATCCTGCGCGACGTGAAGGCGCATTTCCCCGACGGCTATCTTGCCCAGACCACGCTGCTGCAAGCCGCGCGCGCGGCGGGCTACAACACGGTCATCGTCGGCAAAAAAGGGCCGGCCGCGATCCAGGACGTGACGGCGCTTGACAGCAAGAACGACAGTGTCGACGGCCCGCTGGGCGTTTTCATAGACGACGCGACCAATCATCCCACCAATGCCGACGGCACGCCGACCAAGAGCACGACGCTTGGCGGCCAGCTGGCCTCCGATGTCTCCAAGGCGACGGGCGCGGCCGCCCCCGCCTTCGCCAGCACGCCCAATCTTGTCCAGCAAAGCTATCTTCTGTCGGCGACAACCCAGGTTCTGATCCCTAACCTGAAGGACTCCGGCAAGCCGTTCGTGATGCTGTTCTGGTCGCGCGATCCCGACACCACCCAGCACGGCGCCCTCGACAGCGACGGCAAGCTCGTTCCCGGTATCAACAGCACCAGCGGGCGGGCGGCCATCGCCAACGCCGACAACGATTTGAAAGGCATTCTGGACGCGTTGAAACAATGGGGCATGGCCGACAACACGGACGTATTCGTGATCGCCGATCACGGTTTCTCGACCATTGCCAAAGGCATTCCCACGCCGAATGGCACTTTGGAGCGAAACACTCTGCCAGGCGGCTTCCTCGCCTCTGACGTGGCCAAATGGCTCGGCAACCAGAAAGTCTTCGATCCGGACCGTTCGAACGCCGAACTCGATCTTTCCAGCGGCGAGCACCCGCAGGGCGGCAATGCTTTGATCGGCCCCTCGCCTGATGCGCCGATGCCCATCGTGGCCGCGAACGGCGGCACCGATTTCATCTATGTGCCGGACGGCGCAGACCGCCGCGCCATCGCCAAGCGCATCTTCGACAAGCTGCTTGAGGCGCCCTATGTCGGCGCGCTGTTCGTCAACGACGATCTGCTCAAGAACGGCGACCCGAAAGACTTCGCCGGCGCGCTGCCGATGAGCGACGTGAATCTGATCGGCTCGTCGAACGTGCCGCAGCCCGCCATCGTGGTTGGCTTCCGCTCCTTCGTGGCCAAGGGTTGCAATCTCGGACCGCAGATGTGCGCGGTCGAGATCGCCGATACCGGTTTGCACACCGGCCAGGGCATGCACGGCAGCTTCAGCCGCGCCGACACGCGCAACTTCATGGCGGCCATCGGACCGGATTTCAAAGCCGCATTCAACGACACGGCGCCGGCCGGCAATGTCGACGTCGCCCCGACGCTGGCGCATCTCCTGGGCGTGACATTATCCGGACCTGGCAGGCTCAAAGGCCGCGTCATCAGCGAGGCGCTGAAGGGCGGCAAGATGCCCAAAGTGATCCGCCGCCAGATTGTTTCGCCCGTCGCCCCTAACGGGTTCCACACCGCCCTGGACCTGGAAGAGGTCGGTTCCACGCGCTATTTCGACGCGGCGGGCATGCCAGGGCGCACGGTGGGGCTTTCGACGCACTGAATCCTAGGCGCTTTTCGCAAATTCCTGCGCGGGGCGCGCCCGAATCCGCTATCACCGTGGAATGCGGATCGTGGAAACAACGGCGGCTCTGAAGGAGCTGGTGGGCGAGTTGGAGGGCATGCCCTACATCGCTCTCGACACCGAATTCATGCGGGATTCGACCTATTGGCCGAAGCTCTGCCTGTTGCAGATCGCCGCTCCGGGTGTCGCGGCCATCGTCGATCCGCTGGCGGACGGCATCGACCTCTCCCCGTTTTTTCCGCTCCTCAAAGATCCGCGTATCGTCAAGGTGCTGCACGCCGGACGGCAGGACATCGAGATCTTCTGGCATCGCGGCCGCGTCATCCCCGATCCCTTGTTCGACACCCAGATCGTGGCGATGGTCTGCGGCTTCGGCGAAGCGGCGTCGTACGAGACGCTGGCGCGCAAGATCGCCCACGCCCAGGTCGACAAATCCGCGCGCTTCACCGATTGGGCGCGCCGTCCGCTCACCAAGCGCCAGCTCGAATATGCGCTGGCCGACGTGACCCATCTGTGCACCATCTACGAAACGCTTTCGGCCCAGCTCGCGAAGAGCAAGCGCGAAAGCTGGGTGGCGGAGGAAATCGCCGCGCTCAAGAGCGAAGAACTATATGCGCTGGATCCGGTTCATGCCTGGAAACGCCTGAAGCCGCGCACCGGCAACAAGCGGTTCCTGGCTACGCTGGCTGCGGTTGCGGCGTGGCGCGAGCGCGAAGCGCAAACCCGCGATATCCCGCGCAACCGTGTAGTTAAGGACGAAGTACTGCTGGAAATCGCCGCCCAGCCGCCCGACAACGCCGAAGCGCTGGAACGCCTCCGCGCCGTGCCGAAAGGTTTTGCCGCCTCGCGCATGGGCAAGAATCTATTGGAAGCCGTGGCGGAAGGCCGCGAGGCGCCGCCGCCCGAGGTCGCCGAACTGCTGGAACGCAAGCGGCATCGTCACGAGCCTTCACCTGCGGCCGTCGACCTGCTCAAGACGTTGCTCAGGCTCAGAGCCGAAGAGGCCGGTGTGGCGCCGCGCCTGATCGCCAACAGCGACGACGTCGAACGGCTCGCCGCCGGCGACGACGAAGGCGTTGCCGCTCTGCATGGCTGGCGGGGCGAGGTTTTCGGCAAGGACGCGATTGCCTTGCGCAAAGGCACCCTCGCCATCGCGCTGGAAAACGGCGAGGCGGTGGTGGTGGAGCTGGAAGATTAAAGTGCGAAAGGCGAATAGAAGTCGTCCCCACCTCGCTATTCGCACCTTCGGAGTTGCGCCTTATTCGTCGGCTGTTACCGGCGCGAACGGGTCCGCGCCCCCGGTGGCAAGGTCGTTCGGCTCCTCGCCCTCGTAGGGGTCCTCGTCCGGACCGAGCTGGTCGCTGGGCGACGGCACGTCGAAGCCGGACGGCGGCATGGCTTCGAGAAAGCCCGCGGCCTTCAACTCGTCCATGCCAGGCAAGTGGCTGACGCTCTCCAGCCCGAACTGGACCAGGAACGCCTCGGTGGTGCCATAGGTGACCGGGCGACCGGGGGTGCGCTTGCGGCCCCTGATCTTGACCCAGCCGACCTCCATCAGCGCATCGATCGTGCCCTTCGACAGCATGACGCCGCGGATGTCCTCGATTTCGGCGCGGGTGACGGGCTGGTGATAAGCGACGATGGCCAGCGTCTCGATCGCCGCGCGCGACAGCCGCTTCTGTTCCGGCTTTTCCTTGCGCAGCAGGAAAGACAGATCGGGCGCCGTGCGGAATTGCCATTTTTCTGCGACACGGACGAGGTTTACGCCACGGTCCTCATAGATGCGTTGAAGTTCGGCCACGAGCCCGGCGACATCGGTTCCTTCCGGCAGCGATGACGCAAGAGCATCGATGCTCAACGGTTCGGAGGCCGCGAACAGTAACGCTTCGGTCATCCGCAAATGCTCGATGTTGACGCCAGGCACAGACGCTTCGCTCCCTTCCGCCGCACAGACAAGCGTGTCCTCGGCTATCGCTTCGGCCAGCGTTTCTCTCAGACGCACGATACGGTTCATGATACGGCCTCGCTGGCACGGTCCCTGACATAAATCTCGTCAAACGGTGCAAGCTGACGAATCTCGACCCGCCCGTCCCTGGCCAGTTCTAGGCATGCCAGAAGCGTGCTCGCAAGCGCCGAACGCCGCCTCTGCCCCCTTGACCACTCGAACGGCAACAGCTTTGTGAGGTCGTTCCAGTCGGGGATGCGGCCCAGCATGCGCTCCAGCCGCTCGCGCGCTTCCTCGATCAGCAGCACGGGCGACGTAAGCGGCTCGTAGCTCTTGCCGCGCAGCTTCTTGACCCGATCGGCGGCGTAGGCCGTAAGCAGATCGTAAAGCGAATCCGTATAGGTCCGCAGTTTCACCACCTTTACCGGCTCGGG
Organism: Rhizomicrobium sp.; assembly: GCA_050008635.1. Lineage (GTDB taxonomy): Bacteria > Pseudomonadota > Alphaproteobacteria > Micropepsales > Micropepsaceae > Rhizomicrobium. The sequence goes on from JBEKMG010000012.1 coordinate 38,027, forward strand.
CATGCCGCGGGCGAAGATCTCGCGCTCCAGCCGGTCGCGCGCCATCAGCCGGGCAGCGGCCTCGCGCATCGCCTCCAGCCTCTGCAGTCGCCAGCGCAGGCGCGAGGCCATCTCGTCGGCGGTCGGTTCGCCGTCGGCGCCGGCCGGTTGCGGCAGGATCAGGCGCGATTTCAGATAAGCCAGCCAGGCGGCCATCACCAGATAATCGGCCGCCAGCTCCAGGTTCATCTTCCTGGCGGATTCGATGAACTCCAGATACTGCTCAGCCAGTTTGAGGATCGAGATTTTCGCGATGTCGACCTTCTGGTTGCGCGCCAGGGTCAACAGCAGGTCCAGCGGTCCTTCGAAGCCGTCGACCGTCACCACCAGCGCCTCGTCCGGCGCGACGGCAAAGGCTTCGAACTCGTCGAAGATCTCGAGCGGCTCGCTCATGGTTGTGTCCCCAGAAGCTCCGTCAGATGCGCTTCCGCGCTGGCGGGATCGAACGGATCGGCCGCGCTCAACAGGGCGAGCGCATGCTCCGCGCGCTTGAGCGACGCCCCTTCGAGCGGTTTGGCCCCTTCCGCCACCTCTTTCATCTCTTCCATCTTGGCGTTGCAGTGAAGCACGACATCGCAGCCGGCAAACAGTGCTGCCTTGGTGCGCACGGAAATCGACCCTTCCAGGGCGCCCATCGACACATCGTCGGACATCAGAAGCCCGTCGAACCCGATTTCGCCGCGAATCACGTCGCGAATCACTTTCGGGCTGGTGGTCGCCGGACGCTGTGGATCGATGCCTTCGTAGACGACGTGGGCCGTCATCGCCATCGGGCACTGGTTCAGGCTGCGGAAGGTGACGAAGTCGGTGGCGCTCAATTCTTCGGCCGTGGTGTCGACACGCGGCAGCGTCAGATGGGAATCCGCCGTCGCCCGCCCGTGGCCCGGGATGTGCTTCATGACCGGCAGCACGGCGCCTTCCAGCAGCCCTTCGATGACGGCGCGTCCGAGAGCGATGATGGCGGCGGGATCGCGCGCGAAGGCGCGGTCGCCGATGACGTTGTCGGCACCTTCCACCGGCACGTCCAACACCGGCAGGCAATCGACATTGATGCCAAGTTCGCCAAGATCGGCAGCGATCAGCCTGGCGTTGAGATAAGCCGCCTCCGTCGCCGCCTCCTGCGCATTCGCATAGACCTCTCCGAAGCGCGCGGCGGCCGGACGTTCGCGCCAGTTGGGCGGGTTCAGCCGCGTCACGCGTCCGCCCTCCTGATCGATCAGCACGGGGGCGGACGCATCGCTCACCGTCTCGCGCAAGGAGTCGACCAGCGCGCGCACCTGTTCGCGGTCGAAAACATTGCGGGCGAAGAGAATGAAGCCCCATGGCTGGACGTCGCGGAAGAACGCCCGTTCCTCCGCTCCCAGCGCTTGACCGGAGCAGCCGTAGATGACGCGTGTACGCATGGCCCCTTTTACCTGTTCTCGACGCTCACATCATTTCGCCGGGAAGCACACGCCGCCCTCCGCTTTCAGACGGTCGCACAACGCGGCCGCGGCGTCCTTGTCGGCGAACGACCCCACGCGCAAGCGATACCACACGCCTTTGTCGCCGAGTTCGGCTTTCTGGACGTTCGGCCCAAAGCCGGAAAGCAGCGCCGCATGCTTGACCCGATAGGACTTCCAGGCGGCGTCGGCGTCGCTTTGCGATTTGTAGGCGCCAATCTGCAGCACGAAAGCCCCCGTTGCCGTTGTGGCCTTCGGCGGTGTCGCCGGCTTCGCAGCCGCTTTCGCGACGGGCGTCGCCGGCGCTTCAGCAACGACGGTCTCGAGCGTCGCCTTGGCCGGCGGCAGGGCAGATTGGGTTACCGGCGCCGGCTTGGGCACCGTGACGGCGGCTCCCTGCACGGGTGGGACAACCGTCGGCTTGGCCTCGGCCAGCTGCGAGCGCCAAGCGGGCGGCCCAGCGGGTTTGGCCGACTGGGCCGGCGGAGCGGTGGCGGGTTCCTGATCCACCTCATCCGATCCAGCCTGCTGCTGATAGACCTTGATCTGCTTGACGGGCAGCGCACCGCTGCCCGGCGCTGCAGCCGGTTGCTCATTCGCGGTGTTCTGCGCCACGGCCGCCGGAACGTCGCTGCGGCCGCGCGCCACGCCGTTGTTGTAGGCAAGCCAGACCACGCCGCCGAATGCCGCCAACACCAACCCCGCAATGATGATTACGACCGGAAGGTGCGAACCGCCCTCTTCCCCGTCGTCCTCGCCGCCGTCGAAGACGCGCACATCGTCCGGTTCATGCGTGTCGCGTTCGTATTTGGCCATGTGCCTGCTCCGAATCTAATGATCTCAATCTAGCACCGGCCTGCGGCCGAATCACGGCATCTGGACCCTCCTAAAGGTCCATCTCCCTGTGGAATATGCGACGATATTCCTGTAGCGCAAAGCGGTCGGTCATGCCCGCGATGTAGTCGCGCACGATCCCGGCCGTGGCGGCATCGCCCGCCCCCCCGCAGCCGGCCGCCCAGTCCGCCGGCAGCAGCGACGGAGAGCGCGACAAGGCCCGAAACAATTCTTCCACAACCATTTTTGCCTTGTCCATGGAAGACATGACGCGCGCGTGCCGGTACATCCGCACGAACAGGAATTGCTTGAGCGCCTGGGCCTCGCGTTCCATCGGCGGCGAGAAGCTGGCCGTCGCCCCGCGCGCCGAACGCACGTCGGCTGCCGAGCCAGGTTGTCTCTGCGACAGCCTTTTGCTCGTTTCGGCCAACAGGTCGTCGGCCATGGCACCAATCAGTGTACGGACGAGTTCGCCGATGAAGCGGCTGAGTTCCAGCTCGCCGTGGCGCATGCGGATCGCCTCCACGGGCGCGCCCGCCAGCGGGGCACGCGCCAGATCGTCGATGGCGAACAGGCCCGCGCGCAACCCGTCGTCGATGTCGTGGGTGAGATAGGCGATGTCGTCGGCGAGTGCGGCGATCTGCGCTTCCAGCCCCGGCCAGGTCGAAAGATCGAGCGGCCAGCTTGCGTCGAAGCCGGCGATGGGCGCCGGCACGGGCGGCACGATCGGGCCGTTGTGCTTCACCAGGCCCTCCAGCGTCTCCCAGGTCAGGTTCAGTCCGTCAAAGGCGGCGTAACGGTGCTCCAGCTTGGTGACGAGGCGCAGCGCATGCGCATTGTGGTCGAAGCCGCCGACGTCGGCGCTTGCCGCCGCCAGAGCCTCCTCGCCGGCGTGGCCGAACGGGGTGTGCCCGAGATCGTGCGCCAAGGCCACCGCCTCGGCGAGGTCCTCGTCCAGCGCCAGTACGCGGGCCGCCGTGCGGGCGATTTGCGCCACTTCCAGCGAATGGGTCATGCGGGTGCGGTAGTAATCGCCTTCGTGCTGCACGAAGACCTGCGTCTTGTGCTTAAGCCTACGAAACGCTGTGGAATGCAGAACGCGGTCGCGGTCGCGTTGATAACAGGTGCGCGTGGCGCTTTCGGGCTCAGGGTAAAGGCGCCCCCGGCTCTCGGCCGGCTTGGTCGCAAACGGCGCCCGCGTGGCGGGGGGGACGTAAATAGGGCCTAGAAGCCGCCCGGCGGGTGGATTCTCGGTTATTGCGGCCTTTGCGCTTGCCATTCCCATAACTACATAGGACTCGCTATGATTATGGCACGCAAAGGAGCCCCATGAGCGTCGAAACGGCCATGCCCGTCACGGTTTCTCCCCGCGCCGCCAAGCGGATCGCGGAGATTATCGCCGCAGAAGGCGGCCCCACGATGCTGCGCCTGGCGGTGACCGGAGGCGGCTGCTCGGGCTTCCAGTATAACTTCGCGCTAGACGACGCGCGCGCGGACGATGACCTGGTCGTCGAGGAAGGCGGCGTGACCGTGCTGATCGATTCCACGTCGCTGGAATTTCTCAAGGGCGCGGAAATCGACTTCGTCGACGATCTGATCGGCGCCTCGTTCAAAGTGAACAACCCGAACGCCACTTCCTCCTGCGGCTGCGGGACGAGTTTTTCGGTCTAGCGGCGCGGCGCAGGCTATTTCGTGCCCTGGTTCGCATTTGGCGGCGGCATAGACGGAACCGCTCGCCAATCCTTCTTGCAGTCCGAGACGTAGGGCAGATAGCCCTTGGGGTCGTCGCAATAGAACCAATTGGCTGTGGTTGGCGGCGTGTTTGCGGTGCTTTCCGATTGCGGCGCGGTCACCGGAACAGCCGTCCAGCCGCGCGGACAGGATTCGACGTACGGAAAATAACCTTTAGTTTCGGCGCACCATTCCCAGCTTCCATCCGATATCGGCGCGCCCGACGAGGGCGGCGGAGGCGCGATGGGGATCGCGCTCCAATCGTGCTTGCAAATCTTCACATACGGGTAATAGCCGTCCGGCTGATCGCAATAATACCAGAACGGCCGTGCAGGCATGTCGCTGGACGCATCGTGCATCGCAACGGGCGGCGGCGCGTCCGGAGGCGGCGAAGTATCCGGTGAATCCGGATAAGGGTAAGGGTAAGGATAGGGATATGACGGGTAGGGCCAATACGGATAGGGATAGACGATGACACCGCCATATCCGCCGTAGCCTCCATGGTGGTGACCCCCACCATATCCGCCCCCACCGGGATAGCCTCCGTGGTGCCCGCCGCTTCGACCGCCGCCCCATCCGCCATGCGTGCCGCCGTACCCTCCACCGTGCGAGCCGCCATTTGCCGACGCACCGACAGAAGGCGCGGGGTTGCCATTCCCGCTGCTTACCATCGCGGCGGACGCGATGCTCACACTCGAAAGCAATGCAATAGTGGCGATGAGTGCTGCGATCTTGCGCATGTTCGGACTCTTCCGCGAGGATTCCCTCGCTCGTGATACGCGCTCCGAAGCGTGGGAAAGCCTAGCGCCGCCGCCTTCACAAGTCGACTTTCGGGAACATTACCTTATGTCTCAAATTGTAGCTGTGAATATACGAATTCGACCCGCGGCCCCCTTGAACCTTGTCGGTCGAACTACCATTTCACCCAAATCCTGACATTTGCGCCCCCCTTCGAGGCGCGGCCGTCATCCTGAGGTGCTCCGCAAAGCGGAGCCTCGAAGGATGGCCGCGCACCTCGGGGTGACGCTTATTTAGGAGGATTTTCAAAAAGCCCGGTTCGGTGGGCGGGACGACTCCGTCTAGAATGACCCCGGAAAACGATTTTTCGGGCCCAAATGAAGATTGCCACCTGGAACGTGAACTCGGTGAAGGCGCGGCTGGACGCCGTCACAGCTTGGCTGAAGGATGCCGCGCCCGATGTGGTCTGCCTGCAGGAGATCAAATGCACCGACGACGCCTTCCCGGTCTCCGTCTTCGAAGACCTCGGCTATAACTCAGCCGTACACGGACAAAAGACCTATAACGGCGTGGCGATCCTGTCGAAGCGCCCGCTGGAGGACGTCACGCCTCGCCTGCCCGGCGGCAGCGGCGACGAGCACGCCCGCTACCTCGAGGCGCTGGTCCCCGGCGACAAGGGCGTGGTGCGCGTGGCGTCGATCTACGCGCCCAACGGCAACCCGATCGGCACCGACAAGTTCGCCTACAAGCTGGCGTGGCTGGAACGCCTCTACGCCCGCGCCCGCGCGCTGCTCGCCTTCGAGGAACCGGTGGCGCTGATGGGCGATTACAACGTCATCCCGACGCCCCAGGATTGCTACGATCCCGCCGCCTGGGCGAACGATGCGTTGTTCCAGCCGGAATCGCGCGCGGCGCTGCGGCGGATCGAGAATCTGGGCTACACGGATGGGTTCCGCGCCTGCAACGCGCAGCCCCATCAGTACACGTTCTGGGATTATCAGGCGGGCGCCTGGCAGAAAGACCACGGCATCCGCATCGACCACATTCTGCTGTCGCCGCAGGCGCTCGACAGGCTGAAGACCTGCGCCATCGACAAACGCGTGCGCGGCCGCGAAAAGCCGTCGGACCACGTGCCGGTGTGGTGCGAAGTGGCAGTCTAGGGATCGTTCGCACGCTTGAAAGAACGTGAACCATCACAGCTCGTCCCTTCTGCGCGGCGCTTGATCTGTTGAAGCTGCCGCGCCTGCATGACACCGTGACCGAACTCTGCGGCAGGCTCCATCAGCCAGCGTGGGGTTCGCGCAAGTACATCATAGACACCCTCGATAGGGCGGTGGACGGCCGTCGGCTTTCCCGTTCCCCCGCCCGGCCACCCTGCACGAATCCGTCCGCGCACCAGCAATCGCGTTTGATGCTGGCCGAGCGGCTCAAGAAAAAACTCCCAGCTGACCATGAGACCTCCGCCGACGGCAGGGACTGTCAGAATGAGATCCCGCCCCGGCTCCACGGCGCCGACGATGAACGACGTCTTCACCCCCGGTAAGGACGGGAACACGTCCCCCGGCGCGACGTGTTGAAGAGAAGGAACGATCTCGGTCGCGCTGGGATGGCTGTCGTTGTCTACCCAGTCGTAGCTGTACCAACCGGCGCGACCCGAGCCCATCTGCGCCAGCCATGGCCACACGCATGACGGAGGCACGTCGATCGTTATGGCGTGCATGACGGTGCCGGCTGCTTTTGAGACCAGAGAATCGCCTGGGAGCGCTTGATCCCGCTCCTGTGGCGTCGGGCGGACGGCCAGACCGGTCAGCCGCAAAACGCCCGCAACGAGCGCGATGGCAACAACTGCCGCCACGACAGAACCGATACGCAAAACATCCCGCCTCACCGTGTTGGACCTTCCCGCCGTCGTTGCGGAATGTCTTCAAGCGTCATTGGCACTATCGCGCGCCGACGCGTTCGATGTCGCTATGACAATTTGGCTCGTGCCATTCGGTTCGCACGGCGAGGACGCCTTTCAACGGTCGCATCCGCTCCTCATTTGCGCCTCATTCTTCTTGTCAAACTGCTCCACGAAACCAGCAAACATGGAGAGTTGCCAGAATGCGTGCGCACGCGGCGTTCGTCTTTTTTCTGATCGCCCTGGCGACAGGCGTTGCCGCAGCGGCACCAGTCACGCTCGTGTACCGCATCGACCGCGCCACGGCGACGATCGAGCATAACCGCATCGTCATCACCGCAAGAGGCGCAGTAAGCACCGGCGGCTGGATGAAACCGCTGCTGCGCCTGCATGAAGCTTCCGCAGCGGAAGCAGGCACGCTGGACGTGGAATTCGTGGCGACACCGCCGCGTCATCGCGCGGCCGTGGCGCAAGTGATCCTGCCGGTAAGCGCCCGCCTCGCCGCGCGGTTGCCGCACACCGGCGTCGTTCAGGTGAAGATCGTGTCGCAAACCAACGTCGTGACGGTGCCGGTCACGCGCTTGAGCAGCAGATAATTTTAGGTGTTACGCCGCGTCCGCTACCACGCGGTTGCGGCCCGTCTTCTTGGCGCGATAAAGCGCCTGATCGGCACGGTACAAGAGGTCTTCCGCGCTGTCGTTGTCGTTCTCGGACTCGGCGATGCCGATGCTGATGGTGATGGAGAGCTTGCCGGGCGCGCGGCTGATCTCGATCGGCGTGGTCTCGATGCTTTTGCGCAGACGCTCCGCCACTGAATAAGCGTAGGCCACGTCGGTGTCGGGCATCACCACCACGAATTCCTCGCCGCCGTAACGGCAGGCCAGATCGATCCCGCGGACGTTGGCCGCAATGCGTTTGGCGAATTCGCACAGCACTTCATCGCCGATATCGTGGCCGTGGGTATCATTGACCAGCTTGAAAAAGTCGATGTCCATGATGAGGAAGGCGAGCGGCTTGCCGGATTTGCGCGCCTGGGCGAGCAGATTGTCGAGATGGCGGCTCATGTAGCGGCGATTGTGCAAGCCGGTAAGCTGATCGGTGATCGCCATTTCCAGGCTGAGCTGGACGTTGTGGCGCAGCCTGTCGGAGTAGAGCTTCTTGCGCAGCTGGGTGCGCACGCGCGCGACCAGCTCGTTCTTGTCGACGGGCCGTGTCAGGTAATCGTTGACGCCCATTTCGAGTGCCTGGTTGAGCTTGCGGCGGTCGCCGTCGCTGACCACGACCAGGATCGGCACGTTGCGCCCTTCCGGCAGAGAGCGGAGCTGCGAGCACAATCTCAGGCCGTCGAACCCGCGCATCCCCAGGCTGACGACGATGAGGTCGTAATCGCCGCCGCGCACGCGCACCAGCGCTTCCTCGAAGGTGTCGACGGCGGAGACTTCGTTGGCCGGCTGCAGCGCGGCGGAGAACCAGGCGACCGATTCAGGCCGGTCTTCGATGATCAGAATGCGTCCGGAAATGCCGGCTTCCATCAACGTCGACGCCGGATCGAGCAGGCCCATGCTCTGGCCCGTGGTCTCGCGCATGCGCAGCTCGTCGGTCATCATCTTCAGGCGCACCAGCGAGCGTACGCGCGCGAACAAGGCCGCGTCGTCGACCGGCTTAGTGAGGAAATCGTCGGCGCCGGCTTCTAGCCCCGCGACGCGGTCGCTTGGCTGGTCCAGCGCCGTGACCATGACGATGGGAAGGTGCGCGGTCTTGGGATTGGCTTTGATGCGGCGGCAGACTTCGAACCCGTCCATGCCGGGCATCATGACGTCGAGCAGCACGATATCGGGCTCGCTCTCGTCCATCTTGGCGAGCGCCTCGGCCCCCGAAAAGGCCGTGACGACCTCAAAATACTCGCTCGTCAGCTTGGCTTCGAGCAGTTTGACGTTCGAAAGGATATCGTCGACGACAAGAACACGCGCCGTCATGGCCGTTTCCTAACCGATGAAACGGCGAACCGTATCTAGGAAGCTGGTGACCGAGATGGGCTTGGAGATGTAAGCTTCGCAGCCGCCCTGCCGGATCACTTCCTCGTCGCCCTTCATGGCGAAAGCGGTGACCGCGACGACCGGAATGGCCTTCAGCGTGTCGTCTTCCTTCAGCCATTTGGTGACTTCCAGGCCGGAGACCTCCGGAAGCTGGATGTCCATCAGGATGAGGTCGGGGCGATGCTCGCGCGCGATGTCGAGGGCTTCCATCCCGTCCTTGGTTTGCAGGATGTTGTAACCGTGCGCGTCGAGAAGGTCGTGGAAGAGCTTCATGTTCAGCTCGTTGTCTTCCACGATCAGGACCGTTTTGGCCTTGGCATCCATTTTTCGACTCTCCACAGCCCGCGCACCTTTTGCCGCCGCTGAACCGCGCGCCTTGCGCGACGGGGCCGACTCGACGCTCCGGCCTCGCGTAGTATTAGTTTGGATGTCTTAACGCTCCCTTGACATTGAGGATTTCCGCTCAAACGAAATGGCTGCGGTTCTAGACAATTTGCCACGGAGCCTTTGAAAAAACTTAACAATTCCGGAACCGCGCGAATCTTCCGTCATGACGCATTGCACTGCGGAACGCCCTGCCCTTTCCGGGGCCCAAGCGGAGTCGCGGGAAAAAATGGTTCATTTGCTGTATTCTTCGCGCCGAAGCGGGGCGGTGACATGCGCGAAAGGATGACCCGGGAGCGTGCCGAGACGATTGGGCTCGACGGCTTGGCCTTCCTGGTAACGATGCCGGAGCGGCTCGAGCGTTTCATGCGCCTTTCCGGGGTGGAAATTCCCGCTTTGCGCGCACGCGCCTCGGATCCCGACTTCCTGAGGGCCGTGCTGGATTTCCTGTTGACGGAAGACGTCTTGGTCACGGATTTCTGCAAGGAACAAGGTCTGGACGCGCGCGACGTCCATTTGGCGCACCGCGTGTTGGGCGAACCGTGAGCGGGTGGCTTCTGGTGGTCGGCGACGTCAAATCGCTGGCCAGGCCCGTGCCGCCCGAAGGCGCAACCTTTTGTCACTGCGTTTTGACTACCTGTTTGTCGTAAACGACGGTCCGAAAGGCCCGGAGGTCAAGAAATTGGCGGCGCGTGCGCTGTCGCCCCAAGCTTCCTTATCGACGACATACCGTAATATCTCGCATCTGCAGCAGAAACGGCGCCCGAAATGATAAGAACTCATCTGATCGGCGATGCCAGATTGACAGGGTTATTACCGCTAACATTTCATGCACACTGTCGTGCGGGGGATTGGGCGGCAGCCGAGAAATCCATCAGCGCGCGCCTGGACGTATAAATAAAATATCGGAAGCAGATGATGCGCATTGGCATAGACCTCGGCGGATCGAAGATCGAAATCCTGGCGCTTGGCAACCGGGGCGACGAGTTGCTCCGGCACCGGATACCGACCCCTCAGAGCGGTTACGACGACACCGTCCGCGCCATCCGCGACCTTGTCTATGACGCCGAGGCCAAGCTGGGCGATCGCGGCGCGGTCGGCATGGCCATTCCCGGCGCGATCAGCCGCAGGACCGGCTTGGTGAAGAACGCCAATAACACGCGCCTGATCGGCCACCCCCTCGACAAGGACCTGAGCGCGGCGCTGCACCGCGAGGTGCGCGTCGAGAATGACGCCAATTGCTTCACGCTCTCCGAGGCTACGGACGGCGCGGCCGCGGGCTGCAACATCGTATTCGGCATTATCGCGGGAACCGGCGTCGGCGGCGGCATCTGCGTTGGCGGGCGCGTACTCTCCGGCGCGCATGGCATCGCCGGAGAATGGGGACACAATCCCCTTCCCGCGCCGCGGGGACCGCAGGAGGTGAGCGACCCGCCGCGCTGCTATTGCGGCCGCTATGGCTGCGTCGAAAGCTGGTGCAGCGGTCCGGCGCTGAGTTCGCTTTATGCGACGCACACCGGAAAGCAGCTCAGCGTCCCGGAGATCGTCGAGGCGGCGCGGCGCGGCGAAGGCGACGCTATTGCGGAGCTTGAGGTTTTCTACGACCGCTTCGCGCGGTCGATCGCCTCCGTCGTCAGCATCCTGGACCCGGACGTCATCGTCATGGGCGGAGGGCTGTCGAACATCGAGGCGCTTTATACCGAACTGCCCGCGCGCGTGGAGCGCTATGCGTTCACGCCCGAAGGGCCGACCAACATCGTCAAGAACAAGTATGGCGATTCCAGCGGCGTGCGCGGCGCGGCATGGCTATGGCGCGAGGATGAAGTACCGCTCGGCCTGCCGAAATAGGCGCAGAAATTACCGACTGCCGTCGTGGCTCGTCAGCGCGTCGTAAAGCTCCGGTCTGCGATCGCGGAACAATCCCCATGCGGCGCGCTGCTTGGCGATTTCAGCGAGATCGAACGCCGCGAACGCAAAGCCTTCCTCGCTGCGTCCCAGTTCGGCCGTGATCGCGCCGCTGGCGTCGGCGATGAACGACGAGCCGTAGAACGTCAGCTCGCTCGCTTGGCCTTTTTCGCTGCCGATGCGGTTCGAGGCGATAAGCGGCAGGTAATTGGCCGCCGCGTGGCCTTGCATGACCCGCCGCCAGTGATCGCGGCTGTCGAGCGGCGGCGCTGGCGGCGGCTCGCTGCCGATGGCGGTGGGATAGAGCAGCGCTTCCGCCCCCATCAGCGCCATGGCGCGCGCGGCCTCGGGAAACCACTGGTCCCAGCAGATGCCGGCGCCAAGAACGCCGAACCGCGTGCGCCAGACCCGAAAGCCGGTGTCGCCGGGCGTGAAGTAGTATTTCTCCTGATAGCCCGGCCCGTCCGGAATATGCGACTTGCGATAAAGCCCAAGCACCGTTCCGTCCGCGTCGATCATCGCCAGCGAATTGAAATACGCCTGCCCGGCCTGCTCGAAAAAACTGACGGGCAGCACCACGCTCAGCGCCTTGGCAAGCTCGGCCATCTCGGCGATCAGAGGATTGCCTTCCGCGGGCGCCGCCAGCTTGAAATGCTCGGCCGACTGGTCCTGGCAGAAATAAGGCGTCTCGAACAATTCCTGCAGCAGCACGACATTCGCGCCTTTGGCGGCCGCCGCGCGCACCAGTTCCTTGGCCTTGGCGATATTGGCGCGCCGGTTCCAGGAACAAGCGAACTGCGTCGCGGCGAAGCCGACTTTTCTCATGGTGCAGCCGGTTCCTGTTGCGTGATGCAGTGTATCCCGCCGCCGCCCTCGACGATGTCGAGAACATCGATCTGCAAGATGTCGCGGCCGGGGAAGCAATCCGCCAGCACGGCGCGCGCCTTCTCGTCGTTGGGATCGTCGAAGGACGGCATCACCACGCCCTCGTTGGGCAGATAGAAATTCACATAGCTCGCTTGCAGCGGCCGCCCGCGTCCATCGAAGCGCACGCGCGCCGGCTGTTTGATTTCAATCACTTCCACCGCCCGCCCCTCGGCGTCGCGCGCCTCGTGCAAACGTCGGATCGCTTCCATGACGGGTTCGAAATCGGGAAGCGAAGGCGACGACGGCACGCCAACCAGCACGCGTCCCGGCGCCACGAAACAGGCGATATTGTCGACATGACCATCAGTCTCGTCATCGGAGAAACCGTCGCCCAGCCAGACGATGCGGCGTGCTCCGGTGTAGAGCGTCAGCCGCTCTTCGACCTCAAGGCGGGTCAGATGCGGATTGCGGTTGGGGTTGAGCAGGCATTGCTCGGTGGTCAGCAGTGTGCCCTCGCCGTCCGTGTGGATCGCGCCGCCCTCGCAGACCAGCGGCGCCTCGTAGAGGCGCACGTCGGCCGCCAGGGCGATGCGCGCCGCCAGCGCCGTATCATCGGCGTAAGGCTGGTATTTGTTGCCCCAGGCATTGAACCGCCATTGCACGGCGCCGCGTCCGCTCGCCGGCCCGCGCAAGAAAGTGGGGCCGCTGTCGCGCGCCCAGGAATCGTCCAGCGCCACCTCGAACAGCTCGGCCGTGCCGGCCGTCGCCAGCTTGGCCTCGGCGATATCCTCGTGACGTGCCGCCACGACCACCGGCTCGAACGTGGAGATAGCCCGGACGATGCGCGCGAAAGCTTGCTTGGCGCGCAGCAATGCGTCCGCGCTGCCCCAGGCCGCCATGCGGCACGGCCAGCACATCCAGGTACGCGCATGCGGCGCCCATTCAGCCGGCATGATGAAGCCGTCACGCGCGGGACAATCGGCGTCGAGCCCTGTGGTCATGAAATCTCTATAGCGCGTGACGCCCATGCGCAGAAAGGCTTCCCAAGAAGTCCTTTGTCACGATAGTTTTGCACTGAAAGAGGATCGCAAATGGCTGGTCGCATCGAATCGCGTTTGAAGGAATTGGGCATCGCCTTGCCGACGCCGCCCGCGCCGGTGGCGAGCTACGTGCCGACGGTTACAAGCGGCAATCTGGTCTTTGTGTCTGGTCAGATCACCTCCACGCCGGAAGGCCTGAAATATGTGGGCGTCGTGGGCAAGGATTTGACGATGGAAGACGGCAAGGCGGCGGCGCGGCTCTGCGCCATCAATCTCGTGGCTCAGGCCAAGGTGGCGTGCGGCGGCGATCTCGACCGCGTGAAGCGCTGCGTCAAGCTCACCGTGTTCGTCAACGCGGCGCCCGATTTCACCCGGCATCCGGAAGTCGCCAACGGCGCCTCCGATCTGCTGGTGGAGGTTTTCGGCGAGGCGGGAAAACACGCGCGCGCCGCGCTGGGCGCCGGATCGCTGCCGCGCGGTGTGGCGTGCGAGGTGGAAGCCTTGTTCGAGATCGCGTGACTAGGATTTCCGCGCGTTTGGCCGGCCGCGCCGCCGAGATTGGGGAAGCGGCGTGGAACGCATGCGCCAATCCGGGCGGAGCCGATCCGCATCCATTCACGCGACACGAATTCTTCGTTGCATTGGAGGAATCCGGATCGGCCACGGCAAAGACCGGCTGGCGACCGCTGCATCTGGTGATCGAACGGGGCGAACGGATAGAGGGCATTCTGCCGCTTTATCTGAAGAATCATTCGCTGGGTGAATACGTCTTCGATCATGCCTGGGCGGACGCGCTGGAGCGCGCGGGCAGCGCCTATTATCCGAAGCTTCAGTCCTGTGTTCCCTTCACGCCGGTGACGGGACAGCGGCTGCTGGTCGCTGCGGATGCCGACGAAGCGGCAACGCGCACGGCGCTGCTGGCGGCGGGCGCCGCGGCCGTGGAGCAGCTCTCGGTTTCCTCGCTCCATATCAATTTCCCGACCGAGGAGGAATGGCGAGCGGCCGGCGACTTCGGCTACTTGCAGCGCGCCGACCGGCAGTTCCATTGGGAAAACCGCGGCTATGGGAGCTTCGAGGAGTTCCTGGGCGAGCTGTCTTCGTCCAGGCGCAAGAATCTGCGCAAGGAACGCGCCAGCATCCGCGAGGCGGGCATCGCATTCGACTGGCTGACCGGCCGCGACATCACCGAAGCCCATTGGGACGCGTTCTTCGAGTTCTACATGGACACTGGCGGGCGCAAATGGGGCGACCCCTATCTGACGCGCGAATTCTTCAGCCGCATCGGCCAGAGCATGTCGGAGCAGATTCTACTCGTGATGGCGCGGCGCGGCGGGCGGATCATTGCGGGGGCGCTCAACCTGTTCGGCGACGGCGTGCTGTTCGGCCGCAACTGGGGCTGCATCGAATATGTGCCGTTCCTGCATTTCGAGACCTGCTATTACCAGGCCATCGATTTCGCGATCGCCCGCGGCCTCAGCAAAGTGGAAGCCGGCGCGCAAGGCGAACACAAGCTGTTGCGCGGCTATCAGCCGGTGCCGACCTACAGTGCCCATTTCATTGCCCACGCCGGTCTGCGCCGCGCGGTTGCGGATTACTTGCAGGCCGAACGCGAGGCCGTGGCGGAGAATATCGAGGAACTCGGGCAAGCGGGGCCGTTCAAGAAGGGTACCTAATTCGCCATTACTCCCCCTAATTCGTCATGGCCGGGCTTGACCCGGCCATCCAGGATTCTTCTATTTCCTGGATGGCCGGCTCGGTGGCCAGCCATGACGAAAGAATGAGGTCATCGCCGTGCCCTATGATCCCAACAACATCTTCGCCAAGATCCTGCGCGGCGAAATTCCGTGCGTGAAAGTCTACGAAGACGTGCGCACGCTCTCCTTCATGGACGTGATGCCGCAAGCGGACGGCCACACGCTGGTGGTCCCGAAAGAACCGGCCGAGAACATTTTTGATCTTTCGCCCGAAGGCGCGGCGGCGTTGATCGCAACGGCCCAGAAGATTGCCAAGGCGGTGAAGAAGGCCCTCGCCTGCCCCGGCCTGATGCTGATTCAGTTGAACGGCGCGGCCGCCGGCCAGAGCGTGATGCACGTCCACTTCCACATCATCCCGCGCACGGCAGGGATCGACCTCAAGTTCCACGCCCGCGAAATGGCGGACCCCAAAACTCTCGAACCCATCGCGGCGAAGATCAGGGCGGCGCTGTGAGATGAACTCCGGCGGCGTCATCCGCGATCAGGCCGCCGCCGATTTTGCGGCGGTACACAAGCTGGTGATCGCCGCGTTCAAGACGTTGCCGGTCGCCTGCGGGCGCGAGCAGTTCGTCATGGATGCGCTGTGGACGAGCGGTGCCGCGACCGTGGCATTGGTGGCGGAAGACGGCGGCGAGATCGTGGGGCAAGCCGCGTTTTCCAAGGCGACCGTTGGCGGACAGGATGTCGGCTGGCACGGCTGCGGACCGGTGTCGGTTCTGCCGAAGCGGCACAAACAAGGTATCGGCAGCGCTTTGATGCGCGCCGGACTGGAGCGCCTGCGCGCGCTCGGCAGCAAAGGCTGCGTGGTGGTGGGCGATCCGAATTATTATCCGCGCTTCGGCTTTGCGAACACGACCGAGATGTTCGAACCGGGCGTGCCGTCGGAAGTGTTCATGGTGATTTGCTTTGCAGGCGCGATGCCCAAGGGCGAAGTCAAGTTCGACAAAGCGTTTGAAGCGAATGGGTGAGTTTCTGCCCCCGCGCAGCGGGGGAAGTGGCGAGCCGCGTTTGCGGCGAGCCGAAGGAGGCATGAGGAAACGACGAACATAAAAAGTGCTACTCAAATCGGCTTTTTTGTCTTCAGATAGGTGAGTATCTGACCCCGAGAATAACTAGGGCCAATGTAAGAACGACGAGGACTACCGTAAGAGCAACTAGCCAGCGGGTGAGCACCCTTATTGCGTGTTCTTCTGTGTGAAGCGCTACCCGAAGCCGCCTGTTGGATTCAACCATGGCAAACATGTCAATGGATTGTGCTGAGCGCAGAAGGTTTTCTTCCGTCATCGCCTTGAGGCTCTCCAATTCCTCGTCTGTGGCGTTCGCGACATTAATTCTCTTCTCGATCTCGCTCACATGCTTTCCTTTCAGGCGCTCACGCGTTGTGAGAAAGTGTCTTGTTCATCCTCCTTGTGAGAAACAGAAAAAACTAAACGTTCTCTTCCTTCTTCTTCGGCGGCGGAAGTTGTTTCGGCTTGGTGTCCGCGTCGGTGATGAATTCGAACACCAGCTTGTCGGCCTCGCGGTCCAGCAGCACGCGCACCGTGCCGCCGTTCTTCAGCTTGCCGAATAGGATTTCGTCGGCCAGCGGTTTCTTGATGTGGTCTTGGATCACACGCGCCAGCGGCCGCGCCCCGAAAGCGTCGTCGTAGCCCTTCTGGCCCAGCCAGCGCGTGGCTTCCGCCGTCAGGTCGAAGGTCACGTCGCGGTCGATCAGTTGGGCTTCGAGTTCGAGCACGAATTTCTCCACCACGCGGTCGATGGTGTCGCGGCTGAGCGCCGCGAACGCGATGGTCGCGTCCAGCCGGTTGCGGAATTCGGGCGTGAACAGCTTCTTGATCGCTTCTTCGTCCTCGCCTTCGCGCTTGCCGCGGCCGAAGCCGATGGATTCCTTCGCGGCGTCGAAGGCGCCCGCGTTGGTGGTCATGATGAGGACGACGTTGCGGAAATCGATCTTCTTGCCGTTGTGGTCGGTCAGTTTGCCGTGATCCATCACCTGCAACAGAATATTGAACAGGTCCTGGTGCGCCTTTTCGATTTCGTCGAGCAGCAGCACGCAATGCGGATGCTGGTCCACGCCGTCGGTGAGCAGGCCGCCCTGGTCGAAGCCGACATAGCCCGGCGGCGCGCCGATCAGGCGCGAAACCGTGTGCCGCTCCATATATTCGCTCATGTCGAAGCGCAGCAGCTCCACGCCCATGATCGCGGCGAGTTGCTTGGCGACTTCGGTCTTGCCTACGCCGGTGGGGCCGGAGAACAGATAACAGCCGATGGGCTTTTCGGGGCTGCGCAAGCCGGCGCGCGCCAGCTTGATCGCCGAGGCGAGCGCGTTGATGGCGAAATCCTGGCCGAACACCACGCGCTTGAGATCGTCCGCCAGCGTGCGCAGCGCCTCGGCATCGGTCTTGGAAACCGATTTGGGAGGAATGCGCGCCATCTTGGCGATGACCTCTTCCACCTCTTTGACGCCGATCACCTTCTTGCGGCGCGATTCAGGCAACAGCATCTGCGAAGCGCCCACCTCGTCGATCACATCGATGGCCTTGTCGGGCAGCTTGCGGTCGTTGATGTATTTCGCGGCCAGTTCCACCGAAGCCTTGATGGCCTCCGCCGTGTAACGGACCTTGTGGTATTCCTCGAAATACGGTTTCAGGCCTTTCAGGATCTTGATCGTGTCGGGCACGGTCGGCTCGGCCACGTCGATTTTCTGGAAGCGGCGCACCAGCGCGCGGTCCTTCTCGAAATACTGGCGATATTCCTTGTAGGTGGTGGACCCCATGCAGCGCAGCGTGCCCGACTGAAGCGCCGGCTTGAGCAGGTTGGAGGCGTCCATCGCCCCGCCGGACGTGGCGCCCGCGCCGATCACGGTGTGGATTTCGTCGATGAACAGGATTGCGCCGACGACGCCTTCCAGCTCCTTGATGACCGATTTGAGCCGCTCCTCGAAATCGCCGCGATAGCGCGTGCCGGCGATCAGCGCGCCCATGTCGAGGGCATAGATCATGGCGTTCTGCAGGACTTCCGGAACGTCGTTCTTGACGATCTTGCGCGCCAGGCCCTCAGCGATGGCGGTCTTGCCGACGCCGGGGTCGCCGACGAACAGCGGATTGTTCTTCTGCCGGCGGCAAAGGATCTGGATCGTGCGCTCGACCTCCGCCTCGCGGCCGATCAACGGATCGATGCGGCCGGCCTTGGCCTTCTCGTTCAGATTGATGCAATAGCTTTCGAGCGCGCCGCCCCCCTGTTTGGCGCCTTTCTCGGCGTCTTCGTCCTCGTCGGCGCCGCGCACGGATTTCTGCTGGGTCATGCCGGGGCGCTTGGCGATGCCGTGGCTGATGTAGCTTACGGCGTCCAGCCGCGTCATGTTTTGCGCCTGCAGGAAATAGACGGCGTGGCTTTCGCGTTCGGTGAACAGCGCCACCAGCACGTTGGCGCCGGTCACTTCGTCGCGGCCGGAATTCTGCACGTAGAGGACGGCGCGCTGCACCACGCGCTGGAAGCCAGTGGTGGGTTTGGAGTCTTCGCCGTCCTCGATCACCAGGGTCAGCAGCTCGTCGTCGACGTATTTGAGGAGGGTCTGGCGCAGCGCATCGGTGTCGACGTTGCAGGCCTTCATGACCTGCGCGGCGTCGACATCATCGGTCAAGGCGAGCAGCAGGTGCTCCAGCGTGGCATATTCGTGATGCCTGTCGCTGGCGAGTTTAATCGCGCGATGCAAAGCTTGTTCGAGGCTTCGCGACAAAGAGGGCATCGGCACGCTATTCCTTTTCCATCGTGCACTGCAAAGGATGCTCGTGACGGCGGGCGAATTCAATCACCTGCGCCACTTTCGTTTCGGCGACCTCGAAGGTGAAGACACCGCAAATACCCACGCCGTGGCGATGGACATGCAGCATGATCTGCACCGCCTCGTCGCGGTTCTTGCCGAAAATCCGCTCCAGAATGTGCACGACGAACTCCATCGGCGTGTAGTCGTCGTTCAGCAGCAGAACCTTGTAGAGACTCGGCTTCTTGGTTTTCGGGCGCGTTTTGGCGACGACGCCGGCCCCGGGTCCTGTCCCGTTTCCGCTGCCCGTATTCTGCCCCTGGTCGTCGCGTTTGTCTCTCATGGCCGTATCCGGCTGGCAGTGCATTATAAGAGGATGACAGGAGGCTTCCGCAACTATCCGTCGCGCATAGAGTTTATATAGGCGCGATCTGCCCTAAATACAGGGTTGTACGCAGATGCCTCGGGGAACGAAAAAAGGCCCGGGAACGCGTCCCCGGGCCCTTTTGTCACATTCGGCAGACTTGCGTGTTAGGCCGCGCCGGCGTCTTGCACGACTTCGACCCAGGCCTGAACGCGGCCCTGGAGCGGCTCGAGAGCTTCTTTCGTCGTCGCGACGAAGATTTCGGAAAGCTTCGTGACCTGGCCTACATAAGCGTCGAACGCCGTCTTCGCGAAATCGCTTTGGAGCTCGAAGGCCTCGTGGACCGATTTGGCGCCGAGCAGCGCCTTAGTAGCCGCGATCGATTCTTCGATCGACTGCTTCGAATAGGTGTAAAGCTCGTTGTGCAGGGTTTCGGCGCCTTTGCCGGCGGCGTTTGCCGATTTCACATAGGCTTCGACCGTCTCCTTGCCGTAGCCAACGACTTGATCGTAATTCTTTACGGCCTTTTCGAACCCGGTCTTGAAGGCCTCGGTTCCATTCTTCATTGCCGTTTCGATGTTCTCGGCAGTGACATTGACTTTGTCGCCGGCCGTCTTTGCAGTTTTCGCCATTGCCTTAACCTCTCCCTCAGGACGCACCGCATCCAGGACCAAGTACCCGTCTATGCTGCAGTGCAGCATGACTTATATGCGATGCACCATCGGGAATGTCAAGGACAATTTGCTGCACTGCACCAGGGGCCGTTTCCACCGATCTCTTAACCGACCTTAAATGCCAGCAGATTAACATCAATTCGTTATGCGGGCTTGCGCCTTCCCTCATGATTTGGTCTCATCGCGATGTTAAGGGGTGCCAACAACCCGAGGGTTTGGGGCTGTGGATGTTTAACCAGGGTCGCGACCGGTTCGAACGGGCCGCGAAAGCGGGGGCGTTGGCCATTCTGGCGCTGATTGCGGCGCTGGCGGTGATTAGTTTGTCGCCGGCCGAGGCCAGACGCTTCCATCACCGCGCCATGCTCACCGGCCCGACAGACCCCTCCAAAGACGCGGCCCTGATCGTGGACGGCGAGACCGGCAAGGTCCTGTACGCGCGCAATGCTGAGGCAGAACGCCACCCCGCCTCTCTCACCAAGATGATGACCCTCTATCTGCTCTTCGACGCGCTCAAGAAAGGACAGACGACGCTGACGGCGCCTTTGACCTTCTCTTCCCATGCTGCGTCGCAAAAGCCAACCAACATGCATATCAGCGCCGGGGAAACGATCAAGGTCGACACCGCCATAAGGGCCATCGTCGTTCGTTCGGCCAACGACGTCGCCGTGGCGATCGCAGAGGAACTGGGCGGAACCGAATCGCATTTCGCGGAGATGATGACCGCCAAGGCCCGCGCGCTCGGCATGCGCGACACCTTCTTCCACAACGCGTCGGGCCTGCCCGACCCTATGCAGATCACCACCGCCGGCGATCTGGCGATTCTGGCGCGGCACCTGGCTTACGATTTCCCGCAATATTTTCGTTATTTCGCCACCAGGGATTTCAACTTCCGCGGCGTCCATTATGTCGGCCACGACAATCTACTGGGCCGATATAATGGCGCGGACGGCATCAAAACGGGATATACGGCGGCTTCCGGTTTCAATCTGGTTTCTTCTGTCGTTCGCAACCGCTCGCATATCATTGGCGTCGTCATGGGCGGACGCACGGCGCATCGCCGCGACAAGGAAATGGTCCGCCTGCTCGACGACACATTCGACAAGGTCCGAAGAACTCCCACCCTTGTCGCCCACGCCGAGGTACCCTGGCGGACTGTGGCGCAGAACACGGTTCCGTATGATCAGGGCGCGGGACAGAACTTCGCCGCCGCGCTCCCCGGCGTAAGAGGCTCCATGTCTGACGCCGACGACGAGGACGCCGCAGAATCCCGCAACGACGACGAAGATACCTCCGACGTCGCGGTCACGACGACACCCACGGTCGCACCGAGGCCGCAGCCAGCGGTCGTCGCGTCCTATCAGCCGCAAAGCTTCAAGCCTCCCGTCCCAAAGCCGGTTATGCGGACGGAGGTCGGCGAAGGTGATATCGGCGACAGCGGCACGCCGCTCCCATTGCTGAGCGTCCATGACTGGACCATCCAGATCGGCGCCTTTACCGATCTCACGCAGGCGCGGGCGCAGCTCGCGGCCTATGCGGAAAAATCGATGGACATTCTGGGACAGGCCCAGCGGATCGTCGTGCCGTTCCAATCGATCGACGGGCAATTGCTCTATCGCGCCCGTTTCGGCCCCTTCCTGGAACGCGAGGCGCGCCAAGTCTGCGCCCGCCTGACCGAGCGCGGACAAACCTGTTTCGCAGCCATTTCCACGCGATAATTCAGCTTGAACTGAGAAGCGCAGCGTTGCCGCCGACCGCCGCCGTGTTCACGGTGTAGGTGCGTTCGAGCGCGAAGCGGAAAAGATAATGCGGCCCGCCCGCTTTCGGTCCCGTGCCCGACAAGGCTTCGCCGCCAAAGGGCTGAACGCCGACGACGGCGCCGATCTGGTTGCGATTGACGTAGAGGTTGCCGACGTGCGCCCGCGCGCGCACGAACGCCGCCGTTTCCTCGATGCGGCTGTGCACGCCGAGCGTCAGCCCGTAGCCGCTAGCGTTGATCGCCTCGCAGACCTTGTCGAGTTTGTCGGCGGCATAGCGCACCACGTGCAGCACCGGACCGAAGACCTCGCGCTCCAATTGCGAGATCGCATCGATCTCGAAAACATGCGGCGGGAAAAAGACGCCCGCTTCGTGCTCCGGCCCAAGCGCCAGTTTGCGCAGCAGCTTCGCTTCGCGCTCCATGTGCGCTGCATGAAGCATCAGTGTCTTGCGCGCCGCTTCGTCGATCACCGGACCGACATCGGTTGCCGGATCCATGGGATCGCCGATCTGCAGCTGGTCCATTGCTCCCAGGACCATGTCCAGCATCTTGTCGGCGACGTCTTCCTGCAGGAAGAGCACGCGCAAGGCCGAACAGCGCTGGCCGGCGCTGTCGAAGGCCGAGGCGACCGCGTCTCGCGCCACTTGTTCCGGCAACGCAGTCGAATCCACGATCATCGCATTCTGCCCGCCGGTCTCGGCGATCAAAGTCGCGATGGGGCCGCTGCGTGCCGCGAGCGCGCGATTGATCGCCATTGCCGCTTCCGTCGAACCGGTCAACACCACGCCTGCCAGGCGCGCGTCGGGGAATAGTGCGCCGCCCAGTTTCGTTCCGCTGCCGGGCAGCAAATGCAGCACTTCTTTCGGCACGCCGGCCTCGTGCAGCAGCGCGACGGCCGCGGCGGCGATCAGCGGCGTCGGGCCGGCGGGTTTGGCGAGCACCGCGTTCCCTGCCGCCAGCGCTCCGGCCAGTTGTCCGGTGAAGATGGCAAGCGGAAAGTTCCACGGACTGATGCAGGCGAACACGCCGCGGCCGTGCAATGTCAGTTCGTTGGCTTCGCCCGTCGGGCCGGGAAGCTTCGTCGGCACGGAGAAATGCCGGCGCGCCTCCGCCGCGTAGTAGCGCAGATAATCGACGGCCTCGCGCACTTCGCCCAGCGCAGTGGACAACGTCTTGCCGCCCTCGCGGACCGCAAGCGCCATCAACTTGGCCCGGCCCGCTTCGTACAGATCGGCCGCTCGCTCCAGAATTGCGGCGCGCGCATCGCCGCCAAGGCCATCCCATTGGTCCCGCGCGCGATAGGCATGGCCAAGGGCTTCCAGCGCATCGGCCGGCGTCGCCTCCGTCACATGCCCGACCAGCCGGTTGCGATCGGAGGGATCGAATAGGGGGCGTGATTTGCCTTCGCACTTTACGCCGGCAATCACGGGCGCGGCCACAGCCGGCTTGCGCAAGGCCTCGCCCATCGCCGCCAGAACCAGCGCGCTGGCCTCAGGATCGCTCCACAAGAAGCCGGACGAGTTCTTCCTTCCGGGATACAGCTCCGCCGGCACGGGGATGCGCGGATTGCGGCGCGGCGTTTCCTTGGCCAATTGCATGATCGGATCGGCGATGAGTGCTTCGAGTGGCGCTTCGTCATCCGCCATGCGGTTGACGAAGGACGTATTGGCGCCGTTCTCCAACAAGCGGCGGACGAGATAGGCGAGAAGATCCTCGTGGCTTCCGACCGGCGCGTAAATGCGCGTCCCGGCCCCGACGGACGAAGGCTTTTTAATCTGATGATAAAGCTCGTACAGGGCCTCGCCCATGCCGTGCAGCCGTTGAAATTCGAAATCCCCATTGCCGCCGGACAAGACTTCCACGACCGAAAGCGTGTGGGCGTTGTGGGTCGCGAATTGCGGAAAGATCGCGTCGCGCGCGCCCAGGATGACGCGGGCACAGGCAATGTACGACGTATCGGTCGCCGCCTTGCGCGTGAACACGGGATAATCGGCGAGCCCCGCCTCCTGGGCGCGTTTGATCTCGGTGTCCCAATACGCCCCTTTCACCAGCCGCACCGGAATACGGCGGCCATGATGGCGCGCCAAATCGATCAACCAAATCAATTCCGGCAGCCCGCGTTTCTGATAAGCCTGAACCGCGATGCCGAGCCCGTTCCAGCCCTTGAGATCGTCCGCGGTTGCGAGCGCCTCGAACAGGTCGAGCATGATATCCAGTCTGTCGGCTTCCTCGGAGTCGATGGTAAGGCCGACGTTCGCGGCCTGGGACCGGCGCGCCAGATCGACCAGCGCGGGCAAAAGCTCTGTCATCACGCGCTCGCGCTTGACCCATTCGTAGCGCGGGTGCAGCGCCGACAGCTTCACCGAAATGCTGGGACGCTCGAAGATGGGCGCGTCGTCCGCGGAATAGGCTGCGGCAACGGCTTCGATACCGCCCCGATAGGCGACCAGATGGCGTTCGGCATCGCGCGCCGTATAGGCGGCTTCGCCGAGCATGTCGAAGGAAACGCGATAGCCTTTTTCGCGATACAAGTGCGAGGCTCTCAGAGCTTCGCCGATGGTCCGGCCGAGTACAAACTGGCCGCCCAGCACGCGCATCGCCGTGGTGATCGCTTGGCGGATCACCGGCTCGCCGGAGCGGCCAACCAGTTTCTTGAGGATGCCGTCCAAATCCCAGCTGTCAGTCTGGTCCATGCGGACGACGCGTCCGGTCAGCATCAGCGCCCAAGTGGAGGCGTTCACGAACAGGGAATCGGATTTCCCGCTGTGGCTGTCCCAGTCGCCCGGAGCGATCTTGTCGCGGATCAGCCGGTCGGCCGTCTCGGCGTCCGGCACGCGCAGCAACGCCTCGGCGAGGCACATGAGCGCCACGCCTTCCTCAGTGGAAAGAGCGTATTCCTGAGTGAAGGCGTCGACGCCGCCGTGCCTGGTGCCTTCGGCGCGGATCCGTCCTACGAACTCGCGCGCCAAGGCCTGCGTCGCGGCACCTTCCGCCGGCGTCAGTTTTGCCTGGGCGATCCGGTCGGCCGAGACGGCGTTCTCGTCGGCGAGGTAGGCACCAGCGATGGCCTGGCGCAGTTTGTCGGTCATGGCGCTGCAGTCGTTCGGTGGCGAGTCAATTGTAGCGCGTCCTTGCCTTGGCGCGCTAATCTGCCCGCGCCATGACCACTCCCCAAATCGTCAACACCATCGGCTTGTTGCGCGCCCGGCTCGCTGCCGCCCGGCGGGATGGCGCGCGGATCGGTCTCGTGCCGACTATGGGCGCCCTGCACGAAGGTCACTTGTCGCTGGTGCATAAGACACAAAAACATGCGGACAAGGTCGTCGTCAGCATTTTCGTAAACCCAACGCAGTTCGCGCCGCACGAAGATTTCGACTCCTATCCGCGAACGCTGGACGCCGACGCCGCCAAACTTGCCGCCGCGGGAGGCACGGACCTGATCTTCGCCCCGTCGGTCGGCGAGATGTATCCGCAGGGTTTCGCTACCAGGATCGAAGTCGGCGGGCCGAGCCGAGGACTGGAAACCGATTTCAGGCCCCATTTTTTCGCCGGCGTTGCGACCGTCGTGGCGAAGCTTCTGTTGGCGGTCATGCCGGATGCGGCAACGTTCGGCGAAAAGGATTACCAGCAGCTTCTGGTCGTGCGGCAGCTGGCCGCCGATCTGGGACTGCCGACCACGATTATCGGTGCGCCGATCATCCGCGAAGCCGACGGTTTGGCCATGTCCTCCCGCAACGCTTACCTCAAACCCGACGAGCGCCGGATCGCCGGTCAATTGAATGTCGTGCTGAAGCGTGTGACTGCAGATCTCCGCGCTGGAACGCCAGTCGCCGCAGCGGAAGAAGCCGGCAAACGCGCGTTGCTGGAATCCGGATTCGCTTCGGTCGACTATGTCGCCGTACGCGATGCAGCGACGCTGGCGCCGCTGGAATCGCTGACCCGCCCTGCCCGACTGCTCGCCGCTGCGAAGGTCGGCGAGACCCGGCTGATCGACAATATGGCCGTCTAAAGCAACCCCAGTTCCGCCAGTTCGATCTTCAGCGCCTCGGGCAGATTCACGCCCTTAAGGTCGCGCGCGTCGGGCGGCGCGTCCTTGGCGTTCAGATAACGCCAACCCTGGAACGGATGATGATGGCGGCGCACGGTCAGAATGAGCGTCGGATCGTAGACAAGTCCACAATGGGGCGTGCCTTGCTTGGTCACGGGCTTGAGCGCCAGAAGCCGTTGGCGCACCGCGATCTGACCCTTGATCACCCAGTACAACGAACCGCCGTCGAGCAATTCTTCAGCGCGCTTGGGCGTTTGCCGCGTCACATGCATGAGAACCGGCGGGCGCTTCTTCCTTTTCAGTTCTTTGAGACGCCCCGCCTGCCACCTCGCAAGTTCTTCGACGGAATCCACGCCGACGCAAAGCTTGATGAGATGCACCGTCATGGCACGTCGTCCGAGAAACGCACGAGCTCCGCGCCTTCCGCGATCCTGCGGGCGATTTCGCCACGGTTGGCAATCAAGAGCGTTCGAAACATTTGAAAAGTCTGCTGCCGTCTTGTTGGTACGTAATTGTTCCGCGATTTCTCGGGTTGCATCCCCCATTCAACCTCCGCCGCAGCATCGCCCATCATAAGGCCATTTTCGCAAGCCCGGATAAACCTAAAAAGCGGCGGGATTTTTTTACGCACATTTAAGGCGGCAATGAGAACGTCGCGCGCCTTTGGAGAAATCTCGATGCATCAGCTTGTTTATGTCAGCGCCGCGTCATGGGCCATGAGCGATGCCGACCTGAACGAGATACTCGATGCCTCCCGGCGCAACAACCGCCAAAGCGGCGTGACCGGCATGCTTCTTCACATCGACCGCGGCTTCCTGCAGGTGCTTGAAGGCCCTAAAGCGGCCGTCGAGGAAACTTTTGCCCGCATCAAGCGCGACGCAAAGCACAACGGCCTGCGCGTCCTGATCGAACAGGAAACGGACGAGAGACTGTTCGGCGACTGGAGCATGGGCTTCGAGCGGCTCGATCCCAGCCAAGCGCGCACGGCCGACGTCTTCGCGATCACGCGTGACGCGATCGAAAACGCCTTACCCCCCGAGAAGGCCGCGCAGATCGCGATCCTTCTACGGAACTTCTACCGGGTCAACGCGGATCAGTTCGCCGACTAGCGGGTGACCGCCAAGATCGCCTTCTTGACCACGAACACGACGAGGATCGCCACGAAGAACACGATGTAGAGCGTGATGGCTTCGTGCAGCAGCGCCTTGTCGAAGTGCGGCATGGCGAACGTCGCGTGATGCAGCAGCGGGGGTATTACGGCGTCCGCCGCGATGTACACCACAGCCGCGAGGATCGGCGCGAGGAACAGCCCAATGACGGTTCCCGTCGCCACCCCGAAGAACAAGGCGATCACGCCGCCCACGATCAACTGAACCGTGCTCAGGTGGTGCACGAAGTCGACCAAATGCTTTGGAAAGTCGTTTAAGATGTCCATATTACTCCCCCGCCCCCCATTTTCATGAACGATGGTTCACTATAGGACATTTTTCGGCCGAAAGCTATTGAGATCGCTGCCTAAACCCTAGGCGGGCGATTTAGCGAAGGCCGCCGCCCTTGAATAATTTTGTTCTAATGAAGAACAGCGCCGCAATGATGACCACGTAGCCTAGGTAGGTCGCGGCGGTGTCGCGCCAGAAGGCGAGTTCGACAATGACCGGCAGCCTGATCGCCGCGTTGTGGTCGACGAACGGGATCAGCACCACGGCGACGATGTGAACGAGCGTCGCGGCCAGCGCGATTTCCCACAAACCACGCCAATTCGAGAGCCTAAACGCCGCAAATAGCGCGATGATCAGGCCGAGCGTGGCGTTGACGTGCGTGAAGCCTTCGCGAAAGAAATCCAGGGCTTGGTTGAAGTAATGAAGGAACTGGTCCATCGCATCCCCCTTTAAGGTTAACTGCTCCGTATCCTCCGCTTAAGACAAATGAGCGAGTTTTTTTATCCTGCCACTAATACAGGTATGCGACAAAATATTTCAGGTGTGCGGAAACGGGAAACGCAACCATTAGTAGCCGAGCAGCATTTTCCAACCGAACAGCAGCACGCCAATGATGCCGCCGAGGACGAAGATCGCAATCAGGCAGCCGGCGCAGCCGAACCCACGCAGGAACGGCGGCGGGGTGAAAATAATGCGGGTGTGGGGATCCAGATCGGTCATTGCTTTGCGCGGTCGGCGTGGCCGCGCTGTCCTTATCCTGTTTTCGGCTGACGACCAAGGTGCCTCAGTTTCTGAGCACGCCAAAAGTCTTCGGCGGCACCGGTGCGTCGAGCACAGCCGAAAGCGCCAGCCCGAGCACGCGGCCGGCGGGGGCGATAATGCCGTCGTCCCTCATAGCATCTCCACCGCCAGGGCCGTCGCTTCACCGCCGCCGATGCAAAGCGCGGCCACGCCGCGTTTCAGCTTGCGCCGCTGCAAAGCGTGGAGCAGCGTCGCCACGATACGCGCGCCGGAAGCGCCGATGGGATGACCGAGCGCGCAAGCCCCGCCGTTCACGTTCACCTTCTCGTGCGGAAGGGAGAGATCGCGCATCGCGATCATCGCCACATTGGCGAAAGCTTCGTTGATCTCGAACAGATCGACATCGCCCACCTTCCAGCCCGCCAACGTCAACACTTTTTGAATGGCGCCGACGGGCGCGGTGGTGAACCAGCGCGGTTCGTGCGCGAAGCTCGCTTGGGCTACGATGCGCGCCAACGGCTTCAAGCCGCGTTTCTCGGCAATATCGCCGCGCGCCAGCACCAGCGCGGCCGCGCCGTCGGAAATCGAGGAAGAATTCGCCGCCGTCACCGTGCCGTCCTTCGCGAAGGTGGGCTTGAGCGTGGGGATTTTCGCCGGGTCGGCTTTGCGCGGCTGTTCGTCGAGCGCGATTTCCACCTCGCCGCCCCGAATTGAGACTTTCACGGACACGATCTCATCGACGAACGATCCGTCGGCTTGCGCGTGCTTGGCACGCATCAGGGACTGTATGGCGTAGGCGTCCTGCTGTTCGCGCGTGAACTGGTAATGGCGCGCCGCGTCTTCCGCATAGCTTCCCATCAGCCGGTTTTCGTAGGCGTCCTCCAGCCCGTCCAGGAACATATGGTCCTTCACCTCGCCATGGCCGAGGCGATAGCCGCCGCGCGCTTTGGGCAAGAGATACGGCGCGTTCGTCATGCTCTCCATGCCGCCAGCCACCGCGATGTCGGCGCGGCCCAGTGCGAGCTGGTCCGCCACGATCATGATCGCCTTCATGCCGGAACCGCAGACCTTGTTGACCGTGGTGGCCGGCACGCTGTCGGGCAGGCCCGCGAAACGCACAGCTTGACGCGCGGGCGCCTGCCCGACGCCAGCCGGCAGCACGCAGCCCATGACCGCTTCCCCGACGTCATCGGCCTCTACACCCGCGCGGCTGACGGCGGCGGCAATCGCAGCCGCGCCGAGGCGGGGCGCCGTACAGGCCGCGAGATCACCTTGGAACCCACCAATGGGCGTACGAACGGCGGAAAGAATCAGCAATTCGGCAGCTTTCATTTTCTGGTTCTTTTCTTTGGTTTCCGGCTCTTGATTAACGCAGACGTGGATTTGCGGCCACTTTGCCCTGGCCCCAGACTGAGTTATCATTAATCGAAAACTAGGGCTATTGGGCTGGCGGAGTAAGCAGGGGACATGAACAAGGTCGCGATTTCCACCGCGATCGGCGTTGGTGCGGGGTTGGCGCTGGCGGCGGCCTATGTAGGCGCGCCGTATGTTGGTGTTTACCTGACGCCAACGACAGTGATGGTCTCCGCGGCCGTCGTCGCGTTCGGCGCGTCCATCGCGCTCCTGACGATGACCGTGCTCATCAAGCCGGAAAAGAAAAAGGCGCCGTCCACCAGGCGCCTGCGCGATCTCGGAAAAGACGAATTCGCCCATTTCCCCACGGGCGGCGTGCGCATCGTCGTCAAGCCCGATTCCGTGATCGAGGAATTGGACGTGGTGCGCAGCCCGTCCTCCTACACCAAGAAGGACATCATCCTGACGATCAAGAAGTCTTCGGGCAAAGCGGTCTTCAACCCGGTCCTGCTCAAGCGGTTGTTCGTGGCGCTCAAGGATTTCGAAAACTTCGTCCACATCCTGCTGGTGAACGAGCACGACGAATATATCGGCTACATGCCGGCAGCTTACGCACGCGCGTTCCTGGTTGGCAGCGATGCGGAATCGCGGATCGTGAAATACATCGTCGATGTTCTCGCCAATCCGGGCTACAGCATCGTTCTGCGCGACATCAACGGCCTATCGATCAGAGAGTGCATATCCGACGATGATCTGGTGTCGGCTGCCCAGAAACGGGTTACGGATGATCATCTGCGCGGGCTCGTCGTGTTCAAAGACAGGCGGAACCGCAAACCGCTTGGCGTGATCTACGAGGAAGACCTGGTCAAGCTGACCATGAGGAACGCCGATTAGCTCGTCTCCTCGAACCATTCCCGCCCGATCAGACGGCGGCAGATTTCGCTGGTGCCGGTGCCGATCTGGTAAAGCTTGGCGTCGCGCAGCAGACGTCCGTTGGGAAAATCGTTGATATAGCCGTTGCCGCCTAGGCTTCACTCGCTTCGCAAGCGAAGGCTGGCTTGCCAGGCGAAGCTCGCGGATACCGCCCGGCTTCGCCCCTTCGGGGCTACGCCGGGCAGGCTTCACTCGCTTCGCGAGCGAAGCCTGGTGCGGTCGAGAAGACTCGAACTTCCACAGGTTGCCCTACTAGCACCTCAAGCTAGCGCGTCTACCGTTCCGCCACGACCGCACAAAGTCTGGAAATCACAGTAGGGGGCGGGGTGTAGCAAACCCCACCGTACCAGGGCAAGCGGCGCTTAGAGCTTGCTCTAAATGCCTTCTCCGTCGACGCCGCGGATGCCTTCGTCCGGGCCGTGGATGCCGCATTCGTCTTTTTCGAGGCCGCCCCAACGTCCGTCGCGATAGCTTTCGCCGACCTGGACGCGCCGCGTGCACGGCATGCAGCCGACAGAGGGATAGCCGTCATCGACCAAGGGATGGTGCGGCAGATTGTGCTTATCCACATAGGCCTCCAGATCGGCCAGTGACCAATAGGCCAGCGGATTGAAGCGGAAACGGCCCTCGAAATACTCGACCGGCTGGATGGTGGCGCGTTCCTTGGTCTGAAAGCGCTTGCGGCCGGTGATCTGCGCTGAAAACCCTTCCAGCGCCCGCTTGAGCGGAAGCACCTTGCGGAAATTGCAGCAGGCGTCGGGGTCGCGCGACCACAGCGTTCCTCCCGGATCGCGCGTGGCGCGGTCGATCGGATGGGGCGCCAAGGAACGCAAATCCCCCAGCCCGAGCTGGTCCTGCAGCCGGTCGCGATAGCGTAGCGTCTCGCCGAAAAGCTTGCCGGTGTTGAGGAACAGGATCGGCGTGTTCGGATCGATCTCGGCGACCATGTGCAACAGCACGGCGGATTCCGAGCCGAAGGACGAAACCACGGCGGCCTGGCCGGCAAATTCCCCACGTAGCGCAAGATCGAGAACGCCGACCGCATCGCGGCCCTGCGCCGCCGCGCGAAGCTGCGCCAGTTTGGCCCTGGTGACCGGATCGATGACTCCAACGCCCTGCCGGTCGAAAGCCCGCGGCCTGCGGACGTTGTCGATGACGGTGACAGCCGCGCTGCTCATGACAGCCACCCTCTGTCTTCTATCAAGTCACGGGTGCGCCGCGAGACCTCGCCCGGCGGCAAGCCGTCGGTGCGCCAGCCGGCGCGCGCAGCGCCGAGGGTTTCGAGATGTACGTCCCACTCGGGACCGAAGCGTTTCTGCAGCCATTCGCGCAGGCGCCTCGCCAGACCCGGCGCCCGGCCGCCCGTGGAAACCGTCAGCATCAGCCCGCCCCGGCGCACCAGGGCGGGCACATGGAAATCGCTTAGCTCAGGCGCGTCCTCGACATTGACCAGCACACCGCCTGAGCGCGCCCGGCGCGCCAGTTCGGCTGCCTTCAGCCGCTCCAAGCCGGCGATGAAAAGCACGGACAGGCAGTGCAAGGCCGCGTCGCTGCTGTCCACGGCTACGCTGACCGCCTCCGCGCCGGACTCGGCCAGCAAGGCCCCCCGCCGCGCCAGCCCCTCGCCTGCGCCCGCAAGGCCGATCCTGACCATTCGTGGGTTGATGGTGATGGGAAGCACGAATTGACCTCTGCCCTGGGATAGCCCGCCGATACTACAAAAAGGTACGTGCTATGGTCATATAATGCAAGCCTCATGTGGAGATTAAATAATTTCACACATATATTCGTGTTATTACTGATAGCCCTTGAGGAGGTCCGTGACCGAAACCCCTATCTTGTCGCCGTGGATGATGATCTCGCCCTTTGCCACCGGCCTCTCATTAGCCAGGATGGTGACCGGGTCGTCCTGGCAGGAATCGAGTTCGATCACGGCGCCGCGGCCCATCCGCAAAAGCTGGTGCATCGGGATCACCGAACGACCCAGTACGACGGAGATTTCGACTTTGACATTGGTAAGATTGGTCAACATGGACGATACCCAGAGGTGTCGAGGGAATCCTTAGGTCTACATGCTTTCGGACACGTTAATGCAGGCTCCTAATCGCGCCGTCGAATGGCGGGTTCAGGGCGGGTTGACCCCATACCCGGAGGCGGTGGCGTTCATGGAAGAACGCGCGGCGGCCATCGCGGCCAGCCGTGCCGCCGAACTCGTCTGGCTGGTCGAGCACCCATCGATCTACACGGCCGGCACGAGCGCGAAAGACAGCGACCTGCTCGACGCAAGGTTCCCCGTCTTCAAAACCGGCCGCGGCGGACAGTTCACCTATCACGGCCCCGGCCAGCGCGTCGGTTACGTCATGCTCGATTTGAAACGGCGCAAGGCCGACGTGCGCGCCTATGTCCGCGACCTCGAAGAATGGCTGATCCGTACACTGGCGTGTTTCAACGTGAAGGGCGAACGGCGCAACGGACGCGTTGGCATCTGGG
The DNA here is from genome assembly GCA_050008635.1 of Rhizomicrobium sp. Lineage (GTDB taxonomy): Bacteria > Pseudomonadota > Alphaproteobacteria > Micropepsales > Micropepsaceae > Rhizomicrobium. The sequence goes on from JBEKMG010000012.1 coordinate 70,258, forward strand.
TCGTGCGTGACAGCGGCCGAGAAGACAAGATCGCGGCGCTGGGCGTGCGCATACGCCACTGGGTGACGTTCCACGGTGTCAGTCTGAACATCGAGCCCGATCTGTCCCATTTCTCGGGCATCGTGCCGTGCGGCATCCGTGGGCACGGCGTCACCAGCCTTGCCGATCTCGGGTTGCCGGTGACGATGGCTGACGTTGATGTGGCGCTGCGTGAAACCTTCCAGGAGATATTCGGCAGGGCACGTTGAACGGCTGCCGCGCTCTTCCCTCGACAACGGAGGCGGAGCGACAATGCCGCTCCGCCTCCGAACTATCGCGGTAAAAAGGCCTTCGTGGGCGCGACACCCTTTCTGCTTATCTTAGTGAACCTTTTCCGGTTGCTTGCAGGTGTAGACCATGTGTCCGCCCTGAATGGTCACGGGCGAGATAAGAACGTAGGTCGACATGCAGAAGATTACGGGACCTGTGCAAGTGTAGGTATGTCCTCCGTAATATCCAACGTCGTTAGTGGCCGTGGCTGGGTTCGCCGCAAAGCCCGGCGCGCATTTCATAATGGAATAAACCCCGCCATTCGGCAGAGAGGGATTGGCCTTCTGGATGACCGGATCTGCCATCGCCGTGCCGGAGAAAAGCGCTATAGCCAGAGAAAGACCGACTATTCTCGTTTGGACTGACATGTGGTTATCCTCTTGAGTTCTTTCGCAACCGGCGAGCGCAACTTATATTTCCCCGCTCCGTTCTCGGTTGCGCGATGTTTTTACCCAGTTGCTTACGTGGGGACAACCAAGGAATTGTGGCAGCGACCGTTCCGTGCCGGTTCGTGAACGCAGCGTGCAAGAAAACTTCGTCGTATCCAGCGCTTAGAATGACGGCGAGCGGTGAAAGCCCTTCTCATCCGGCGGTTCGGCTCTGTGCAGCTCGACGTTGGTGACGCGCGCGCCCGGTGGCCCGCGCATGCAAGCCGCCACGAAGGCTTCGACAGCTTTGGTTGGGCCGGAGACCAGCGTCTCCACTGTTCCGTCCGAGCAGTTGCGAATCCAACCGTCGAGGCGGAGCCTGCGCGCCTCGTTGATCGCGAAGTAGCGATAGCCGACGGCTTGCACAAAACCTTCGATGCGCAGCCGCAGGGACGTGAGATCGTCGTCGTCGCTCATGCGAATTCCAATATCACATCGTTGAGCGCAAGGTTATCACCTTTCTTGACGTTGATCCTTCCGATCGTGCCGTCCCGCTCGGCGATCAACACATTCTCCATCTTCATCGCCTCGACCACCGCCAACGGCTCGCCGGTCTTCACCGGCTGCCCGATGTCCACATGGATGGAGACGACGAGGCCCGGCATCGGACAACGCAGCAGCTTGGACGTATCCGCCGCCGCCTTCTTCGACATCAGCATGGCGAGTTCGGCCGCCTTGAGGCTGCGCACGCAAACGAACGCCCGCATGCCGCCTTGCGAAACCTGGCAGCCGCCGGCGGAGCGCACGATCTGTATGGCGTATTCGCGTTCCTTCTCGCGCAGATGCAGGATCGGCTGTCCGGGCCGCCAATCGGTCGCCGCGGCGTAATTCTCGCCGTTGATGTGTGCGAAGAATTTGCCTTCGTGCAAATAGGCGTCAGCAATCGCGAATTTCTCGCCGTCGAGCGTGGCGACAAAGGACGACCCCGCCAGGTGTGGCCCGTTGAGCGTGCCGGTGATGGCGCTGGCCCGTTTAGATCGCGCCAGCTCCGCCGCGACTGAGGCCGCCACGAACCGCCGTTTGGCCGCGGCGTCGAGCTGACGGCCGCGAAGCCCGTGCGAAAATTCTTCCACGATGAAGGCCGTCGACAGCCGTCCTTCGCGAAAGCGCGGGTTGTGCATGATGGCGCTCAGAAACGCGATATTGTGGCGGATGCCGCCGATCGCAATCTCGTCGAGTGCGTCCGACAGCGCCTCGATCGCCGCTTCGCGCGTCGGCGCGCGCGTGCAGACTTTCGCGATCATCGGATCGTAATGGATGGATATCTCCGCGCCCTCGTGCACGCCGGTGTCAATGCGCAGCGCCACGTCGCCGCGCACGCCTTCCGGCGGCGTGCGATAGCGTACCAGCCGGCCGGACGACGGCAGAAAGTTGCGATACGGATCCTCCGCATAGATGCGCGCTTCGACGGCCCAGCCGTGCGGCTTCACGTCGCTCTGCGCGAATGGCAGCTTTTCGCCGGCGGCGACGCGGATCATCAGCTCGACGAGGTCCAGGCCGGTGACCATCTCGGTCACCGTATGCTCGACCTGAAGCCGCGCGTTCATTTCGAGGAAATAGAAATTGCGGTTCTTGTCGACGATGAACTCCACCGTGCCGGCGCTGTCGTAGCCGGCGGCTTTTGCCAGCGCCACCGCCTGCTCGCCCATCGCGGTACGCATCTTGGCGTCGAGCAGCAGCGAAGGAGTCTCTTCGATCACCTTTTGATGACGGCGCTGGATCGAGCACTCGCGCTCGCCCAGAGTGACGACATTGCCGTGTTTGTCGCCCATCACCTGGATTTCGATGTGGCGCGTTTCGGGGAAGAATTTCTCGATGAACAGACGGTCGTCGCCGAAACTGGCCTGCGCCTCGTTGTGCGAGGAGTGGATCGCCTGCAGCAATTCCTTTTCGGCGCGCACGACGCGCAGCCCTTTGCCGCCGCCGCCGGCCGACGACTTCACGATCACCGGATAGCCGATTTCCTCGACGATCTGTCTGGCATGCGCCAAGTCCACGATCTCGCCGACGAAGCCGGGAATGGTGGAGACCTTCACGGACTGCGCCAGTTTCTTGGACTGGATCTTGTCGCCCACCGCGGCGATGGCTTCCGGGCTCGGCCCGATAAAAGTCAGACCGTTGGCCTTGGTCACCGCTTCGGCAAATGCCTGGCGCTCCGAAAGGAAGCCATAGCCGGGATGGATGGCCTCGGCGCCCGTGGCGTGAGCGGCTTCCAGAATCGCACCGGCGCGCAGATAGGATTGAGCGGGAGGCGCGGGCCCTATGCGGACGGCCTCGTCGGCCATCTCGACATGCAGGGCGTCCCTATCCACATCGGAATAGACCGCGACGGTGGCGATGCCCATACGGCGTGCGGTCTTTATGATTCGACAGGCGATTTCGCCGCGATTGGCGATCAGGATTTTCTTGAACACGCTTTCCCCGGGCAGGAGCGGCGGCTTTTGCGGTTGCTTTTAGGAGGTCCCGGCGCTCAGGTAAACCCATGCAAACGAAGCATGCGCTGTTCACCATTCCGCGCCGCCTGGGCGTTGCCCTGTTCCGCATCCATATCGAGAACGGCATGGCGGTTTCCCTAGGAATGGCCGTCGTGGGGCTGGGAGCGGCCCTGTTCTTCGGCCGCTACATCGCCATTCAGGCCGCCACCGGGGCGCTATGCGCCAGCGTGGTCGACCAGCCGGGCCCGCTGAGGATCAAGACGCGGATGTTCGCCTTGGCGATCGGAGGGACGATGGCGCTGACCGTCTTGACCATCCTCGCCCTGGATTCGCCTTGGCTGATGGGGCCGCTGGTCGCAGCCATGAGCTTTGTAACAGGATTGATTTCGGCCTACGGGCGGCGCGCCATCGGGCTGGGCGTCGCTGCGGTGCTGGCGCTGCTGTTCGGCATGATGGCGCCCGGCTCCACCCCCATGTGGTGGCATACGGCGATCTTCGCCGCGGGCGGGATCGGCTATGCTAGCTTCGCCTTGCTGATGGGCGCCGTCCTCGACGACCGCAACCGAAAGCTGTTCCTCGGCGAAGCCATACGGGCCTTCGGCGCCTATGTCGCGGCGAAATCGGAACTCTACGATCCGCAGGCGCGCCCGCGCCTGGCGCAGCAAGGCCTCATCGAAGCGCATGCGGTTTTCGTCGAACGGCTGCAGGCGGCGCGCGACATGATCTTCGCCGGCAAGCGGACAGCGAACCGCATGCGGTGGATGGCCGCACTGATCACCTTGCTCGACTGTTTCGACTTTATCCTGTCCAGCGACGCCGACATCGAGACGCTGCGGCAGTCCGTCCATCGTCATCTCCTGCACCGCCTCGGCGCGCTGATCGCCGACATCGCCGAGAACGCACAGGAATTGGCGCTGGCACTGGTGACGCCCGGCGCGGCGGTGGCCTTCGCCGGACACGAAAGCCAGTTGCAGGCGATCGGCGAAGAGGTCCATCGCTTGGAGCGCGCGGCGGCCAGCGGCAGCGAACCTCTGGAGCTGTCCGCGTTCCGCTCCACTTGGCACAAGCTGGCGCAAACGGTTTCGCGCCTCGGACGGCTGACCGAAGTCATCAACGCCGCGGACCCCGCAGAAGCGAAACTGCCCAAAGTGGACCTCTCGCTGTTCATGCAGATCGAAAGCATGAATCCGAAGCTGCTGCTGGCGCAGATGACGCTGTCCTCGCCGGTGATGCGCTACGCCATCCGCCTGACCCTGGCGATGAGCTGCGGTTACCTGCTCACGGTCGTCTTGCCGCACATGGTGCATGGCGGATGGGTGCTGCTGACGACGATGCTCATCATGCGCGCCAGCTACAGCATCACCAAGCAGCGCCGCAACGACCGCATCGTGGGCACCATCCTGGGCTGCGTGGTCGCGGCGATACTGGTGCACACCATGGGGCAAGGCTGGCTGTTCCTGCCGATGCTGGTGACCGTCGGTTCGGCGCACGCCTTCGCCACGGTCGATTTTCGCGTCACCGCTTTGTCGGCTTCGATCACCGCGCTGTTGGCACTGCACTTCATGGCGCCCGAGACCGGGGCCGTCTTTTTCGAACGCATCTTCGACACGCTGGTCGGCGCCACTCTTGCCTGGCTGTTCAGTTTCCTGCTGCCGAGCTGGGAATGGCGCAACGTGGGCAAGCTCGTGACCGCGAAAGTGAACGCCGATCGCAAATATGCCGCCCTGGCGTTGGCCCGCATCCGCAACGACCAAGTCTATCGCCTGGCGCGCAAGCAGGCACACGACGCCACCGCCAACCTCTCCATGACCGTGCGCCGGCTGGTCGACGAGCCGCAGATCGACAGGCGCGCCCTCGTCGCGCTGAACGATTTGCTGGGCGCGAATTATCTGTTCGCTTCGGATCTCGCTTCCATGCGCGTGCTGTTCCGCATGCGGGCGAGCGAGCTGGAGCCGGCAGCCACCGACGCCTTGCTGGAGGCGGCGCGGACCAACGTGGCCCTTTCGCTTGGCGCGCCCGACGCGAAGGATGCCCCCGCGATACGGCTGTCGCGGCGAACCCGCGGCGAAAATCTTGGAGGCGCCAACGCGATGATCTCGCTGCGCCGCCGGCTGGTTCACATCGAACGCACCGCCGAACGGGTGGGAGCGCTGGCGGCAAAGGCGGTCAAACAAATTTGAGCGTCAGGGCACGTCGCGCACAAAAATGATCGTGGGATCGTTCTCGTAGATCGTATTCCGCCAGGCACGGAATCCGCACTTTTCGGCGACCCTGATGGAGGCGCGGTTCTCGGGCGCGATGATGCAAGCCATCCTGACCTTGCCGAAATGCGCATCGCCCCAGGCAAGTGCGGCACGCACTGCTTCCGTCGCATAGCCTTTGCCGTGTGTGCGCGGCGAAAGGACCCAACCCAATTCGGGCATACCCTCCAGCGAAGGTTCGATGTCGCGCTTGCCGTCGAAAAAACCGATGCCGCCTGCAAACGCGCCGGTTTCCTTTTCCTCGACCGCCCACAGACCATAGCCCAGCAGCGCCCAATGGCCGACAAGGCGCAGCAGCCGCGCCCAAACCTCTTCGCGTGTGGATGGCTTGCCGCCGATGAACCGGGTCACCTGTGGATCGGACCACACCGCCACCAAATCCTCGAAGTCTTCAAGCCGATAGCCACGCAGCCTCAGCCGCGCGGTCTCGAGAACGGGAATGTCGAGGACGTCAGCGATCGAATGCTCCGTCAGTGTTTTCCCGCCACGACCTTGTCGCGCGCGGCGCGGAATTCGCTGTCCGCGTGCCAGTTCGGCCAGGCGTTGTCATTGGCGAGCGTGTCGCCGACGATATAAAGCGCCCTCAGATCCTCCACGATCGCGGTTGTGTCCCAGTCGGCATGGAATTCGTCCGAGGGCTGATGATAGTGGTGCACGCGATAATCGTCGCGCAGCGCCATGCCTGCCACCTTGCCGCCCACGACGAGATCGACGCCAGAGCCGGGCGTGATGGCCGGCACGCCATGCTTCGCCAGGCTGAAATGGTCGGAGCGGAAGAAGCCGCCCTTTTCGGGCTCGGGATCGGGCGTGATCACGCGGTACTGCGTCTTCAGCGCGTCCGCGAGATAATCCTCCAGTTCGGTTTCGCCGTTGCCGGACAGCGTCATGTCGTGCGTCGCGCCTTCCGGCAGATCGGCGTCCAAATTGATGGCTGCTACGGTGTGCGCGAGCGGCCAGATGGGATGTTCGGCAAAATACTCGGAGCCGAGCAACCCCTGCTCTTCCAGCGTCCAGAAGATGAAGGCGATGGAACGCTGCGGCTTCTGATCGTGGGCAAAGGCTTCGGCCAGTTCGAGGACCATGGAATCGCCCATACCGTTGTCGACGGCGCCGTTGTAGATCTTGTCGGGGCCGGGCAGCTCCGGCTTCACACCGAAATGGTCCCAATGCGCGCTGTAGATCAGATAATCGTTCGGGTGCTTATAGCCGGGGATGATGCCGACGACGTTGCGCGTGGTGAGATGCGAGATGTGCGAAACGGCGTCGACGTTTAACGTCTCCCCGTTCATCGCCACCGCCGTGAAGCCGCGCTGGTTGGCGGCGGCTTTCTCCTGTTCGTAATCGAGGCCGGCGCGCTTGAAGAGATCCTTCGCCGTATCCAGCGTGATCCAGCCCTCGATCGGCGCCATGGAGGCGTTCTTGTCCTTCGCTTCCAGCCAGGATTTGTTGCCGGTATTTGAATTGCGCACCACCTGGTAGCCGTAAGCGGCCGGGATGGTTTCATGGACGATGATGGCGGCGGCGGCGCCTTGGCGCGCGGCTTCTTCGTATTTATAGGTCCAGCGGCCGTAATAGGTCATCGCGTGTCCCTTGAAGAACTTCGGATCGGGATTGGCGTCCTCGTTGCCCGGATCGTTGATGAGGATGACGACGGTCTTTCCCTTCACATCGATGCCCGCGTAATCGTTCCAGCCATATTCCGGCGCCACGACGCCATAGCCGACGAAAACCAGCGGCGAATTCGCGATCTTCACTTCGCTGCTCTTGTATTGCGGCGACCAATAGGTGACCTCGTCGGGGAATTTTGACGCCAGCGTTCCTTGCGGCGTGTCGAAAGCGAAGTTTGATTTCGGACCGTCGAGCGCGACGACGACCGTCGGCACTTTCTGGAAATAGCTGCCGTGATTACCCGGCTTGGCGCCGATGCGCTTCAGCTCGTCGGCCAGCCACTCAGCCGCCGCCTCGCCGTTCTTGGTGCCCGGCCCGCGCCCTTCGAAGGCGTCGTCGGAAATCGCCTTGTCGCGCGCCAGCACGTCCGCGCCCGTGATGTCCGGGCTGGTGACGGGATGGCCGGGATACTTGACCGGAGCGGCTCCGGCGAGCAGCGCGGCGGCGAAGACAACAGCGACAGTGCGGGCAAAATGCATGAATAAGGTCCCCCTTGAGAAGGTGGTGCATGTTAGGGGACGTGCCGGGTATGGCAATGATCTTTTTCTCTGATCAAAGCGGAATTATTGTCCCGGTCTGATTTCTCCTTCCCCCCTTGCTTGTCCGCCGTAGCCCGGAGGGCGAAGGCGGAGGGGGGAAGGAAAACACCGTCCTAATTCTTCCCCCCTTGTGGGGGAAGATTGCCCGAAGGGCCAGAAGGGAGGATTGCGGGGGGTCGATCTTCCAGCACCCGCCGGATCGACGAAATCACGCCTGCAAGATCGTGCGCCGCTTCGCTCTTCCAGAACCGCAGCACGGTGTACCCCGCCTCCCGCAGCATATGATCGCGCGCGACATTCGGCGATTGCGGCTGGCCCGGCTGACCGTCGTCGAGTTCGACGACGAGCAACGCGTCATGCTCGACGAAATCCAGGATGAACGATTTGAACGGCGCCTTCCTGCGGAACCGATAGCCAAGTTCGTCGAACTCGCGCAGCTTGGCCCACAGCCGCGCTTCGACATCGTTCGATCCGCGGCCGAATCCGATCGTCCGTTTCATCACCATTTCCCTTTACCTCTTACTCGCTTGGGGATCGCGGGGGATCAGGCGCGGGGTGGAAAGGATAGGGATGTTCGGGGCCGTCGCTATCATCCGTGGCGTCGCCGCTTATCCGTGTTCATCGGAGCTTGGATGGATTGCAGCAACCTTACCAAGTTCTTTGCGGAGCATTCGAACCTTCAAATTCCAGGGGAGTACCCCCCTTGAATCATTTTTTTGAATTCGAATCGTTCTAAACACCGGCTTTCTGCTTGCGATACAGTAGGTTGCGTTTCTTTCCTGCCATCTCCGAAAGGTGCAGCAACAGCGCCTGACCAGTCACGGACCAGTCCCAAGGCTCACTTCGGGCGTGCGATTTTCGCTTTTGTTGCCTCCTTAGACCGACAATACCGAAGTCAGATGGTGAGCGCAGAAGCCGAGTTCAAGCCCGTGCGGCATTATGCATCGCGCCCTAATTGTTTGACCCCAATTGTTTTCGCAATTCTTCCGAAGCCTCACAGTGTTTCGACGTGAACCTGCGGGGCAAGTTGCGCGACCGGGTCCGGCAAACGATACGCGATGTCCGGCGGAAGCGCCGCGGCAGCGCCGCCGGCGACCGCATGGCGGAGAGCCTCATCCAGCCTCTGCCCTTTCGCCATCCAGAGCACCATTACCGCCAAAAAGGCATCACCGGCGCCTATGGCACCGCGCACCCCGATCGGCGGCGCCTTGGCGTAGAGCGAAACGTCTCGCGAAATCAGCATGGCACCGTCCGGACCCATCGTCAGGACGACGATTTCCGCGTTGCCGTCAGTCACCAGTTTTTTTGCCGACGCATGACAGGTCGCGCGATCGGGCGTGCCTTCCCCGATCAGGTCGGCAAACTCGCTCAGGTTCAGCTTGACCAGATGTACCCCGGCATCGAGCGCGTATTTGAGCGGCGGGCCGGAGGTGTCGAGCACCAGCTTGGCGCCGCTCGAAAGGCGCAGCTTGTCCGCAAGCCTGGCATAGAAGTCCAACGGCACGCCGCGCGGTAGGCTGCCGCTCGCCACGGCGTAGCCGCGCGCGGACGCAGCGGTCATCAGCTCGATGCCCGCGGTCCATTCCTTTTCGTCCAGTCTGGGGCCGGGCAACACGAAGCGGATTTGATTGCCCGACTTTCGTTCGTTGGCGGTTATGTTGGAGCGGCACTCGTCGGCAATTGCGAAGGACTCGTAGCGTACCGCTTCAGCCGCCATCAACCGTTCCAGCATGAGGCCGGAGAGGCCGCCCGATGGGAAGACCGCCAAAGGGTCGGCGCCAAGATGCTTCATCACGCGCGCCACGTTGATGCCGCCGCCGACCGCGCAGCGACCTATCTTGCGGCAGCGCACTTTTCCGTCGAAAACGATTTCGTCGAAAGACAGATCTTGGTCCAAGGCCGGATTCATAGTGAGGGTCGTGAGGCTGGCTATTTGATCAGTCATGCTTGCCCCCTTCTCGTTCAGTGACCTGCCACTGGACGAAATCTCAGTGGCAGGCCAAAGGAAACGACACCGACTGAAGAGTCAGCTACAGCGGTATATTATCGTGCTTCTTCCACACCTGCGGCACTTGTTTGTTGCGTAGCATGCGCAGCGCCCCGGCGATGCGTTTGCGCGTGTTGTGCGGGCGGATGACTTCGTCGATCCAGCCGCGCGACGCCGCGATGAACGGATTTAGGAACTTCTCCTCATATTCTTTGGTGCGCGCCTCGATGGCGCCGGGATCGCCGATATCCTTGCGGAAGATGATCTCCACCGCGCCCTTGGCGCCCATCACCGCGATTTGCGCCCACGGCCAGGCATAGTTCACGTCCGCACGCAGGTGCTTGGAGGCCATCACGATGTAGGCGCCGCCATAGGCCTTGCGCGTGATCACCGTCACCTTCGGCACCGTGGCTTCGGTATAAGCGAACAGCAGCTTGGCGCCGTGCTTGATGATGCCGCCGTGCTCCTGCGCGGTGCCGGGCAGAAAGCCCGGCACGTCCGCGAAGGTCACGATGGGGATGTTGAAGCAATCGCAGAAGCGCACGAAGCGCGTCGCCTTGCGCGAGGCGTCGCTGTCGAGCACGCCCGCCAGCACCATCGGCTGATTGGCGACGAAGCCGACCGTCGAGCCTTCCACACGCCCGAAGCCGGTGACGATGTTGCGCGCGAAGGCCTCGCCGATCTCGAAGAAATCGCCCTCGTCCGCGACCTTCAGGATCAGCTCCTTCATGTCGTAAGGCTTGTTGGGATTCTCCGGCACCAGCGTGTCGAGCGACGGCTCCTCGCGCAGAGGCTCGTCTTCGGTCGGCCAGTGCGGCGGCTTCTCGCGGTTGTTGAGCGGCAGGAAATCGTAGAGCCGGCGGATCTCCTCCAGGCAGATGACGTCGTTCTCATAGGCGCCGTCGGCGACTGCGGATTTCGTGGTATGGACCTTGGCGCCGCCGAGCTGTTCAGGGGTCACGTCTTCGTGGGTCACCGCTTTGGTCACGTCCGGTCCGGTGATGAACATGTAGGAGGTGTCGCGCACCATGAAGATGAAATCGGTGAGCGCGGGAGAGTAGACGTCGCCGCCCGCGCACGGCCCCATGATGACGGAAATCTGCGGCACGACGCCCGAGGCCAGCACATTGCGCTTGAAGATCTCGCCGAAGCCGGCCAGCGAAGCGACGCCTTCCTGGATGCGCGCGCCGCCCGCGTCGTAGAGGCCGATGATCGGCGCGCCGTTCTGCACCGCCATGTCCTGAACCTTGCAGATCTTCTGGGCATGCGCTTCGGACAGCGAGCCGCCGAAGACCGTGAAGTCCTTGGCGAAGACATAGGCCATGCGCCCGTTGATCGTGCCCCAGCCGGTCACCACGCCGTCGCCCGGGATGCGCGACTTCTCGGCGTGGAATTCGCTGTTGCGGTGCTCGACGAACATGTCGAACTCTTCGAACGAGCCGGGATCGAGCAGCAGCTCTATGCGTTCGCGCGCCGTCAGCTTGCCGCGCGCGTGCTGCGCTTTGATGCGCGCCTCGCCGCCGCCCGCCCGCGCGCGGCTGCGGCGTTCTTCGAGTTCGTGGATGATGTGCTTCATGGCTGTTACCCCGGGAGAGGACTCTCGACCTCACGCTGCGCTAATCGCATGAAACGGGCGGCAGCGTCCAGTTCGGCCGCCAGAGTACGCGCCCGCTTTTCCGCTTCGCCGTCCGTGCCCCATTTCTCGGCCTGATAGCGCTCGTCCAGATGGGAGAGCGCGAAGGCTTCCGTGGCGTCGAGCCGCCCGTCGGCTAGCGCCAGCGCCAGCACCAGCGAGCCGCAAATCGTCGCGGCGGCATGAAGCACGGCCAGGGTGAACGGGTCGCGAGTCGCGACGGCGTTGCGCAAAGCCGTCAGCGCCTCCACCGGCTGGGCGATGTGGACGATGCCGACTCGGGTCAGCAGCCGAGCGCCGGTGCGCTCGGCCGCCCATTCGAGCAGGGGATTCCAGCCCTCGTTCTGCCGCGCGACCAGATCGGCCGGAGCTTCGCCGCGATAACACAGAAGGTCGTTGGCGTAGGCGAGGATTTGGCCAATGACGTGTTCTTCCTTGCCAACGACGCGGTCGATAGCCGTGTTGGCGAGCTTGGTGAGCGGCATGGTTTGGGGAGCGATCTTGTCGCCCTGCCCGCGCCACTCTTCCGCAATCGCCTCCGCCAGCGCGCGCGTCGGCAATGCGAGCATCTTGCGCATGGGTGTTTTGATTGATTTGCCGTCGAGGAGAACGGTGTACCCGTCGCCGACGGATACCTCCTTATAGAACCGCCTCATCGCTTGCGCGCTTTCGTGAAGGGATCGCGCTCGTCATTCGCATCGAAGCCGAACAGCTCCCACGATTTCTTCATATGCTCCGGCAAAGGCGCCGTCACGCGCAGCCGTCCGCCGTCGGGATGGGCGATATCGATGGTGCGGGCGTGCAGATGCAGCTTGTCGGCGATCTCGCCCTTGCCGCGCGCTTCGTTGCCGCCATATTTGAAATCGCCGACGATAGGCGTTCCCAGACTCGCCAGATGGACGCGGATCTGGTGCGTGCGGCCGGTCACGGGCTTAGCGGCAATCCAGGCGAATTCCTCGCCCGCCTGCCCCAGCACGACATAATCGGTGATGGCATGCTTGGCGTCGTCCGCGCCGCGCTCTACCACAGCCATGCGCTCGTCGCGTCCGTGCGGGCCGTGACCGCCTTCCTTCGCCAGCGCCGCTTTGATCGTGCCGCGCTTCTTCTTCGGCACGCCGCGGGTCAGCGCCCAATAGACTTTCGATGCATCGCGCTGGGCCAGCGATTTGGCCAGCGCGGCGGCGGCGGGAACCGTACGCGCCACCACCAGCACGCCCGACGTATCGCGGTCGAGGCGATGCACCAGGCGCGGGCGCTGCTTCTTCTCGAACGTCAGGGAATCGAGCATGCCATCGACATGCCGGGATAGTCCCGACCCGCCTTGTGTCGCCAGCCCCGGCGGCTTGTTCAACACGATGACCGTGCTGTCCATGTAAAGGACATGCTGTTCCAGGCTGTCGCCCTTAGCCGGCGCCGCGCGCGGCCTTTCCTCGAATTCGCCATGGACCACCTGCGGCGGCAGCCGCAGCGTCTGCCCGGCTTCCAGCCGATCGCTCGCCTTCACACGCTTTCCGTCGAGCCGCACCTGGCCGGTGCGCAGCAGCTTTTCCAGCCGGCCATGCGCCAGCCCCGGATAATGGCGCTTGAACCAGCGGTCGAGCCTGATGCCATCTTCGCCGCGGGCCACAACGGCGCCGCCGGTCTTGTTTTCGCTGCTCAATTGACGCTCCGGGCCGCTGTCCCTTAGCTTGCGGTCGATGGGGATGGGGTTCCCCGAAACCGCTTCCGGCTGATGACTCCTACCGTATGAAGATGCTGCGAGGGGCGCAACCATGCGGCGATGCCGTATTTGCGCCCCGTATCGGGAGTCATGGAATGCCTTTTCAGCTTTATGCGGTCGTTGGCCTGGGCGGAGCGCTGGGCACCATCGCCCGCTATTTCGTCTCGGGCCTAGTGGCGAACGCTTTCGGTGAGACGTTTCCCTGGGGCACGATGATCATCAACGTCACGGGCTCGTTCATCATCGGCTTCTTTTGGACCATGACCGCCCCGGACGGGCGGCTGTTCGTCAGCGGCGAGGCGCGCCAGTTCGTGATGACGGGGTTTTGCGGCGGTTTCACCACCTTCTCGTCGTTCAGCCTGCAGACGCTGAACCTGATGCGCGATGGCGAATGGCTTTACGCCGGCGGCAATATGCTGGGCTCCGTGACGCTCTGCATGCTGGGCGTCTGGCTTGGTTCGCTTTCGGCCGCCGTTTTCAACCAGCTCAAGGGAGCGTGATCCATGCAACTTCCCAAAGACGCCGTGCTGCTGCGCATCTTTTTCGGCGAGGCCGACAGATGCCGCGGCAAGCCCCTCTATGAAGCCATCGTGCTGAAGGCGCGCGAGATGCACATGGCCGGCGCGACGGTGTTGCGCGGCCCGATGGGCTTCGGTCATTCCAGCCACCTGCACACGTCCAAGATTCTGCGGCTGTCCGAGGACCTGCCGCTGGTGATCGAGATTGTCGACACTGAGGAGAAGATCAGCACCTTCCTGCCGGTGCTGGACACGATGATGGGCAGCGGGCTTGTCACCCTCGAAAAGGTCAAGGTGCTGCGGTATGGGGAAGATAGGAACTAGCGGCGGCCCCAGAGGCAGCTTGGTCCGCGCGTGCCTGATTGGGGTCGGGGGCGCGCGGCAATCTTGCCTATTTGGAAAAGAACGCCCTAGTCACAAAGTCAGGAAGTCGTGCTAGGGTCCAATGGGTTTTGGAAGTGACATTAAAATGAACATTCGCGTTATCGTCGCAGCTTTCGCCGGCCTCCTGCTCTGCGGTTGTAGTGACGCCGACTGGGACTATGCGACGTCTTACGTCGGGCTTGGACCGGATGAGCAGGCCGCGCCGCCGAGAGCCGCTCCGGCCGAGGCCGAAGCGACCCCAACGTCACCTCCCGCGGCGCAAGTTTCCGCGTCTGATAATTGGTGCCGACAAGTAGCCAAGGCTAATATGGATGAAGCTGCCGGCGATGGGTTCGATATGGCAACCCAGCGGCGGAGAGCCGAGTCCAGTTATCGGCAATGTCTTGGGCTTTCCGGCTCAACACCGCGTTAGTCCGCGGACCCAATCGCGTACCTTTGCCAGTAGAGTTCTTTCTGCCCCCGCGCTTGCCACGCCGAAGCGGCAGTAGCCGCGAAGGCGGGTAGCGGCCGCCTTCGCTAAAGCTTCGGCGGGCCAAGTGAGGCACACTTGCCGCGGCGAAGCTGAAGGCGTAGCCCGGGGGAAGTGCCGAGCAAGCGTAAGCGTCGCGATCGAAGGGGGCACAACAGGCACAGCGCCTAATCGTTGAGGATGCAACATGGCCGGTATTTATGATGTGGCAGTCCTGGTCGGTAGTCTGCGCAAGGAGTCCTTCAGCCGCAAGACGGCACACGCGCTGGCGGAGGTCGCGCCGCCGTCCCTCAAGCTGAGCATCGTCGAGATCGGTCATCTGACGCCGTACGACCAGGACCTCGATGCAAATCCGCCGCAGCCGTGGACGCAATTCCGCGACCGGATCAAGGCGGCCGATGCGGTGCTGTTTGTGACGCCCGAGTACAACCGGTCCGTTCCAGGATTTCTGAAGAACGCCATCGACATCGCTTCGCGGCCTTACGGGCATAGCGCCTTGAACGGCAAACCCGGCGCCGTGGTCAGCGTCTCGCCGGGAGCCATCGGCGCGTTCGGCGCGAACCATCATCTGCGCCAGTCGCTTGTGTTCCTCAACGTCCCGACCATGCCGCAGCCCGAGGCCTATATCGGTGGCGCGGACAAACTGTTCGACGCCAGCGGTAAGCTCGTCAACGAGGGCACGCGCAAGTTCCTCGGCCAGTTCATGGAAGCCTTCGCGGCGTGGATTGCGAAGAACGGCGGTCAGTAGGGCGCAGCCTTCGCTCACCTACTTCCGCAATGCGCCAAGAGCGGAAGTTCGGTTGCAGATCGCCGAAGCTGGTCTCCTCGTTCGGAGAGGCGATTCTTAGGGCGTCAGGCCCTCGCGCGCGAATTTGTCCGCGATATCGGGATCGAGCCGCTTCGCCGCCGCGAAGTCGACATCGCCGCTCCCGCCTAAGCGCACCTTGCTGAGGCCGCGGCCGTACAACGCCTTCGCCTCGCCAGGATTGCGCTTCACAGCATCGTCGAAGTCCTTCCACGCCTCGGCAAAGCGGCCAAGGCGGAAGTACGACAGGGCACGGTTGTAATAGGCCGCAAAAAGATCCGAGTTCAATGCGATCGCCCGATCGTAATCCAGGATGGCGCGTTCATATTGGCGCAGGTGGTGGTAGGCGACGCCGCGATCGACATAGGCGCCGCCTGATGTCGGGTCCAGTTCGATCACCGCAGTGAAGTCGTCGACCGCGTTTTGGTAGCGCTGCAAGGACAAATAGGCGTTGCCCCGGGCGAAGCGGAGTTCGGCGCGGCGTGCAGGCGGCACGGAACCCGTGGACTGCAAAGTTTGAGTGCAGCGGGTGACGGCGTCCTGGCCGGTGAGCCTTAGGCAGCCCGCCATATCCGAAGCCGCACAGGCGGGGGGTGCCAGGGCAACCACGGCCGCGAACGCAGCGCCGACTGTCAGCCTCATGATCATCTTCCTTCGGCCGCCGGAGTGCACGATATCATCCCGCGGCGGACGCCGACACCGCCAGTTCCTGGAATTGCAGCCGTTGCCGGCAATCCCGAGAACGAGACAGGTCGCGATATATCTTTTGCCGTCCTCGAAGGTCGTCATCGGTCCCAAACCGTCATCGGAAGATGGCTGATGCGTTGGTCCGCTCTTGCCGCAAAGCGGACCCTTGGAAGGGCGTCCGGCACAAGTCATTATGATCCATCCGCACACAGACGATATTGCTTCCCTTTCTCTTGCATTAAATTTCCCGCTGCCCTCTTGAATCGGCGGATTTCATTCCTACGTCCACCCCGTTGCATCCCATCGAGGGGGCGGTCCGGACCGTCCGCTCCGCGGGATTCAATCGGCGTCCAGCGACGTTCGGCGTAACGAGCCGAGCGAAGTCGGGCGTGCGAGTACGCGCCGCCGTATTCGTTCCGTCCGGAGCGGCTCAGGTGCCGCAAAATGCGAGTTGAAGGATGGTGTCGTTATGCATACAAGCGGCGGAAATCGCAGGCAAAACCTCTCCTTTCAGGGAATTGAATTCAAAAAAAGTGGAATCGGGGGGAGGGGCCCCGTTGCTTTTCACGAAAACAATTATCTTGCCGAGCTGTCCGCCGAAGCCCAAAGGGCGTAGGCGGAAGCGCGCAGCGCGAAGGCAGAAGCCGCGTTGCGGAGTTCTTGGCGCGCGTTCTACTCCCCGCTCTTCTTCACCCGCAGCTTTGCCCAATAGTCGAGCCGCTTCTGGATCTCGCGCTCGAAGCCGGTTTCCTTCGGCCGATAGAAATGCTGCCGCGCCATGCCGTCGGGAAAATAATTCTGGCCGGAAAAACCCTCTTCCGCCTCGTGGTCGTATTCGTAGCCTTTGCCGTAGCCGAGATTCTTCATCAGCTTGGTGGGCGCGTTCAGGATGTGCGCCGGCGGCATCAGCGAGCCGTGCTCCTCGGCCGCGCGCATCGCCGCGCCGTGCGCCACATAGACCGCGTTCGATTTTGGCGCGCTGGCGAGATAGAGCACGCATTGCACCAGCGCGATCTCGCCTTCCGGACTGCCGAGAAAATCGTACATGTCCTTCGCGGCCAGCGCCTGCACTACGGCCTGCGGATCGGCCAGCCCGATGTCCTCCACGCTGGCGCGCACCATCCGCCGCAAGATGTAAAGCGGCTGTTCGCCGCCCGCCAGCATCCGCGCCAGCCAATAGAGCGCCGCATCGGGATCGGAGCCGCGGATCGACTTATGCAGCGCCGAGATGAGGTTATAATGCTCCTCGCGGCTCTTGTCGTAGAGCGGCGCGCGCTTCTGCACGGCTGTCACCAGCGCGGCGGGATCGAGCGGTTTCACGATCTTCAGCGCCGCCACTTCCTCGGCAAGGTTGAGCAGGTAGCGCCCGTCGCCGTCCGCCATGGCCCGCAGGGTTTCGCGCGCGTCGCCGGTGAGCTTCAGCTTCTCTCCGTAATGCGCCTCTGCGCGCTGCAGCAGAGTTTCCAGCGCCGCATCGTCGAGCCGGCGCAATACCAGCACCTGCGCGCGCGAAAGCAGCGGACCGTTCAACTCGAAAGACGGATTCTCGGTGGTGGCGCCGACCAGGACGATTGTGCCGTCCTCCACGACCGGAAGGAAGCTGTCCTGTTGACTGCGGTTGAAGCGGTGGATTTCGTCGACGAACAGCAGCGTGCCCTGCCCGATCTTGCGGCGCGTGCGCGCGCCGTCGAACGATTTCTTCAGGTCGGCGACGCCGGAAAACACCGCCGACAATTGCTCGAAATGCAGCTTAAACGCCGAGGACAGCAACCGCGCGATGGTTGTCTTGCCGGTGCCCGGCGGGCCCCACAGCACGATGGAATGCGGGCGGTTCTCCGCCACCATGCGGCCGATGGGACCCTCGGGCCCAATCAGATGATCCTGGCCCACCACTTCGGCCAGCGTCTTGGGGCGCAGCCGGTCTGCCAGCGGCCTTGGCGCGTCGTTCGGCAATCCGCCGGCTTCGAAGAGGTCAGACATGTTGCATTCCGGCATCTAGTGTGGCATACAAGTTACAGTCAAGGAGGCCTTGTACCATGATCAGGTTCATCAGACACGGAGTGAAGTGCCACTCCTGTGACGCTGAACTCCTCTCGGTGAGTACTGGCAGCGACCACATGGTTGTCTGCCCGGTGTGCCACGGTTGGGGAGATTATACAGACGTAATGGACGATTGCAGCGGATTGGTTCGTACCGGGCGCCTCAGCCTCAGTCTTCAGGCGTACATTGCGCGTGCCCTGTCGGACATGTCCTCGCTCCGAACTCGTCGCGTGGCATATGAGTAATCGCCTCCGACTAGAGCTGAACGGACTTATCCATCCACGGTCAGGTTCATCCGCTGCCCGCCTCGGTCGATCGCAAGCGCCCAGTGTCCCCCCGCCGCATCGAGCGCGTGCTTCAACTGGCCCACGCTGGTCATGGCTTGTCCGTTCACCGAACGGACGACGTCGCCCGGCTGGAAGCCGTAACCGGCTGCCGGCGTGTTCGCCGAAACCGCGCGGATCACCACGCCTTTGGCCATCAGGTCCATCTGAAGGTCGAGGGCCACGGCTGGCGACAGACTCTCGACCCGCGCGCCGGTGAGCGGGTTGCGCCCGCCGATAGTCGCGGCATCGCGCGGCGTGTTTTCCGGAGGCAGCGCCAGTTTGATGACCGCGTCGAAGACACGTCCGTGGGACGAGACCAGCGCCCGCACCACATCGCCCGGCTTATGCGTGGCGACGCGGTAATTAAGCGATTGCATGTCGCTCACGGAGACGCCGTCCACAGACAAAACGACATCACCGGTTTTCAACCCTGCCCGCGCCGCCGGGCCGCCCGGATAAATGTCCTTCAGCAACACGCCCTGCGGCCGGCTCAAATGCAGACTCTCGGCGATATCGCCGGTCACGGCCTGGCCGTCCGCGCCAATCCAGGGAAGCTTCACGCCGCCGCTGGTCGCGCCATCGACGACGCGCCGCGCCAGATTGGCGGGAATGGCGAAGCCGATGCCGATCGATTCGCCTGTGCGCGAGAAGATCGCCGTGTTGATGCCCGCGAGCTTGCTGTCCGTCGTCACCAGCGCCCCGCCCGAATTACCCGGATTGATGGCGGCGTCCGTCTGGATGAAGAACTGAGCGTTCGAGGCGCCGATTTCAGTGCGCGCCAGCGCCGAGACGATGCCCATTGTCACGGTCTGGCCGACGCCGAACGGATCGCCGATGGCGAGCACTAGATCGCCGACCTGCAGCCTGTCGCTATCGCCGAATTCGACCGTCGGCAGCTTTTCGCCATGCGTATCGATCTTCAGCACCGCGAGATCGGTGCGCGAATCCGCTAGGATCACCTTGGCTTTGAACTCGCGTTTGTCGGCCAACGCCACGACGACATCCTGTCCGCCCTGGATGACGTGGTTGTTGGTCAGGATCAGCCCGTCGGAACGCACAATCACGCCCGAACCCAGCGATTGCTGCACACGCTGGCGCATTTGCGGACTGCCGAAGAACTGCTGGAAGAAGGGGTCGTTGAAGAGCGGATTCATTGCCGGCGCTTGGACGACGCTGCGCGAATAGACATTGACCACGGCGGGCGCCACGCGCCTGACGACCGGCGCGAAGGTGAGCTGCACCTCGCTCATTGCATGGGGAACTCTTCCGGCCGCCGCGGCAGGCGAATCCATCGCGACCATAGGAGTGGCTGGCACCGCTTCCGCCGGTGCAAGAGAGGGAACCAACACATACACGGCGACGCCGAACGCGAAATCGCCCGCGGCGGCCAACAGCGAAGAACGGTTCATGATCTCACTCCCCAAGACACAAAGAGGCGACTCGTCGCCGAGCCGCCTTCGCTAATGCTTCGGCGCGCCAAGAGAGTCTCTCTTGCCGCGGCGGAGCCCTTGGGCGGAGCCGGGCCGCCCCGAATATCGTGTGTGAATCTGTACGGAGGATTACTCCTCCGTTTTTTCCTCTTCAGAAACGATCACCGGTCCGGAATCCTTGCCCTTGGCTTCGGGATCACGATCCACGAACTCGATGATCGCCAGCGCCGCGTTGTCGCCGTGGCGGAAGCCCGCCTTGAGCACGCGCGTATAGCCGCCGGGGCGGCCGGCGTAGCGCGGCCCAATCACATCGAACAGCTTCTTGACTTGCGTGGCGTCGCGCACCTGTGAGAGCGCCTGGCGGCGGGCATGCAGGTCGGCCGTGCCGCGACGCGACAGCGTCACCAACTTTTCGACCACCGGGCGAAGCTCTTTAGCCTTGGGCAACGTCGTCTTTATCTGCTCGTGCTTGATGAGCGCGGCCATCATGTTCGCGAACATGGCCGTGCGGTGAGACGACGTTACGTTGAGCTTGCGGCCCTGATTACGATGGCGCATGACATACTACTTTCATAAATTAGTACTGGTCCTCGTAACGCTTGGCGAGGTCTTCGATATTCTCCGGCGGCCAGCCCGGCACTTCCATACCGAGATGCAGGCCCATTTCGGCGAGCACCGCCTTGATCTCGTTCAGCGACTTGCGGCCGAAGTTCGGCGTGCGGAGCATTTCCGCTTCCGTCTTCTGGATGAGATCGCCGATATAAACGATGTTGTCGTTCTTCAGGCAGTTGGCCGAACGCACCGAAAGCTCCAGCTCGTCCACCTTCTTGAGGAGCACCGGGTTGAAGGCCAGATCGGGTTTGGCCTCTTCGGTGATGCGCTCGCGCGGTTCCTCGAAATTGATGAAGACCTGAAGCTGGTCCTGCAGGATGCGGGCGGCATAGGCGACTGCATTGTCCGGCGCGATGGCGCCGTTGGTTTCCACCGTCAGCGTCAGCTTGTCGTAGTCGAGAATCTGGCCTTCGCGGGTGTTCTCCACCTTGTAGGAGACCTTCTTCACCGGCGAGAACAGGCTGTCGACCGGCATAAGGCCGATCGGCGCGTCCTCCGGACGGTTGCGGTCGGCGGGGACGTAACCCTTGCCGGTCGCCACCGTCAGTTCCATGCGGAAATCGACCTTTTCGTCCAGCGTGCAGAGTACGAGGTCGGGATTGAGGATTTCTACGTCGGCGACGGCCTGGATCTGGCCCGCCGTGATTTCTCCGGGGCCGCTCGCCTTCAGCGTCAGCCGCTTGGGACCTTCGGCATGCATGCGCAACGCGATCTGCTTCACGTTGAGCACGATGTCGGTTACGTCCTCGCGCACGCCGGCGATCGACGAGAATTCGTGAAGCACGCCATCGATCTGGATCGAGGTGACCGCCGCGCCTTGCAGCGATGACAACAGCACTCGGCGAAGCGCGTTGCCAAGCGTCAGTCCGAAGCCGCGTTCCAGCGGCTCGGCGACGATGGTCGCGGAGCGGCCGGCGTCATGCCCCGCATCGATGCGGAGCTTCTGCGGTTTGATCAGTTCCTGCCAATTCTTCTGAAACATGTTGCCTCATCGTTTCCCGGACGCGTCGGATCACGCCCATTTCGTTCGACGGGTACGCTTTTCCGAACCAAAACTTTTACACTCTGCGGCGCTTGGGCGGCCGGCAGCCATTATGCGGGATGGGCGTTACATCGCGGATCGATGTGACGACCAAGCCGACGGTCTGCAGCGCGCGCAACGCGGATTCGCGGCCCGATCCCGGACCGCTCACTTCCACCTCCAAGGTACGCATGCCGTGCTCGACGGCCTTCTTGCCGGCGTCCTCGGCAGCAACCTGGGCGGCATAGGGCGTCGATTTGCGCGAGCCCTTGAAGCCCATCATGCCGGCCGACGACCAGGATATCGCGTTACCGGCGCCGTCCGTGATCGTGATGATCGTGTTGTTGAAGGTCGCGGCGACGTGCGCCACGCCCACGACGACGTTCTTCTTTTCTTTCTTGCGGGCGCGGGGTGTTTTACCTGCAGCGGGAGGAGCCATTTACTTTATCACCTTCTTCTTGCCGGCGATCGCCTTGGCGGGACCTTTACGCGTGCGCGCGTTGGTATGGGTACGCTGCCCGCGAACGGGCAGACTCTTGCGGTGACGCAGGCCGCGATAACAGCCCAAATCCATCAGCCGTTTGATGTTCATTGACACTTCGCGGCGCAGATCGCCTTCCACGAGATAGTCGCGATCAATCACCTCGCGAATCTGGATGACCTCGGCGTCAGTCAGGTCGTGGACCCGGCGCTCGGGGGCGATGCCCACCTTGTCGCAGATCTCTTTGGCCTTGGCCGGGCCAATCCCATGGATGTAGCGCAGGCCAATCAGGACGCGCTTCTGGGTAGGAATGTTGACGCCGGCGATGCGTGCCACGAGTTTCTCCGAATGCCTTTAAGGCCTTGAATTTATTACATTACCTTCTTACGTACGATCCTGGCGAAACCCCATGCGCCACTTGGCAGAAAGGGTGTCAAAAGCCGGAATTTTCCAGGGAAATCGGCCGCAAGGGCGCGGATTATATTAATGCGCGCACCCCAGTCAACTGGCCAAGCTCCAGGACGCCCGGAGTTTCTCCAAGCTTACCCCAATCCCAGACATCCCCTCCGGCCAGCCGTGTCCAGGACGGCCGCGATAGCCTTGGTGACCTCCTCGATCGGTGCCATGCCGTCAACGGTCACAAGCTTTCCCTGTTTCTTGTAATATTCGATCAGCGGCGCGGTGTTCTTGTAATAGACCGCCAACCGATTCTTGAGGGTTTCGGGCGTGTCGTCGGCGCGGGCGACACCCCCGCTCTCCTTGATGCGCTGCTCGACCCGCCCGATCAGCACCGCATCGTCGACCTTCAGCTCGATCACCAGATCGATCTGACGGCCGCGGGCCTTCAGCATCGCGTCCAGCGATTCGGCCTGGGGAATGGTGCGGGGAAATCCGTCAAACACGGCGCCCTTGGCGCAGTCCGGCTGGTCGTAGCGTTCGGCGATGATGCCGACCACGATCTCGTCGGGCACCAGCTCGCCCGAATCCATGATCGCCTTGCATTTCTTGCCAAGCTCGGTGCCGGCGGCGATGGCCGCGCGCAGCATGTCGCCGGTGGAAAGCTGCGGCAGGTCGCGGCGTTCTTGCAGAATTCTCGCTTGTGTCCCCTTGCCCGAGCCTGGCGGTCCGAAAAGAACAAGATTCAACGTCGCGCTCCCCGTAGCTTGGCCTTCTTGATCAGCCCCTCATATTGCTGCGCGATCAGATGGCTCTGGATTTGCGCCACCGTGTCCATGGTCACGCTGACCACGATGAGAATCGACGTTCCGCCGAGCGCGA
This sequence comes from Rhizomicrobium sp., assembly GCA_050008635.1. Classification (GTDB taxonomy): domain Bacteria; phylum Pseudomonadota; class Alphaproteobacteria; order Micropepsales; family Micropepsaceae; genus Rhizomicrobium. The sequence goes on from JBEKMG010000012.1 coordinate 93,289, forward strand.
ACGACATGTTGTAGCTTTCGTACATGAACTCAGGAATAAGGCACACGATCGCAAGGTAGAGAGCGCCAACCACAGTACAGCGGGTGAGGACGAAATCGATGTAATCGGCCGTCTTTTTTCCCGGCCGGATGCCGGGAATGAAGCCGCCATATTTCTTCAGGTTCTCGGCCGTCTCTCCCGGATTGAAGACGATGGAGGTGTAGAAGAATGCGAAGAATATGATCATCGCGCCGTAGAGGAAAAGATAAAGCGGCTGGCCGCGGCTGATATAGGTGACGATGGTCTGCAGCCAGTCGGGAATGGTCTGCGCATTGAACGAAGCGATCGTCATCGGCATCAGAAGAATCGACGACGCGAAGATCGGCGGGATCACGCCCGAGACGTTGAGCTTGAGCGGCAAATGCGAGGACTCGCCGCCGAACATGCGCTGGCCGACCTGCCGCTTGGGATACTGGACCAGCAGCCGGCGCTGAGCGCGCTCCATAAAGACGATAAAGCAGACCAGCGCGACCGCAAACGCCGCAAAAAAGATCAACAGCAACGGGTTCATCGCGCCGGTGCGCGCCGATTCCAGAGCCTGACCCACGATCTGCGGAAAACGCGCCACTATGCCCGCGAAGATGATCAGCGAAATGCCGTTGCCGACGCCGCGGCTGGTGATCTGTTCGCCGATCCACATTAAGAGGATGGTACCGCCGGTAAGCGTCACCACCGCGCTCATGCGGAAGAACATGCCCGGGTCCAGGACGATGCCCTGGGCGTGCTCCAGGCCGATGGCGATACCGAATGCCTGCACCGCAGCCAACCCGACCGTGCCGTAGCGCGTGTACTGGTTGATGATCTTCTGCCCGGCTGCGCCTTCTTTTTTCAGCGCCTCCAGTTCCGGAAACACCGTCGTCATCAACTGCATGATGATCGAGGCGGAGATGTAAGGCATGATGCCGAGCGCAAAGATCGCCATGCGCTGCACGGCGCCGCCCGCCAGAGTGTTGAAGACGTCGAGCAGTCCACCGCCTTGCGTATTGATGAAATGGGCCATGCCAGCGGGGTCGATCCCCGGCATCGGGATGTAGGTGCCAAGGCGCGCGACAATCAACGCGCCCAAGGTAAACAAGACGCGTTGGCGCAGTTCCTTCGCCTTGGCGAAGGAACTGAAATTGAAGTTTGCGGCCAATTGTTCGGCTGCTGAGGGCATCGTCTACTCCCGACTCGCGACCGACTTTATATCGGGTCGGCCTCACCCTTCGACAAGCCCAGGGCGAGGAGATGTTTACGCCCGCATGCTGAGCTTGTCGAAACATACAAGCGGTTTGGTCTATCCACCTCGCGCGGCTCGTTTTTCCGCCGATTTCACGCGGCGCTGCGCCCTCTTGCCCGGCGCACCCTTCTTATTCATATAAACCTTCTTCTTGAAGGTCGTCGTGACCGAGCCGCCGGCCTTTTCCACCGCTTCTACGGCGCTCGCCGACGCCCCGGCAACTTCGATGTCGAGCTTGGCCTTGATCTCGCCCTTGGCGAGCAGACGCACGCCGTCGCGGCTCTTGGCGATCAGGCCGGCCTTCTTCAACGCTTCCAGGCCGATCTTGCCGGACGCGTCGAGCTTCTTCTCGTCGATCGCCTTCTGGATGCGGCCGACATTCACTTCCGCGAAATCCTTGGCGAAAATATTGTTGAAGCCGCGCTTGGGCAGGCGCATGTGCAGCGGCATCTGGCCGCCTTCGAAGCCGTAAACCTTGGTGCCGGTACGAGCCTTGGCACCCTTAACACCGCGACCGGAGGTCTTGCCCAGGCCGGAGGACGAGCCGCGCCCGAGCTTCGCCTTGCGCTTGTGCGCGCCCGGATTATCGCAGATTTCGTTGAGCTTCATGTCATTTGCTTTCTTCGACGATCTCGACAAGGTGCGCCACGGCGCGAATCATGCCGCGTACCGCGGGCGTGTCCTCCAACGTGCGGGTACGACGGATCTTGCCCAAGCCCAACCCTTTCAGCGTCGCCGCCTGGATTGCGGGTTTGCGGTTGGCGCTCCGTATTTGGCGCACGGTCACGGTCTTCTTCGCTGCGGTTTTCTTCTCGGCCATCGTCTGGTTCCTTACGAGCTCGCCTCGGCGCCCTTTTGACCTTCGCGGCGCGAGATGATCTCGGCCACGGAGCGACCGCGGCGCTGGGCAACCATGCGCGGAGACTGCTGGTGCTTCAGCGCGTCGAAGGTGGCGCGCACCATGTTGTACGGATTGGAGGTGCCCAAAGACTTCGACACCACATCGCCTACACCCAGCGCCTCGAACACGGCGCGCATCGGGCCGCCAGCGATGATGCCGGTACCGGCCGGAGCGGGCCGCACCAGAACCTTGCCAGCGCCGTGATGGCCGCGGGTTTCGTGATGCAGCGTGCGGCCGTCCTTCAACGGCACGCGGATCAGCGCGCGCTTGGCGGCGTCCGTCGCCTTGCGGATGGCCTCCGGCACTTCGCGCGCCTTGCCGTGACCAAAGCCGACGCGGCCGCGTTGATCGCCGACAACAACGAGCGCCGCGAAACCGAAGCGCCGCCCGCCCTTCACCACCTTTGCCACACGGTTGATGTGAACCAGCTTGTCGACGAATTCGCTGTCGCGCTCTTCGCGATCGCCGCGGTCCCTGCCTTCACGCGCCACGTGCCGTTCCTTCCGTTAAAATTCCAGACCGCCCTCGCGAGCGGCATCCGCCAGCGCTTTCACGCGCCCATGATAGATGTACCCGCCGCGATCGAAGACGACCTGCTTGACGCCCTTGGCGATCGCCCGTTCGGCGATCTTCTTGCCGACCGCCGCGGCTGCCGCGACGTTCCAGGACTTGGCAAGCTTGGCTTCCTTCTCGTTGGTCGAAGCGACGGCCAGCGTCGCGCCTCCCTTGTCGTCGATGACCTGCGCATAGATGTGCCGGCCCGAGCGGAATACCGAAAGCCTCGGACGGCCGCCCGCGTTATGCACGAGGCGGAAGCGCGTGCGCTTCTTGCGGCGATCGAAGAGATTCTTCGTCATGGCTATTTCTTCTTGCCTTCCTTGCGGCGGACATACTCGCCAGCGTAGCGCACGCCCTTGCCCTTGTACGGTTCCGGCGGGCGATAGGCGCGAATTTCCGCGGCAACCTGACCGACCAGTTGCTTATCGATGCCGGAAACCGTCAGCATGGTCGGTTTTTCCGACGTGATCGTAATGCCAGCGGGGATCGGATAAAGGACATCGTGGCTGAAGCCGAGCTGCAGGTTGAGGTTCTTGCCCAGTACGGCCGCGCGGTAGCCGACGCCCTGAATTTCCAACTTCTCCGAAAAGCCGTTGGTCACACCCTGCACCAGATTGTTCACCAGCGTGCGCGACAGGCCCCACATTTGCGCGGCGCGTTCCATGTCCTTGCGTGGAGTCAACGTGACGCCGTTTGTATCCACGCTGGCGTCGATTTCCTCGACCAGCATGACGTTCAACTCGCCCTTGGGGCCCTTCACCTTCACGGTCTTGCCTTCGACAGAGGCCGTAACCCCTTTCGGCAACGCAACCGGTTTCTTGCCGATACGCGACATGGTCTTCTCCTAGAACACCTGGCAGAGAATTTCTCCGCCCACGTTCTTTTCCCGTGCGGTCGTGTCCGTCATCACACCCTGCGGCGTCGAGACGATAGACACGCCAAGTCCCTGACGATGCGGCTTCAGTTCCGTCACCGACGCATAGACCCGACGCCCCGGTGTTGACACGCGCTTGAGTTCGCGGATGACGGGCCGGCCCTCGTGGTATTTGAGTTCGATCTCGAGCTCGCGCGCGCCGGTGTTGAATTCGACTTCGGCATAGCCGCGGATGAAGCCCTCCGCCTGCAAGACGTCGAGCAGCCGCACGCGCAACTTCGAGTTCGGCGACTTGATCTTCGCCAGTCCGCGAAGCTGGCCGTTTCTGATGCGCGATAGAAGATCGCCAATGGGATCGGTAATCGCCATATTCCCGTTTCTCCTTACCAGCTCGCCTTGGTCATGCCAGGGATCTGGCCGAAATTCGCTAGCTCACGCAAAGCAATGCGCGAAAGCCTGAGCTTGCGGTAATAACCCTTGGAACGTCCCGACAGATCGCAACGATGCTTGACGCGCGTCTTCGACGAATTGCGAGGCAGCTTGGCGAGCTTCAGTCTGGCGGCGAAGCGTTCCTCAGGCGGGACACTCATGTCCTCAGCCCTGTCCTTCAGCGCCGCGCGCTTGGCGGCGTATTGCACCACCATCTTCTCGCGCCTCTTGTTACGATTGATCTGGGAAAGCTTCGCCATGACGCCTCGCCTTAATTCATGAACGGGAACTGGAAGCCCTTGAGAAGCGCTTTGGCTTCCGTGTCGGTCTTCGCAGAGGTGTTGATGATAATGTCCATGCCCCACACGTTCTCCGTCTTGTCGTAGTCGATTTCGACGAAGATGATGTGTTCCTTGAGGCCCAACGCATAATTTCCGCGGCCGTCGAAGCTGGTACCTTTCAGTCCGCGGAAGTCGCGCACCCGCGGCAGCGCCATGGTGACCAGGCGGTCCAGGAACTCATACATCCGGTCCTGACGCAGCGTGACCCTTACGCCGATCGGCAGGTCCTTGCGGATCTTGAAGGTCGCGATGGCCTTCTTGGCGCGCGTGACGACGGCTTTCTGGCCAGCGATCGCCGTCAAATCGTTGACCGCGGACTGGATCTTCTTCTGGTCGCCCGCCGCCTCGCCTGCGCCGATATTCACGACGATCTTGTTGATCTTCGGAACCTGTAACGGGTTCTTGTAGCCGAACTGCTTCATCATCTCTGGGCGGATGACTTCGTCGTAACGCTTCTTGAAACGCGGCGTGTAATTAGGGTCGCGTGCGGTCTCGCCGACCGTGATCTGCGTGCCGGCCGATTTTTCCTCGCGCTTCTTCGAGGCTTTCTTATCCGCCTTGGCGTCGGCCCTGGCTTTCTCCATCGGGTTGCCACCCTTTGGCGCCTTTGCGGCCTTTTCTTTTCCTGCCTCAGACATCGATGACCTCACCGGACTTCTTGGCAAAGCGCACGCGGCGACCGTCACCCAGGATCTTCCAGCCGACGCGCGTCGCCGTGCGGGACTTGGGATCAACATGGGCGAGGTTCGACAGATGCACCGGCAGTTCCTTGCTGACGATGCCGCCCTGCTGACGCTGCGTCTGGCGCTGATGCCGTTTGACGGTATTCACGCCGGAAACCAGCGCACGACATTCCTTGGGAAACACCTTGATCACTTCGCCTTTCTTGCCCTTGTCGCGGCCGGTGGTGACGATCACGCGGTCGCCTTTCTTAATCTTCGCAGCCATCAGAGCACCTCCGGCGCCAGCGAAATGATCTTCATGTGGTTCTTGGCGCGCAGTTCGCGGGTGACCGGTCCGAAAATACGTGTACCGATCGGCTCGCCTTGCGGATTCACCAGCACCGCGGCATTGCCGTCGAAGCGAATCAGGCTGCCGTCCGGCCGGCGCACGCCTTTGGCGGTACGCACGACGACGGCCTTGAGCACTTCGCCCTTCTTTACGCGACCGCGCGGAATCGCTTCCTTGACGCTGACCACGATCGTGTCGCCGACGTCGGCGTAACGGCGCTTGGAACCGCCCAACACCTTGATGCACATCACGCGGCGCGCACCGGAATTGTCGGCGACATCAAGCTCGGTCGTCATCTGTATCATTGCGTTCTACTCCCGATACCCATTCGCCCTAATTCCCGGCCAAACGTTCGATCACTTCCCATGTCTTCAACTTGGAAATCGGCCGGCACTCGCGGATGCGCACGACATCTCCGATCTTGAACTCGCCCTTTTCGTCATGGGCGTGGTATTTCTTCGAACGGCGCACGGTCTTACCCATGACCGGATGAGTGAAACGGCGTTCCACCTTTACCACCACGGTCTTGTTGTTCTTGTCGCTAACTACGACGCCTTGCAGCACGCGCTTCGGCATTTTGCTGTTCCTTCTGTCCTTCAGCCGGCCTTTCGGCGCTGCTCCGTCAAAATCGTTTGGATGCGGGCGATGTCCTTGCGCACGACGCGAATGCGGTTGGTCTTCTCGAGCTGGCCGTTGGCGCGCTGGAAACGCAGGTTGAACTGCTCCTTCTTGAGCTTGGCCAGTTGATCAGCCAATTCGTCGGCCGACTTGGCGCGGAAATCGTCCGCCTTGGACGAAACCTTCGCTGAAGCCGCGGCTTCCTGGGCCTTCGACTTCGACCCAGACTTCGCCTTCGACTTCGGAACGGCTTTCGCTTTGGTTTTCTTCTCGGCCATGGCTCTTCTCACTCGCTGCGAGCGACGAATCTCGTCGCGATCGAAAGCTTGGCCGCACCAAGCCGCATGGCTTCCTTGGCCGTCGCCAAGTCCACGCCGTCGATCTCGAACAGAATGCGGCCCGGTTTGATCTTGGCGACCCAGAACTCCGGCGCGCCCTTGCCCGAGCCCATGCGCACTTCGGCGGGCTTCTTTGACACGGGCACATCCGGGAAGACGCGGATCCAGACGCGGCCCGCGCGCTTCATCTCGCGCGTGATGGCGCGGCGCGCGGCTTCGATCTCGCGCGCATTGATCCGCTCGGGCTCCAGAGCCTTCAGCCCGTAAGAACCAAAATTGAGCGAGGTGCCGCCCTTGGCGGGGCCGTGGATGCGCCCTTTGTGCTGCTTGCGGAACTTGGTGCGTTGCGGTTGAAGCATGACGACGTTCTTCCAAACTTACGATGCCGACGCGGGCGTTGCTGGACGCTGACTGCTGCTGCGGCTTTGATCCGAGGATTCCGCCTGGCGCTTTTCGACAGCCATGGGATCGTGCTCCATGATCTCGCCCTTGAAGATCCAGACCTTGACGCCGCAAGTGCCGTAGGTAGTTTTGGCCGTTGCTACGCCGTAATCGATGTCGGCACGCAGCGTGTGCAGGGGCACTCGGCCCTCGCGGTACCATTCCATGCGCGCGATTTCGGCGCCGCCCAGGCGGCCACCGCAATTGATGCGGATGCCCTGCGCACCCAAACGCATTGCGGACTGGACCGCGCGCTTCATCACTCGGCGGAAGGCCACGCGGCGCTCAAGTTGTTGGGCGATGTTCTCAGCCACCAGCTTGGCATCGATTTCGGGCTTGCGAATCTCGACGATGTTCAGATGCACTTCGTCTGAGGTGTATTTTTGCACGTCGCTCCTTAGCTTTTCGATGTCGGCGCCCTTCTTGCCGATAACCACGCCGGGACGAGCGGAATGGATCGTAATCCGGCACTTCTTGTGCGGCCGTTCGATCACGACGCGGCTGACGCCCGCCTGCTTCAGGCGATCGCACAGATGGTTGCGGATCTTGATGTCTTCCTGAAGGAGCTTGCCGTACTCCTTCTTGCCCGCGTACCAGCGCGAATCCCAGGTGCGGTTGATGCCAAGCCTGAGGCCGGTTGGGTTGACCTTCTGACCCATTACGCATTCTCCTTCGCGCGCTTGGGCGCTGACTTCTTCGCTGCCGGCTTCTTCGCTGCCGGTTTCTTCGCCGGCGCCCTCTTCTTCGGCGCCTTCTTCTTTGGCTTGCCCGCCTTCTTTTCCTCGGCGGCCACCACCGGTTCGGCCTTAGCGGGCGCCTTCTTCTCGCGCCTTTCCTCGACCACGATGGTGATCTGGCTGAAGGGCTTCTCGATTCCCGCGCCGCGGCCGCGCGCGCGCGCATGAAACCGCTTCATCACGATATTCTTGCCTACGCTGGCTTCGCTCACCACCAGATCGTCGACATCGAGGTCGTGGTTGTTTTCCGCGTTGGCGATCGCCGACTGTAGGATCTTCTTCACCACCTTGGCGACGCGCTTCGGCGAAAAGGTCAGCTCGTTGAGCGCCGCCTCCGCCTTCTTGCCGCGGATCGTTTGCGCGACGAGGTTCAGCTTGCGCGGAGAGACGCGGATCATCCGGCCGATGGCCTTGGCCTGATGATCGGCGAGAACGCGGGCGCGTGCATCCTTACCCATTATTCCGCCCTCTTCGCTTTCTTGTCGCCGCCGCCAGAATGGCCGTGAAAGGTACGCGTCGGCGAAAACTCGCCGAGCTTGTGCCCGACCATGTCTTCCGTCACGAGCACCGGAATGTGCTTCTTGCCGTTGTAGACGCCGAACGTGAGGCCGACGAACTGCGGCAGGATTGTCGAACGGCGCGACCAGGTCTTGATCACATCCTTGCGGCCCGAATCGCGCGCGACTTCGGCTTTCTTGAGCAGATAGCCGTCGACAAAGGGACCCTTCCAAACCGAACGTGTCATCTCACTGTCCTTGCGTCGTCTTGCCGTGGCGCGAACGCACGATGTTCTTCGCGGTACGCTTGTTCTTGCGCGTCTTGGCGCCCTTGGTCGGCTTGCCCCAAGGCGTGACCGGATTGCGGCCGCCCTTAGTGCGGCCTTCGCCGCCGCCGTGCGGATGGTCGATCGGGTTCATGGCCGTGCCGCGAACATTCGGACGCTTACCTTTCCAGACATTGCGGCCCGCCTTGCCGATGACCTCGTTCATGTGATCGGGGTTCGACACCGCGCCTACCGTCGCCATACAATCCAACCGCACCCGGCGCACTTCGCCCGAATTCAGTCGCAGCGTCGCGTAGCCGGCGTCGCGGCCGAGATACTGCGCATAGGTTCCGGCGGAACGCGCGATTTGTCCGCCTTTGCCCGGCTTCATCTCGATATTGTGAATGATCGTGCCGATAGGCATCGCCGAAAGCTTCATGGCGTTGCCGGGCTTCACGTCCACTTTGTCGCCGGAGACAACCGTGTCGCCGGCCGCCAGACGCTGCGGAGCGAGGATATAGGCCAGTTCGCCGTCCTTGTATTTGATAAGAGCGATGAACGAAGTGCGATTGGGATCATATTCCAGGCGCTCGACCATCGCCGGCATGTCAAACTTACGCCGCTTGAAGTCGATGATGCGGTAACGTTGCTTGTGTCCGCCGCCCTGCCATCGCACGGTGACGCGCCCCGTATTGTTGCGGCCACCGTTCCTGGTCTGGCCTTCGGTGAGCGCCTTGACCGGCGGGCCATTGTGCAGGCTGGAACGGTCGATGAGCACCAATTGGCGCTGACCGGGCGTGGTGGGCCGATATTGTTTGAGCGCCATCTTACAGCCCCGTCGTAATGTCGATCTGGTGGCCCTCTTCGAGGGTCACGATCGCTTTCTTGAAATCGCTGCGCGTGAACTTCGTGCCGCGGAAGATTTTTTTCTTGCCCTTCACGCGAACCGTGTTGACCGCCTTCACCTTGACCTTGAAGAGCGCCTCCACCGCCTTGGCGATGGCCGGCTTGGTGGCGCCGAGCGTCACGCGGAAGACCACCTGATTGGTTTCCGACAGCTTGGTCGCCTTTTCGGTGATGACCGGCGAAAGAATGACGTCGTGATGCGTGTTCATGCCAGACGCTCCTCGATCGCCTTGACCGCGGCGGTCGTCAGCACGAGCTTGTCGCGCTTCATGATGTCGTAGACGTTGAGGCCGGCCGCCGGCACCAGCGATACGCCCACGAGGTTGCGGGCGGAAAGCGCGAAATTCTTCTCGAACGCGCCGTCGACCACCAGAGCGCTTTCCACACCCAGCTTGCTGAAGCGCTTGGCCAGATCGCCGGTCCTGATCGCCTTCGCCTTGGCTTCGTCCAGAACCACGATGGCGCCATTCTTGGCCTTTGACGACAAGGCGTGCTTGAGGCCGAGCGCGCGAACCTTCTTGGGCAGGTCGAACGCGTGGCTGTGCTGCACCGGACCCATCGCTTTGGCGCCGCCCACGAACAGAGGCGCCGAACGCGCACCGTGGCGGGCCTGGCCGGTGCCCTTCTGCTTGTAAACCTTCATCTTAGTGCGGTTGATTTCGCCGCGGGTGAGCACCTTGTGCGTGCCGGCGCGCCGCTTGGCGAGCTGCCACACCACGACGCGCTGGATCAGATCGACACGCGGCTCAAGACCGAAGATCGCATCGTTGAGATCGATCTCACCGCTCGCCTTGTTGTCGAGATTGAGGACCTTGGCCTTCATGGTCAGCCCTCCGCTTTCTCGGCCGGAGCGGCCGCGTTGCCGTTGGCCTTCTCGGCCTTCTTCACCGATGCGGGCACCGGCGCCTCTTTCGGCAGCGGATGCTTGACGGCGTCGCGCACCATCACCCAGCCGCCCTTGTGGCCGGGCACCGCGCCGCGGACCATGATCAGGCCGCGTGTGACGTCCACCTTCGCGATTTCGAGATTCTGCGTGGTCACGCGGTCGACGCCGTAATGGCCGTGCATCTTCTTGTTCTTGAAGGTCTTACCCGGATCCTGACGGCCGCCCGTGCCGCCCAGCGAGCGGTGCGAGATCGACACACCATGGGTGGCTTCCAGTCCGCGGAAGTTCCAGCGCTTCATCGCGCCGGTGAAACCGCGGCCAATGGTGATGCCGGTGACATCAACCTTCTGCCCGGCCACGAAATGATCCGCCTGGATCATATCGCCGACTTCCAGAAGGTTGGCCGCATCTACGCGGAATTCGGCGAGCTTCTTCTTGGGCTCGACCTCCGCCTTGGCAAAATGGCCGCGTTCGGACTTGGCCAGACGCTTCGTCTTGGCGTAGCCCGAACCGAGCTGGACGGCCGTGTAGCCATCCTTCTCCTCGTTGCGCGTCGATACGACCTGACAGCCATCTAGCTTCAGAACCGTGACGGGCACGTGTCGACCGTCCTCCAAGAAGAGGCGTGTCATGCCGACCTTCTGCGTGATGACGCCTGTGCGCATCGCGCTTGCTCCTTAAAGCTTGATCTCGACGTCGACACCGGCCGCAAGATCGAGCTTCATCAGCGCGTCGACCGTCTGCGGTGTGGGATCGATGATGTCGAGGAGGCGCTTGTGAGTCCGGATTTCGAACTGTTCGCGACTCTTTTTGTCGATGTGCGGGGAGCGGTTCACGGTGAAGCGCTCGATGCCCGTGGGCAACGGAATGGGACCGCGCACCTGCGCGCCCGTGCGCTTCGCCGTGTTGACGATTTCCCGCGTCGAATTGTCGAGGATACGGTGATCGAAGGCCTTAAGCCGGATGCGGATATTTTGACCTTGCATGTGCTCTCTCCGAAAACGGCCTCTCGGACCGCCGAAAACCGGTCCCTACTTTATGATCTTAGCGACGACGCCCGAACCGACGGTGCGGCCGCCTTCGCGGATGGCGAAGCGCAGCTTCTCTTCCATCGCGATCGGCACGATCAACTCGACGTCGATCGAAACATTGT
>JBEKMG010000013.1:0-50441 GCA_050008635.1 Rhizomicrobium sp.
TGCTGCCCAAGAACATCCTGATGATCGGGCCGACCGGCGTTGGCAAGACCGAGATTTCAAGAAGACTCGCGAAACTGGCCCAGGCTCCGTTCCTCAAGGTGGAAGCGACCAAATTCACCGAGGTCGGCTATGTCGGCCGCGACGTCGAGCAGATCGTCCGCGATCTTCTGGAAATCGCCATCGCCCAGGTGCGCAACAGAAAGCGCCGCGATGTGGAAGCCCAGGCCGAAGCGCGCGCGGAAGATCGCGTGCTCGATGCGCTGGCCGGAAGTTCCAGCGGCGCTAGCCGCGAATCCTTTCGCAAGGCCTTGCGTGCGGGAGAACTCGACAGCAAAGAGATCGAGATCGAGATGAAGGACGCCGGCGGCCTGCCGGCGTTCGAGATTCCCGGCATGCCGAACGCGCAGATCTCCATGGTCAATCTGGGCGACATCTTCGGCAAGGCCTTCGGCGGGCGCGCCAAGACGCGGCGCCTGACCGTCGCCGAAGCCCACGCGCCGTTGCTCGCCGAAGAGGCCGACAAGCTGCTGGACCAGGACGCAATCCTGCGCGAAGCCATCGAAGCGGCGGAGAACAACGGCATCGTCTTCCTCGACGAGATCGACAAGATTTGCGCGCGCTCCGAATTCCGCGGCGGCGGCGACGTCAGCCGCGAGGGCGTACAACGCGATCTTCTGCCGCTCATCGAAGGTACGACGGTCGCCACCAAGCACGGCCAGGTGAAGACCGACCATATCCTGTTCATCGCGTCTGGCGCCTTTCACGCCGCCAAGCCGTCGGACCTGCTGCCGGAGCTGCAAGGCCGCCTGCCGATCCGCGTCGAGCTGAAGGCTCTGACGCGTGACGATTTCCAGCGCATCCTCACCGAACCCGAAGCCAGCCTCATCAAGCAGTACGTCGCCCTTCTCGACACCGAAGGCGTAACGCTCGAATTCACCGAAGACGGGATCGGCGCCATCGCCGACATTGCTGCCCTGGTGAACGCCAGCGTGGAGAATATCGGGGCCCGCCGGCTGCAGACCGTCATGGAACGCGTGCTCGACGAAATCAGTTTCTCGGCCGCCGAACGACAGGGCGAGAAGCTTGTCATTGATGGGGCTTATGTGCGCGCGCGGGTGGAAGACCTCGCCAAGGATCAGGATTTGTCGCGGTTCATTCTGTAAAATTACTCCTCGGCCTGCGGCGCCGCGACGGCTGAACATATGTCAAAAACTGCATATGATGGTTGACCCCAGGGGCATTCCCTGCAAGGAGTCACCGGTTTTTCGAGTGAAAGGTTTGGTATGGCGCGGTCGAGCTATCTTTTCACCAGCGAAAGCGTGTCCGAAGGACACCCCGACAAGGTCTGCGATCGCATCTCAGACGAGGTGGTCGATCTGTTCTTCCGCGAAGGTCCAAAATTCGGCTTTCCGGTAAAGGACTTGCGCGTGGCCTGCGAAACGCTCGCCACCACCAACCGCGTCATCATCGCTGGCGAGACGCGCGGCCCTAAGGCCATCAACTCCGAGATGGTCGAGGCGGCGGCGCGCGCGGCCGTGCGCGATATCGGCTACGAGCAAGAGGGGTTTCACCACACGGCGGCGAATGTGGAAGTGCTGCTGCACGCCCAGTCGCCCAACATCGCGCAAGGCGTGGACTCCAAGGACAACAAGGACGAAGGGGCGGGCGACCAGGGCATCATGTTCGGCTATGCCTGCCGCGAGACGCCGGTGCTAATGCCGGCGCCGATCCATTACGCCCATAAGATTCTGAAGCTCCTGGCCGAGGCGCGCCGAGCCGGCAAGGAGCCCAAGCTCGGTCCCGACGCCAAGAGTCAGGTGACGGTGCACTATCGGAACGGCAAACCCGTCGAGGCGACGCAGATCGTGCTCTCCACCCAGCATCTGGACGAGAGCATGACCTCGAACGATGTGCGCGACGTGGTGGAGCCCTATATCCGCAAGGCGCTGCCCGAAGGCTGGATCAACGCGGGCACCGTCTGGCACATCAATCCCACCGGCGCCTTCGTGGTCGGCGGACCGGACGGCGATTGCGGACTGACCGGGCGCAAGATCATCGTCGATACCTATGGCGGGGCTGCACCGCACGGCGGCGGCGCCTTCTCCGGCAAGGACCCGACCAAGGTGGATCGCTCCGCGGCCTATGCGGCGCGCTACCTGGCGAAGAACGTGGTGGCGGCGGGGCTGGCCGATCGCTGCACCATCCAGATTTCCTACGCCATCGGCATCAGCGACCCTCTGTCGTTCTATGTCCACCTGCACGACACGGGCCAGGTCGACGAAACGAAGCTCGAAAAAGTCCTCCAGGAACTGATGAGCCTGAAGCCGCGCGGCATCCGCGAGCATCTGGGGCTCAACAAGCCGATCTACGCGAGAACCTCCGCCTACGGACATTTCGGCCGCGAACCCGATGCCGAAGGCGGCTTCTCGTGGGAGAAAACCGATCTCGTCGATGGGCTCAAACGCGCCTTTTGATTCGCCTGTCGGCGACACGCGCCGTCGCCGCTTGCTTTACGGGCGACGCAAGGGGCCGAAACTTTCTCCGTACAAGGAAGAACTGCGGCGCACGCTGTTGCCCAAGCTCGCGTTGCCGCTTGAGCCGGGCCGCGACCCGAAAGCGTATTTTGCGGCGGATGTAAACGATGTCTGGCTCGAAGTGGGCTTCGGCGGCGGTGAGCATCTGCTCGAACAGGCGCGCGCAAATCCTCGCGTCGGCCTGATCGGCGCTGAGCCTTACGAAGCGGGCGTGGCGAAGCTGTTGTCGAAGATTTCCCTCTTTCCCATCGGGGGAGAGGGTGAAGAGGATGCCAACATCCGCATCCACGAAGGCGACGCGCGCGACATCGTGGAAGCCTTGCCCGATGCTTCGCTCGGCCGCGTGTTCATCCTCTTTCCCGACCCATGGCCCAAGACGCGCCATCACAAACGCCGCTTCGTCCAGATGGAGATGCTGGACGCTTTAGCCCGCGTGATGAAGCCTGGCGCCGAACTTCGCATCGCCAGCGACGATGCGGGGTATGTCGCCTGGACGTTGGAACGGCTGATGGCGCACCCGGGCTTCGCCTGGACGGCGCGCTCAGCCGCGGATTGGGAAATCCGCCCGCCGAGCTGGCCGCAAACCCGCTACGAGGCCAAGGCGCTGCACGGCCCCCCGGCCTATCTCCTTTGTGTGCGAAAGGGTAAAATGGCGGCATGAACGACGATCAAGATAACGAAAAATTCCGTCTGATGCCTTTGGGCGACATCGGCACCCTCGCCGTTGCCTTGGTGTTCTTGGCGGGCTTTCTCTGGCTGATGTTCGGGCCTTCGCCGTTCGCCGGGCTTTACCAGAAGCCCAAACAGGCGGCGGCCCAACCCCAGGAAGTCACCGTGACCATTCCCGAGAAGTCCAAATAAGAGAATCGGAAGCATTCGCGGCTTGCCTTCCGCTTTTTGCCGTCGTACAAGCCCAGCCATCCCAGACAACAGAATTCTGTTGTGTGACGGTCTAAGAAGACCGCCGCGGGAAGAAGACTTGCGTCACCCTGAGGTGCGCGGCCGTGGTTCGAGGCGAGCTTCGCTCGCACCTCACCGTGACGGCCGCGCCTCGAAGGGCGGCCATGACGAGGAGACAAGGTATTCTCACGGCGCTGTCGCATCTGGAGCCGATCATTGTCCCGGTCGTGGAGGCCGCGGGCTTCCGGTTGGTGCGCCTCAGGCTGATGGGCGGCAAACGCAAGACGCTGCAGGTGATGGCCGAACGCGAAGACGGCAGCATGAACGTGGATGATTGCATCACGCTCAGCCATGCGCTGTCGGAGTTCCTCGAACGCGAGGACCCGATCGAGGGCGATTACGAGCTGGAGGTCTCTTCGCCCGGCATCGACCGGCCGCTGACAAGGCTCACCGATTTCGCGCGCTGGTCGGGCCATGAGGCCAAGATCGAACTCATCGCGCCCCAGGACGGGCGCAAGCGCTTCCGCGCCACGCTTCTGGGCCTTGACGGCAACGATGTGGTGATGGCGGCGGCGGGCGACCGCCTCAAATTCCCTTTCCGCGCCATCGCGGACGCCAAGCTGGTGCTGACTGACAAACTGATTCAGGAAGATCTGAAAGCGAGAAAGCAATGACCTCGACGATACTGTTTAGGAGCAGATGACATGGCCGCGATTGCCGCAAACAGAACTGAACTCTTGCAGATTGCCGACGCGGTCGCCCGCGACAAGTCGATCGACAAGGCTGTCGTGCTGGGCGCGATGGAGGAGGCGATGCAGCGCGCGGCCAAGGCGCGCTACGGCAGCGAGAACGAAATTCGCGTCGAGATCGATCCCAAGACCGGCGAAACCCACGTCTCGCGCTATCTGCACGTCGTCGAGCTGGTGGACAACGACAAGATCGAGATTTCGCTGGAGGACGCCCGCGCCCGCAACCCGGCCGCCCAGGTCGGCGACATCATCGCCGAGACCTTGCCGCCGGTCGATTTCTCGCGCATCGCCGCGCAAGCCGCAAAGCAGGTGATCGTGCAGAAGGTGCGCGACGCCGAACGCGAACGCCAGTACGAGGAATACAAGGACCGCATCGGCGAGATCGTCCATGGCATCGTCAAGCGCTCGGAGTTCGGCTCGGTGGTGGTGGACCTCGGCCGCGCTGAGGGCGTGGTGCGCCGCGACGAGATGATCCCGCGCGAGAATTTCCGCACTGGCGACCGCATCCGCGCCTACATCTACGACGTGCGCCGCGAGACCCGCGGACCGCAGATTTTCCTGTCGCGCAGCCATCCCCAGTTCATGGTGCGCCTGTTCGCCCAGGAAGTGCCGGAAATCTACGACGGCATCATCGAAATCCGCGCCGTGGCGCGCGATCCGGGCAGCCGCGCCAAGATCGCGGTGATCTCCAAGGATTCCTCGATCGATCCGGTGGGAGCCTGTGTCGGTATGCGCGGCGTGCGCGTGCAAGCCGTGGTGCAGGAACTGCAAGGCGAACGCATCGACATCATTCCCTGGTCTCCCGAAGCCGCGACCTTCATCGTCAACGCCTTGGCGCCGGCGGAAGTGTCGAAAGTGGTGCTCGATGAAGACACCCATCGCGTCGAAGTCGTGGTGCCCGACGAACAGCTTTCACTGGCCATCGGTCGGCGCGGACAGAATGTGCGTCTGGCCTCCCAGCTTACCGGCTGGCAGATCGACATCATGACCGAGGCCGAGGAATCCGAGCGCCGGCAGAAGGAATTCGCCGAACGCACCAAGCTGTTCATGGATTCGCTCGACGTCGACGAGACCGTCGCCCAATTGCTGGCCTCCGAAGGCTTCGCCGAAATCGAAGACGTGGCTTACGTGCCGCTCCAGGAATTGGCGTCGGTGGAAGGCTTCGACGAGGAGACGGCGCAGGAGCTGCAAAACCGCGCGCTGGAATTCATCGAGGCGCGCAATAAGGCACTCGACGACAAGCGCCGCGCGCTGGGCGTCACCGACGAAGTGCTGGAGGTGGAAGGCGTTGCCCCGGCCATGGCCGTGGCGTTGGGCGAAGCCGGAGTCAAGACGCTGGAAGATCTGGCCGGCTGCGCCACCGACGATCTCATCGGCTACTACGAGCAGACCAAGGACAAGGAACGCGTTCGCGTCGCGGGCGCGCTGGAGAATTTCGATCTTGGAGCGGACGAGGTCAACGCCATTATCATGAAGGCGCGCGTCAAGGCGGGCTGGATTGAGGAGTTGCCGGAAGAGCCGGCCGAAGAAGCGTCAGAAGAAGCGGCCGAGGCAACGAGCGGAACCACGGAGAAAGGCATCGCGTGACGGCAAGGGCGGCGAAAAAGGACGAGGGGCGCGAGCGTCGCTGCATCGCGACGGGCGAAGTGCGCTCGGAGGAGAAGCTCGTCCGTTTCGTCGTCGGTCCCGAAGGCGACATCGTTCCCGATATCGAGGCCAAGCTTCCGGGCCGCGGCCTGTGGGTCACGGCCGACAGCACCATCCTCGCGCGAGCCATCGCCCGCAACGATTTTGCCAAGGCGGCAAAGGCCTCCGTCAAGGCCGCGCCCGATTTGCCGGCCAGGGTGGAAAAGAGGCTGGCGGGCCGCATGCAGTCCGATCTGGGTCTGGCGCGCCGCGCCGGTCTGCTGGTGATGGGCTTCGACAACGTGTCGCGCGCACTGGACACGAAACCGCCTCCGCGGGTTCTGGTGGAGGCGAGCGAAGGTGCGGCCGACGGACGACGAAAGCTCGCTTCAGCTGCTGCTGCGCGCGATTTGCGCATCGAAACAATCGATTGCCTCACCCGCGCCGAATTGAGCTTGGCGCTGGGGCGCGAGAATGTGATACATGCCGCCGTTAAACCCGGCCCTTTGGCAGAGCGGCTGATCTTCGATTCCGCAAGGCTGAAAGGGTTCCGCGTGCGACCGGCGGCGGACGAAACGGCAGATTTGAGCCCTGCTCGCAACGAAAGAAACGTATGAGCGATACAGACGAAACCTCCACGCGCCGCGCGGGTCACGCCCCGTCCAAGACGCTGTCGCTGAAGAAGACGGAGACGTCCACCGTCAAGCAGAGTTTCAGCCATGGCCGCACCAAGGCGGTTGTGGTCGAGAAGAAGCGCACGCGCGTCGAACCGGGCAAGGCCGCCGACAAGACTCATGCCAAGGACGTGCAGGCAAAGACGGCTTTGCCGGCTCCTGCCGCGCCCGTCGCCCCGACCGCCTCCCAGCGCGCCGGCGTCATTCTGCGCCAGTTGACCGACGAGGAAAAAGCCCGCCGTGGCGCCGCTCTGGCCGACGCGCGGGTGCATGAGGAAGAGGCCCGCAAACGCGCCGAAGAAGATGCCAAAAGGCGCGCCGATGAAGATGTGCGCCTCAAGCGTGAGCGCGCCGCCGCCGAGAAACGCAAGGCCGGGGAAGAGGCTCGCAAGGCCGCCGAACAACTGGCGCGCAAGCATGCGGAAGAAGAAGCCTCGCGCCGGCTGGAAAAGAAAGAAGAACCCGTCGGCAGCACCGCCGCCAAAGCACCGGCGGAAACGTCGCGCCGCGGCCGCCTCGTTGCCGAAGAGGAAGAAGAGACCGTCAGCAAGAAGGGCGCCAAGGCGCCGGCCAAGGCGCCGGCCGCCAAGAAGGGCGAAGACAATCGCCGGCGCGGCAAGCTCACGGTCACCAAAGCGCTGTCCGGCGACGACGAACGCATGCGCTCGGTCGCGTCCTACCGCCGCCATCTGCAGCGTGTGAACAAGGGTGCGCAGACGCAGGCCGCCGGCCCCGTCGGTCCGCGCGAGGTGATCATTCCCGAAACCATCACCGTGGCCGAGCTCGCCAACCGCATGGCGCGCCGCTCGGTCGATGTCATCAAAGTGCTGATGAAGAACGGCATGATGGCGACGGTCAATGACGTGATCGACGCTGACACCGCTGAGCTGGTCGCCGCCGAATACGGCCACACCGTCAAGCGCGTCGCCGAATCCGACGTGCTGGAAGGCTTGAAGGGCGGCACCGACGTCGAGACCAGCCTGAAGTCTCGTCCGCCCGTCGTCACGGTCATGGGCCATGTCGATCACGGCAAGACTTCGCTGCTCGATGCGCTGCGTAAGACGGACGTCGTGGCCGGCGAAGCGGGCGGCATCACCCAGCATATCGGTGCTTATCAGGTGCAGCTCAAGACCGGCCAGAAGATCACCTTCCTCGACACGCCGGGTCACGCCGCCTTTACCGCCATGCGCGCGCGCGGCGCCAAGGTGACCGATCTGGTCGTGCTGGTCGTCGCCGCCGACGACGGCGTCATGCCGCAGACCGTGGAAGCCATCGCCCACGCCAAGGCGGCGCATGTGCCGCTCATCGTCGCGATCAACAAGATCGACAAGGGCAACGCCGATGCGATGCGGGTCAAGACCGAACTCCTGCAGTACGAAATCCAGGTGGAGGATTTGGGCGGCGAGACCATCGCCGTGGAGGTCTCCGCCAAGAAGGGTACCAATCTCGAGAAGCTTGCAGAGATGATCCTCTTGCAGGCCGAAGTGCTCGACCTCAAGGCCAATCCCGACCGCTCCGCGGAAGGGGCGATCATCGAAGCCAAGCTCGACCGCGGCCGCGGGCCGGTGGCGACCGCGCTGGTGCAGCGCGGCACGCTGAAGGTCGGCGACATCGTGGTGGCGGGCTCCGAATGGGGCCGCGTGCGCCTGTTGCAGAACGAGCGCGGCGAAACGGTTGAGAGCGCGGGTCCGGCGATGCCGGTGGAAGTGCTCGGCCTCTCGGCTGCGCCCGAAGCGGGCGATGAATTCGCCGTGGTGGATTCCGAGGCGCGCGCCCGCGAAGTCACCGAATACCGCGCCCGCAAACGGCGCGAGACGCGTCAGGCAGCGGTGTCGCGCCAGACACTCGACCAATTGCTGAAAACGCGCGAAGCTGGCGAGAAGCGGTTGCTTCCTCTCGTCATCAAGGCGGACGTGCAAGGCTCCGCGGAAGCCATCCAGGGCGCGCTGTTGAAGCTCGGCACCGACGAGGTGGGCGTACAGATACTACAGTCGGGTGTCGGCGGCATCACCGAGAGCGATGTGATTCTGGCCCATGCGAGCGGAGCCGCGATCATCGGCTTCAACGTGCGCGCCGACAAGCAGGCGCGCGAACGCGCCAAGCGCGACGGCGTGGAGATCCGCTATTACGCCATCATCTACAATGTCGTAGATGACGTGAAAGCGGCGCTGTCGGGCTTGCTGGCGCCGGAAACCCGCGAGAAATTCCTGGGCAATGCCGAGATCATGGAAGTGTTCACCATCTCCAAAGTCGGCAAGGTCGCCGGCTGCCGCGTCAGCGAAGGCGTGGTGCGCCGCGGCGCCAAGGTACGACTCATCCGCGACCATGTGGTAATCCACGAAGGCGAGCTCAGCACCTTGAAGCGCTTCAAGGACGAGGTGCGCGAAGTGCAGACCGGCCAGGAATGCGGCATGGCTTTCGCCAACTATCAAGACATCGCCAAGGGCGACATCATCGAAGCCTTCGAGGTCGAAACCATCCAGCGCGCGTTATAAGGGCGAATAGCGAATAGCGAATGGCGAATAGGGATTACTATTCGCTGCTCGCCATTCGCCATTCGCGAATCGAATGAGCCGACGTCACGCATCTCCCTCGCAAGGTCCCTCGCAGCGCCAATTACGCGTGGGCGAGATGCTGCGCCACGCGCTGTCCGAGATTCTCCTGCGCGGCGACATTCGCGATCCCGATCTCATCGGCGTGTCCGTGACCATCACCCAGGTGATACCCTCGGGTGACATGCGTTACGCCACCGCATACTGCGAACCGCTGGGCGGCAAGAACGCCGACAAGATCATCGCGGCGCTGGGCCGTCACAAAGCCTATCTGCGCGGCCAGATGGGCCACATGATCGCGCTCAAATTCACCCCCGAATTGCGCTTCGTCGAGGACAAATCCTTTGCTGAAGCCGAGAGGATCGAGACCATTCTCAAGTCCTCGCGCGTGCAGCGCGATCTCAAGAAGACCGACGGCGATGAGCCGTAAGAAAAAGGGCTCGCCGGTTCACGGTTGGGTGGTGCTGAACAAGCCGCAAGGCGTCACCTCCACCCAGGCCGTCGCCATCGTCAAGCGCGTGTTCGATGCGCAGAAGGCGGGACACGCCGGCACCCTCGATCCGATGGCGACGGGCGTCTTGGCCGTGGCGCTGGGCGAAGCGACCAAAACCGTGCCTTTCGCCATGGACGCCGAGAAGACCTATCGCTTCACCGCCCGCTGGGGCGAGGCGCGGGATTCCGACGATGCGGAAGGAGTGGTCACGGCCATTTCCGACAAGCGCCCCTCCAAGGACGAGATTGAGAAGGCGCTTGCGGGCTTCGTGGGGGCCATCCAGCAGACCCCGCCGTCCTATTCGGCGATCAAGGTCGAGGGCGAGCGGGCGTACGACCTGGCGCGCGATGGAGAGGCTGTCGCCCTGGAACCCCGAACAGTGTTCATCAAATCCGCCAGGCTGCTGGCGATGCCCGATTCAGACCATGCCGAGTTCGAAATCCATTGCGGCAAAGGGACTTACGTCAGGGCCTGGGTGCGGGACCTGGCCCAGGTGCTGGGCACGTTTGGCCATGTCTCGACCCTGCGCCGCACCCGGGTCGGCGCCTTTTGCGTCGAAGACGCAATTGGGCTGGAAACGCTCAAGGGTTTTATGCATAGTCCGGCCGCTTTTGAGCACTTGAGGCCCATTTCGACCGCGCTGGACGGCATCCCGGCGCTGGCCGTTACGGGCCCGGATGCGGTTCGCCTGAGAAGCGGCAATCCGATCCTGATCCGCGCGACCCAGTTCGCCCGGATCACGGAGGCCATTCCCGAGGGCGACGATCTTCAGGGGCTCACGGTCTTCTGCTCGACGGGCGAAGGCGAACCGGTCGCATTGACCGCGCTGCAAGCCGGAGAGTTGAGACCGTTCCGTGTCTTCAACTTTGGAACTGGATGACCGTATGACGATTACGACCGAACGCAAGAAAGTAGTTATCGGCGAATATGCAACCAAGCCGGGCGACACGGGTTCGCCCGAAGTCCAGGTGGCCGTGCTCTCCGAGCGCATCGCCAACCTGACCGAGCATTTCAAGTCGCACGTCAAGGACAACCATTCGCGGCGCGGCCTCATCAAGATGGTGTCGCAGCGCCGGCGTCTGCTCGATTACATCAAGGCTTCAGACGAAAAGCGCTATGAAGCGCTCATTGACCGGTTGGGATTGAGGCGCTGAAAGCGCATCCCGCCATTGCTCTCGTCGAAGCTTCGCACGGGTTCGCGGATGGTCCGCGGACGCGCGCATTCTTGAGATGACTCAAGAAAACCCCGCCGGCAATCCGGCCTGCGGGAACGAAGGAAAGTGAATCCGAAAATGTTCAAGATCGTACGCGAAGAAGTCGAATGGGGTGGGCGCAAGCTCGTGCTCGAAACCGGCCGCGTGGCCCGCCAGGCCGACGGCGCCGTCGTCGCCACCTATGGCGAGACCGTGGTGCTGGCCACCGTCGTGGGCGCGCGCGTGCCCAAGCCCGGCGTCGACTTCTTCCCTTTGACCGTCAACTACCAGGAAAAATTCTTCGCCGCCGGCAAGATTCCGGGCGGCTATTTCAAGCGCGAAGGTCGCCCCACCGAGCGCGAGACATTGACCTCCCGCTTGATCGATCGTCCGATCCGTCCGCTCTTCGCCGAAGGCTACAAGAACGAGACCCAGGTGATCGTCACCGTGCTCAGCCACGACATGGAGAACGATCCCGACGTCGTCGCCCTGGTGGCGGCTTCCGCGGCGCTGACCATCTCCGGCATTCCCTTCATGGGACCGATCGGGGCGGCGCGAGTCGGCTTCATCGACGGCGAATACAAACTGAACCCGGAAATCGATTCCATGCCGAGCTCCAAGCTCGACCTCGTGGTCGCCGGCACCGCCGACGCCGTGCTGATGGTGGAATCCGAGGCCAAGGAGCTTTCGGAGTCCGAAATGCTCGGCGCTGTGATGTTCGGCCACAGACAGATGCGGACCGTTATCGACGCCATCATCCGCCTGGCGGAAAAGGCGGCGAAGGAGGCGCGCGATATCCTCGTCGACGACACCAAGGAGGTCTTCGAGCGCGTCAAATCGTTGGTCGGCGCCGATCTCTCTCAAGCCTTCCAGATTCCTGAAAAGCATGTGCGTCGCGACCGCATCGAAGAGATTCGAGCTAAGGCGGCGGCGGAATTCGTCGGCGAAGGCAAGCTCGACGAGAACAAGTTCTCCGCCTTGATGCACGATCTGGAAGCCCATGTCATGCGGGGCGCGGTGCTCGACACCAAGCGGCGCATCGACGGGCGCGACCTCGTCACCGTGCGCCCAATCCTGGCGGAAGTGGGCGTGCTTCCGCGTACCCACGGCTCGGCGCTGTTTACCCGCGGCGAAACCCAGGCGCTGGTGGTGACCACGCTCGGCACCGGCGAGGATGAGCAGTTCGTCGACAGTTTGGAGGGCACCTACAAGCAGAATTTCATGCTGCATTACAATTTCCCGCCCTTCTCGGTGGGCGAGACAGGGCGCATGAACGCGCCGGGCCGCCGCGAGATCGGCCACGGCAAGCTCGCCTGGCGCGCCGTCCATCCGATGCTGCCGAAGAAGGAGGACTTCCCCTACACCCTGCGCGTCGTGTCCGAGATCACGGAGTCCAACGGCTCCTCCTCGATGGCGACGGTGTGCGGCACTTCTCTGGCGCTGATGGATGCGGGCGTGCCGATCACGCGCCCGATCGCCGGCATCGCCATGGGCCTGATCCTGGAAGGCGAGCGCTTTGCCGTGCTTTCCGACATCCTGGGTGACGAGGATCATCTGGGCGACATGGACTTCAAGGTGGCGGGCACGGAAGTGGGCGTCACCTCCCTGCAGATGGACATCAAGATCGCCGGCATCACCGAAGAGATCATGCGCGTGGCGCTCGATCAGGCGAAGGCCGGCCGCCTGCATATCCTGGGCGAAATGAGCAAGGCAATCAGCCACAGCCGCGACCAGCTCGGCGAGCACGCCCCACGCATCGAAACCATTAAAATCCCGACCGACAAGATCCGCGAAGTGATCGGTTCGGGCGGCAAGGTGATCCGCGAGATCGTCGAGAAAACCGGCGCCAAGATCAACATCGAGGACGACGGCACGGTGATGGTGGCCTCCGCCGACGGCGAATCGATCAAGGCGGCGCTCAAATGGATCAAGTCCATTGTGGCGGAGCCCGAAGTCGGCGAAATCTATGACGGCAAGGTCGTCAAGGTGATGGATTTTGGCGCCTTCGTGAATTTCTTCGGTCCGCGCGATGGCCTGGTGCACATTTCGGAACTCGCGCCCAGGCGCGTGGGCAAGACCACCGACGTCGTGCAGGAGGGCCAGTCCGTGAAAGTGAAGCTCTTGGGCTTCGACGATCGCGGCAAGGTGCGCCTGTCGATGAAAGCGGTCGACCAAGTCACCGGCGAGGACCTGAGCAAGAAGCAGCAAGCCGAAGGCCAGTCGGCCGGCGGCGAAGGCCAAGCCAGCTGATTCTCTTCTCTCCTCACCCTGAGCTTGTCGAAGGGTGAGGCTTTAAAAGCAAACGCCGCCCGCGATGCGCCGCGGGCGGTTTTGCTTTATTCTGCCGGCAGCCAAAGAGGATTGCCCATGCCCAAGATCGATTTGGAATCCGTGCCCGAGCGCAAAGGCTCCGGTTATCCCGCGCCGTTCCACGAAAAGGCTTCCGGCCGCATCAAACAGGCTTTGGGCGATGCCGGCGGCCTGACGCAGTTCGGCGTCAACCTGGTTCACCTGCCGCCGGAGGGCTGGTCCAGCCAGCGGCACTGGCATTCCGCCGAAGACGAGTTCGTCACTGTGCTGTCGGGGGAAGTGATGCTTGTCACGGACGCAGGCGAAGAAATCCTGCGCGCCGGCGATTGCGCGGCCTTTCCTGAGGATGTGGCGAACGGCCATCACCTGATCAACAAATCGCGGGAGACGGCGGTCTATCTAGAGGTCGGCACGCGCTCGGACGAAGATCTTTGTTCCTATCCCGACATCGATCTGCAGATCGACAGCAAGGTCGGTCAATTCGCGCACAAGGACGGCACGCTCTATCCTCAAAGATAAAAGGCCCCGCGCGCTGTCGGGAATGTTGGTTAACGCGAATTCATATTCTTGTCAGCTTAGGATGCGATGGTTAGCCTCGCAGCCGGTCGGAATTCTTCACGGGAGCAGTTGGGGGCGATCATGCTTGGCTTTATGCGGTTTCTCAGTCTTGTCGTGGTCGTCGTCGCATTGATGCTGCTCGGCGCGGATTTGGTGACATCTTTGGAGAATCTGGAGAAGGGCGGCCATATCGCCGTCCGCTCGCTGGCGACAATTTGGGGCTTGTTGGACCAGGGCAGCCTGGATGCGTTCCGGCACTGGGCTTCAAGCCAGCTTCCGGGTTTTCTCGTCGCCGCGATCGATTGGCTGCTTGGCGTCTATAGCTGGTTCGCCGTCGGCGTTGTCGGCATGGCCATGGCCTTCTTCTTCGGCCGCAGCAGGCACGAGGAGGCGTAGAAAAGCGAATAGCGAATAGGGAGTAGCGAATAGGGTTCGCCATTCGCTACTCGCTATTCGCCCCTGGTTTCCACAAAACGTCAGCACCTTTGTTCGCTGCCCGACTCATCACAAACAGATGATCGGACAGCCGATTGATATAGTGCAGCGCCGCCTCTCCGACCTTCTCGCTTTGCGACAGTTCGACCATCAGCCGTTCCGCCCGCCGCACGATGGCGCGCGCCAGGTGCAGATGGGCCGCCACCGCGCTTCCCCCCGGCAGGACGAAGGAATCAAGCGGCATCAATTGGAGGTTCATTGCGTCGATCTCGCGCTCCAGCCGCGCGACCTGGGCCTCGGCGATGCGCAGCCGCGATCTTGTGGTCTTGACTGTTTCGGGCACGCACAGATCGGCGCCCAGGTCGAACAGGTCGTTCTGGATGCGCCCCAGCATGGCACCCAGCTTGCCCTTGGCATGGAGCCGCGCCAGCCCGATGGCGGCGTTCGCCTCATCCACCGTGCCGAAGGCCTTCACGCGTAAGGCGCTCTTGGCAACGCGGGTGCCGTTGCCCAGCGAGGTCTCGCCCTTGTCGCCGGTCTTGGTATAGATGCGGGTCAGCCGAACCATGGGGGCAACTTATCCCGAGCTAGCCTGGCAGCAAAGGTTGCAGTGCCGCGCACGCCGGCTATCATCCGCCGCATGCCCTTCGAGAGTGACGCCATGGAAGTGCCGGAAATCATCGAGGTGAAAACCACCAGGGTCGCCTGCGACGGCGGCGGCGCCCTCGGCCATCCCAAGGTCTATCTGGAAATGGGCGACGAGAACTTCGTGGAATGCCCCTATTGCGACCGCCGCTTTGTGTTGAAGGCTGAGGCGCATTGACCGGCCCCGGACCGCTCAAGAAGGGCGACCATCTCTATCTCGTGGATGGCTCGGGCTATTTGTTCCGCGCGTGGTTCCAAGTAATTCATCAGGATAAGAAGTACCTATTCAGGTCCGACGGGCTTCCGACGGGCGCCGTCCGTATGTACTGCGAAATGCTATGGAAGCTGCTGGAGGACATGAAGGACGGTGACAGGCCGACCCATCTGGCCGTGATCTTTGACGCCGGAAAGAAGACGTTCCGCAACAAGATCTATCCCGAATACAAGGCCAACCGCCCCGAGCCGCCCGAAGACCTGATCCCGCAATTTCCCCTGGTGCGCGACGCTACGCGGGCTTTCGGCGTCGCCTGCGTCGAGGAGCCGGGCTTCGAGGCCGACGATCTGATCGCCACTTATGCGCGCCTCGCGCGCGAGGCCGGCGCGCGCGTCACCATCGTTTCCTCCGACAAGGACCTGATGCAGCTGGTGGAAGACGGCAAGGTCCAACTGCTCGACACCATGAAGAACAAAAAGATCGGTTCGGCGGAAGTGATTGAGCGCTTCGGCGTGCCGCCGTCGAAGGTGGTGGAGGTACAGGCCTTGGCGGGCGATTCCACCGACAATGTACCTGGTGTGCCGGGCATTGGCGTGAAGACGGCCGCCGAACTCATCAACACCTATGGCGACCTCGAAACCCTGCTGGGGCGCGCCGGCGAGATCAAGCAACCCAAGCGCCGCGAGACCCTGCTGACCAACGCCGACAATGCGCGATTGTCCTACAGGCTGGTGCTGCTCGACGATCACGCGAAGCTGAGGCAAGAGCCCGATGTGTTTGGTGTGCGCGACCCCGATCCCGCCGCTTTGCTCGCCTTCCTAAAGGCGATGGAGTTTGCCAGCCTCACCAAGCGCGCCGCCGCCCATTACGGAATTGGAGATACGGAGCTAATTCCTCCCCCTGAAAGGGGGAGGTCGTCCGGCGAAGCCGGACGGGAGGGGGTCGATGCAAGACCCCTCCCCGAATCGCCTTCGGCGATTCGACCCTCCCCTTCCAGGGGAGGGACTGACATCGCCGCCGTCGCCAACCGCGCCGGCATCCTCAAGCCCATCGACTATTCCGCCTACGAAACAGTGACGACGCTTGAACGCCTCGATCAATGGATCGCCCGCGCCAAAGAAATCGGCACGGTCTGCGTCGATACCGAAACCACCTCGCTTGACGCCATGCAGGCCGGCCTGTGCGGCGTGTCGCTGGCGCTGGCGCCGAACGAGGCCTGTTACATCCCGTGTGGGCATGTCGCGGGCGACGGCTTGTCGTTCGATGCGGGTCATGAGATCGCGCAATTGAAGGAGGCTGGTCTTCTGGGGCGCCTGAAGCCGCTTCTGGAAGACGAATCCGTCCTCAAGATCGGCCAGAATCTGAAATACGATTATCTGATCTTCCGCCAGCGCGGCATCCACCTCGCGCCCTTCGACGACACGATGCTGATGTCCTATGTGCTCGATGCCGGCCTGCACGGCCACGGTATGGACGAGCTGTCGGAGAAATATCTGGGGCACAAGCCGATTTCCTTTGCCGACGTCGCCGGCAAGGGCAAGGAAAAGATCACTTTTGATCACGTGCCCATCGCCGATGCTACGCGCTATTCGGCCGAAGACGCCGACGTGACGCTGAGGCTGTGGCTGCTGCTCAAGCCGCGGCTGGCGGAGGAAAGAAAGCGCACGGTCTATGAGACGCTGGAGCGTCCCCTCGCTAGCGTCCTGGCCGAGATGGAGCGCGCCGGCATTGCCATCGATCCCGATCTGCTGCGCAGATTATCCAACGATTTCGCCACCGAGATGGCGAAACTGGAAAGCGAAATCCATAAGTTCGCGGGCGAAGCGTTCAACGTCGCTTCGCCCAAGCAGTTGGGCGACATCCTGTTCGAAAAATTCTCGCTGCCCGGCGGCAGACGCACCAAGACGGGCGCCTGGTCGACCGACGCCGACGTGCTGGAGGAACTGGCGGCGCAAGGCCACGATCTGCCCAAGAAAGTCCTCGACTGGCGTCAGCTCGCCAAGCTGCGCGGCACTTACACAGATGCGCTGCCCACTTACATCAATCCGCTGACCGGGCGCGTGCACACCTCCTTCGCAATGGCCGCCGCCGCGACCGGCCGGCTGGCGTCCACCGATCCCAATCTGCAGAACATCCCCATCCGCACGCCGGAAGGCCGCCGCATCCGTCAGGCCTTCGTGGCGCCCAAGGGCGCGAAGCTGATCAGCGCCGATTACAGCCAGATCGAATTGCGCCTCTTGGCGCACATCGCCGACATCGCGGCGCTGAAGAAGGCGTTCGCCGAAGGTCTCGACATCCACGCGATGACCGCGTCGGAAATTTTCGGCGTGCCGGTGAAGGGGATGCCGCCGGAAGTCCGGCGCCGCGCCAAGGCGATCAATTTCGGCATCGTCTATGGCATTTCCGGCTTCGGACTGGCCAACCAGCTCGGCATCGCGAGAAGCGAAGCCGACGACTACATCAAGAGATATTTCCAGCGCTTCCCCGGCATCCGCGATTACATGGAATCGACCAAGGAGTACGCGCGCGAGCACGGTTATGTGGAAACCCTGTTCGGGCGGCGTATCCATATCCGTGAAATCAAATCGGCCAATCAGGGAATGCGCGGTGGGGCGGAGCGGGCCGCGATCAACGCCCCGATCCAAGGCGCGGCCGCCGACATCATCCGCCGCGCCATGATCCGCATGCCGGGCGCGCTGGCCGCGGCAAAGCTCAAGGCGAAGATGCTGCTGCAGGTGCACGACGAACTGGTTTTTGAAGCCGCTGATGCCGAAGTCGAAAGAACCTGCTCAGTGGCGGTATCGGTGATGGAGCAGGCCTCGCTGCCGGCGATTGTGCTCAGCGTCAAGCTGACGGTGGAGGCGCGCGCCGCCCAGAACTGGGACGCGGCGCATTAGTTTTTTGATTTGTCGCATTTTCTACGCCAAACCGGTCCCCACTTCGGCTGAAAATGCTCTAAGAGCCTGTCTCGATAAGCGTCCCTATTCAAATAGTTAGGGCGCTTCGCGTCCGGGTGCCGGATGATGCGAAAGACCGCGGATGCTGGGGTTTGGCCCGCACAACCGGCAGGCGGGATCAGGGCGCACCGCGACGCTGCGGAAGCGAGTCTCTAACGCTTCGTAAATAAGCAGCCGGCCTGCCATGCTCTCACCCGTGCCGGCGACCTCTTTGAGGATTTCGATGGCCTGAAGCGCGCCCATGACGCCGGCGGCGGCGCCCAGCACGCCGGTTTCGCTGCAGGATTGGGTGCTGCCCGCCGGGGGCGGTTCGGGAAACAGGCAGCGATAGCAGGGCTTGTCTTTTTCGTGCGGTTTGAAGGTCGCAAGCTGGCCGGAGAATTCGCTGACAGCCGCGCTGACCAGCGTCTTCCTGGCAAAGAAGCAAGCGTCGGCGACCAGGAAGCGGGTGGCGAAATTGTCCGATCCGTCGGCCACGATGTCGTAGCGGCCGATGAGGCCCTGCGCGTTGTCGGGAGTCAGCCGCAATTGGTGCGTTTCGATATTCACATGGGGGTTGACGGCGCGCGCCGCCTCGGCGGCGGATGCGGTCTTGGCGCGGCCGATGTCGGCGGTGCGGTGAGCGATCTGGCGTTGCAGGTTGGACAGGCTCACCGTATCGAAATCGACGATGCCGAGGTTGCCGATGCCTGCCGCCGCCAGATAGAGAATCACCGGGCTGCCCAGCCCGCCGGCCCCGACCACCAGCACCCGCGCCGCCTTGAAGCGCGCTTGGCCCGCGCCCCCCACCTCGCGCAGTACGATGTGGCGCGCGTAACGCTCAAGCTCTTGATCGGACAGGCTCACGAGATTCTCCGGCCGCGACGGGCGCGATTTGTTATCAACATCTTATGCGAGATTTTGCGACCTATGGCCGCTGTTGTGCTCCGCCGCCACCATGATAATTGCTACCTTGAAATTATTATGGTTAGTACATTGAAATAAAAGCATATTCTACGGGCGTTGAAATGTTCGCATAGGTCGCAGCGAAAGCGTCGCACTTCTATCCGTGCAACGGCTGCGTACGATGTTGACAGAGGAGAAAGATGTCACAGCTCGGCCGGCACGCCGGGGCCTTCGGTCTTGAAGCCCATGGCTTTCGCAATCTCAGAGCGGCGCACTGGAATCTGGCGCCGGCCGCACTGTATGAGCATGCGATCGCGCGCGGCGAGGGGCGTTTGGCCAAGGATGGCCCGCTGGTCGTCATCACCGGCCAGCACACCGGCCGCTCGCCCGGCGATAAGTTCATCGTCATGGACGCCGAGACCAAAGGCCGGATCTGGTGGGACAACAACAAGGCGATGACGCCCGAGGCCGCCGCGGCGCTGCAGGCCGACATGCTCGCTTATGCGGAAGGGCGCGAACTCTATGTCAAGGATCTGTTCGCCAGCGCCGATCCGCGCCACCGGCTGCCGGTTCGCATCGTGACGGAATATGCCTGGCACGCGTTGTTTGCGCATCAATTGCTGATCCGCCCCAAGCCGGGACAGTTGGCGAATTTCGTGCCCGAATTCACGATCGTCGATCTGCCCGGCTTCGAGGCCGATCCGGCGCGCCACGGCTGCCGCGGCAAGACGGTGATCGCGCTCGATTTCACCGGCAAGCGTGTGCTGATCGGCGGCACCTCCTATGCGGGCGAGATCAAGAAATCGATCTTCACCATCCTGAATTATCTCCTGCCGGTGAAAAAAGTGATCCCGATGCATTGTTCCGCCAATGTCGGGGCGGACGGCAAGAGCGCGATCTTCTTCGGCCTGTCGGGCACCGGCAAGACCACCCTGTCGGCCGACGCCAGCCGCACCCTGATCGGCGACGATGAGCATGGCTGGGGCAGCGACGGCGTCTTCAATTTCGAAGGTGGCTGCTATGCCAAGGTGATCCGCCTGTCGCGCGAGGCAGAGCCGGAAATCTTCGGCACCACCGAGCGCTTCGGAACGGTCCTGGAAAACGTGGTCTGCGATCCCGAGTCCGGCGTGCTCGACCTCAACGACGATCGCTATACCGAAAACACGCGCGCCGCTTATCCGATCGATTTCATTCCCCACGCCAGCGACTCGGGGCGTGCGCCCCATCCGTCCAACGTCATCATGCTGACGGCGGATGCGTTCGGCGTCATGCCGCCCATCGCTAAGCTAACGCCCAGCCAAGCAATGTATCACTTCCTGTCCGGCTTCACTGCGAGAGTCGCCGGCACGGAAAAAGGCTTGGGGGCGGAGCCGGAACCGACTTTTTCCACCTGTTTCGGCGCGCCATTCATGCCGCGTCATCCGTCGGTGTACGGAAATCTGCTGCGCGATCTGATCGACAAATACGATTGCGACTGCTGGCTGGTGAATACCGGCTGGACCGGCGGGACCGCGACGGGCGGGGGCAAGCGCATGCCGATCAAGGTGACACGTGCGCTTCTGGCCACGGTGTTGGATGGCTCGCTGGCCGAGTCCGAATGGCGCGTCGATCCGGTGTTCGGCTTCCGCATCCCGGTCAAGGTCGCCGGCGTCGACACGGCGATCTTGAACCCGCGCGACACGTGGAAGGACAAGGCCACCTATGACGCAAAAGCGAAAAAACTGGCCGGCATGTTCCGCGATAATTTCAGGATTTATGTCCCCTATGTGGACGAGCGCGTGCTGAAGGCCGCGGACTTCATCGCCAAGGCGGCGGAGTAGGGAATAGCGAATAGCGGGTAGTTTTCTTCCCCCGCTAGGCGGGGGCGGAAGGCCATCGCGGATCAGTTCTTCGCGCCGCCGTTCCAGAATTCTTTCACCTTGGCGAAGAAGCTGTCGCATTCCGGCTGGCAGCTCGTTTCGGCCGCGCTCTCGAATTCGCGAAGGATGTCCTTCTGCTTCTTGGAGAGCTTAACCGGGGTTTCCACCGCCACCTCGATATAGAGGTCGCCGCACAGGCCGCCGCCGCGCAGCACCGGCATGCCTTTGCCGCGCAGGCGGAACTGGCGGCCCGATTGCGCACCGTCGGGCACGGTGATCTTGGCGCGTCCGCCGTCCAGCGTCGGCACTTCCACGGTTCCGCCGAGCGCCGCGGTGACGAACGACACCGGCACGTGACAGTACAAATCGTGGCCGTCGCGCTGGAAGATCGCGTGCTGGGCCACCGACACGAAAACATAGAGATCGCCCGGCGGCCCGCCGTTGAACCCGGCTTGGCCTTCGCCCGACAGGCGGATGCGGGTGCCTTCCTCGACGCCCGGCGGAATGTCGACGGCGAGCGTGCGTTCCTTCTGCACATGGCCGGCGCCGCCGCAAGGCTGGCACGGGCTTTTGACGATGCGGCCGTTGCCGTGGCACTGCGGACAGGTGCGCTCGATGGTGAAGAATCCCTGGGTGGCGCGCACTTTGCCGTGGCCGGCGCAGGTCGGACATTGCTCGGCATGGGTGCCGGGGGCGGCGCCCGTGCCGCCGCAAACCTCGCAAGCGACGGCGGAGGGAACTTTGATCTCGACGCGGCGGCCGCGATAAGCCTCTTCCAGCGTGACCTGGAGATTGTACCTAAGATCGCCGCCGCGGTTCTGCCGGCGCCGCTGCCGACCGCCTCCCATGAACTCGCCGAACAGATCATCGAACACGTCGGTGAAAGAGGCGGCGAAATCGAAGGGATGGGCGCCGCCGTGGCCGTTGCCCATGCCATGCTCGAAAGCCGCATGGCCGAAGCGGTCATAGGCCGCGCGCTTCTGCTCGTCCTTCAGGACATCATAGGCTTCGTTGAGTTCCTTGAATTTGACTTCGGAGGCGTGGTCGCCTTGGTTGCGGTCGGGATGCACTTCCATGGCGAGCTTGCGGTAGGCGGCCTTGATCTCGCTGATCGGCGCGCCTTTCTTGCAGCCCAGGACTTCGTAGTAACACCGCTTCATGGGAAGGCATCAGGGATCAGGCATCGGGAATTAGAAGTCGACGTAACCATTCGCATGCGCCCTATCTGATTCCCGATTACTGATACCTGCCTCTGACTACGCCGCACCCTTCTTGTTGTCGTCGACCTCGGAGAATTCCGCGTCGACGACATTGTCGTCCTTGGGCGCATCGGCATTGGGTGCGCCCTCGCCGCCGGCTTGCGCTTGGCTCGCCTTGTACATCGCCTCGCCGAGCTTCATCGACGCCTGCGCCAAAGCCTGCGTCTTTTGCTGGATCACATCGACGTCGTCGGTCTTGACCGTCTCCTTCAGCGAAGCCATCGCGTTTTCGATGGCTGTGCGTTCGCCCGCATCGATTTTGCTGCCGTGCTCGTTCAAGGCCTTCTCAGTGGTGTGGATCAGGGCATCCGCCTGGTTCTTGGCTTCGGCCAAGGCACGACGCTTCTTGTCTTCGGCAGCGTGGGCCTCGGCTTCCTGCACCATCTTCTTAATGTCGGCGTCGGTAAGGCCGCCCGAGGCCTGGATGCGGATCTGCTGTTCCTTGTTGGTGGCCTTGTCCTTCGCCGTGACGGAGACAATGCCGTTGGCGTCGATGTCGAAGGTGACTTCCACCTGCGGCACGCCGCGGGGAGCCGGCGGAATGCCCATCAGATCGAACTGGCCGAGCAGCTTATTGTCGGCCGCCATTTCGCGCTCGCCCTGGAAGACGCGGATGGTCACGGCCGTCTGATGGTCCTCTGCCGTCGAGAAGATCTGCGACTTCTTGGTAGGAATCGTGGTGTTGCGATCGATCAGGCGGGTGAACACGCCGCCCAGCGTTTCGATGCCGAGCGAGAGGGGCGTCACGTCGAGAAGCAGCACGTCCTTCACTTCGCCCTTCAAAACGCCGCCCTGGATGGCCGCACCAATGGCGACCACTTCGTCCGGATTGACGCCCTTGTGCGGCTCCTTGCCGAACAACTGTTTCACCGCTTCCTGCACCTTGGGCATGCGCGTCATGCCGCCGACCAGGATGACTTCGTCGATCTGGCTGGCGGAAACGCCGGCATCCTTGAGCGCCTGCTTCACCGGGCCGACCGTCTTTTGGATCAGCTCGTCGACCAGCGCTTCAAGCTTGGCACGGGTGATCTTGATGGTCAGATGCCTGGGACCGGAAGCGTCCGCGGTGATGAAGGGAAGGTTCACTTCCGTCTGCATCGCGCTGGACAGCTCGATCTTCGCTTTTTCGGCGGCGTCCTTCAGGCGCTGCAAGGCGAGCCGGTCGGTGCGCAGGTCGATGCCGTTCTCTTTCTTGAATTCGTCGGCCAGGTAATTGACCACGCGCTGATCGAAATCCTCGCCGCCCAGGAAGGTGTCGCCGTTGGTGGATTTCACCTCGAACACGCCGTCGCCGATTTCCAGCACGGAGATGTCGAAAGTGCCGCCGCCGAGGTCGTAGACCGCAATGGTGCCGGTGTTCTTCTTGTCGAGGCCGTAAGCCAGCGCCGCCGCCGTCGGCTCGTTGATGATGCGCAGGACTTCGAGGCCCGCGATCTTGCCGGCGTCCTTGGTGGCCTGGCGCTGGGCGTCGTTGAAATAGGCGGGGACGGTGATGACAGCCTGCGTCACCTTTTCGCCCAGATGGGCTTCGGCCGTTTCCTTCATCTTCTGCAGGATGAAGGCGGAAATTTCGCTCGGCGCGTAGCGCTTGCCGTCGCGGCCCGCGACCCAAGCGTCGCCGTTGTCGGCTTTGACGATCTTGTAAGGGACCATGCCCATGTCTTTCTGGGTCATGGGATCCTCGAAGCGCCGACCGATCAGCCGCTTGATCGCGAAGAAGGTGTATTCGGGATTGGTGATCGCCTGCCGCTTGGCCGGCTGGCCGATCAGCCGCTCTGCGTCCGTGGCGAAGGCGACGATGGAGGGAGTGGTTCGCGCGCCCTCCACATTCTCGATGACCTTGGGGGCCGAGCCCTCCATGACCGCGACGCACGAATTGGTCGTGCCGAGGTCGATGCCGATCACTTTAGCCATGTTTTTTCCTTCCTTCTGGGCAGCAGGTCTCAGGCCTTTCGAGAAAGCGCCGTTTGGCCCGCCCCCACCTCATAAGAATGGCGGCAAAGAGCCAAAAAGCTCTTACCGCAGCTATGGGGTATATAGGGTGGGGGTCCGGCGCTCGCAAGGTCGTGAGGTCGCGGTCGGCCACGGAAAATCGCCCCAAAACCCTAGAACAAAAGGAGATTCCAGGCCTTCTCAGATGTCCAGCCGCCGGATTGCCGCCTTCAGGGAACCGGTGGACGGGCTCTTTGTCGCGTCAACTCCGCCTCGCATGATCCGCCAGCACCTGGGCGATGCAGGCCGAGAGTTTCTTGGCCGTCGGGATGTGGAGGAACTCGTTGGGACCGTGGGCGTTGGACCCCGGCCCCAACACGCCCGTCACCACGAACTGGGTCTTGGGAAATTTCTTCCCCAGCATGGCCATGAAGGGGATCGAGCCGCCTTCGCCCATGTAGGCCACCGGCCTGCCGAAATGGGCGTTCGACGCGGCGCTCAACGAGGCCTCCAGCCAAGGCGTCAGCGAAGGCGCGTTCCAACCCGACTGTCCCGCTTCCGCTTCGAACGCTACGTCCGCGCCATAAGGCGGGTCGGCTTCGAGCGTGCGTTTCAGCGCCGTTACCGCGGCGGGAGCGTCGCAGGTGGGTGGCGTGCGCAGGGAAAGCTTCGCGGTGGTATAGGGCAAGAGCACGTTACCGGCATTCTGCGGCAGCGGATAACCGTCCATGCCGATCACCGCGAGCTGTGGCTTCCAGGAGCGGTTGAGGATCATCTCGACGCGCGTCGTGGCCATCGGCCCCGTGTGGCCCGCGAAAGGCAGCTTGGTGAAGATTTCGTCGCCCAGGATGGAAGCGGCGGCGCGCGCCTGCTCCACCCGGTCGGCCGGCACGGTCACGAACAGTTCGTCAAGCTTGATCGTGCCGCTGGTTTCATCCTCGATACGCGACAGAAGCGAGCGCAGGATGCGGAACGATGACGGCACGATGCCGCTGGCGTCACCCGAATGCACGCCTTCCTTCAGCACGCGCACCGTCAGCTTGCCCGCCGCGATGCCGCGCAGCGACGTGGTCAGCCACAGCTGATCGTAATTGCCGCAGCCCGAATCCAGACAGACGATCAGGTCAGGTGTGCCGATGCGCGCCGCCAGATGCTCGATGTAGAAGGGCAGGTCGGGTGAACCCGATTCCTCGCCGGCCTCGATAGCGATAACCGCGCGAGCATGGGCGATGTTCTGTTCGCCGAGCGCCAGCAGCGCCGAAAGCGCCGCGAACATGGCATAGCCGTCGTCGGCGCCGCCGCGGCCGTAAAGCTTGTCGTCCTTGAGGACGGGCGTCCATGGTCCCATGCCGTCGGCCCAGCCCGTCATCTCTGGCTGCTTGTCGAGATGGCCGTAGAGGAACACCGTGCCGTCCGCTTTGCCCGGCACTTCCACCAGGATCAATGGCGTGCGCCCCGCAACCTTGACGACTTCCAGCGTCGCGCCGGGAAGCTTGGTGATCTTGTCGCGCGCCCATTTCTCGAACAGCGCGACCACCTTGTCCATGTGGCCGTGCTGTTCCCAATCGGGATCGAACATCGGCGATTTGTTGGGGATGCGGATATAGTTGGTCAACGTCGGGACGATGTCATTGCCCCAGATGCCGCTCATGAAGCGGGTCAGCGATGTGTTGTCCATGGTCCTGTCACAGAGCCGCGATAAGGGCGGCGTTGTAGATTTCGCTCATCTTGGCACCGAGCGAGACGATCTGCACGGGTTTTTCCAGCCCCACCAGGAACGGCCCCATCATGCTGACGCCGCCGATCTGCTGCAGCAGCTTGGTGGCGATCGCGGCGGAATGCACCGCCGGCATGATCAGCACGTTGGCGGTGTCGGTCAGCCGGCAGAAGGGATAGAGCGCCATTTTCTCGCGGTCGAGCGCCACATCGACGGCGATCTCGCCGTCATATTCGAAATCGACCTGGCGCTTGTCGAGGATATGCACGGCCTCGACAATGCGCTCGCTACGTTCGCTGCGCGGGAAGCCGAAGGTGGAAGAAGCCAACAGCGCCACGCGCGGCACGAACCCGAATCTGCGGGTGACGCGCGCGGCCTGGACCGCGATGTCCGCCAGTTGTTCGGAGTCCGGCAGCTCGTGCACGCTGGTGTCGGCGGCGAAGATCACCCGTCCCTTGGCGAAGATGACGAGCACGCCGATGGGTCGCTGGCCTGCGGGCACGTCGAGCACCTTGCGTACATCGTTCAGCGCCGTGGAATAATTGCGCGTGACGCCGGTGACCATGGCGTCGGCATCACCGGCGGCCAGCATCGAGGCGGCGTAGACGTTGCGGTCGTTGGTGACCAGACGCACGCAATCGCGATAGAGGCCGCCGCGGCGTTGCAGTCGCTTGTAAAGCGCGTCGATATAGGGTGTGGCTTCGGCGGCGGAATGGGGCACGCAAATTTCGAGCGGCATCTCGCCTTCGAGACCGGCCCGCTTGATGCCCGCGCGGACGACATCTTCGCGCCCCACCAGCAGGGCCTTGCCGAGTCCGGCGTGCTGGAAGGCTGCCGCGGCGCGGATGACGCATTCTTCTTCGCCTTCCGCGAATACCACACGCTTGGGTCTGGCGCGCACGCTGGCCGTGATCTGATGGAACAGGTTCGCCGACGGGTCGAGCCGCGCCGTCAGCTGCGTGCGGTAATGGTCGATATCCTTGATCTCGCGCCGCGCCACGCCCGATTTCATCGCAGCTTCGGCGACGGCGGAGGAAACCCGGCTGATCAAGCGCGGATCGAACGGCACCGGAATAATATATTCGGGGCCGTAGCTGGGGCGCGAACCGCGATAAGCGGCCGCCACTTCGTCGGGCACGTCCTCGCGCGCCAGCCCCGCCAGCGCTTCCACCGCGGCGATTTTCATCGCTTCGTTGATCGTCGTGGCGCGCACGTCCAGCGCACCGCGGAAGATATAGGGAAAGCCCAAGACGTTGTTCACCTGGTTGGGATAATCGCTGCGTCCGGTCGCCACGATGGCGTCGGGGCGCACCGCTTTCGCCTCTTCGGGCGCGATTTCGGGATCGGGATTGGCCATGGCGAAAATGATCGGCGCCTTGGCCATAATCCCCACCATCTCCCGCGTCAACGCGCCTTTCACCGAAAGGCCCAGGAAGACGTCGCAACCCTTCATCGCATCGGCCAGGCTGCGCGCCTTGGTCTCCACCGCGTGCGCGCTTTTCCACTGGTTCATCCCCGCCGTGCGGCCGCGATAGATCACGCCC
Source organism: Rhizomicrobium sp. (assembly GCA_050008635.1). GTDB lineage: Bacteria > Pseudomonadota > Alphaproteobacteria > Micropepsales > Micropepsaceae > Rhizomicrobium. Next base: position 27,037 of record JBEKMG010000013.1, read on the forward strand.
TTGGAATCGCACAGAATCGCGTTAGCGGACGGCAGGCCCATCGACTTGAGAAGCTCCAGACACGCGATGCCGGCCGCGCCCGCGCCATTCACCACTACTTTGATGCCGGAGATCTTGCGCCCCGTCAGATGCAACGCGTTGATGATGCCGGCCGCCAAGATGATCGCGGTGCCGTGCTGGTCGTCGTGGAAGACGGGAATATTCATCAGCTCGCGCAGCCGCTCCTCGATGACGAAGCAGTCCGGCGCCTTGATGTCTTCCAGATTGATGCCGCCGAAGGTGGGGCCAAGGTAGCGCACGCAATTGACGAAGGCGTCCACGTCGGTGGTGTCGACCTCCAGGTCGATGGCGTCGACGTCGGCGAAGCGCTTGAAGAGGACGGCCTTGCCTTCCATCACCGGTTTGGCGGCGAGCGCGCCCAGATCGCCGAGGCCCAGGATCGCCGTGCCGTTGGAGATGATCGCGACGAGGTTCCCCTTCGCCGTGTAATCGTAGGCCGCTTCGGGGTTCTCGGCGATGACGCGGACCGGCACGGCTACGCCCGGCGTATAGGCGAGGCTGAGGTCGCGCTGCGTCGCCATGGGTTTGGTCGGCGTGATCTCGATTTTTCCGGGCTTGGCGCCGGCGTGAAAGGCAAGGGCTTCTTCCTCGGTGCAGGAAGGGCGGCTGGTAGTTTCCATGAGCAATTCCAGATTCGTGCTTTTCCACAGAATATCAGGTCGCAAACCCTTTGCACTCGCCCAAGTCGCAACCCGGGGCACCCTGTGTATCTGCTAGGCTCGCCGCATGAATGAGCAGCTTCCTTCCTTGCCGCAGACCGACGGGGCGACTCCCGTGATGGCGCAATACCTCGAAATCAAAGCCGCCCATGCCGATTATCTCCTGTTCTATCGGATGGGCGATTTCTACGAATTGTTCTTCGAGGATGCCGCAAGGGCAGCCGAAGCGCTCGATATCGCGCTGACCAAGCGCGGCAAGCATCTCGGCGAGGACATCCCGATGTGCGGCGTGCCGGTGCACACGGCCGAGCAATACCTCGAAAGATTGATTCGCAAAGGTTTTCGCGTCGCCATTTGCGAGCAGGTGGAAGATCCTGCGCTGGCCAGAAAGCGCGGTTCCAAATCGGTGGTGCGGCGCGAGGTCGTCCGCCTGGTGACGCCGGGCACCTTGACCGAAGATTCGCTTTTGGAGCCTTCGCGCGCCAATACGCTGGCGAGCTTGGGCCGCGCGGGGGGCGAGTTCGCGCTGGCATCCGCCGACATGTCGGCGGGAACGTTTCACGTGGCCGCCGTGGCGCCCGGCGATCTGGCAATGGAAATCGCCCGGCTTGCCCCGAACGAACTGCTGGCACCCGATACGTTTCTTACCGATCCGGCGCTCGCGCCGTTGCTGGGCGCGTTGGGAGGCGCGCTCACGCCGCTTCCTGCCGTGAAATTTGATTCGGCGGCGGGCGAGCGCGCGCTCAAGAGCCATTACGGAATCGCGGAACTCGCCGGCTTCGGCGTCTTCTCGCGCGCTGAATTGTCGGCGGCGGGCGCGCTGATCGCCTATCTCGAACTGACGCAGAAAGGGAAACTCCCCACGCTGCAGCCCCTGGCGCGCGAAACGTCGCGCGCTTTCATGGCCATTGATGCGGCGACGCGGCGCAATCTCGAACTTGTAGAAACATTGGCGGGCGAACGCCGCGGCAGTTTCCTCTCAGTGATCGACTGCACGGTCACAGCGGCGGGCGCGCGGCTTATCGGCGCCAGACTGGCCGCGCCGCTTACCGATGCGAAGGCGATTGTCCGGCGCCAGGATGCTGTCACGTTCTTCGTGGAGGACGCCGACGCGCGCCAGGAATTGCGCGAAAAGCTGCGCGGCGCGCCCGACATCGCGCGCGCGCTGGCCCGCCTGTCGGTAGCGCGCGCAGGCCCGCGCGATCTTGCCGCGATACGCGACGGCATCATCTGCGCCCGCGCCGTACGCGATCTTCTGAAAGTTGACGGCAAGACGGACCCCGGCGAAGCGGGCAACGCTACGCGCGATCTGATGGACGCCATCGCCGCCGTCTCGGCCTTGAACGGCAAGCTGACCCATCTTCTGGTGAAGGAACCGCCGTTCTACGCGCGCGACGGCGGCTTCGTGCGGGCCGGAGCGCATGCGCCACTCGACGAGGTGCGCGCCCTGCGCGACGAATCGCGCCGGGTGATTGCCTCGCTGGAAGGCCGCTTGCGTGAGGAAAGCGGCACGCCGCTCAAGATCAAGCACAATGGTGTGCTCGGCTATTTCATCGAGGTCGCCTCGCAGCACGCCGACAAGCTGATGACCAGTGGCTATCGCCATCGCCAGACCATGGGCGGCGCGGTGCGCTTTTCGACCGACGAACTCTCAACGCTGGCGAACCGGATTTCACAGGCCGCGGAGCAAGCGCTCGCCATCGAAAAGGAACTGTTCGACGAAATGGCGGGCGAGGCACTGGCGTCGGCCCAGGCGTTGGCGCGCATTGCCGAGGCGCTGGCTGTGCTCGATGTCGCCTCTTCGCTCGCCGAGCTTGCCATCTCCAAGCATCATGTCCGTCCCAAGGTCGACGACAGTCCTGCGTTCGCGATTTCGCGCGGCCGCCATCCGGTGGTGGAGGCGGCGCTGGCGGCGGCGCATGTCGGCTTCGTGCCCAACGATTGTGATCTGTCGTCCGAAAAGCGGCTGTGGCTGGTGACCGGCCCGAACATGGCGGGCAAATCGACGTTCCTGCGCCAGAACGCGCTGATCGCCATCATGGCGCAGATGGGCGCCTGCGTTCCGGCCGACAGCGCGCATATCGGCATCGTCGACCGCTTGTTCAGCCGCGTCGGCGCCGGCGACGATCTTGCCGCCGGGCGTTCCACCTTCATGGTCGAGATGGTGGAGACTGCCGCCATCCTCAATCAGGCGACGGACAGGAGCCTGGTGATCCTCGACGAAATCGGTCGCGGCACGGCGACTTTCGACGGGCTGGCCATCGCCTGGGCCACCGCCGAACATCTTTGTTTGAAGAACAAGTCGCGCGCGCTCTTCGCCACCCATTTTCACGAGATGACGGCGCTCGCCGAACGTCTGCCTTCGCTCGCTTGCGTCACCATGCGGGTCAAGGAATGGAACGACACCATCGTCTTCCTGCATGAAGTGGTTCCCGGTGTTGCCGATCGCTCCTACGGCATTCATGTGGCCAAGCTGGCAGGGCTTCCGGCGCCCGTGGTGGCGCGCGCGCAAGACGTGTTGCGCGCCCTGGAGGAGGGGCGCGAGGGCCACAAGCCGCTCGCCCGCATCGACGACCTGCCGCTGTTCAACGCCGCGCCGCCTGCGCGCGCCAAGGAGCAGAATGCGCTGGAAGAGGCCTTGCGCGCCGCCGATCCCGATGCGCTCACGCCGAAAGAGGCGCTGGAGCTTCTCTATAATTTGAAAAGAAAGCTGGATTGGTGAGCGACTTGCCGCCATCCTCGCGATGGTGTCAGGCTCCATGGCCATGAGCGCTTCGTCCCGTCCGCGCAAATTCCTGGTCGTCGTCGACCGGACGCCGGAATGTAAAGTGGCGTTGCGCTTTGCCGCGCGCCGCGCCCAGCACACGGGCGGGCGCGTCTCGCTCTTGTGCGTGGCGCAGCAGGCCGATTTCCAGCAATGGAAAGGCGTCGAAGAGATCATGAAGGACGAGGCCCACCAGGATGCCGAAAACCTCGCCTACGAAGCGGCCAAGACCGTCAACGAACTGGCCGGCATCATGCCCGAACTGCTGATCGAGCATGGCGTGCCGGCCGAATGCCTGCTCGACCTGGTCCGCCGCGACAAGGACATTTCCATCCTGGTGCTGGCCTCCGGGACGTCCAAAGAGGGACCAGGCCCGCTCGTCAGCCTGTTCGCCAGCACCGTTCAGGCCATTCCCGTCACCATCGTCCCGGGTGACCTGACCGACGAAGCTGTGGACGAGTTGGCTTGACTTTGTACGCGTAATGTTCTCACAATACAACCTGTGATTTGTAACAGGTCGTATGATGCGCGCTGTGTTTGTACAGAGACTGCTTCTCTGCGTCGCGTTTTTTCACTTAACGACCGCTGAAGCGACCTTCGACGGACCCGTCCGCGCCCGTGTCGTCCACGTCATCGACGGCGACACCTTCGATGCCAGCGCCCAGGTCTGGCTCGGACAAGCGATCGACATCCGCGTGCGGATCATGGGCATCGACGCGCCCGAACTGCATGCCCGCTGCGATGCGGAGCGCGATCGCGCCGAGGCGGCGCGCGATTTCCTCGCCAGGCGCATCGAAGGAGGCGAAGTGAAGCTCACTTCGGTGCGCTACGACAAGTATGGCGGGCGTGTCGATGCCGTCGTCGCAGATGAAGGCGGCGATGTCGCTCGCGCCATGCTGAAGGCGCATATGGCTCGCCCTTACGAGGGCGGGCGTAGAGGCTCCTGGTGCGAGGGCTGAGCAGAGCGGACCTTGCGCCGCTCGGCGAACGAAGGCGATAGTCCTCCAAGTGGACGCGGAGGGCCGTCATCCATGTGGGACTTCAGCTTCGGCAAAGCCATCGGCATGGTCATGCGTACTATGCCATTCATTTTCCTTAGACTTCTCGTCTTTCTGGGCATCGGGGTGGCGTACCTGTTTGCCACCGGTGCCGGGGCTTTCATCGGCTATGGCTTCGGCCATTTCGCCGGCGGAGCCGAGGCGCCGGAAGGCGGCGCGTTCTGGGGCGGGCTGATCGGCTTCGGCCTGGTCAGCGCAGCGCTTTATCTCGCCCGCGAGTACATCCTCTATCTCGTCAAGGCGGCACATATCGCGGTACTGGTGGAGCTTTATGACGGGCGCGCGATCCCGGACGGTCAGGGCCAGCTCAACTACGGCGCGAAGGCGGTGGAAACCCATTTCGCCGAAGCTTCCGTGCTGTTCGGCGTCGACCAGATCATCAAGGCCGTGCTGCGCGCCTTCTTCGGCACGATCAATTTCCTGACCGCCTTCCTGCCGGTCCCTGCGCTGCAGAGCCTCATACGCTTTGCGGAATCGATTGTCCGCATGTCGCTCACCTATGTGGACGAGATCATCCTTGCCTATCTGATCCGCACCCGCACCGCCAATCCGTGGGAAACGGCCAAGGACGGCCTCATCCTCTATGCTCAGAACTACAAGCATTTCCTGAAAAATGCGGTATGGCTTTCTGTCTTTCTATGGCTGCTGACGGCGGCGATCTTCATCGTCCTGATCGGTCCGGCAGTGGCTCTCCTGGCGCTTGTCCCCGGCCATTTCTTCGCCTGGGGTTTTGCCTTCGCCTTCGTCTTCGCCTGGGCGCTGAAGGCGGCGCTGCTCGAACCGGTGGCGATCGCCTCGCTGATGCAGGTCTATTTTAAGACCATCGAAGGCCAGAAGCCCGATCCCGAATGGGAAGCGCGGCTCGATTCCGTCTCCAAGCGATTCCGCGAACTCGGAGCCAAGGCGGCCGGCTGGATGGGCGGACGCGCGGCCGCAAAGGCGGGGCCGGCATGATCGGGAAAATCCTCATCCTCGTGGCATTGACGATCGTGGCTGCGATCCTGCTTGCCGGCATCGTTGTGATGGCGATCGGCGGCAAGACCAGCGCGCGCTGGTCGAACGTCCTGATGCGCTACCGCATCGTAGCGCAGGCCGGCGCGCTGTTGATCATCGCCGTGGTGGTCTATTTCGCGACCGCCCATTAGCCGGCTCTTGCGCAGGCGCGCTCGCTGGTGTTGTTAGCGCCTGAAACGGGACCGCAAAATCATGGCCAAAACGCTCTACGACAAGATCTGGGCCGCGCATCTGGTGCACGAGGCGCCGGGAGAATCCAGCGTCGTCTATATCGACCGCCATCTGGTGCACGAAGTGACCAGCCCGCAGGCCTTCGAAGGTCTGCGCAAGGCCGGGCGCAAGGTGCGCCGGCCCGAGCTCACGCTTGCCGTCGCCGACCATAATGTGCCGACCAAGGATCGCGCCAAGGGCATTGCCGATGCGGAATCGGCGGAACAGATCGCCACCCTGGAACGCAACGCGCGCGAATTCGGCATCGAGTACCTCCCGATGGACGATATCCGCCAGGGCATCGTCCACATCGTCGGGCCCGAACAGGGCTGGACTCTGCCGGGAACCACCATCGTCTGCGGCGATTCCCACACCTCCACCCACGGCGCCTTCGGCGCGCTCGCTTTCGGCATCGGCACCAGCGAAGTCGAGCATGTGCTCGCCACGCAGACTTTGCTGATTTCCAAATCCAAGAACATGCGTGTCGTCGTCAACGGCAAGCTGCCGCTCGGCGTCACCGCCAAGGACATGGCGCTGGCTGTCATCGCCAGGATCGGCACGGCGGGCGGCACGGGCCATGTCATCGAATATGCGGGCGAAGCGGTGCGCGCCCTGTCGATGGAAGGGCGCATGACCTTGTGCAACATGACCATCGAAGGCGGCGCGCGCGCCGGCCTTGTCGCGCCCGACGAAACGACCTTCGCTTATGTCGCGGGCCGTCCCCGCGTGCCCAAGGCTGCCGCGTTCGAAGCGGCGGTGCGTTACTGGCGCACGCTGAAATCGGATGACGACGCGCTGTTCGATGCGGAAATCGTGCTCGATGCGGCTGAGATCGTGCCCATGGTCACCTGGGGCACTTCGCCCGAACAGGCGCTGCCGGTCACGGAACGCGTGCCCGATCCCGCCAGCTTCGCCGACGAGAACAAACGCGAGGGGGCCGAACGGGCGCTGGCATACATGGATTTGAAGCCCGGCACTCCGCTCAGCGAAGTGAAAGTGGACCGCGTCTTCATCGGCTCCTGCACCAATGGACGCATCGAGGATTTGCGCGCCGCCGCCGCCATTGCCAAGGGCAAGAAGGTCGCCGCTCATGTCAGCGCGATGGTGGTTCCGGGCTCCGGTCTGGTGAAGCATCAGGCCGAGGAAGAAGGTCTTGACCAAATCTTCCTTGACGCGGGCTTCGAATGGCGCGAGCCGGGTTGTTCGATGTGCCTGGCCATGAACGCCGACAAGCTGGCCCCGGGCGAACGCTGCGCCTCCACCTCCAACCGCAATTTCGAAGGCCGCCAAGGCCGTGGCGGACGCACCCATCTGATGAGCCCGGCCATGGCCGCCGCCGCCGCGATTGCCGGGCATCTGACGGATGTGAGGGAGTTTCAATCCTGATCGGAATCGAGAAGGGTCACAAGGTCGGGAAGCGGTGCTATGGTTATGTGAGTCTTGGAAATGGCAGTGCTATGAACATTCGCATGATCGCAGCGGTTTTCGCAGGCCTCTTGCTTTACGGATGCAGCTATTGGGATGACACGATGTCCTTCGTTGGGCTTGGAGATTCTGATGAGGAGGCGCAGCCGGCGGCCGCTCCCGCCGCCGAGGCGGCTCCCGCTCCGGCTCTGATGCCGTCCTCCCAGTATTCCACGAACGAGGACTGGTGCCGCCAAATAGCCAAGGCGGCTGGCGAAGAAGCTGCGGGCGAAGGGCTCGATGCGGCAATCCAGCAGCGCAGAGCCGATACGACCTACCGGCAATGTTCGGAAAATTCACGGTCGCGTTAGCCGACCGACAGCTGGCCTCTGGCCGCAGGGCCGCCGCGATTGCGGGACATCTGGTGGATGAGAGGGAGCTTCAATAGGTCCTAGCGGACCCCGAACACGGGCTTCCATTCCGGCGACAAGTATCTGCCGAACACCAAGACGGACACGGACAGCCGGAAATCGCCGGCGGCGTGAGGCCATATCTCGCCTGCGCCATAAAGCAGCACGATCCCGTTGGCGTTGCTCTGCCCTTTGGCACAGGTGAGCGCGTAATGCTTCAGGTGTTCGCCGTCGGGCGCGATGCCATCCTTGGCCATGTCCATGATCTCTTGGCTTGGCGCCTCCCCAGCGCGTTCGGCAAAGATTTTCTCCCAGGATTTGCTGGCTGTGTCTGCGATCGCGTGTAACGCCGCTGCCTCCTGGCCTTTGGCGAACAGCGCAGTGATCGGCACGGTACGACTCGCGGATTTGTCCCAGATGAGGGTATCGAATTCCTGATTGGGATGCGCTCCGTTCATATCCGAATAGGTGTCCGCGGACAGGCTTAGGACCTTGCTGCTTTCAAAGGTGACGCGCCAATTCGTGTCAAGTGCGAAAGGATGGAAGCTTGGGTCGTCTTGCTTGTCTTCGACGGCGTCGGCTTTGATCTCGTCTTCCTCCTTTTTGAATCGCGCAAAGACGATCTCTTTCACCGCTGGGACCGCCATGGCGGCCTCGGGCACGCGCAAGCGAAGGGAATAAAGCTTGGTGTTTTCGCTGTGGTCATAGCCCGCTGCAAATACAGGCGTCGTCAGCAGTCCAACCGACAACACGGCAAGTACAAATCGAACGTCCATATCAATTCTCCCTACAAGGCGCGTTGATCAGAAAAAACTCATCGGATCGACGTCTACCGTGAGCCGCACCGATTTGGCGAGTGTCGCCGCAGCCAGCCAGGCGCGCAGATAAGCTTGGATATCGACATATTTTTCCGCCTGCACCAGCAGCCGTTCGCGCGTCTGGCCGCGCAGCAGAGAATAGAATGCCGGCGTCGGCCCCCACACTTTAACTCCGCGCGCCGCGGGCGCCGCTTTCGCCAGAGCGCGGCCGGCCGCGCGCACCATATCGCCGTCATGGCCCGACAGGATGATCGCCGCCAACCGTCCGAAAGGCGGGGCATGAGCGGTCTCACGGTATTTGCGTTCCTGTTCGTAGAACGCATCCCTGTCGGCCGCCGCCAGCGCCTTCATCACCGCGTCCTCAGGGTTTCGCGTCTGCATCAGCACCAGGCCAGGCTTTTCGGCGCGGCCGGCGCGCCCCGCCACCTGATGCAGCAGTTGAAACGTCCGCTCGCGGGCGCGCAAATCGCCGTCGGAGCCGCCGAGGTCCGCATCGACCACGCCCACTAGGGTCAATTGCGGGAAATGATGGCCCTTAGCCACGATCTGCGTGCCGATCAGAACGTCGGTCTCGCGCCTCCCCATGGCGCGGATGGCGGCCTGCGTCTCCAGCGGCCCGTGCATCGTATCGGACGAAGCGATCGCCACGCGCGCCTCTGGAAAAACGTTCTTGAATTCCTCCGCCACACGCTCCACGCCCGGACCGCACGCGGCCAAGGTTCCCGCTTCCCCGCATTGCGGACATTGAGGCGGCGTCGCCGTCTCATATCCGCAATGATGGCAGATCAATCGTTTGCGGTAGCGATGTTCCACAAGCCAGGCCGAACATTGGCGGCAGACCATTTTGTGGCCGCAGGCTTCGCACAGCGTCAGCGGTGCATAACCGCGCCGGTTGAGGAACAGCATCGCCTGCTCGCCGGCGCCCAGCGTCACCGCGAGCGCCTCGCGCAAGGGCGGTGAGAGAAATGTACCCGGCTCGCCGCGCGCCTCGCGCATGTCGATCAGGCGCACCTCTGGCATCAAGGCCACGCCGTGGCGGTGATGCAGCCTCAGATGCGCGTAACGCCCGCCGGTCGCATTCACATAGGTTTCGAGTGACGGCGTGGCGCTGGCCAGCACCACCGGACAATTTTCGATTCGTCCGCGCACCACCGCCATGTCGCGGGCGTGATAGATCGCGCCGTCTTCCTGCTTGTAGGCCTGCTCATGTTCTTCATCGACGATGATCAGCCCGAGCGCCTTGAAAGGCAGGAACAGCGCCGAACGCGCCCCCACCACCACGCGTGCCTCACCTTTCAGCACGGCGCGCCACACCCGGCGGCGCTCCTTTTGCGACAAGTCCGAATGCCATTCGGCCGGGCGCGTGCCGAAGCGGTCGGCGAAGCGGTCGAGGAACTGCACCGTCAGTGCGATTTCGGGCAGCAGGATCAGGGTCTGCTTGTCGCGCCGCAGCGCTTCGGCCACCGCCTCGAAATAGGTTTCGGTCTTGCCCGATCCGGTGACGCCGTCGAGCAGGCTGACTGCGAAGCGATGCCCCGCCACGCCGGAGCGCAAGAGATGCGCCGCCAGATCCTGCTCGGTGTTGAGCGTCGGCCGGGCGAAATCGGGATCGGGCGTCTGGAACGGCGGAAATTCAGGAAGCTGCACCTCGGCAAGCGCGTCCGCTTCCACCAGCCCGCGCACCACCGCCGGCGTCGCGTTGGCCTCTTCGGCGAGCTGGGGCACGGAACGCGCCAGCCCATCCGCCGCAATATCCAGCACGCGTTGGCGTGTCGGCGTCATGCGCTTGGGCAGAGTTTCACCTTTCACGTAAGCAGTGCGCGGGGTTTCCGCCTCGAAGGCTTGGCGCGAGCGCAGCGCCATGGCCAGCACTAGCCCCAGCGGCGTCAGCGTGTAGGCGGCCACCCAATCGACGAAATCGCACAATCCTGTGGGCAGAATCGGCTGCCCATCGAGCGGGACGGCCTCTTTCAGCCGATTGTCGCCGACGGCGCCTTCGGCCTTTCCCCATACGACGCCCAAGCTCTCACGTTGTCCCAACGGCGCGCACACCACCAGGCCGCGCTTGGCGGCAACGCCGCGCGGCAGCTTGTAGTCGTAAGGTGGCAGCGGCAACGGCAGAAGCACGCCAGCGCGGGCGAGGTCGAATGCGGGCTTTAGCGTTCCGTCCTTCATGCGATACACTTTGAATCGCGATTCTCTCTGGTCAATCCATATTGCCATGATCCATAGCGGCGAAAGCGCATCATCTCTGGACCCGGCACAAGCGGCCGGCGAAGCCGTAAAAGCCTATATCCGGATGAACCGGGCGCGCCTGGCCGAGGACGGCGAGCTTCTGGCGCTGCTTCTGCCGGAGCGATTCGAGAACGCAGAGGTGCGCGACCTGCAGCGCTTCGCCATCGAGCGGCTGGCGGCCGAGAACCAGGCGCTGAAAATCGAGCGCGACGCGCTCAAAGGCTCCCAGGATCGCAGCGCGCGGCTGGGCGAAGGCGTGCGCCGCTTCGTGCTCGATCTGATTGGCGCCACAAGCTTTGCCGAGGTCATCGCCGTGGCGACCGGCGCGGCGCCCGTCTTTGGCGCCGACAAAGCCGTGTTCTGCGTCGAAGGCACGGACGGTATCGCTGCCGCCGGAGCCGAAGGCGTGCGCCTGATCGGCCCCGGAACGGTGACGGCCGTGCTGGGCCCCGGCGGCATGGGCGCCATTCTTTCGGGTGGCGGCGAGCTTCTCTTCGGTTCGGGCGGGGGCGCGTACAAAAGCCTGGCGGCGTTCCGCCTGCGTCTCGGTGGCGCTGGAGCGCTTTACGTGCTGGGTGCCCTCGCCGAAGGACGCTTCGAAGGGCGGGAAATCGTGGCCGACCTCGGCTATTTCGCGCGCGGGCTGGAACGGGCGATCGGCGCATGGCTCGATCTGCCGAAGGCCTGAAGCAAGTCTGGCTTGCGGCGCTGGCCCATGAGCGGCGCGCCAGCACGCACACGTTGCGCGCCTACGGCGACGATCTGAAGCGGTTTCTCTCTTTCCTCCACGAACACAAGGGCCGCACGCCGGACGAACGCATGCTGGCGAAACTTGTGCCCGCGGACATCCGCGCTTTCGTCACTCTACGGCGCAGTGAAGGATTGGGAGCGCGCGGCGTGCAGCGGGCGCTGGCGGCGGTGCGCAGCTTCTTCCGCTATCTGGCACGCGAAGGGATTTTAGAGAACGCCGCGCCGCGCGCGATCCGCACGCCGCGTATCGCCCGCACCCTGCCGCGGCCGTTGAGCGAAGCGGACGCGGCGCGCACGCTCGAGGAGGCGGGCGAACGCGATGTCGAATGGCTGGCCGCGCGCGATGTGGCGCTGCTCACTCTGCTTTACGGCGCCGGTCTGCGCATTTCGGAAGGCTTGAGCTTGAAGCGCGGCGACGTCCCGCTCGGCTCTTCGCTCAGCGTGCTCGGCAAGGGCCGCAAGGAACGCAGCATTCCCATCCTGCCGTTGGTGCGCGAGGCGGTGGAACGCTATGCCGTGCTGATTCCGTTTTCCGGCGCGCGCAAAGACGCCTTGTTCCTTTCCCGTCGCGGCAAACCGATGAGCGCGCGCGAGGCGCAAGCCTTGATGCAAAGGCTGCGCGGCAGGCTCGGGCTTAGCGAACGCGCCACGCCGCACGCGCTGCGCCATTCCTTCGCCACGCATCTGCTCGCCAATGGCGCGGACCTGCGCGCGGTGCAGGAACTGCTCGGCCACGCTTCGCTGTCTACCACCCAGACCTACACCGAAATCGACGCCAAGAAGATGATGGAGGTCTACGCGCGCGCCCACCCGCGCGGGAAAGTGGCCTAGATCGTGTCGATATGTTCGTCGTGCGCGCCGTGGATGATGCGTCCGCCGTGCCAGCGCCGCGCGAGCAGCAGCGCCAAGCCCATCGCCACCACGCCCATCGCCGACATCAGAAGATAGGCGCGTCCGCCGTAGACGGCATAGATGTGACCGGAGGCAAAGGTCGCGATTCCCATTACGATGCCCGCCGAACAGACGAAATAGAGGCTTTGCGCCGTGGCCGCCAAGCGCGGCGGCACCGCCCGCAGGATGAAATACATCGCGCCCAGATGCGCCAGCGCGAAGGTCGCGCCGTGCAGGAATTGCGCGAACATGACGACGGGCAGCGGCGGATCGAAGGCGAGAATCGTCCAGCGCACGACGCAGCCCAGTCCGCCGTACCACAAGAGCCGCGTCGGTCCGATCAGACGCAGCACGCGCAGCGATTGGGAGAACAGAGCGATCTCGGCGAACACGCCCAAAGGCCAGAGGATTCCGATCAGCATGCCGGAATAGCCCAGCGCGCGCCAATGAAGCCCGCCATAGCTGTAATAGAAGGCATGGCTGCCCTGGTCGAAGCTCGCCGCCGCGAGAAAGATCAGGAACACGCCCGAACGCAGCAATTCGCGCGTTTCGCCGAAGGTTTCGCGAAGCCGCAGGAATAGATCGCCGCGCGGATGGTGGGGAGGCGGCGCGGGAAGGCTCAAGGTCGTGACGACGCACAGCATGGCACCGACGGCGAGCCACGGCGCCACCGTCCACATGCCATACAGCCAGACGCAGGCTCCTCCCAGGATGTTCGCCACGACAAAAGCCGACGACGCCCATAGCCGCACGCGGCCGTAATTAAATCCGTAACGCTCGGACAACCGCACGCTGACGCTTTCGAGCAAGGGTGTGGCCGATCCGTTCGCCACCGTGGCGGGTACGCTGGCAAGGAATATGAAGAGCGGCACCGCCGTGAAATTGAGCGCGCCGTAGCCGATCAACATCGCCCAATAGAGGACGAGCATCACCGTGCGCCGGTCGTTGCGTGCATCGGCGATGATGCCGCTCGCTGGTCCCGCCAGCCCGCGCAGCAACAGACCTGCCGACAGAAGGATGGCGATCTGGTCGGCCGTAAGTCCGCGCCAGGCGAGCCAGGCGCCGAAGAACGGCGTGAACACGCCGCTGACCAGGCCCGAAGCGGCTTGGGCTAAGCCGAGGCGGCTGGCGATTCTTTTCACGAACGGTCTTTCCGGAAAATCGAACGGCTCTTCGTCACCATGCCGCGTCCTGCACGGAAAGAAAACTATCCGGCGACCGTCTTGAGCGCGCCAGCGTGCGCGCGGATGATCTCCAGCGTCGTGGCGTCGCAGTCGAACACCGAGTTCGCGCCTTGCGGCTCTTGCGGCGGATCGCCGACAAAGAACGTGTCGCCTGGATGCATGCGGTAGTCTTCATGCTGGGCGCGTCCTGATCCGCCCCAAGTCCAGAAATTTGTTCCGGCAAAAGGTCCGCCGCTGCGGGCGCTGCCCAGAACCTCCGCGAACATCATGCCGTAGAAGCGGTCTCTGAGGGTGGTCGGCGAGCCCGCCGCATAGCCGTTGTCGCGCGGGAAGCCGAATTCTTCGGCCACCAGCGGCTTGTTGATCTTCTGAGCGATCGCGATGTGTTGCTTGACGTGATCGCGGCCTTTGACTTCGGCCTGCTCGTAGGTGCCGGGAAGATCCTTCAGGTTGATCCAGCTCCAGTTCAACGGCCAGAGATGGAAGGTCATGTAATCAATCTCGGGGACGGCGTGCGCCTTCTCTGTGACATCAGCCATGTCGAGGCAACCTCTCAACCCTTCGCTTCCGGTCGTGACCAGATGATTGGGGTCGCGGGCTTTGATGAATTTCGCGGTTCGCGCAATCCAGGCATAAAAAGCCGGCAAATGCGGAAGGACAAAAGCCTTGCTGCCGCCGACGCGCGGTTCGTTGGCCAGCTCCCAGGCCATGATCGCCGGGTCGTCGCGGTAGGCAATGCCCGTGAAGTTGTTCGTCCTTGTAATCAGGGCGCCGACATACTGGAGATAAAGCGCCACAGCCGGCGGGCTGCTGTAGAATTGCGCGGAGAAATCGGCGAACTCAGGCCAAGGATGGGCCGGGTCGCCCAAGTCGATATAATGGCCACCATTGGTCCAATAGAGGTAGGTCACCATGCCCCCTGACCATTCCCAGAAATTGTTGAGATAGACCACGGCCTTCATGTCGCGCTTGCCCATCTCCGCCAGCAGGAAATCGAGACCCGCAAGCAGATCTTCGTTGTAAGGCGGCGCGGCCGCGCGGAACGTGGTGGTGAGCGAATTCTTGAGGGGGGACAGCTCCGACGCCCCCAGGACCCTGAGATTGGTCATGCCGTTGGCGGCGAGCGTATCGAGTTCTTTGCGCAATCGATCCCGGTTGCCATAGGCCGTCGGCGCGCCCAGATAGGCCCCGTACCACACATTCGTGCCGGCGAAGCGGTAGGTCTGGCCGCCCAGCACGAAGCGTTGGCTATTCACCCGGACAAAATTGCTTTTGGCCTCGAAAGGCCGGAAAATGTGGGACAAACCGCTCGCGCATCCGCCGGTCAAGAGCGCGCCCGCCAGCACCGCACTTCTTCTTGAAATCATGAAACGTTCTCCCGAAAAGCGTCCGCCGGGCGGCAGCCTAGCCGATATCCCCTGTTGCAGCAGGCCCCCTGCCTGCGTATTTTCGCGCGCCTTTGGAGCGCAGGGCCGCCTTAGCTCAGCCGGTAGAGCAACGCATTCGTAACGGAATTTGATGTCTGCTCATACCTGCACATAGCTGCTCCTAACTTCTTGATCCTGTTGTCTTTTCGCTTGTTGCGGTGTTCGTCAGCGAACACTGCAAAACAGCGCTTCACGCGCGTTGCCGGAGACAATGAGGAGACAAATGAGGCTCACTGACATCACGATCAAATCGCTCCAACCGCCGCCAAAGGGCGCACGCATTTACACCGACGACATCGTGCCGGGATTCGGTGTGAGAGTTAGCCGAGGCGGTACGAAGAGTTTTGTGCTCACGCACGGTCCGCGGCATCAAAGGGAAACAATCGGCAGGGTGGGTATCGTGGGGCTCCAGGAGGCCCGCAACGACGCTAAGCGGCGCCTAGCCGAATACACACTCGGGAAGACCAAGCCCCAGGCGGTGAGTTGGGATGCCGCTCGGGAGGAATATCTCGGGGAGAAAATCGCCAAGCTGAAACCCCGCACCCACGCCGACTACACTTACGAGCTCAACCGGCATTTCAAATACGGCCCGACCAAACTCTGCGATCTGTCGCCGCGTGACTTGTGGAAGAATCTCGACCGACTGAGCAAGACCCCTGCCGAGCAGCAGCACGCGTTCGTTACACTACGCGCCTTCATGCGCTGGGCGCACCGCAAGCACTACACCGACCGTAACCCCATGGAGAGGATGCAGGCGCCGCACCGGTACATCGCGCGGGACCGTATCCTCACCAACGAGGAACTCAAGAAGGTCTGGCACGTCGCCGGGGACGACGCGTTCGGCAGGCTCGTGAAGCTTCTTATCTTGACCGGCCAGCGCGTCGGCGAAATCAGACAGCTCATGCCCGAGATGATCGGGGAGGATACGATCACACTGCCCTCGTGGCTCGCGAAGAACAGCCGCGAGCATGTCATCCCGCTTAGCGCTACTGCCAAGAGCATCCTCCCGCTGGAAAATGCAGGGCAATATCTGCTTCCCGCGCGTGGCACGGAGGGCAGGAAGCCCTTCAACGGGTTCTCGACCGCGAAACCGAAGCTCGACAAGCGGTGCGGTGTGTCAGGCTGGGTACTTCATGATCTCCGGCGCACGTTCGCGTCCGGCCTCGCCTCAATCGGGGTGACAATTCCGGTGATCGAACGGCTATTGAACCATGTCTCCGGGAGTTTCTCCGGCATCGTCGGCGTGTACCAGCGCTACGACTTCTTCCCCGAAATGCGGGACGCAATCAGTCGATGGGAGGACCATGTTCAAAAGTTGACCCAGGATTGATTCCTCCTCTGCCCGATCACGCTGAAGAAGAAGTTTCAAGGGAGGCCGTCCCGGCGGAACCCCACGGAAGCATGGGCCGCCGAACTAAATATTCGACCATAGATTGTCGCCACCAGTAACTTGTGGATATTCCGAAGGCGTCGGATTTCCTATGGCTTTCAGAATGTTGCGGGGTGTCACGCCGCACCTATCAACCTCCCGCTGACAGCCGTGTATCGACGACCAATCGGGAGTTCTCGCTGCTGAAGCGGCACACCAAAATCACTGATGCGACCAACACCGTTGACCAACCGATCATCCAGCGTCCCTCAACAAAATTGGGTTTATACAACTCCTAGTTGGTATCCTCTTTCAAAACAGCGCATTGTCAGTAGACACTTTAAAGTTGAAGCTCAACGGAAAATTCCGTCGAATTGTAGTTGTTCTGGGTATCGGTGCTTCGGCCCGACTTGAAATACGACCAGATGTTGTCCGCCGAAAACGACCGATAACAAGTGCGAGGCAATCACTGTGGATACGTTCGCCACTCCGTACAGAGCTCCGCGCTACCAACGGTCGGCCGACCATAACGGCAAAGCTATAGTAGGCCATTCAACGGGTTCGGCGCACCAAATGCCTGGACCCGGACGGCCGCAGAACTACCGTCAGCACATACCAAACGAAAATCCGAGACCACGCCTATCAGAGGCCGGCGCTCAGAGTGTCGCCATGCACTCCGTCGCGAACGCTACGCAGAAAAACTGGTGTCGTGTCGCAGAAATCGGAATTGCCGCGTTCGAGTATATCGAACGCATCCAAACGATACACGATCCGCTGCAAATCCGAGAGGTATTCGCAGGTACGCTCACCATGCTCGGTATCACCAACTTCACGCTCCTCGAGTTTACGCCTGACGCCGAAACGATCGAGCGCCACATCATCGACAACCGGATGCCCGAGGAGTGGAGCCGGCGCTACGTGGAACAGCGCTACGTCGAGGTTGACCCGGTTATATCGGAAGTGATGATGAACACGGAGCCCTTCCTTTGGAGCGAAGCGCTCACGAAGTGTCACGCCGGGAAACGGCAGCGGCAAATCTTCGACGAAGCCACTGAATTCCACTTGAACGAGGGGATTTGCATCCCGATCTTCGGGCCACGGGGCTACATGGCGTGGGTGACGCTTGCAGGTTCGCACCTCGACTTAAGCCCTGGCGCGCGCGCTGCTGTGCACATGATGGCGCTCTACACGCACAATCGCCTCGTCAAGCTCGTTCGGTCGAGTGAATCGCCCCCGGTCACGCTCACGCGACGAGAGGTTGATTGTTTGCGGTGGGTTGCACAGGGCAAATCCGATTGGGAGATCGGCGAAATTCTGAATATCAGCGAGAGCACGGCGCACTGGTACATTGAAAACGCAAAGCGCAAAATCGGCGTCGCGACGCGCATGCAGGCCGTCGTCGGTGCAATCGCCGAAGGCGTGATACACGTGTAGGTGCCTGAGCATCCTTGTCTAACTTGCACATTGCCCGAAATACGTCGTTATGGCCGCATGCCCCCCTGATTAGAGGGAAGAATTCCGCGCCGGAGTAACTGCAATCTGAAAGCCGACACATGAGAGATCGGCTTCCGTGATTGACTGCATAACCGCCTCAGATGCGCACCGTTACGCCGATGCACTACACCAGATGTACCAGCGCCGGTATGACGTATTCGTCAAAAGGCGCGGCTGGAGCGCACTGGCGCGAG
Organism: Rhizomicrobium sp.; assembly: GCA_050008635.1. GTDB lineage: Bacteria > Pseudomonadota > Alphaproteobacteria > Micropepsales > Micropepsaceae > Rhizomicrobium. The sequence continues at coordinate 44,978 of JBEKMG010000013.1, forward strand.
AAGACGGCATCGAGAAAGACCAGTTCGACACCGAGAACGCCATATACCTCCTCAACATTCGGGAAGACGGGTTCGTTGACGGCGGACTTCGCCTGCTGCCGACGACGGGGCCTCATTTGCTTTCAGAACTATTCCCGCATTTCGTCGCGGGCGACGTGCCACGTGGTCTTGGCATTTACGAGATGACCCGGTGCTTCACGATTCGCGATAGTGCGCAGAAAAACCGAATGAGGTACGTCGCCGGCGAACTGCTCTGCGCCATGTTCGAATACTGCCTCGATAATGGCGGCGAGTGGATCACGACCATGCTCGACACCTTCTACGTCCACCGCATGAGGGACAACCATTGGAACGAAGTCCTTCTTGGACCACCAACGAAATATGATGAAGGAACCGCCGTTGCCGCAAAATTCGCGGTCACAGAAGGCAATCTCAAAGCGACGCAGCTCGCGCACGGCGTCTTTTGGCGGGCCCTACGTGACGTAAGCCCCATCGAGGAAAACCTGCAAAACGCAGCCTGATGCGTCGCCGCACGTCTCCCGAACTTCGCTTATCAGCCCGACAATGGGCGTGCCAATATATGGCCGCCAGCATGCGCGCGACAACAACGGCCTTCAGCCGATGGCGCAGTGACGCGCCGCATAATCCGCGGCGACCACCCCTTCGCTCACATCCTCTGAAGCGAAGATCACGTCGGTATCGAGCAGGTGGCTGTGCGCCCATTGATCGCATATGTCGAGCCAGCCAACGAAGTCGTCCCGGCTATCCAAAAAGTCTTCCAGTCGGAACATGATTGAGGACAGCGAAGTCGAACTCAGACGGCAATGCCGGCAGTTGGTATTGGGCGTGCAGCACTTGCCGTCGCTCAATCCCAAATCCACGCGGTGTGTCTGATGCCACGCAGAATGCTTGGCGCTGCAGTTTCTCGCGATTTTCGTCTGCGGATCGATGTCATAAATGCCCTCTGGATTGGTCGCAACCTGGTTGAAGGCATGGCTGTGAATAACGACATCGGGATAAATATCGATCATGTCGTCGATGCGGTCGCGGACGCGCTCCAGCGCATCAGGCGTCAGTATCAGGTTGTCATCCGGCGAACTCAACCGAAAGCACTCCTCATCGTTCGGGGCGTTTTGCGCAAGTTTCTGCAGGTACTTGTCTGTCGGCGAGAAGTAGTTGTAGGAGAGCTTGATTCCATAGTCCGCGACGATTCGGGTGACCGCCGAGATTTGGTCGATGTTTTTCGCATTGACCGTGAATAGTGCGCCTGCGCGCGGATCGTCCCGGTACGTCCTCAGTGCCTTATGGAGCACACTTCCGCCACGCAGCGTTTTGGTCGCTTCTTCGTCTCCCCAAACGGAAATCTGTATGGTGTACTTGATAGCGGGATCGATTTTCACCGTGCCGTTCGTAAAGATCACGCCTCGTCCGATGTATGCGAGCGCCAGAGCGATCCTCTTCTGTTCAAGCGACGGCTCGGCTCCTAGGAAATTGGCAAAGGTCACGCCTCTCTGCGCTTCTGCCTCAAAGAGCGAGCGCCACTTGGGCAGGTCGTGTTCCTCCTTCGCGCGCTTGTAGTCGTCGCCTTCGAAGTAGAAGCAACCTTCGCAAAAGAGATTGCAACGGGACGTGATGTCGTAATTGTTGGAGTATCTGGCTACCCGTCGCAGCGCTTTCGCGCGTGCATACCGCGTGCGCAGCCCGGCGTCTTCGCTGAGGTAGGCTTCGATCTTGCGCGCCGATGCCATTCGCGACGGCGCGTTCCGAGGCAGGGTGGGCGGCGCAGTCCCGTCGGCGCCAATTGCATCGTAGTATACCTGCGTCGGATGCACTCTGGTGTTTTGGATGTTCATGCCGCCCCTCCACTGCTCACTGGCCGTGGGGAACTATTGCCGACTCGGTTTTTGGCAGCACCCTTCTGATCGGAGGGGTCCATCCACCACAAAAAAATGAAATCCTTAGAGAAAGCGAGTTATGCAACACGGAGAGTAGAAATGCGTGGAACGCATCGGGCTGCCAACCGGACGACAGATCAAAAAACGTGCCGCCCTAACGGTATTGTGTCCAAGCGCCGAGGGCAGTGCCGTGTCTCGCCCGTTCGTTGCACGATGGATTTTGGGGGACAAACGCACATGCAAGCTCAACCACCGCCGTTTGACCGTCTCATCAAAACACTCGACGGATTCATCGCCGAGGTCGCCGCGTCGAACCTTTGCGAGACGGTCGCACTCCTGCAAATTGCAAGAATCGATCTCGTCGCTCGGGCGAAAGGCATCTCCGAAGACGAATTGGACGCGTTCCTGTTCGCAGTCGAAAGCGAACTGCGTGTTACGGATTATATCGACCCGCGGGGGCTTAAAAAACGCCGCCGCAAAGTGGCAAATTTAGCAGGCCACGGCTAGAATAGACGGGATTTCGGGCGGCCATCGCCGGATAACCTGCCGAGAGAGAGCCCCGCGGGGCCGTTCGTGTGCCAGTATTGTTGAAGATCGATTGGTGCGCTCCCTGCACATTTCTCAGTCTTGAGACAAATTTTACATCCGAAGCAGCCCGCGGCACCTATAAGTGGGAACCTCAAGCCCATAATATTTGCCTGCCTTTGGCACGCACACCGGCGATTCGGCAGGGTAAAGAGATTTCATGGGCACCAGACACGCGAATGTCATCGACAGTCTCATCGCCGAGCGCGTCCGTGCGCACCGCAGGCAGCTTGGCCTCTCGAAATCGCAGCTCGCTGAGAAGCTCGGCGTGACGTTCCAACAGGTCCAAAAGTACGAGAAGGGAACCAATCGCATTAGTGCAGGCCGCCTCTTCGAGATGGCCCGTCTCTTCAATGTTCCTGTTCAGACTCTCTACCCCGAGTCCGAAGTATCTATCGAGCGGGCAGAAAATCGTACCGGGGAGCTGCAGGCGATTTCGGAATTTGTGGTGAGCGCCGATGGATGGCGACTTTGTCACTCGTTCCTGCGAGTGAAATATCCAAAAATGCGAAAAGCGATCATCGCCCTGGTGCAGGAAATCGCCGAATCGTGAGAATTCCGTGAGGCACCGGATAAACGTCGTCGGAATGGTTCTGCGGTGCCGCAATTTCTGTTTATTCGAAGTCAACATAAAACGTTCCCATGCGGGGAACATTTAACCGGCATGATCGAGGACGGGTTGGTCGATGCCTTGCAGGCGCCGCACCGGTACATCCCGCGCGAACGCATCCTCACCAATAAAGAGCTGAAATGCGTTTGGAATGCCGCCGGGAACGAAACCTTCGGCAAGATCGTGAAGCTCCTCATCCTCACGGGCCAGCGCCGCGGCGAAATCACCCAACTCACGGGCGCCATGATCAGAGAAGACACGATCACATTGCCATCACCCCTCACGAAGAACAGCCGGAAGCACACCTTCCCGCTTGGAAGCATGGCAAAGGAAATACTGAACCCGCCACGGCCCGCCGACGCCTATTTCTTTCCGGCGCTCGGCAGAACGACGCCCTTCAAGGGCTGGTCCACCTGCAAGGCTAAGCTCGACAAACGAAGCGGTGTTTCAGACTGGACGTTACACGATCTGCGGAGGACCTTCGCCTCGGGTCTCGCATCCATCGGCGTTACGATCCCGGTCATCGAGCGCTTGTTGAACCATATCTCGGGAAGCTTCTCTGGGATCGTGGGTGTCTACCAACGTTACGATTTCATGCCGGAGATGCGCGATGCTATCGCGCGATGGGAGGCCCATGTTGAAGAAGTCACAGAAGGCTAAGAGAAGCGGGTAGGGCCCAACTATCGATTAACTCCGCGCCTAGCTTCCTCGAAAAGCAGCACTCGAGCGCGTGCGAATTCAATTTCATGGGTTTCCGCCCGGCTAGGGTTCAGCAGGCTTACGTCAACAAGATCACAAAACCGCCGGGCGGCTATCGCCGGGCGGCTATAGCGCGGCAAGCCTGTGCAATTTGTATCGTCGCAGCGGCAACCGCCGTGCTAGGTATGCCAACGCTTTGACCGGCAATTGTGAGTGCGCCGCAACGGTCAAGTCGGCCTTGCGAGATTAGTTTCAGCAAGTCGGGACTAAGAGTGTCATCCCCACCCGGCGTGCGCATCGAGATGTCGGGCCACGCTTCAATTGGGTTACGAAACCCCGGGAACCCGTGCACACGAATATCAAAAACCTCTGAGGATGTAGCACCGAGACCTGCATCAATGACCAAATCGAATCCAGCTTCTTTCCGGGCGGCGAATCTGCGAGTGCCGATATTGTCGACGCCCACAAATGCGAGACCTGGTTGCCCATCTTCGCGCACGGTCGTAGCGCAGAACGGAAGTTCTGTTATCGAGGTTTGAAAACCTCTCGCTTCGGCCCACTCCGACGATGACCGCACCTTCTTCCGTTCAAACCAATGAGGCTTGGTAAGTATTTGTGTGTCTTGGTTCTCGGCTCCAGAGGTATCAGTGTCCTGAAGGACGATATGTACCGCTCCTGGATCGGTATATGGCAGAAGGCCCAACACCCACAGCAACGCCTGCCCCAGGTTCCCTAACCCGAGTACCCACATCGCTTACGGCAGTAGCTCCAACGTGATTCCCGCCGCGTCGGGATTATGCGGTGTCAAAGGCGAAAGTCGCTGTGTGCGCTTGCCAGCAATAAGATCACCCAGAACTGCCATGCGAAACGACTCGGTAACCGCCATAGCGCCAGCGAGAGCACCGCTGAGTTCATTTCCGGGGGCAACTTCCTGAAAGGGTCCGACTGGGCCAACGGTCGCCACCCAACCATCGGTCCAGCAGTGAAGTTTCGCATGCACGTGTTTGCCGTCTGCACCAACGTAGACAAGAATGGCGTGCTCAGGAGGTTCTTCATCGCGGCACCCTGCTGTGAGAAGCATCCGCCGCAAAGGCACTGGCATCCAATTGCCGACGCACACTACCGCATCAAGATCTCCCTGCAGATAAACACCGCCGCGAAATGACCTCGTAGCGCATTCCGCGATGGTCAATAGCGCGGCCTGCCCCCAGGGCGTCTTTGCAGCGTTTCCGCACGAAATCGTCAGTGCCGCACGTTCTAGTTGGATTCGTGCCGCATCCAATCCTAATGTCGGGTCACTCTTCATAAGAAGCTGAGCAAGTCGGTCGTGTTGAATTGGCAACGTCATACAAACCCCCGTACCCGGAAGAATCGCTGGCCAAATGCACTATGATCCGTCCACTTGCCGTTGCCGCGAAATTCATAAATTCCGATTTCGCCCGGCAAGTAGGGACGATTCGCAAAATTGGGAATGATGAGCGCGATGTGTCCGCGCTCGGGTATCATCGGGTTCGCGCGATCCACGCTGCTCTGGCCGTAGCCGCCGGGGTGGGTATGCACGTCTCCCACCACTTGAAGGCTCCGGCTTCTACATTCCTGCCAGACCAAATCCATCTTTGATCCGTCAAAGAGAATATGTCCGCGAAGGCATTCTAGGTCTATCAAGTCGTAGGGA
>JBEKMG010000014.1:0-33873 GCA_050008635.1 Rhizomicrobium sp.
TATGCACGTCTCCCACCACTTGAAGGCTCCGGCTTCTACATTCCTGCCAGACCAAATCCATCTTTGATCCGTCAAAGAGAATATGTCCGCGAAGGCATTCTAGGTCTATCAAGTCGTAGGGAAGGACGCTTCCCACGACGCCAACGTCAACGCTGTGAAGCCATTGTCCATCTTGGCGTTCACATCAGCCCCGGCGGTAAGAAGAGCCCGCACGATATCCCGGTGGCGGCATCGTTGAATCAGCCGTCTGTCAGATAATCACAACCAACTCCCAACCCTCAGCAACTTTATAAATCGGCTCTCAGAGTTCGAACAACTCCACGGAGCCTGCCTTTGAAGTGCTGCCCTTGAGAATCTCCGACTCGAATATCGCGGTTTCATTGCCGCTAAGCGCAAGCTGGCGTACGCGCCCCGAGACCGGCCAGAACTGAATCCTCCGCGCGTGCTCGCCGCGAACGCTCCCATTCAGCAGTGTTATGCCCTCATGTCTGAGAAAGTGCTCGGCAAAGGCAACGTTTTGCTCGCCGATGTCTGGAAGACCGTCGTGCAACCGCGCACCGCCAAAAAGCTTCGCTTCTAGACGATGGTGATTGCAGCCAGCGCGTAGTAGATCATTGATGAGAACCTCCATCGCATAAGCACCATAACGAACGGCATCAGATCCCGCCAATTCTTGGCGATGGGGCAGCAAGAAGTGGTTCATGCCGCCTATGCGCGCGACGGGATCGCGCATGCAGGTGGCGACACATGAGCCGAGAGTCGTGGTCAGGACAATATCGGCCTCGGCAGAGACGCGAAACTCACCCTGAAGCAGATGAAGTCTTCTGGACGAAAAGATTGTTCGGCCGTGTGCCGCCGTGTTGACACTCATGTCAAAGGCCCAAACACCGCTTCGATTTTCGTCTGCAATGCGCCGAACGTAAAAGGCTTCGTAATGTAGTTGTTGACGCCCAAAGAAATGGCCTGCTTCACCAATTCTGTCTCGCCACGCGCAGTAAGCATGATGAACGGTATCTTGGAGATAGATGGTTCCGCGCGCACGGCGCGCAGCAGACCCAGTCCGTCCAATCTCGGCATGTTCAGATCGGAGATCACCAGGTGTGGCGGGATTATCTTGATGGATTCGAGCGCCTCTACACCGTCGCTGCATTCGGTAACCTGATTGACTCCGATCTGACGCAGGCTCGCGCGGACCAGCGCTCGCATCGACGGTATGTCGTCGACAACTAAAGTCTTGATTCGACGTGCTTCCGGCATCAGCGAAGCTCCCCAAAGTGTGGCGCGTTTGTCCTCGATTCTGGAGATGGCGCGCCAGCGTCGCGACTATAGACCGTGAGTCCCACAGGGTGAAACGAATCGATGTTGGCCGCGATGCGTTCAGAATGACCGACGTAGAGATATCCGCTCGGCGAAAGCACCGAAGCCATCTTCTGCCAAATCTGTCCGCGTACAGCTTCCTCGAAGTAGATGACGGTATTTCGACAGAATATAACCTGAAATGGTCCTTTCATGGGCCAAGCGCTAGTGAGATTGGCAGTCCGGAAAGTTATCAGCGCCCGCAAATCTTGGTGCACGCGCCAGAGCTCCACGCCATCCACGGGTTCCACCGGCAGAAGCCAGCGCCGTCGTAGCTCAGTGCCGATCGGGCCCAAAGATCCTTCAGAGTAGACGCCTTCCCGAGCCTTGCCCAGAACATCTGTATCGATGTCAGTTGCCAGAATCTTGATGTCGAATTCCCTAGCATCGGGCATCATCGACAACAAGGTAATCGCGATAGAATAGGGCTCCTCGCCGGTGGAACAGCCCGCCGACCACATCCGTATGCGCGCGCCACGCCGTGCATCCTTGATCAATTGGGGAAGTACCTGGCTCTTCAGATGCTCGAAATGGTGTTCCTCCCGAAAGAAGCGCGTAATATTGGTTGTCAGCGCTCGCACCATGTATTTGCGTTCGTTCGCTCCTTGTTTTGTCGCCACGAACGTTCGATACTTTCGAAAGCTTTTCAGGCCGAGAGCGCGCAGGCGTTTGGCAAGACGAGCATAAACCATCGGCATCTTGCTTTGTTCCAGCACGATCCCGGTATCGGTGTGTAGCATCTGTGCAATGTCGAGGAAGTCAGTAAGTGAAAAAGGAAACTCGGCATCCTCACCATGCGCAACGGGTGTTTCGTTAAATATTGTCTCCGGTTCGATCATACAATGCCGTCCTCGAGCCGAGGCAATATGCGATCGAGCGCTAATAAACCAATCATACGGTCGTCCGCACTCACCAAAGCGGTTACGAGATCCTGCACCGTGGCACTTGACAGCTGGGGGGTGGGCTGCAGCGCATTCTCGTTTATCTCGAGGATGTCGCAGACCGCATCTACCAGCAGACCGATTTGCTTGGTCTCTATCCAGACGACGACAATGACAGGGTGATGAGAAGGGGCGCCGACGGGGAAGTTCAGTCTGGCGGCGACGTCTACGATCGGTAAGACTGTCCCCCGCAGATTGATGACACCGAGAAGATACGGCGGCGAATGTGGCAACAATGTCGCAGCCGTCCACCCTCGAATTTCTTTAACACGAGATACATCGACGCAGAATTCCTGCGTACGCACGCGGAAGACGAGCACTTCCCCCGACATACCCTGCACACTGTCCGGCTGTTTGTCAGCAGCGCTACGCATGAACTGCGAGCCCCATTTCCGGAGTAGGCCGCACTTTCCTCGACGCGACAATCGAGTTCACGTCCAAGATCAGCGCGACCGTTCCATTTCCAAGAATGGTCGCTGCAGCGATTCCAGCCACCCGGCAATGGTTTGTCTCGAGACTCTTGATGACAACCTGTCGCTGCTCGGGAATGTCGTCGACGAGCAACGCAATTTGCTCACCTGTGTCATCTTCAACGAGCAGCGCTACGCCCGACGACTGCTGGTCGCGCGAAGGGCCATATCCTAGGAGGTTGCCAAGGTCGACGAGTGGAACTCGTCTTCCGTGCACAGTCAGCAGAATTGCCGCAGTGCCCAGTCTGTGGATGTTGCTTTCCTTAACCTGAATGGTCTCCAGCAGAGTGGTCAACGGTATCACGAGCCTCTGACCGAAAACCGACGCAATCATTCCATCCATGACCGCCAGGGTGAGCGGCAAGCTGAGCGTAAGTACGGTACCGACACCTGGCGTCGAGGTCACTGTAATACGGCCACCGAGAGCCTGAACGCTCCGCCGAACCACGTCCATCCCCACGCCTCTACCCGAAAGGTCGGTGACCTTGTCTACAGTGGAAAGACCGGGTTCGAAGATAAGATTATCGATTTCTCCGTCGCTCAAGACATCAGCGGACGATATCATTCCCCGTTGGATGGCGAGCGCGCGAACCTTGTCGCGACATATTCCCTGACCGTCGTCACTGACTTCGATCACCACACGACCGGCGCGATGCGCTGCATTGAGCCGCACAACGCCTTGTGCCGGTTTGCCAGCTTTCAACCTGCGTTCGGGATGCTCGATCCCGTGGTCAATGGCGTTGCGGACCATATGTGTCAATGCGTCCGTCAATCCTTCGATCAGCGCTCTATCAACTTCTGTTTCCTCTCCGTGAACGACAAGACGGACGGATTTTCCGGTTTGCGCTTCGATCTCGCGAACCAGCCGCGGCATTCGTTGAAATAGAATCTTTGCAGGCTGAGCTCGGACACCCATGACATATTCTTGAAGGTCGCGCGTGAGATGCCTGAGATTGTCGAACGCTGCTGCAATGCCTGAGGTATGGGCACTAGTCATGTCGGCATTCAATACACGTTCGGCCAGAGTAGCTTCGCTGATTACCAGTTCGCTAACCAGATTGATCAGGCGATCCACCTTCTCCAAGTCCACCCGGATGGTAGGTGCGAGGGCCGGTGCCGAGTCTTTTCGTACAATTGGTTTTGGCTCCGAAAGTGTGCTTGCGCGTTCTTCGGGCGCGGGTTGTATTGACTCCGTCGCTTCTTTGCGGATGGTCAGATCGCATAGGCCGTCGACGAATTCGAAGACCTGACGAATTTCAGCTTCGTCATGAGATGTGCTCAGTGAGACCGTCCAGGCAAGTAGCGGCTCGGCAGGATCAAGGTCAGACAGAGACGGCACGGCGCTGTCGTCTAGATCGACCTCGATGTCACCGAGACTATGCAATTCTCGCAGTAGAACTAGCGGCTCGTTTGCAGTCGCGTAAAGTGCGTTGTGAGGTCGGAATTCTACGATCCAGCGGTCCCGTATCTCTGCGTCGAGGGATTCGAACGAGACTGGAGTCGGTGTAAAGCCTAGCTCCACTAAATCGTCCGACTCCGCCCCACCGTCGGGAGACGAAGACTGCAATGCGGTGGCAAGGTCCTGCGAGACGGATCGAACACATTCCTGGTCGAGCGTGTCTCCGTCGCGGACCTCGCGCACTAGATCAGCGAGCACGTCGACGGCTCGTAAGAGCACCGTCAAGAGTTTAGGTTCTGGGAAGGAATGGCGCGACCGGAATGTGGCTAGAGTGCTTTCAAGGCTATGGGCGAATTCTACAAGTCTGTCCATACCGAAAGTTGCTGCGCCGCCCTTGATCGAATGGGCCGCGCGGAAGATCGCGTTGACTATTTCCCAGTCCGTGCTTCCAGTTTGTAATTGAAGAAGCCCGTTTTCGAATTCCACGAGATGCTCTTCACACTCCTGTAGGAATTGCAGTCGGATCGACGCCAACACATCGGGCGGAAGCGTGTCGGGTTGATGATCCGCGGGCAACTCAGGCTCCAACGCGACGGATCGCATCCGTCAGTTTTGCCGTATCGAAGGGCTTCACGAGCCACCCCGTAGCACCGGACTTGCGTGCCCTTTCTTTCATCTCAGGACTGTTCTCGGTCGTTAGAACGAGAATCGGGATGGCACGGTATTTTGGATTGCTGCGCACCTCTTCAATGAACCCGAATCCGTCAAGACGCGGCATGTTGATGTCGGTGATGATGACGTCTGGCGTCTCATTTGCGAGCATGCCAATCGCTTGAACCCCGTCATCTGCTTGAACGACGCGATAGCCTGATTGTATCAATGCAGAAGCCAGCATATCGCGCATCGTGCGAGAATCGTCGACTGTCAGAACGGTTTTGTTTGAGGTCATAGTCGGTCAGCAACCTTTAGTCTGCGAGGAACGTGGCGCCGAAGAGGCGCATGGCATCCATGAACGGCGTCGACGGTGTAACCACGGTTAATGGCACTCCGTCGGCTTCCCATGTGATGCGCGCGGAAAGTAGGACCTGGAGACATAGCGCGCCAATGCTCGCCACCCCAGACGCGTCCAAACAGATTGCGCGCCCGCGAAGCGCATGTAATTCGCTCGCCAAACGGGCCGCGCCCCGTAGATCCAAGTTTTCGGGCAAACGAAACGTCGTCGCTGGCAAGGATTGATCCGTCGTCATGCGGCTTCCAAGCCTTCTGCCCCAAGCTCTCCGAAGGGCCACGGTAGCGGGCCAAGAGACACCGCCCCGAGTTAATGTTTCATCAAGTTAATCCAAAAAGGGTGAAATTCGCATTAACCGCAAGCAGCCGATTTTCGCCCAAGATGGACGATTAAGCCGCCTCCGAGAGACATTTCGGCACGACGCTATCCAGGGAAATCAGGCTGAGAATTTGTTCATTGAGCGTAGCTGTGGCGGTAACAAACAGTCTTGACGCGTCGTCTTGAATGTGCGGAGCCGCCTGCAAACTGGCCCGGGAAAGAGCCACTAAGTCACAAACACCATCGACCAGAAGACTTACCAGCCGCAATCCGATTTCGGCAATCACGAGCACAGACGTCGTTGTAGCCACAGTTTCGCCCAACCCGAGACGATCGCGTAGGTCGATAACTGGTATCACGGTGCCTCGTAGTTGTATCATGCCACGCACGAAGTGTGGTGCTTGCGGCAGCGGCGTGGGTTCGCTCCAGGCCCGAATTTCACGCACTGCCATCATGTCGATGCCGAACATTTGTGATCCGATGTGCACGACGATCAACTTGATTTCACCCGATTCTTTTTCGGCCATGTGTCACACCGGTTCCGCCTGACTCAGACAACAGGCTCATCTCCATCCAGCAAAGTCGCGGACGGGGATGGCTGGAGCGTGAAACGATCAAAACTCTTTCCAATCCTCTTCTTCCATTGCAGCCTCTAGTTTTCCTACTAGCGCCGCATTTCCGGAGGACATTGTACGAAGAATTGCTTTGGCGTCACCACCGCGGCGTTTGATGGGCCTCGGGTCGGTAACGGGTTGGGGTGCTGTGCCATGGTCGAACTGGTTGATCAATCGCGCAAGGTCGTTGGCCTCATGTGCCAGCGTATGACTTGCCGCCGTGCTTTCTTCTGCCATGGCCGCGTTCTGCTGTGTGACCTTGTCCATCTGTGTTATGGAGGCGTTTATCTGTGCCAAGGCTAACGCCTGCTCTTCGGCAGCCGCTGCGATATCACTCGTCGCATGGGTAATCTCACCCACTTGCATAACGATCCGTTCGAGCGCCTTCCCGGTCTCGTTGACCAGTTCCGCCCCTGAGCCGACCTGCTGAGACGAAGACGAAATCAATGCCTTGATTTCCTTGGCTGCCAGCGTTGAACGTTGTGCGAGAGCGCGCACTTCTTGCGCTACAACGGCAAATCCCCTGCCGGCGTCACCGGCACGCGCCGCCTCAATACCAGCATTCAACGCCAAGAGGTTTGTTTGAAAGGCGATCTCATCCATAACACCTATGATCTCGGAAACCTGTCGAGAAGAGCGTTCGATTTCGCCCATCGCGGACACAGCTTTGCGCACCACGTCGCCAGATTGCTCTGCATCGGACTTTGCAGCGGAGACTGACTGCTTGACCTGTTTGGCGCTGTTCGCGGAAGTGCGAACAGTAGCCGTAAGCTGTTCGAGAGCGGCAGCGGTCTCCTCCAGGCTTGCCGCTTGGGTTTCCGTGCGATGCGCAAGCTTATCGGAACCCTGGCTAATCTCCTCGGTGCTGGATTGAATCTCTACTGCGCTAAAGGCGATGACCTTCATCGTGCTCTGCAGCTTTTCCATTGCTGCATTGAAGTCGTCGGCCAGTTTCTGGTATTCGGGGGCAAACGGCTCGGTGATACGAAATGTAAGTATGCCACCGGACAGTGCTTCTAGACCCTTAGCAATCGAGTCGACAACCAGCGCGCGCTGCCGAGCTGCCGTCTCGAGAATCTCGTCGTTCATTCTTCGAGTGTCGTCAGCTATGCGGCGCTGCGTCTCGGATTCGGATTCGAGCCGTTGTATTTCGATACCGTTGTCACGGAACACTTGTATGGCCCTAGCCATCTCACCTACTTCGTCGCGGCGTGTGGTGGCGGGGATTTCGGATTCAAGGTCGCCGTTGGCCAACCTCTTCATCGTCAGAGAAAGGCCGGTTAGAACTTGCCACACACGAATTTCAAAGAACACAATGGACGCGGATAGCAGCAAAACGATTATCGCCAGGGCCAGGAACATCTGAAGTCGAGCTTGCGCATAGATTCGGCTAGCCATTACGCTGGCGGCGGTATTTCGTTCCGCGTCGGCTTGCGAGAGGTCATCCATCGCGTTAGCAAATATGTAGTACCTACTCGCCGAATTGCGGAAACGATCTGCGGCTTGTGCTTGTTGACCGCCTTCGGCGTACAACAACATTGACTCGTTGCCCTTTGTGTACTGCTGCCAGAGCTTCTGCACTCTGTCGATTGGAGCCGTGTCCTCTCCATTCCGCAGAAGGACACGGTAAGCTGCGATCTTCGACAGAAAGAGGTCGGAACTATCTTTTAGATCTCGATTGGCGTGGTCCGTCATCGCTGGCGATGTCGACAAGATACGCATGGCTTCACTGATGCGGTACTGGCCCGCTGCGGCATGCATTTCCTCGGCGATGCGCATTCTGGGCGCCCAGATAGTACTCATCACGTTCGACTGACCGCTCACCAGCGCAAGGCGATCAATTGCCAGTCCCCCCAGGGCTACAAAGCAAAGAAGCACAATGGCATACGCCAAACGCATCTTACTTTTGAGCGTAAACATGTTGGAATTCTCCGCCCCAAAATGTCTCGAACGAATTTCGTCTGAGCTGCTAGCAGCGTGCGTCGTCCTACCTGGCTGAGGCGGACGCACCTTTCGTCATCAATTTGACTGAAGAAGGTTAGGAATATGTGAGGATGATCCCTCAAATGGGACATCGTGACATCCTAATGTCGTCCCGACTTAGGAAAAGCTAGGTTTTTATTAACATGATCCAGCTACGTTGCAGCAGCTCCCCTTCCGTCCCTGCTCTCTCACAGGTGGTCGGGGCATAGGCATGATTAGGAGTAACCGACTATGCTACGTACGTTCGCGCTTGCCACCCTTCTCATGTTGATTTCGCTGCCAGCACTAGCTGGAAAGAGCTGCGATCAGCCTTACGTCCCCGACATTAAGTCTGGCGTTACGCTCTCAAAGTTGGATTTGTCAGTCATGCGCGATGATGCGCAAGCCTTTATAGACGCGTCGGATCTGTATCAGAAATGCCTTGAGAGGTCGGTCAATCAGAGTTCCTTATCTAGGCCAGAATACAATAGTTTGCTCATACAAAACCAACGCGACAAGCAACGCATCGGCGACCAAGTGAACGCCTTGATCGCAGCCTACAATACCTCGCTTCACGCAAGCACAAAAATCTCCAACGCGAGCCATTGAATTAGCGATTTGAGTAACGCCCTCTGAAGCGGAAGACAACCGGATAAGGTCGCACGGAGTGATGCGGCGCGACAGGCTAGCGAATCTCCGCTATAACTCCACCAAGTACTGCACATGGCGGGCGTAGTGGGACCAGAATCGCTGCTCGTCACGCGAAAAGCCGACGGCTTCGCTCATGTCGCCACGCGCTCTCTGCCGTGAAGAGGGACGACTTTGGCGTCAGGCAATATCTCACCGGCCAAGTGCCCCGCGATATTTCCCGCCACATTGTCCGCCGCCGCAAGCAGCGCGCTGTCCGGTACCGTTGCGTAGCGTGCTGTATGCCTGACAGCCCGACGACGCAGGCCGGTTTGTTGGCGCTAGAGGCCACCGACACACCCGAACCGAGTGTCGCCTTCGAATCAGTAGCGGACATTCCGCGCACTCGCATCTTTACATGCGGTCCGATATTGTCGTCGGTTGCTTGAACCCAAGTGGAAGGCGCTGCCACATAAGCTGCGCCAATGCCCGCTCTTCATCGCCAATGGGCTCGGCATAGATTGCGGTCGTTTCAATCTTCGTATGCCCAAGCCATTTGCTAACAAGACTCAATGCTATCCGGTTTTGGACCGCTTCAACACCAAAGGCGTGACGAAGCGCCTTCGGTTTGGCGATGGCAGCAGGCACCTGTGCAGCTCGCATAACGGCTTTAGTTCGTTTCCAAGCCGTCGGCCGACTGAATTTCCATAGACGTTCATGGCTGGCATTAGTATCCTCTCCCAACGAGAGCCCGTGCACGTCCGTCAAATACTTGATGAATTGTGCTGGCACCGGCACCGCTCGAAATATGCCCCTCTTTCGTCGCTTCAGCGTTTCAAGAATGATTGCGCTGTTGCTAACGTCGATCCGTTCGCCAGTCAGCTCCAGAATTTCCGAAATCCGTGCGCCAGTTAGTGCGAGAGTGAGGCAGAACGAAGCGGTTGATGGTTCCGCATCCATGGCAACACGGATGAAAGCCGCGCGTTCGGTGGAGTTCAGGTATTTCCGTTGTCCGCGCCCGTCGAACAGAGACCAGGTCATGGAGCTAGTGTGGGTAGGAACCCGCCATACCCCAAGGAAAACCTGTTGACTTAACCAACGCGAAGTTATCAATATTGGCCATATTGTTAAGTCAGTATACGGATTATATCGATAACAGCAAATCACGGTCAAATTTAATACTCCGTGTACTGAACAGAATGGGGCATTCTGTTCAGCTTTTATTGGGGGCGTCAAGAGGTTTGTCTTGGCTCAGCTAGGCGCAAGCGCAATCAATCACCTAGTCTGCACGTACGTCGAGGCAAAAGAAGACGGTATTGCCGACGAGACCGCCCGTGCGCTGCGAGCGCTGGATTTTTAGTTGCATTGGAATTGGCCCCCGCCCCGATGCTCTGACTGCGGAAGATAAGACTAAACCTCTGGTTGTCCTATTGAGTATGCCCGGGTTGTTGCTGTGACATGACGGCGCGCCGCCGGATCAATGATCACCTTTCGTGCACGGAGAGCGCTGTCAGGGACACGCGGGCCTTTGCAGCATTCGCGTACCCCAGGTCGAGTTCAATCCCGATATAGCGCCGGCCAAGCGCCTTCGCGGCGACAGCGGTCGTGCCGGAGCCGACGAAAGGATCGAGCACGATATCGCCCGGACGGGTGGTTGCCTCGATGAGATGTTTGAGAAGCTCGACCGGCTTTTCGTTGGGATGCGTAAGTCGCTTCGACGCGAGCCGCTGTACGCCCAGAACGGACACTGGCCGCTTATGCGGAAACAGGAACCGACCTTTGACCGCAAAGATGATGTTCTCGTGCCGCAAACCGAAGTCGCCGCAGCAATCCCCGACGCCATGTACACCCTTGTCCCAAATGACCTGTGTCTTGGGCTCTAGCCCTGCAAGCCGGATAGCGAACCTAAACGCTTCCTCGGTGTCGTACCGGGTGAAGCAGGAAAGCGCGCCCTTGGGTTTGAGCACACGGGCTGCGTCATGGAGCCACCAGATATACGGCGCCGTGTCGTTGGCGATTCTGTTGAACCACCGCGCTTTGTCCTTGCGCCGCGTGCCGTGATACGAAATTCCGTATGGCGGGTCGGTGATGATGGCGTCGATGCTGTTATCGGACAGCGTCTTTAAGATGCGCAGGCAGTCGCCGTGAATGATGGTGTTCGCTCGTATTGCTGACATGCGCGTGTCCTCCGATTGGTGAGGACAGGCCAGCTATACGGATTCGGCGGCGACGTATCCGAGCGTTATACGACGCGAAGAACGCCGATATTCCGAGGCGCACCGCGATATTCAATCATCACTTTTGGTTACAACGCACAAACTGGCCCGAGAACACATCGCGCATCACCCGTTCGCATTCGTGCTCATCGCGGAACACTTACGCATGTATTTCTGACAGCCGCTTCGATGGTATCGCAGGCGCATGACTGAGCGTCGTTCCCGCATGCATCGGGTACGTACCGGAAAGCGAATCGCGCTCACGCCACGCGATATCGAAATATTCAGAGCGCTTTCGCGATACCGCTACCTGCGCTCGACCTATCTCCATGCTTTTGCGGGCGGCAGGTCGGCGACACGCTTCAAGGAACGGTTAGGCGATCTCTTCCATGAAGGGTATCTGGACCGCCCCAGCCAACAGTGGCAGTTCGCCGACGCGCTTCATGCGCCCGTGATTTATGAACTTGGCGAGGGCGCCAAACACACCCTGCAAGAGCGCGGTGGCATCGAAGACGCGTGGACGGTTTTGTCGCAAGCCGCTCACCGGCAGTTCACGCATTCCGTGATGATTTGCGCCTGTCTGGCTTCCATCGATCTGGCGACCAAACGGAAAGATAGCCTGCGATTCATCGCGTGGCCGGAGATACTGGCGCGGGCGCCGGAAGCGACCAGAATGTCGCCCATGGCATTTCGAATTCCTACCTCGTCCCTGCCGGTTGCCGTCGTGCCGGACGGAATGTTCGGTCTCGAATACAGCCGCGACGACAAGAAGACATACCGATTCTTCGCCTTGGAAGCGGATCGGGGCACCATGCCCGTCACGCGATCAAACAGCCAGCAGACCTCATACCTGGGGAAGCTGGGCGCATATCAGGAAGTCATCGCGCGGCAGGCTCACAAAAACTACTTGGGCATCCCCAATCTCTTCGTCCTCACTGTCACGACGGATCAGTCGCGCCTTTTCGCGATCATGAGAAGATTCGCGGACCGCGGCACAAACTCCACCTTCCTGTTCAAGGCGGCGGACCCGGCTACCCTCGGCGGCCCAGTCCCGGATCTGCTCATGACGCCCTGGGAACGTCACGGCCTGCCGCCCCTACGCATCGGCGAGTGACGGATCGTTCCCGGGAACCGGCTCGCCCCCGGGGATGCACTTGCTCTTCGCCCGGAAGCCGGAGTACACGAACCGCCCCGAGGGCTGGACCCGCCGGACCATGGGAAAAGCTTGGGAATCAAGAAGAAGGTTGAGAAGTATCGCGCTCTCGGAGACAATGCGGAGACAAGCGCGAGCGCGCATCAGGAAAAAGTCAGGTTAGCCGCCTTAGCTCAGCCGGTAGAGCAACGCATTCGTAATGCGTGGGTCGGGTGTTCGAGTCACCCAGGCGGCACCAGTCACCAGACGCTGCGCAGCCAGTCGATATAGCGCGCGAAATCTTCCCGCTTGACATGCAGGTCGCGCCAGACGGGCTCGCCACCCGCTTCCGCGCCCAGGCGTTGCGCCCCAGCATCGAGATGCAAGCTGGGCGCGTCGATGCGTTCGGGCGATGCGGCGCCGGCGCGGGTGCCATAGACCGGTATCGTGTTCAGGATACTTTCGGCATACCAACGCTCGGTATTGGTTGCATGTCCTTCTCGCGCCATGGTTTTGCCGATCGGCAGACCCTCGGCGTCGACCAGGCCACGCGCCAGGAGGGCCACCTCCTGCAAGGAGCGCGTTCTATTGTCTCCCCAGCCCTGGATGCGGACGCGCGGCTTGAGATGCCCCGACAAACCTGTAAGAAACATGCTTCACCATGCCCGCAGATTGGGGCATTCCTCTTATCCAGGCGATCGGCCTGCTCACTGTCATGATATATAAAACATGCATTGTTACGGGCCTAATAATAATATGAATGCCTGTTATGTAGCAGGCGCAGCCCGGGGCCCTATAAGGAATGGTTAATACATGATTACCGCCGCACAGCTTCGGGCAGCGCGCGCGCTTCTCGGTATCGACCAGCGCCAGCTCGCCGATATTGCCGGGCTGTCCGTGCCGACGATCCAGCGCATGGAGGCGAGCGAGGAGGTGATCCGCGGCAATGTGGATTCGTTGATGAAGCTGATCGCGGCGCTGAATACGGCGGGTATCGAACTGATTGGCGAAGGCGCCATCAGTTCAGACGGCGGGCGCGGGGTCCGGCTGAAGAAATAGCGGCCGCAGGGATTATTAAGAAGGTCTCTTTGCGTGCCGCGCTGTTGGCACCGGCTGGTTCTCCCTTAAACCACCATCGGATGGTTGTTTTTTCTTAACCATGCTACCGGAACCACCATGACGAGCACCCGCCCCGTGATTCGCGTGAAACCTCGCGAAGGGCGCCGCGCGCGCGTTGGCGCCCCATGGTTGTTCTCCAACGAGATCGAGATGCCCGCCAAAACGCTGGCGCCGGGCGCGGTTGTGAACGTGACGGGCGACGACGGGCGTGTCTTCGGCACCGGCTATTTCAACTCCAAAAGCCTGATCGCCGTGCGCCTGCTCGATCCCGCCGCAGACGTTGCGATCGATGCGGAGTTTCTCGCGACCAAGCTGAGGCGGGCGTTATCGCTCCGCAAGACTCTTTACCGCGCGCCGTTTTATCGCTTGGTCAATGCCGAGGGCGACGGCGTGCCAGGCCTCATTGTCGACCGTTTTGCCGACGCCGTCGTCGTGCAGATCACCACTACCGGGATGGAAGCGCTGCTTGAACCGCTGCTGGCGGCGCTCGACAAAACGGTTGCGCCCGCGCATGTCGTGCTGCGCGCCGACGCCCCGGCGCGGGCGCTGGAAGGGCTGGAATCATACGTTCGGGCGGCGAAGGGCGAGGCGGGGCGCATCGCCGTGGAAGAAAGCGGCGTGCGCTATTTCGCCGATATGGCGTCGGGCCAGAAGACGGGCTGGTATTACGACCAGCGCGACAATCGCGCCTTCATCGCATCCTTATCGAGCGGCAAATCGGTTCTCGATGCCTATTGCTACACCGGCGGATTTGCGCTGGCCGCCGCGCGGGCGGGCGCAAAAGAGGTGGCCGGGCTCGACAGTTCCGCGCCCGCGCTGGCGCTGGCTGAGGACGCCGCCGCCGCGAACGGCCTTTCGTGCAACTTCGTGAGGGTCGACGTGTTCGAAGAGCTGGAACGGCTGTGGGCGTCGCGCGAAAAATTCGATGTGGTGGTCGCCGATCCGCCGCCATTCGTGAAAGCCAAGAAGGACCTCGAAGCGGGCGCCAAGGCTTATCGCAAGCTGGCGCGGCTGGCCGCTTGCGTCACCGCGCCGGGAGGTTTCCTGCTGCTTGCTTCCTGCTCGCACAACATCTCGCCCGACCGTTTCGCGCAGGAATGCGCCGCCGGTGTCGCGCGGGCGGGCCGCCTCGCGCGGCTGATCCGCCAGGGGGGCGCCCCCTGCGATCATCCGATTCATCCGATGCTGCCCGAAAGCGCCTATCTGAAGGCGCTGGTCTACGCGCTGGATTGATTTCAGATCGTGACCTGGGTGCCTAGCTCCACCACGCGGTTGGCCGGCAGGTGATAGAAGCGCGCCGGCGACAGGGCGTTGGACGCCAGCTGCATATAGAGCCAGGTGCGCCAGCGTCCGAGCACGGGATCCTCCGCCGGCACCAGCGTCTCGCGGCCGATGAAGAAGGTGGTGGTTTCGGGATCGACCGCCAGTCCATAGGCGCGTGCCTCGGCGAGCGCGCGAGGCACGTCCGGCGTCTCGAAAAAGCCGTGATGGATATGCACGGTGAAGAAACCCTTGCCCAGCTTCTCGACCACGATGCGCTTTTCGGGCGGCACGAACGGCGTGTCGTCCACCATCACCTGGGCTAGGATCACGCGCTCGTGCAGAACCTTGTTGTGTTTGAGATTGTGCAGCAGGGCGCCGGGCACCGCATCGGTGCGCGCGGTCAGGAACACCGCGGTGCCTGCCACACGCAACGGCGTCTTGTCGGCGCGTTCCAGGAACAGTTCCAGCGGCATGGATTCGCGGCGGATGTGATCCAGATGCACGCGCCGTCCCAGCCTCCAGGTCTCCATGACGAAATAGACGAAAGCGGCGATGAACAGCGGCAGCCAGCCGCCTTCCGCGATCTTGAGCGCGTTGGAGGAAAGGAACGCGAAATCAACCAGCACCAGCCCGCCGAAGACGGGAATGACGACCCATTTCTTCCAGTGCCATTGCTTGAGCGCCACCGTGCCCACCAGGATCGTGCTCAGGAACATCACGCCGGTGACCGCAATGCCATAGGCTGCGGCCAGCGCGTTGGAGGTCTTGAAGATCAGGACGATCAGAACGACGCCGACGCACAGATAGGCGTTCATCTTGGGCACGTAGATCTGGCCGTAATCGGTGGCCGAAGTGTGGCGGATTTCCATGCGCGGCAGCATGCCCAGCTGCACGGCTTGGCGGGCGATCGAATAGACGCCCGAGATCACCGCCTGCGAGGCGATAATCGAGGCGATGGTGGCCAGCAGCACCATCGGATAATGGGCCCAGTGCGGCACCGTCGCAAAAAACGCGAACGACGTTTTGTTGGGCGACACCAGAAGCACCGCGCCTTGCCCGAAATAGTTGAGCAGCAGCGCCGGGAAAACGATGGCGAACCAGGCGAAGCGGATGGGAGATTTTCCGAAATGGCCCATGTCGGCGTAGAGCGCTTCGCAGCCGGTGACCGCCAGCACCACCGAGCCCAGCGCCACGAAGGCGGTCCAGGGTTCGCGCACGAACAGCATAAGGCCATAATGGGGGCTCAACGCCTTCAGGATCGCCGGCGCCTGTATGATCGCGCTTAAGCCCAGCACGCCCAACACGATGAACCACAAGACCATCACCGGTCCGAACAGTCTGCCGACCCGCGCCGTGCCGCGCGACTGGATCATGAAAAGTCCGACCAGGATGACGAGCGAGAGAGGCAGAATCAGCGGTTCGAACGCTTTGCTTTCGACGCTCAAGCCCTCCACTGCGCTGAGTACCGTGATAGCCGGCGTCAGCATGCCGTCGCCGAAGAACAGCGCCAGCCCCAGGATCGCCGCCGTCCCTATGGCCAGCTTGGCGCGCCGCCCCAGCCCCGGCAGGCGATGAGCGAGCGACGCCAGCGCCAGGACGCCGCCTTCGCCGTCGTTGTCGGCGCGCATGATCAAGAGGACATATTTCAATGTCACCACGACGATCAGCGACCAGACGATGAGAGACACCACACCCAGGACGGCCGATTGAACGGCCACGTGATGGCCGGCGGCGAGCGCGGATTCGCGTACGGCGTAGAGCGGGCTGGTGCCGATATCGCCGTAGACCACACCCAGCGCCGCCAACGTCAGCGTCGCCTTGCGTTTCAGGGTGGGCGTCTGCACGGGCGTGTGCACGGGCACGTGCACGGACTCTACTTGGCCCGGCAGGGCCGCGAGTGGATCGTTGTCCGCGGAAGCGGAATCGGTGGCGCTGTCGGGTTTCACGGCTGTTTGCAGTGGAAACTCATCCTGAGACGGGGGCAGAGAGGGTAGTGCCGTCTTGGTCGCTCTTTCGGGCTAGGCTCCCCGCGAGGGCCGCCTTCGCTAAAGCTTCGGCGTGCCAAGTGAAATTCACTTGCCACGGCGGAGCCTTGGCGGAGCCGGGCGCGGACCATAGTCCGGCTTGCGCTGGGCACAAAGAGGGGCGAGGCAGATTAGCGCAGAAATCTTCCAAAACGCTGTAATTGTTTAATTATCGGCGTCCGCCGCATCCGGATCGGCGGCGATGAGAGCGCCGATTTCGTCGCTCTGCCGGTCGCCGGAGGGCGGGTTCTGGGCTAGATGCAAGGCCTGCGGATCGGGAGCGTCCGGACCGATGAAGCCCTGGACGGAATAGATTCTGGCGCCCCAGGCCGCCGCCTTGACGTTGTAGATCCGCACTTGGCTCCAGTCGTTGTCGAAGCTGACGTCGCGCACCGGGTCGTTGACATAGATTGCGCCGTCGTCGAGCCAATTGGCGTGGTCGACGCGGATATCACGTGCGTCCACGATCTCGCGCACCACCGCCACATGGGCGCGATGGGGGCCGGCATAGCCGCCCAGCACCATCACCGCGCCGACTTTGGGAGAAGCGCCGCGGGCAAAGCGTCCGGCGGCTTGGTCCCACCAGGTGTAAGCGTCGCCGTAAAGCGCGACTTGGGAATGGGCGCGCGCATAAGGCACGCATTGCAGAGGTGACCCTGGCACCGTCACGTCAACATCGTCATAGGAGGACGAGGGCGCCCCCGCGCAGCCTGCCAGGAGGGCGCAAAAAGCGGCTGCCGCCGCGAGCCGAACGAATGACCCCACCATCAAAAGCCCTCGCCTTACGCTCAAGCGGCGGCAACCGTTGTCGCGACCATAGCGCAGCAGACTTCAAAGCGAGGTTAGCCCAATCATTCGGATTCGATCGATTAAAATTTGAAGAAAACTTGCAGGCTCATTCGCGCGGGATGACGCGGCTGGGCGCGATCTGGCGGGTGCCGCCGGAAAAGCCCATGGCGCCGATGGAAACCAAGCCGGCGACGGCGAAGGCGAAGAACGGCGCACTCCAGGCCTGCTCGGCGAAGGCGAAGGCGGGCAGGAGCAGGCCCGCGATCAATTCCGGCCCGCCGCGCCAGCCTCCGGCATAGCGTTCGCCGGCCCTGAGCGTGCGGTGAAAAACCATCTGTGTACTGAAGAATGCTTCGTAGGTCGCCCGCGTGTTGGAAAGAATGAGACCGCTGGGGAAGACGATGGCGAGCAACAGGGAACGGTGCAGGCCGATGGCGCGATGGCGGCCCAGGAGCTTCTGGCCAAGGAACAGATAACCCAGGCTTCCCGCCAGGCCGAAGGCGGTGACGGCAAGGCCCAGCAGCGCCACGCTCTGGAGATAGACGACGCCCATATACATCAGCGTCAAGCTGATCGCGGCGCTGACGAAAGCCAGGGTGTAGAAGGCGAACTGGCACATTTGCAGGCTGATCGCCGCCTTGCGCCACATGGGCAAAGTGCTGGCCCAGATCGCCGGCAGCAGTTTGCGCGCGCATTGCGCGTGACCCTTGGTCCAGCGCGCCTGCTGGGCGCGCCAAGCCGCCGCCGTCTCGGGCAGTTCGCCCGGCACTTCCACGTCCTTCAGGTATGCGGCACGCCAGCCTTTCAGCATGCAGCGCATCGACAGGTCGAGATCCTCGGTCAGCGTGTCGCCGGTCCAGCCGCCCGCATTCTCTATCGCTTCCCGGCGCCACACGCCGGCGGTCCCGTTGAACGAGATGGGCAAGCCGGCGCGGAAGCGTCCTTCCTGTTCCACGGCGAAATGGGAATCGAGCAGAAGTCCTTGCGCGCGCGTCAGCCAGTTCAAATTGCGATTGGCATGGGTCCAACGCGCTTGCACGAAAGCGAGTCCGGAATCGGCGATCAGCGCCGGCACGGTGCGGCGCAGGAAATCGGCGGGCGGCACGAAATCGGCGTCGAGGATCGCCACATACGGCGCCTCGGAATGTTTCAGGCCGAAGGCGAGATTGCCGGCCTTAAAGCCGGTGCGTTCGTTACGCCTGAGGATGCTGATCTTGACGCCTTGAGGCACCGCCTCCGTCACCGCGCGCGCCAGTTCCTCGTGATGCTCGGCGCTGCCGTCGTCGAGCAGCTGGATTTCGAGCTTGTCGCGCGGCCAATCGAGGCGCGCCGCAGCCGCGGCCACGCGCACGGCCAGTGCGCCTTCGTCGCGCACCGGCAATTGCACTAGGACCGAGGGCAAGGCCTCGTCGGGCAGGCGCGGCAGGCGCACGCGCGGCGCGGGAAAGAAGAGACGAAAATAACCCAGCGCGACCAATTGGGCGGAAAGCAGGGCAAGCAGCAGCAGGACGCCGGCAAGCCCGCATTGCAAGATCAGCGATAAGCCTGACATGCGGACCGCTCCGCCCCCCATACCATTCCGAAAAAGACGCCGCCTGGCCGGCGGACTGGCGGAAACCCCAAGGGGCTGTTTGTACGGTACCCTTAAGGCCGGGTGAATTTGTTACGCAGTTTAATCTTTCGCAAGAGGTGAACGCCAGCCTCCGGCGCGGGTTCCACTTAATATTAGTTCGCGAAATCGCCCGGGATTCCCGATTTATGCGCCTTTCCTGCGGCGAACCGCTGCATGCGCGGGGGAATAATCTAGTCCAGCGTCTTGCGGAAGCGGCGCACGGCCACGGTTCCGGCCACGAACAAAAAGAGAATCATCGGCCAGACATCGGGCCAGACCTCGGTGAAGCCGTTGCCTTTGAGCAGGATGCCGCGGACGATGCGCAGGAAATGGGTGACGGGCAGGACCTCGCCGATCCATTGCGCCCAATCGGGCATGCCGCGGAAGGGGAAGATGAATCCCGACAGCATGATCGAGGGCAAAAAGAAGAAGAACGTCATCTGCATCGCCTGCATCTGATTGCGGGCGATGGTGGAGATTGTATAGCCCACCGACAGGAGCGCGGTGATGTAGATGGTGGCCGTCTCCGCCAGTAGAAAAAAAGATCCGATCATCGGGACGTGGAATACGAATCTGGCGACGGAGAGGATGAGCGCGGCCTGCACAGCGCCAACGAAAATATTGGGAACGACCTTGCCGATCATGATTTCCACAGGACGCGTCGGCATGGCCAGCAGGTTTTCGTAAGTGCCGCGCTCGCGTTCGCGCGTCAGCGCGATCGAGGTCGCCATCACCATCGTCATGGTGAGGATGATGGCCAACAGACCGGGTACGATATTGTATTGTGTGTTGGCTTCCGGATTGTAGAGATTGTGCACCACGACGCTGAACGAAGGCATGGCGGCGGCGCGCGCCGCCAAAGGCCCGGTGAGATCGTCGCGCAACGCGGTGTTGACGAGATTGGGGAGGGCGGCGATGGCATAGGAGCCGGCGGCGGGATCGGTCGCGTCGGCTTCCACCAAGAGCGAAGGCCGCGCGCCGCGCACCAGATCGCGCGAGAAATTGACCGGGATGTCGACGACGAAGGAAGCGCGCCCGTCGGCCAGCATTTGACGGGCCTCTGTCGGCGAATTTGTGGCCTTGACGACGTCGAAATAGCTGGAATTGGAAATCGCGGCGACGATCGAATCCGAGAACTGGCCCGGATCGGAAATCGAAACCACCGTCGCCAGATGCCTAGGCACCATGTTGATGGCGTAGCCGAACAGGAAAAGCTGCATCAGGGGGATGCCCACCAGCATCATCAGCGTCAGCCGGTCGCGGCGCATCTGGATGAATTCCTTGCCCAGCATGGCGAAAATGCGGGCGAGCGAGAAGCGGCCGGTCATGGTGCGCTCCCGCCGTTGTTATCCTGCAACTGGATGAAGACGTCCTCCATGCTGGGCGTGGTCTCGCGGATAGTGAGATTGGGGTCGTGGCGGTAAGGCGCCAGCGCCGCTTCCAGCAGGGCGCGGTCGTAGCCGCTGACATGCAACTGGGCGCCGAAAAAAGCGACGAAGACGACACCGGGAAGCCCTTGCAGCCGGGCGGCGAGCTGGCGGGCGCCTTCGCCCTCGATCGTGAAGGTGATCAGGCCCGATTGAGCGATGAGATCGGCCACCGTGCCGCGCGCCACGATGTTGCCGAAGCTGATATAGACGACGCGGTCGCAGCGCTCCGCTTCGTCCATGTAATGGGTGCTGACCAGCACGGTGATGCCCCGGCTCGCCAGTTTGTGGATTTCGTCCCAGAAATCGCGCCGCGCCTTGGGATCGACGCCGGCAGTGGGTTCGTCGAGCAGCAGCAGCTTGGGCGAATGCAGGGTGCAGGCGGCGAGCGCCAGGCGCTGTTTCCAGCCGCCCGAGAGGTCGCCGGCGAGCTGGTATTGGCGTTGCTCCAGACCGAGCTTGGCGATGGTCTCATCGACCGCGACGCGCCGGTTGGGAAGCTCATAGAGGCGCGCGACGAAATCGAGATTTTCGCGGATCGACAGGTCTTCCCAGAAGCTGAACCTCTGGGTCATGTAGCCGGTTTCGAGCTTTATCTGTTCGGGTTGCGTGCGGAAATCGTAGCCCAGGCAGGTGCCTTCGCCGGCATCGGCGTTAAGCAGCCCGCACAGCATGCGGATCGTCGTGGTTTTGCCCGAGCCGTTGGGCCCGAGAAATCCCCACACCTCGCCTTCGGGCACGGCGATGTCGACATCATTGACCGCCAACTTCTTGCCGAAGCGCTTGGTCAGACCGCGTACGTCGATGGCGTAGCGTTCGTTCGTCACAGCGGGCGCACGTCCACGGGTTGGCCGGGATTGAGCTTCAGGCCGCCGGGCCCGCGCGCCTCCACCTTGAAGACGAGCTTTTCGCGGCTCCCGATGGAAAATATCACCGGCGGAGTGAACTCTTCCTGGCTGGCGATGAAGCTGACGGTCGCCACGATGTTGTCGGCGCAGCCGTCGCAACCGATCCTGACCTTGTCGCCCAGATGGATCTTGGAGAATTGGTTCTCCGGAACGAAGAAGCGCACATAGACGTTCTGCGGCGGCAGCACGGAAACAACGGGCGTCATGGCGGGCGCATATTCGCCGGCGCGGAAATAAACGTCCTGCACGCGGCCCGTGGTGCGCGCCACGACTTCGCGCTGGGCAAGCTGATAGGCGGCATTGGCCAGCGTGGCGCGGGCCTGGTTTTCTGTGGCTTCGATCTGGGAGACCTGGGCGGCGGCGGCATCGTAAGTCGATTTCGCCAGATCGTAGGCCTGTTTCGACGTGGCGCTGGCGCGCAACAAGCCTTCTTGGCGCACCAATTGCTTTTGCGCCAAGTCGAGATTCGCCTTAGCCTGTCCCATCTGTCCTTGCGCCTGGGCGATTGCGGCTTTGGCGGAATCACGTGCGGCGACTTGGCTGGGGTCGTCAAGCGCGAAAAGCAGATCGCCGTTCTTCACCCAGTCGCCGCGTTTGACCGCAACGCGCGTCACCCAGCCGGCCAGCGGCGCGGCGATGAAGGCATAATCGCCTTCGGCATAACCCAGCCAGGCATTGTCGTTGTTCTGTCCGCATCCCGCGAGCAACAAGACGAGGACAAGGCCCAGCCGTTCAATCTTCATTTTGTGCTTCCTTCGGGCTCCAGCCCTTTCAACAAGACATCCAAATGGGTGGCAAACAGTCTGTGGTGATCGAACGGGATCGTTTCCAGCGGAGCGAAGGTCGTGCGCCAGATGAGGCTCAATATGATCGGGGCGACGCACAATCTTGCGACATGCTCGGGCGGCAGCGAGCGGAACTCGCCGTGTGCGACTCCTTGCGTAATCACGCCCGTAACCATTGCCAGTGCCTTGTCGACGACCTCGCTGCGCCAGAAGCGCGCCAGCTCCGGAAAGTTGCCGCTTTCCGAGATGATGATCTTGGGCAGCATCGCGCGGTCCTTGTCCTGAAGAAACGCGGCGATGGACGACAAGAGCGTGACCAGGAGCTCGCGCGAAGGACCCTTGAATTCGCGCACCTGCTGGGCGACTGCGGCCAAAGCTACGCTGACCGTTTCGCGCGCCAGTGTCTTGAACACTTCTTCCTTGCTGGGGAAATAGAGATAGATCGTGCCCTTGGTGACGCCGGCGCGTGCGGCAATGTCCTCCATGCGGGCTGCCGCGAAGCCCTTTTCAGCGAACACGCTGACCGCGGCTTCGAGGATTTCGCCGGGGCGGGCCTGCTTGCGTCTGGTCCAGCCTTTGGCCGGCTTCGAAAACGTCGGGGCATGGCTCATAGCCTCAATATAAATAACTGACTGGTCAGTTATCAAGAGGAAAGTCGCCCTGGCGTCATGAATATTTTCGGACGGCGAAAAAGCCGGGACCGAGACGCCGAAAAACTGGATAAACTAAGGCAAGTACAAGGAGACTTCAGATGTCCACGATGACCCGCCGCCTGCGTCCCACGGCCATCGCTGCTGCGGCTCTGTTCATTCTGGCCGGCTGCCAGACTGCCACCCCCTATCATCCCAGCACGGAGCTCGGCGCGACCGGCTATTCCGACGAGCAGTTGGCGGGCAATCGCTATCGGGTGACGTTCACCGGCAACTCCGCCACGCGGCGCGAGACGGTGGAGGATTATCTGCTGTTGCGCTCGGCAGAGGTGACGTTCAAGGCGGGCTATCACTATTTTCTCTTCGACACGCGTGATACCAAGACCAAGACCACCTATCACAGCGACTTCAACGGTTGGCCGGGCTGGCTAGGCTATGGCTGGTACTGGCACAGCTGGCCTTACGGACCGGAGCAGCAGGTCGACAGCTTTCCGGTGACCCGCTACGAGGCCTATGCCGAAATCGTGCTGCTCACCGACGATCAGGCGAAGAACGAGCCGCGCGCGGTCAACGCCCAAGAGGTGCTCGACCACATCGGCCCCGAAGCGAAGCCCAAACCGCCGGGTTGAGCGTTTATGGCCTTCTAAGCACCATTCGCGCGAGGTCGCCGTCGCGTTTAAGGCTGATGACTTCAAAGTTCTCGTGATGGCACATATGCGGCACGTCGAGGGCGGCGAGTGGATCGTCGGTGAGAACCTCCAAACAGGTGCCGCGCGGCGCACGAAGCAAGGCGCGCTTGGCGAACAGCGCGGGCAACGGACATTTCAAACCTCTAAGATCGAGCGGTTCATCCATCCGGTCGCCTTGACGTTGAGCCGCCGCCTTTTATCCTGCGTCGCCGGGGGAATGGAACCGGGATGGTGATGTTCGAAAGCCTCAAGCGCGAATATATCTACATTCGTTGCCTGGCGCGAACCATGTACCGCATGCGTCGCGTCAAGCCCGACAGCCCCCGCACCATCGTCGACATCGTCGAGGAATTTGCGGCGAAGAAGCCGGCGAACGTCGCCATTTTCTATCAGGACCGCACCGTTTCCTATCGCGAACTCGACGAAAGCGCTAACCGCACCGCGAGATGGGCCCAGGCCCAAGGCATCGCGCGCGGCGATGCCGTGGCGCTGCTGATGGAGAACCGCCCCGAATATCTGATGACTTGGCTCGGGCTGCTCAAGCTCGGCGCCGTGGCGGCGTTGATCAACACGAATTTGAAGGGCGTGGCGCTGGCCCATTCGATCGCGATCTCGGGCGCGCGCCACGCCATCGTCGGCAGCGAACTGGGCGGAAGCTATGCCGAAGCGGTGGCGCAGATCGATCCGGTGCCCGTCGCCTGGGCCGCGGGCGGCACGCTTGCGGGCGCGCGTGATCTGGACGCCGCTCTGGCTTCATTATCCCCGGCGCCTATCGACAAAAGCGTGCGCGCCGGTCTCACCGGCAAGGACAATGCCTTCTACATCTACACTTCCGGCACGACGGGCCTGCCCAAGGCCGCCAGGTTCAGTCATATGCGCGTGCTGTACATGATGTACGGCTTTGCCGGGGCGCTGAATACGACGGCGCGCGACCGCACCTATTGCGCGCTGCCGCTCTATCACGCGACGGGCGGCATCTGCGCCGTGGGCATGGCGTTCACCACGGGGGGCGCGCTCATCCTTCGCCGCAAATTTTCGGCGAGCGAATTCTGGGACGATTGCCGCACCTACCGCGCAACCATCTTCCAATATATCGGCGAGCTCTGCCGCTATCTTCTGAATGCGCCGCCGAGCCCGCGCGACGGCGAGCATTGCATCCGTGCCATCGCTGGCAACGGCTTACGCCCGGAAATCTGGCCTTTTTTCCAGAAGCGTTTTGCCATTCCCAGAATCGTCGAGTTCTACGGCGCCACCGAAGGCAATGTCTCGATGCTGAACTATGACGGTACGGTCGGCGCCGTGGGCCGTCTGCCGCGCTACATGCGCAGAGTATTTCCCTCGCGTCTGGTGCGTTTCGACATCGCGCAGGAAACGCCGGTACGCGGCGCGGACGATTTCTGCATCGAATGTGTGCCGGGCGAAGCGGGCGAAGCCGTCGGCTTGATCTCCCAGAAAGCGGGGCGCACGTTCGACGGCTACACCGGTGAAGCCGACACGCAGAAGAAGATTCTCCGCGACGCGTTCGAGAAAGGCGACGCCTGGTTTCGCACCGGCGATCTGCTGCGCTCCGACCGGCACGGCTATTACTATTTCGTCGATCGCGTCGGCGACACTTACCGCTGGAAGGGCGAGAATGTGGCGACCAGCGAAGTGAGCGAGGCGCTGAGCGTGGTTCCCGGCGTTCAAGAGGTCAACGTCTACGGCGTGAGCGTGCCGGGCGCGGACGGGCGCGCCGGCATGGCGGCGCTGGTGGCAACACAAGGCTTCGATCCGGCGACCTTGGGCGAGAAGATCGCAGGCCATCTGGCGCCGTTCGCGCGCCCGATTTTCCTCAGGCTCCGACCCGAAATGGAAATCACCGGTACCTTCAAGCTCAAGAAGGCCGATCTGGTGAAAGACGGTTTCGATCCGAGCCGCATCGACGACCCGCTTTACTGGTTCAATCCGGCGCGGGCGCGTTACGAGCCGCTGACGCACGAGGTCTATGCCGGCATCGCGGCGGGGCGGGTGAAGATTTAACGCCCAAATTCACGTCCGTCCCGGGTTCCCCGCTGTGAACGTCGAGCGCCAATCGAAGGGACCGCCAAGGGCTTGCCTGTGGACGTCGCTTTACCGCCGGTTCGCGCAAAGCTGACATCGCATCTCAATGACGATCACGCAAGCTACGCGCGTGGTCGCGTTCCATGAGTGGGCAAAGGCGCTCCAACGTCCGCTTTCGGAATCTGGGGAACCGACCGCCATGGTGCTCGGCGCCAGCCAGAAGTTAACCGCAGGTTTCGGCGGTCTGTAAATGTTCCGGTTTTAGAGTATTTTTTTACCGAATATTGATGCCCATAATGCTAACGCTACGTAATGACGATCGCATCACCGGCACGCGCGGCCGCGTTCAATGACTGGGCGAAAGCGCAGGGGTGGCCTTCGCTGTGTGATCCCGATTTGGCATTCGAGTCTGAAGCGCTGACGGATCTGCTGGCGATCTGGCGCAAGCAGGCAGGAACCGAAGCGATCCCTCAACGCAGCAGGATGAGCGCAAGGGCGCTGAAGCACCATCTGGGGCATGTTGCGATCCTGGAACGCGTGGCCGACGGGCCCGCGCGATATCGCGTGCGGCTGATGGGTACCAGGATTACCCAGCTGGTCGGCGAGATGCAGGGTAAATTCCTGGAAGAAGTCGTCCCGGCGGGCGTGCTTCCACGTTGGTATTGCGCCCTCAATCTGACGCTGGCGGAAGGCCGACCGCTGCGCTTCGTCACCCGCGTCGATTTCGGGACGCTCGACTTCCTGCAAGCGGAGATACTGTTGGTCCCGCTCCTGGAAGAGAGCGACACGCCCTCCCTGGTGCTCGGCGGCGCCTCGTTCAAAGTCAACGTGGCGCAGGATTTCGGAGCTGCTGCGGTGAGGTCCGCTTAGGAGCCACCCGGCATGCCGGAGCAAGGCGACACGATGACCCTCACTCAAACCGGCCAAGCCTATGCAGACCTCAACGCTTTGGCCGAAGCGAAGGGCTGGCCGATACGTTGCGACGGCGATTTGGCGTTCGAACGCAAGGAATTGTGCGAGCTTTGCGAGCTGTGGCGGTCGAAGGCGGCGAACGGAGTGCCGGCGCGTTCTGCCTTCGGCATGCGCGCGCTAAAGTCTTACGCGCGCAATATTACGATCATGGAGCGCGAGGGACTGAAGGGCGCCAGGCGCTACCGCTTTCGCCTGTTTGGCTCAACGCTCGCCCTTCTGTTCGGGGAACATACGGGCCGCATGCTCGACGAGATGGTGTCCGCCGAGCTGCTGCCGAGCTGGCTGGCCTTCTATGACACGGTTCTTTCGTGCGGCCAGCCGTTGCGCGTCGTCACCTATTACCGAATCCAGAATGAGAATTATCTCAAAGGCGAGATTCTCGCGGCTCCCTTGGCCGACGATTCCGGTGACGTGCGCATGATTCTAGCGGCGACCTATGTCGGCCTTCAGGACGGCGTGCCGCCGCCTTTCGGCTAAGCAAAATCCTTCATCAGCTCCGCGCGCACGGCACCGGGCATCACCGCCATATGGCCGTAATTTCCATGCGCGACGCCCAGCACGATGCGCTCTTCGCCGCTTTTGAATTTCGCGATCTGCTCCGGCGTGAAGGAGAAGCGGACCCAATGTACCGACGACGTCTTTCCGTCGGGCGTCGTGCGGTCTTCATATTCAGTGGGCGTCGCCTTGATGCGGTCCTTGCCGAGGTCGAGGAAGACTGCTTCTTCGATACCAGCCAGAGTCCGCAGCGTCCTGTCGCGCGTCGCCGCATCCTCGATCTCCAGCATCAGCGTGGCGATCAGTTCGCGCCCCTGGGGGATCAGCGGATTGTAAGTTTCCATCTCGCCGGCCGCTTGCGCCGCGCCGCCCTTTTCGATGCGCAGCATCTCCATCACCTGATGCCACATCGTGTCGTAATTCTCGAAGGTGAAGGTGGCGTAAGGTCCGACTTCCACGCGGCGGTTCTTCTTGACGGCGAGGAGGGCCTTGCGCAGCGCGTCGCGTTGCGCGGCGTATTCCTCGTCGGAAATTATGTCGGCTTGAGTGATCTTGCGCTCGGCCGCGGACATTTACGTCTCCAATAGCCCAAAGGCGCGGGCCATGATCTCGATGGGATGTTCGGGCCTTTGCACCGGCGCCTCGGTCCCATCCTTTGCCGCCAGCGCTTTCACGTTCTCGACGATATGCAAAGCGGCGAGTGGGCAATCGGAGACGATATGGCCGCGCGCCTGCTCGTGCGCGGCGCGGAACACGGGCCGGCCGATCTTCACCGCCACGTCGTGCGTTTCTTTCATCACGCCGAAGGTGCCGCCATGGCCCGAGCAGCGTTCCACCACGTCAATGGGTGTGTCGGGAATAAGTTTCAACATCTCGGCCGCTTTTGGCCCCATCGCCTGGGCGCGCGCGTGGCAGGGCAGGTGGACGGTCACGCCTTCTGGCAACGGCCGCAGCCCGTCCGGTAAGCCTTCTTTCTTGGCGATGTCCACGACATATTCGTCGATGTCGAACGTGGCCTTGGCCAGCCTTTGCACGTTCTCGTTTTCCGGCACGATCAGCGGCCATTCGAATTTCAGCATCAGCCCGCAAGAGGCTGTCAGCGCGACGATGTCGTAGCCTTCGTCGATCCGCTTCGTCAGCTCCTCGGCTACTTTCGCGGCGTTCTCGGCGACGCGTTTGAGATCGGCTTGTTCGAGGAACGGCATGCCGCAACAGCCCGGATAGGCCGTCACGGTTTGAACGCCGATATGGTTCAACACCGCGCGTGCCGCCATGCCTGTGGAAGGCTTGTTGTAGTTGACGAAGCAGGTGGCATAGAGCGCCGCCTTGCGCTTGCCGAAGGCGGGGGCGTCCTTGTTTGGTGAAACCCGATCGCCGCGGTCGGCCGCAACGAAGGTCTTGGCATGGAATGTCGGCAAGGGCGCGTTGCGATCGATGCCGGTCACGGCTTCCATGACCGGGCGCGTCAGCGTGTTTTTCTTGTCTGAGGCCCAGTTGACCAATGGCGAGGCGAAGCGTGCCAGCCGTCCGTTGCGGTCCATTTGGGCAAGCTGGCCTTGTGTGAAACTTTTCTTGCCTTGTTTCGCCTGCACCGCCCGGTGCCGCAGCATCAGATGGGGAAAATCGAGATCGAAGGCATGCGGCGGCACGTAGGGGCACTTGGTCATGAAGCACATGTCGCACAGCGTGCAGGCTTCCACGACGCGCGCGAAATCTTCCGACTTCACGCCTTCCATTTCGTTTGGGCTGGCGTCGATCAGATCGAACAGACGCGGAAAGGAATCACACAAATTGAAACAGCGCCGGCAGCCGTGACAGATGTCGAAGACGCGGCGCAACTCGGCGTCGAGTTTTGCGGCGTCGGTGAAATCTTCCGCGCGCCAATCGATCGGATGGCGTGTCGGGGCGTCCAAACTTCCTTCGCGGGACATGGTTTACCGCGCGAATAGCGAATGGCGAGTAGCGAATAGGGACCCTACTCGCTATTCGCTATTCGCTTTTTTGTTACTTGCCCAGTGTGTCTAATGCTTTCTGGAACCGCCCGGCGTGGCTTTTTTCCGCTTTGGCGAGAGTCTCGAACCAATCGGCGATTTCGTCGAAGCCTTCGGCGCGGGCCGTCTTGGCCATGCCCGGATACATGTCGGTGTATTCGTGGGTTTCGCCCACGATGGCCGCCTTGAGGTTTAGCGACGTGCCGCCGATGGGCTCGCCAGTGGCCGGATCGCCGACGGCTTCGAGATATTCCAGATGACCGTGGGCGTGACCGGTCTCGCCTTCGGCCGTGGAGCGGAACACGGCGGAGACGTCGTTGTAGCCTTCGACGTCGGCTTTTTGTGCAAAATAGAGGTAACGCCGGTTGGCCTGGCTCTCGCCGGCAAACGCGTCCTTTAGATTCTGTGCTGTCTTGCTGCCTTTCAATGTCGCCATCTTTCTCTCCTTATGGTTGTGCCAAGCATACGCCGCGTGCACGCGTTCTCGGAGGTAAAGATGCTTCCGCACGCTCCTCAAGTCAATAGTTTAGAATTATTCTAAAGAGAATGAGTTGCAGCGTCGATCAATGCCGCCGCACCCGTACCACCACGTCGACGCGCTTGACTTCCATCCCGGTAGGCGGGGTCGGCAAGGCGTCGACCGTGACGCCGGAGCCCGGAATGTCGGTCAGTATGCCTTCGTCTTCACAATAGAAATGCTGGTGATCGACGGTGTTCGTGTCGAAGTAGCTTCGAGTCGGGTCGACCACGACTTGGAGCAACAATCCGGCATGCGTGAACTGATGCAGCGTGTTGTAAACCGTGGCGAGCGAGACCTTGATGCCTTGGGCGACGGCCTCGGCATGCAGCGTTTCGGCCGTCAAATGGCGATGTCCGTTGCGGAACAGCAATTTGGCCAATTCGTTGCGCTGACGTGTCGGTCGGAGCCCCGCCTGGCGAAGACGCGCCGCAGCGGTTTCATTGGGGAGTTCCCGTAATTTTCTACGCATGACAGCCGGTTGTCCTTGAAAAAGCTCGCACCCAGAGGGCCCTTGCATCTATGTCACTCGGACCCCATCCTTGCTAGAATAGTACAGCAGTCGTTAGAATGTTTCTAACGTAGAAATGTCGCAAGGGGGGGCCGTCAAGAGCCCTCTCGTAAGGTATTGAAGGATCAAAGCAAAGTGGACAAGCTCAATCCCGCGCGGAGAACCAGTTTTGACTTGGCCGGCCTCTTAGCCTGCGCCAAGGGAGAACTTTTCGGCCATGGCAATGCGCGCTTGCCGCTGCCGCCCATGCTGATGTTCGACCGAATCACCAAAATCTGCGAGCGCGGCGGTAGCCACGACAAGGGTGAGATCACGGCCGAAATGGATGTGCATCCCGATCTGTGGTTCTTTAAATGCCATTTCCTGGGCGATCCGGTGATGCCGGGTTGTCTCGGTATCGATGCGATGTGGCAGATGGTCGGCTTCTTCCTCGGCTGGCTGGGCGGGCTTGGCAAGGGCCGCGCGCTGGGCGTCGGCGAAGTGAAGTTCTCCGGCATGGTGCTGCCACAGGACAAGCTCATCAGCTATTACATCGACTTCAAACGCGTGATCACGCGCCGTCTGGTCGTCGGCATCGCCGACGGCATCATGAAAGTGGACGGCAAAGTGATCTACGAGGCCAAGGATCTTCGCGTCGGACTGTTCCACGATCAGGCACCGGCTCCCGGCGCGGCGTAGTCGCGCCGTCCGCGTTGCGCGGCGCGACGCGGAAGAACACAACGATTTTCCTTGCAGCAAAAGCATGAAGCGCGAGGCCGCAACTCCACAGCACAGGACATCCGTTCATGAGACGCGTCGTCGTCACCGGGATGGGCATCGTTTCCTCGATCGGCAACAACACCCAGGAAGTCACCGCGTCGCTGCATGACGCGAAATCCGGCATCACCACCGCCACCGTCTATCGCGACATGGGCTTCCGCTGCCAAGTGGAAGGCAGTGTCAAGATCGATCTCGATGCCATGATCGACCGGCGCGCCCGTCGCTTTATGGGCGACACCGCCGCCTATGCATGGCTGGCGATGGACCAGGCGATCCGCGATTGCGGACTCGAAGAAAAAGACATCGTCAACGAGAAAACCGGCCTGATCGTCGGTTCGGGCGGGCCTTCCACCCGGTCGCTCGTGGCCGCCGCCGATACAGCGCGCAATTCCGGTCCCAAGCGCGTCGGCCCCTTCGCCGTGCCGAAATGCATGTCGTCGACCTGTTCGGCGGTGCTTTCCACCTGGTTCAAGATCAAGGGCGTCAATTATTCGATCAGCTCGGCCTGCGCCACCAGCGCGCATTGCATCGGCAACGCCGCCGAACTGATCGGGTGGGGCAAGCAGGACGTGATGTTCGCCGGCGGCGGCGAGGAACTCGACTGGACCCTGTCGGTTTTGTTCGACGCGATGGGCGCGATGTCGTCGAAATACAATGCGACGCCTGGGAAGGCCTCGCGCGCCTTCGACAAGAACCGCGACGGTTTCGTTATTGCCGGCGGCGGCGGCGTGGTGGTGCTGGAGGAGCTCGAGCACGCTAGGGCGCGCGGCGCCAAGATCTACGGCGAACTGGTGGGCTACGGCGCCACCTCCGACGGCCACGACATGGTAGTGCCTTCGGGCGAGGGCGCGGTGCGCTGCATGCGCCAGGCGCTTTCCACCGTGAAGGGTCCCATCGACTACATCAATGCGCACGGCACCTCGACGCCGGTGGGCGACGTGACCGAGGTCAAGGCCATGCGCGAAGTGTTCGGCGACAGGATTCCGCCGGTCAATTCGACCAAGTCGCTGACCGGTCACTCGCTGGGCGCCACCGGCGCGCAGGAAGTGATCTTGTCGCTGTTGCAGATGCAGAACGGCTTCATCGCCGAAAGCGCCAATATCGAGGAAATCGATCCGGAAATCGCCGATGCGCCGATCGTCAGAAGCCGCATCGACAACGCCAGGCTCGAGCGCGTTCTATCCAACAGCTTCGGCTTCGGCGGCACCAACGCGACGCTGGCTTTCCAGCGCTGCGACGCCTGACGGCGGTCGCCAAACCCGCGATCCGCGTATAGTACTTGCATGACGATGGGGGAATGCCCGCATCGTGTCCCGTTTTGAAACAGAGGATTCATGGCTGATTCAGCCCTGTTTAAAGGTCGCCGCGGGTTGGTGATGGGGGTGGCCAACGACCATTCCATCGCTTGGGGCATTGCGCGCGCGCTGGCCGCGCACGGTGCTGAGCTCGCTTTCACCTATCAAGGCGAGGCGCAGGCCAAACGGCTGAAACCGCTGGCGGCCTCCATCGGCTCGAAGCTCGTCCTTCCGGGTGACGTCGAAAAGGACGATGAGCTCGACGCCGCCTTCGATACGCTGAAGCGCGAATGGGGCGGGCTCGATTTTCTCGTCCATGCCATCGCTTATTCGGACAAGAACGAGCTCAAGGGCCGTTACGTCGATACCTCGCGCGAGAACTTCGTCCGCTCGCTGTTGATCTCCTGCTATTCCTTCACCGCCGTGGCGCGCCGGGCGGCGCAGCTGATGGCGGGCAAGGGTGGAGCGATGCTGACGCTCAGCTATTTGGGCGCCAGCCGCGTCATGCCGAACTACAATGTGATGGGCGTGGCCAAGGCGGCGCTGGAGGCTTCCGTACGCTATCTCGCCGCCGATCTGGGGCACGACGGCATCCGGGTCAACGCGATTAGCGCCGGTCCCATGCGAACCCTGGCGGGTTCCGCCGTCAGTGACGGGCGCACGATGTTCAGATGGATTCGCGCCCTCAATCCGCTGAGAAAGACCATCGAGCTCGAACATGTGGGCGGCGCCGCGCTTTACCTGCTCAGCGAATTGTCGGCCGGAGTGACGGGCGAGGTGCATTTTGTCGACGCCGGCTACAATGTGGTCGGCGTGCCGCCGGCGTCCGTCCTCAAAAGCTGGAACGCGGCGGAGAATGGAGACAAGGACGATGCGGAAGTTTGAAGTCTTCGCGATGGCGTCGTTGCTGTTCGTCAGCACGGCGGCGAACGCCGGCTGGCAAGAGCAAGCCTCCCCCTTCGACGCGCAGCGTCTCTCCCATCTCGACGAATCCCGCGCCAAAGGATTGGACGAGGCATCGCGCGGCGCCCCCGCCGCCGATCTCGCCACCATCCACGCCGTGCTCGATGCTGAAGCCGTGCCCGCTTCGCCCGACGCGCTGATCGGAACCTGGCGCTGTCGCACCATCAAGCTCGGCGGCATCACGCCGGACGTGGTCTATGGCTGGTTCCGCTGCCGCATTTCGCTGAAGGGCGGCGCGCCTTATTTCGAGAAGCTGACGGGCAGTCAGCGCACCTCCGGTTTCCTTTATCCGCAAGACGGCGGCTTTGTGTATCTCGGCGCCTCTTATGTCATCGGCGAAAAGCCGCACGCTTATTCAGGCAACGGCGCCGAAGCGGGTGCCGCCGCCACGCCCGACGACCAGATCGGATTGCTCTCGCCGCTCGCCGACGGCCGCGCCCGGCTGGAGCTGCCTTATCCGCTCCAGGAATCGACCTTCGACGTGATCGAGTTGAGGCGGTAGGTTTACCCCCCAATTTCGTCATGGCCGGGCTTGACCCGGCCATCCAGTGAAACGAAAGAGTCTTTCGGCACGCGGACGCGCGCCAGCTGGATGGCCGCCTCGGAGAGCGGCCATGACGAATAAGGGATAGGTCAATTCAATCCAAGAAAGTTCTACACCCGCGCCTTCGCCTACGCGACCTCGACGGCAAGCTTCTTCATATCGTCTGCCGCAAGGGTCCGCGACGCATCGAGGATTTCAAACGCCACGATCCGGCCATCAGCGGCATAATCGAACATCACGCCAGGGCGCACTTCCGCCGTCTCCGAGACGGCGTCGTCGGAGAACCGCACATAGAGTGCGTCGGTTTCACGGTCGAAACTCACTTTCATGCGCCAATTCCTTCGGGTCTTTTGGCATTCCTGCCGAAGAACACGGTCACGACCCGGTATTCGCCACCGGCATTAGTATACACGACCCGCAGGATTTTACCTCCTGCATCGGGGATTGCCCGAAAAGCGCGGGTACGGTCGGGATGG
>JBEKMG010000015.1:0-28823 GCA_050008635.1 Rhizomicrobium sp.
GGCCGGGTTCGAGTTCACCAGCACGATCCGGTAGCCTTCTTCTTTCAATGCCTTGCAGGCTTGCGTGCCGGAATAGTCGAACTCGCAGGCCTGGCCGATGACGATCGGGCCGGCTCCGAGGATCAGGATCGACTTGATGTCTGTGCGTTTGGGCATCGGTTAGCTTCCATCCCCCCTTGAGCGGGAGGGGCAGGGAGGGACCTCACAACTTGCCTGACTTACTGGGACTCTTGGTCTGACCGCAACGCTTCTCACGCGCCGCTGTTGGGGCTGCGCTTGCGCGCCTCCATCAGCGCGACGAAGCGGGTGAAGAGGTAGTGGCTGTCTTGCGGGCCGGGCGAGGCTTCGGGGTGGTACTGCACCGAGAACACCGGTTTGCCTTCGACACGCAGGCCGCAGTTCGTGCCGTCGAACAGCGAGACATGCGTCTCTTTCACGCCCTTGGGCAGGGTTGAGCTGTCCACCGTGAAGCCGTGGTTCATCGAGACGATTTCCACCTTGCCGGTTTCCAAATCCTTCACCGGATGGTTGGCGCCGTGATGGCCTTGCGGCATTTTCTTGGTGGTTCCGCCCAGCGCCAGCCCCAGCATCTGATGGCCGAGGCAGATGCCGAACACCGGAATGCCCGCATCCACCAGCGCCTTGATCGTCGGGATGGCGTAAACGCCCGTCGCCGCCGGATCGCCGGGCCCGTTCGACAGCACCACGCCGTGCGGTTTGTGCACCATCACCTCGTCGTAAGTCGCTTGCGCCGGCACCACCGTGACGTCCGCGCCGATTCCCGCCAGCATGCGCAGGATGTTGCGCTTGACGCCGTAATCGATCACGACAGCGCGGAAGACCGGTTTCTCCAATTCGCCATAGCCCTTGTTCCATACCCAGGGCGTTTCGCGCCATTTGCTGGTTTGGCGCGCGCTGACTTCCTTGGCGAGGTCGAGGCCCACCAGTCCGGGAAAATCCTGCGCGTCCTTGGTCAGCGCCTTGATGTCGAATTTGCCGCTTTTGGAATGGGCGACGACGCCGTGCGGCATGCCGTTCTCGCGGATGCGCCCGGTCAGTGCGCGCGTGTCCAGTCCGGCGATCCCGGGAATATTATGGCGCTTCAGCCAGGCATCGAGCGTCTTGAGGGCGCGGTAGTTGGAGGGAATTCGCGCGTCCGCCCGCACCACCACCCCGCGCACATGCGGCGTCAGGCTTTCGATGTCCTCGTCGTTGGTGCCGACGATGCCGATATGGGGGAAGGTGAAGCAGACGATCTGCCCGGCGTAGGAGGGATCGCTGAGGATTTCCTGATAGCCCGTCATCGCGGTGTTGAAGCAGACCTCGCCCACCGCCTTAGTGTCGGCGCCGAAGCCGTGACCTTCGAACACGCTGCCGTCGGCCAGCACCAGCGCCGCGCGCAAAAACGTCTCCGCCGGCTTGGCGGCGGGGGGTTGGACAGCGTCGGTCATGGGAGTCCTCGAATTTGCCGGAAAATAGGCAGACGGCCCTCGATGGTCAACCCTGGTTTGTCGCGCCTATCCCCCGCGATTTCCCGGTCTTTGAGAAACCGCGCGCCATCGCCTAGATTGGCGCTTTAGCGGAGAACGATCATGGGCTTGCGCGAACAATTGGGCACCGCGCTCAAGGAAGCGATGAAGGCGCGGGATCAGAAGCGCACGGGCACGCTGCGCCTGGTGCTGGCCGCGCTCAAGGATCGCGACATCGCGCACCGCACCGCAGAAAGCCGCGCAGGTATTTCCGACGACGAAATCCTGTCGCTGCTCGCCAAGCTCATCAAGCAACGCGAGGATTCCATCGAGCTTTATGAAAAAGGCGGCCGGCCCGAGCTAGCGGCGGCCGAGCGCGACGAGATCGCCGTCATTCGCGAATACCTGCCCAAACAGATGGACGAGGCCGAAGCCAAGGCGGCGATTGCCTCGGTGATCGCCGAATTGGGCGCGGCCTCGATGAAGGACATGGGCAAGGTGATGGCGGCGCTGAAAGAGCGCTTCGCGGGCAAGATGGACTTCTCCAAGGCAAGCGCCGCGGTGAAAGAGCTTCTTGCAGCGCCGAAATAACCTCGGTCAGGAAAATCTCTCCCAGGCGGCTTGACGCGAAACGCCGAGCGCCGCGCCGATCGCTTCCCAGCTGACGGCGCGCTGGCGGAGCGCTTCGACTTGCGCCTGCAAGACGGCGCGCGTGGCGTCGACCGTGGCCGAGGTGGGCTTCAGCGCGTCGAGCAATTGTTCGTCGCTCATCGCGTCCCAGCCCGCGAAGGTTTGGGGCAGCGCTTCCAAAATCTTGTCGCAGATGCCGACGCAGACGTCGCAGATGTGGACCTTCGGTCCGGCGATCAGCTTGGCGACCTGGCGTTCCGTCTTGCCGCAGAACGAGCAGCGCAGGGTGCGGAGTTTGAGGGCGATCATCGGGACCTCCTCCATTCGTATGTCAAGTACACCTTGACACGGCAGCTGTCAAGGATGTCCTGACACGAAACACTCTGGATTGATCCGCTCCGGCCGGTTTCGCACTTGTGGGCAGAATCGGAAAATCCCCCGATTTGCCGCCGAACCCTGCTTAAATGAGCCCCATGCGCTACGGCCCCAACCTGCTGGAAGAAATCCTGCGCCGGACCGACATCGTCCAGCTGGTCGGGCGCAAGGTGAAGCTCACCCGCAGGGGGCAGGCCTTCTGGGGCTGCTGCCCGTTCCACAAGGAGAAATCGCCTTCCTTCAAGGTGGAGAACGGCCGTCGTACCTACAAATGCTTCGGCTGCGGCAAGGGCGGCGACGCCTTCCGCTGGCTGATGGAGATCGAGGGTCTCTCCTTCCCCGAAGCGGTCGAGAAGCTGGCGGGCGAGGCGGGCGTCGAGCTTCCTGCCTGGACGCCGGAAGACGAAGCGCGCGAGGAAAAGAAGAAATCGCTCTATGACGTGATCGAGGCGGCCTGTGCGTTCTTCGAGGCGCAGTTGCGCGAGGCGGTTGGGCGCGCCGCGCGCGATTACCTCAAATCGCGCGGGCTGGACGAGGCAGCGGCCAAGCGCTTTCGCCTCGGCTATGCGCCGTTGCACAACCAACTGATCGAGCACCTCAAAACCAAGAACATCACGGTCGACGACATGATCGCCGCCGGTCTGGCGCGCCCGGCGGAAGACGAGCGCGGCACCCGCGACTTCTTTTACAACCGCATCACCTTTCCCATTACCGATCCGCGCGGCCGCGTGGTGGCCTTCGGCGCGCGCGCCTTGGAAGCCGACGCCAAGCCGAAATACATCAACACCGGCGACACAGCGCTCTTCGCCAAAGGCCGCCAGCTTTACAACTTCGCGCTCGCGCGCCCGGCTGGCCTCAAGGCGCAGACCATCATCGTCGC
The DNA here is from genome assembly GCA_050008635.1 of Rhizomicrobium sp. Lineage (GTDB taxonomy): Bacteria > Pseudomonadota > Alphaproteobacteria > Micropepsales > Micropepsaceae > Rhizomicrobium. Next base: position 3,355 of record JBEKMG010000015.1, read on the forward strand.
CGAAGGCTATATGGACGTGATCGCCCTGGTGCGAGCAGGCTTCGAAGCCGCGGTGGCGCCGTTGGGCACGGCGCTGACCGAGGACCAGCTTCATCTGTTGTGGCGCGTGGCGCCCGAGCCGGTGCTGGCCTTCGACGGCGACGAAGCGGGCCTTAACGCCGCCCACCGTGCCGCCCGTCTGGCGCTGCCCAACCTCAAGCCCGGGCACAGCCTGCGCTTCGCGTTCCTGCCCAAGGGCGAAGACCCCGACAGCCTGATCCGTGCCTCCGGGGCCGATGCTATGAGAGAGACGTTGGATGCAGCCATACCTCTTGAGGAGGTGCTTTGGCGCGGAGAAACTGAGGGCAGGGATTTTTCAACTCCCGAACGAAGAGCCGGGTTAGAAGTAAAGTTGCGAGAAGTGGTGGACCAGATTTCGGCTCCGAAGATTGCCACGTTTTACGCTGAGGCATTTCGCGACCGGCTTTCAACGCGATTCGAACAACAAAAACAACCCGCAGACCGTGGTAAGAATAAGCGGCGTAAGGCAGATTTTGGACACCCTCTGCGCACGCCTGGAGGCAATTTGCGGGCAACCGAGAGGGTGTCCTCTGCCGTTAAATCCAGCCGGTTGGCCGTATCCGCGATTGCCGTGAAGTCAGGTTCGACGGCTGGAGATGATGGGCTTACCAAGATTCCGACCGCAAAGGTGGCTCCCTTTGCGCCATTCCCTAAAAAGGCGGCTGATATGCAGGACGCCGGCCGGAGCGAGCGGCCTTCAAAAGGCTCGCGCCGTACCAAGGAAATGGAGCTTTGCCGCCTCCTGTTGGAAGACCCGGAAATTGCCGCCCGGCATGGCGAAACCCTTGCAGCGATGCATTTTTCCGATCCTTTGCTTGACAGGCTCCGCCACGAACTCTTAAACCTCGCCGCCTCCGGTTTCAGGCTTGAAAAAGGGGGGCTGGAGAGCCATTTCATCCGTGCAGGCATGGCCGAACTCGTGGAGCGCCTTTTGGCGCAGAGCGCGCGGGCCCCGGCGGGCGAGGACAGCGCAGAAGGCGAGGATGCCCGCTTCTTACGTGCCGCCGCTCAACTCCGCGAAATGGCGGAGTTGGCCCCGGAACGAAAACGGGCGGTCGAGCGTTTCAAATCCGAGGCGACGGAGGAAAACTGGCTCCAAGCCCAACGCTTGCTCGGCAACCGGTCCGAGGAATAGAGCAGGCGATCAATAGCGAAATTTGCCTGTTTAGGTTAAGGAACGCTCTGTTGCGCGCGCAACGGACCGAAAGATGAGGAAACCCTGATGGCAAAGAAGTCGGTGAAGAAGAAGAAAGCAGTCAAGAAGAAGAAGGTGAAGCTGGCGCCGGGGCGCCGGGTCGCTAAGGCGGCAAAGGCGCGCAAACCCGCGCGCAAGGTCGCGAAGAAGCGCAAGATCGCTAAGAAGGCCGTGAAGAAATCCGCGGTCAAGAAGGCTGCTCCCAGGAAGAAGGCCAGGAAGCCGGTCAAGAAGGCGGCCCCCAAGGTTGTGGCACCGGAAACCGGCATGGGCGACATGGGTGAGCTGTCCGGCGCGTCCGGCCTGGGCGAGGTGTCCACGCCGGGCCTTCCGAAGCTGTTTTAGACGGCAAGAATACGCGCACGACGCGCGAGGTGGTTAGGAACAATCCGTTGCGCGCGCGACGGATAGATGAATGACGGAACAGACGTGGCGACGAAGGCAAAGAAGACGGCAAAATCCAAGGCGTCCCAGCGCACGCCGGCCAAGGCGGCCAGCGGGAAAGTCGCGTCCGCCAAGAGCGCGCAGACCGACAGGTCGCGCGCGGCCGCGAAATCCAAGCCGGCGCCTAAGCCGGTAAAGGCTGCCGCCGCGGCCAAAAGTCCCACCAAGGTCCAAGCCAAGGCCAAACCCGAGCCGAAGCCCGTCGCCAAGACGACCGCCGCAGTCAAAAAACCGCCTGTCGTTCCGACGCCTGTTGCGGCCAAGACGAATGGCAAGATCGTTCCGCCCGCCAAGCCCGGCTTGAAGCCCGGCGAAGGCGAGACTCCAGGCGACGCCGACAGTCCTTTGCTGGATATGTCCGACGTTGGCGTGCGCAAGATGATCGCGCGCGCCAAGACCCGCGGCTATGTCACCTATGACGAGCTGAACAAGGTCCTGCCGTCCGACAAGGTCTCCTCCGAACAGATCGAAGATACGATGTCGATGCTCAGCGAGATGGGCATCAACGTCATCGAGAGCGAAGAACAGGACGAGCAGGCCGAGGTGCCCGCCCTCGCCGAGACCGGCAAGGCGGTCGCCGTCAAGAACGGCGAGGAAACCGAACAATACGACCGCACCGACGATCCCGTGCGCATGTACCTGCGCGAGATGGGCTCGGTGGAGCTGCTTTCCCGCGAGGGCGAGATCGCCATCGCCAAGCGCATCGAAGCCGGCCGCGAGCTGATGATCGGCGCGCTGTGCGAAAGCCCGCTCACCTTCGAGGCGCTCACCGTGTGGCGCGACGAGTTGAACGAAGGCAAGGTGCTGCTGCGCGACATCATCGACCTCGAAGCCATGTACGGCGGCGGGCCCGACGCCCAAGCCGCCGCAGTCGGCGTCGGCGGCGCGCTTCCGATTCCGCCGCTGGTGCAGATAAACGGCAATGCGGTGGGTCAGCCGATCGCCGAATTCAAGCGGCCAGAACCGCCGGCGCCCGCACCCGCGCCTGCTGAGGGCGAAGCGGAACTCGATCCGGCCGAAGCCCAAGCCAAGGCCGATGCCGAAGCGGCCGAAGCCGACGATTTCGACGACGAGGGCAACCTGCCGCTCTCGGCGATGGAAGCGGCGCTCAAGCCTCAGGTGCTGGAAACCCTCGACCAGATCGCCAGCCTGTACAAGAAGCTCGGCCGTTTGCAGGACGCCTCGGTGGAAGCCGCGCTGGCGTCCGACGAACTGTCCAGCGGCCAGGAGCGCCGCTTCAAGAAGCTGCGCAACGAGACCGTCGATCTGGTCAAGGGCCTCAAGCTCAACAACAACCGTATCGAAGCTCTGGTCGATCAGATGTACGGCATCAACCGCCGGCTGGTCAGCCTGGAGGGCCGCTTGTTGCGCCTGGCCGAAGCGCACGGCGTGACGCGCGAGGATTTCCTCAAGGAGCATTTCGGCAACGAACTCGATCCCAACTGGACGCGCCGCGTCGGCCGCCTGTCGCGTCCCGGCTGGAAGGATTTCATCGCCGACGAGCGTGACAAGGTTCATCCCATCCGCGACGAGATCCAAACCCTGGCGCAGGAAATGCGCCAGTCGATCTTCGACTTCCGCCGCATCGTGCAGACGGTGCAGAAGGGCGAGCGCGAATCGGGCGTCGCCAAGAAGGAGATGATCGAGGCGAACCTGCGCCTGGTCATTTCCATCGCTAAGAAATACACCAACCGCGGCCTGCAGTTTCTCGACCTGATCCAGGAAGGCAATATCGGGCTGATGAAGGCGGTGGACAAATTCGAATACCGCCGCGGCTACAAATTCTCGACCTATGCGACGTGGTGGATTCGCCAGGCCATCACCCGCTCCATCGCCGATCAGGCGCGCACCATCCGCATTCCGGTCCATATGATCGAGACGATCAACAAGCTGGTGCGCACGTCGCGCCAGATGCTGCACGAGATCGGCCGCGAACCGACGCCCGAGGAGCTCGCCGAACGCCTCGCCATGCCGCTCGAAAAGGTGCGCAAGGTCTTGAAGATCGCGAAGGAACCCATCTCCCTCGAAACGCCCATCGGCGACGAGGAAGACTCGCACCTGGGCGATTTCATCGAGGACAAGAACGCGATTCTGCCCATCGACGCGGCGATCCAGGCCAATCTGCGCGAGACCACCACGCGCGTGCTCGCCACGCTGACGCCGCGCGAGGAGCGCGTGCTGCGCATGCGCTTCGGCATCGGCATGAACACCGATCACACGCTGGAGGAAGTCGGCCAGCAATTCTCGGTGACGCGCGAACGCATCCGCCAGATTGAAGCCAAGGCGCTGAGGAAGCTGAAGCACCCGAGCCGGTCACGGAAGCTGCGGAGCTTCTTGGATAACTAGGATTTCATTGGAACTGCGCAAGTGACGCAAGGTGTTTACAATGCCGTTAAGGCGGCGACCGTGGCAGTCGCTTTATTCCATCCCAATAATCCGGGATCAAAGAACCGCCCCTTTACGATTATAGGCTCTGGTTTTTGCATTCATTCTGCCGGCGTCGTTATCACGTGCGAACACGTCTACAAGACATTTATTGATCCGGCTGCATATGAGCTGGTGTTGAACGATACCAACGGTACACGGCACGAACTAAGAGGTGCCGTACCGCACGTGATTTTCTACATTCCTGAGCCAATAGGATCCAACTTTGTTACCTTTCCTGTGCCAATAGAGAATGCCATCACAAAAACCGACTTTGATTTGGCAGCATTCAAGCTAGCCAAACACGGCGCGTTCAGAAACGGGTACCCAGTCCTCTCTATTGCGAAATATGAAAGCATTCACGAGATGATGGAGGTCGCAACTTGTGGATTTCCCCTCGGAGAAAATCTGGAGGAACAGATCGGCACTATCACGAGTTCATTTACGCGCGGAATGATAAGCTCGATCATTCCGGCAGCCGGCGTAGATATCGAGCACCTTCGCGGATTTCAGCTTGATCTAACCGCGACAAATGGAAATAGCGGTGGACCAGTTTTTTCTTTGGCCACTGGGGAGGTCTTTGGTGTCCTACAAGCAGGCGTAGTGCATCCGGGGTCTGGCCACCAAGTGCATGGCTTAGTAAAGGCAGAACCAGTATATCCAATACTGGCAAATAACCTGGTTGACCGTCTGTTGAAGAGCCAATGTTAATCGGCAGATTTGAAGTATCTACGCCGCCTCGCGCACCCGTTTCACTTTGATCGCGCGTTCGCGTTTCATGGCCTGCGCGAGGTCGTAATCCATCTGCAGTCCAAGCCACACGCCGGCGCGGCCGCCAAAAGCTTTTTCGAGGCGGATCGCCATCTCCGGCGAAATCCCGCTCTTACCGTTGACCAGATTGTTCAGCGCTTGCCGCGTAACGCCCAGCGCTTTCGCGCCTTCCGTCACGCTGAGACCCAGCGGCTTAAGGCAATCGAAGCGGACCGTTTCTCCGGGATGCGGCGGGTTCTTCATCGGCATACGCAATACTCCTAGTGGTAATCCAGATAATCGACGTCCGTCGCGCCGCCGTTCTCGAAGCGGAAGACGATCCGCCAATTGGCGCGCACGGTGACACTCCAGAATCCGGCAAGCTCGCCCTTCAGCAGATGAAGCCGCCAGCCCGGCAGGTCCATATCCCGCGGCTCCGAAGCCCGGTCGAGATAAGACAGAACGCGCCTGATGCGCTCCACATGCTGCGGGTTCAGCCCGCGCCGGTTGTCGTCTTCGTACAGGCGCTTCAAGCCGCGATGGCGAAACCGCCGGATCATGGGTCAAATTCTATAGTGACAATTGTCACTTGTCAAGGCGTCTCGCTCACCGTCACCTTCACAATCACCACCGGCGTCTTCGGTGCCGCGTCCGGGAAGGGGCCTTTGCCGCCGCCCAGTTTAATCGCCGCGATCTTGTCCACCACGTCCATCCCTTGGGTCACATGGCCGAACACGGCATAACCCGTCGTGTTTGGCGCGGCGCCCGGCTTGGGGTCGAGCCCCGCCCCATTGTTTGCGAGATTGATGAAGAACTCTGCGGTCGCACTCGCGGGCTCGTCGCTGCGCGCCATCGCCACGCTGCCGCGTACGTTCTTGAGGCCGTTCGCGCTTTCGAGCGGAATCGGGCGCAGGTAAGTCTCCTTCGCGGAACCGTCGGCCTTGATGCTCCCTGCCTGGATCACGAAGCCCGGCACCACGCGATAGACCGCCGTGCCGTCGAAATGGCCCCCCTTCGCGTAACGGACGAAATTGTCCACCGTCGCAGGCGCGCGGGCGCGGTCGAGCGCAATCGTGATCGTGCCCAGCGAGGTCGCGATCTGCGCCTGGGGCAGGCCTGCATCCTCGGCCATGGCCGCCTGGGCAAGCCAAAGTACCGGCGCGAGCAGCAGCAAGACGCGCTTCATGATCGGCGCTCCTCAGGTTTCGGGCGCCTCTCTTATCACACTGCGGCACGGCCCGCGCGGCAAACAGCTTTCTCGACAAGGCGGGGCTTCACCCTATAGAACAGCGCCGGGGTGAGGGGCCGCCGCGGCGCGGCCGACGAACCGACGAATTCAAGAAAAGGCATGCCCCATGGCCGAACCCGTAAAGACCCCGCCGAAGAAGCCCGCGAAACTTCCCGATCGCAAGGCCTTCAAATATCCCAGCGAAGACGAGCCCTTCGTCCGGCGGTTGGGCAGCGCCTTGCTGGCGCATTGGAGCGCGCTGCCCGACGATGTCCGCGCTAAGATCCTTACCGAGGCCATCACGGTGTGGGACCGCGAATACAACATCCCTCAGCTGGCGCAGAAGCTCGAAGCCTTCGTCAAACGCTATCCCGGCCGGCTCAGCTAAGCGCAAACCCCATCGCCCGCAGGTCGTCCCGAAGCGCTTTTGCGCTACGGAAGAAAAGTGACCTGAGACCGAGCCGCTCCGCCGCGAGAATGTTTTTCTGGTTGTCGTCGACAAAGAGCAGGTTCTCGATCGGCATGCCGATTTCGTCCAACGCAATCCGATAAAGGCGTTCGTCGGGCTTGGCGCAGCCATGGAGACCCGACAGAAATATCTTTTCGAACAGGTCGAGTTCCGGGAAGCGGCCCTGGACAAGGGGAAAGGTTTCCGCACTCCAATTCGACAGCGCGAACAGCCGCACACTGAGGGCCTTAAGTTCCCGCATGACGTCCGCGGTGCCGGGGATCGGTCCGCTGATCATTTCCGGCCAGCGACCATAAAACGCACGGATTTCGCGCTCCCATTCCGGAAATTCCGCCACGCGTTCCTCAGTGGCGAGTGCCAGGGGGCGACCCGCGTCCTGCCGCTCGTTCCATTCCTGGGGACAGATTTCTGAGAGGAACATGTCCACCTTTGCCTGATCGCCGTCGAAGATCTTCCGGTAAAGATGCGCCGGGTCCCACTCGATGACCACGCCTCCCAAATCGAAAATCACGGCCTGGATATTTGCGACTGACACGTTCGATTTTCCTTTTGCGTTCGCGTCGACGCGATGCTTCATAATCTGGTCTAGCCTTTATTGCTTCGCAGTGTGAGAGCGCCCTTTCTCCTCCGCTGCCACCTTCCGCCGCACCCCCTTGAATTTGTTCCTATCGCTTCCCACATCAAGGCGTTCGCCGAAATGGCATGCGTTTCTTTGATTCTTGGAAGGATGCGGAGAGGGGGGCCCCCTCGAAATTCGGAGGTTCAATTGGGCAGGAAAAAGGGGCACCCCCACCCCAAAGTCGAAAACAATTCGATGTGGTCCGACGTGGGCGCGACTCAAGGACTGGTAGGCACCGCACTGTTTCCCTTAGGGCAAGCACCTGTCGGAATCGCGCTTTTATCCTGGCGTTCGGTGCTTGGCGCACCATGCCTTAGAAATCGCAACCTTGTCGGCCGGTATTCATGTTCACGCCGTTTTCCGTGTTTATAATGAGGCCATGAACAAGACTGTCCAAGACATGAACAACGCCGTCGAAGACGCGATGAACCGGACCGTCGAACGGGTCACCCGCCTTTATTCGCGGCACGAACATGTGGCCGACGCCGTGGTTCATGTGCTCGGCGTTGTCTTCGCCATCAATGCCAGCCTGTGGCTGCTCTGGCACGTCACCGGACTATCGGTGCTGGTCAGCGTGTCGGTCTATTGCGTCGGCCTCTTGGCGATGACCGGTTTTTCGGCGGCCTACAATCTGATGCCGTCCTACCGTCCGTCGAAGACGATTCTGCGCCGGCTCGATCACGCGGCGATCTTCATCATGATCGCGGCGACCTATACGCCGCTCGCGGTCAACCGGCTCGGGGGCGCTTCGGGCGACATCATCCTGGCGATCATCTGGGCGGCGGCGACCTTCGGCGTGGTGATGAAGGTGCTGTTCCCACGCCGTTTCGAGATCGCCAGCATCGTGCTTTATCTGCTCATGGGCTGGCTGGTGATCACGGTGATCCAGCCACTGGCGGCGTCGCTGGCGGCGGCGGATTTCTGGCTGCTGGTTGCAGGCGGCATCGTCTATTCCGCCGGCGTCTTCTTCTATTTTTACGAGCGCATTCCCTATCACCGGGCGATCTGGCACGGTTTCGTCCTGGCTGCCGCGGTGCTGCAGTTTTCCGGTATTTTGGGAGAGTTCGCGCGCTGACGCGATTCAGAAGGCGTCCTTGCGGCGTCTTATTTCCGCGAACACCGCCACATCGTCCGCCGATTCCATTTTCAGCGCGGCGCGGATTTGCGCCGATCCAGTCCTGAGGAACGGGTTCGTCCGCTTCTCAAGACCGATGCTGGAGGGCATCGTCGGCTCGCCTTTCGCCCGCTGAGCCTCGACCGCCTTCATCCGCGCCTGAAGGTCCCGGTTGCCCGGCTCCAGCGTCAGCGCGAAGCGGCCATTGTTCAACGTGTATTCGTGGCCGCAATAGACCTCAGTGTCGTCGGGCAGCGCCATGAGCTTGGCCAGGCTGGCATGCATCATCACCGGCGTGCCTTCGAACAGCCGCCCGCAGCCCATGGCGAACAGCGTATCGCCGGTAAAAACGGCGTTCGGGAAGACGAAGGCGATGGCGCCGCGCGTATGCGCCGGCACTTCCAGGATGCGCACCTGGTGCTCGCCGAACCGCCAGCCTTGGCGTTCCTCCACGCCGATGTCGATGCCGGGGATGCGTTCGCGGTCCTTGGCCGGCCCGACCACGACGGCGCCGTGGGCCTTCTTCAGCGCCCCGTTGCCGCCGGTGTGGTCCCAGTGATGGTGGGTGTTCAGGATATGAGTGAGCTTCACGCCCCTCGCGCGGAGCGCCGCCTCGACCGGTTCCGCTTCCGATGGGTCGATCACCGCGCACAGGCCGGCGTCGCTCACCAAGTACGCATAATTGTCTTTCAGACAGGCGATGGGTTCGATCTTGAGCGCGGACAAGGCTTGCCTCCTAGCCATCGCCGCAACCTAGCATCCGGCACCTATCCGTTGAACCCCGAAGCGCTTGGGCGTACGCCATAGTCATGCAGCTCGATGCAGGCAATCTCGTCGATTTCTACCAGTCAGCGATCGGTCAAGCGGCGCGCAGGATGATCGTCCACCGCCTCAAGCTGCTTTGGCCCGAACACAAGAGTTTGCGGGTGCTGGGCTACGGCTTCGCCGTGCCTTACTTGAAACCTTTTCTGGGCGAGGCCGAGCGGGTGGTGGCACTGATGCCGGCGCAGGCGGGCGTCGTGGCTTGGCCGGCGGGCCGCCCGCTCACCGTGCTCGGCGAGGAATCCGCTCTGCCTTTCGCCGACGCAATGTTCGATCGGATCCTGGTGGTGCACGGGCTGGAAGGTGCGGATGCGGCACGCGTGCTGCTGCGCCAACTTTGGCGCGTCCTGGCGCCGGAAGGCCGCCTCCTGATCGTCGCGCCCAATCGCGCCAGTTTGTGGGCGCAGATGGAAGCCTCGCCGTTCGCTTGCGGCCGGCCGTTCCGCAAAGCCGAACTGGATGCGCTCTTGCGCGACACACTGTTCGAACCGCTGCAGTGGGATCGTGCGCTTTACATGCCGCCTTTCAGCGGCCGCAAGCTTGCGCGAATGAGCGCGGGCTGGGAACGGTTGGGACGGCGTTTCCTGCCCGGTATCGCCGGCGTGCATCTCGTCGAATCCGGCAAGTCTCTTTACGGCATGGCAACGTCCCGCAAGCTCAAGCGCGCTGAACCCACGCTGGCGCGGGCCTAAGGAAGAATTGAACCATTCTGCGCATGCATGCCGCCCATGCATCCTGGTTCTTTATTGGAAAATGACGGCAATCGGCCGGGTTTGTCCGGATTATTCCGCCTTTGCCGACTCTGTTACGAGATTGTTGCGATATTCACACGAGGTTGAACTTCGCCGCACTTCCAAATTGCCCGCGTCGTCCTATCTATCCTGCGTCGGCATGAGCCGGACCAAGAATTGGAGGAGGAAATCATGTTTTTCGGTAAGAAGGCGGTGTTTGCTGCGGCTGCGTTTACGGGCCTCATGTTTGTTTCTGCCGCCTATGCCGCCGATGCGAACCTCGGCGACTGCATCCACATGGCGAAGCAGGTGTCCACGGCAGTCGACACGGCGCAACCGGGAAAGGCAAAAGACGACGCGCGTGCGCAGCAGCACTTCGGGCGCGACTTCTGTGCGTTTTCCATGTACGACAAAGGCGTCGCCCATTACACGAAGGCCCTCGAGTTGCTCGGCCAGCAAAGCAAGAGCTGAACACCGGCGCCGTAGCGGGTTCAGCGCAGAGCACGCCCTAACCTTAGAGCGGCTTGCCGTTTTGAAACGCAAGCCGCGCTAGGTGTCTGGTCCCAGGGAATTGTGGTGCATTGTACCGCGATCTCCGAAGGGACAAGCTATGGGACAGATTCTTCACGGCAGTGTCACGACGGCTGAGGCGGTTCGTCGAGCAATACAAAAAGGTCAAACGGGCCTGAAGAAGCTTGCCGGCCGTTACGGGATCAACCAGAAGACGGTCGCAAAACTGCGCCGGCGCACAACGGCCTGCGAAGCCCGGATGGGTTGAAGGAGTCTCATTCCTCCGCGCTCATCAAGGAGGAAGAGGCGCTGATTGTTGCGTTCGGCATGCGTTGCGACATCGTCATCTCGAAGGTCAGGCACACACACCTCGCCCAGCAATGGGCGAAGTGTGCCTTCGCCACGGACATTTCATAGATTCGGGCGGATTGGTGAACTGCAGGAAAGGTAATCCAGTCGTAGCATTGCTGTTTGGGATATTAGCAGGCAATGGTTCTTCCGAATGGCTGGCAAACGGAAGAGCGAGTTTGCCGACTGAGAATTCGACGCCTGTCGTCTGCTGCTTAGGGGGTCTTCGAGCGAAAATGGCAGGGAACACGCTGCACATTCGGGCTAACCGCCGGAAATCTCGGTCACTTCCGGAACCGGCCCGAGAGGGCCGGTTCGCGCGGAACTGGCTGGCTTGCCGAGCCGAAGTTCGCGGCAACCGGCCCGGCTTCGCCCTTCTGGCTACGCCGCGGCAGCCTTCTCTCGCTTCGCGAGCGAAGGCTGGTGGGCCAGACAGGACGAAGATGCGAACTGGGTTGTCATAATTAGCCGGGGGGTGGGGCTGCGCCAAGTGAGGGCCGGTTGAGGGCTCCGTGTGATATGGCAGCCATGTTAAGGACTAGTATACCCCTTTTGAATGTCCGCCCCATCCGCAATTGGGGACATTCCCGCAAGCGCCGGAAGGGCGGGAACGCGCCAGAACTTGCCGTTCCCAGGCTGATGGACAAGGTCACACATGGCGACTCGTCGTCCGAGTGGCGCCGCTACGCTAGTTCAAGCCCCATTGTTGCCGAGGCTCTGGCCGAAACTCACGACGGTGCGTGATAGGCCAGAGTATTTGCGGTCCGGTACATGGTACGAAGAGCGACCCAGAAGCTGGACGCTATCGTGATCACTCGTCAAGCCGCTTGGCCAAGTAGTTTCTGGCTGATGTAGAATACCCTCGATCCATAAAATACTGCATTGTGCCGAACGAGGGATGAACCTGAACTGCTCCTCCCCCTCTCGTCCTCGCGAGGTCTTCCATTGCCTTAACGAGATTTTTTCCTACACCGATATGCTGCGAGCCTAACCGACGCGCGTTCTTGTCCGTCACGGGCAACATATTCCCCAACGCTCGGACATCTCTGATGATGGCCAGCTCGCCATCGAGCATATCGAGCCGGGAGTATCCGATCGCGGTGTCGTCATCGAGGACGGCCTCAAAGCAGTGTCCGTTGCCCTGCGGCGTATGCACGATGCGGTACGCGCTGAAGTCGTCTTCCAGATCCGATCTTCGTTGCGCGATGGACCGCTGCCAGAGGCAGCGGCTGACATCGTCAAATTGGCTTCGATCGATGGCTTGCGCAGGTCCGGCGGCAATCTTGCCGGGCTCGAAGATTCGTTGGATCCGGTTCACGTGGACATAGCGTGGGATGCTCGGATAGGCCTCCCTGAGCAGGCCGACATACGCATCGGAACTGAGCGGCTTCCATTGCGAGGACTGCAGCAGCTCCGTAAGCCTGATGTGACGCGCGACGGTCCCGTTCAAGAGAATGCACGGATATATCTTGAGCGCGTCGGGACAAAACTGCGCTTGCCACAGCCGGTTCGTGAGCGTCTCCAGGTCTTTCTCCAATGTGGAGCCGGGAAGCCCCGCCATCATCTGGTACAAGACCTCGAAGCCGTGTTGCTTTAGCAGTCTGGTGGCGTGCCGAACCGATTCTACGCCGTGTCCACGCCGGTTGAACTCCAATACGTCTTCGTGCAGCGACTGAACGCCGAGCTCCACGGTAGTGACGCCGAGCTTCAAAAGGAACTGGCACCATTCCTCGTCGATGTAGTCCGGTCGTGTTTCGACCTTGAATGTCACGCAGCGATCTGGTGCACTTGCTTGTGTCGCTGCGGCTTCTTCCAGAGATGACGACGGGTGGCCGTTCAGGAAATCGTAGCAGTCCTTTACGTATCCCTCCAGATATTCCCATGCGTGGCGCGTGAAGCTGTCGCCTTTCACCGCCAATTCGTACTTGTAACCCAGGCCATGAGACAAGCCGTAGTTCAGGAACCGTTTGCGCAGCTGACATCCGGCCTCCCAGTCACAGTCGCGAGCAAGCTTGGTGTCCTCGTTCTCCGAGGTGCTGCGCGTGAATCCCCCGCCCTTCGCCACGAAACAATAGAGGCATTTTCCGCCGCACCAGAATGGCTCGTTGTACAAAACAAGCGTGACTTTGCCGTGGCTTTTGCGGAATGGCGTGCGGCTCAATTCAGTGGCGACTCTTTGCAGCATTCGCCGGCTCCTCCACTTGGGAGAACAAAAACCGCGCGCGCGTCAGCCTGTTCGTGTCAGCAAGGGCGGCCGCTTCAATCGCTCCTTCCATCTCCCGCGCATTCTCGTACCGTTTTGAAAAGACGAGCAGATCAAGGACGTCGTTGTCGAATTGCGTCACATGCGACGCGTGCTGTTTGATGAGACTATGCACCAGCATCGCGCGCTGCAACTGACCGGCTGCCGTGCTGGAATCCGGCAATCTGCGTAGGTCTAGCCACGCTTTGATTCGCGTGCAGAAGTCGCTGAGCTTGGCGTCGGCGATGCCTGCTCCTGTGCGGGACTTGAAATCCTTGAAACTCTCCGCCGTTGAGCCAGCAAACACGAAAACGGCGCGCCCCAGCGGGTGAGCGGCGCCTCTGACGAAGAACTCGCCATCCTGCATCGGCGCAAGGAAGGATTTGAGGAAACCCAGTTGGCGACCGTCGAATGTTGCGTCGAATTCGTCCCAGAACGCTATGGGCAGGTGCCCCCTCAGGACCTCCGATTGGATCCTGTGCATCGCCGGGTCGAGATCGTCGAGCGAGCGGAATTGCGATAGGTTGAAAGAGAGGAAGACGGGTGGCAGCGCCAGTTTGGCCGATTTTGCCAGCTCCTTGATCGCAAATGATTTGCCGGATCCTGGCGGGCCAAACACGGCAATGGAGAGCGGTCTGTAAGTTATCCGTCGCGAAGCGTAATCGCGCAACAGGTGATGCAGGGTGAGAAGGCGTTCAATCGTCGCTTCGTCGATCTCGAACAGGCGGCCAATCCTGAGGAATGGACAGTCTTGCTTTTTGACCGCATCGAGCCCCCGGATGACAACGTCTTTGATCAGCTCGCGGTCGACTATCAATCCGCTCAAGAAAGTCCAATCAACCTTTTTTGACAGATTGAACTTGGCTTTCGCGAATTTGCGGGCTCGCGGCCTCGCGCTGACCTCTTGCTTTTCAAGCAGCCCCAACTGCGCGGGAAGATCACAGAAGTTTCCCTGTTCGTCGGTGTTGCCGAGAAGCGCGCATTGCCGGGAAAGCACCCAGCTGTCCATGACGTGTTGAGGCGTTGGCCACAGCTCTTCACCGACACGGGCCAACAGTGCCGCGCAGGTGACGTTCATGGCCCCGGGCGTCCAGCCCGCGCCGCGCCGCCGCTGCGCGCCAAGCGGAACTTCGGTGTCCCAGAACAAATATCCCTCTTTGCCGTCCAGCCAGACGCAGCCCTCATTCCACAGTTCGACACCGACACACAGCCAGGGCGGAAGCTTGCTGTGATTCATGCCCAGGTGCTTGAGGATGAAGCGTACGGCCGCATCCCAGGTGTGCTTTTCCAGAGCATTGCCATCCAAGGCCCTGAGGGTCGTCAGCATGACGACCCGACGGGGTGGCTGGTTCTTGAACTTGCTGTTCGCAACCTCGATCAACCGCCGGGGCTGATCGGTCTTCAAGAGCAGGGCTGAAACATGCCCGTTTCCGGCAACCCGCAAGATGCGCTCTGTTTCCTTGCTCACGCCAGACCGCGCCTTCTTTGGGTCGTCGACGGTCGGCGACGTGGCGGTGAGTTGCTCGATGTAGAGGACGAATGAATTGCCGCGCTTTAGCGTCTTTTCCAGGTGATCGAGTTGCCCGGTAATCGACCAGTCTTTGGCGTCCACCAGAAGGTCCCGATGCAGCCTTCGGGTCGTCAGACCAGAAGTTGGGTCGACCTCGAACAAATCCGATACGTAGGAGTATTCGTCGCTTCTGCCTCCGACACGGCGCCCCGATGCCGGGCGAACCGCGTTGCGCGACGAACACCCCGTCAGGTCTTTTCCGGGCCGCAGCTTCGCGCCATAGCACTCCACAAGGCGCCTCGTCAGGCAGACGCCGCCGCGGCGCTCGAGGGCATCGGCGTCTTCGGGCCTCAGCGCACGGCCGAGGGACAAGCTGGGAGCAATAAACTTCTCGTCGGCAAAATCGCCGACGAGCTCGATCCGGAGCTTCGCCTGGTCTTGACCGGCGGCGCACAGGGCCAGCTTGGAGGCCCGCGCTCGGGCAGTCGCTCTTCGCGGTGCGGCCGCGGACGAACCGGAGTTGTGTCCCGCGTGACCATCATGGTTCTTTCTCTTCAGCATGGCCGGCCCCATCCCTTTATTTCTACATTTTAGGCCATCGGCCGCACGCACCAGACGCAGATCGTCGCGCCGCCCTTCTACAATTGAGAATCCTTTGCAGATCTCATGCGAACATCTTTCGTGACACCATAGTTTGACGTCGGGCATTTGGTAAGGGGTTTAGACCGATGATGTCAGGTGATAATCCCCAGCCAATTTCAAATTAGGGCACCACCAACGACTGCAAATGGCGTGCGCCGTGACAAGGCGGCGCTTTCCAGTGGGTGAAGGGACCTCAGTTCAAGACAGACGCAACAAGTAGGAAAGCGTATTCCACCAGCGTGAGCATAAAACCTACGCTGAAACTGGGTGTCGACTTGTCAGCACCCACGCCCGGCAAGCAACGGGATGATAGGTAGCCCCACTCAAAGCGACAAATGGTGGCAGAAATTGTCAACTTTTCCGGTCATCATTATATCCCCGGGGAGGGGGGCCCCGGGATAGAGCTAAGTTTGAACTGAGCCGTACTTTTGTCACCATCCAGACGAGATAGCTACGGCTGATTAAAGATGGGAATCGGACATTCCCGGCGGGGCGGCTACTTCCGAATTGCGCCAGAACTTGCCGTTCGCCTTGCCCACAGGATGGCAAGATGATTGAGGGGCGACGGTGAAATCTCGCCTATCAGGAGAGGCGTTGTATGGCACATCGCCCCCTCGCACCAATGCATGCAGACTCGGTTTCATTCACGCGAGCTTGATCGTGCGGCGGCGACTTTCGTCGCTAATATTGTCAAGGTGGTCCTAGGAACAATCTCATGCGCTTTTTGATCTCCGCCGCGCTGCTCGCCAGCGCCTTTTGCACGCCGTCTTTTGCGGAGGACGTTTGCGATCTTCTCCACCGGCAGACGCAGGAATTCTCCGATGGCGGCCAGCAGGGCAAAGGCGATGTGATGGCGAATTATCTCGACGACGACGTCATCTTTGTCAATGAGGGCGGCGACAAGGCGACGAAAGCTGGCATGTCGCAGAACAGCCCGCCTCTGCCGGGCACGAACCGAACGATCACGACGACGGGACCGTCCACTGATCGACCTGCGGCCTTGGCCGTTGGCGCTGACAGTGATTTTCCGCCTCTAGGCGGATGGGGGTTCTTTGCGGCGCATGTCAAAAAATCGACCGATCGATGCCGATATAGTGTGGCTTTCAACGGCGAGCGCTTGGCGTACTTACTGGCGTTACCCTGACGCATGAGCGTATCGCCGCCGCTCTCGCTGACATTCGGGAAGCGGACGGTCACCAGCCGCTTGCCACATTCAGGACAAGGCTCGCCTTCCCTAAATATGTTGTTCGGGTAGGAACCGCCCATATCGATAAAGGTTACGCCCGATGACCGTGCAGCGTGTTCAGCTATCGCTTTCGCTAATTTGGCGGCGTGCGGAGAACGGCTTCATGCCGTTGTGCAATCAACACATCTACTTCCCGAACGAAGCGCTCGCGGTCGGCCTCACCTAATTCCGCGACCTTGCTCTGAACGAATTCTTCGATTCGCGCCCAATCGTCTCCGTACCGATCCACCGCTTCCCGGCACCATTTTTGCAGTAGCGAAAAAGAAGTGAGTTCTGCGCCCATCGCCCGCTCTTCAAAAATGAACAACCGCTGAATCAATTTCCATCTACCAGATAACCGCAAGCCGGGGCACTCATTATGGCGACTTTGAGAGGTTCCACAATATGTCTGCGGCGCTCGACGCGGGAATGGGTAACAACTCCCTTCGATTCCAGGTCGTTACCAAAATGGACCAACTGGTGCATGTCTTCGCGATCCGCGCGATCTGTTACATGGAGGATGCCGGGATGCCCGCCGACCACTCCATCGACGGTAATGACCTCCAAGCGACCCACATCGTAGCCTATTCGGCAGACGAGCCAGTCGGGGCTTTGCGAATCAGGTGGTTCAAAGATTTTGCGAAAATCGAACGGTCTGCCTTCCGCAGGTCGCACCGAAACCCTCGCTACTTAAGGCTGGCCGCACAATTTGTTTTCAACCACATTGCGCGCAAGGGATACAGGCTCGTTGTTACCCACGCCGAACCTCAATATGCCGAGGTTTGGAAGCGAATTCTTGGTTTCGAACAGGCACCCGATAAACCCGCAGCAAATTATTTTGGGAAACCATTTGTGGAGCTTTTCAAGGAACTTCCAATTCCTGAAAATGCCATCACTCTCGACAGCAGTGTTGCAGTGCTTTATCGAACGGAAGGCGAGTGGGATGTTCCGGCAAAATATGAAGCGCCTGGATGATGTAGAGGCAATGAGCGAGCCTCTATCAATCATCTCGGCCTATATCACAGATACCGTTGCCGTTCAACAAGAAATGTTGGAGCGCTTGGCAGAGCGAAAGAATATCAGCTTGTCCGAATTGGCTGAGCTTCTTGAAGACAGCGGGAATCGATTTCTCGATATCTCCGATCTCATCCGCGACAAAATCATTTCAGATTGCGTTTGTCGGCCAGGGATGTCCCGACTTGCACCTTTGCAAAGGTGTCAGAAAAAAGGTTCAGCGGAAATGTGACGGCGAGTTCCGATGCGAACCATGAATTCTCGCTGCTAAAAACTTCCGAAAGCCAGTCATACACAAGGCGTACAGGGCGGGATTGAAGCCGGTCGGATAGCGCTACAATATGGATCGGCAGTCGTACATGAACGTCAATATCGAGCGGGACTCCATCGGGATCACAAAGCGTAAAGTTTCCCAGCAGGCCGATCCCTTGCGCCGCCTTAACCAGTAGGGCATAGGCGAAAGCATTATCGCAGTTGTGCGCAATCGTGCCACGGTCGACGGCTTTGCGCCAGCTTTGCCAAGTCTCAGTCTGAGACGAATAGTATTCAGTATCGATGAAAAGATGATTCTCTAGATTGTTTCGGGACGGTAAGCCGTAACGGGTAGGCCAATCCGCTGTTGCCATACGTCCTGTCTATCGCTTGGGCCGCGCGGGCTGGCCTATAATTGGAATCCGAATTCTAATTCGTTATACTGCCAATCGGTGCTAGAATGGGCATAACAGATTGGGAATGTGGTGGTGTCGATTTTCCAAAAACGAGTGCGCAAAGGTGGCCGCGGACGGCGCCGACCTGATGGCAAAGTTCACGGCATAACAGATGCCGGCATCCGGCTATTGGCGCAGAAGGACTATGAAGCCATTTCCATGGCGAGGATTGCACGCGAGGCTGGCTGCTCGGTCGGTGCGCTGTACGCCCGGTTTCCCGACAAGGAATCCTACCTCTACCAACTCATCGGTTCTGCCTATCGCACGATGGCCCATCGTGCCGCGATAGAACTGGACGCCCAGCTTACGCACCAAATGCCCCTCCCCTCTCTGGTAGGAAAGGTCGTGGAGATTGTTGTGAGCACCATGACGGACGCACGGGCAGCGGGCGTGATCCGGGCGACGATCAAGCTCTCCACTGTCAAGCCCGCCACCATCAAACTGTACGAGGACTACCGGGCGGCAGTAACGAAACTGGCTATTACTGTCCTTTCGCGCCGCATCCGAGGCAATTCAACCGGCGCCATACGGCTGGGCATGCAAATAGTCTTTGCCACCGTCACCGATGCCGTCGTGCAGCCTCGTCCTGGCCCTATTGTGGCGGGAGGCAAACGCATGAAGGACGCCCTAACCCAGGTGATGCTGGGCTATCTCGGTATTTCGGCAAAAGGCAGCCGGGCGGGTGAGGAAAGTGACGGTGAGGACAAGGTTGAGCTAATACCGGAACCGGATGACCGCGGCCGCGGCACGCCGACCGACGCAAACACAGTGTACGATCCGGACCTTCGGGTCTTTTGCAAATCGACGGCGGTGGCGAAGCCGTCACCGACTTCGAAGGGCAAGAATTCCAAGATCGCCAAAACAGGCGTCGTTTCCCGTAATACCCAATCCGCCAGCCCGCCCACGACGGTAATTGTTAAGCCTCCCGCCGTACCGAAAGGACCGCCCGCGCCGAACAAGCCCAAACGCAAGCGTCGGGTTATCTAGCAAGCAATTATATTGTGAGATGACGCCATGCGTGCGGGCATATTTTATTTTCGGGAGTTAATTCGATCATTCAAACTACTCGAAAAATTCGCTTTGGAGCAGGCGGATTTTTCCGTGAGCGTCCGGGGCTGAAAATCAATTTAGCCCGGATTATCTCATGCGCCACGTAACCGATTTTTTCCTTGTGACATTAAACCGGCCATTTGCCATCGATCATCCCAAACCCATCGCCGCAAGCCAAGCATTTGATTTTGTTGGCGCGATTATTGTGCCGCTAGGCGACGTTTCCGATACCGAACTTATGCCCGCAATCCGCGCGGAACGGGGTTTTTGGCGCAAATTAAATGCACAAGCCCGTCAGCAAAGTGTTCCGGCGGTCAATGCGTGAAACATCGAAAAATAAATCCTCCACAGCTCGTTTGTAGCACTCTCAAGATTCCGTGATCGGTTGCTATGGTTAATGCTGTTATCGGAATTGCGTGTGTGCGGCAGGGTCGCAAGCCAAGTGCCTTGAAGCCGTGTCGCCGGTGAAGTTCGTGCATTGCATCCAGCAGCTTGTTATTGCGCTTCCGAATCGTTGATCGTCCGTGATGCGTAGATCGCATTCGAATACGACACTGGCGCGATGAATTTCGCATGCAAGGAATTGATCCTTGCACGCAAGATTACCTTCTGGATTCACCAAATATGATACGACTTTTCGACGCCCTGCTTTGCTGCAGATTGGTAGCAAAGCGCTTGGCGAAATAGTTCAGGTCGCTAAAGACGAAAACGCTTGCACCTCCCTAAGGCAGCGTGTGTAATGGGATTGGTACCGCCGACCGCCCTGACGGTTTTTACAAAACCGGATTTTCCCGAGATGGGAAGTGAGGCTTGGTATGGCGGACATTATCTCTCCCAGCAGCAAGCCGGCTTTTTTTCAGAAGCCCGCAAACGACAACGAAGCCTGTTCCGGCGGGATGCGCGCAATCGTGACGATTCCCAAGGATTCACCGATCATGCAGGTGGAGATTGAAGTCATTGCGTTCCTGTTGGACGATTGGGCTGGCGTTCCGGCCAACGACAATGAGGAACCGTCCAAATGACCAAACGGGTTTCCGTCTATGCACGGGTGTCTACCACGCGGCAGGCCGAGAACGACATTTCGATTCCCGACCAATTGGCCCAGGCGCGGCGGTACTGCCAGGAACGCAAATGGATCGTGGTGCGGGAATTTGTTGATCCTGGCGCGAGCGCCCGTGACGACAAGCGTCCTGAGTTCCAACGAATGATGGACACGGCCTGTGTAGACCCGTCGCCTTTCGACGTGGTCTTGGTTCACAGCCAGTCCCGGTTCTTCCGCGATACGGCTGGCTATCTCGTTTACAAACGTAAGATCGAGAAGCACGGCGTCTCGCTTGTTTCCATGACGCAGGATTTTGGCGTGGGCCCGTCTGCTGATTTTGCCGAAACCGTCATTGCAGCATCGGACGCATTGAACAGCGCGGAAACTTCCAAACACGTCACGCGCACGATGCTCGAAAATGCCCGTCAAGGTTTCTGGAACGGTTCGCAGCCGCCGTTCGGCTATCGCACAGTCGAAGCCGAAAAGCGCGGCCAGACAATCAAGAAACGCTTGGAGATTGAAGAACGAGAGGCCGCAACCGTCAGGCAGATATTTAAGCTGTTCCTGGAAGGCGACGGGACCAAAGGCCCGATGGGCGTCAAAGACATCACTTCGTGGATGAACTGCAACGGGTTTCGCAGCCGAAGCGGCAACCCGTTTTACAAAAGCATCGTTCACGCCATTCTGACGCGCAGTGCTTATTTCGGTGTCCATTACTACAATACACATGACAGCCGAACGCGGCGCGCACGGCCAGAAGCCGAATGGGTCGCGGTCCCGGTTCCGCAGATTATCCCGACAAACGACTTCAACCGCGTCCAAGAACTGCTTTGCGCACGCCGCCCGAAGGTGACGCCGCCGCGAATCTCCAATAGCGAAGTGCTTCTCACCGGCCTTGTACGCTGCGAAGGTTGCGGCGGACCTATGATGCTACGTACTGGCACTGGCAGGGGCGGCAAGACTTATCGCTATTACGCCTGCGCCGGTCACACGCTCAAAGGCAGCACCGTTTGCGGTCAGCCGGTATCGGTGCCGGAAACGCAATTGGATGAGCTTGTCCTGTCGGCTCTTGTCGGGCAGCTTTTGACGCCCGCACGGCTATCCGAGTTGCTCAACGCGGCAACCCGCCATAGGCGCAAAACGTCTACTGAAAGCCGAACCCGAAAAGTGGCCCTCGAAACGCAGCGCAAGGAAATTGACGGTCAAATCTACCGTCTGATAACCGCAGTTGCCGACGGTACTTTACCGGACATGGCGCAATTACGTGCCCGGATCGATGAATTGAGCGCCTGGCGTGACGAATGCGCCCGGCTTCTGGCCGTGCTGGAATCGGACATGCCGGAGTTCCGGCAGGCGCTTTCCAAGCAACAAGCCGTCAGCATCGCCGATACCCTTAAGCGCCGGCTCCTCGACTCCCCGCCTGCCCTCAAGAAGCGCTACGTCCACGGGCTGGTCTCAAACATCGTCGTAGACCGCGAAAAAGCCACCATATCCGGCCCGCCAGCCGCCATCGCCGCCGCCGTCACAGCGCCGGACCGGCTGGGCGAGGTTCGTACTTTTGGACGGGAATGGTGGGCCCGGCAGGACTCGAACCTGCGACCAGACCGTTATGAGCGGTCAGCTCTAACCAACTGAGCTACAGGCCCCATCCACCCCTAACGGGAGGCGCTGCATAGCAGGAATCGGGGGGCGTCATCCACTTTGTCGTCTAAGCTTTGCCCGGCGTTTTGTAATAGGATGTCCGCAGGGTTCAAGAAGAGAGGCAGGGCCATGAGCTTCGATATTCGCCGTTTGGCGCTTTGCGCGGTTTTGATAGCAGGGGGTGCCGGCGCGCCGTCAGCAGCTCTCGCCGATCAGGCGCCGCCGCGCACCATAACCATGTCGGGGCAGGGTATCGCCAAGGCCGCGCCCGACCAGGCGCAGTTCTCCACCGGCGTCGTCACGCAGGATCGCACCGCGGCCCTAGCGCTGGCCGCCAATTCGCGGGCGATGAACGCAGTGTTCGCCACGCTTAAGAGGCTTGGCATTTTGGACAAGGATATTCAAACTTCCAATTTCTCGCTGTCGCCGCAATATCAGGTCTACAAACCTGGCACGTCCGGTCCGCAACGCATCGTCGGTTACGAAGTCTCCAACACGGTGAACGTCACGGTCGAGGATTTTGACAAGACCGGCGCGGTGCTCGACGCACTTGTGTCCTCGGGCTCCAATCAGATCGACAACATTGGCTTTTCGATCCGCGACACCAAGGCTCTGCTCGCGCAAGCGCGTGTCGCGGCGGTCAAGGATGCCATCGATCGCGCCGAGACCTATGCCAAAGCGGCCGGTGTGACGCTCGGTCCGATTCTGTCCATCCAGGAGGGTGGCAGCGAACCGCCGCGGCCCCTCTATCGCGCGATGGCAATGATGGCGCCGGGCGCGCCGCCGCCGGTCGCCGGCGGTGAAGAATCGGTTTCGGCCAATGTGACGATTACCTGGGAAATTCAGTAGCCGTCCGCTGCAGGCCCCGCCATCGCAAGATGACGGGGCCGGTTCTTTCGTGTGCCGTGCTATTTCTGCACTTCCAGCGCGTCGATTTCGTCCATCAGATGGTTCATGCGCCCGATCAGCGCCCGATAAGGCGCCGGGCTCGCCATATCCAGACCCGCCTTCTTGTAAAGATCGTAGGGATAATCCGAGCCGCCGGCCTTCAGCATAGCGATGAAGCGGTCGCGCGCACCGGGCTTCTTGGTCTCGATTGCGTTCGTGAACGCGGCCGCGCCCGCCATCGAGGTGGCATACTGATAGACGTAGAACCCGTAATAGAAATGCGGGATGAACGCCCATTCGATGCAATAGGCCGGATCGATCTTGGTCACGCCCTTGGCGTCGCCATAGTAATGCTTGAGCAGTCCGCAATAGATGTCGCTCAGATGTTTGCCCGACAGCGCGTGGCCTTTCTCGATCTCCTCGTGGATCGCCAGTTGGAATTCGCCGAACATCGTCTGGCGGAAGAAGGTGGTGCGGATCAGTTCCAGCCCTTGGCCCAAATAGTAGAGCTTCTCTTCCTTCGATTTGGCGTGCGCCACCATATAGTCGTTGAGCAGCATTTCGTTAGAGATGGATGCCGTCTCGGCGATGAAGGTCGAGTAGTTTGATTTCTCGTAGGGCTGGGTTTCGTCGTCGAGCAGGGTATGGACGGCATGACCCCATTCGTGGACCAGGGTCGACAGCGACTCGTAATCGTCATTGTGGTTCAAGAGCAGATAGGGGTGCACGTCGTAGGCCGAGCCGTTCATGTAGGCGCCCGACGCCTTGCCCTTGCGCGGCAGCACGTCCATCCAGCGCCCGGAAAAGCCCTTCTTCAGCATTGCCGTGTATTCCGGGCCGTAGACCGAGGTCACGTCGAGACCGATGCGCTCGGAGTCCTCCACCGTGAATTTCAGCGGATGGCTGAGCGTGAACATCGAAGGATACATGTCGTAATAGGTGAGGTTGTCCTTTATGCCGAGCAGCTTCTTGCGTAGCTTCAGATAGCGGTGGAAGGTCGGCAGACCGGCATTAGCTTGCGCGACAAGCTGGCGATAGACCGCTTCGGGCATGTTGTCCGCGAACAGCGCGTCGGACAGCGCATTGGGATATTTGCGGACCTTGGCGTCGAGTTCCTCCGCCAGCACCTGCGTGTTGAGATCGGCGCCGAAAGTTCCTTCGTATTTCTGCCACGTGCCCCAGAAGGCGTCGAACACCTTCTTGCGGTCCTCGCGGTTCGGCGCCTGGCGGTAGCTGGTGTAGGCCGCCTGATCGAGACGCTCGATCTTGGTGCCGTCGCCGAGCGTGAGGGTGGGGAACGGCAACTCGCCGTTGGAAAGCTGGCTGTAGATATTATCCGGCTGAGCCAGCACGTTGCCGGCCGCCGCCAGTACATCTTCTGCCTCGGCGCCCAGCGTATGGGGCGCGGCGCGCAGGATATTGTCCAATATGAACCCGAAACGGCGATCGAGTTCCGCCGATTGCTTTTCGAAGCTCTTCACCTTTTCCGCGCCGATCGAAAGGATCTCGGGCGTCAACCAGGAGGTTTTTTCGGCCAGGATTGCGGCCAGCGATTGCGCCAGTTGCTCGCGCTCCTGGTTGGGCGCGATGGTCACATTCTCGTCGCCCTTCAGCGAGGCATAGACGCTCAAACGGTCGACTTGCCTATGCACCGTGCTGATCGCGTTCAGCGCCGTCAGCATGTCGGCCGCGCTCTTGCCCAGTGTACCTTTGTAGCCGTCGAGCTTGCCCGCTTCGGCCAAGGCCTTGTCGTGGGCCGCCGTCCAGGCTTCGGGCGAGGCATAGAGATCGCCCAAGTCCCAAGCATAGGTGGGTGGAACCGGTTTCGCCGCGTCCGCGGCATAAGCGGGAGCCAGCGCCGGCATGAATGCCAGAGCGGCGGCGAGCGCAATTCTTTTCATGATTTTCCCCTGATGGTGTTTGGCCGTCTTACGACAAAAGACCAAGTGCCGGCGTCCAACTTTTCGCGCCCCGTTGCACGAAGGAAACAGCAGCCGCTAGGATAGCATTTCGCACACCGGCCGCGGTTTCGTTATTGACGCAGTGCCGAAATGGCCGAAGACCGGACAGAGGTTGATATGAAGCTAAGAACATTGCTTTTGACGCTGTCAGTCTTGCCGTTTCTTGCGTCCGGGGCGACCGCCGCGGCCGCTCCCAAAGTCAGCATCGCCGCGCTCGTCAATTTACCGGTTGTCGAGCGGTCGCCTTACGACACCAATGCCCATGCGAACGCCTCCGTCGATGCGGCCTTCGCGCGCGCCAGGAGGAACGGCAAGCGCGTGCTGATCGACCTGGGCGGCAATTGGTGCGGCGACTGCCTGGTGCTCGCCAATCTGATGCAGCTTCCGGAAATGAAGCGGTTTCTCGCGGCGCATTTCGAGATCGTCAGCGTCGATGTCGGGCGCTTCGACAAGAACTTACAAATCCCGGCGCGATTTGGCATCACCCGAAGGCTGGAAGGCGTGCCGTCGGTCATCATCGCGGAGCCGGACGGCACGCTCGTCAATCGGGGTCATATCGCGGCGTTGGCCGACGCCCGCCACATGACGCCCCAGGCCATCGCCGATTGGCTGGCGCATTGGGCAAAGTGAGTTGAGCGAACGCCAGCAAAGAATGGCCCGCCAACCGAAGTTGCTCGAACCTTTGCCAGCCCGCCTACGCCAAGGCTTCGGTGGGCACCCTTCGCTGAATTCGGATTAGGTGGCCTGCCACCCGAAGCTGTGCAGCAGCGAAGGGTGGTGGCCCCGGCCTGAGTCGAACAGGCACGTCCCTTTCGGAACTACGGATTTTAAGT
>JBEKMG010000016.1:0-27478 GCA_050008635.1 Rhizomicrobium sp.
GCTGCAAAGGCGAGATAGGGATTCGAACCGGGATCGGGGAAGCGCACTTCCACGCGCTTGCCCTTGGGGCCCGGCGAGAAGGGAAGGCGACAGGCGGCCGAACGGTTGCGCGCCGAGTAGGCGAGGGGCCGGAGAACGGACACGCTCTCACTCACACGTCACGTGGATGGTCGTCGACATCTTCCAGAAGCGCCAGCTTGCCACGACGATCAAGGTAGCACTCCGGGCAGTATTTGACGCACTCGCTGAGTTTTGCATCCGCCAGGATGTAAGCTTCTTCCGGTCCACGATCACGCTTCTCGAGGTAGATCAGCACAAGGAATTGCCGAAGAATCTCGGGCACGGGAAGGAATGTCCACTGGCAGATGTGTCCCCTCCACATGTACACCAGCGACAACATGACAAGCATCAGAGGTGCTGCCGTACACATCGATGTGATCGATGGTCCGCTTATGAATCTCGCCACACCCGGCACTGTCAGCAACGAGACGAGGGCCAGCAGGCCCCAGACAATCGCCCACGCATAAGTGTGCGCTGCGACACGTTTTACCGTCATGGCGAGGCTCAAGAGGTGGGTCAAAGGCATACCCACCTTGTTGGGATCATGCGTGCGGATGTCTCGGATGTGACTTTCCCATTCGTACATCGCGCCCGCGATGCCGCCAAACGGGCCGCGGTGGTAATAGCCTTGTTCAAGTATGTATATGATCCCACCTACGCCGATCAGGATCGCAAAGAGTTGCGGCGCGAGCCACGTGACGACGATATCAAGCGACGACAGATGATCTCGGGAATTTCCGATCCCCTCCACATTGATGGAGATGAAGCCGCTCGCCCAAAGCTCGACGAGTATGGCAGCAGCAAAGTATGTGAAGGCGATAAGCATGCCGAATGCATTGAACCGGTCAACACGCCCCCTTCGCTGGCGTGCAACCACACGATATTTTATTCCCACGTCCTTATGCTGCTGCTCGATTTCCTTTCCGGTCGGTATCGGCTGTGCATCCGGCATATGCGTACCCTCCACTCGTACACGTACGCCACTCTACACTACACAACTGCTGCGCGCGAACAGAAGCCGTTAACCATGCAGATGCCCGGTGAAAGGCGCAACGCGGGCACCAGAAGTACGAGTGGAACAAGAAGGGCGCGATCTTTCGACCGCGCCCTTCCGACTTCTGATTTCGGACTTCCGACTTCCTGAGGTCGTCAGACCGAGTAGTACATCTTGAACTCGACCGGATGCGGGGTGTGCTCGAAGGCATAGACCTCTTCCATCTTGAGCTCGATGTAGCTGTCGATGAAATCGTCGTTGAAGACGCCGCCCTTCTTAAGGAAGGCGCGGTCGGCATCGAGGCACTCCAGCGCCTGGCGCAAGCTGCCGCAGACGGTCGGGATCTCCTTCAGCTCTTCCGGCGGCAGGTGATAGAGGTCTTTGTCCACCGGATCGCCGGGGTGGATCTTGTTCTCGATGCCGTCGAGTCCCGCCATCAGCATCGCTGCAAAGGCGAGATAGGGATTCGAACCGGGATCGGGGAAGCGCACTTCCACGCGCTTGCCCTTGGGGCCCGGCGAGAAGGGAAGGCGACAGGCGGCCGAACGGTTGCGCGCCGAGTAGGCAAGGGAAGGCGACAGGCGGCCGAACGGTTGCGCGCCGAGTAGGCCAGCAGCACCGGTGCCTCGAAGCCCGGGATCAACCGCTTATAGGAATTCGTCAGCGAGTTGGTGAAGGCGTTGGTCGCCTTGGCGTGCTTGATGATGCCGCCGATGTAATAGAGGCAGGTGTCCGACACATCGGCGTAGCCCGATCCGGCGAACAGCGGCTTGCCGCCTTTCCAGAGCGATTGGTGCACGTGCATGCCCGAACCGTTGTCGCCATAGACGGGCTTGGGCATGAACGTCGCCGTCTTGCCGTAAGCCGCCGAGACCTGATGGACCACGTATTTATAAATCTGCATCGCATCGCCGCCCTTGGTCAGGGTGGCGAACTTGCATCCCAACTCGTGCTGTGAACAGGCCACTTCGTGATGGTGCTTTTCCGGGTTGATGCCCATGTCGCCCATGATGGCGAGCATCTCGCCGCGGATGTCCTGGAAGCTGTCGACCGGCGGAACCGGGAAGTAGCCGCCCTTGACCGCGGGACGGTGGCCGAGGTTGCCCGCCTCATATTCCGTTCCGGAGTTGTAGGCGCCTTCGACCTGGTCGATCTGATAGGAACACTTGTTCATGGAGACGTCGACACGGACGTCGTCGAAGATGAAGAATTCCGCTTCGGGGCCGAAATAGGCCGTGTCGCCGATGCCGGAGGAAATCAGATATTGCTCGGCGGACCTGGCGATCGAGCGCGGGCAACGGCCGTAGCGCTGGCCGGTCGCCGGCACGATGACGTCGCAGGCGAGGACCAGCGTGGTCTGCGCGAAGAAGGGGTCGATCACGGCGGTGTCGCAATCGGGCACCAGCGTCATGTCGGAATCGTTGATCGTCCTCCAGCCCGCGATCGACGAACCGTCGAACATCAAGCCGTTGGTGAGGGTGTCTTCGGTGATCTGCGAGAGATCGAACGTAACGTGTTGCCATTTCCCGCGCGGATCGGTGAATCTCAGATCGACGAACTTGATGTCCTTGGCCTTGATCAACGACAGGACGGATTGTGCGTTAGCCATAGTCTCGGTCTTTCCCCTTGTGTTGGAACTTCGCTTGTCTTCGGTCAGCCGCTAGATAGCGTCAGCGCCGGTCTCGCCAGTACGAATTCGGATCGCCTCTTCGACATTCAGGACGAAAATCTTGCCGTCGCCGATGCGGCCTGTGCGCGCAGCCTTCTGGATGGCGTCGATCGACGCCTGCAGCCGCTCTTCGCCGATCACGATCTCGATCTTCACCTTGGGCAGGAAGTCGACGACATATTCCGCGCCGCGGTACAGTTCGGTGTGTCCCTTCTGGCGGCCGAAGCCTTTGGCTTCCGTCACCGTGATGCCCTGGACTCCGACCTCTTGCAGCGCCTCTTTCACTTCGTCGAGCTTGAATGGTTTGATGATGGCCTCGATCTTCTTCATGTTGTGCTCCTTGCGCGGCTCCTAGATACCGCGCCGTTAAGGAAGTAGCAGGGGTTGTGCCAGTTTTCCAAGGACTTAATCACAAGTAATTTCAGGCGCTTATTACACTATTTCTTTGTGCGCGGCAAAACCTGCATAGAAAACAGTCACGTTGCACTATAAACGGGCACACTCTGCGGAGCCGAGTCATTGTCAGCGCGGACCGGCTTTTGCGATGGTGCCTGCCCGCCGAGGCATGACAGGCCATGAGCAACGAAATCGTCACCGTCGCCGAAATGTACGCGGCAGACCGTTTCGCCGCCGAACACGGTGTGCCGTCGCTGACGCTGATGGAGAACGCCGGCCGCACGGTCGTGGACGAAATCCTCAAACAGTGGCAGCCCCGCAAGACGCTTATGCTGTGCGGCCCCGGCAACAATGGCGGCGACGGTTTCGTCGTGGCGCGGCTTCTGAAAGCAAAAGGCTGGGAGGTACGCGCGGCTCTGCTCGGCGGACGTGAGGCGCTGAAAGGCGATGCAGCCGCAGTGGCGGCGATGTGGACGGGCGAGATCGAGCCGCTGTCGCCGCGCGCACTGGAAGGTGCCGAACTCGTCGTCGACGCCTTGTTCGGCGCCGGCCTGCAGCGGCCGCTCGAAGGCATGGCGCGGGACACCGTATTGGCGCTGAACCGGATCGACATGCCGGTCGTTGCGATCGATATTCCGAGCGGACTGCACGGCGATCTTGGCCGCGCGCTTGACAATGTTTGCGTGCGGGCGGACGTGACGGTCACGTTTTTCCGCATGAAGCCGGCCCATGTGCTGATGCCGGGCCGGATGATGTGCGGGCGTGTCGTCGTCACGCAGATTGGAATCCCGGAGGCTGCCTTGGAACGGCCCGAGATATTCGCCAACGGTCCGGAACTATGGGGCAAGGAATTTCCGCGGCCCGATCCGCTTGGCCACAAATATGCGCGCGGCCATGCGCTGATCGTCAGCGGGCCGGCGCACGCGACCGGAGCGGCGCGTCTGGCCGCACGCGGTGCGCTTCGGATCGGAGCCGGCCTGGTCAGCGTGGCAAGTCCGCTCGACGCCGTGCCGGTCAATACGGCGCATCTGACGGCCGTCATGGTCAAACCGTTTGCGGATGCGGCTGCGCTTGCCGGCCTGTTGCGGGACAAGCGTTTCAACGCGGTCGTCATCGGTCCGGGCTGCGGCTTAGGATCGCGGACCCAGGAGCTTGTCACCGCAGTGATGAAAAGCGGCGCGGCTGCGGTGCTCGATGCCGATGCGCTGACCTCCTTCGCAGCCGATCCGCAGGCGCTGTTCCGTCTGTTGCGCCCGTCGGCCGTGCTGACGCCACACGAGGGCGAGTTCGAACAGATATTCCCGGGCCTTCTCGCGCGTTCGTCCAGCCGTATCGAAGCTGCGCGAGCCGCGTCCGCCACCGCCAAGTGCATCGTGTTGCTGAAGGGCCCCGACACCGCGATCGCGGCGCCCGACGGGCGGGTCTGTATTTCCACCAACGCGCCGCCCCAGCTTGCGACGGCAGGATCGGGCGACGTGCTGGCAGGCTTCATCGCCGGGTTGCTGGCGCAAGGGATGGATCCGTTCAAAGCGGCGGCGGCGGCCGTGTGGTTGCATGGCGAGGCGGCAAATCTTTTCGGGCCGGGATTGATCTCGGAGGACTTGCCCGAACAATTGCCTGCCGTGCTGAAACGGCTGCGCAACGAGATCTGACATGCAACCCAAATGGCTTCTGTGGGCGCGCGAACTGCAAGCGGCGGCGCAAAGCGGCCTAGCCTACGCCGAAAGCCCTTACGACCGCGCGCGCTATGCCGACATGCAGGCGCTTGCCGCGCGGATGATGGCGGAAGGTTCCGGCGCCGACCTGTCCGTCATCGAAGGGCTGTTCGCGCAACAGACCGGTTACGCCACCCCCAAAGTGGACGTGCGCGGGGCGATCTTCCGCGAGCAGAGCATCCTGTTGGTCAGCGAGAAGCTCGACAACGGCCGCTGGACGATGCCGGGCGGGTTTGCGGACGTGAACGAGGCGCCAAGCGAAAGCCTTATGCGGGAAGTGCGCGAGGAGGCCGGCTATATCGTAACAGTGCGCAAGCTGGCGGCCGTATACGATCGCGACAAACACGGCCATCCGCAGCCGTATCCGTTTCACATCTACAAACTGGTCTTCCTTTGCGACATCGTCGGAGAGTGCGAGAAATCGGATCTGGAAACCGGCGAAGCGCGGTTCTTCCCGCTCGACGCCTTGCCGGAGCTATCGCAGGCGCGCACGCTGCCATGGCAAATCCACCGCATGTACGAGCATCTTCAATCGCCGTATTTACCCGCGGATTTCGATTGAGGAAGGGGATGGCCCATGGCTGAGCCTGTCATCCGCCGCGTCATGCAGGACGATTTGCCGGCGCTGCTTGCGATCTACAACCACTATATCGTCCATACGCCTGTGACGTTCGACATCGAGCCGCGCAGCTTGGCGCAGCGCCAGGCATGGCTCGATAGTTTCGCGCCTGCGGGGCGGCACCAATGTTTCATCGCGGCGCGGGACGGCACGGCGATCGGCTGGGCCTGCTCGGGCAGGTTCAAGGACAGGGCCGCGTACGACACCTCGGTGGAGACGAGCATCTATCTGGCGCCGGGCGAACAAGGGAAGGGATTGGGCCGCAGGCTCTATCAGACTCTGTTCGACGCCCTCGCCAAGGAGAATGTGCACCGCGCCTTCGGCGGCATCACGCAGCCGAACGAGGCTTCCGTCGGCCTGCATCTGGCGATGGGTTTTTCCCACGTCGGCACGTACCTGGAAGTCGGCCGCAAGTTCGGCAAGTTCTGGGATGTGGCGTGGTACGGACGGACAATCCGCTAGCGGGCCGTCTGGCGCCGAGCGAATAACCACGCAGACTCGATCCCGTGCCAAGCATCCGCTCGCCAGTTTCCGCCGATTGAGGCAGGCGGAGTGACACTGGAAATAATCATGAAGACCAAAGAACCGTTATCCCTTTAGATTAACTATTAATATCCCTTTGAGTTCAATTAACCACACAATCTATGTTAGTATTCGAAAACGCATAGTTAAGAACACGCATAGTCAAGGAGAGGGGTAATGTTTGGATCATCGAAGCCTCGCGGCTTGCCGCGGAATAGCCACTTGTCGCAGTTGACGGGCTTGGAACGTGCAAAGCTGGAGCGCAGCCAGCAAGGCGAATTGCCCCAGTCTGTTGCGCCACAACTGCGTGTTCCCGAGCCGGCGGCTCCGCCGATCAGATTGGCCGCAGCCGCACTGCAGCCGAAGCCTGCGCTGTCGGCCCCGCTGTCCGCGGCAGGGAGCGCCGCACTTCTCGTTGCCGGCGCCGGCGTCAAGCTTAAGGGCGACATCACCGGGTGCGACACGTTGCGCGTCGAAGGCGTCGTCGACGGCAACGCCACCGCGCGACAGCTCATTCTCTGTCCCGGCGGCAGCTTCCTCGGCACGGCTGAAATCGACGAAGCGGAGATCGAGGGCGATTTCGACGGCACGCTCAACGTCCACGGCAGGCTTTTGCTACGGAGCAACGGGCGCATCACCGGCACGTTGAGTTACGGCCAAATCGAAATCGAACGGGGTGGCGAGGTTGCAGGTCAGATCACCCCGGACGGAAACCAGATCGCCGCCATGCCGCATTCCGGAACAGCTTTGATGTCGGTCTCCAACGACAGGCAAGCGTTAAGCTCCGCACCGAAGCCGCTGCCGCAATCCTTTGTTCAGGCACCGCGTCCCGCGCCGCAAGTGGCGGAAGCGGCCGCGCGTGCTCCGGCCCAGCCCAATCCGCCGATGCGCGCGGAACGCGCCCCGCCGGCTGGCGGGTCGCCGGTCAAGGCGCTCAAGGCTAGGTTCTTCGGACGCGGCTGAGACGCTGCCTGCAGCACTCTGGGACGTTAAGGCTCGGCGGCAAGTGCCGCTGAGGGTCTATGGCTGCGGAAAATGGCTCGCAGCAAGACCTAGCGGTGCGCCAAATCCCCTGCTATAGCGGCCAACTTCCGCCGGCCACCCGGTGCGGCGGGAGTGCCCGCACGCGGGCGTGGCGGAACTGGTAGACGCTCTGGATTTAGGTTCCAGTGACGAAAGTCGTGGGGGTTCAAGTCCCTCCGCCCGCACCAGCCTTCGCGTGCGGAGCAGGCGAAGGCTGCCGCGCCGAAGCCCGCAGGGCGAAGGCGGGCTGGTTGCAGCACGCTACGGCTCGGCAAGCCAAGCGTCAGGTTTGAGAAGTTGGGATGAGAGACATGCAGATTACCGAGACCGTTTCCGAGGGCCTGCGCCGCGAATTCAAGGTCGTGGTCGGCGCCGCCGATCTGGAAGAGCGCCTGACCGGCAAGCTTGAGGAAATCAAGCCGCGCCTGAGCCTTAAGGGATTCAGGCCGGGCAAGGCCCCCGTCTCGTTCCTGAAGAAGACCTACGGCAAGTCGATGATGGGCGAGATCGTCGAGGCCGCCGTGAATGAAGGCAGCCAGAAGGCGGTTACCGACAATGCGCTCAAGCCGGCCTTCCCGCCGCGCGTCGAGCCGGTCGGCGACGTGCAGCAGGTGATCGAAGGCAAGGCCGATCTCGAATTCCGCGTGCTGGTCGATCTGATGCCCGATTTCGAACTGGCCGACGTATCGAAGCTCGAGGTCGAACGCCTGGTCGCCGACGTCACCGACGCCGACGTGGACGATGCGATCAAGCGCCTGGCCGAACAGTCGCGCAGCTATTCCCCGCGTGCGGAAGGCGAAGCCGCGGAGCAGGGCGACGCGGTGGGGATGGATTTCGTCGGCCGCGTCGATGGCGAAGAATTTCCCGGCGGCAAGGCGGAGGATTTCAACCTCGTGCTCGGTTCGGGGCAGCTCCTTTCCGGCTTCGAGGACCAGCTTATCGGCGCCAAGGCGGGCGAAGCGCGCGACGTCAAAGTGACGTTCCCGGCGGACTATCCGGAAGCCAAGCTCGCAGGCAAAGAAGGCGTGTTCGCGGTCACGGTGAAAGACGTGAAATCGCCCGATCCGCTGGCCATCGACGACGAACTCGCCAAGAAGCTGGGCGTGGATTCGCTCGGCACGCTGAAAGAACGCCTGCGCGAGCAGCTCAAGCGCGAATATGCCGGCGCCAGCCGCCTGCATCTCAAGCGCCGCATCCTGGACGCGCTGGACCAAGTGCATGCCTTCTCGCTGCCGCCGACCATGGTGGAAGGCGAATTCGACGGCATCTGGCGCCAGGTCGAGGCCGAACTGAAACGCGAGAACAAGACGTTCGCCGACGAAGGCAAGACCGAGGAAGAACTCCGCAAGGAATACCACGACATCGCCGAGCGCCGGGTGCGGCTGGGCTTGGTGCTGGCGCGGATCGGCGAGCAGAACGGCTTGACCATCGCCGCGGATGAAATCCAGCGCGGCATCGCCGCCCGTGCCCGCCAGTTCCCCGGTCAGGAGCAACAGGTGTTCGACTACTACGCCCGCAACCAACAGGCGCAGGCCGAAATCCGCGCCCCGCTGTTCGAGGACAAGGTGGTGGACTTCATCGCCGAACTCGCCCAGGTCACGGACCAGAAGGTCGACCGCGAGACACTGTTCCTCGACCCCGACGACGCGGCGGAGAAGCTGAAGAAGGGCGAATAGGGCTCTGCCGATCTGCAGGTATGCGCAGACTCGCCGCCGGGCTTTGGCGCGGCGGGCGTTGCTGCATGTCCCAAAGCATGCGCAGAGAGACTGAGGACAGCGGCAAGCTGCTCTTCCCCTTGCTTGCTTATATAAATAGCCAAATATTCCTATTGCTGTTTATCGATAAATCTGTATTGAATATCGATGTTGGTGCATCGTTTTCCAATAAGGACAGGAGGGACCTCCATGAACTTTGTCAGCCGCCAAGCCGCCATCGGTGCCTTTGCCGCTGCAGCCCTCATGCTTGGGGCAAACGCTAGTCCGGATACCCGGCCCGGCGTGCCGTCTCACAGCGCTTCGACCGTCGGGGCGCAACTAACGCTGTCCTGTCAGGGGGCTGAGGCCTACCTCGCCGAGGTGCTCCAAACCTGCCGGGACAAGGTCCTCGGCGATGCGCTCGACGCATTTGGCGAGATCGCCGCACGTCTGAAGCAGATATGACGGATGAACCGCTCGCCGCCAAGGCGAGCCCGAGAAACAGGAAGCAATCGCCATGACGAACACTGCCTGGCTGCCGAAATTCCTCCGCTGGATGTTCACCTTCTTCGTGATCGTCATGACCTTGGGCGCGATCGCCGTCTGCGTCGTGATGGTGATCGATCCGACTCTGCCGCCGGGAGCGCACTTCGGACCGATGAAGGTCGATTTTCTTGGCCAACCGGGCAGCATCGTCTTCAAAGATTTTGCCTTTGGACTGACGGCGTTTCGCGGAGGTCTCGCCATAAGCATTCAGAATGCGGGCGGGCTGATCGAGATGCTCAAGCATTTCGGTTTGCCGCTGATTCTGCTGCGGATTGTGTTCTTCATCGTGGTGTTCGAGCTTCTGCGAAGGCTGTTTCGCAATGTCGGCCGGGGAGAGAGCTTCACACAGCCGACGCTGAGACTCGTGCAGATCCTGGGCGTCTCGCTCATCGCCTACTCGCTCGTGTCGGCGTTTGCCGAAGCCTGGTTTGTCCACGCGATGTACTCCTATGTGGTTCAGAATGCGCAGATCACGATTTCAGGATCGCCAGTGCACCTGCCGCAATCGCATGGCATGCGGATTTCCGTAGGCCGCGACTTCCCGTTCGGCACGCCGATCTTCTTCTCCGGTCTGCTGGTCCTGGCGCTGTCGGAGGTGTTCCGGCAAGGGTTGACTCTGAAACGCGAAAACGATCTCACCGTCTGAGCCGTCCTATGCCCATCAAGCTCAACCTCGACCGCGTGATGCTCGAGCGGCACATCAGCCTGACGGAACTGGCGGACCGCATCGGCATCACGCTGGCCAACCTGTCGATCCTCAAGACCAACAAGGCGCGCGCTATCCGTTTCAGCACCCTCGACGCGTTGTGCCACGAACTCCGCTGCCAGCCGGGCGATCTGCTCGAATATGTCGCGCAGACGGACGGCGAAATCCCCACCAAAGCGGACCAAGACGATGTCTGATGCCGGACGATGTCGGCCTGGCGCCAGAATGACGCGGTGTCCGAAGCGGGTTACTTGCCGATGACGTTCAGGGTCTATAAGCAGCGTTGACATGGCGCTTTGACGCGCTACACCCTCGTCGGCCGAATCAGGAGCGTCCATGAAGGACCCACGCGACGTTTACATGAACACGCTGGTGCCGATGGTGGTCGAACAGACCGCCCGCGGCGAGCGCGCTTTCGACATCTATTCCAGGTTGCTCAAGGAGCGGATCATCTTCGTGACCGGTCCGGTGGAAGATTATGGCGCCAGCCTGGTCACCGCCCAGCTTTTGTTCCTGGAGGCGGAGAATCCGAAGAAGGAAATCTCCATGTACATCAACTCGCCGGGCGGCATCGTCACGGCGGGCATGGCGATCTACGACACGATGCAGTACATCCGCCCCTCCATTCAGACGCTGTGCGTCGGGCAGGCGGCGTCGGCGGCGTCGCTGTTGTTGTGCGCCGGGACGAAAGGCCAGCGTTTCTGCCTTCCCAATTCGAGAATCCTGGTGCACCAGCCGTCGGCGTCCTATTACGGCCAGGCGGCCGACATCGCCCGCCATGCCCAGGAAATCCTCAAATTGAAGCGGCGATTGAACGAGATTTACGCTGGCCACACGGGCCAACCGGTGGAGGTCATTGAAAAGGCGCTGGATCGCGATACCTATATGACGGCCGAGGAGGCCAAAGCCTTCGGATTGGTCGATTCCGTGCTATCCAAGCGGCCGGAACCGGCGGAGATTTCGTGAACGCAGCGAATCCGGTCGAAAGATCAATATGTTGACCGGATTAAACAAATCTTGATCCGCCTGGCGCTAACGTGGTCGAATGAATTCGGCGGCAAGCCGATTTGCGTTGGCGCGGGTTGTGCAAGACATTGAACACAATGTCTAATGCAGGTCTTTAAGGGCGGGTCGAATAAGACCCGGGAAAGCCGATGAGTAAAGCAAGCGGCGGCGAGTCCAAGAACACGCTCTACTGTTCGTTCTGCGGCAAGAGCCAGCACGAGGTTCGCAAGCTGATTGCGGGCCCGACGGTCTTCATCTGCGACGAATGCGTCGAACTGTGCATGGAGATCATCCGCGAGGAGAACAAGACCTCCTTCATGAAGTCGCGCGAAGGCGTGCCTTCGCCGGGGGAGATCTACAAGGTGCTGGATGATTACGTCGTCGGCCAGCAGCACGCCAAGAAGGTGCTCTCGGTTGCGGTCCACAACCACTACAAACGCATCAACGCGAGCGGCAAGAATTCCGAGGTCGAACTGGCGAAATCGAACATCCTGCTGCTCGGCCCCACGGGTTGCGGCAAGACCCTGCTGGCCCAGACGCTGGCGCGCATTCTCGATGTGCCCTTCACCATGGCCGACGCCACCACGCTGACCGAAGCCGGCTATGTCGGCGAGGATGTGGAGAACATCATCCTCAAGCTGCTGCAGAACGCCGACTACAACGTCGAGCGGGCGCAGCGCGGCATCGTCTATATCGACGAAGTCGACAAGATCAGCCGCAAATCCGACAACCCGTCGATCACCCGCGACGTCTCGGGCGAAGGTGTGCAGCAGGCGCTGCTCAAGATCATGGAAGGCACCGTCGCCTCGGTGCCCCCGCAGGGCGGCCGCAAGCATCCCCAGCAGGAATTCTTGCAGGTCGATACGACGAACATCCTTTTCATCTGCGGCGGTGCTTTCGCCGGCCTGGAGAAGATCATCTCTCAGCGCACGCACGGTTCCTCGATGGGCTTCGGCGCCAACGTGCGCGCGCCCGACGAGCGCGCCACCGGCGAGGTGCTGCGCGAAGTCGAACCCGAAGATCTGCTCAAATTCGGGCTGATCCCGGAATTCATCGGCCGTCTGCCGGTGCTGGCGACGTTAGGCGATCTGTCGGAATCCGCTCTGATCGAAATCCTGACGCGGCCCAAGAACGCGCTGGCCAAGCAGTATCAGCGCATGTTGGAGATGGAAGGCGTCAAGCTGCGCTTCCAGGACGAGGCGCTGCACGCCATCGCGCGCAAGGCCGTCGCCCGCAAGACCGGCGCGCGCGGCCTGCGTTCGATCATGGAAGGGATTCTGCTGGACACCATGTACGAATTGCCGACGCTCAACAGCGTGCAGGAAGTGGTCATCACCGCCGACGTGGTGGATGGCCGCGCCCGGCCGCTCTACACCTATTCCGACAAGGGCCAGGCGCAGCAAAGCGCATCCTAACGGCAATTATTGTGGCCCCGATGGCGCGGCGGCCGGATTAAAGCCCTGTAACGGTCTTCCCGCCTTGAAACGGTCATCCGGCGGGCCCACTTTACATTGTGTAGGAGTCGGCCCATTCGGGCGACGCGTGAGGTGCCATACGCCCATTTTGGGGTACGGTTCCTAAACACGCCCGGTCCCCGGGCGAGGAGAAAGTAATGTCGGATCAAGACGTCGTGGCAACCGGAAAAGGCGAACCGAGCGGTCTGCTGGCGCCGGTACTGCCCCTGCGCGACATAGTTGTGTTCCCCCATATGATCGTGCCCCTGTTCGTAGGCCGCGAGAAGTCCGTACGCGCGCTCGACGAAGTGATGAGCAGCGAAAAGCAGATCCTGCTTCTCACCCAGAAGAACGCCGCCGACGACGATCCCACATCCGACGGCCTGCATAAGATCGGCACGCTGGCGACCGTGCTGCAGCTTCTGAAGCTGCCGGACCAGACCGTGCGCGTGCTGGTGGAGGGCAAAAGCCGCGCCCGCGTCACCGGTTTCGTGCCGCGCAGCGATTTCTTTCAGGCGACGATCGAACGCGTCCCCGACAGCGTCGGCGAGGCGAAGGAGACCGAAGCGCTGATCCGCACGGTCAAGACCAATTTCGAGCAGTACATCAAGCTCAACAAGAAGGTGCCGGCCGAGACGCTGGCCTCGGTCGCGCAGATCGAGGAACCGGCGAAGCTTGCCGACACGGTGGCCTCGCATCTGTCCGTCAAGATCTCTGACCGCCAGGCGCTGCTGGAAACGCTGAATACGGCCGAGCGGCTGGAGAAGGTGCTGTCGTTGATCGAAGCCGAGATCGGCGTGCTGCAGGTCGAGCGCAAGATCAAAAGCCGCGTCAAGCGCCAGATGGAGAAGACGCAGCGCGAGTACTATCTCAACGAACAGCTCAAGGCGATCCAGAAGGAACTCGGCGAGGGCGAGGAAGGCCGCGACGAGCTGAATGAGCTCGAAGAGCGCATCCGCAAGACCAAGCTGTCGAAGGAAGCGCGCGAGAAGGCGCAGGGCGAAGTTCGCAAGCTCCGCCAGATGTCGCCGATGAGCGCGGAAGCGACCGTCGTGCGCAACTATCTCGACTGGATGCTGTCGCTGCCTTGGGGCAAGAAGTCCAAGATCAAGAAGGACATCAAGCTCGCCGAAGACATCCTCAACGAGGACCATTACGGCCTCGAAAAGGTCAAGGAGCGCATCCTCGAATATCTCGCGGTGCAGCTGCGCGCCGGCAAGATGAAAGGCCCGATCCTGTGCCTCGTCGGCCCGCCCGGCGTCGGCAAGACGTCGCTCGGCAAATCGATCGCCAGGGCGACGGGGCGCGAATTCGTGCGCATGTCGCTCGGCGGCGTGCGCGACGAAGCGGAAATCCGCGGCCATCGGCGCACCTATATCGGTTCGATGCCCGGCAAGGTCATCCAGTCGATGAAAAAGGCGAAGTCGTCCAATCCGCTGTTTCTGCTCGACGAGGTCGACAAGCTCGGCGCGGACTGGCGGGGCGATCCGTCTTCGGCGCTGCTCGAGGTTCTCGACCCGGAGCAGAACCACGCCTTCAACGACCATTATCTGGAGGTCGATTTCGACCTCTCGGACGTGATGTTCATCACCACGGCCAACACCTTGCACATGCTGCAGCCTTTGATGGACCGCATGGAGATCATCCGCATCCCCGGCTACACCGAGGAGGAAAAAGTCGAGATCGCCAAGCGCCATCTTATTCCCAAGCAGATCAAGGCGCATGGTTTGAAGGACGAGGAGTGGAAGATCACCGACGACGGATTGCGCGATCTGATCCGCTATCACACGCGCGAAGCGGGCGTGCGCAATCTCGAACGTGAGATTGCGAACCTGGCGCGCAAGGCGGTGAAGGAGATCGTCTCGAACAAGAGCAAATCCATCACGATCACGCACGAGAACGTCGACACCTATGCCGGCGTGCGGCAATTCCGCTACGGCGAGATGGAAGGCGAAGATCAGGTCGGCGTGGTCACCGGTCTGGCCTGGACCGAGGCCGGCGGCGACACACTGCAGATCGAATCCGTCATGCTGCCTGGCAAGGGCCGTATGCAGACGACCGGCAAGCTCGGCGACGTCATGAAGGAATCGATCGACGCCGCCCGTTCTTACGTCCGCTCCAAGGCGACGACGTTCGGCATCAAGCCGCCGACGTTCGACGTCAAGGACATCCACGTGCACGTGCCGGAAGGCGCGACGCCCAAGGATGGACCTTCGGCCGGCGTGGCGATGGCGGTGTCGATCATCTCGACGCTCACCGGCATTGCCGTGCGGCGCGAGGTGGCGATGACGGGCGAAGTGACTTTGCGCGGACGCGTCCTGCCGATCGGCGGGCTGAAGGAAAAGCTGCTTGCGGCTCTGCGGGCCGGCCTCAAGACGGTCATCATCCCGCAAGAGAACGAGAAGGACCTGGCCGAAATCCCCGACAATGTGAAAACGGGGCTCAAGATCGTGCCGGTGTCCAGTGTCGGCGAGGTGCTCAAGGTCGCACTGGTGCGCCAGCCGGAGCCGATCGACTGGGTCGAACCGGAGGATGTCGTTCCCACCGCCATGCCGGACAGCGATTCCGACGCCGTCGTCACGCATTGAGCCAATAATGGCGGGCCGGCTGGGAAAAAGACGCCAGGCCGGCCGCCTTCGCTGAAGCTACGGCGCGCCAGGTGAAATGCCTGCCGCGGCGTAGCCAAAGGCGGAGCCGGGCATCCGTCCCCAACAAATGACGATGAAAATGGCCGATTCCAGCCCTTCTTTACCTTGGAATCAGCCTTTTCGACCGGTTCTTGCTTTGACGCCGGGCGCGATAAAGCCCTAGATTCTCCGCAGTCGCCTTGGCGATTCATCAGGAAGGAGCCGCCGCAGTGAACAAGAACGATCTGATTCAAAAGCTTTCCGACCATACCGGCCTCGCCAAGACGGATGCCGCCAAGGCGGTTGACGGCGTGTTCGATCTGATTGCCGCCGCGCTCAAGGCGGGCGATGAGGTCCGCTTGACCGGCTTTGGCGTGTTCGTCGTCGCTACACGCGCCGGTGGCAAGGGACGCAACCCGCAGACCGGCGAAGAAATCACCATCAAACCCTCCAAGCAGCCCCGCTTCCGCGCCGGCAAGCAATTGAAGGATTCCCTGAACTGACATTGCGCCAGCAATGTCATCCCCGGCGAGGCCCGCGCAGCAGCGCGGGACGAGGGAAGGGGATCCAGGTCTTTGGTATCTGATACAATCTCCCCAGCCGGGCGGTTAGCTCAGCCGGTAGAGCACATCGTTTACACCGATGGGGTCGGCGGTTCGAACCCGTCACCGCCCACTCGCCTTCGCTCGCTGAGCGAGGGAAGGCGATCGCGCCGGAGCCCGCCTGCGTGGCCGAAGCCGCTTCGGCGCGGCGAAGGCCCGCAGGGCGAAGGCGGACTGTTGCATCCGCGAGCTACGGCGCAGCCAGCCTTCGCTTTCGCCCATTCACCATGCGCCCCCAAAAACAGGCATACTTTTGCGACGGCTCAGCGTCTAATCTTGCCCCGTCTCGTGAGGAACAGCGCAATGTGCAAAGTGCCAGCGCGGATGTTGGCGGTCATGGCAGTGGCAGCTCTGCTCGCTGGCTGCGCCTCGCACCGGCACGGACCGGGCGGCCGTCACGAGGAAGAATGGCATTCGCCGGTGCAGATGCTGCTGCGCTACGCCGACCACGACGGCAAGGTGACCCGCGCGGCGATGGAGGCCGGCCTGAGAAAAGATTTCGACGCGGCAGACACCAACCACGACGGCGTGCTCGAACCTGACGAGGTGCGGGCGGTCAACGAAAAGCGCTGGAGCGAAGATGCGTCGGCCACCTCTCCGCTGGTCGATTGGAACCATGACGGCGTCGTGGATTTCGACGAATTCGCCGCGACCGCCCGTTCTCTGTTCGATCAGCTCGACGTCAACAATGACGGCGTGTTGACACCCGACGAACTCCGTCCGCAGCAGAAAGGGCAGGGCCAAGGCCAAGGAAGCCATGAAGGCCGCGGCGGTCATCGCGGCGGCCCAGGCGGCGGTGGCGGCGGGCCGGGCGGCGACG
Organism: Rhizomicrobium sp.; assembly: GCA_050008635.1. Taxonomy (GTDB): domain Bacteria; phylum Pseudomonadota; class Alphaproteobacteria; order Micropepsales; family Micropepsaceae; genus Rhizomicrobium. The sequence goes on from JBEKMG010000016.1 coordinate 16,453, forward strand.
ACGACGACGGCTCAGGCCAATAGGTCTCTTTGCTTGACTTGAGGTAGGTGCCGCCCTACATCGACCGTCCTTCGCGGCCAAGGCCGCGGACGCCCGCGGGGGCGTAGCTCAGTTGGTTAGAGTGACGGCCTGTCACGCCGTAGGTCGCGGGTTCGAGCCCCGTCGCTCCCGCCATCCTTCGCCCGCGAAGCGCGGCGAAGGATGCCCACCGAAGCTCCATTTGGAGCGAAGGTGGGCTCCATCCGCGGGCTTCGGATGGCTTACGCCACCCTTCGCCGCGAGCTACGCCCGGCAAGCCAGCCTTCATGCAGCTCCGGACGCCAAGCCATCCTTCACTGCCCACTTCGGAGGCGCTTTGCCTCCGCGGTGCACAAGCGGCAATTCTCTCCAAGATTCTTGTTTGCCTCCGGTGATTCCTGTTCTAAATCCGTTCTAAATCAGCGTTGTGTCGGATCGGCCGCCGTTTATAGTGCAACCGCGAAATGACACGAGCCGGATGCTTTGCCAGCGCCGGGCCGGCGAGTGGGTGCCCGTGACGGGAATTAGGAAGAACGAATGGAACGGCTGCTCCTGGAATATCTGCCGATATTGATCTTCATCGGGATCGCGGGGGTCATCGCACTCGGTCTTGCCGTGGTGCCGATGCTGATCGCGCCTTCCAAGCCCGATCCCGAAAAGCTTTCCGCTTACGAATGCGGGTTCAACGCCTTCGGCGACGCGCGCATGAAATTCGACGTACGTTTCTATCTCGTCTCCATCCTGTTCATCATCTTCGACCTGGAAGTCGCTTTCCTGTTTCCCTGGGCGATTACGTTGGGCGACACGGGCGTTTTCGCCTTCTGGTCGATGGTGGTGTTCCTGGCCATTCTGACCGTCGGTTTCATCTACGAATGGAAGAAGGGGGCGCTCGAATGGGAGTGATCCCTGCCGGCGCTGGCGCGACCGACAACGATCCCTATTTCAAGGCGATGCAGGAGGAGCTTTCGGACAAGGGCTTCCTGGTCGCCAGCGCCGACGCGCTCGTCACCTGGGCGCGCACCGGTTCGCTGATGTGGATGACGTTCGGGCTTGCCTGCTGCGCGGTGGAGATGATGCAGGCTTCGATGCCGCGCTACGATCTGGAGCGTTTCGGCTTCGCGCCGCGCGCCAGCCCGCGCCAGTCCGACGTGATGATCGTCGCCGGCACGCTGTGCAACAAGATGGCGCCCGCGCTGCGCAAGGTCTACGACCAGATGCCCGAGCCGCGCTATGTGATCTCCATGGGATCGTGCGCCAACGGCGGCGGCTACTACCATTATTCCTATTCGGTGGTGCGCGGCTGCGACCGCATCGTGCCGGTGGACATCTACGTGCCCGGCTGTCCGCCGACCGCCGAGGCGCTGGTTTACGGCGTCATGCTGCTGCAGCGGAAAATCCGCCGCACCGGCACGATCGAGCGGTGACGGAATTGGAAGCGCTGACAGCTCTCGCGACCAGGATCGCCTCCGCGTTGCCGGATAGGGTGCTTTTCTCGAAAGTAGAGCTGGGCGAACTCACGATCAATGTGATGCCGTTCGACGTCGTCAGCGTCCTGACGTACCTGCGCGACGATCCGGCCTGCGAGTTCAAGGTGCTGATCGACATCTGTGGCGTGGACTGGCCGGCGCGCGCGAAGCGTTTCGACGTGGTCTATCACCTGCTGTCGCTCAGCAAGAACCGGCGCATCCGCGTGAAAGTCGAGACCAACGAGGCGACGGCGGTGCCGACCGCGATCTCCGTTTTTCCCGCCGCGGGCTGGTACGAGCGCGAGACGTACGACCTCTACGGCGTCGTGTTCGCCGACCATCCAGACCTGCGGCGCATCCTCACCGACTACGGTTTCTCGGGCCATCCGCTGCGCAAGGATTTCCCACTGACCGGCTTCGTGGAGCTGCGCTACGACGACGATCTCAAGCGCGTCGTGTATCAGCCCGTGCAACTGGTGCAGGAATACCGCGATTTCGATTTCATGAGCCCGTGGGAAGGCGCGCCGTACATCCTGCCGGGGGATGAGAAGGCGGAGAAGAAGCCGTGATCGACGCGCCCGAACTCGCACCGGAAGGTAAAATAACGATCAATTTCGGGCCTCAGCATCCTGCGGCGCATGGTGTCCTCAGGCTTGTCCTCGAACTCGACGGCGAAATCGTCACCCGCGTCGATCCTCATATCGGCCTCTTGCATCGCGGCACCGAAAAGCTGATCGAGCACAAAACTTATTTGCAGGCGATCCCGTATTTCGACCGGCTCGATTACGTCGCGCCGATGAACCAGGAGCACGCTTTCTGCCTCGCCATCGAGAAGCTGCTCGGCCTGGAAGTGCCCAAGCGCGGACAGTATGTCCGCGTGCTGTTCTGCGAGATCGGCCGGCTGCTCTCGCATCTTCTAAACGTCACCACGCAAGCGATGGACGTGGGCGCGCTCACTCCGCCGCTGTGGGGCTTCGAGGAACGCGAAAAGCTGATGATATTCTACGAACGCGCCTCGGGCAGCCGATTGCATGCCGCCTATTTCCGCCCCGGCGGCGTGCACCAGGACTTGCCGCCCGAGCTTCTCGAAGACATTTACAAGTTCTGCGACACCTTCCCCAAGGTGCTCGACGACATCGAAGTCCTTCTCACCGACAACCGCATCTTCAAGCAGCGCAACGTCGACATCGGCGTCGTCACCCGCGCGGAGGCCGAGGCCTGGGGCTTTTCCGGCGTGATGCTGCGCTCCACGGGCGCCGCCTGGGACCTGCGCCGCGCCCAGCCTTACGAGTGCTACAACGAACTCGATTTCAAGATTCCCGTGGGCAAGAACGGCGATTGCTTCGACCGTTATGTCATGCGCATGGAAGAGATGCGCCAGTCCACGAAAATCATGAAACAGTGCATCGAGAAGATGCCGTCCGGGCCCGTGGCTTCCACAGACAACAAGATCGTGCCGCCGCGCCGCGCCGAGATGAAAACCTCGATGGAAGCGCTGATCCATCACTTCAAGCTCTACACCGAAGGTTTCCACGTTCCGGCGGGCGAGGTTTACGCCGCGGTGGAAGCGCCCAAGGGCGAGTTCGGCGTCTATCTGGTGGCCGATGACAGCAACAAGCCGTACCGTTGCAAGATCCGCGCGCCGGGTTATCCGCATCTGCAAGCGCTGGAGCACCTTTGCAAAGGTCACATGCTGGCCGACGTCTCCGCCGTGATCGGTTCGATCGACATCGTCTTCGGGGAGATCGACCGGTGAGCCTTCGCCGTTTGCATCACGAACAGCCCGCGAGCTTCGCCTTCACGGCGGAACGCGAAACGCGCGTGGAACGCGAGATCGCGAAATATCCCGCCGGCCGCCAGGCGTCGGCGGTAATCGCGGCGCTGTGGATCGGGCAGGAGCAGGAAGGCTGGGTCACCAAGCCGATGATCGAGGCGGTCGCCAAGCTGCTCGACATGCCTTTCATCCGCGTGCTGGAAGTCGCGACGTTCTACACGATGTTCAATTTGGAGCCGGTGGGAAAGCATCTGGTCCAGGTCTGCACCACCACGCCCTGTTGGCTGCGCGGCTCGGACGAAATCGTCAAGGCCTGCAAAAAGCACATCGCCGAGAAGCCGCACACCATATCCGCGGACGGCAAGTTCACCTGGATGGAAGCGGAATGCCTCGGCGCCTGCGTCAACGCGCCAATGATGCAGATCGACAAGGACACATACGAAGACCTTGACGGACCTACGACCGAAAAAATTCTTCAGGCGTTGCGCGACGGCAAGGCGCCCAAACCCGGCCCACAAACCGGGCGCCATTCCTCGGAGCCGGCCGGCGGGCCGACGACGTTGAAGGAGGTGCAGTCGTGAAGCACACCCCTCACCCGGCTCGCACTCGCGTGCTCGCCACCCTCTCCCACAAGGGGAGAGGGGAGGTTTGCGCAATTCTTCCCTCTCCCCTTGTGGGAGAGGGTGCCCGGCGTAGCTTAAGCGACGCCGGGCGGGTGAGGGGGCTGATCTAACATGCTCTCTGACCGCGACCGCATCTTCACCAATCTCTACGGCTTCGGCGATCCCGGGCTTGCAGGCGCGCGGAAGCGCGGCAACTGGGACGGTACCAAGAAGATTCTCGAACTCGGTCCCGAAGCCATCGTCGACGCGATCAAGAAGTCGGGCCTGCGCGGTCGCGGCGGCGCGGGTTTTCCGACCGGCCTCAAATGGTCCTTCATGCCGAAGGAAGTGAAGGAGCGGCCGCATTATCTGGTCGTCAATGCCGACGAATCCGAGCCCGGCACCTGCAAGGACCGCGACATTCTCCGCAACGATCCGCACACGCTGGTGGAAGGCTGCTTGATCGCCAGCTTCGCGATGCGCGCGCACGTCGCCTACATCTATGTGCGCGGCGAGTTCATCCGCGAGCGCGAGGCGCTGCAGCGCGCCGTCGACGAAGCTTACGAAGCCAAGCTGATCGGCAAGAACAATATCCACGGCTGGGATTTCGACATCATCGTCCATCATGGCGCGGGCGCTTACATCTGCGGCGAGGAAACCGCGCTGCTCGAAAGCCTGGAGGGCAAGAAGGGCCAGCCGCGCCTGAAACCGCCGTTCCCGGCGAATGTCGGGCTTTATGGCTGCCCGTCCACGGTCAACAACGTGGAAAGCATCGCGGTGGCGCCGGAAATCATGCGCCGCGGCGCCGAATGGTTCGCCGGCATCGGCCGTCCCAACAACACCGGCACCAAGGTGTTCTGCATCTCGGGCCACGTGAACAAGCCCTGCAACGTCGAAGAGGCGATGGGCATTGGGCTGCGCGAGCTGATCGAGACGCATGCCGGCGGGGTGCGCGGCGGCTGGGACAATCTGCTGGCGGTGATCCCCGGCGGCGCGTCTGTGCCGTTGATCCCCAAATCGATTTGCGACGACGTGCTGATGGATTTCGATTCCCTGAAGGACGTGCAGTCGGGCCTCGGCACCGCCGCCGTGATCGTGATGGACAAATCCACCGACGTCGTGAAGGCGATCCAGCTTCTGTCCTATTTCTACAAGCACGAAAGCTGCGGCCAGTGCACGCCCTGCCGCGAAGGCACCGGCTGGATGTGGCGGGTGATGACGCGCCTGCAGCGCGGCGACGCGCGGGTGGAGGAAATCGACCTGCTTCAGGAAGTGACCAAGGAAGTGGAGGGCCACACGATCTGCGCGCTGGGCGACGCGGCGGCGTGGCCGATCCAGGGGCTGATCCGGCATTTCCGTCCTGAACTCGAACGGCGGATCGCGGAGTATCGCGGCATGTCGAAAGCGGCGGAGTAGAACATGCCCCGCAAGCTCATCATCGACGGCAAGGAAGTGGAGGCGGACGACAACCTCACGCTGCTGCAGGCGTGCGAGCAGGCAGGCGCGGAGATTCCGCGCTTCTGCTATCACGAGCGGCTGTCGGTGGCGGGCAATTGCCGCATGTGCATGGTCGAATGGGTGGGCGCGCCCAAACCGCAAACCTCGTGCTCGCTGCAGGTGAAGGACATCTTCCCCAACAAGGACGGCACGCCCGCCAAGATCAATACCAACTCGCCTTACGTGAAAAAGGCGCGCGAAGGCGTGATGGAATTCCTGCTCATCAACCATCCGCTCGATTGCCCGATCTGCGATCAGGGCGGCGAGTGCGATCTGCAGGATCAGGCGATGGCCTATGGCCGCGCCGCCTTCCACCGCTTCAACGAGAACAAGCGCGCGGTCGAAGACAAGTACATGGGCCCGCTGGTCGCGACGATCATGACTCGCTGCATCCAGTGCACGCGCTGCGTGCGTTTCGCCACCGAAGTGGCTGGCGTGCCGGAGCTGGGCCTGACCGGGCGGGGCGAAGATGTAGAAATCACCACCTATCTGGAAAAGGCGTTCGCCTCCGAGTTATCCGGCAATGTGGTCGACCTGTGTCCCGTGGGCGCGCTGACCTCGAAGCCGTACGCCTTCAACGCGCGGCCGTGGGAATTGAAGAAGACCGAGTCCATCGACGTGATGGACGCGCAGGGCTGCAATATCCGCGTCGACACGCGCGGGCGCGAGGTGCTGCGCGTGCTGCCGCGCCTCAACGAAGAGATCAACGAGGAGTGGATTTCCGACAAGGCGCGCCATGCCTGTGACGGGCTTTCCCGCCAGCGGCTCGACACGCCTTATATTCGCAAGAACGGCAAGCTCGTGCCTGCGACGTGGCCTGAGGCGTTCGCTGCTATTGCCGCGCGCATCGCCGAGACCAAGCCCGAGCGCATGGCGGCCATCGTCGGCGATCTGGCGGCGGCGGAGGAAATCAAGGCGCTGAAGGATTTGATGACGCGGCTCGGCGTCGTCAATCTCGATTGCCGTCAGGACGGCGCCAAGCTCTCCGGTCCGCGCCCGACCTATCTGTTCAACACGACCATTGCGGGCGTGGAAGCGGCCGATGCGCTTTTGCTGATCGGCACCAATCCGCGCTGGGAAGCGCCGGTGCTGAATGCGCGCATCCGCAAGGCTTGGCTGTACGGCGATCTCAAGATCGCTAATGTCGGCGTGACGGTCGATCTGACCTTTCCGGTCGAGCAGCTCGGCGCGAACGCAGGCGTGCTGGAAGCGCTCGCGGATGGCAGCCACGCTTTCGCGACTGTTCTGAAGAATGCCAAGCGGCCGATGCTCATTCTGGGCGCAAGCGCGGTGGCGCGTCCCGACGGCGCGGCCGTCCTGAAACTCGCGGCGAAGATCGCCGCCGACACCGGCATGATCGGCCCCGCCGGGACGTTGGCGGACGGCGGTTGGAACGGATTCAACGTGCTGCATACGGCCGCCTCGCGCGTCGCCGCGCTCGATCTCGGTTTTCTGCCGGGCAAGAGCGGCCGCGACGTGGCGGGCATCGTGGACGGCGCGCAGAAGGGCGAGATCGATTTCATCTATTCGCTCGGCGCGGACGAATTCCCCGCCGACAAGCTCGGCCGTGCCTTTGTCGTTTACCAGGGCAGTCACGGCGATGTGGGCGCGCACAATGCCGACGTCGTCTTGCCCGGCGCGGCCTATACGGAGAAAGACGGGCTGTACGTCAATTTCGAAGGCAGGGTGCAGGAAGCCGAGCGCGCCACCTTCCCGCCGGGCGAGGCCAAGGAGGATTGGGCGATCCTGCGCGCGCTGTCCGACGTGCTGGGCAAGCGGCTGCCTTACGACAACCTGGAGGCGCTGCGTGCGGCGATCGTCGCCCAGGCGCCGCATTTCGCGGTATTGGATAAAGCGCCCGTGCATGACGCCGCCGATCCGGCGATTTGGAACGCGGCCGGTGCGGAAGGCCCGCTGGACGTCACTTTGCCGCTCGGTTCGTCGATTGCCGATTATTACCTCACCAACCCCATCGCGCGCGCCAGCGCCACGATGGCCGAATGTTCGCGTGTGTTCGCGCATGGCGCGCCGGCGATGGCGGCGGAGTAAACGATGATCTTCGTCTCCTTCCTCCAGCACCTCGGACTTCCCACCGCCTGGGCGTGGACGATCAGCCAAGTCGTCATCATCGGGGTTTTCCAGGTGGTGCTGCTGGTTTCCATCGCGTTCTGGATTCTCGCCGACCGCAAAATCTGGGCGGCGGTGCAGATGCGGCGCGGCCCCAACGTGGTGGGCGCCTTCGGACTGCTGCAGACCTTCGCCGACGCCTTCAAATTCATGTTCAAGGAGTCGATCATCCCGGCCGGGGCCAACAAGGTGATCTTCCTGCTGGCGCCGCTGGTGACGACCACGCTGGCGTTCGCCGGCTGGGCGGTGGTGCCGCTCGACAATGGCTGGGTGGTGGCCGACATCAATGTCGGCGTTCTCTATCTCTTCGCGGTGTCTTCGCTCGGCGTCTATGGCGTCATCATGGGCGGCTGGGCGTCGAATTCGAAATATCCGTTCCTCGCCGCGCTGCGCTCCGCCGCTCAGATGGTGTCCTACGAAGTCTCCATCGGCTTCGTCATCATCACCGTGCTGCTGTTCGCCGGGTCGCTGAACCTCTCGGCCATCGTGCGCGCCCAGGAGCACGGCTGGTTCGCCTTCACCATCCTGCTGCCGATGTTCGTGATCTTCTTCGTATCCGCATTGGCCGAAACGCAGCGCCCACCTTTCGACATGCTGGAAGCGGAGTCCGAACTCGTCGCCGGTTACATGGTGGAATACTCCTCGACGCCGTTCCTGCTGTTCTTCCTCGGCGAATATGTGAACATCATCCTGCTCTGCGCCGTGATGTCGATTCTGTTCCTGGGCGGCTGGCTGCCGCCCTTGGCGATCTGGCCGCTGACGGCCGTGCCGGGCGTCTTCTGGCTGCTCGGCAAGATCATGTTCCTGTTCTTCATGGTATCGATGGTGAAGGCTTTCGTGCCGCGCTACCGCTACGACCAATTGATGCGTCTGGGCTGGAAAGTGTTCCTGCCGACGTCGCTGTTCTGGGTGGTGCTGACGGCGGGCTGGGTGCTCGTCTTCCACCATCATGGGTGAGGGAAAGATGATGCCTCTCGACCGCGCGGCGCGGCAGATCTTCCTCTGGGAGTTCGTCAAGAGCTTCTGGCTCTCCATGCGCTATTTCTTCGCGCCGAAGGCGACGCTCAACTATCCTTTCGAGAAGGGGCCGCTCTCGCCTCGCTTCCGCGGCGAGCACGTGCTGCGCCGCTATCCCAACGGCGAGGAGCGCTGCATCGCCTGCAAGCTGTGCGAGGCGATCTGCCCGGCGCAGGCCATCACCATCGAAGCCGAGCCGCGCGAGGACGGCAGCCGCCGCACCACGCGCTACGACATCGACATGGTCAAATGCATCTATTGCGGCTTCTGCCAGGAAGCCTGCCCGGTGGATGCCATCGTCGAGGGGCCGAATTTCGAATTCGCCACCGAAACGCGCGAGGAACTTTACTACGACAAGGATCGGTTGCTGGCGAACGGCGACCGCTGGGAGCGCGAAATCGCGCAAAGCCTGGAGATGGATGCACCATACAGATGAAAGCGCAATTAGGGAACATGACGCACGATAACCAAAATTGTCATTCCCGGCCGAGCATGCGTCCGTCGCGTCAGCGTACGGACGCGATGCGAGGGGAAGGGAACCCAGGTATCGACATCTCTCCGGTGTTGATTCCTGGGTCCCCTTCCCTCGCCGCGCGAAGGGCGCGGCTCGCCGGGGATGACAAGTTTGTTAGGGGGTGCGGACGATGCTGATCGCCATCGCCTTCTACGTTTTCTCGGCCATCTTGATCGCGGCCGCGTTCATGGTGATTGCCGCGCGCAATCCCGTGCATTCGGTGCTGTTCCTGATCCTCGCCTTTTTCAACGCGGCCGCACTGTTTGTCCTGCTCGGCGCCGAATTCCTGGCGATGATCCTGGTGATCGTCTATGTCGGAGCCGTTGCCGTGCTGTTCCTGTTCGTGGTGATGATGCTCGATGTGGATTTCGCCGAGTTGAAGCGCGGCGCGCAGCAATATCTTCTTCCGGGCCTCGTGGTCGGCGGGCTGTTGGCGCTGGAACTGATTTCCGTGATCGCCTTGCGCTGGAACATTGCGCCGCACGCGGCCGCTGCTGCCGCTGCCGTTCCGGCAGGCGTGTCCAATACCGTCGCGCTGGGGCGCATCCTCTATACGGACTACGTCTATTACTTTGAGGTCGCCGGATTGGTGCTTCTGGTGGCGATGATCGGCGCCATCGTGCTGACGCATCGCCGCCGGCCGGGCGTGCGCCGTCAGTCGACTTGGCGGCAGGTGTCGCGCACGCCGGCGGACGCGATGACGCTGCGCGACGTCGAACCGGGGCAGGGGGCATAGAATGACCATCGGACTGGGCCATTACCTGGCGGTCGCCGCCGCGCTGTTCACCATCGGCGTGTTCGGCATCTTCCTGAACCGCAAGAACATCATCGTCATCCTGATGTCGATCGAGTTGATCCTGCTCGCGGTGAACATCAACTTCATCGCCTTCTCGTCGTTCCTGGGCGATTTGGTCGGGCAGGTGTTTGCGCTGTTCGTGCTGACGGTGGCCGCCGCCGAAGCGGCCATCGGGTTGGCCATCCTGGTGGTGTTTTACCGCAACCGCCGCACCATCGCGGTGGAAGACGTCAATCTGTTGAAGGGTTGAGATGTACACCGCGATCGTCTTCCTCCCCATCATCGCTTCGGCCATCGCCGGCCTCGGCGGCCGCTTCATCGGCGCGCGGATGTGCGAGCTTGTGACGACGGCGGCTTTGTTCGTTTCGGCGGCGCTTTCGATTTTCGCCTTCTACGACGTGGCCATCCTGGGCCATTCGCAGATCGTCACGCTGACGCAATGGATCACATCCGGCGATGTCGAGGTGAATTGGGCGATCCGCGTGGACACGCTGACAGCGGTGATGCTGGTGGTGGTGACGGGCATTTCTTCGCTGGTGCACCTCTACTCCATCGGCTACATGGACGAAGACGAAGGCCGGCCGCGGTTCTTCTCCTACCTCTCGCTGTTCACCTTCGCGATGCTGATGCTGGTGACGGCGAACAATTTCCTGCAGATGTATTTCGGCTGGGAAGGCGTCGGGCTGGCGTCCTATCTCTTGATCGGTTTCTGGTACAAGAAGCCGAGCGCCAACGAGGCCGCGTTGAAGGCCTTTATCGTCAACCGCGTCGGCGATTTCGGTTTCGCGCTTGGCATCTTCGCCATTTTCACGGTCTTCAAGACGCTGGATTTCGACGCGGTATTCGCCGCCGCGCCGGCCATTGCCGGCAAAAGCTTTATCTTCGCCGGTCACAATGTCGACATCCTCACCGCGATCTGCCTGCTGTTGTTCATGGGCGCGATGGGCAAGTCGGCGCAGCTCGGCCTGCACACCTGGCTGCCCGACGCGATGGAAGGCCCCACCCCCGTCTCCGCCCTGATCCATGCTGCGACCATGGTGACGGCCGGCGTGTTCCTGGTCTGCCGCTGTTCGCCCTTGTACGAACACGCGCCCGTGGCGCTCGGCTTCGTCGCCTTCATTGGCGCCTCGACCGCGTTCTTTGCCGCGTCGGTCGGCCTGTTCCAGAACGACATCAAGCGCGTGATCGCCTATTCGACCTGCTCGCAGCTCGGCT
>JBEKMG010000017.1:0-41451 GCA_050008635.1 Rhizomicrobium sp.
GGTGGGGGGGTGCCCCCGCAAAGTTGAGGTTCAATTGGGCAAGCGAACCGGCAGACGGCGGGGAGCGCCGGACGGAAACAGCAACCGGCTGAAGCACGGGCGGTATTCGAAGGCCTATGCTGTCCGGCGCAAGGCGGTGCGCGAACGCGTGGCCTGTGCCCGTTTCGCCATTGCCCAGGCGCTCGCCTGGACCCGATGCGAAATCACCCAGGCCCGGGAAGTACCGGCTTTTCGGCGTCCGGCGCGGAAAGCTCCACCGCTTCGATGCGTCCCGCGCGCGCGACGACGCGGCCCATCGGTTTTTCGATCTCGCCCAAATCCTTGCTCGTCCGCTCGAAATGGGTGCGCAAGTCGCCCACGCGCTCGGCCAAAAGCGTCACATCCTTCAGGAGCAGGGCCACCTCTTTTTGGATTTCGTACGCCTGCTCGCGCATCTTGGCGTCGCGCATCAGTGTGCGGATGGTGTTCACCGCCAGCCACAAGATGTGCGGCGACACGATCACCACTTGCGCCCGGCGCGCCCGCTGCATCACGTCGGGAAAAGTTGTGTGCAGTTCGGCATAAATCGATTCCGAGGGCACGAACATCAGCGCCGGGCTCTGCACTTCGCCGGGGATCAGATATTTCCGCCCGATGTCGGCGATATGCTTCTGCACGTCGCTGCGCAATTGCGCCGCCGCCAGCTTGCGTTCGGTATCGTTGATCGCCGCCTTCAGCGACTCGAAAGCTTCCAGCGGGAACTTGGCGTCGATGACGATGGCCGCGGCCATACCGGGAATGCGGATCAGGCAATCGGGTTCGGTGTTGTTGGAGAGCCGCGCTTGGAATTGATAAAGGTCCGGCGGCAGCTGGTCGCGCACGATGTCTTCCATGCGGTCCTGGCCCCAGGCGCCGCGCGCCTGCTTGTCGGACAGGATGTCCTGCAGCGAGACGACGCGGTCGGACAGCGCGGTGATGTTCTTCTGCGCCTGGTCGATCACGGTCAGCCGCTCCTGGATTCCGCCGAGCGTGGCTGCCGTCGTGGTGGCGGAACTGGCCAGGCTGTCGTTGACCTGTTTGTTCAGGGCTTCGACGCGGCCATTCAGCGTTTCGATCGCTTGCAGCAGCCGGCCGGTCGCTTCGCCGCCGCTTGCGTCCTGCGGCTTGCGCAGCAACGCGAAGACCACGATCGCCGCGGCGGCGACCAACGCGACAGCCAAAATGATGAAGGCGGTGTCCATGCGCGAATCTCACTGTTGCGAAGCTTATCCTACACGCAAACGCGCCAAATCTTGACCGCGAACCGTCCCCAGCCTATCTCACGTCAATGACGATCCGCCCCATCCTGACCGCCCCCGATCCCCGCCTGAAAGCGGTGGCGGCGAACGTTGCCAAGGTCGACGGCGAAATCCGCACCCTGATCGACGATATGCTGGAAACCATGTACGAAGCCGACGGCATCGGGCTGGCGGCGGTGCAGATCGGCGTCGCCAAGCGCGTCATCGTCATGGACATCGACCAGAAGGACGGCAAACGCAATCCGCGTGTCTTCGTCAATCCGAGGATCCTGTGGGCGTCCGAAGAGTTGGCGAGCTTCGAGGAAGGCTGCCTGTCGGTCCCCGATATTTGGGAGGAGGTGCAGCGTCCCGCCCGCATCCGCGCCGAATATCTCGGCCGCGACGGCAAGATGCAGACGCTCGAAGCCGACGGGCTGCTCGCCGACTGTCTGCAGCACGAGATGGACCATCTGGAGGGCGTGCTCTTCATCGACCATCTGTCGCGGCTCAAGCGCTCCATCGCGCTGCGCAAGCTCGCCAAGGCCAAGCGGCTGCAAGGGGTGGGCGCGTGACGCTCCGCCTCGCTTTCATGGGCACGCCGGAATTCTCGGCGCCTTTGCTTGCTGAGCTGATCGCTAGCCACGACATCGCCGCTGTCTACACCCAGCCGGCGCGCCCGAAGGGACGCGGCTATGCCGAGGAGCCTTCGCCGGTTGCCAAGCTCGCTGCCGCGCAGGGCCTGCTACTGCGCACCCCGCCGACGCTGAAGACCGCGGAAGCGCAAGCTGAATTCGCGGCGCTTAAACTCGATGCGGCGGTGGTTGCCGCTTACGGGCTGATCCTGCCAAAGCCGATCCTGGATGCGCCGAGATTGGGTTGTTTCAATCTGCACGCCTCGCTCTTGCCGCGCTGGCGCGGCGCCGCGCCCATCCAGCGCGCCGTCATGGCGGGCGACGAGGAAACCGGCGTCACGGTCATACGCATGGAAGAGAGCCTGGATACCGGTCCGGTTCTGATGACCGAATCCGTGCGCATCGGGCGGCGGACGTCCGGCGAGTTGCAGAACGTGCTGGCGCGGCTCGGCGCTTCCTTGATGACGCGCGCCTTGTCCGCGCTCGAACACGGCAGCATCGCCGAGCACAAGCAGGACGAAACCGGCGCGACCTACGCGAAGAAAATTCTCAAAGAAGAAGCCCGCATCGACTGGACGAAAAGTGCGCACGAAGTCGACTGTCTGATCCGCGCCCTGTCGCCCGCGCCCGGCGCCTGGACCGAGGCGAACGGCGAGCGGCTGAAGATCCTGTATGCGGAACTCGTTCCTCACCCTGAGGCGCTCGGCGAAGCCGAGCTTCGAAGGGCCGGCGCGCCCGGCGAGATGTTGGACGACAAGCTGGCGATCGCTTGCGGCTTCGGCGCCGTGCGTCTCATCCGCTTGCAGCGCGCCGGCCGCGGCGTGATGAGCGCGAACGAATTGCTGCGTGGCTTCGCGTTGCCGAAGGGCACGCGGCTCAATTCCCTCCCCCTGCAAGGGGGAGGGTAGGGCGGGGGTCCATGCCGCGCTATCGCCTCACCATCGAATATGACGGCTCTCCGTTCGTCGGCTGGCAGCGCCAGGACAATGGCCCGTCGGTGCAGGGCGCCCTGGAAGAAGCGATCTTCAAACTCTGCGGCGAAACCGTCACGGTCACCGGCGCCGGGCGCACCGACGCGGGCGTGCACGCCTTCGGCCAGGTGGCGCATTTCGATCTGATGAAGGAATTCACACCGGACAAGATCCGCGATGCGCTGAACCATTTCCTTTGGCCGGCGCCTGTCGCCGTTCTGGATTCGGCGCTGGCTGCCCCCGATTTCCACGCCCGCTTCTCGGCCACGGCGCGCCATTATCTCTATCGCATCGTCTGCCGCCGCGCCCCTCCGGCCCTCGACAAGGGCCGCGTCTGGCATGTGGTGCGCGAGCTCGATGCGGAGGCGATGCACTTCGCCGCGCAATCGCTGATCGGCCAACACGATTTCACGACCTTCCGTTCTTCGGAGTGCCAGGCGAAATCGCCGGTCAAGACGCTCGACAAGCTCGCCGCGCGCCGCGCCGCGGACGAAATCGAAATCGCCGCCTCGGCGCGCTCCTTCCTGCACAACCAGGTGCGTTCGATGGTCGGCACGCTGAAGCTGGTGGGCGAAGGCAAATGGCATCCGCGCGAAGTGCGTGAAGCGCTCGCGGCGTGCGACCGCAGCCGCTGCGGCCCGGTCGCGCCGCCCGACGGGCTTTATCTGGTACGGGTAGACTATTGAAGATCGACCTGTTCCACGCTGCCCGGATCGATCGCTTTTCCAAGAAAAATTTCTCCCACCCGCGCAAACCGGTCCGGCGCGTCGGTCGCCAGAAAACGATGCGATTCGGCATTTTTCTCGTTGCGCGCCAAGCCGCGTTCGGCGAGCAACTGCGCCACCGCTTCGGCGGTTGTCGCGGCGCTGTCGACCAGCACGACGTCGTCACCCACCACGCGCGCGATCACATCCTTGAGCACCGGAAAATGCGTACAGCCCAGAACCAGCGCGCGCGGCCTCGGCATTGTCGCCATCAAGGGATCGAGATAACGGTGCGCCACCGCTTCGGCGATCGGGCCGTCGACCAGGCCTTCTTCGGCCATCGGCACGAACAGCGGACAGGCCTGCTGCACGACCGGCGCCTGGCCGTGCGCCTGGATGGCGCGCACATAGGCGCCGCCTTTGACCGTGCCTTCGGTAGCGATCACGGCGATGGGGCCGTCGGGCGAAACCGCCAGCGCCGCGCACGCCCCCGGCTCGATCACGCCAATCACCGGCAAAGGCCGCAGCGCCTGCTGCAGCGCGTGCAGCGAGACCGACGCCGTGTTGCAGGCCACGACCAGCATCTTCACCTTGCGGGCCATCAGCGCATGGACCGCTTGCAAGGCGTAGCGCTTCACCGTCTCGGCGCTCTTGGTGCCGTAAGGCAGCCGCGCCGTATCGCCCAGATAGAGAAAGCACTCGTCCGGCAGCCGCTCGGCCAGGGCGCGCATGACGGTCAATCCGCCCATGCCGGAATCGAAGATGCCGATGGGAGATTCATTCATTGAGGCGGGTTCTTGAAATAGGCGTCGAGCAACGCCACATAGATGTCGGTCAGCCGCTGGATGTCGGCGACGGCGATGCACTCATCCGTTTTGTGCATGGTGGCATTTGGAAGGCCGAGCTCCGCTACCGGGCAATAGTCCGTGATGAAGCGCGCGTCGGAGGTGCCGCCGCCGGTGGAAAAATCCGGCAGCCTCCCGGTCACGCTCTCGATCGACTTGGCGACCAGATCGATGAATTTGCCCGGCTTGGTCACAAACGCCGTACCGCTGACACTTTGCTCCAACGCGATCTCACAGCCGGTTTGCTTGGCGATGGTCTCGGCTTCGCCGTTGATGAAGGCCATCAGCGACTCCGGCGTATGCAGCTCGTTGAAACGGATGTTGAGGGCGGCACGCGCCTCGCCCGGAATGACATTGGTTGCCGCGTTGCCCACGTCGATGCTGGTGAAGGAAAGCGTGGACGGTTCGAAATGGGCGGTGCCGTCGTCGAGCTTGTGCCCCGCCAGGCGCGTCACCAGCGCGGCCAGCGCCGGGATCGGATTGCGCGCTCTGGCGGGATAAGCGACATGGCCTTGCACGCCTTTGACCGTCAGGCGCACATTCATCGACCCGCGCCGGCCGATCTTGATCGTGTCGCCGACGGCGGCGACCGAGGACGGCTCGCCGACGATGCAATGGTCGATGCGTTCGCCTTTGTCCTTCAGCCAGGCGAGAACTTTGCATGTGCCGTTGATCGCGTCGCCTTCTTCGTCGCCGGTGATGAGAAAACCGATCGAACCTTTGCGCGCGCCCTTCGCCAAATATCGCGCGGCGGCAGCCGCGAAAGCAGCGATGGCCGATTTCATATCGGCGGCGCCGCGCCCATAAAGAACACCGTCGCGGATCTCCGCGCCGAACGGATCGCTCTTCCACTGCCCGCCCGGCGGCACCACGTCGGTGTGACCGGCGAATCAGAACAGCGGTGCGCCGTTTCCTGTCCGCGCGTAAAGATTCGCCACTGCCTCCGTGCCGGGTTCCTCGAAGACAAGGCGCTGGCAGGAAAAGCCAAGCGGCTTCAATGCGCCTTGCAGCACGTCGAGCGCGCCTTCGTCCCTGGGCGTGACCGAAGGGCAGCGGATCAGCGCCTGGGCCAGCGCAACCGGATCGAGCATCGTCATGTCGTGGGGATTTAGGCCCCCGCTGGGCCATGGTCAATCAAGCAGTGATCGGGAAGGAGCTGGGATTAGGATTTGGAGATGCTGGCGAAGACCCGAGAGGTACTGTTGTTCTGGCGCGGCCGCCGCGATTCTGGCAATATCCCGCCGCCTCAATAGGGGGAGAAAACCATGGGAAAGATCAATCTTGGGCGCGTGCTCGTCGGCGGCATCGTCGCCGGCGTGATCGTCGACGTCTTCGAATATTTTCTCAACGCCAAGATCTTGGCGGACCAGTGGCATGCTCTGATGGCGGCCCAAAAGCTGCCGATGTGGGGAATGAAAGAGATCATCGCCTTTGACCTCATGGGCCTGGCCATCGGCCTTGTCGCGGTGTGGACCTACGCCGCGATCCGGCCTCGCTTCGGCGCCGGACCGAAGACGGCCGTCTATGCCGCGCTGCTGACGTGGGTCACGGCCTATGTCCTGATGAACGTGTCGCCGCTGATCACGGGCATGTTTCCGCAGACGTTGTTCCTGACCTTGGTCGGCGCCGGCCTTGTCGAGATCATCGTGGCGACCGTTGTCGGGGCGTTCATCTACAAGGAAGCGGAAGCGGCCTAGTCTCGCAGCAGCTCGTTGATCGAGGTCTTGGCCCGCGTTTTCTCGTCCACGCGTTTGACGATGACCGCGCAATAGAGCGAAGGCTTGCCTTCGCCCGCAGGCATCGTGCCGGAGACGACGACGGAATAAGGCGGCACGCGGCCATACAGCACCTCGCCGCTCGCCCGGTCGACGATCTTGGTCGATTGGCCGAGATACACGCCCATCGACAGCACCGAACCTTCGCCCACGATCACGCCCTCGGCCACTTCGGCGCGCGCGCCGATGAAGCAATTATCCTCGATGACGACAGGTCCGGCCTGGATCGGCTCCAGCACGCCGCCAATGCCGGCGCCGCCCGAGATATGGCAGTTCTTCCCGATCTGCGCGCAAGACCCGATCGTGGCCCAGGTATCGACCATGGTGCCCTCGTCGACGTAAGCGCCGAGATTGACGAAGCACGGCATCAGAACCACGCCTTTGGCGATAAAGGCGGTGCGGCGCACAACCGCGCCCGGCACGGCGCGGAAGCCGGCGGCGCGGAACTGCGCTTCACTCCAGCCGGCGAATTTGGAATCGATCTTGTCCCACCAGAAGGCGCCGCCCGGCGCGCCTTCGATGCGTTTCATGTCGGTCAAGCGGAAGGACAGCAGCACAGCCTTCTTCAGCCACTGGTTCACGCGCCAGGCGCCGGCTTCCTTCTCGGCGACGCGCCAGTGTCCGGCGTCTAGTCCTTCGAGAGCCGCGTCCACCGCCTCGCGCACCTCGCCTTTGGTCGCGCTGTCCAGCGTATCGCGCGCTTCCCAGGCCTGATCGATGATGCGGGCAAGTGTCATGTCAGATTCTGATGGTTGTCAGACTCTGATGGCATGAAGGAATTCGGCGAGGTCGTCAATCTCGTGGTGGATATGCCGGCGCGCCACGAGGGGGAATTCCGGGCCTTGATGCGACCACGAGGACCCGTTGTTGATCCACACCGTCGTCATGCCCAGCGCATGGGCCGGCATCAGGTTGCGCGCCATATCTTCGAACATCGCGGCGCTCTCGGGGGCGAAGGCGCCGGCGGCGACGATCCGGTGATAGGCTGCCGCTTGCGGTTTGGGGGTGTAGCCGAGGACGCGGATGTCCCAGATGTCGTCTATGGCCTCGGCAAGCCCGAGGCGGTCCAGCACCCGCTGGGCGTGACGACGGCAGCCGTTGGTAAAGACAAAGCGCCGTCCCGGCAGGCGTGCGAAGGCTTTGTTCAACGCCGTATCGGGTGTGATGACCGAAAGGTCTATGTCGTGGACATAGGCGAGGAAGGCTTCCGGATCGATTCCGTAGATCGCCATCAGGCCGCTCAAGGTCGAGCCGTAATCGTGGTAATAAACCTGCTGCAGAAGCTGTGCTTCTTCAGCCGGTAAATCCAGCTGCTCAGCGATGTAGCGCGTCATGCGTTCGTCGATCTGGGCAAACAGATTGCTGTCGGCGCGGTAGAGGGTGTTGTCGAGATCGAAGATCCAAGTCTGAATGTGCCGGAAGTCAGGGCCTTCCCCGGCCAAATTCCTCTCTTTTTCCCACCGCATGAAGCAGACCATTAATTAGGCCGTAGAGGCGCGCAAGCATCAAGAAACGGTATTGTTGACCAAATCCCTTGACCGGCCGTTAAGGGTCATGCCTGCACAATCAGCGCTTGTAAGACCCAGATTGCGCAACGATGCGGGAACTAAAGCAGAGGCTCGCCGCGGCGGCGCAGGCAAACCTGTCGCGCGACGATATCCTCAAAATTTTGGAGGAGCGTACCCAGGCCGCTCAGCACGAGCTCGCCTGCCAGACCGACGCGGGCGCTGACGTCTTGGGCTATCTCGCGGCGCATGGCGGGACCGCCACGCGGCGAGCGGTGGCGGCCAATATCGCCGCGCCGGAACACGCTAACCGGCTGCTCAGCGACGACGGCGACGACGAAGTGCGCGCCGAACTCGCCCGCAAGATCGCCCGTCTGATGCCCGATCTTGGCCGCGAAGAAGCCGTGCATGTGCGCGATATCGCGATCGAGATGCTGGAAAAGCTGGCGTGCGACCAGGCCCCGCGTGTGCGCGCCATCCTGGCCGAAGAAATCAAACGTCTCGACTGTGTGCCTAAATCCGTGGTCGACAGGCTGGCGCGCGACGTCGAAGTGATCGTGGCCGCGCCTATCTTGGAGTATTCGCCCCTGCTTTCAGACGCCGATCTGATCGAAATCATCGCCGGGGCCGAGGCCGAATGCGCTCTTGACGCCATTGCCAGACGCCAGCCGTTGAGTGGCGAGGTCAGCGACGTCATCGTGGGCTCGTTGGATATTCCGGCCGTGGCAGCACTGCTTACCAATCCGCACGCCGAGATCCGCGAACAGACGCTCGACAAGCTGGTCGAAACGGCTGAAAACATTGAAGAACTGCATGCGCCGCTGACGCTCAGGACCGATCTCTCTATACGGACGATCCGCAGGCTCGCGTCTTTCGTTGGTACGGCCCTGCTCGAAAGCCTCGCCGCCCGCGGCGACCTTCACGAGGAAACTCGGGTTTTCCTCAATCGCCGTTTGCGCACGCGCCTGCAAAAGGACGACGGCCGCGAATCCGCCTTCACGGAGGCCGTCCATGCGATCGCCGTCGCTGTGCAGGAGGGCAATTTGGACGACGAGTTCGTCGAGGAGCTAGCGGAAGGCGGCAATAAGGACGCCGTGATCGTCGCCTTGGCGACACTGGCGCAAGTGCCGCCGCAGACCGTGCGCCGCATCATCGACGCGCGTTCGGCGAAGGCGGTCGTTGCGCTGGTCTGGCGGGCCCGCCTGAGCATGCGCGTCGCGTTCAAGATTCAGGGTTTCGTGGTGCGCCTTGCCCCCAACGAGTGCCTGGCGGCGCGCAACGGCAAGGATTTTCCGCTTTCGGAAGACGAAATGCGCTGGCAGTTGAGTTATTTCGACATACCCGTGCCAGAAAGGGTTACAACCAGGCCATCCGCGGAGACATGAGCGGCAAAGCCCGGCGCCCTCTTGGTGTTGGTCTCGGCGAAGCCCGCTTCCGCCAAACCGCGCGCCGCGCAATGTTCGCGGCCTTGGATTTCGAATTCGATGTTGGTGACGCAAAATTTCTCCGACCCCGACACCAGCGCCACGCCCTTCGCCTTCTCCACGCGCAGATAGATTTTTCCGCTCGCCACAGAATCGGTGATCGTCTTGGCGCAGCCGCCCGGCGCCACCGTCCACCAACCGCGCGACACGAAGACGGCGCCTTTGTTCTGACCGAGCGCGGCCCACACCGGCTTGTCGGTGTCGTTGCAGACGGTGTAACCGATGGGCGCCGCGGTCTTCATTGCTTCGGTCTCCAGGGCGTCGAACAGATCGGCCGTGCTGGCCTTGTTTGACAGACGCATGCGCTTGCGGAAAAGGGCTAGCGCCGTGTCCACCGCTTTGTCCGAGCTGGGACCGGAGGTGCCGATCTTGGCGCCAGTATCGACAAGCAGCCTTTTCAAACCGGCGCGTTCCGCGCTCTTCATGGAGTCGTAGTCGGGCGCTTCGCGGAAGGTTGTCGTCCAGGAACGCATATGGTGGGTGACGATCGCCGCAAAAGGCAGCTCAAACATATCGGACGCCGGGCAATTGGTGGAGAGCAACGACTGGCGCAGCGAAAAGTTGGTATCCTTCACGCAGAAATTCGCATTCCCGTCCCAGGCGCGCGGCGTCCCGGAGTGGGCCGATGAGGTGCGTGCATAAAGATAATAGGCTGAGGCCGCGAGGTCGCCCTTGATCGCAATACTGCAGGACCCCGGAACGATGCGCGCCCAACCCTGCACGAGGGCGTCGCTTGCCGCCGCAGAGGCCGTTGCCGCGTAGAGCACATAGCTGGTGCGGTTGCACAGCCGCAGAGAGGCTTGCGCCGCCGGCGCCGCAAAGGCAAAGACCAGCGCCGCGGCACAGAGCGCGAGCAAACGTTTCATTCGGCGGTGATCAGCGTTCCCGCGCCATGCTGGGTGAAGAGTTCGAGCAGCAGCACGTGCGGAATGCGTCCATCAAGAATGACGGCGGCGCCGACGCCGTTTTCGACTGCGTCGATCGCAGTTTCGATCTTGGGGATCATCCCGCCCGAAATTGTGCCGTTGGCGATCAGCGTACGCGCCTCGCGCAGCGAAAGGCGCGAGATCAGTTTCCCCTCCTGGTCGAGTACGCCTTCGACGTCGGTGAGCAACACGAGTCGTTCGGCCTGCATGGCGCCCGCCACGGAGCCTGCCACCGTATCCGCGTTGATGTTGAAGGTTTCACCGTGCCGTCCCACGCCGACGGGTGCGATGACGGGAATCAGGTTCGACTTGATGAACGTGCGCAGGACTTCGGGGTTTATCTTCTCCGGTTCGCCGACGAAACCCAGGTCGATGGGTTTGCTCTCCTGCGTCACCGGGTCGATCTTCACGCGCTCGATCTTCTTGGCGATGACCAGATTGCCGTCCTTGCCGGAAAGGCCCACCGCGTGTCCGCCCGCCGCGTTGATGCCGGTAACGATCTGCTTGTTGATCGACCCGGTCAGCACCATCTCGACGACTTCCATGGTGGCCTGGTTGGTGACCCGCAGCCCGTCGATGAAGGTGGAAGGAATGGCGAGCTTCTTCAGCATGGCGCCGATCTGCGGGCCGCCACCATGCACGATGACGGGCTCCATGCCCGTCTGTTTCATCAGCACGATGTCCTGCGCGAAATCCTCGGCGACGGTGCCGGCCATGGCGTTGCCGCCAAACTTCACGACGATGATTTTACCGTCGTACTGCAGGATGTAGGGCAGCGCTTCGACCAGGATGCGCGCCGTCGAGCGCCAGCGCGCCATCACGCGCAGGTTCCTGTCCTGACTGAGGTCGTCCTGAAGGGCCATCGGCGCGCCTTTGGAAAAATCGGGGCCTTATAACCTATGCCTGGGGCGCCGCCAACGCCGCGAGATGCACTTTGAGAGCATCCAGGCCTTCCCCCTTGAGAGCGGACGTCGCAAAAACCTCGGGATAGGCAGCGGTGTGCAGGCGGGCCTGCGTCTCGGCGTCCGCCAGAACGCCATCACGCTCCGGCAGCGAGAGCTTGTCGATCTTGGTTAGCGCAAGGCAGTAGGACACGGCGGCCGCGTCCAAAAGGTCCATGACCGCATGATCGAGCTTCATCGCCCCGCGCCGGCCATCCATCAGCAGCACCACGCGCCTGAGGTTCGCTCGCCCGCGCAGATAGGCAAAGATCAAGCGTTGCCACTCTGCGGCGAGAGTTTTCGAGGCTTTGGCGTAGCCGTACCCTGGCAGATCCACCAGCATCAGCCGCTCGCCCAGCTTGAAGAAATTGATCTCGCGGGTGCGTCCTGGGGTGCGGGAGATGCGCGCCAGCGACTTGCGGCCGGTCAGCGCATTGATGAGGCTCGATTTGCCGGCGTTCGAGCGGCCGACGAAAGCCACTTCCGGCAGAGGTTGCTGCGGCAGGCTGTCGATTGCGCTCGTGCCCCAGACGAAATCGCACGGGCCGGCGAAGAGCTTTCGCGCCGCGGCAAGCGCTCCGACTTCACCGCTGGCGCTCACTCGCTGGCCTGAGATTTGGCGCCGCCAAGCAGCTTCAGGACGAAGGCGGGCGGCTTTAGATTCTCGAACAGGTGCACGGGAACGCCTTCGCGCTTCATCATAAAATATTGCTGTGTGACGGAAAGCAGATTGTTCCACGTGTAGTAGATCACCAGACCGGCTGGAAACGCCGCGAACATGAAGGTGAATATCAGCGGCATCAGCGCAAACATCTTCGCCTGCACCGGATCGCCCGGCGCCGGATTCATCTTGGTCTGAACCCATTGGGTCATGCCCATCAGTATCGGCCATACGCCGACATGAAGCAGAATCGTGGCCACACCCAGCACGCCAGGCAACGACTGAGGCACGGTGAAGGGCAACAGACCGAACAGATTTATGAACGAGGTCGGGTCCGGCGCGGACAGATCCTTGATCCAGCCATAGAACGGCGCGTGATACATTTCGATAGTGACGATCTGGACCTTGTATAGTGAGAACAGGATGGGGATCTGGACCAGCATCGGCAAACAGCCGGTCAACGGATTTACCTTCTCCCGTTTGTATAGTTCCATTGTCTCTTGCTGCTGGCGCGGCTGATCGTCGGCATAGAGCTTCTTGATGCGCTCCATCTCCGGCTGGACCTTCTTCATCTTGCTCATCGATTTGAAAGAGACGTTCGCCAGCGGGAAGAGCAACAGGCGGATCACCACCGTCGCCAGGATGATTGCCAGACCGAAATTGCCGAAATAGCGGGAGAGCTTGTCGAGAAGCCAGAACAGCGGCTGGGTGACGACTATGAACCAGCCCCAGTCGACCGCCAGATCGAAGCGCTGGATTCCAAGACTGTGCTCGTAGGCGCGCAGCGTATCGACGACTTTGGCGCCGGCGAACAGCCGCTGGGTGACCGTGATGGTTTGGCCGGGGGCCAGCGTATGCGCCGGGAGGTTGTAATCGGCCTGATAGGATTTGGCCCCGCCGTAAGGCATGGCGCGGAAGGTGCCGCTGTATTTATCGCCCTGGGGAGGGACAACGGCGGCCATCCAGTACTTGTCGGTAATGCCGAGCCAGCCGCCCGTCGAATCGAATTTCTCCGGTTGCGTGCCTTCGTCGTCGAAATGTTTGTAGGTCACATACTTCGCCGAGTCGTCGGCGACGCCTACAAAGCCTTCGTGCAACACCCAATAGGTCTGATGCTTCGGCACCCCGTCGCGCACCACTAGCGCATAGGGATAAAGCACGGTCTTGGTGCTCGACTTGTTCTTCACGCTGTCGGTGACCGTGAACATGTACTGGTCGTCGACTGATATCGTCCGCGTGAAGACAAGTCCCTGTCCGTTGTCCCAGACCAGCGTCACGGGCTTGCCGGGAGACAGGACAGCTCCGCTCTGGAGCTGCCACGGAGTCTGGTCGTTGGGCAGCGCGATCTTGGCGCCTGCGGCGGTCCAGCCAAACTCGGCGAAATAAGGATAGGTCGAGCCGGATGGTGCCAGCAGATCGACTTCTGGGCTCTTGGGATCGACGGTGTCGTGATATTTCTTGAGTCTGAGGTCGTCGAAGCGCGCGCCTTTGAGCAGGAACGAGCCGTCCACCGTCGGGGTCCGGATGGCGACGCGCGCACCACCCTGTTTCAGCGCTTCTGCGCGCGACAGTTGGACGGGCACATTGCTGACTGCTTCGGACGCGTTGCCGACCGCTTCAGGTGCGGTAACGCTCGCGGGTTCTTGCGGCTTCTTCTGCTCTTGCGCCAACAAAGCTTGGCGCGCCTGTTCGGCTTTCAACTGCGGTGCGGCGACGAAATACTGCCAGCCGATCAGCAAGAGCGCCGACAGGGCAACGGCAACAATGAGATTGCGGTTGTCGTTCATCGAATTCCTATCGCGGTGGAACGGGATCGTAGCCGTGTGAGCCGCCGAGCCAAGTGATGGGGTGGCAGCGCGCCAGCCTGCGGGCGGTCAAGGCCAGGCCTTTCAAAGGTCCGTGTTTCTCGATGGCCTGGATCGCATATTGCGAGCAGGTCGGCACGAAACGGCAGGACGGCGGCAGCATGGGCGATATGAAGAGTCGGTAGAAGCGGATCGGCGCAATCAGCAGGATGCCTGCGGCTCGCTGCAAACGCTCGTTAGGGTCGATCACGGACGGCCTCGCGTCTTGGTCTCGCTCAGCTTCAGATGGGCCGCGGCAAGCGCGGCGGCAAGGTCTTCGAGAAGACCGTCGAAAGGCCGACCCAACGTGGCTGGCCTGGCGACCAGAACATAGTCGGTACGTTCCCGACCGGAAAGAGGCAGAACAGCCGCAGCCGCGGCGCGCAGCCGCCGTTTGGCCCGGTTGCGCTCGACGGCACCGCCGATCTTGCGGCTGGCCGTGAAACCGACTCGCAAACGGCCGGCGTGGGCCTGGTTTTCTGGGGTGGGGCATGCCTCCAGCACCAGACCGGAGGCGGCCTTGCGCACGCCGCGCTGAGCGCGCAGGAAATCGGCTCTGTTCTTCAGGCGGTCGGCGTTTAACCGCTCCCCGGGCTTGGCGGTCGTCAAACCTTCAGGCCGAGAGTTTCGCGCGGCCATGGGCGCGCCGGCGCGACAGGACCTTGCGTCCGTTTTTGGTTGCCATGCGGCTGCGAAACCCATGACGGCGCTTGCGCACGATCTTGCTTGGCTGATAGGTGCGCTTCATGGCGGGTCTCCGGACGGCTTTCTGCGAAAGAGGCGGCGTTCTAAGCATTAGGCCCAGGGCTGTCAATGCGAAGTCCCTTCACGCCTTGTTTTTTGCCGTCCGGATAGGGTCTTATGGGGTGGCATGCGGGTCCCGTATCGCGCGCTTTGGGAAAGAGGCTGGGGGCTAGTGGCTCACAGCTTGTCGGGACGTTTGCTCCTTCTGACCGTTCTCTACGCGCTGGCGAGCGAAGTGCTGATCTTCGTGCCGGCGATCGGGCTCTATCACCGCGAGTTGCTGGACGACCACATTCTGTCCGCGGAGTTGGCGATCCTGCCCTTTACCGAGCCGGGCGGGCAGGACTTGTCGGAAAATCTGCGGCAGGAGCTTCTCAAGCACGCCGATGCCGACGCGGTCATGCTCAAGCGCAGCTACCGGCGCGATTTCTTCCAGGTCGGCAGCGTTCCAATGCGCATCGACCGCACGATCGATCTAACGTCGGATTCGCTTCTAGCCGACATGGACAACGCCATGGACTGTCTGCTGCGCGGCGGCACGCGCGAACTGCACATCGTCGCGCCGACGCATATCAAGGGCGCGCAGTCGATCGGCATCGTACTGGGCGAGGCACCGCTCAGGAACGCGCTGCTTGTCTATGCGGTGCGCGCCGTCGCCGCGGCGCTGTTCATCTCTGCCGTGACGGCCTCTTTGGTGTTTGCCAGCCTCTACTTCTTTTTGGTGCGGCCGATGCGGCGCATCACCCATGCGATGGTGGCGTTCCGCGAGAATCCCGAAGACGCAAGCCGCATTCTCGCGGCCGCGCCGCGCGCCGGCGAGATCGGATTAGCCGAACGCGAACTGGCCGCGATGCAGCGCGATCTTTACGGTTTTCTGCGGCAAAAGGCGCAGCTGGCGGCGCTGGGCGCCGCCGTAGCGCGCATCCAGCACGATCTGCGCAACATCCTCGCCAATGCGCAGCTTGCTTCCGATCGGCTGGTGGCGAGTGAGGATCCCATCGTCAAACATCTGACGCCGAGCCTGGTCGCGTCCATCAACCGCGCCATCGTGCTTGCGACCAACACGCTCAAGTTCGGCAAAGCCGAAGAGCGCATGCCGCAAAAAACGCCTGTGGCGCTGCGCGATTTGATCGACGAGGTTGCCCAGTCGGTTTTGGAACCTTCGCCGCGCGTCGTCCTCGACAATCGTCTCGATGCCGGTCTTGTGGCGAATGCCGACCGCGAACAATTGTTCCGCGTGATCCTGAACCTTGTCCGCAATGCCGCCGAAGCGCTTACGGCGCGCGAGACGGGTGGAGTGATCTCCGTATCGGCCGCGCGCGCGAACCACTGCGTCCAAATCGACATCGCCGACAACGGTCCGGGCGTTCCCAAGGCTGTCGTAGGAAAGTTGTTCGAGCCTTTTGTCTCGGCGGGGCGTGCCGGCGGCACTGGACTTGGGTTGGCGATTGCACGCGATCTGGCGCGTGGCCATGGCGGTGAACTGAGCCTGGTTTCCACGGGTCCCGACGGCACGGTCGTCCGCGTTATTATTCCGGACCGCAGCTAATCACCGATCGCCACGCCGTCGCGCCTGGGGTCTGCGGCGCCGACATAGCCGTCCTTCACGCGTGCGATGATTTGTAGCCCGCTTTTCTCCCCACTGCCGAGACGCACGTCATAGCCCATCCTGGCGAGCGCGGGCGCGAGCGCGTCGAGCGAAGCATCTTTCTCCAGAGAGAGGGGCCCGTTCGTGTTCACGTGATGGGGCAGAGCGGCGGCGGCTTGCGGCGACAGGCCGCCGTCGATCATCGCCACAAGGGTTTCGGCCACATAGGGGATGATCGCGGGCCCGCCGGGCGAACCCAGCGCAACAGCGAAGTGCCCCTTTTTGTCGAACACAATGGTCGGCGCCATGGCGCTCATAGGCTGTTTGCCAGGGGCGGGCGCGTTGGCCACCGGCTTGCCGTCGCGTGTCGGGACGAAGGAGAAATCCGTCAGCTCGTTGTTGAGGACGAAGCCGTCGACCATCATCTCGGAGCCGAACACGAATTCGACCGTCGTCGTCATGGACACGACTTCCCCAGCATCATCAACGATGGACATGTGGCTGGTGCCGTGAAGCTCGGGCGATTTTTGCGGCGCGAAGTCGGCGGCGGGCGGCGTGCCGGGCTCGGCCTGTCCCATGTCGCGCGCCGGGTCGATCAGGCTCGCTCGCGCGCGCAGGTAAGCGCGGTCAAGCAGGCCCCGTACCGGCACGCGCACAAAGGCCGGATCGCCGAGATAGGTGACGCGGTCGGCGAAGGCCAGCCGGCTCGCTTGCGAAAACAGATGAATTTCGCTGAGCGAATTAGGCTCCAGTTTCTTGGGCGGGAAACGGTTCAGCATGCCCAGGATCTGCAGCACCGATATGCCACCGGAACTCGGCGGCCCCATCGAACAAACGCGTTCGCTGCGATATTCGGCGCAGACGGGCGCACGTTCCTTGGCGCGATAATGGGCCAGATCAGCCATCGTCATGCCGCCGGGATTGACGGGTGCGTGCTGCACCTTGTCCACGATGGCGCGCGCAATGGGGCCGGAGTAGAACGTTTTGGCGCCGCCCTTGGCGATGGCGCGTAAGGTAGCGGCGAGCGCGGGATTCTCCAGGATGTCGCCTTCATGCAGAAGCGTGCCGTCGGGCCTCGTGAAATAACGTTTGAGGTCGGGCATCGCCTGCATCTGCGGAAAGGCGCGCAAGGTCGCCGCCAGCTTATGTCCGACCGGAACGCCCTTTTCCGCCAGCGCGATGGCCGGCGCGAACAATTTCGCCCAGGGGAGCTTTCCATATTTCCTGTGCGCCAGTTCCAGCATGGCGACGACGCCCGGCACGCCGACCGAAAGTCCGCCCGGAATGGCGTCGAAGTGCGCCCGCGGGTTGCCGTTCGTGTCCAGGAACATGCTGGGGGTGGCCGATGCCGGAGCGGTCTCGCGTCCGTCGAAGCTGGTGACCTTTTTCGTCGCCGGATTCCACAACAGCATGAAGGCGCCGCCGCCCAGCCCGGAGGATTCCGGCTCGACCAGGCTCAGCACCATTTGGGCCGCGATGGCGGCGTCCACCGCCGATCCGCCTTGGCGCAGCATTTCGAGAGCGGCCTTGGCCGCATACGGATTGGCGGCTGCGACCAAGTGATGTTTGGCGACGGTTTCCGCCAGCGCCGACGGGCATAAAGCCGCCAGCAACAGGAAAAGCAGGGCCGGCAATCGCATGAACCTCATCGCATCTCTCTTTTCGGAAGGTGTGCCAAAGGCTAGCGTTACGCACATGATACGCAAGGGTGCTCGCAACCTTATTACCGACGTCGCCGGTCTTCGCGTGGGCCAGGCCGAGGACGCCGCCGTGCGCACAGGCGTCACGGTGCTGCTATGCGACGAGCTCGCCGCCGCTGCCGCCGATGTACGCGGCGGGGCGCCGGGGACGCGCGATGTGGAAGCACTGGATCCCCTGTCGCTGGTCGAGGGCGTCGATGCGATCGTGCTGTCGGGCGGCTCCTCGTTCGGCCTCGATGCGCCGTCGGGCGTGCAGGCGTGGCTGCGCGGGAGGGGGCGCGGATTTCAGATCGCGCCAGGCGCGCCGCGCGTGCCGATTGTCTCAGGCGCCATTCTCTTCGATCTCGCCAATGGCGGAATCAAGGAATGGGGCGAGGAGCCGCCCTATCGCGCGCTCGGTAAGGCGGCGGCCGAAAACGCTACGGTAGATTTTGCGCTCGGCAACGCCGGCGCCGGACTCGGTGCGGTCGCCGGCCTCTACAAAGGCGGGATCGGCAGTGCTTCATCGGTAAGCGACGATAGCTTCACGGTAGGCGCACTGGTCGCTGTGAATTCCGTCGGTTCGCCCGTCATTCCGGGCACCAATCTCTTTTGGGCGTTCCCTTTTGAACAGGAGGGTGAATTCGGTGGGCGCGTGCCGAAGGGTCCGCTTGCCCCCATCGATCTCGATCTTCCGGGCGACATGAAAGGTGCGGAAAGGCAGGGCGCTAATACCACCATTGCCGTCGTCGCGACCGACGCGGATCTGACACGCGTCGAGCTCAAACGGCTTGCGATCATGGCGGCGGATGGCTTTGCCCGGGCGTTGCGCCCGGTTCACACGCCATTTGACGGCGATCTGATTTTCGCCGTCTCAACCGCACGGCACAGTCTTTCCAGGTTGCGCCCGCGCGAAGTGATGCGGTTGGGCCATATGGCAGCTGACTGCCTGGCACGCGCCATCGCACGCGGGGTCTACGCCGCGCAAACCATTGGCGACTTCAAGAGCTACCGGGACACGTTCCCTTAGACGGGACATGCCTTACCGCACGAACACCCGCACTTCGCTGGACGTCGCCGAGGGGTCGGTCGCCGAGGCGACCGCTAGCCGCGTAGCCGGCACGCCCATGTCGGTCATGGTGCGCATGACTTCCTGGGCATGACGATGGGCAGCGGTCTGCGCCAATTGGACGGCGGTGACCGTTCCGCGCGTCGGCGACACGGCGACGACCGCGAAGGCTGCTCCAGGACGGGTCTGCAGCGCTTGGTTCAGAGCAGCGTAGAGAATCTGCTGATAATCCACGTCAGGGTGGTCGAAGCGGATGACGACCAGCGGCGTGCCGGAATAAGCCAGCGCGCTGCCGGCAGGACCCGCCACGGACGCGACCATCGTGGGCGTGCCTAGATCGGCGCCGTAAAGCTCCCCGTTTTTGATGGCGCTGGCCAGCGTCGTCAGATTGGCGCGTTCGTTGGCGACATAAGCCGTCTGACGCTGTACGTCGTCCGAGACTTCCGTCAGCAGCCGGTCGATCAGCACAATGGTCTGGTTGGTTTCGTCTTCCAGCACCGAAAGCTGGCGATGATCTTCGTCGACCGCGCCGGAGACGTTGAAGGTCGCGGTGATCTGGTCCAGCGCGTAATGGGCCGTGGACGAATCGCTCGCCACGGCGGTGCCGAGCGCGTTCAGCCCGTTGATGTTGCCGGCGAGCTGGTCGAGGGCCATTTGCGCCGTATTCCATTGACTGACGAGTTCCGGGTTGCCGCGCGTGGTGCCGACCTGGAGCTTCGTGGTGATGCGAGCCTTGGCTTCATGGTAGGCGGCGGCCGAATCTGCGCCTGAATTGCGCAGATCTGCGAGCCGTTGGGCGTTTTGCGCCAGGGAACCCTGCAACGAGGATATCTCGGCGCGCAGACTGGCAATGCTCTTGCTGACGGCCGTCCCCGTGTCATTTCCCAGGTCAATGGAGACTGGCGTGATTGTCGCAACCGGAGCGATGCTGTTGCCGCCGCTTGTCGCGGGCGGACTGGCATATAAGGGTTGCGTGGGTGCGGGCGCAGGACTCGCCTGGCTTTGACCGTTGTCGGGAGTTGTGCCCGTGTCGCCGAATAGCATGGTGTCGACGTCTGCGCAGCCCGCCAAGCCTAGCCCCGCAACGAGAACTAAGGCACTGAAAATGCGCGACGAAACGCTTGAACCCTCTGACTGTCCAGTTATCTTATCTGCCATATGCCGCTCTCCGCATCCGCCGGGGGCATCCGAAATGGTGCCTGGCGAAAATCCAGCCTGCTCGCGTATTCTGGTCGCGAGTGCCCGGATGAAGTCTTAACCACGCAAACGCGTGGGGACAAGGGTGCCTGACGCCGCTTCTTGGGGAGTTTTCCACTGGCTGCATGGACTTGACGGCCCGTTCGGGCGCCGGGCGAGCAGGGGCATGGACGACGGAATCGGTCGCGCGCGCGGATCGCTTGCCTTTGCCGCGCGCGATGCATAGGTTCTGCCGCCCAAAAGCACCGGTAGCTCAGCTGGATAGAGCACCAGACTACGAATCTGGGGGCCGCGGGTTCGAATCCTGCCCGGTGCGCCATTTATACGAGTCAGATCAACGGCTTGCTCGCTGGCCAACGCTAATTGGTGTTCGGACATGCATCCAAGCACCGCATAAACACCGCAACCTCAGTTCGTGGCCCGGGAGCCTAAACACATCGCTTGCCCCGGCCCCCTGCGCTGTTGCGACCTGGTGCGCAGGCAGTCGCGCCCGCGCCAATACGTAGACCGAACGAATGTTCTACGTAAGTTTCAGCTTATCCGTCCCGATTCGCATGCCATTTGGCCATAATGGGTGAACCGATGCTCACATGAGGCAAAACTTTGTTCTCCTGCATATCACCTAGGCGATCCAACGAGGTCCGTCGCGGCCAGCGCTCCCCATGTCGACTTCGTTTTCGCTCAATTGAATCCCTCCGCCAAACGGAAATAGTCAACGTCGGTTGCGCGATAGAAGATTTCGTTGCGGTGGAACTCATGGATCGGCCCGCCGCCTGCGAGCGCGCAATCAATCAACGTATCGGTGGGAACACTGAGATAGTGCGCCGTTTCCTTGAGATTGAAGTAGGGCTGGTGATCGATGTGCTTCATTTCATGTCTCCATTGATCTGGATGAGATGAAGCAGCCCATTTATGCCATCGCTTCCCCACTGGATATAAACATTCGTGTTCCTATTATGTTCCCACTATGATGGGCCGCTCTCCAGACATTTGAGGCTTTCTCCGCGCGCGAAGCCGTCGAGATCGTCGCGATGGTATCGAACGAGGCGCTTGTTGATGACGTGATACCTGGGGCCCTCGCCGCGGTGGCGCCAGTTCTTGAGCGTGCCCGGCCTGGCCTTGAGGTAATCGGCCGCCTCCTCGGTGTCGAGCCAGGGCGAGGCGCCGGCTCTCTCGGTCGTGGAACTCATTCGTGTCTCCTCTGCGTCGCTTGGCGACACTCGGAGTTTGGGCCGTCGCGTGCGTCGGGGGACACCATGACTTCGCCAACAGTCTTTCGTGCAAACACTCTGATTTTCACTTGCCAAGATGTATACGCTGCTCGACTCTAGGGTCATTCGGAGGGGACATGGACGGCGCGAATAAGAAGCCCGAACAAAAGCCGCGCCCGGTGACAACTGCCGCCGGTCAAGCGTTCATGGAAGCGCTTACGGAATGGCTTCAAGATACTCGCTTAATGAGCGAAGCAGTCTACCGGCTCAGTCAAGATAAGGCGGTCAAGTTTGATGCTAGGTCTTGGCCCAAGAAGCGCACTGGCAAAGAGGCGTTGCCATTCGAGATACGAACTCCGCAACTGAATATGCGTATGACAGAATTGTTGAACAACCTCTGGCGAACGCGGTTCATTTTCTTGGAATCGCTATGGGAGGAGTATCTTCAAGAACTCGTCATTGAGCTTCGGCACCTAAACGCGTCCATCTATGAGCCGTTTTGCGAGCGCGATTTCATGACGGACATATTGCGTGAAGTCCTGTCAAATCGACTGGATTCCATTGAGAGCATCAAAGATGAGGTGGCCGTTAGATTCGCCGCGGGGCTGACCCGTCAGTCTTGGACACAACAGTGGAAGCAGCTTGCGCGGCTTGAGATAGGGCTTGCAGACAAGGACCGCGAGCTTGAGTGGTTTCCGCATCTGGACGCATACTTCGAAATTCGGAATTGCATCGTTCATCGGCGAGGTAGGGTTTCGGATCGTCTAAACAAGATACCTCACTTTTACGATGCCCATGATAAAGGCGTCGTGAATGTGTGGCCGCCCCACCTGGATTTTTATCGCCACCAATTCATCAAATGTCTGCTTCACATAGAGGACAAAATCCGCGCTAAACATCGCGCCGCAGAATAGTCTGCGAGAGAATCAACGTCTCGATCGCCTGGGCGTGCGGCCGGAGGTGCTCAACGAGGTGCTCGCGGTGGACGTAGCCGCCGCTCGCGCCGGGCAATCGATGCCCGAGGAGCAGGGCGCTCTCCGCGTAGGGCACGCCGGCCGCGATCGCGAGCGTGCGGTTCAGGTGCCGGTACTCGTGCGGGCTCGGCAGGCCCTTCGATCTCTTCTCCTTGGCCTCTACGGTCCGCCCGCTCGCGCTCGTCGGCGATGGCCAGAGCCAGTCCTTCCTGAGGGGCTCGTCGTCGGCCATGCGCTTGCGGAGCATCCCAGTCAGATGCTCGCCCATCGGGTAGAGCAATTCGCCGCCAACCTTCATGTGGCGGAATCGAAGCACGCCCTTGTCGAGGTCAACGTCCGACCGTCCGAGGAGCAGCAGCGTGGTCTTGCGCGCCCCCGTGAGCATCATCGTCCTGTGCAGGTCTCGCCTGACCGGACTCAGCGCCTCGCAGCGCTTCCACCAGAGAGCATAGTCGATCTCCGCAACCTGTCTCGCCTTCGGCACTGGGATGCGAACCGCCACCATCGGATTCGACGTGATCGTCTCATTGATCCGCATCGCCGTATTGATGATCGCCCGGAGGGTCCGCATCGCGCCGGCTGCCGTCGTCTGGCCGTGCCGGGACCGGAGCTGCTCGAACAGGTCCCGAACGTCCTGGCGGCTCAGGGATGGCGCCCAAGCACTCCCGCGTCACGTCGTCGACGATGTTGAGGATGCGGAAGCGCCGGCCGTTGGCCAACTGATCGTGGACAAAATCCAGCGACCAGCGGGCGTTCGGCTTATGGGAGCCCGTGTTCCGAGGGCTTTCCGGCGGCCTCTGCGCTTACCAACCATAAGCCCCTCCTCGCGATGGAGCCGGTAGATACGATTGATGCCGGACGGCTCGCCAGCCCGCCGCAGCAGGACAAACAGCCGCCGATAGCCAAACCGGCGGCGTTGGTTGGCCAATTCCCGCAGCCGGGTGCGCAGCTCGGTATCGGCCGGACGGCGCGAGCGGTACCGGATCAGCTTGCGATCCACGCAGAGGGCGGTGCAGGCCCGGCGCTCGCTCATCTCCAACACACTGCGAAGATGGGCGACAGCCTCGCGCTTGGCGGCGGGCCCTACCATTTTTTTGACAGAAGTTCCTTCAACGCCGCAAGCGTCCGGTAATGGCCACCTTGCGCAGTGGTTGGGCTGGGCGAGGATGGGTCTTGTTGAATCGATAGGACCTATGTCGTGCCTATGTCTGGACCTTGTGCTGTGGCGGAGGTTGAGGTTATTGCTTCGACACGGCGAAGACGCCACCCGCCGATCGCTTATCGGCGCTCCTAGCTGATTTCTAAGCCTTAGGGCGTATATCCGAGCCACAGACGGTAGGACACCGCCCAGCGCATGTTGGGCCTGATGCTAATCGCCGCTGCTTCAGCGCCCTTGTATCGCACCGACGCGCGCAGCGAAAATATCCATAGAAATCGTTGGGCCTGAGTTGGTATCGAAAAATTCCATGCCGAAACTTCTAGCGATAACAATAGCTTACCTGCAGATTGCGATTATCACTTCCACCGACCGGTTCGCGAAGGCGCCGCAGGCCAAGCGGCATTGTGGCACGGTGCGCCGACCCGGCGCTGCTTTAAGGTGTTCGTGTGGACCGCCCATGCCTTGGGGGGCAAACGGATTTGTCCAAAGCCGCATCGGACCCACGCGAAAGGCGAGCACGGTACCTCGAGCGGCATGCGGCGAAGCTTGCGTCGCCGAAAAACGAAGCGGAGCGCAACCGGGCGGCGCTCGCACTCGGCCGCAGCCGTCATCCCGCCGCGCTGAAGCAGCTCCTTACGGGATTGGGCGAGGACGACCGGCGCGAATGCTGCGCGCTCGGTCTGGCCCGCTTCTGGTCCGTTCCGCCGACCGGTGTCGATCCGAAACAGACGGAGAGCGCGCTTCTCGAAGCCTTCCGCCGTCGCCCGTACGGCCGCGCCACGGCAGAGGCCCTTGTCGCCGCTCTGGCTCTGACCGGGGGCGAAGCGTCGATTGATCCGCTTCTCGGCGACGAAGAGAAACGTTCCGCTCACGCCAGCGCACTCGGCCGCATCGTCGCTCGACTGGATCGCAACGACCTTTTCCGGCGCATGACCGACCCCTGGCGTTCGCCGCTGCAGCAGGGCGACGCGGATACGATTGAAAGGGCCGGGGAGTTTGCCGCCCAGCTCAAGCGACCGGAGCAGATCGCTCTGCTGTTCGATCGCATTGCGCGACACGTAAAGCGCGGGCCCGCCAGAACGCGGGAGGCCGCGATCCGCGCGGCGGGCACGATCGGCGCCGCCACGCCGTTCGCATCCGTCCGCAAGCGCGCCATCAGAGTCCTCGCATCCGCCCTCGCCGATCCCGATCTGCGCATCGAGGCTGCGGAGGCGCTCATTCCGATCGCGCGTGCCGCGGAGGACGAGCGGGACGGCATCCATCACGCGCTGCTAAAGAGGCTGGACGGCAGTTCGCTCCGATCCATTGCCGGGTTGCGCGCCTTCGCCACGCACGTGGCGGCGGCTTTCAAGGATCCCGGAGACCTGCTGCCGCTCGACATGGTGCTGCGACGGCAAGATCAGCAGATCGCAGCCCATCCACGCGTCAGCCGCCGTGTCGTGGTTGCCGCGCGATGCCTGATGAGCCTGCTGTGGTGGGGCATGCGGCTGGCGCAGATCCCCGCCCGCATACGCCTGGAACTGAGGCTCGGGTCGTTGGGCTACCGCGAGACGGCAGTGCTGCGATCGGCCGGCCCTGCAATCCTGGACCTGCTCTTCCAGCAACTGCGGCGCGGCCGCTTCCTCACAATCGCAGCGGAGGTGGTCGGTGACATCGGCGGCCCACAGGATTGTATCCGCGCCGGGCGGCTGCTTTCGTCGCGAACAGCGCAGATCAGACGAGCTGGCGCCGAGATTCTCGGCCGCATCGTTGCGCCGGACGCGTTACCGGCACTGCTTCCGCTCGTATCGGACCGCGACCCGCTCGTCAGACTTGCCGCCGTGACGGCGATCGGCCGCAAACGGATCGCGCAGGCTTTGCCCGCACTGCTTCCGGCACTGAAGGATCCCGATCCGCCGGTCCGCCGGGCCGCGATTGCCGCCGCAGCCGCGCTGGCCAAGGAGCCCATCCCGCAGCTGGAGGCGCTGCTCGACGATCCCG
This sequence comes from Rhizomicrobium sp., assembly GCA_050008635.1. GTDB lineage: Bacteria > Pseudomonadota > Alphaproteobacteria > Micropepsales > Micropepsaceae > Rhizomicrobium. Next base: position 25,146 of record JBEKMG010000017.1, read on the forward strand.
ATCCGGCGGTCCGCGAAGAAGTCGTCAAAGCCATCGCTGCTGCGGACGATCCCGTTCCGAAGCTCGCACCGCTACTGGACAAGTCGAACGACACCGTGATGCTCGCCGCAGTGCTGCGCGCCCTTGGCGCCACGCATCGCGCCGACGCGATCCGCGCGGTGGTCCCGTTTCTGCTCCACCGCGACAAGACGATAGTCTCTGCGTCGGTCGATGCGGTCCGCGCTCTGGGCTGGGAGCCAAACCCCGACGAGGCGGACCCGCGTTGTGGATTGACCCTCGAGCGCTGGCGCCGGGCGGCGGCACAATACCGGGCCGACACGGGCGACTGGGAGAAATTCGCGGCCGTGCGCGAGGCCGGTCCCGATCTCTTGATCGCGGCGTTCGACGGGGAAACGAGCTCGCACCGCTCCGCGATCCTGCACGTCATGGCGAAGTTCCGCGGCGACGAGCGGATGATGAGCCACATCTCCAAGTTCCTTGGCAGCTGGAAGCTGAAGCAGATCGAACACGAACTGCAGCAGGCGCGGATCAGCCAGGAGTTGAAGCAGCTCGGCGCAGCCGTGCGGGACGACGAACCGCGCGAGAAGAGCGTTCGGCCCGGACTGGACACCGAACAGGAGTTTCTGGCGGCCATCAACGCCCTTGGGGAGATCGGCAACAGCGGCGGCTATGGCGCGCTGGTGAAGCTGATGAACGACGTTCTCGGCGAGGAATGGGCCGAGTACATGGTCAAGCAAATCATCGAGGCGCTCGGCGCCATCGGCAGCTGGCGCGCCAGGGAGACCCTGGAGCGGCTTTTGATCGACAAGCCCGATCAATACGGGAAGGAGGCCGCGGCGGCGCTGCGCGCGATGGGCGCCGTTCCCGTCGACCGCCGGGCGTGCCTGCGTTTCCATGCCTTCCTGGGTAAATGGAAACGTTGCCTCGCCGTGGCGGCAAGAGCACCGGACGAGTGCGAAGGCACAATCCGCGATCTGGTAGAGCTGGGCTTCGAAAAGGATCCCGCATTTCTCCTGGCGGCCGGGCGGTCGCGATCGCCCGCGGCATTGAGGTACCTGGCGAACCTTCTGGCCGGCGCCGCATCCGCGGCACCGGTCGAGCGGGCGCTGCGCGAGGCCGGGCCGGCCGCGGCACCGTTCCTTCTCGACGTTCTTCCAGCAACGGATCAGCGCCACCAATCCCAAGGCGTGGCGCTGCTTGCGCAATGGCTAGAGACCTCGGATGACGCGGCCCTGGCGAAGCGGTGCAGCGCCGCACTGATCGCAATTGCCGAGAATCCTAGACCCCTACTGCGCCATGCCGCGCTGCGGGCTCTTGCCCGCATCCTGCCACGCCATCCAGACCCGCAGCTCGCCACTACAATCATGCGGATGTTCGCGGACTCCGACGACAACGTTCGCCAGGCGGCGGTGGCCTGCTGTGTCGCCCTTGGCGACATGCTTGTCCCGCGGCTGACCGAGTTGATGCGATCCCGAGGCACCGAGCAGGAATGTGCCCTGCGTGCCCTCGTCGCCATCGGATCTGATAAGGCCCGCGAGGCGATCCGCAGCACCAGCCGCGCACCCGTAAACCCCCAGGGGCCGATTCACGGCGGCTCGCGACGGTCTTTCCGCGTCTTCATCAGCTCGACCTTCGAGGATTTCAAGAGCGAACGCAATGCGCTGCACCGCGAGGTATTCCCACGACTGCGCAGGCTGTGCGAGCAGTTCGGCGCGAGCTTCCAGGCCATCGACCTGCGCTGGGGCATCAGCGAGGATGACGCGCTCGATCAGGAAACGATGCACATCTGCCTGGAGGAGATCGCCCGCTGCCGGGAGATCAGCCCGCGGCCGAGTTTCGTTTGCCTGATCGGAAACCGCTATGGCTGGAGACCGCTGCCGGATCGCATCAAGCAGGATGAATACGAGCAGATTGAGCGCGTTCTGCCGCCGGACGAGGCCGCTCTGCTGCACGCCTGGTATCAGCGCGACGACAACGCGGTGCCGCCGGTCCATGTCCTCAAGTCGCGACGAGGGACCGTCTGCGAGTCTTACGCCGACTGGGACCGCACCGTGGCCGGGCCCCTCTCACGCGCGCTGCAAGGCGCCGTCGACCGACTGTCGCTGCTGCCCGATTACCTCACTCCGCAGGAGTTCGATCACGTCCTGTGGCTCGCGAACCCGCAGGAAGCCGCCCTGCTCCAGGAGCACTATCCGCTTGTCGGCGACATCCACCGCCTGCACGGGCGCGGGGAGGATGCGAAATGGTACGACGAGGTGCAGCGTCCGCTCCACCTCGTGATGCACCGCTGTTGTAGCCAGATCTTGAAGTATTTCGCTTCCGCCACGCATCAGGAGATCGTGCACGGCGCGCTGTGGTCGAAAGCGACGGCTGCGAACAGCTTCGCGTTCATCCGCGAAATCGACAACCTCGCGGAGCTGCAACAAGCGGCTGCGGCGGATACGCGGAGCGACGAGATCGACCCTGCCGTGTTCATTGACACCTCGCGCGGCGGCCGCGACGCCGACACGCTTGCCGTAGTGAAGAACGACCTGAACACAATGCTGGGCTCGCGGGCGTTCACCTACCGGGCGGCGTGGACCGCGCAGGGCTTGTCGACCGATCATGCCGCCCTGTGCGAGGCGGTCTATTCCAGCCTGTCGGACGATATCCTGTCCGAGATATCGCTGTCGCTGCTGGGCCGCGCCGACGAGGCTGAACGGGACCAGGCCGAGCACGAAGGGCACGCGCGCACCCTGGACAGGTTCTTCACGGGGCGCCGGACGGAAACCGCCCGGATCATGGATTTCCTGGCGGACACCGAGGGCCGCATTCTTGCGGTCATGGGGGACGCGGGCACCGGCAAGTCGGCGCTGATGGCGCACGCATGGTTGGAAGCACGAAAGCGGTATTCCAGCGATGTCCTCGTCAGGTTCTGCGGCGCCACGCCGGCGTCCACGGATCTGGGCTCGCTGCTCGGTAATCTTTGCCGCTGCCTGGCCGGGCTGCAGGGAGTACGCGACTACTACGTTCCCTCGACGATCGAAGATCTGTCGGCCGAGTTCGCCCGACTCATCGGCGGGTGGGATTTGACCCCGACCCCGCTCATCATCTTTCTCGACGCGCTCGACCAATTGCGGACCCCGCGGGAGGACGTCTCGCTCTCCTGGCTGCCCGAGCGGTTGCCGCCCAATGTCAAGCTGGTGGTGTCGTCGCTCCCCGGCGAACGCAACGAACTGCGGTTTGCGATCGAAGAACGCGTGCGGGAAGACTGCTTCATCAACGTCTCCGGTCTGCCGCTGCTCTGTGGCGCGCGGCTGCTGAAACGGCGGCTGGCGGCAGCCGGGCGCCGCCTCGAGCGCGAGCAGCGCAAGCATGTCCTGCGCCAGTTCGCAGCCTCGGGACTGCCGCTCTATCTCGACGTGGCGTTCCAGAGGGCGCGCAGCTGGAGGTCGTCCAACTGTTATCCCGGCGGTTCGGCCGATCTCACACTGCCGACCGACATCCGCGAGTTGCTGTACCAGACGATCTGCGATCTGTGGCGGAACGCCCACCACAACCAGCTGCTGGTCACCCGGTGCCTCGGACTGCTGGCCGCCGCCAACGACGGACTGAGTGAAAGCGAGCTGCTGGACCTGCTATCGCGCGACGCCGATGTGTATGCGGAATTCCTCGCAGGCATCCACCACGTGCCGCCCGATCTTGCCGATTGCATCGCCAACGACGTGAAGGGCAAAGACGGCTCGCGCGCCGTCATCGCCGCGCTCGACCGCCTCAAGAGCGATCCGGTCGCGCTCAAGGCGTATCTGCAGCGCGTGCTGGTCGAGGAAGACGGCCCCACGCTGCCGATCGTGCTCTGGTCGAGGCTGTACTTCTCGTTGCGCTACTTCGTCCGCGAACGCAGCGGCTATGGCGTGACACTATTCGGCTTCTTCCACCGGTTGGTGCGAGAGGTGATCGAGGAGCGGTTCCTTTCCGGTGATGAAGGCCCGTGCCGCCACCGCGAGATGTCCCGCTACTTCGCAGCGCAGCCCTGGTGGACCTCCATGCCCGGGCGGGTTCCAAAACTGCGGAAGGCGGCCGAACTCGTGCGCCATCACTCCTTGGGCGGTGAGCACGACGCAGTTGTGGCGGCACTGACGGACCTCGACTACATCGCGGTCAAGTGCTGCAGCGGGCGTCTTCACGAATTGCTCACGGAGTATGAGGCGGCGTTGCGCCAGGCGGCGCTCTCGGCCGAAGAAAGCGGAAGGCTGCGGGACTTCGCGGCATTCGCTGGCCGCCGCCAACACGTCCTCGCCGATGCGCCGGAATTGGTGTACCAGGAAGCAGCTCGTCATCTTTCCGGAAAAGCCGCGCGACTCCAGGCCGAGCAGAGGCTTGCGAAGATGCCGGAATGGAGCTTCGAGTGGGACAACTGCCCCTCCCCCGCCGCGGAGTATTCGGCCATGCCGGGCGGCCGCGTGCTGGCCATCACGCCCGACGGATTCGTGATCACAACCCTGGACGATGCCCTGTTCGTCTGGGACCGACGGAGCGGCAGCCTGCGTCACGTGCTGAACCATCGTACGCCCGTGCGCGATGCGGTGCTGATGCCTCACAGCGGCGTCCTGATCACCGCCGGCAATGATCATCTGGTACGGATGTGGAACTGGCGCGACGGACGATACCTCTACTCGCCCGGAACGGCGTTGCAGGGCGTTGTATCTCTGGCCGCCGATGCGGCGGAATCCGTGCTCGTCGCCGGCCACGGCGACGGCACTATCACCGCCTGGGACATCGCGCGCAACCGTCCGATCCGAACGCTCGGGCGCCTGCCGAACACCATCGCGCAGCTCCGCGTCGACACCGCCGCCAATGTGATCGCCGTGGACGAGGCACACAACACCGCGCTGTTCGCGATCGGTGACGAAACAAAGATCGTGCAGCTTCCGGGATCGTTCGGGCTCGTTCAGGACGCCGTCCTCCATCCGTCGGGGCTCAGGCTACTCGCCACCTCCGGCGACAAGACGATGGTGTTTGACACCGAATGCCGCGTTCCGGCCGCGACCCTGCCCGGTTCGTCATCCGCCCGCGCCCGGTTCGCATCCGCGGAGCGCATCGTGATGATCGACGGCCGCACGCTGCGGCTCCACCGCATCGCGGACGGTACATTGGACTCGCAGATTGAGATCGACGACTTTTTCGATGATCTACTCGTCTCACCCACCGGTGCGCGGGCATTGGCGGTCTCCGGCCGTTCCGTGACCGCGGTGGATTTCGATCGGGAAACAAGGCGCCGACTGCCGGTCGATGGAGCGCCGTTGTTGGCGTGGAGCGACGACGGCCGGCGGTTTGCGCTCATCACCGCAACTACCGTGCAGGTCTACGACTTCGCAGAAGAGCAGCCGGTCTGGCGCCGCGTCCTCAAGCGCCCGTCGGATCCGCCCTTCACCGGCATTGCCCTCAACCACGACGGTTCTGTGTTGGCCGCGGCGGATGACGCCGGAACCATCCACATCATGGCGGTGGAGGATGGCGCGGCGGCGCGAACGATCAAGGCGCATCAGGCCGCCGTCAATGCCATTGCCTTCGCCGGATCGCTGCTTGCTTCCGCGGGCGCCGACCTCGCGGTCAAGGTCTGGGATTGGCCGAGCGGCGAGCTCCGCCAAGGCTTCGAGCCCGAATACGAAGTGCTGCACCTGCGCGCCGATACATTGCGCATCGCCGGTTACGGCGACGAGGCCGGCTTCATCTCATACCTCGCCGATCCTGCTCGCATGACGACCGTGCCCTTTGACGTCGAGCGTGTGATGGCGGCCGAGAATGGCGAGCCGGTGCTGGTAGCCGCTATGCCGGGCGGTCAACTGGAGCTGTGGGATCCGCGCTCCGGCGCGGTGCGGGGGCATCTGGATCATCACGGCGCGTCTATCACGGCGATGGCTGCCAGCGAAACCGGCGTACTGGCTTCTGCGGACGCGGAGGGCGGCGTCGCCCTGTGGGCCCTCGACGATGGCCGGCTGATGGGCAGTTGGGACGCGGAATCCGCAGCGCAGCTGATGGTGTGCTCGGCTGACGGACGCTCTCTGGCAATTCTGAACGCGGCGGGTTCGCTGGAGCTGCGGCTGGCCGGAGCGCCGGCGCCGTCGTGGACCGCCAGGCCCGCAGATCGCGTCGACTCGCTCGTGCTGTCCGACACGCTGGTTGCGGCGGGCAGCAGCGATGGTCCTGCGCTGACCTGGGATCTCCCGTCCGGGGCCGCAGGTCCGCCCCTCCGCCGATACGTGTTCGCCGAGAGCAAGGACGCGCCCGGCCAGCAGCCGTGCACCGATCTCGTGGTCCTGCCCGAGCAGGGCATGGCCATTTCGGCCGAGTCCGGTGCCCTGGTGACATGGGATCTCGGCAGCGGCGCCCGCAAGTGCAGCTTCGAGGGCTTCAGCGCACCCGTCACGGCTTTCGCGGTGTTTCCGATCGACGGCGAAGCGTTCGGGGGCCGGCGGCTGCATGTGCTGCTGGGCGGCACAGCGCGCGGACAGGTAAAGCAATGGGCGCTCGAGTTCGGCATCTGCGCCGGCACCCAGGAACTCGATGACGCCAAGCCGGTGACCGGATTCAGCCGATCTCACGGTGACCAGTTCAACATCGAGCAGGACGACACGCGCATCTATCTGCCCGGCCGCGATCAGACGCTGATCCTCACGCCCTATACCCTGGGCCTGCGCTCGCACGATGCGACCGGCGTCGACTGGAACGTGAAGTCCACGTGGACGTACGGGTTCTATCAGAACCAGCACAAGCACCTCACGCTCGGGCCAGACGGCGAGACCTTCGTGGTATGGGCCGAGGAGAGCACGGCCTATATCGGCCGCGTCAGCGACACCAATGATTTCAGGCGGCTGACGTTCGACGCACCTGTTTCCGCCATGCACTTTGCCCCTGACGGGCGCATGCTGGCCGCCGGCACGCAGGACGGAATGGTGAGCCTTTGGGATGTCAAGCTCGGCAACAACGTCGGCACGTTGGCCAGCCGCGACGGCGTGACGGCGGTCGACTTCACGGCTGACGGACGACAGATGACGACGAGCGCCCGTGACGGCTCGGTCCGCCTGTGGGACCGCAACACAGGATCGCAGATCGCGTGCTTCTTCGGACTATCGCCCATGGTCAATTGCCGCGTCGCCGCTCCCGGCGGCGAAAGGCTCGCTGCCATCGACGACCACGGGCGCTTCTATCTCCTGACGGTCAAACGGCCGCCGGCGGCTCGAACATGAAAGGGAAAGCCATGCTTGAACATATCCTGCCCGGTTTGTTCGGAGGTGAGAAGGCCGTCATCGACAGATCAACTGCGCTTCTAAAGGACGCGAAGATCCAGGAAGCCGTCCAATGCGCCGAAGGGGGATGGAAGAAGTACCCGGCATCTGCGGAAATGAAACTGCACTTCGCGGCGGTCATGTTGAGGGCCTCGGTGAAGCTGGAGTGGCGTGTCGACCTTCTCCACAACGTGCTGGTCGGATTGCGCGAGTTCCTCCACTGCGCGAGCCGCGATGATCCTAGGCGAGCCGAAGTCAACGAAATCATGCAATATGCGCGGCAGCAGCGCGCATTCTGGGAGGATGTCTTCAAGAAGACCCAGAACAACAATACGATGATCCAGGTCAACTGGTCTGACATGTGCTGGATGGCCGTCGAAACCGCATCGCACTTGTCACGCATCGGCAAGCATGATCTCGCGCTGCAGCTCTGCCCGATGGGAAAGAGCCTGGAAGGGGGCAAGGGCGACGCCGCGTTCGTTTTGGAGATCAACTGCCTGAAGGAGCTTGGCGACGACGGCGGCGCCAAGAAGGCCTGTGAAGAGGCCATGGCGCGCGAAAGCACCTATTCGACCTACTACAAGAACATCGGCCAGACGCTGGTGCATTACCGCGCCACGCGCGCGGCGCTCGAATGTTTCGACAAGGCACTGGCCATCGAGGGCGACGACCCGGTGACGCTGACCAACCGTGGCGTCTGCAGGGTCGCGCTCGGACAGGTCAGCGGCGGGCGAGCTGATTTGGAGAAGGCACTCCAGCGCGCCGACCGCGAGCAGGCTCAACAGATCACGAGGCTGCTCAATCAGATCGGCTGAGCGGACGCGCCCGCCGGCCGAACGGCCCGCGGCGCCGCCCCTTTCCAAATGTCGCGTATTTGGAAAACCGAAAGTGTCGGCTGAGAATTTGGCCGTATTCGCCCCTCGCAAACCGCCAAACTCTCTCAGAGGGTCGATTCTTGCTCAGCCTCAGTCGGCCATCCTTGTCCACAGGCCCGACATTCTGCCGAAAAGTCGCCACCGCCGACCATGCGCCGCATGGCGGTCAACCGGCCCCACGCCCTCGCGCGCACGCGCGTGCGTCCTCGTCACGGATTCACATCCATGTCCGGTAGTTGATGCCGAGGGACCGTGCGATGCCCGTTTCGGGCATGCGGACGCGGCACGCGTTCACGACCTGGGCGATAGAGAACCCATGCTTCCACGCTCTACACTCTATCGACATAGGTGCGGACCGATTTCAGTTGTCGCTCTATAGAGCGCAACATCTCTGAAATCTGATCGGCCGGAGCGAAATCTGACAGGCCGCGCGCGCCGACTAAGGCATTGTTCTGATTTGGATGTCGCGTGAAATCTCACGCGGTGAAATCTCTGACATCTAGATTTCGTCGTCCGTGACATCTGCCGGCTTCTCTACTCTCACGATCCGCCCGCTTCGCGGGTTGCTCGCGTCGGTCTTCTCCAGCCAGATTATCGAGTCCTCGTGCGCCACAGCGCACTCCTTAGACAACCGGATTGTCTGTTTTATCCGTCGCCGCGCCGTTGAGGGCGCGATGCCAGCGCGCTCGACAATGAGCGCAACCAGATCCTTCAGCTGGGCCCGGTCGCCCATCTCGATTGCGAGGTCGAGCACCTGCGCGCTGTCGTTCGCGATAGTCGTCTCTGCTTGCACCAGCGCGGCCGACGCGTCCTTGAGGTCCCCGAGCACGACGTTCCGCAGCTCGAAACGCATCTCGGGCATCGCCTCTCCGTCGCACTGGTCCTCCACCTTTACGGCGATCGAGGCGCCGATCCGCCGGACGCGCACGCCGGTGTCGATCGCGCCGCGCAGGACCGTTGAGCCTCGCGCGCCCTTTGATGCGTCCTTGCCCTCGTGATGGACGATCAGCACGGCAGCTCCGGTCGCCTCGCGGATGCGGTCGCATCCCGCGATGAATGCTCCCATGTCCTTCTGGCTGTTCTCGTCGCCCGTCATGTTTCGCGCGAGCGTGTCCACGACGATGAGCCTGCGCGGCCCGTCGAGCGCCTCTATCAGTTTCTCGACTTCCCCCGGGTCACTCACGTCGATCCTCTCCGCCATGAGCTTCCAGTCACGCGCGGACGCCTGGTCGATCCCGTTCGTGGCGAGCCATGCCTTTGCGCGATCGCGTAGCCTCCCTTTGCCGCCCTCCCCGGCGATGTAGGTCGTGCGGCCTGAGAGGACTGCGCGGCCGAAGAAGTCCCTTCCGGTCGCGACGCACAGCGAGAGCGCGAATGCGATGAAGGTCTTGCCCGTTTTCGGCTGGCCGTAGAGCACGCGAGGCAGTTCTCCGGCAACAGCCCGTCCACGAGCCACTTCGGCTGCTCTATCCTCGATAGCTCGTCGAGCCCGTATTCCGCGAACCGGCGCTTGCGCGGGAGGTACACGAGCGCCGGCAAGTCGTCCGGGAATTCATTCAGATCGATTCTTCGCTGTACCTGTGCGAGCGCGTCGATGCGCCCTGCCTCCTTTAAGGCCGCAATTAATGGACCCGACGCTATCGAGCGTCCGTCGATCTCCGTGCGCAGCGAGTTCCAGCGCGCTCTGATTTGCTCCTCGTGGTCAGCGTACATGGGATCGGACGTGGACCACTCAACGAAGGCATCGATGCCTTCGCCTGCCGTGACATAGTGCGCGGACATCATGAGCAGTTCCCACACTGAATTGTCACGGTATTTTCCCGGCGTGATCGCATCGAGGAGCTTTCTCAGGGCGCCCTCGTCAATCTCGCCGGGCGCCGCGCATGCCGCGCCCGCCTCGACTTCTTCTCCCGCGTCTCGTCCGCGCTTGATTGCATCGAGCAGTTTCTGCGGCGCGTCCGGCGGGTTTATGAGGCCCGTAATGTCTGCCCTGTATATGCGCTTCGTGTCGGGATGCACCGATCCGGCCGCGACGACCTGCCTGCCGAACGTCTTGAATTCGACGCCGGGGTACTGCTCCTTCAGCGTGTCGCGCACTCGCAGGCCCGCTGGCTTCTTCATATAGTAGTGGTAACCACCCGAGCCGGTGTCCACGCGCGGGAATCGGTCGAGGTCCGGCACAAAGTCCATCTTGAAACGCTCCAGTACGTCTGCGCTGTTGAAGTTTCGCGGATCGACGTCGATGACCAGTTGGTCGTCGCGCAGCCTCACGCCGACGTTGTAACCGGCACGCATCCACGCACGCGGGTCCTGCGAAGCGTAGTCAGCCACTCGCCAGTGATCGTCCTTGGGCGATTTCCCGCGCTTGCGCCCCTTCTTGTCGATGTATTCATGCCTGTGCAGCGGGAGCAGATCGTAGCCTGCCTCAATGTGGGCGCGCAGTTGCTCGGGGTCGGGGTGCGCCACTCGCGCCGCTCTACTCTTCGCGCTGGTGTGTGGCTCAGCCATGGTGCTCTCTCCTACGGTTTTGCGCTCGGAGTTGTGCCATTTCTCTTCTCTTGCAGTTGGCGTCGTCGTGCTCGCAATCTAACCGGAGACACGCATCGATGATCCGCGCAGTAAAGCCGGGGACCTTCGCGCTCGTCAGGTCGTGCCTCGCAAGCCACGCGAGCCATCGCACGTCCGCGTCTTCATCGGGGCGGTGACAGAAACACGTCGGCTCGCTCGCCTCGTGCGTTTGCCACGCGGCGCGTTCCAGAGGACAGTGTTCTACGAGAACACGTGCGATGAAGCGCATGGACTGGAGTTTGGCCCTCATCGCGCGGTCTCGCCGCGGACGTACGCGTCGAGTTCGTCGCGGTGATAGCGGACGAGCTTCTTGTTGACGATGTGGAAGGTCGGCCCCTCGCCGCGGTGACGCCAGTTCTTCATCGTGCCTGGGCTGGAGCCCAAGTATACGGCGGCGGCGGCGGTATCGAGCCAGGGAGAGATTGTCTCCCGCATTTGTGCAGCGGCGTTCATTTTGAGTCTCCTTCAGTCGCTTGACGGTGCGCGGAGAGACTCTGAGCCACTCGAATCCGCTAGTAGTCCCTCATTTAAGTTGATCTGCTTTCTTGGTTACCTCGCTCGTTAGTGTGTGTGTACACAAGAACTTAGCGCCCGAGTGCTCTTTGTCTCTCATGCCACTTCGCGTGTGTTTTCCCCTTACGCACCGGACTCGACCGCGCGCGACAGGATCAGTTCCTTGATCGCGTTGGTGTATGAACGCGCGTCAGGCGTCGAATGGCAATTCAGGCTCGCTCGCTGCGTCGTATGATGCCTCCGGCTTGATCGCCCGCGAGAGAATCAACGTCTCGATGGCCTGTGCGTGCGGCCGCAGGTGTTCGACGAGGTGCTCGCGGTGGACGTAGCCGCCGCTCGCGCCGGGGAGTCGGTGCCCGAGAAGCAGGGCGCTCTCCGCGTAGGGCACGCCGGCGGCGATCGCAAGAGTGCGGTTCAGGTGCCGGTACTCGTGCGGGCTGGGCAGGCCCTTCGACTTCTTCTCCTTGGCTTCGACGGTCCGCCCGCTCTCGCTCGTCGGCGATGGCCAGAGCCAATCGCTCCTGAGGGGCTCGTCGTCGGCCATGCGCTTGCGAAGCATCTCAGCGAGGAACTCGCCCATGGGGTAGAGTAACTCGCCGCCGACCTTCATGTGGCGGAACCGAAGAATGCCAGTGTCGAGGTCAACGTCCGACCGTCCGAGGAGCAGCAGCGTAGTCTTGCGTGCACCCGTGAGCATCATCGTCCTGTGCAGGTCTCGCCTGACAGCACTCAGCACCTCGCAGCGCTTCCACCAGAGGGCATAGTCGATCTCCGCGACCTGTCTCGGCTTCGGCACGGGGATGCGGATCGCCACCATCGGATTCGACGTGATCGTCTCGTCGATCCGCATCGCCGTATTGATGATCGCCCGAAGGGTCCGCATCGCGCCGGCTGCCGTCGTCTGGCCGTGCCGGGACCGGAGCTGCTCGAACAGGTCCCGAACGTCCTGGCGGCTCAGGTCGGCCACCGCGCGGCCGCGCACGCTCCGCAGGTACTTGTCGATGTGCTCCCGGTAGCTGATCGACGTGCTCGGCCTCAGTTCGCGCTCCGAGACGTGCGCCTCATACGCCTGCGCGACCGTCATGCCCGTTTCGCGCGGCTTCGAGGTCGGATCGACGCCGGACTGTATCTGGCTCATCAGTTCCTTGGCGTGCCGCCGTGCCTCGCGGAGCCCCATTCGGTCGCAGCGGTCGATCTTGATCCGGACGGTGCGGATGTGGCGACCACCGCGCCGCACGTCCCCCTGGACCGCGTAGGTCTTGGTCGAGGCGTGGCAGATCACCATGAGCCCCTTGGCCTGCTCGTCGCGCCATATTCCAGACCCGAGGGCAAGCGCGTTGATCCGCGCCTCGGTCAGGTTCATCACAGCCATCGCACGCCTCCGAAAACACCGGCCGAAACACCGCGCGGCTGTGTTCCAGGAGTGACCTGGAGTGGCCGCGCGTGACGTATAATGTCGGGTAAGTGGTTGGTCGCGAACCCTTATTGACCAGGGTGGCGCCCTGAGTGACTTAGGAATATAGGCCTACGAATCTGGGGGCCGCGGGTTCGAATCCTGCCCGGTGCGCCATTCCCGTACAAAAGTACGAACCTCGGCCAGCCGGACAGGCGTTGTGATAGCGGCAGTTATCGCATTTAAAAAACAACCATCGAAAATCATAGGGCGATACAACCAACCGGAATATTTCCCGCCCTAAAAAAGGAAAGGAGCCTGTGTCGGCCCCCAATTGCAACTTATAGTTGCTCCCTCAGCGGCGGCGCTGCTTTCCAGCCGGAACGGGTCTGAGCCTGACCCCCGGCCCGTCGTCCGGCGAGCCGATGAATTCGACGCCAGCGGCTTCGAAGGCGCGCTGAAGATCCACCAGCGTCTGGCTCCGACTGGCCGGAACGCCCACCATTAATTCGAGGCGCTTTATCGTCGGCAGACTGACGCCCGATTTCCCAGCCGCATCCTGCATTGTCCAGCGAAGAAAGGCGCGCGCGGCGCGGATTTGTCCGGCTGTGATCATTTCGGTATTGACAATGATACTTGCTGTATCATATATAATACTCTCAGTCTCTGCAACGGTGCCTCACATGTCTTATAGACCTACCATGGTGGTGCCACAAAGGCTATCAACGACAGGGAGGGCCAAAAGCCCTCCCAGAGGATCGGACCATGGCTGGAAACCGGCCTTGGCCAAAATGGAGGGCGCCTATTCCACCAACACCATCCGCTCCTACCGCGCCGACTTCACGATCTTCGAGGCATGGTGCCAGCAGAAGCGCCGATCAGCGCTCCCCGCGACGCCGGAAACCGTGGCGGCCTTTGTGATCGACCAAAGCAAAAGCGCGGCGCCAGCCACAGTCAGCCGGCGCCGCGCCGCCATCGCCAAAATTCACCGGCTATTGAAACTCGATGACCCCGTCCGCACCGAAGAAGTGAACCTCGCTACACGCACGGTCTTTCGCCAGAAAGGCCGCCGCCAAGAACAAGCCCTCGGCCTCACCAGCCCGCTGAAACAGAGGCTCATCAAAGCTTGTCCCGCCGACCCGCAAGGCCTCCGCGACCGCGCCATGATGGCCGCAGGCTACGACACGCTCTGCCGCCGCGCCGAACTCGTTCAACTCCGGATCGACGACCTAATAATCAAGCCGGACGGCTCCGGCACGATCCTGGTACGTAAATCGAAAGCCGATCAATTCGGCGACGGCCGCTTAGCCTACCTGTCCGCCGAAACTCTCGTGCATCTACATCGCTGGCTCAGCACCTCAAGCCTGAAAACCGGACCGATCTTCCGTGGCATCCACGGCACGCAGCTCATGCCCAACGCCCTCCATCCCTACTCGGTCGCGCGCATTCTCAAAGACCGCGCCCGCAATGCCGATCTCGACAAAACCCTTATCGCGAAACTCTCAGGACATTCCATGCGCGTCGGCGCCGCCCAGGACATGGCTGCCGCCGGCATTGATCTCGGCGCCATCATGCACGCCGGTGGCTGGAAATCCCCCGACATGGTCATGCGCTACATCGAACACATGGATGTGCAGAAATCCGGAGTCGCTAGATTGTATCAGCTACAACGCTAACTCACCGTAGTAGTATTCTGGCCTGCTGAGGGGCTTCGCGTTATAGTTTTTCAATTGGTATGGATGGGTTAAGGTGAAGTATTCCAGAGAGACCAAGCTGGAGACCTCTGGGCTCGAATACGGCGGGATCAAAGGGGAATGGGATGCGTCTTCTGATCACCGGTGGGGCGGGGTTCATCGGTTCTGCCGTTGTGCGTCATTGCCTGCGCAGCACGAACCATCATGTCGTAAATGTCGACAAGTTGACCTATGCAGCGAGCTTTGAAAGCCTGAACGGAGTCCTCCCAAACGACAGATATGCGTTTGAACGCGTCGATATTTGCGATGGTGCAGAGCTTCGACGTGTGTTCGAGACCTATGATCCCGATGCAGTGATGCACCTTGCTGCGGAGTCTCACGTTGACCGCTCCATAGACGGGCCTGCAGCCTTCATCGAAACAAACATATTTGGTACCTACACGCTGCTTCAGTGCGCGCGCGCGCATTATGAACGCTTGCCGCCGGAGCGCAGAGCACTCTTCCGGTTTCATCACGTTTCGACCGACGAAGTATTCGGATCGCTGGGCGCGGAGGGATCCTTCACGGAAGCCACGGCCTATGCACCCAACTCGCCCTATTCGGCCAGCAAGGCATCGTCGGACATGCTCGTGCGCGCCTGGCATCACACTTACGGCCTGCCGGTTGTCCTGAGCAATTGTTCAAACAATTACGGACCTTATCAGTTTCCGGAGAAACTCATCCCGGTCGTGATCCTTGCGGCGATGGAAGGCAAGCCCATTCCGGTCTATGGCGCCGGCGCGAATATCCGCGATTGGCTGTTTGTCGAGGATCATGTGGACGCGCTGCTCACGATCCTCGGCCGCGGAACGATCGGCGAAAGCTACAATGTCGGCGGACGGAACGAATTGAAGAATATCGATCTTGTCCGGCTGCTATGTCGAACGCTTGACACGCTTCTGCCCGAAAGTCCGCATAGGCCGCACGAACGGCTTATTACCTTCGTGACCGATCGGCCCGGGCACGATCTGCGCTATGCGATCGACTCGACTAAGATTCAGCGTGAGCTGGGCTGGAGCCCCGGCGTGACCGTAGAGGAAGGCATGCGTCGCACAGTCGCCTGGTATCTGGAAAACCGTTGGTGGTGGCAGGCGATCCGCGAACGCGGATTTGCCGGCGGACGGCTCGGACTCGGCGCGGAATCGGTGGTCAGCGAAGCGAAGGTGGGCACCACGATATGACGCTCGACATTCGCAAGTTTCCCATCGAAGGCCCGCTGCTCATCACTCCAAAACGGTTCAGCGACGCGCGCGGTTTCTTCTCGGAGACTTACAGCGCGAAGAGTTTGGCGGAAGTCGGGATTACGCTCACCTTCGTTCAGGACAATCATTCGCTGTCGGGCGAGCGCGGCACGGTGCGTGGGCTTCATTTCCAGGCCCCGCCCAAGGCGCAAGCCAAACTCGTACGCGTCACGCGCGGGCGGATATTCGACGTTTTTGTCGATATTCGGAAAAACTCGCCCACCTACGGCCGGCACGATGTCACCGAATTGAGTGCCGAGAATTGGCATCAGCTCCTGATTCCGACAGGATTTGCGCACGGTTTCTGCACGCTCGAGCCTGCAACCGAGGTGCTCTATAAAGCGACGGACTATTATGCCCCCGAAGCCGAAGCCGGCGTTCGCTGGAACGATCCGGCGCTTGGGATCGTATGGCCGCAATTCGCCGGCGCGAACCTCTCGGCCAAAGACCGTGAGCTGCCGACGTTCACGCAACTCGATAGCCCGTTCGTTCTGGGTTTCTGAAGCAAAGGGGCGGCACAATTTATGACGGAGGCAAAACGTATCGCCGTTCTACAGTTCGGCACGGTCGGGCAATTGGCGCGCGAGCTTATACGCGCTGCATCCGACCAGGCGTCCCTCTCGATCCGCGCGCTGCACCTCGATCGGGTGGACTTTCGCTATCCGGAACAGGTGATCAATGCCGTGCGCGCGGCGGGGCCGGTCGACGTCGTCAT
>JBEKMG010000018.1:0-22409 GCA_050008635.1 Rhizomicrobium sp.
AATGAACCCGCAGTTTGTTGCCTCACCCCATCATTTCGGCTCACTTCTCTAGTCGCCTATAGTGCTCAATTGCTTCCTGCAAACGGGCGATTTCTTTCTCAAGTTCAATCATAGGCTTGGGGTTCCTTTAGCGCAGGGGTATAATTGCACAGCGCAAGCGGGAGGGGAACATGCGCAAGATGTTAGCCTATTTAGTGATCGTGGCGTTGGCCTTAAGCGCAAGTGGATGTGCGCTCTTTAGCAAGCCGCGAATCATTAAATGGTCTAAGCCCAACGCCACCTATCAAATGTATGCCCAAGACCGCTACACATGCTTGCAGCAAGCAAGAACACCTGTTTCAGGCGCATACGTATATGGAAATATGGGTTCTTCCAGCAGCGGGTACGCCGAAAGCGCGAGCCTTTTAATGGCCTGCATGGCGGCACACGGTTGGGCGTAAGACTCTAATGGCTTCGGACCACCTGAAGGCGGAGCTGTTTTCTCGTCTGTCCCCTAAAATTCAAACTGTAACAGTACCGATGAGATTTGGTCGCTTGATGCCAAGTTTCCGTCATGTTCCTTTACCCCCCCGCAGTCGCGGGCCATGACAAGCGAGTATTTGATTCCGTCCGATCGCAAACGGCTTCACACCGACTCCACCGCCACGACACCCGGCAGGGTTTTGATTGCGTCCTTCATCGCCACACTCACCTGATGGCGCTTGGGCAGCGCGATTTCGACTTCCTCTCCCGGCGCGCCGGGTACGACCAGCGTGACGATGCCCTTGCCGGGCTGGCGCAATTGCTCCGCCAGCGCGCCGAGCGCGGAGGAATCGTTCAGGCGCACGCGCAAGCCCTCGCCCGCTTGCGCAGCTTCGCTGTCGAGGTCCTTGACCCAAAGCGCGCGAAGTTTCATCTCCTCGCCCTCCCAGGTGGCGCTGACTTTCAGAAGGACGGACCTGCCCGCTTCCAGCAGCGGCCTTGAGGCGGTCAGCACTTCCGGAAAGAACATCACTTCGTACATGCCCGTGGCGTCGGAAAACGAAACGAAGGCGTAGCTCTGATCGTTGCGGCTGCGCCGTTCGGACTTGCGCACGACGGTTCCCGCCAGGGTCGGCTGCGACGAGGAGCGGCGATCCTCCAAAAGCTGCGCGTAGGTGATGGCCTGCAGCCTGGTCAGTGCCGTACCGTAATTGTCGAGCGGATGGCCCGAGAGGTAGAAGCCGATGGCGTTGAACTCTTCGCTCAACCTTTCGTGTGCCGGCCAATCGGGAACCGCGGGCAGGCGCACTTCGCTCTCGTCCTGCGCCGGACCTCCGAACAGGCTCGTCTGCCCGCTCTCGCGTTCCTGCGCGTTGCGCGCGGCGCTGTCGAGCAACAGCTCGGCGGACTCGACCATCTGGCGGCGGTTGGGATTGAGCGCATCGAAGGCGCCGGCGCGCACCAGGCTTTCAAAGGCGCGCTTGTTGACCAGCCTCGGGTCCACGCGCGCGGCGAAATCGCCGACGCTCTTGAACGGGCCGCCTTCGCTAAAGCTACGGCGTGCCAAGTGAGATTCACTTGCCACGGCGAAGCCTTTAGGCGTAGCCGGGCCGGCCGCGTGGCGGATGGCGACGACGTGGTCCATCGCCTGGCGGCCCACGCCCTTCACGGCCGCGAGCGCGTAATAGATGACGCGGGCCTCGGCGTCGCAGGCGAAGAACGCTTCGGAGCGGTTGATATCCGGCGGCAGGACCTTGATGCCGAGCCGCCCGGCTTCCTGACGGAAGACGTTCAGCCGGTCGGTGTTGCCGATGTCCAGCGTCATGGAGGCAGCCAGGAATTCGACCGGATAATTCGCCTTCAGATAAGCGGTCTGGTAGGCGACTTGCGCATAGGCCGCAGCATGGCCCTTGTTGAAGCCGTAGCCGGCGAACTTCGCCGCCTGTTCGAAAATCTGTTCGGCGACGGACGGGAGAATCCCCTTCTCGCCCGCGCCCTTGATGAACAATTCGCGGTGCTTGGCCATTTCGGAGGGGATTTTCTTGCCCATGGCGCGGCGCAGCAGATCGGCCTGGCCCATCGAGTAGCCGGCCAGCTCGCGGGCGATACGCATGACGTCTTCCTGATACGTCATCACCCCGAAGGTTTCCTTCAGGATCGGCTCCAGCATCGGATGCAGATAGTCCGGCGCCTCCTTGCCGGTCTTGCAGGCGATGTATTTCGGGATCGACTCCATCGGGCCCGGGCGATAGAGGGCCACCAGCGCGACCAGATCGTTGATGTGGTCGGGCTTCATCTTGCGCATCAGGTCGCGCATGCCCGCGCCTTCGAGCTGGAACACGCCCACGCTGTCGCCGCGCGCCAGCATGTCGAAGGTGGCGCGGTCGTCGAAATCGATGTTCTGGGTGTCGAGTTCGATGCCGCGGCGCTTGAGCAGTTCTTCCGCCTTGGCGATGACGGTGAGCGTTTTCAAGCCCAGGAAGTCGAACTTTACCAGGCCGGCTTTTTCCGCATCCTCGTAATCAAATTGCGTGACCGGCATCTCCGAGCGCGGATCGCGGTAAAGCGGCAGAAGCTCGTCCAGCGGGCGGTCGCCGATCACCACGCCCGCGGGATGGGTGGAGGCGTGGCGGTAAAGCCCTTCGATCTTCTCGACGATGGAGAACAGCCGTTCGGCCATCGGTTCCTGTTCGGCGATCTGCTGTAGCCGGGGCTCGCTTTCCATGGCGTCGCGCAGTTCGACATGGCGGCCGGGCGGATTGGGGATCAGCTTGGCGATGCGATCGACCAGCCCCAGCGGCATCTGCAGCACGCGCCCAACATCGCGCACGGCGGCGCGCGCCTGCAGCGAACCCAGCGCGATGATGTGCGCCACCTTGTCGTGACCGTATTTATCGCGCACGTAGCGTACCACCTCGTCGCGCCGCTCCTGGCAGAAATCGATGTCAAAGTCCGGCATCGAGATGCGTTCGGGATTGAGGAAGCGTTCGAACAACAGACCGAAGCGGATGGGATCGAGGTTGGTGATGTCCAGCGCCCAGGCGACCAGAGAGGTGGCGCCCGAGCCGCGCACGCCCACGGGGATGCCGTGCGCCCGCGTCCATTTCATGAAGTCGGAGACGATCAGGAAATAGCCCGCGAACTGCATTTTGATGATGACGCCGAGCTCATATTCCAGGCGCGTGCGGTAGACTTCTTTCTCGGCATGGCGGCCGTGCTGCGCCAGACGCCGCGCCAAACCCGCCTCGGCCTGCACGCGAATCTCGTCTTCCGGGGTACGCCCGGATTCCGGCACGAATTGCGGCAGTATGGGATCGCGCCGTTTGGGGCGGAAGGCGCAGCGGCGGGCGATCTCGATCGTATTCTCGATCGCTTCGGGCAGGTCGGCGAATTGCGCGGTCATCTCGGCCGCCGACTTGAAGCGGTGCTCGCGGGTCAGGCGCCTGCGGTCGTCCTGCGAGACGAAGGTGCCGTCGGCGATGCAGAGCAGCGCGTCATGCGCCTCGTACATCTCGGCGGGGCCGAAATGCACATCGTTGGTCGCCACCAGCGGCAAGGCCTTGGCGTAAGCGAGATCGATCAGCCCGTCTTCGGCGGCGCGCTCCTCGGCGAGACCGTGGCGCTGTAGCTCGACATAAAGTCGGCTCGGAAAAATGGCGGCGAGACGGTCGAGCAGCGCCGCGGCGGCTTCCGGCTGACCCTCCACGATCAGACGATTGAGAGGCCCTCCGGGCCCGCCGGTGAGCGCGATCAACCCTTGCGAATGATCCGCCAGAGCGGCAGCTGTCACATGCGGCCAGTCGCCCGGTTCGGCGCCCAGATAGGCCGCACTGAGCAGCTTGGTCAGATTGCGATAGCCGGCTTCGTTCTGCACCAGCAGCGGCATGCAAGGCGGCTTGCTGCGCGATCCCTGCCCCGTCGTCTTCCCCAACAACTCCACTGCCAGCAAGCAGCCTACGATGGGCTGCACGCCCGCTTTGGCCAAGGTCTCGGAGATTTCGAAGACGCCGAACAGATTGTTGACGTCGGTGACCGCGACGGCCGGCATCCCGCCCCCGCGCGCCAGATCGGCTAGCTCCTTCGGACGCACAGCTCCCTCGAGCAGCGAATAGGCGCTCTTCACCCGAAGATGCACGAACCCGGCGGGTTTCTTCGCCTCAGCCATCACGTCTCTCGATCCGATTGGCTTATCGGGAGGAAGTATCGGCGGCCGGCGCGTCTAAGCGAGGCCGCACACCCGCTTCATCCACAGCAAGTTCATCCGACGGTGAAAAATGCTTGTGCTGCGGTCGTCAAGACGAAGGACGAAACCAGAATAATCACCAGCCTGACACCCGCAGCCGCATCTTTGAGCCAAGCCATAGCCCTCTCCATTTTGCCCGCCGAAGCTTCCGTCCGCCGAAGCGCAATGCACGTAAGCGAATTGGCGAAGGCGGGCGTTGGGCCAAGACCATAAATGTTCTATCTTTGTTCTGTCAAGAACAAACAGGGATCAGATATGGCCCATCTGGCCTTTGGCGGCTAGTCCTTGGCCAGGATGAGCCGCGCGCCGAATGCCACCATCACCGCCCCCGCGGCGCGCTCGATCCAGTGACGAAGGCGGCCATAGACCTGCCGGACGGCTGGCCGCGAGAACAGCACGCCGACAAGGCCATACCAGACCAGCGTGTCGAAGGTTGCGATGCCGACCGCGGCGGCTTGCAACCAGACCGGCGAGCCCGGTTTCACGAACAGCGTGAAGATACTGCTGAAATAGACCACCGCCTTCGGATTGGTCAGCCCAACCAAGAGCCCTTTCATGTAGCCGTTTCGCGAGGAGAATTTCGTTTCGTTCAGAGGCGCGCTTGCGCTCTCGTCCGCCCGTGCGCGCAACAGATTCAGCCCGAGATAAATGAGATAGGCGCCGCCCGCGAGTTTCATGGCGCCATAAAGCCAAGGCGCGATTTGAAACAGAAAGGTTAGCCCGGAAAGAACGACGGCACACCAAATCCATACGGCAATGACAATGCCGAAGACGGCGGCGATGCCGGTTCGCGCGCCGTGCCGGACGGACGTCTGCGACACCATCACAAAGGCCGGACCGGGGCTGATGACAGCCAGCAAATCCACCGCCAACAGGGACAAAAGAAGCGACAGCGGGCTCATCGATTTCTTCCAGGAATTCTACGCCAAGCAGCCTACCACGCTTGTCAAGGGGGGAAGCAAGCCATTGTTTTCAATCGCCAATCACCAGCGCGAGGGCAAGCCCGTCATAGCCTTTAACGCCGACGGTCTGCAGGATGGTGGCCGAGATGCGCGGCTCGGAAGCGATATAGTCCATCAGCCGGCGCACGCCCGTCACACCCGGATCGGCGCTCTTCGCGTCGACCACCTCTCCGTCGCGCACGACATTGTCGACCACGATCACGCTGCCGCACCGCGAAAGCTTCAGCGCCCAATGGAAATAATCTGCGTTGGAGATCTTGTCGGCGTCGATAAAGAAAAAATCGAACGGGCCCGAGAGCTTCGGCAGCGTATCCAACGCGCGGCCCGTGATCACTTCGACGACCTCCGCCAGACCGGCGCGGGCGATGTTGGCGCGCGCCACCTCGGCATGCTTCGGATCGTATTCAAGGGTAATCAGTTTGCCGTCGGGCGGCAGGGCGCGGGCAAGCCAGATGGTGCTGTAGCCGCCTAGCGTGCCGATCTCCAGGATCCTCTTGGCTCCCAGCATGCGGGCCAGCAGGTACAGCAGCTTGCCCTGGTTGGGCGCCACGGCGATATCCGGCAAGCCGGCTACCCGGCTTGCGTCACGCGCGGCGTCCAACGCTGCGTCGGGCGCTATCAACAAATCCGCGAAATAGCGATCGACGGCGTTCCATTGCCGTTGGGTCATGAAGGATTGGCTCCGAGTTTTCCGCCGTCGATCAGCCGCCCTTCGTGCAGGATCAGCGCGCGATCCATCTTGGCCGCAAGCGCGAGATTATGCGTGGCGACGAGCACCGCCAATCCTTCCGCCCGTACGATGGCCACGAGCGCATCGAAGACACCCGTCGCGGTGCGCGAATCGAGATTGCCAGTGGGCTCGTCGGCCAACAGAAGCCGCGGTTTATTCGCCAGCGCGCGCGCGATCGCCACGCGCTGTTGCTCGCCGCCCGAAAGCTGCGACGGGCGGTGCGTCAGGCGGTTCTCGAGGCCCATCATGGTCAGCAGCCGCGCGGCTTCGGCCTCGGCATCCTTGCGGCGCTTGCCGGCGATGAGCTGCGGAATGACGACATTCTCGAGCGCGGTGAATTCCGGCAGCAGATGATGCGCCTGATAGACGAAGCCGATGGTGTCGCGGCGGATGCGCGTGCGCTCGGCGTCGGAGAGCGAGGAGGCCAGCGCGCCCGCGATCACGATCTCGCCGGCGCTCGGCGCTTCCAAGAGGCCCGCCATGTGCAGCAGCGAGGATTTTCCCGCGCCCGACGGTCCCACCAGCGCCACCAGCTCGCCCGGCGCCAGGGTCAGGTTCACATTGCGGAAAACTTCGAGCTGGCCCTCGCCCTCTTTGTAGGTGCGGGCGACCGCGTCCAGGCGCAAAGCGGCAACGGCGAAGGCGTTACTCATAGCGCAGCGCCTCCACCGGATCGAGCCTTGCGGCGCGCCAGGACGGATAAAGCGTCGCCAGGAAGGTGAGCGTCAGCGACATCAGCACGACGGCGATCACTTCGGCGGGGTCCATTTCGGCCGGCATGCGGCTGAGGAAATAGATTTCCGGATTGAACAGTGTCGTGCCGGTGAGCGAGGACAGGAACTGGCGGATGCTCTCGATGTTCTCGCAGAACAGCACGCCGATGACGAAACCGAGGAACGTCCCGATCACGCCGATGCTGACGCCGGCGATCAGGAACACGCGCATGATTGCCCCGCGCGTGGCTCCCATGGTGCGCAGGATGGCGATGTCGGACGACTTGTCCTTCACCAGCATGTAAAGGCCCGAGACGATATTCAGCGCCGCCACCAGGATGATCAGCGTCAGGATCAGGAACATCACGTTGCGTTCCGTCTGGATGGCGCCGAAGAAGGTCGAATTCATGTCCTTCCAGGTGACCACCCGCGCGTAAGGCCCGGCGGCGCGCGCGATCGACACGGCCATGTCGTCGATCTTGTCGGGATCGGCGACCATCGTTTCCAAACCGTTGACCGTCTCGCCCATGTTGAAAAAGAGCTGCGCTTCCGCGAGCGGCATGAACACGAAGGTCTGATCGTATTCGCTCATGCCGATGTTGAAGGTGCCGGCGACGGTGTAGGTCTTGATGCGCGGCGTCATGCCGAACGGCGTGACGTCGCCGCGCGGCATCATCAGCGTGACCTTCATGCCCGGCACGATCCTGAGCCGTTGCGCCAGCCGCGAGCCGATGATCAGCGAGTCCTCGCTGTCGTAATGTTCGAGCGCGCCTTCCGACAGCGTCTTGGAGACCGTGGTCAGCGATTTCAGGTCGGCCCTGCGCAGGCCGCGCACCAGCACGCCGGTGGTACTCCCGCCCGAGCTTGCGATCACCTGCCCGTCGACGATGGGCGCTACGCGGATCACGCCCGGCACGGCGCGCACCCGCATCGCGACGCGATCGAAATTCGGCAGAGAGCCTTCGATGCCCTGCACGACGGCGTGCCCTTGCAAGCCAAGGATGCGCGAAAACAGCTCGTGGCGGAACCCGTTCATCACCGCCATGACGATGATCAGCGTCGCCACGCCCAGCGCGATGCCGACCAGCGAAATCATCGAGATGACCGAGATGAAACTCTCCGCCCGCTTGGCGCGCAGATAGCGCAGCGCCAACATCCACTCGAACGGCGCGAAGGGTCTGGTATCGGCGGTCATGTGCCGCCGGCCCGTGCAAATTTGTTCAACACGGCATCCGCGGAGAGTTCTTCCTTGGCGCCGGTCTTGCGGTTCTTGACTTCCACCAGGCCCTTCTCCAGCCCGCGCGGGCCGACCACCACCTGCCAGGGCAGCCCGATCAAATCCATGCCGGCGAATTTCGCGCCCGGGCGCTCGCCGGTATCGTCGTAGAGCACGTCTTTGCCAGCGGTTTTCAGCCGCGCGTAAAGGTCTTCGCACGCGGCATCGGTCTTGGCGTCGCCGGATTTGAGGTTGACCAGGCCGATGTCGAACGGCGCCACCGGCTCAGGCCAGACGATCCCGGCTTCGTCGTGGGAAGCCTCGATGATCGCGCCGACCAGCCGCGACACCCCGACACCGTAGGAGCCCATTTCCACCGGCACTTCCTTGCCGTCTGGTCCGGCGACCACCGCCTTCATCGGCACGGAATATTTGGTGCCGAAATAGAAAATCTGGCCGACCTCGATGCCGCGCGCGGACAGGCGCTTGTCCTCGGGAACTTCCGCCTCGAAGCGCGCCTGGTCGTGCACGTCCGACGTCGCGGCATAGAGATTGGAGCGCTGGCGCACGATGGGTTCGAGATCGCCGTCGAAATCCACGTCCGCGGACGGGATCGGCATGTCGAGCAGGTCCTTGTGGCAATAGACCTGGCTTTCGCCGGTGTCCGCCAGGACGATGAACTCGTGGGAGAGATCGCCGCCGATGGGGCCGGTTTCGGCGCGCATCGGGATGGTGACCAGCCCCATGCGCGAGAACGTCCTGAGATAGGCCACATACATCCTGTTGTAGGATCTTCTCGCGCCCTCCTTATCGAGGTCGAACGAATAAGCGTCCTTCATCAGGAACTCGCGGCCGCGCATCACGCCGAAACGGGGGCGGACCTCGTCGCGGAATTTCCACTGAATGTGATAAAGGTTGAGCGGCAGCGCCTTATACGACCGCACATAGGAGCGGAATATTTCCGTCACCATCTCCTCGTTGGTGGGGCCGTAAAGCAGCTTGCGCTCGTGGCGGTCCTCGATGCGCAGCATTTCCTTGCCATAGGCGTCGTAGCGGCCGCTCTCCTGCCACAGCTCGGCCTGCTGCAGGGTCGGCATCAGGATTTCGACGGCCCCTGCCCGGTCCATTTCCTCGCGGACGATCTGCTCGATCTTGCGCAGCACGCGGAAGCCCAAGGGCAGCCAGGCATAGATGCCGGCGGCCTCCTGGCGGACCAAGCCGGCGCGCAGCATCAGCCGGTGGGAGATGATCTGCGCCTCGGCGGGGGTTTCCTTGAGCAAGGGAAGAAAATAGCGGGTGAGGCGCATGGGGTATCCGGAACGAAACAATCGGGCGCCATTCATAAGGAACCTGACGCCCGGGAGCAAATGCCCTTTCATCCATGTATATTGGGCTGCGGGGGGATTAGGCGATGTGGCAAGCAGTACTTCTGGGCGTTCTTTTCGCGGGTGTAGGGCTCTACCTGCTCTGGAGCCGCGTATCCTTCGCTCAGCCGCCGCGATGGAGCGAAGCGCGACTCGCATTCAAGGGTAATAACCCGAACGGCCCGAAGGGTGACTTCGGAGAGATTCTCACCGCGGTCATCCTGACGCAACAAGGCTGGCGTCAGCTTCCTTCGAAACTGGATGATGCAGGCCACGGCATCGACGGTGTGTTCATTCGTCCCAACTGGCTAACCGGCTTGGACATACTAATCACCGAGACGAAAGTGAATTCGAGCTCCTACAAGCCCGCGCAGCTTTCGCACAACAAGCTGATCCGGGCTTTGGGTGACATCTATTTGATCGGTAACCTGGATTGGAATACCGCAAATTCGATTGTGGGTGCGATGAAGCGGCGTTCGCCACGCGTTCGCAAGGAGTATTGGCACCATACGCTCCATAACGGCCGCACGGTAATCCAACAAGCAAACCGCCGCGGAGCGCTGGTTGGCCGAACCAGAGAATACGATCGAGTGTGCTTAATGGAGAGTTTGGCCTTCACACTCTCGGCACTGGATCGTCAGCGATCATATTTGGAAGCAAAGACAGGTTGAGATAACTACCGCCCCACCGGCGTCATCGGGGTGAACGGCACTTGGCCGGGCATGGCGTCGATCAGGGCGGTGATGTCGACCGGCGGGGGCTGGTCGATGCCGGACCCCTTCACATGCCGGTTCAGCTCGTTCAGATCGAAGCCCATCTGGATGTCGTAGGTGCGGTCGGGCTGGTTCCTGAGGCGCTGCTCGGCCTCGTACCATTTCAGCTTGGGAGTGGAATCCGGGCAGCTGTCGCGCTCCTCTCCGCTGGCGCCCCAGCGCAGTTCGATGCAGTGGAAGGGATCGAACGACATAGCGAACAGCCGGTGCATCATGTCGTCGAAACTCATCGACACCGGCCGCATGGCGGAATTGAGATAGGTGATCGTGCAGGCCTTCGATCCGGCCAGATAGGCCTTGCGTAAATCCTTCTGCAGGTCGTAGCCGTCATAGACGATGCGCGCGTCGCGGTGGACCCACAGATCGATCATCTCGGCGAGGTCCTTGTAGAACTGCGCGAACGCCGCCTTGATGCGCGCGTCGCGCGAGGGCGTGGAATAGGTCTCCCATTCCTGATTGTCGGAGCCGTAAATGTTATCGGGCAAACGCGAGGGATGCGGCCGGTTCGCGACGTTGTCCTTGATGTCGAGGTCGACATACTGCGCCCGGTCGCCCAGGTCGTTGCACAGTGTCTTCATTGTGGCCTTGAGTTCGTAGATGGGATTGAAATCCATCTTCCCGCCCGACACCGCCACCCGCACATATTCGTAGAAGCCCAGTTCTTCGCCGTCGTAGAAGAAGCGCGCCTTCTTCACGTCCTGCTTCGGATTAGGCTGCGTGCCGACATATTGGACGATAGAGAAATCGGCAATCTGGTCGTTTTCCGCGAACGCCATATGCCCGCCGATGAGATGCCCCGCCGAATCCTTATGCGCGCCGACAAGCTTGAACGGACGCCAGTTCTTCAGGCCGCCGCCCAGCCTGAGCGGGCTTTGGCCGAATTGGGCGCCATAGACGCTGCGGCTGATCGTGAAATCGGGATGGGCGTCCATGTAATAGATGCGCCCGTCGTCATCGACCTTGTAGACGATGCCGACATGGCCGTTGACATCGTAAACCACGCTGCCGGGATGGATGGTTCCCGGCTGCAGCGCCGGCGAATAGAAATCCGACAGCATTCCGCGATGCTCCGTGGCATCGGTGCGGTAGGTGCCGGAAAACACCGTGCCGATCACCTCGCGGATGGCGCTCGGCCCGTCGATGCCGTTGCCGCGGTCGATGAGATCGTGGCGCGCGACGGCGCGGTTGGCCGTCTTGGTGAAACGCAGATCGCCGCCGGCACCGCTGACCCCATCGACATAGGAAAGCGGCAAGCCGTTCTTCCAGGCGTAATAGGCGCGCAAGAGATACGGCCACTTGGCGCAGTCGACGTCGATGTCGAGAAAACGCTGGTCGGTGGCGCGGTAGGGATTGGCCGGATCGCGCAGGCAGCTCTCCGACGAACTGCAATCGCTGTCGCCGATGGCGGCGACAAACTGACCGAAGCCCTCCTCGTCGGCCTCCGACCAATGGTCCTTGAGGATGCGCCAGGAGCCGGCCGCGTGGGCGCCCGCAAAGCTCAAACATAGGACCAGGACCACTGACGCCAAGACACGCATGGGCCCACGCTCCGGGGTGCGCCCCGCGAAGTCAAGTTAACGGGACGGGTGTTTGCAGGGCGGCGCCGGTTTGGCCGTCCCCACGCCTCGGACGATGATTTCCATATGCCGACTGTGGCGGCCGGGCACCAGGATGGGGGTCGCGGAAACGTGGCTTAGATCGACCCCGACGCCGATGTCGGCGGGGGCAATTCGGTTGCCCGAGACGTCCACCCCGCCGACATAGTCCGCCCTCGCCAGATTTGGCTGGCAAGTGTCTGTATTATCACGATTGACAGCGCCTACTTTGGCAGCGCCCGGCTTGGCATCCGCGTACGGTGGCGCAACTAATGCCAACGAAACCAATAGGGTAGCTATTCCAACGCCTTCCAACTTGCCCGCCATCGCCGTGATCCGAAATATCCGTGACAATCTTTCGAAATTCCATTATCGGTTACAGACATAAACGGACGGTAAGGCCTCCGGAAAAAGAACGGCCAAGTTCGGGGAGAATTCCGCGGGAATCTGCGGGGGAAAGGCCGGGTTCGTCCCGGCCTTTCGCGTTTTGGATTTGCCCGCTTCTTCGCTTATTTTGCCGCCTCGGATGTTCGGGTCGCGGGGGCGGAAATGTTCGACAAAATGTTCGGTCTGACGGCGCACGGCACGACCGTCCAGCGCGAGATCGTGGCCGGCGCCACCACTTTCTGCACCATGGCCTACATCATGTTCGTGAATCCGCAGATTCTTGCGGCCGCGGGCATGGACCAGGGCGCGGTGTTCGTCGCGACCTGCCTCTCCGCCGCCATCACGACGCTGCTGATGGGGCTCTACGCCAAGCTGCCCGTGGCGCTCGCGCCGGGCATGGGGCTGAACGCCTATTTCGCCTACACCGTCGTGCCCGCGCTGAACGGCGATTGGCAGCTGGCGCTGGGCTGCGTGTTCCTCTCCGGCATCCTGTTCGTGCTGATCTCGATCACCCCGGCGCGCGAATGGCTGATCAACGCGATACCAAAATGCCTGAAGCTGGCGATCGCGGCAGGGATCGGGTTCTTCCTGGCGCTGATCGGGCTGGCCAATGCGGGCGTGGTCGTCGCCAGTCCGCAGACGCTTCTGCAAGCGGGCGTGCTGACGAATCCGACCGTGCTGATTGCCGCCGGCACGTTCGTCGTGATCTTCGCGCTCGCCGCGCGCCGCGTCATCGGCGCGGTGCTGATCGGCATCGTGGGCGCCACGGCGGTCGCCATCGCGCTGGGCTTGCAAATTGCGCCCGTCCTCGCCAGTCCCGTGCCTTCCTTGGCCCCGACCTGGCTGGCGATGCAGTTCGACAGCAGCTCGCCAGGAAACGCGGTGCTCACCAGCATCCTGGTGTTCCTGCTGATCGACATGCTCGACACTTCGGGCACGTTGACCGCGGTGGCGTATCAGGGAAATCTCCTGGATGAGAAGGGCCGGCTGCCGAACGCGCGGCGCGCGCTGACGACCGACGCGCTGGGCACGATGATCGGCGCCGCGCTCGGCACCTCTCCCGTCACCGCCTATATCGAGAGCGCGGCGGGCATCCAGGCGGGCGGGCGCACCGGGCTGACGGCGGTCGTGGTCGCCGTGCTGTTTGTGATGAGCCTTGCCATGAGCCCGCTGGCCGCGGCCGTGCCGGCTTACGCCACGGCGCCGGCGCTGGTCTTCGTTGCGGCGCTGATGGCAAAAGGCCTGAAGGACATCGACTGGGACGACATCACCGAAGCCGCGCCCGCGCTGCTCACCGCGCTCGCCATCCCCTTCACCTATTCCATCGCCACGGGCATCGGCATCGGCTTCATCGCTTATGTGGCGATCAAGATCGTTTCCTGGCGCTGGCGCGATTTGAACTTCGCGGTGGTGATTATCGCGCTGGCGTTCGTGGCGAAAATCGCGTGGAGCTAAATTCGCGAGAAGCGGCAGAGGACGCTGCGGTTACCGCGCGGTGGTCGAAAGCGACAGCGCATTTGACGCGCGTTCGTCCGTAATCAGCGGTTCCTATAATTAATGGAATTCTTGATTGACTAAATCCTATAAGTTGAATTATATCATAATACTACCTCTGGTAGTACACAACGCGTGACAACCATTTCGAAACTGGGAGCAAGATTATGACTGAAGCTAGCAATACGCATGCGTTCCAGCACACCGGCGTCTTCTCCATCGGCACCCATGCCGCCGGCGCGCCGACGCTGCAGGCGATCCTGTCGGTACCGGCGGACAGCAGCATCGTCTCCGGCCACGGGGTGCTGACCCAGGCGATCAACCCGCCGCTGCATGCCAACAACGCGTTTCATGGTGTGGTCCATGCGCTGGGCCTCGGTCCGGCAAAGCAGATCTATGCCGTGCAAGGGACCGCCGTGCCGCCGCTGCTTGGCGCGCCGCACGTCACCCAACTCGTGATCGCGCTCGACGGCATCTGGGGCACCAAGGGTACGGCCACGTATACCTATGTTACGGGCGCCGTGTTCCACGAGATCAAGGACGTACCGGTCACGGTGCAGTGGCTGCTGCAGGGTTAGAGGCGTTTTTTGCTCGCCCGTCGTCGTTCGGCGGGACCCGGATTCTTTTGTAAGTGCGTAGCGCTCGCCCGAGCCAAGTTGGGCGAGCGCCCACCTTCGACGGCCGATCCGCCCGCATCCTAGATGTTCAGCACCTTCGTCACGATCAACGCATAGAACACGGCCCACAGCACGACCGCCACGACCGTCGCGATGCCGGCCTTCCGCATGAGATGCGGCTTCACCGGCGCGCCGGTCTCAGGATCGACGGCTCCTAACCCAATCGGCAACAGACAGAACAGCGCCAGAAACCAGAGAATCAGGAACGCGCTGACGAGGACGGCGCCGTGGATCATGCCTGTTCAAGCTCCACGAGCGTGCCGACAAAATCCTTCGGGTGCAGGAAAAGCACCGGCTTGCCGTGGGCGCCGATGCGCGGCTCGCCCGTGCCCAGAACGGTCGCGCCTCGGGCCGCCAGCTCGTCGCGCGCGGCGATGATGTCCTCCACCTCGTAACAGAGGTGATGCACGCCGCCGTTCGGATTCTTTTTCAGAAAGCCCATGATGGGCGAGGTCTCGCTCAAAGGTTCCAGAAGCTCGATCTTGGTGTTGGGCAATTCGACGAACACGACGGTGACGCCATGATCGGGCTGCGGCAGCGGCGCGGAAACCTTCGCGCCCAACAGGTCGCGATAGACGGCGGTCGCTTTCGCGATGTCCAGCGTGGCGATGGCGACATGGTTGAGACGGCCGATCATGGTTTTCTCCAACACCTCGGTGTCATGGCCCGCCTAGTGCGGGCCACCCAGGTGATCGTATGATTCTCCGCTTACAAAAAACACTGGCGACCTCGCGTCACTTTCGCGGTTTGTGCATATGTGAACTGGGTGGCCCGCATTTGCGGGCCATGACAGCATGTAGCTACACCCACACGACCTCTACCCGCGTCACGGGCTTCTTGCCCCAGGCGTCCTCGGCCGCGCCGCGCGCGGCCCGGCGAACGGTTTCCCTGAGTTTCTCCTCGTCGTCGTTCTTGGGATTGTGACGGCGGATCGTCCCCTCCACGGCGTCGCGAACCGCGGCGTGGACCGGTTCGGGAATGCCTTCCAGGACAAGCGCCGGATCGGCCGCCACCCTGCCCTTGCCGTCGAGCACCAGCGTGATTGCGATCATCCCCGCGTAACCGAGCGAGCGGCGCGCGCGCGACAAGCCGGCGCCTTCCGAGACCAGCACCTGGCCGTCCAGATGGACGCGGCCGGCCGGCGTTTCGTCGATCACCTGCGCCTTGCCCGGCGCCAACCGCAGCATGTGACCGTTCTCGACCATGATCGCCTGCGGCACTTGCAGCGAACGCGCCAGGCGCACATGCGCGCTCATGTGGCGAAGCTCGCCATGCACGGGCACCGCGATCTTGGGCCGCGTCCAGCGATACATCTGCGCCAGCTCGTCACGCGCCGGATGGCCGGAGACGTGCACGAAATGGTCCTCGGCCGAAAGGACTTCCACTCCCAGCGCGGCCAGCTTGTTGTGCAGCGCGAAAATCTGAAGGTCGTTGCCCGGGATGATGCGCGAGGAAAAAATCACCGCGTCGCCGGGGCCGAGGCTGACATTCGGATGCTCGCCCGCGGCGATGCGCGTCAGCGCCGCGCGGGTCTCGCCCTGGCTGCCGGTGCACAGATAAAGCACCCGATGCGGCGGCAACTCCGCCGCCTCTTCTTCGTCAACGATGCGCGGAAAGTCAGCCAGATACCCCGTGGCGCGCGCCGCTTCGACGATCTTGTGCATGGCGCGGCCAACCAGCGCGATCTCACGGCCGTGGACGCGCGCGGCCTTGGCGATGGAGTCCAGCCGCGCGACGTTGGAGGCGAAGGCGGTGACCGCCACGCGTCCCTTCAGCGTGCCGATCAGATCGGTGAGCGCCGCGCGCACCTTGGATTCCGAGCCGGACGCGCCCGCCACCAGCGCATTGGTGGAATCGCAGACCAGCGCCAGCACGCCTTCATCGCCCAGTTTCTGCAGCGCGTTGGTATCCGTGGTTTCGCCGATCAGCGGTTCGGGATCGATCTTCCAGTCGCCGGTGTGCACGACGACACCCAGCTTCGTGCGTATGGCGAGCGCGTTGGGTTCGGGAATCGAATGGGTGATCGAGACGAAATCGATCTCGAACGGCCCGAGCTTCAGTTTGCCGTGCAGCGGCACGACGTGAAGGCGGACGCGCTCCTTCAGCCCCGCTTCCTCGAGCTTGCCTTCGATCAGCTTGGCGGTGAACGGCGTGGCATAGACCGGACAGCGCAGCGTCGGCCACAGATAATGGATGGCGCCGATATGGTCCTCGTGCGCATGCGTGGCGATGATGCCCAGCACCTCATCGCGGCGTTCGGCCAGGAAGGTGATGTCGGGCATGATGACCTCGACGCCGGGCGTCGTCGCCTCGCGCCCGAACAGCACGCCGCAATCGACCACGATCCACTTGCGCGCGCCCTCCGGGCCATAGCCGTAGGCGTTGAAGTTCATGCCGATCTCGCCCGCGCCGCCGAGCGGGAGCAAAACCAGTTCGTCGTCCTGTGCTGTTCTTGGAGACACTATCCCGGATTTTCCTAATTCGTCATGGCCGGGCTTGACCCGGCCATCCAGAGTCTTTTCGGCTCGCGGACGCTCGCCGGCTGGATGGCCGCCTCAAGGGCGGCCATGACGATAAATGGTTACGATAGGTACAACTTTCCATCACGCGGTTCGCTTTGCCGCGTTGCGCGCGTAGATCTGGATCAGGCCGCGGATGGTGAGATCGGGATCGAGATGGTCGATCGCCGGAGTCTGCTTGTAGAACACCTTCGCCAGCCCTCCGGTGGCGATCACCGTCATGGGCTTGGCGTATTCCGCCTTGATGCGCGCCACTAGGCCCTCGATCAGTCCGATATAGCCCCAGTAAAGACCCGACTGCATGGCCGGCACCGTGTCCTTGCCGATGACCGCCTGGGTGCGCGCCACCGCCACGCGCGGCAGCATGGCGGCGGCCTTGTGCAGCGCCTCCGCGGAGAGATTGATGCCCGGCGCGATGACCCCGCCCTCGTAATCGCCGTTCTCGCCGACGATATCGAAGGTCGTCGCCGTACCGAAATCCACCACGATCAATGGGCCTTTGTAGCGCTCGTGCGCCGCCACCGCGTTGACTAAGCGGTCGGCGCCCACCGCCTCCGGCCGGTCGATGCGAACCTTGATGCCGAGGTCGACGGCCGGATCGCCCACCACCAGCGCCTCGCAATTCAGATAACGCCGGCAAAGCTGGCGCAGATCGAACAAGGCCGCCGGAACAACGGTGGCGATGATCGCCGCGTCGAAATCGGCAAAGCTCAAGCCTTTGAGCAGAAGCAGCGGCGACAGCAGCACGGCGTATTCGTCGGCGGTGCGCGTCGTCTTGGTCACCGCGCGCCATTCGGCGCGGACCTCTTTGCCGTCGTGCACGGCGAAGACGATGTTGGTATTACCGGCGTCGATGGCGAGGAGCATGGGCGTTATCCGAAAAGCACTTCGCCGGCCGCGATGGCGCGCGTTAAGCCGCCGGGAAGACCCAGAAGCAGTGCGCCGCTTTCGTCGATTCCCTGAAACACGCCGATGATCTCCTCGTTTGCCAGCCGGGCGCGGATGCGCGAACCGAGCCCGGAGGCGCGCGCCAGCCAAGCCTCGCGCACCGGTGCAAAGCCGACCGTTCGCCAGACCTCATACCATTTCGCAAACCTGGCAGCGAGGTGCAGCAGTGCGTCCTTTGGCGCGGGCGGCGCGGCGCCGATGGCAGCCAGTGAAATCGCCGGAAACTCCGTGTCCTCCGGGAAAGCGGTAAGGTTGACGCCGATGCCGACGGCAAGCCAGGCCGCCGTTCCTTCGGCATTGCTTTCGGATTCCAGCAGAATGCCCGCGATCTTGCTCCCGCCGGCGAGCACGTCGTTGGGCCATTTCAAAGCGAGATCGGCATGCGGAGCGAACCGCGCCAGCATATCGGACACGGCCAAGGCGGCAAGGAAGGAAAGCTGGGCGCATTCCCCTGCCGGCTTTTCGGGGCGAAGCAGAAGCGTGGCGGCGAGATTGCCCTGAGACGATT
This sequence comes from Rhizomicrobium sp., assembly GCA_050008635.1. Lineage (GTDB taxonomy): Bacteria > Pseudomonadota > Alphaproteobacteria > Micropepsales > Micropepsaceae > Rhizomicrobium. Next base: position 18,091 of record JBEKMG010000018.1, read on the forward strand.
GCCACTCCCTGCCCCGGCGGCCGCGCCCGGCGCTCTGGCGAGCGGCCATGATCCACAGCGGGCCCTTCTCGCCGGCCGCCGCGCGCCGGCGGGCTTCTTCGTTGGTGGAGTCGATTACGTTGCGTTCGAGCAGGGCGTAACCGACCGGCCACCCGACGGTCGCGCTCACCGGAACAAGGCCTGCGCGGCGATCCCCGCCGCATCGACCAGCGGCCCCGGCAGGAATACGAACAGAATCGAGAACAGGCTGGAGAGCGCCAGGATGGCTCCCATGCCGCCGCCCATGTCGCGGTCGAAGGGCCGCGCCGGCTCGTCGAAATACATCACCTTGACGATGCGCAGATAGTAGTAGGCGGCTACGCAGCTTGCGAGGAAGCCGAGCGCGGCGGGGATGTAGAGATGCGCCTCGACCGCTGCCAGGAAGACGTAGATCTTGGCGAAGATACCGGCCAGCGGCGGCAGGCCGGCCAGACTCAGCATCAGCGCCGCCAGCGCAAACGCCATACGTGGGCGCGTGCGCGCCAGGCCCGCGAGATCGGCGATGGTCTCCACCGCATCGCCGTCGCGCCGCATCGCCTGGATGCAGACGAACACGCCGATGTTGGTGATCGCATAGTACGCCAGATAGAACAGCATGCCTTGCACGCCCAGCTGCGTTCCCGCCGCCAGACCCAGCAGCGCATAGCCCATATGGCCGATGGAGCTGTAAGCCATCAGCCGCTTGATGTTGTTCTGGCCGATCGCCGCCACCGCCCCCAGCGCCATCGACAGCACCGACACGACGATGATGATCTGCTGCCACTGGTGCAGCGCATTCGGGAACGGGATCAGGATGGCGCGGATGAAAAGGGCGAACGCGGCCACTTTCGCGGCGGAAGTGAAGAAGGCCACAATTGGAGTCGGCGCGCCTTCGTAGACGTCGGGCGCCCACATGTGGAACGGCACGGCGGAGAGCTTGAAGGCCAGGCCGGCGATCAGGAAGACAAGCCCGAAGATCAGGCCGATGCCGACGCCCGACGCTTTCACTACGGCCGCCACGCCGATGAAATCCACGGTGCCGGTAAAGCCGTAGATCAGCGAAATGCCGTAAAGCAGCATGCCGGAGGACAGCGCCCCCAGGACGAAATATTTCAAGCCCGCTTCGGTCGAACGGGCGCTGTCGCGGTTGAAAGCGGCCAGCACGTAAAGCGCCAGGCTTTGCAGCTCCAGGCCAAGATAGAGCGCGATGAAATTGGCGGCGGAGACCATCAACAACATGCCGAGTGTCGAAAGCCCGATCAGCACCGGCAGTTCGAAGCGGACACGGCCTTCGTCCTCGAAGAAGCTTTGCGCCATCATGGTGCAAAGCGCCGACGACAACAGGATCAGCGCCTTGGCGAAGCGCGAGAAACCGTCGACCACGAAAGAATTGTGGAACGCGCGCGCGTCGGGGGCCGTCAGCATGAAATATGCCGCCACGGTCATCAGCAGCACCATCAGGCCCGACAGGAATTTCGTCGCCTTGTCGCCGCGCACCGCTCCGATCAGCAGCGCCGCCATCGAACCGACCGCCAGGATCAGCTCGGGCAAAAGGGTCAGAAGGTCGGCTTGGATGGTCACCGTACGCCTCCCCGACCATCGGCCGTCGTCTTCAGCGCAGTCTCGGATTGAATTAACCCAACTTCGTCATGGCCGGGCTTGACCCGGCCATCCAGAGTTCTTTCGCTCGCGGACGCTCGCTCGCTGGATGGCCGCCTCAAGGGCGGCCATGACGAAAGAGAGGTGTACTTCATTTCAATTTGCGATGCGTTCGATCCCCTCTCGTCGTACGCTACTGCCGCCTTATGCTCGGCGATCAAATGCGCCACCGATGCGCCGGTGACGTCGAACACCGGCTTGGGATAGACGCCCATCGCGATGGTGACGACGACCAGCGGTGCCAGGAGCGCCGTCTCGCGCAACGACAAATCCTTGATCGTCCGCAGCGCCGGTTTCACCAGCTCGCCGAAGATCACCCGCCAATAGAGGTAAAGCATATAGGCCGCCGACAGGATCGTGCCTGTCGCCGCGAAGATCGCGATCCAGCTGTTGACGCGGAAGGCGCCCAGCAAGGTCAGGAACTCGCCGACGAAGCTGCCGGTGCCCGGCAGGCCGACATTGGCCAGCGCGAACACCATGAGGCACGCCGCATAGACCGGCATGCGGTTGACCAGTCCGCCATAGGCCGAAATCTCGCGCGTGTGCATGCGGTCGTAAATCACGCCGACGCTGAGGAACAGCGCGCCGGAGACGACGCCGTGGCTCAGCATCTGGAAGATGCCGCCGTCGAGGCCGACTTGCGTCAGGGTGAACAGGCCCATGGTGACGAAACCCATATGGGCGACGGAGGAATAGGCGATCAGTTTCTTCACGTCCTCCTGCGCCAGCGCCACGAAGGAGGTGTAGATGATCGCCACAATCGACAGCGCGAAGATCAGCGGCGCGAAGGTCACCGAGGCCGACGCGAACATCGGCAGCGAGAAACGCAGGAAGCCGTAGCCGCCCATCTTGAGCAGGATCGCCGCCAGGATGACGGAACCGGCCGTCGGCGCCTCGACATGCGCGTCGGGCAGCCAGGTGTGCACCGGCCACATCGGCAGCTTCACGGCGAAGGAGGCGAAGAAGCCGAGCCACAACAGGTTCTGCATCGCCACCGGGAAATGCGCGGTGTTGATCAGCGTCTCGATGTCGGCGGTGCCGGCGGTGAAGAACATCGCCAGGGCCGCCAGCAGCATGAACAGCGAACCGAGCAGCGTGTAGAGGAAGAACTTGAAGCTGGCATAGACGCGCCGCTTGCCGCCCCACACCCCGATAATGATGAACATCGGGATCAGCCCGCCTTCGAAGAAGACGTAGAACAGGAACAGGTCGAGCGCCGCGAACACGCCCATCATCAGGGTTTCGAGCACCAGGAAGGCGATCATGTATTCCGCCACCCGCGTCTGGATGGATTTCCAGCTCGCCAGGATGCAGAACGGCATCAGCCCGCCAGTCAGCACGATGAACAGCATCGAAATGCCATCGACGCCCATGTGGTAGCTGATGCCGTGGCCGAGCCATGCGGCGCGCTCGACGAACTGGAAAGCCGCCGTCGAACCGTCGAATTTCGCCCACAAAACCAGCGACAGCGCGAAATCGGCCAGCGTCACGATCATCGCCACCCAGCGCGCGGTCGTGGCCACCGTGGCGTCCGAGCCGCGCGTCGCCAGGATGAACAGGGCGCCCGCCAGCGGCAGGAAAGTGATGATGCTGAGCAGGTGGCTAACGAAGCTCATGGCGCGCCCACCACGAACCAAGTGGTCAGCGCGACCACGCCGATCAGCATGGCGAAGGCGTAGTGATAGACGTATCCCGATTGCAGCCGGATCGCGCCCCGCGTGGCATCCAGCACGCGGGCGGCGATACCGTCAGGCCCCAGCCCGTCGATGGTCGCCCCGTCGCCGACCTTCCACAGGAAGCGTCCCAGCCGCATGGCGGGGCGCACGAACAGGAAGGCGTAGATCTCGTCGAAGTACCATTTGTTGTAGACGAAGGTGTAGACGAGGCCCTTGCGCGCGGCCATCTGCGCGGGAAGTTCCGGATTGAGGATGTAATAGTAATAGGCGATGGCGAAGCCGATCAGCGTGACGACAAACGGCGCCAACTCCACCCATAGCGGCAATTCCCTTCCGCCCGCATGGCCGTAAGCCACCGCCACTGCGCCGCGCCAGAAGCCGCTCGAATCCGCGCCGATATAGAGATGGGCGAAGATCGCGCCGGCGATCAGCGCGCCCACCGCCAGCACGCCCAGCGGCACCAGCATCGTCAACGGGGATTCATGCACGTCCTTCAATTGCACGCCGTGCCCATGGCCATGATGGCCTTCGCCGCCGCGGAACCTGCCGTGGAAGGTCATCAGGAACAGCCGCCAGGAATAGAACGAGGTCATCAGTGCGGCGACGATCGTCAGCCAGAAGGCGTAGGTCGCTATCGGCGTGCGCGCGAGATAGGCCGCGTTGATGATGGCGTCCTTGGAATAGAAGCCCGCCGTGCCAATGCCCAATATGGGGAATCCGAAACCGGTGAGCGCCAGATTGCCGATCAGCATCATCGCCCAAGTGTAAGGAATGGCTTTCGCCAGCCCGCCCATCTTGCGCATGTCCTGTTCGTGATGCATCGCGCGGATCACCGAGCCTGCCGCGAGGAACAGCAGCGCCTTGAAGAAGGCGTGGGTGAACAGGTGGAACATCGCCGCGCCGTAAGCCGAAACGCCCGCGGCCGCGAACATGTAGCCGAGCTGCGAGCAGGTCGAATAGGCGATC
>JBEKMG010000019.1:0-22197 GCA_050008635.1 Rhizomicrobium sp.
ACAATGTTTCGATCGACGTCGAGTTGATCGTGCCGATCGCGATGGAAGAGAAGCTGCGCTTCGCCATCCGCGAAGGCGGCCGCACCGTCGGTTCGGGCGTCGTCGCTAAGATCATAAAGTAGTGTCTGACCACAAGCGCGTTGTCGAAATGAGAAGCACGAAAAGTCGAACACCGTAATTGGAATCTGCAGGGCGAGGGCGCCCGAAGGGCTTGCCCGAGACCCTGCATAAAGGAGTGTAGCTCAGTTGGTAGAGCGGCGGTCTCCAAAACCGTAGGCCGAGGGTTCGAATCCTTCCACTCCTGCCAACCTGCGTGAAAGAATCGAATGGCCGAGACGACGAAAAAGACGATAGATCACACGGCGGACAAGGAATTGCCGTCGCCCGTGCCGGCGCACCGCGGCGGCGGGCCGATCCAGTTCTACAACGAAGTCGTCCGCGAGATGAAAAAGGTCACTTGGCCGACGGTCAAGGAGACCTGGCTGACCACGGTGATGGTGTTCATCATGGTCGGCCTGACGGTGGTGTTTTTCTTCTTTGTGGACACGGTGCTTGCCTTCGGCGAGCGCCTTTTGATCGGCGTGGGTTGAACTGATGAGTGATACGGCGGTCAAGTCGGAAGGCAAGTGGTACATCGTCCACACCTACTCGAATTTCGAGAAGAAGGTGTCGGAGGAGATCAAGCGCCAGGCTCACCTTCAGGGCCTGGAAGATCTCATCGAGGAAGTCCTGGTGCCCACCGAGGAAGTGATCGAAGTGCGTCGCGGCCAGAAGATCAACGCCGAACGCAAGTTCCTGCCCGGCTACGTGCTGGTGCGCGCCAAGCTGACGGACGAGGCTTATCATCTCATCAAGAACGTGGCGAAAGTGACGGGCTTTCTCGGCCAGAACAACAAGCCGATGCCGCTGCGCCAAAGCGAGGTCGATCGCATCCTCAATCAAGTGACCGAGGGCGCCGAGCGTCCCAAGCCGTCGATCACCTTCGAAATCGGCGAACAGGTGCGGGTGGCGGACGGTCCGTTCACCTCGTTCAACGGCACGGTGGAGGAAGTGGACGAGGATCGTTCGCGCTTGAAGGTGGCGGTGTCCATCTTCGGCCGCGCGACGCCGGTCGAATTGGAGTTCACGCAAGTCGAGAAGGTCTAGTTATTGGAATCTGCAGGGCGAGGACGTCCGAAGGACTTGCCCGAGGCCCTGCACAAAGTGGGAGGGGCGGCCAGCTCCGTTTGAACCGCAAACCGCTAAGGAGGCGGACTGAAAGTGGCGAAGAAGATCATCGGTTACATCAAGCTGCAGGTTCCGGCGGGAGCGGCAAATCCCTCTCCGCCGATCGGACCTGCTTTGGGTCAGCGCGGCCTTAACATCATGGAGTTCTGCAAGGCGTTCAACGCCAAGACACAGGATCAGGAAAAGGGTATGCCGATTCCGGTGAACATCACCGTGTTTTCGGACAAATCTTTTGCCTTCGAGATGAAAACGCCGCCGGCGTCTTATTTCCTCAAGAAGGCCGCGAAGCTGGAATTGGGATCGAAAGCGCCGGGCCGCGATATCGCCGGCTCGGTGACCAAGGCGCAAGTCCGCCAGATCGCCGAAGCCAAGATGAAGGATTTGAACGCCAACGACGTCGAGATGGCGATGCGCCTGATCGAAGGTTCGGCGCGTTCGATGGGCATCGAGGTCAAGGAGTAAGCGCCATGGCCAAGATATCGAAAAGGTTCACGAAAGCCGCCGAAGGCCTCGACACGACGAAAGCCTATTCCGTGGAAGAGGCGGTGAAACTGGTCAAATCGCGCGCCACTGCGAAGTTCGACGAAACGATCGAGCTCGCAATCAATCTCGGCGTCGATCCGCGCCATGCCGACCAGATGGTGCGCGGCGTCGTTGCCCTGCCCAACGGCACCGGCCGCACGCAGCGCGTCGCGGTATTTGCGAAAGGGCCCAAGGCGGACGAGGCGCGTGCCGCGGGCGCGGACATCGTCGGCGCCGAAGATCTGGCCGAGCAGGTGCAGAAGGGCGAGATCAATTTCGACCGCTGCATCGCTACGCCCGACATGATGGGTGTCGTCGGCCGTCTGGGCAAAGTGCTGGGTCCTCGCGGCCTGATGCCGAACCCGAAGGTCGGCACGGTAACGATGGACGTGACCCAGGCGATCAAGGACGCCAAGGGCGGCGCCGTGGAATTCCGCGTCGAGAAAGCGGGCATCGTGCAGGCGGGCGTCGGCAAGGCGAGCTTCTCCGAAGACGCGATCGTGCAGAACGTGAAGACGTTCGTCGACAGCGTCATCAAGGCCAAGCCGCAAGGCGCCAAGGGCACTTATGTGAAGAAAGTTTCCATCAGCTCGACGATGGGCCCGGGCGTGAAGATCGCGCTTCCGTCCGTCGGCGCGGCGAGCGCGGAGGCATAACGGGATAGCCCCTCACCCTGAGCTTGTCGAAGGGCGAGGGAAGTCAGTTTCGGGCCGACGATGGTCCGATAACCTGTCCGAGACCGCTGGAGTCCATAGGGACTTAAACGTTCCAGCGCAGACGGGGTTCGGGTTTGAACCCTGGGGCAGGAGTGGCCCTGCGGAGTGGCCGCCAAAGGCGGACACGAAGCGGGGTCTGGTCACAGGGCGGGGATGCGGATCGTCACGCATCGCCGGTTGAGAAGGAGAGCACAGTGGAGAAAGCCAAAAAGTCGGAAGTCGTCGAAGAGCTGAAAGGCGTCTTCGCGAATGCCGGCTCGGTGGTAGTCGCCCACTATTCCGGCATGACGGTTGCCCAGATGGGCGATCTCAGGTCGCGCATGCGCGCGTCCGGAGCGTCGTTCAAGGTGGCGAAGAACCGTCTGGCGGTGCGTGCGCTTCATGGAACGGCCGTGGAGGCCATCTCCCACCTCTTCAAAGGTCCGACGGGCATTGCCTACAGCAAAGACCCGATCGCGGCTTCGAAAGTGGTGGTGGCTTACGCCAAGGACAACGCGAAACTCGTGATCCTGGGCGGTTCGGTCGGAGTGACGATGCTCGACGCGGAGGGTGTGAAGGCCCTCGCGAGCCTGCCGTCGCTCGATGAGCTGAGAGGCAAGATCGTGGGCCTGCTGCAGGCTCCGGCGACGAAACTCGCCGGCGTCATCCAGGCGCCCGCCGGACAGCTTGCCCGCGTCATCGGCGCATATTCCAAGAAAGAAGCGGCCTAAGCGACATCCAAACAACATTCAAACCCGTAAGCACTTGAAGGAACTCAGAAATGTCGAAGATCGAAAAGTTGGTTGAAGATTTGTCGGGCCTCACGGTCCTGGAAGCGGCGGAATTGGCGAAGCTGCTCGAGGACAAGTGGGGCGTGTCGGCGGCAGCGCCCGTGGCGGCGGCGGTGGCGGCGCCTGTGGCGGCTGTTGCTGCGATCGAGAAGACCGAATTCACGGTCGTCCTGGCCGCCGCTGGCGACAAAAAGATCAACGTCATCAAGGAAATCCGCGCAATCACCGGTTTGGGCCTGAAGGAAGCGAAGGACCTCGTCGAGGCCGCTCCGAAGGAGGTCAAGGCTGATGTGAGCAAGGATGAGGCGAACAAGATCAAGAAACAGCTCGAAGACGCCGGCGCGAAAGTCGAGCTGAAGTAAGGAGGCGCGGCGGCTTGAAAAACCGCGTGCGCGTGCATATTTCGTTCACCCACCTCCCTTCGGGGCGCAAAAAAGGCGCTTCGAAGGGGCGGTGGCTTTCGCTCTTAGGGATGTGAATTAAGGAACACGGAATGACCCTTTCATTCACTGGACGCAAGCGGCTTCGCAAGTACTTCGGCAAGATGGTCGAAGTGGCCCAGATGCCCAATCTCATCGAGGTCCAAAAGACCTCCTACGACCAGTTCCTTCAGGTCGTTAAACCAGAGGGCGGCCGCAAGGACGAAGGTCTGCAAGCCGTCTACTCGTCGGTGTTCCCGATCCAGGATTTCTCGGAATCCTCCCGCCTGGAATATGTCGACTATTACTTCGAAGAGCCGAAATACGACGTCGAGGAGTGCCAGCAGCGCTCCATGACCTACGCCGCGCCGCTCAAGGTCACCCTGCGCTTGATTGTGTTCGATGTCGACCAGGAGACCGGCGCCAAATCGGTCAAGGACATCAAGGAACAGGACGTCTATATGGGCGACGTTCCGCTTATGACCGAGAACGGCACCTTCATCGTCAACGGCACGGAACGCGTGATCGTTTCCCAGATGCACCGCTCGCCGGGCGTCTTCTTCGATCACGACAAGGGCAAGACGCATTCCAGCGGCAAGCTCCTGTTTGCCGCCCGCGTGATCCCCTATCGCGGCTCGTGGCTCGATTTCGAGTTCGACGCCAAGGACATCATCCATGTGCGTATCGACCGTCGCCGCAAGCTGCCGGTGACGACGCTGCTTTATGCACTGGGTTTCGATCAGGAACAGATCCTCGCCTATTTCTACACCAAGATCGCGTTCAAGCGTCAGAAGGACGGCACCTGGACCACACCGTTGGAGCCGGGTTGGATGCGGAACGCCAAGACCAATTCGGACTGGAAGAATCCCAAGACCGGCGAAACGCTGGCCGAAACCGGCACCAAACTCACCCAGCGCTCGCTGCGCAAATGGCACGAGGACGGCATCAAGCAGATCTCGATGTCCGTCGAAGAATTGATCGGCCGCTACTCCGCGCTTGACATGGTCAACCCCGAAACCGGCGAGATCTATGTCGAAGCCGGTGACGAACTGACGGCTGCGGCGCTCGAGCAGCTCGGTGAGGCGGGATTTGACGAAATCGACGTCATCCACGTGGACGGCATCACCATCGGCGCCTATCTGCGCAACACGATGGCGGTGGACAAGAACCATTCGCGGGAACAGGCTCTGATCGACATCTACCGCGTCATGCGCCCCGGCGAACCGCCGACGCTCGACACGGCCGAGACCTTGTTCGGCCAGTTGTTCTTCGACTCCGAGCGCTACGACCTTTCGAGCGTGGGCCGGGTGAAGATGAACATGCGCCTTAACCTCGACGCCGCCGATACGGTGCGCATTCTGCGCAAGGAAGACATCCTAGCGATCGTCAAGGCGCTGGCCGAACTGCGCGACGGTCGCGGCGAAATTGACGACATCGACAATCTCGGAAACCGGCGCGTGCGCTCGGTCGGCGAACTGATGGAAAACCAGTTCCGCATCGGCCTGCTGCGCATGGAGCGCGCGATCAAGGAGCGGATGAGCGCCGTCGACATCGACACCGTCATGCCGCACGACCTGATCAATGCCAAGCCGGTGGCCGCGGCGGTGCGCGAGTTCTTCGGCTCGTCGCAGCTTTCGCAGTTCATGGACCAGACCAATCCGCTGTCGGAAGTGACGCACAAGCGGCGCATGTCGGCGCTCGGGCCGGGCGGTTTGACACGCGAGCGCGCGGGCTTCGAAGTGCGCGACGTGCACCCGACGCATTACGGCCGCATCTGCCCGATCGAGACGCCGGAAGGCCCGAACATCGGCCTGATCAATTCGCTGGCGACCTACGCGAGGGTCAACAAGTACGGATTTATCGAAAGCCCGTACCGGCGCGTGCACAACAAGCACGTTACCGACGAGGTGGTCTATCTCTCGGCGATGGAAGAGGCGAAGTATACGATCGCCCAGGCCAACGCGACGATCGACAACCGCGGACGCATCACCGACGAACTTGTCTCCTGCCGCAAGGGCGGGAACTTCGTGATGACGACGCCGGACCAGGTGGAATTCATCGACGTGTCGCCGAAGCAGCTGGTTTCGGTGGCCGCAGCGCTGGTTCCGTTCCTGGAGAACGACGACGCCAACCGCGCCTTGATGGGCTCGAACATGCAGCGCCAGGCTGTGCCGCTGCTGCGGCCGGAAGCGCCGCTGATCGGCACCGGCCTGGAAGACGTAGTGGCGCGCGATTCCGGCTCCGCCATCGCCGCACGCCGGTCGGGGGTGGTCGATCAGGTCGACGCGACGCGCATTGTTATTCGCGCCACGGAAGAGACCGATCCGACCAAGCCGGGTATCGACATCTATCGCCTGAAAAAGTTCCAGCGCTCCAACCAGTCGACTTGTATCACGCAGACACCGCTGGTGAAGATGGGCGACATGATACAGAAGGGCGACATCATCGCCGACGGGCCTTCCACCCAGCTCGGCGAGCTGGCGCTCGGCAAGAACACGCTCGTCGCCTTCATGCCGTGGAACGGCTACAACTTCGAAGATTCCATCCTCATCTCCGAGCGCATCGTGCGCGACGACGTCTTCACCTCGATCCACATCGAGGAATTCGAGACGATGGCGCGCGACACCAAGCTCGGGCCAGAGGAAATCACCCGCGACATTCCCAATGTCGGCGAGGAAAACCTCAAGAATCTCGACGAGGCCGGCATCGTCTATATCGGCGCGGAAGTGAACGCGGGCGACATTCTGGTGGGCAAGGTGACGCCGAAGGGCGAAACCCCGATGACGCCGGAAGAAAAACTGTTGCGTGCCATCTTCGGCGAAAAGGCAGCCGACGTGCGCGACACCTCTTTGCGCGTTCCGCCGGGCGTCACCGGCACGATCGTGGAAGTGCGCGTGTTCAACCGGCACGGTGTCGACAAGGACCAGCGCGCGCTGGCCATTGAACGCGCCGAAGAGGAACGTCTGGCGAAGGACCGCGACGACGAATTGGCGATCCTCGAGCGCAACATTTTCGCCCGTCTTTCAGAAATCCTTCTGAACAAGACGGCGGCGTCGGGCCCCAAGGGCATGGCGCCGGACACCAAGATCACGCAGAACGTGCTTGACACGATCCCGCGTCATCAATGGTGGCAGATCGGCCTGCGCAACGACAAGGCGATGGTCGAGATCGAAGCGTTGCGCAAGCAGTATGATGAATCCAAGCAGCGCCTCGACAAGCGCTTCGCCGACAAAGTGGACAAGCTGCGCCGCGGCGACGAGCTGGCGCCGGGCGTCATGAAGATGGTCAAGGTGTTCGTCGCGGTGAAGCGCAAGCTGCAGCCCGGCGACAAAATGGCCGGCCGCCACGGCAACAAAGGCGTGATCAGCCGCATTCTTCCGATGGAAGACATGCCGTATCTGGAAGACGGCACACCGATCGACGTCGTGCTCAATCCGCTGGGCGTGCCTTCGCGCATGAATGTCGGCCAGATCCTGGAAACCCATCTGGGCTGGGCCTGCGCGGGCCTTGGCCGCAAGATCGGCGAGGCGCTCGACAAAGTGAAGCGCGACGGAAAATTCGAAGGCCTGCGTCGCGCGCTCAAGCATGTCTACAACAACGACGAGCGGCTGGGAGAACTCGACGAGCGGGGGCTGGTCGAGCTGAGCGAAAACCTGCGCGGCGGCATTCCGGTGGCGACTCCAGTGTTCGACGGCGCCAAGGAAGCCGACATCGTCGAAATGCTGGACCAGGCGGGGCTTACCCAGTCCGGCCAGGTCACCCTCTATGACGGGCGCACGGGCGACGCTTTCCGCCGGGCGGTGACGGTGGGCTATATTTATATGCTCAAGCTGCACCATCTGGTGGACGACAAGATCCACGCCCGGTCGATCGGCCCCTACAGCCTCGTCACCCAGCAGCCTTTGGGCGGCAAGGCCCAGTTCGGCGGCCAGCGTTTCGGCGAAATGGAAGTGTGGGCGCTGGAAGCCTACGGCGCCGCCTACACGCTGCAGGAAATCCTGACGGTGAAGTCGGACGACGTGGCCGGCCGCACCAAAGTCTACGAAGCCATCGTGCGCGGCGAGGATACGTTCGAAGCGGGCATCCCGGAAAGCTTCAACGTGCTGGTCAAGGAAATGCGTTCGCTGGGCCTCAACGTGGAGCTGGTGAACGGATGACCCTTCGTGGCGCCGCGCGTCATGCTGAGGTGTGCTGCGTAGCAGCGCCTCGAAGCACGCGCGGCGCACCTCAGGGTGACGGATCGATTTACAATCGTACTCTCGTAGAGAGGAAAGTATGAACCAAGAGCTGATGAACGTCTTTTCGGCCGGCAAGGAGGTTCCCGCCTTCGACCGGATTAGGGTTTCGTTGGCCAGCCCGGACCAGATCCTGCGCTGGAGCCACGGCGAAATCAAAAAGCCGGAGACCATCAACTACCGCACATTCAAGCCGGAGCGCGACGGACTGTTCTGCGCCCGCATCTTCGGGCCGGTGAAGGATTACGAGTGCTTGTGCGGCAAGTACAAGCGCATGAAGTACAAGGGCATCGTCTGCGAAAAGTGCGGCGTTGAGGTAACGGTACAGAAGGTGCGCCGCGACCGCATGGGCCACATCGAGCTGGCCTCGCCGGTGGCGCACATCTGGTTCCTCAAGTCGCTGCCCTCGCGCATCGGCCTGATGCTCGACATGACGTTGAAGGACCTGGAGCGCATCCTCTATTTCGAGAATTACGTCGTCATCGAGCCGGGCCTGACGCCGCTGAAGGAGCGTCAGCTTCTGTCGGAAGACGAGTATTACAGGGCGCAAGACGAATACGGCAACGACAGCTTTACCGCCATGATCGGCGCGGAAGCGATCCGCCTCCTACTGCAGGCGATCGACCTGGAGAAGCTGCGCGATGATCTGCGCACCGAGATCGCCGGCTGCAACGGCGGCGAGAAACCGAAGAAGCTGGTCAAGCGGCTGAAGGTCGTCGAAGCCTTCATCGATTCCGGCAATCGTCCGGAATGGATGATCATGACGGTCATTCCGGTGATCCCGCCCGAACTGCGCCCGCTGGTGCCGCTGGACGGCGGTCGCTTCGCGACCAGCGATCTCAATGATCTCTATCGCCGCGTCATCAACCGCAACAACCGGCTCAAGCGGCTGATCGAGCTGAAGGCGCCGGATATTATCGTGCGCAACGAAAAACGCATGTTGCAGGAAGCCGTCGACGCGCTGTTCGATAACGGCCGCCGCGGCCGTGTCATCACCGGCGCCAACAAGCGCCCGCTGAAGTCGCTCGCCGACATGCTGAAAGGCAAGCAGGGCCGCTTCCGCCAGAACCTGCTCGGCAAGCGCGTGGACTATTCGGGCCGTTCGGTGATCGTGGTTGGTCCCGAGCTGAAGCTGCATCAGTGCGGCCTGCCCAAGAAGATGGCGCTCGAGCTGTTCAAGCCGTTCATCTATGCGCGCCTCGAAGCCAAGGGTTTCAGTCAGACGGTCAAACAGTCCAAGAAACTGGTCGAGAAGGAAAAGCCCGAGGTCTGGGACATCCTCGAAGAGGTGATCCGCGAACATCCGGTGCTGCTCAACCGCGCGCCGACCTTGCACCGTCTCGGCATCCAGGCGTTCGAGCCGGTGCTGATCGAGGGCAAGGCGATCCAGCTGCACCCGCTGGTTTGCACGGCCTTCAACGCCGACTTCGACGGCGACCAGATGGCCGTGCACGTTCCGCTGAGCCTCGAGGCGCAGCTGGAAGCGCGCGTGCTGATGATGTCGACCAACAACATCCTGTCGCCGGCCAACGGCAAGCCGATCATCGTGCCGACGCAAGATATCGTGCTCGGTCTCTATTACCTCAGCCAGGAGCGTGAGAACGAACCCGGCCAGGGCATGGTGTTCAACGATATCGGCGAGATCGAACACGCGCTGTTCTCGAACGCGGTGACGCTGCATAGTAAGATCAAGTGTCGCTACAAGACGGTCGACGCCGAAGGCAAGCCGATCACCCGCCGCGTGGATTCGACGCCGGGCCGCATGATGATCGCGGAATACCTGCCGCGCCATCCCAAGATTCCCTTCGAGCTGGTCAACCGCCTGATGCGCAAGCAAGAGATCAGTCATGTCATCGACGAGGTCTATCGCCACTGCGGCCAGAAGGAGACCGTCCTGTTCGCGGACGGGATCATGGGGCTGGGTTTCCGCGAGGCCTGCAAGGCCGGCATTTCGTTCGGCAAGGACGACATGGTCGTGCCGGCCGCCAAGACCAAGCTGATCGACGCAACCCGCCACCGCGTGCGCGAGTACGAGCAGCAATATCTGGACGGCCTGACTACCGACAAGGAGAAGTACAACCTCGTCGTCGACACTTGGTCGAAGTGCACCGATCAGGTTGCCGCCGAAATGATGAAGGAAATCTCCGAACCGCGCATCAATCCGGAGACCGGCCGCGTGGAGGAGATGAACTCCATCTACATGATGAGCCACTCCGGCGCTCGCGGTTCGCCGCAGCAAATGAAGCAGCTCGCCGGCATGCGCGGCCTGATGGCCAAACCCTCGGGCGAAATCATCGAAACGCCGATTCTTTCCAATTTCAAGGAAGGACTGACGGTGCTCGAGTACTTCAACTCGACCCACGGCGCCCGCAAAGGCCTGGCCGACACCGCGCTCAAGACGGCGAACTCGGGTTATCTCACCCGCCGTCTGGTCGACGTGGCGAACGACTGCATCATCACGGCCGAGGATTGCGGCACCAAGCACGGCATGACGGTACAGGCTGAAATCGACGGCGGGCAGGTGGTCTCTTCGCTCACCGAACGCATCCTGGGCCGCACCTCGGCGGAGGACATCAAACACCCGGACACCAGCGAGGTCCTCCTGCGCCGCGGCAAGGAAGTGACCGAAGACGTCGCGGAGAGGATCGAAGCCGCGCACGTTCAGAAGGTGCGCGTGCGCTCGGTGCTGGCGTGCGAACTCAAGGAGGGCGTTTGCGCCAGGTGCTACGGGCGCGACCTGGCGCGCGGGACGGCCGTCAATATCGGCGAAGCGGTGGGCGTCATCGCCGCCCAGTCGATCGGCGAACCGGGCACCCAGCTCACCATGCGTACCTTCCACATCGGCGGTGCGGCGCAGGTGGCCGGCCAGTCGAAGATCGAAGCCAGCTACGACGGCAAGATCAAGATCGTCAACCGCAACGTCGTCAAGAATTCCGACGGCGAGCTGGTGGCGATGGGCCGCAATATGCAGATCGTGATCATGGATCCGAAGGGCCAGGAACGCGCGGCCTACCGCATCACCTACGGCGCGCGGATCAAAGTCGACGACGGCGTCACGGTGAAGCGCGGCGACAGGCTTGCCGAGTGGAACCCGAACGCGCTGCCGGTGCTGACCGACACCGACGGCATTGCGAGGTTCGAAGACCTGGTGTCCGGTATCTCGATGAAAGAGGTGGCCGACGAAAAAACCGGCGTCACCAACCGCGTCGTCATGGACAGTCGCGGCATGGGGCCGAAGTCTCAGGAGCTTCGTCCGACCATCGCCATCGTCGACAAGAAGGGCAAGATCATCTCGCTGCCGAACGTCGGCGAAGTGCGTTATCCGCTCTCCATGGACGCTATTCTCTCGGTGGAGGATGGCGCCGAGGTGCGCGCCGGCGACGTGCTTGCGCGCATTCCGACGGAGGGCGCCAAGACGCGCGACATCACGGGCGGTCTGCCGCGCGTGGCGGAGCTGTTCGAAGCGCGCAAGCCGAAGGAAGCGGCCGTGCTCGCCGAAATGGACGGCTTCGTGGAATTCGGCAAGGACTACAAGAACAAGCGCCGCGTCATCGTCAAGCCGAAGAACGACAAGATCGATCCGACCGAATACCTGATCCCCAAAGGCAAGCACATCTCCGTGCGCGAGGGGGATTTCGTCGAGAAGGGAGACTACATCGTCGAAGGCAATCCTTCGCCGCATGACATTCTGCGGATCAAGGGCGTGGAGGAGCTTGCGACCTATCTCGTGAAGGAAATCCAGGATGTCTATCGTCTGCAGGGCGTGAAGATCAACGACAAGCACATTGAAGTGATCGTCCGCCAGATGATGCAGAAAATCGAGATCATGGACGGCGGCGACACCACGCTTTTGGCCGGCGAACAGGTCGATCTGATCGAGATGGAAGAGGCGAACGCAAAGGCCGCGGTAAACAGCGGCAAGCCCGCCGAGGGCCGTCCGGTGCTGCTGGGAATCACCAAGGCGTCGCTGCAGACGCGCTCGGTGTTCTCTGCTGCGTCCTTCCAGGAGACGACGCGCGTGCTTACCGACGCCGCCGTCAACGGCAAGGTCGATACGCTGGAAGGCCTCAAGGAGAACGTGATCGTCGGCCGTCTGATCCCGGCGGGCACGGGCGGCGCTATCGCGCGGCTGCGCCAAATCGCGGCCGAACGCGATCGCGTGATCCAGGCGGAGCAATCAAAGGCCGTACCGGCTCAGATCGAAGGCCCAGTGACGCCTCAGGCGGCGGCGGAATAGCCTAGTTTTCCGTGCACAACAAAAAAGGGCCGGTCGCAAAACCGGCCCTTCTTTTTTTGCGCTCGCCGTGCTTCAGGTGCGCAGGTGTGCTCGGCGCTCGCTCAGCCAAGCCTGCTCGTCCGGCACGGCCAGCGCATCCAGGTCCCCAGGCGTTGCAGCCGCATCGTCCACCCATTCTCGCAGCAACGTGGAGCCGTTGATGATGTCGATGGCGAGTTTGCCGTGCTCGTATTCGTAGGGAAAATCGCGCCACAGCGGATAATCCGGATACAAGCGTCGGATCGCTTTGAAGGCGAGCGCCTGGAGACGCCAAGGCTTGAACGCTTCGTGATCGTAACCGGGACCATCGGTGTGAATCTGCACGCCGTTGCACAGCCTGCCCGCGTGTTTGTGGAACGTGGGTTCGAACCAGCAATCGCGCAGCCGGCAACCGCGCAGCCATTGCGGCGCCAGTGCGTGCATTTCCCCTATGACACGCCGGGCGTCGATGTCGGGAGCGCCGAACAATTCGAGCGGCCGCGTGGTGCCACGGCCCTCTGAGAGCGTCGTGCCTTCGAGCATCACCGTGCCCGGGTACGCGCGCGCCATCGATAAATTCGGCGCGTTGGGACTGGGGTTGATCCATATGCGCTCGCCAAGCGGCCAACCGAATCCCGGCGCGGCATCGGGCCGCCAACCTTGCATCTCGATGATGCGATACTCGACATCGAGCCTAAGCGTTGCGATGAACCACGAACCCAGCTCGCCGAGCGTAAGCCCGTGACGCATCGGCAGCGGTCCGGCGCCGACAAAGCTCTCCCAGCCACCTCGCAGCCTCAGGCCTTCCACCGGCCGGCCGATAGGATTGGGGCGATCCAGCACCCACACTGCTTTCTTATGTTTCGACGCCGCTTGAAGGACGTAAAGCAGCGTCGTGGCGAAGGTATAAATACGGCAACCCAAATCCTGCAGATCGACGAGGACGACATCGAATGTATCCATCATCGCATCCGTCGGCTTGCGCACGTCTCCATACAGGCTGAATACCGGGACGCCATGGACGGGATCGCTGAAGTCGGGCGACTCGATCATGTTGTCTTGCTTGTCGCCGCGCAAACCGTGCTGCGGACCGAACGCGGCGGCGAGCTTGATGTCGGGGCATGCGGCCAACGCATCGAGCGAATGCGTCAGGTCCTCAGTGACCGAAACGGGATGCGCGAGCAAGGCCACGCGCCTGCCCTTGAGCGGCGCGCGCAATTGGGGCTCAGCGAGAAGCCGGTCGATGCCGAATTTCATGGCCACAAAACTCCCAAGCGCAATCCGGAAAAGTGGGAACCGGTTTTCCGTGAGATTGCGCGACAATCAATGAATCTGGACCATGATCCGATCAGAAAGAATCGGATCATGGTCCAGGAAGTTCGAGCGCAAAGCAATCGGAATGATGAAAATCTGGCTTGCCCGGCGGATGCGCCAGCGCCCAATAGGATTTGCGGCCGCTCGTCTCTTCGATCACCGCCGCGAGGCCGAGGCGCCATGCCGAATCGCTTGGCAAGCCGGGCAACTCCAGCGAGACCTGCAATTCAAAGCCCGCGCCGTTCGACCGCACTTCCACTCGCGGCGCGCTGATCTCGCCCGCGACGCTCCTCTCGGCCCGATAGCCGCTGAACCGATAGGCCGCCCATTGCCTCGAAGGAGAAAAGTTGAATTCGTAATACGCGTCGCCCTGCGCCGGGCGAACGAACGCCTCGAAGCAGGTGTGCCGCCAAAGCTCATCGGTGCGCGCCGGGGCCGTCACGGGCGGCATGCGCAGATCGTTGATGCTGCCGGTCACGAAATAGTGCAGCACCAAATTGCCGGGGCGCGGACGCGCGACTTCCACGTCGATGCGTGTCGCCGCATCGCAGCGCGAGTCCGGATGAAGTTTCAGCACTTGATGCATACTGAGATTATTGCATCTGCGGTGATCGCAATTGCACTCCATTCGCGAACATTAAATTTGCCGTGCCCCTCTTGAATCGCTGGATTTCATTCCCATTTCACACACGTTGCATCCCATCGAGGGGGCGGTCCGGACCGTCCGATCCGCGGGATTCAATCGGCGCCCGACGGCGCGCGGCGTAACGAGCCGAGCGAAGCCGGGGGTGCGCAGCCGTCTGCCGCGTTCGTCCGCAAATCCCGACGAGGAGAGGGCGAAACGCGCGAGACGTCGCTGACCAGGTGGACGCAAGTCCGGTCTTCAACCTCTTCGACGAGGCCGTGGACTTGACGAACCGCCGGGGAAAGCGCGGACGGAAGCGCGTCAGAGAACGCCGGGCGCGGGATGCCGCAAGGCGGTCCCAAACCAATGCCCGGGTCACAAGCCCGAGCGAGAACACCAGTGCGCACGCCGCGTCGCGGCGTCCCGCGCCGCCCCTCGGTTGTGAGGGGTTACTCAACCCTCCGGGCGCACGCGCCGCGGAGTTCTTGGCGCGCGATTACAGCGCCTTCGACAAGCCGACGAAGAATCCACGTCTCGGGCCGTATTGTGGCGCGCCGACGCCGACGCCCGTACCATCGCGGATTTCGTATTTCTCGTCGAAGATATTGATCACGTCGAAGCGGGCGGTGAACCCGTCCAAGCCGCCGAGTGCGAACTCGCGGCTGACGCCCAGATTGACCTGCGTGTAGGGCGGCACGTGATCGCCGTTGGGCGTCGCTCCGTCGCGCCTCAGGCCCGAACCGTAAAGCAGGTCGGCGCTGAACAGCATTCCATCCCATTTGTACGACGCCCCGGCGGAAACCGTGACGATCTGTTGGTGGTCGAGCGGAATGTAATGCGTGGCGATATAGGCGAGATCGCCCGGATCGAATTGGAACTGGCTCGATACGATGTCCTTGCCGTCGGCGCGCTCGTAAGCGGCATTAAGATAGCTCGAGAAATCGCCGCTGTCGTAGGTGCCGGTGAATTCGATTCCGTATTGCCGTCCCGTCTTGTAGTTGAAGGGCGTGAGGATGATCGGCGCACCGAATTGGCCCTCGTCGATCAGATTGCGCGACGCCTTGTAGAAACTGTCCAAACCCAGGGACAGGGCTTCGGACAGCTGCTGATTGATGCCGGCGTCGTAATAGTCGGCGCGTTCGGCCCTTGGCGTGCTGTCGGTGTGGTCGGCGGCTGCCGTCGTGTTGTCGAAAAGCGCGATGTCTTCGGAGGCAACAAGTTCGAACGGCGGCGGCGAGAAATAGCGCGCGTAACCGACATGTGCCGTTGTCGTGTCTGTCGGCGTCCAGACAAGGTTCGCGCGCGGACTGACTTGATTTTCCGCGTCGAACGCCTGGAACTGATCGTAGCGCACGCCGTAATTGAGCGTCAGGGTCGGGAGAAGCTTCCACTCGTCCTGGACATAGAAGCCGTAACTCCAGGCGTGTTTCGTTGCGTTGTTGATGATGGTGGCCGGAACATCTGAAATCTGACAGGTGTTTGCCGGATCGCTGCACAAAGGATTCGGATTGGGATTGGTCGCAGAACCTGGAGCCGTGGCTAGAACCAGCGATGAGGTGTTGCTGGTGAGATCATCCGCCTGATAGACCAAGCCGAAGCGGACGGTGTGGCTGTCGCCCATATGGTAGGCGCCTTCGGCCTGCAACCCATAAGCCTCGTCACGCTTGTAAGCTGTCTGGGCAACGCCATCATAAAGAATGTCGCTGATATTCGCGCCCGGCGTAAAGTTCAGGCTCGAATAGCGCCCGAAGGCCGCGACCTGCCAGTCGAATGCGCCTTCGGAATGCAGATAGCTCAGGATCGCATAGTGCGTGATCTCGCGCTGTCTCTCGTCCAGGTTCCGGGATGAAAACGCCGTTTGGCCATTTGCCAGAAGTACGAAATCGCCGCTGCCGGGGTCCATCGGGCCAAGTCCGACGATGCCGTCGATTCCCGAAGGCTGCAGACCGGTCTGGTTCGGAATCTGGAACATGTCGTTCGCGGTACCGATGATCGCGGTGACGCTGCTGTGCTCGTCCAGGATGTCCTGCAGGTACGCGAAGCCGTGATACTGTTTGGTGCGGTCGTGACTCGGGTCGCTCTTGCCATCCGGCGATTCGATGCCGAGCGTGTCTGTCAGATAATCGCCCGAGACGAAGTAGTTGAAATTCCCGGACGACCCGCCGTAATCGAAGCTTGGCGCGATCTCGCCGTGGCTGCCGCCATAGGCGCTGATTTCGCCGCCTTGATCGAAAAGACCGGATTTTGTCTGAACGTCGATGATGCCGGCTGTGCGGTCGCCATATTCCGCCGGCAAAGCGCCGGTGATGAGCTGCACGCGGTTTGCCAGGCGTGGATCGAGGGTCTGGCCGAATACCGAGATACCTTCAGGAAGGATAATGCCGTTCAGGCGGTATTGCAGACCGTTGTGTTCACCGCGGATGTGCAACTGGCCGAAGGAATCTTGAGCCACGCCGGGCGCTTGCAGGATGACCTGATTGAGCAGCGTGTTGTCACCGCCGGGCTCGGCTTTGATATCCTCGGCGGTGATCGAATAGGTCGAGGCGCCGAGTTGGGTCTGAATCCCGCTGCGAGCTTCGGCAAGATGTTGCGCGGTCACGGTGACCGTCTCGACTCCACCCGGTGAGGAAGGCCCGTAATCCTGCGCTTGGGCCGGCGCGCCTGCGGCCAGGAAGACGGCCGTCAGCAAGAGAAAACTGCGATACATCGCTTGAACTCCACGAATTGATGGGGGCGCGGCTGGTCGAAAACGCCGCGCCGATGACGGAGCCCGGCGCCGGAAAACCCGTCAGCCTTCGTCGTCACTTGTGCAAAGAATGGGAGTTAAGCGCGCGGTGGGCCGCGGCCTTGCCAGATATGTGAGACCGATTTCGTCGTAAGCGACGGCACGACGGCCATAAGGATCGCCGAGACGACGAGCGTCGGAGGCAATGCGGCAATGACGGGCGGCAAAACATAGCTACCGGCCCGCAGGGAATCCTGGCACAGCGGACAGTTCGCTTGATCGCTGTCCGTTGGAGATTTGTCGTTCTGCGAAAGCGGCGAAGCGTACTGCTTGCCGTCGGACATGGCGACGACCGACTGCGGCAGGCCGTGGATATGGGTTTGGATGAGATAGCTCTGGCAGACGAACGCGATCAGCGCCAGCAGTGTCACGGCATGCCGCAACCCCGCATGCGGCCGCCGAGCCGTAGCGACACGAATCCGATGCTTTTGAACCGAACTCCTCACGGCTTGTCCTTTGAATGCCCGCATACCTTAGCCGAACACTCCACTATTCCGCAACACACAATGCGCTGTACAGCGTCGGCATCACGCAATTGTGGAGAGCGTCCTTAACGTCGGAGCCGACGGCCACTCTTGACGCTAGAGATCCGTAGAGATGTGCAGCGCCATGCGGAAATGTTCCGCATCGGCCGTGTAACCGTTCCTCAAGACGCCAGGTATGCCCGACGGATTAGAGGACAAGGGAAGTTGGGTCTGAACACCGAAGGAAACTGTCAACGGCTCGCCGGCATATTGGATCGTTGGACCGATGAAGAATGTGTTGGCCGTTTCGCTGGCGGGGCCGCCTATGATCAACCCGTCGAACCCGCGCTCATTATCGAGTTCGAGTCCGATGCTCCATTCGGGGGTCAGCTCGTAGGCGCTGCCAAAATCGAATTCGAGCGCGCTATCCTTGTTCCAATGTCCGATGCCGTCCTTTTCCCACCTGTCCTCGAAGTTGATGTTGATCACACTGCGGAGCGTCTCATGGAAGAAGTTCTTCTGGGCGAGAATTTTGAATTCGAGTTCACGCTCGTGCGCGCTGATGGATGGCTCCAGATAGAAAGCAAGGCCAATGGGATCGAAATGGGAGTTCATGACCCGGTAGATCAGTTCGCCTGAAATCCCTGGAAAACTTTCGATCTCAGTTGGCGCGGCGGGCGAATGGGGCGTTGTTTGCGCCCAGTCGTAGTTTAGATAGAGCGAACCTTGCAGATCGTCGGTAAAGCTGTATTCGAACTCGCTCCTGTATTCGAACTCATTGAAGGATTTACCGGCATGGCCTGATTTCCACTTGAACCACTGTTCCAGTTCCGCTTCCTGGGAAGGGCCGATGTCGGTCGTGTAAAGTGTCAGAAGAGGCTGGTCGTCACCTCGGGCGGGCTGAAATGGCGTGGCTGCAATTCCCACGGCAAGCCCGCATATTGCGAGAGTCTCTATCGAAATAGGCTTCATGTTTCCCCATCACGTGAATGCAAGTGAGTTGCATTAGCATTATGGTTGTTGGGCGAGAATATGTCAATGCGAACGAGTCGCAACAATGTCGCTTCGGGGAGACGGCTATATTGGACTCGCTCTAAGTTCGTGAGAATTCGAGGGGAAACACCATGGCTTCCATGCTGACGCCTGTGTTGGCGCTTATTGTGCTCACTTTAGTTGTCTGGATCTGGATGTACGCAACTCGGATGCCTGCGATGCAGAAGGCGGGCATCAAGCCGCAGGATGCGCGCCACCCCGGATCGCCCAACGGGCTGCCCTCCCCGGCGCGGCAGGTGACGGACAATTACAACCACCTTCTGGAACAACCAGTGATCTTCTATGCGCTTGTTTTCTATATCATTTTGTCAGGCCATTCGGACGGGCCACATGTCTATCTGGCCTGGGCCTACGTCGCTTTGCGGGTGATTCACACTTTGATCCAGTGCACGGTCAACAATGTCACTGCCAGGTTCTTTGTCTTCTCGCTTTCGACCATCGTCCTGATGGTTATGGCGGGCCGTGAATTGCTTGCGCTCCTCTAGGCGGAACGCGCGGAATCTGGCGGGATTTCGGCTATTGACGGCCCGTCACCTGCCGCCTATATAGCCGCACCTTTCGGACGCAGGCTGTCCGCGCTAAGGCGCGGAAACGCTGTCGGAAAGCCAGTTAATTGCGTGTGATCGCGTGACTTGGGCTTGGCCCCGGTCCTCCGCGTTTCGACCGAGGCAGGCCGTGCCCTGCTTCGGGTTTTTGTTTCTTGCCGTGCGCATGGTGCGTGCGGTTGTGCGACGGAAAGACGAATGCCGACGATCAACCAGCTGATCCGTAAGCCGCGCGGCCACAAGCCCAAGCGCAACAAGGTGCCTGCGTTGCAGCATTGCCCGCAGAAGCGCGCCGTCTGCACGCGCGTCTATACGACGACGCCGAAGAAGCCGAACTCCGCCCTGCGCAAGGTTGCGAAGGTGCGTCTGACGAACGGCTACGAAGCCCTCACCTATATCCCGGGCGAAGGTCACAATCTTCAGGAGCACTCCGTCGTACTGATCCGCGGCGGCCGCGTGAAGGACCTGCCGGGCGTGCGCTACCACATCATCCGCGGCGTGCTCGACACCCAGGGTGTGAAGGACCGCAGGCAACGCCGTTCGCTCTACGGCGCCAAGCGTCCGAAGTAAGGAGAAACTCTCATGGCCCGCCGCCGCCGCGCAGAGCGCCGCGAAATCAACCCGGACGCCAAGTTTGGCGACCTCGTGCTCGCAAAGTTCATGAACAGCCTGATGTACGACGGCAAGAAGTCTGCCGCCGAAAGCATCATATACGGCGCGTTCGACACGATTCAGGAGAAGACCAAGCAGGATCCGCTGGCCGTGTTCCACGAAGCGCTACGCAATGTCAGCCCGGCGCTGGAAGTGCGCTCGCGGCGCGTCGGCGGCGCCACCTATCAGGTGCCGGTGGAAGTACGGCTGGACCGTTCGCGCGCATTGGCCATTCGCTGGATCATTACGGCAGCACGCGGCCGCAACGAACCGACGATGACCGGGCGCCTTTCCGGCGAGATTCTCGACGCCGCCAACAATCGTGGCAACGCTGTCAAAAAGCGCGAGGACACGCACAAAATGGCCGAGGCAAACCGCGCTTTCTCTCATTACCGCTGGTAACGGACCCCAGATGCCCCGAACGACCCCGCTCGAGAAATACCGCAACATCGGCATTGCCGCGCATATCGATGCCGGCAAGACGACGACGACCGAGCGCATTCTCTATTACACGGGCAAGAGCCATAAGATCGGCGAAGTGCACGACGGCGCTGCCACCATGGACTTCATGGAGCAGGAGCAGGAACGCGGCATCACCATCACCTCGGCCGCCACCACCTGCTACTGGCGCGACCACCGCATCAACATCATCGACACCCCGGGCCACGTGGACTTCACCATCGAGGTGGAACGTTCAATGCGCGTGCTCGATGGCGCCGTCGCCGTGTTCGACGCGGTGGCCGGCGTGGAGCCGCAGTCCGAGACCGTGTGGCGCCAGGCCGACAAGTACCGCGTGCCGCGCATCTGCTTCGTCAACAAGATGGACCGCGTGGGCGCCGATTTTCCGCGCTGCGTGCAGATGATGATCGACCGGCTGGGCACCAGGCCGTTGGTGCTCACTTGGCCGATCGGTGCGGAAGCTGACTTCAAGGGCATCGTCGACCTCGTAAGGATGAAGGCCCTCATTTGGCATGAGGAACAGCTCGGCGCGAAGTTCGACGAAGTGGAAATCCCGGCCGACCTTAGGGACAAGGCCAAAGAGCTTCATACCCATCTCGTCGATATGGCGGTCGAAGAAAACGAGGCGCTTCTCGAAGCCTATCTCGACGGCAAGGCGCCGAGCGTCGCGGACCTGATACGCTGCATCCGAAAAGGTACGACTGCCTTCAAGTTCGTGCCGGTGATGTGCGGCTCGGCCTTCAAGAACAAGGGCGTGCAACCGCTGCTGGACGCCGTTGTCGATTACCTGCCTTCGCCGCTCGACATTCCTCCGGTGAAGGGCTTGGTACCTGATAGCGGCGAGGAAGTGGAACGACCCGCCGACGACAAGGCGCCGTTCGCCGGCCTTGCCTTCAAGATCATGGACGATCCCTTCGTCGGCTCGATCACCTTCGTGCGCATCTATTCGGGCATGGTGACGAGCGGTAGTGGCGCGCTCAATTCGGTCAAGGACAAAAACGAACGCGTCGGGCGCATGCTGCTGATGCACGCCAACAGTCGTGAAGACGTCAAGGAAGCCTTTGCGGGCGACATCATCGCCTTTGCCGGTCTGAAATACACGACCACCGGCGAAACGCTCTGCGATCCCAACAATCCGGTGATCCTGGAGCGCATGGATTTCCCCGATCCGGTCATCGAGGTCGCAATCGAACCGAAGACCAAGGCCGACCAGGAAAAGATGGGCATGGCGCTCCAGCGTCTGGCCCAGGAAGATCCGTCATTCCGTGTTTCCACCGATCAGGAATCCGGCCAGACGATCCTCAAGGGCATGGGTGAGCTTCACCTGGAGATCAAGGTCGACATCCTCAGGCGCACCTACAAGGTCGACGCCAATGTCGGCGCGCCGCAGGTGGCCTATCGCGAAACCCTGTCGAAGCCAGTCATCATCGACTACACGCACAAGAAGCAGACCGGCGGCGCGGGCCAGTTCGCGCGCGTGAAGGTCGAGTACGAGCCGCTTCCGCCGGGTTCCGGGTTTGTGTTCGAGAATGAAGTCGTCGGCGGCTCGGTCCCGAAGGAATTCATCCCGTCCGTGGAAAAGGGTATCAAGGCGCAGAAAGAAAGCGGCCTGATGGCCGGCTTCCCGGTCATCGACTTCAAGGCGACACTAGTCGACGGCGCCTACCATGAAGTGGACTCGAATGCGTTGACCTTTGACATCGCGGCGCGCGCTTCGTTCCGCGAACTGGCGACAAAGGGTGCGGTCAAGCTGCTCGAGCCGATCATGAAGGTCGAGGTCGTGACGCCGGACGAGTTCCTGGGGGGTGTGATCGGCGACCTCAATTCCCGCCGCGGTCAGGTGCACGGCACCGACGCAAGAGGCAACGCGCATATCGTCACCGCGATGGTCCCCCTCGCCAACATGTTCGGATACATCAACACGCTGCGTTCCATGTCTCAGGGGCGCGCGCAGTACTCTATGCAGTTCGATCACTACGAAACCGTGCCGCAAGCGATTGCCGACACGCTGAAACCGAAATAACCGCCGACAGGAGATACGAAGATGGCGAAGGCCAAATTTGAGCGGACGAAGCCGCACTGCAACATCGGGACGATAGGGCACGTTGATCACGGCAAGACGACGCTGACGGCTGCGATCACGAAGATATTGGCGGA
>JBEKMG010000002.1:0-226118 GCA_050008635.1 Rhizomicrobium sp.
GCAGCGTCCAGGACGTTCTCGATGCGCCCCCGGAGCCGCTTGGCGGTCTCAGGGACCCGCTTCCATTGGGGCTGTAGAAAATCCAGCACGTCCTGGGTCGTGACCTTGTCCACAGGTAGCCCCCGAATGGGTTCGGCGTAGGTCTTGAGCGTCATCACCCATTGCGCCTTGTGTTTGTCGTTCTTCCAGGAAGATTTCATAGCCTCCACATAGGCGTCAGCGGCCTCCCCGAAGGTGGGGACATGATCGTCCTTGGTACGAGCCGCCTTGGGGTCTTCGCCGTTCGCCAACATGGCCCGCAGCGTCGTCGCCTCGGTCCGCGCGGTGGCCAGGGACAGGTCTCGCCCCCCACCCAATCCAAGCTCTACGCGACGGCCACGGCGCACGTACATAAACACCCAGCGGCGCCGGCCCCCATTGTCGATTGCGAGGTAGAGACCTCCACCATCGGAATGGCGTCCCGGTGTTTTGAGCTTCTCAGCCTCTTTCGCGCTGAGCCTATTGAGTGTCCGCTTGCCCATGTCCAAGTCTCCGCCGAACCTTTTGGGCCCCACTTCCGGTCCCACTTCCGGTCCCACTTTGTGCGCGGGAACGAGTGAATTGTCCAGAGGCGTCGTGAAACACAGAATCGTAGAAATGCCTATGTTTATTGAATTATATGAAATATCTTGAACGCGTATGAAATCGTATGGTACATGGGGTTCGGCGGACTCCCTGTCCGCCAGTTCGCTAACATGAGGTGTTCTCGCCCCACGAGATTGGGTCAGAAGCCCGAGCAGTTGCGGAGTCCAAATGGTGACCTCTGCGCTGTCGCGACAGCCGAGCCAGGCATCCTTCATTTCCTCTCGGCCAAATTCTCTGGGGCTCTGCACCGGGAAAGTGCTGTACGGCCACTGCAAAGCCGCTGGAGTCGATCACTTCTGAATCGAAGTCAGCCCACCAGTTCTAACTGAGCTTGCTTGGCTCATTCCGGCGCGTGATCGCTGCCGAAGGGTGGCGCGGCAAGAAAACTGCATCGCGTCTCGCACGGCGCAACACGATCCCGTGACCCGCGCTCGGCACCGTCGCCGGAGCTATTGAACCGCAAATGCGGACACACTAGTTTGCGGCCGCCTTCAGGGGAAACCATAATGACCGGCAAAATCTCGCACGCGCGCATCTTCTCTCTTCTTGCGGCAGCCGCCTTCGTTCCCGTCGCCGCGCTGGCGCAATCCGCAGCGCAACCATGGATGGACGCTTCGCTGTCGCCCGACGCGCGCGCCGACTTGGTGCAGGCGCAGATGACTGAGGACGAAGAGTTGATGCTGGTCGATGGCTATTTCGCCGTCTATCCGACCGGGCGGCTCCTGAAGCCCGCGCCCGAAGAGGTGCGCAAGGACCTGCCCGGCTCGGCCGGTTATGTCCGCGGCGTCCCGCGGCTGGGCATTCCGGCCTTGCGCGAATCCGATGCGAGCCTCGGCGTCGCGAACGGCCGGCACATGCGCCCGGGCGACACGGCGACGGCCCTGCCCTCCACGCTGTTGACGGCGGCGACCTTCAACGCAGAGCTTGCTTATGCGGACGGAGCGATGATCGGCAAGGAAGCACACGAAAAGGGATTCAACGTGCTCCTGGCCGGCGGCATCGACCTGGCGCGCGATCCGCGCAACGGTCGCGTCTTCGAATATGTCGGCGAGGATCCGCTGCTGGCGGGCGTCATCGCGGGTGAAGCAATCCGCGGCACCCAGGACCAGCACATCATTTCCACGATCAAGCATTATGCCGTGAACGACCAGGAAACCGGCCGCCACGCGCTCAGCGCCAACATCGCGGACGCGGCGGCGCGCGAGAGCGACCTCTTGGCCTTCGAGATCGCCATCGAGCATGGCGATCCGGGCGCGGTGATGTGCGCCTACAACCGCGTCAACGGCGTCTATTCTTGCGAAAACGATTACCTGTTGAACAAGGTGCTGAAAGGCGATTGGAGTTACAAAGGTTTCGTCCTGTCGGACTGGGGCGCGGTGCACTCGACGGTGGACTCGGCGGTGAACGGGCTGGACCAGGAATCGGCGAACGAGTTCGACAAACAGGATTTCTTCGGCGACGCGCTGAAGCAGGCGCTCGCCGACGGCAAGGTGCCGCAGGCGCGGCTGCACGACATGGCGCACCGTATCCTGCGCAGCATGTTCAAGAGCGGACTTTTCGAGCATCCGGTCGAACATACGGCGATCAACGAAAAGGGTGATGCCGCGGTGGCCCAGCGCGACGCCGAGGAAGGCATCGTGCTGCTCAAAAACAAGAGGAACCTGCTGCCGCTCTCGGCGCGGACTCATCGCATCGCGCTGATCGGCGGCCATGCCGATCTGGGCGTGCTGTCCGGCGGCGGCTCCTCGCAGGTCGTTCCGATTGGCAACAAGCCCGAACACGAGTTTCTGCTCGGCGGGTCGGTGTTGGACGTCCCCGGCTACGGCCCGCAAATGCCCGCCGACAGGATGATCCTGGATCCGCCCGCACCGCTGACGACGGTCCGCGCCGCCGCCCGTGGCGCGCGCGTGGTCTATGACGACGGCTCGGACCTTGCGAAGGCGGTAAAGCTGGCGCGCGCCTCCGACGTGGCGGTGGTGTTCGTGGAGCAATGGATGCGCGAGGGCGCGGACGTGCCCGATCTTTCGCTGCATGGCGGGCAGGATGCGCTGATCGAAGCGGTGGCCGCCGCCAACCCGCACACCATCGTCGTGCTGGAGACGGGCGGGCCGGTGCTGATGCCGTGGCTCGACAAGGTCGGCGCGGTGCTGGAGGCGTGGTATCCGGGCGGACGCGGCGCCGAGGCGCTGGCACGCATCCTGGTCGGTGCGGTCAATCCCTCCGGGCGTCTGCCGATCACCTTCCCGCAGAGCGAAAGCCAGTTGCCGCGGCCGGTCATTCCCGGCATCGATATTCACGAGCCGCCGATCCAATGGCTGGGCACGCAGATCCCGTTCGACGTGAACTACACCGAAGGCACGAACGCCGGATACAAGTGGTTCGCGGTGCAGAAGCTGATGCCGTTGTTTCCCTTCGGCTACGGCCTTTCCTACACCTCGTTCCGCTATGGCGGGCTCAGAGCGACCGGCGGCGCGACGCTCACGGTGAGCTTCAACGTGCGCAACACCGGCAAGCGCGAGGGCAAGGCGACCGCGCAGGTCTATGCGGCGCCTCCGACGGCGGACGGCCACGGCGTCGCAAGGCTGGTCGGCTGGAGCAAGGTCGATCTGAAGCCGGGCGAGATGCGCCATGTCACGCTGAGCGCCGATCCGCGGCTGCTTGCCACGTTCGACACGACCGCGCATGTCTGGCAGGTCGCGGCCGGCGACTATGCCGTCACGCTGGGCGGCTCGTCGGCCGACGCGAGCGCGACGGCAAACGTCCATATCGACGCGAGCACGATCAAGCCCTAAGCAAACGCGTCAGACGCTATGCAGCAGCGCCGGAAGCTCCACGAAGGTCTTTCGCAAGCATCTGGGCTGGTATGTCGAAGGCGCGCCGCCGCCGAATTGTGTTGAAGCGCGCCGGGTAGCAAAATCGCAACTGTGCCCGCTCAATGATCCATGCGAAGTGGAGGCGGCATTGGTCGCCCTGTGGGGAGGGCGCAACGAGGGACTACGCGCGATGACCAAAGATGAATTGACCGCCTGGGCGCTCGCCAATGGCTGGCAGATGATGGGCGGTTATCCCAGCCTGCCCAAACCCCGCCAGCCCGAAGTGGCGATCGTCCGTCTGGTGCTGAAGGCGACGGTGGCCAGCTTGGAAATCAAGACGCCCGTCGGAAAATGGGAAAAAGTTGCGGGCGACAGCTATTCCAAGATCACGGCCGATCCCGATACCGGGATGCCGGGCGGGCTTGGTCTCGCCACGATCAACGGTCTTGCCACGCTGATGCGGGACAACAAGGATCGTCTGGTTTTCGCCAAGATGAAAGGTTCGCAGGACCGGTGAAAGCTGCAGCGGACCTGGGCCGCGCTTGCCATTACGATTCCCTTTCTGATCAATATGCGGTGAGCCGCTACCGCCGGCCGCGGACGGATCCTATTCTTGTCCGTCCTGCCCAATCGAAGGATCGTCATGAGACCCGCCACCCTTGCTCTTGCCTTGTTGATCGCATCCGCATCGCAGTCCGTGCTGGCGGCGCCCGAGCGCATCGTGCTGCCCGTCGACGTCGCACCGCTGCGCTACGAGATTTCGGTCGTGCCGGACGCGGCCGCCATGACCTTTACAGGCGCGGTCAAGATCGACATCGAGGTGCTCCAGCAGACGTCGAGGATCGAGCTGAACGCCGCCGAGCTGACATTCTCCCACGTGGCGCTTTCCGGCGTTGCCGGGCAGCCGCAGGTCTCCTTCGACACGGCGCATGAAACCTCAACGCTGACCTTTGCGGCCCCCATCGCGCTCGGCCGCTACGTGCTGTCGATCGATTATGCCGGCAAGATCAACGACAACGCCGCTGGCCTGTTTTACCTCGATTACGACACGGCTGAGGGCAGGAAGCGGGCGTTGTTCACCCAGTTCGAGAATTCCGACGCCCGCCGCTTCGTTCCCTGCTGGGACGAGCCGGCGCGCAAAGCGACCTTCACGCTGTCCGCGACGGTTCCGGCGGACGAGATGGCGGTGTCCAACATGCCCGTCGCCACGCGGAAGACTCTGGGCGGCGGGCTCGACCGCGTGCGGTTCGCCGAGACGCCGAAAATGTCGTCCTATCTGCTGTTCTTCGGGCTCGGCGATTTCGAGCGCATCTCGCGTCCGGTGAACGGCGTTGACGTCGGGGTGATCGTCAAGCGCGGGGATACGGCTGAGGCCCAATACGCGCTCGACGCGGCGTCGCACATTCTTCCTTATTACGAAGATTATTTCGGCGTGAAATACCCGCTGCCCAAGCTCGATCTCGTCGCCGGGCCGGGCCAGAGCCAGTTCTTCGGCGCCATGGAGAACTGGGGCGCCATCTTCTTCTTCGAACGCGACCTGCTGATCGATCCGAAAATCTCCACCGAAGCCGACAAGCGCGGCGTCACGATCACCGTTGCCCACGAGATGGCGCATCAATGGTTCGGCGATCTCGTCACCATGGACTGGTGGGACGATATCTGGCTGAACGAAGGCTTTGCCTCCTGGATGGAGTATAAAGCAACCGACCGATTCAATCCGCAATGGAACGTGTGGCTCAGATCTTTGGGCTCGAAGGAAGCGGCGATGCGCATCGATGCGCGCGCCGGCACCCATCCGATCATCCAACCCATCGTCGACGTGCTGCAGGCCAACGAAGCCTTCGACACGATCACCTATTCCAAAGGCCAGTCGGTGATCCGGATGCTGGAGAACTACATCGGCGAGAATGCCTTCCGCGCCGGCGTGCGCGCCTACATGAAAGCGCATGCCTACGGCAATACCGTCACTGACGATCTGTGGAAGGAGCTGGACAAGACCGCGCCCTCACCAATTTCGGGCGTGGCGCACGATTTCACGCTGCAGGCCGGCGTGCCGCTGATCCGCGTAACCACCACCCGCCGCGGCATCCATTTGACCCAGGACCGCCTCGCCGCCGACGAGACCGGCAGCGCAGCGACGGTCTGGCGGGTTCCGGTCGTCGAAAAAGCGCTGGGCGGCAAGAGCGAATGGCGCGGTCTGGTCAGCCGCCCCGCCGACATCGCCGTCGCCAAGGGCGCACTGCCGATCGTCAATGCCGGCCAGGCGGGCTATTTCCGCACTCTGTACGACAAAAGGCTTTCGGCCAGGCTTGCCGCGCATTTCCGCGCGTTGGCGCCCGCCGATCAGCTCGGCCTGTTGGGCGACGGCAGGGCGCTGGGCTATTCCGGATATCAGCCGCTGGCGAATCTTTTGGCGCTGACGAGCCAAGCGCGCCCCGCCATGAACCCGCAAGTGCTCGCCGATGTTGCCGGCCAGATCGCCGAACTGGACACGCTGTATCGCGGCCTGCCCGGCCGGGCGGCGTTCCGCGCTTACGGCCTCAGCGTACTGCGGCCGCTTTTCGCCAAGATCCGATGGAGCGCGAAACCGGGCGAGGACGCCAACGCCTCGCTCCTGCGCATGGCCCTGCTCGCCGCCTTGAACCGGCTCGACGATCCCAAAGCAATCGCCAAGGCGCGCAGATACTTCACGGTGTATGTGAAGAACCCCGCGAGGCTGTCCGGCGATCTGCGAAGCAGCGTGCTGTCGATCGTCGCCGCCCACGCCGACGCCGCGACCTGGGAGCAGCTTCACGCCCTGGCGAAGAACGCGCAAAGCTCGCTCGAAAAGCGCCAGTTCTACGCCTTGCTGGGCGCCGTCCATGACCGTGCTCTGGCCGAACGCGCCCTGGATTTGGCGCTGAGTGACGAAGCGCCGGTCACCATGCGGCCTGCCGTCGTCGATTCCGTTGCCGCTTATTACCCCGAGATGGCGTTCGACTTCACCGAAGCGCATTTCGACGCGATCAACACCATGCTGGAGCCCGACAGCCGCAACGAATTCGCGCCGCAGCTGGCGCAGAGCTCCACCGATCCGGCGATGATCGCCAAGCTTGAAGCCTTCGCCGGGGCGCATATCCCCGCCACGGCGCGCCAAGCCACGGTGAAGGCTGAAGCAGCCATCGCTTACGCCGCCATGGTGCGCGCCAAGCGGTTGCCCGAGATCGACCGCTGGCTGAAACGGCACCGTCGCTGACGCGGCGCTATCGCGTCATTTAGATCGCGGCTTGCGGAACTTCAGGATGAACTGGTCCGTGTGGCCGCGAATAGCGTTGTCGAAAACAATCAGCGTGCGCGCATCATTCGGATTGCGCAGGGCGTTGCTTTCACCGACCAGCTTGAATCCGGCCGCCAGCACTTCCTTCTTCACCGCCGCTTCGTCGATGCGGTGCAGCGTATCGGTGTCGCTGACGCCCGAGCCTTTCGGCGCCGAATGGTCGAGCACGATGTAGAGGCCGCCCGGCTTGAGCATGTCGTAAACGGCCTTGTTGAACGCGGCCATGTCAGGCGGACCCATGAAGGAGTCGTGCAGATCGTGGTAATTCTGCGAGGTCCACACCATGTCGAGCAGTTCCGGCGCGGTCGGCTTGGCGATGGGCGCGCGGATGACGCTGACGTTGGGATAGGCGGCGGCGACCGTAAAGATCACGTCCTTGTCGTACTCAGCCATTTCCTTGGGCGCATAGGCGTAGACATAGCCCTTGGGACCGACCGCCTTGGCGAACAAGCGCGTGAAATATCCGCCGCCCGGCATCAGGTCCATCACCCGCCTGCCCGGCTTGATGCCTGCGAAGACAAGCATGTCCGCGGGCTTGCGGGCTGCGTCGCGCTTGGTGTCGGCCTCCGGCCGTGCGGGATCGCTGACGGCGGCTTTGATGTTGGACGGAACCGGCGCAGCGGGCGCGCTCGCAGCCAGTAGAACCGTCGCAGCGACGGCCAAAAGACAGTTGCGGATCATGTTTCCCCTCTGGTTTGGTGGTGCGGGGGATTATGACACTGGGCGGCCTCCCCCGCAGCGAGTCCAAAAAGCGCATCACATGAATTTGAACGGCGAATTCAACGATCTTACGGCGGCGCTCCGCGACATGGGATTGATCGGCGCGAACGAGAACTGCGCCGTGCGCGCCTTGTCGGGCGGCGTATCGTGCGACGTGTACGCGGTCGAAACGGACGGGCGGACGTTTTGCGTCAAGCGGGCGCTCGACAAGCTGCGTGTGGCGGCGGATTGGCGCGCGCCGCAGGGCCGCAGCCATGCCGAGGTGGTCTGGATGCAATTTGTAGCCAAAATCAATCCGCGATGGGTGCCGGAAATCCTGGGTGAGGACCGGGCGCGCCATCTCTTCGCGATGCCGTACTTCCCGCCGGAAACCTATCCCGTATGGAAATCGCTTTTGGCTGCGGGCCAGGTCGATGCCGATTTCGCGGCTGAGGTCGGCGAAGCTGTCGCGCGTATCCATGCCGCCACGGCGGGGCGCGAAGACATCGCGCGCGCCTTCGCCAACGAGGCGCAGTTTCACGCGCTCAGGCTTGGCGCCTATCTCCTCCATATGGCGGCCACCCCACCCGACGTCGCCGAAACGATCCGTGCGCTGGCGCAAGGTGTCGCCGAAGCCCGCATCGCGCTGATGCATGGCGATGTGAGTCCGAAAAACATCCTGAGCGGCCCCGACGGGCCGGTCTTCCTCGACGCCGAAACCTGTTGTTATGGCGACCCGGCCTTCGATCTGGCCTTCTGCCTCAATCATCTGCTGTTGAAGTGCGTCTGGCATCCCGAGCACGCCGCGGCCTACGCCGCGTCGTTCGTTGCCTTGAAGGACGCCTATTTCGCCAAAGCCGATTGGGAGGAACACACCGGCCTTGAGCGCCGCACGGCCGGGCTTCTGGCGGCGCTCTTGCTGGCGCGCATCGACGGCAAATCGCCGGTCGAATACATCACCAGCGAACGCGACAAGGCTTTCGTGCGGGCTTTGTCGAAAGAATTCCTGAACGACCAGCAAAAAACGCTCGACGGAATGCTGGCGCGCTGGATGGAGGCGCTCTCCGGCGCGCGCCGGAGTCTGCTGACTAGCCCTTGAACTCCAGCGGCACGCCGGGCTCGGCTTTCGAGGCGTGGATGGCCAGCGCCGTCTTCACGCTGGCGACGTTCTTCTCCGCGGTCAGCTTTTCGGTGATGAAGTCCTGGAACGACGCCAGATCTTTGGCCACGCATTTGAGGATGAAATCCACCTCGCCCGAGAGCATGTAGCACTCGCGCACTTCCGGCCAGGAGCGCATATGCTCCTCGAATTGCTTGAGGTCGTGATCGTGCTGGCTGGCCAATCCGACGTAGACGAAGCCGGTCACTTCGAAGCCGAGCAATTTGGCGTCGAGATCGGCATGATAGCCTTGGATGTAGCCGGCTTTTTCCAGCGCCCGCATGCGCCGCAGACAAGGCGGGGCGGTGATCTTGGCGCGACGCGACAATTCGACGTTGGTGATGCGGCCGTCTGCCTGAAGTTCGGCCAGGATTCGCATGTCTATGGAATCGAGCTTGTGATGCTCCACGGGAGGTCCCCGAAAATGAAAGCGACGGCTTTTAACCCGGACCGGCCCAGGTGAGCAATAATATTTCCGCGCATTCCGGAATGAGAACCCCGAGGTTGAGTCGTTCGAATTAGTCGTCAGATATTGTCCATCCATATCTAAGGTAATGTAATATCTATATAATCTCGTGCGCTTGACGTTTGGCGCTGAGCTCCCGATATCAACCGTCGCACTGGTCGAGGGTATTGTCGTGAGGGCATGCTTGACCATGCAGCCGTTAATGCTGCTTCCGCGAACGAAAACGAGACGCCCGTGTCCGCTCATTCCAAAGTCGTGATACTGGGAAGCGGCCCGGCGGGCTGCACCGCGGCGATCTATGCGGCGCGCGCCATGCTCGAACCTATCCTGATCGCCGGAATCCAGCCGGGCGGCCAGCTCACCATCACCACGGAAGTCGAGAATTATCCGGGCTTCGCCGAAACGGTCCAGGGCCCCTGGCTGATGCAGCAGATGGAAGAGCAGGCCAAGCATCTGGGCGCGCGCTTCGTGCAGGACACCATCGCCTCCGTGGATTTGGCGAAGCGGCCGTTCACCCTGATCGGTGATTCCGGCGACCGTTACACCGCCGATGCACTCATCATCGCCACGGGAGCGCAAGCAAGGTGGCTTGGGCTGCCGTCGGAGCAGACGTTCCAGGGCTTCGGCGTGTCGGCGTGCGCGACCTGTGACGGATTCTTTTTCCGCGGCAAGAACGTCGCCGTCGTTGGGGGCGGCAATACGGCGGTGGAAGAAGCCTTGTTCCTCACCAAATTCGCCGATCACGTGACGTTAATCCACCGCCGCGACGTCCTGCGCGCCGACAAGACGAATCAGGTGCGGCTTGCCGCCAGCAAAAAAATCGACGTCCTTTACGACACAGAGGTCGCCGAGGTTCTGGGCCATGAAGATCCGAAAGGCGTCACCGGCCTTGCCTTGCGCAATACAGTGACGGGCAGCACGCACGAGCTTGCCGTGGATGGGCTGTTCGTCGCTATCGGCCATTCGCCGGCGACCGCTCTGTTCAAGGGTCAGCTGGAGATGGACGAATCCGGCTATATTAAAACCGCGCCGGATTCGACGCATACCAGCGTGGCGGGCGTCTTCGCGGCGGGGGACGTGAAGGACAAGGTCTTCCGTCAAGCCGTGACCGCGGCGGGCATGGGCTGCATGGCGGCGCTTGAGGCCGAGAGGTTCCTTGCGGGAGCGCATTGATGGACTGGGACAAGCTGCGCATCTTCCACGCGGTGGCATCCGCGGGAAGCTTCACCCATGCGGGCCAGATGCTGGCGCTGAGCCAGTCGGCGGTGAGCCGGCAGATCAGCGCCCTGGAAGAGGAGATCACCACGCCGCTATTCCAGCGCCACGCCCGCGGGCTGACGCTGACCGACGAAGGCGAAATGCTATACGCGGCGGTGAGCGACGTGCTGACCCGCCTGGCGCAGGCCGAAGAAGCGCTCAAGAACGTGCGCGAAGCGCCGCGCGGCACGCTGAAAGTCACGGCCAGCAACGGCATCGCCACCTATTGGCTGGTTCCGCGTCTCTACAAATTCCTAAAGGAATGCCCCGAGGTCGAATTCCATCTGGTGATGGAAGACCGCGAACTCGATCTCGCCCAGCGCGAGGCCGATCTCGCCATCCGCATGCGCGCGCCGGTGCAGGCCGACCTCATCCAGCGCAAGCTCTTCACGGTGCATTATCACATTTACGCGACCAAGGGGTACCTGGATGCGCGCGGCGTGCCGGAGACCTTCGAAGATCTTGCCCAGCACACAATCATCGCCTATGGCGAGACCGCCGCGCCGGAAATCCGCGAGGTCAACTGGCTGATCGAGCAGACGCGCCGGCTGGCGCGGCCCGGCGGCGCTGGCCGCACCGTCCGCATCAACAATGTGACGGGCATCCTGGGAGCGGCGCAGTCGGGGCTGGGCATCGCCGCCATGCCCGATTATGTCGCCGCCGAGCACCCCGAGCTGATCCGCGTCCTGCCGGACGTCCCGGGCCCCAGCTTCGACGTTCACCTTGTTTATGCCGACGCGTTGCGCCAGGCCAAGCGGGTGGCGGCTTTCCGGGATTTTCT
Source organism: Rhizomicrobium sp. (assembly GCA_050008635.1). GTDB lineage: Bacteria > Pseudomonadota > Alphaproteobacteria > Micropepsales > Micropepsaceae > Rhizomicrobium. Next base: position 11,116 of record JBEKMG010000002.1, read on the forward strand.
GGTCCGGGAAGCCAAAAACTGGTGCTATTGAAAGTCCAAAAACGCACCCTATTTAAGAGATACGGCAGTCCCCTTTCCCCCGAGGCCTGCCGTCGCGAAGTCCCTCTTCGCGAGAGCCTAGGGCGGCATTTTTGCCGCCCGGCTCGGCTCGCGCCCGAACACTTGCGGGCATCCCAAGCTAAGCGCCGGAGCGCCCCCCGCTCCGGCGCCTTTTTTTGAGAGCACCTGCTTGACGGGACAAAAGAACCGGTCGAAGCAGGAAGGCGTGGTACAAACTGTTCCGAAAGTGCTTCAGCCGATCTGGGAGGGTGCCGCCATGGCGAATCGGTTTACGAAATTTGTGGGCCGCATCGCGGTCCTGGGCGCGTTGGGCTTTGCTCTGGCCGGTTGCGGCATCAACGCCGTGCCGACCCAGGACGAGCAGGTCAAGGCCGCGTGGAGCGAGGTGCTGAACCAGTACCAGCGCCGCGCCGATCTGGTTCCGAATCTTGTGGCGACCGTGAAGGGCTACGCCAAGCAGGAGCAGACGGTATTCACGCAGGTGACCGAAGCGCGCGCCAAGGCGACGCAAATGGTCCTGCCCGACGACATTCTTTCCAATCCGAAGGCATTCCAACAGTTCGAGCAGAACCAGGCGCAGCTCGGCGGCGCGCTGGGCCGGCTGCTGGCGGTGAGCGAGGCCTATCCCGACCTCAAGTCGAGCCAGAACTTCCTGGCGCTGCAGTCGCAACTGGAAGGCACGGAGAACCGCATCACGGTGGCGCGCCGGGACTACATCGAAGCCGTACGGCGCTATAACACGACGCTGCGCACGATCCCGAGCCGTTGGATCGCGGCGATCTTCTATCCGAGCGCCAAGCCGTACCAGACCTTCACCATCAGCGAGCAAGCGCAACACGTCCCGCAGGTTCAGTTCTGATGCAAAGGATTGCGCGAACCTTCGCGCAGGCATTCGTCGCCGCGTTGTTCGCCGTCGCTCTGGTGGCGGGCGCGGCGCTTGCGGCGCCGACATTTCCGCCCCTCACCGGGCGCGTCGTCGACGACGCGGGAATACTTTCGCCCGACACGCAGGAAAAGCTCACCGCGCTGCTTGCCGAGATGGAGAAGCAGACGGGCGATCAGGTGGTCGTCGTCACGCTCAAATCGCTGCAGGGCTATGACATCCAGGATTACGGCTATCAGCTCGGCCGCGCCTGGGGCATCGGACAGAAAGGCAAGGACAACGGCGTCCTGCTGATCGTCTCGCAAAATCCGCACAAGGTCGGCATCGAAACCGGCTACGGCGTGGAAGGCCAGCTGACCGACGCGCAAAGCAAGCTCATCATCGAGAACACGATCCTGCCGGAGTTCCGCAAAGGCGATTACGACGCGGGCGTGTTTGCCGGCACGGTGCAGATCCTGCGCGTGCTGGGCGGCCATCCTTCCGACGTGGACCAGATCCCGCAGCTCCAGCAATCCGGACAGCAACAAGGCCATGCCAGCGGCATCCCGATCTTCCTGATCATCCTCTTCATCTGGATCGTGTTCGGGCGGTTCCTCTGGCCGTTGTTCTTCCTTGGCGGGATCATGCGAGGCGGCGGCAAGTTCGGGGGCGGATTCGGCGGCGGCTTTGGCGGCGGCAGCGGCGGCGGATTCTCCGGTGGCGGCGGCTCTTTCGGCGGTGGAGGCGCATCGGGAAGTTGGTGACGGGCGCGCATCTTTCGGTGGACGACCACAAAAGGCTCTCGGCGGCGCTCGCCGAAGTCGAGAAGCGCACAACCGCGCGTTTCGTGCTGGTCACGGTTCCCCTCAGCGACCGTTATGCGCTCTATCCGATCATCTATGGCGCGATCGTGGGATTGGCCGTTCTCGGCGCCTTGGCACTGTTCTGGCCCGAACTGTCCTTGCGCATGGGATTCTTGGCGGCGGCGGTCGGTTTCGCGGCGTCATCATTCCTGTTCGAACGGCGACCGCTGCGGCTGATGGTCGTGCCCAAGCCCGTCAAGCATGCGCATGCGCTGGCAATGGCGCATCACGCCTTCGCCGCGCGCGTGCTGGCCCAGACCGACCGCAAGCCCGGCATCGTCTTCTTCGTCTCGCTGGGCGAGCGTTATGTGGAAGTCGTCACCGACCGCGAGGTCGATCTCAGCGTGCCGCAGTCGACCTGGGACGCCGTCATCGCGGATTTTACCCGCGCCGCGAAACAGAAGCGCCTGGCTGACGGCCTCGTCGCCGCGGTGGAATCCTGCGCCAAAGTGCTCGAGGCACACTATCCGGCGAAGTGATAAGTCGTCCCCGCAGCGCGGAGTGCCGGTAAAGCGCATGTTCCGCGCGCGAATGGGGAGCCGTTCATGACAAGGATGCCATCCACCGTCGCCGAGTTTCTCGCCGGGCGACGTTTTGCCGTCGCAGGCGTCTCTAGGCAGCCCCAGCAGGTGGCAAACGCCATCTACAAAAAACTGTGCGACTCCGGTTTCGAAGTGCTGCCGGTCAATCCGAACGCGGCCGAGGTCGAAGGCGTGCGCTGCTATCCGGATCTGGCGTCGATACCGGGATCCATTGACGGCGTCGTGATCGCCACGCACCCTCGCACGGCTCTGGATATCGTTCGCCAGTGCGGCGAGAAGGGCGTCCGCCAAGTGTGGTTTCACCGATCCTTCGGGTCCGGCAGCGTGTCCAGAGAAGCGGTGCGGGAGTGCAAAGTGCGTGGCATCCAGTGCATCGTCGGCGGCTGTCCGATGATGTACTGCGAACCCGTGGACGCGGGCCATCGCTGCTTCCGATGGTGGCTACGACTTTTCGGCCGGGTGCCTGGGTAGCGGCAAAGGCGAATAGCGAATAGGGTTTGTCCCTGCTCGCATTTTCCTATTCGCTATTCGCTATTCGCTACTCCCTATTCGCTAAGAAGCTTTCGCCTCTTCCTTCGCCGCTTTGCGCGCCGCCACAACCTGATCCGCGAGCTTGCCGGTAAGTTCGGCCAGATGGTCGAATTCCATCTGGTACGTGCCCACGCCCTGCGTCAGCGATCTGAGCTCGATAATGAGATTGCCGAGCTCCGATTGCGGCATCTCGGCTTCCACCGTGTCCCAGCCCTTCCAGCCGGCACGCCCGTCGAAGCCCAGCAACTGTCCGCGCCGGCCGCTGACCACGCCGTTGACCTTGGCCGTCGCCTCGCTCGGAACATGGATTCTTACATGCATGATCGGTTCGAGCAGGACCGGCGAGCATTGCGGCATGCCTTCCTGCATGCCGACGCGCGCCGCCGTCTGGAAGGCAGCGTCCGACGAGTCGACACTGTGATAGGAGCCGTCGTTGAGCGTCACGCAGACGTCGACCACGGGAAAGCCCAACGGTCCGCTCTTCAGATATTCGATCACACCCTTTTCCACCGACGGGATCCACTGCTTCGGCACGACGCCGCCGACGATCTCGTCCACGAAGACAAACCCCGCTCCACGCGGTTGCGGCTTGATCTCGATCACCACATCGCCGAACTGGCCGTGGCCGCCGGACTGCCTTTTGTGGCGGCCACGCTGGGTCACCGATTTGCGGATGGTTTCCTTGTAGGGCACGCTGGCCGGACGGGTGTTGAGCTTGAGGCCGTATTTGCTCATCAGCCTTTCGACCGCGACCTTCAGGTGAATTTCGCCCTGACCCGCCAGCACCATCTCGTGCAGTTCGGCGTTCTGTTCGAACACCAACGAAGGGTCTTCCTCGAGCAGCTTGGCGATGGCGGCGGTCAGTTTGACCTCGTCCTTGCGGTCTGCGGCTTCGATCGCCAGCCGGTAGACCGGCGCAAGCATCTCCACGGGCTTTTTCGGCGGCGCCGTCTTGCCGCTTGAAAGCAAATCGCCCGTCACAACACCTTCCAAGCGCACGAGCGCGACCGTATCGCCGGCCTTGACTTCCGCGAGCTTGGTCTGGGCGGCGCCCACCAGCGCGAAGATGCCACCGACGCGGGCGTCGCGGCCATCGGCCGTGCGCAGCACGGCGCCGTCCTTGAGCGAACCGTTCATCACGCGCGACAAGCTGAGCTTGCCGCCATGCGCGGAATACACCGTCTTGAGGACTTGCACGATGGTGTCGCCGCCCACCGCGAGGCCCAGGCGGGCGGCGGCGGCGGCGATTTGCGGGGCTTCGTGGCGCAGCGCCTTCAGCAGCCGCGTGATGCCATGATCGCCTTCGGCCGAACCGATCAGCACCGGCACGACCAGGCCTTCGGTGAATTCCCGCTTGAGATCGCCGAAGACCTCTTCGCGCGGCGGCTCAACGTCGGAAAGCAGTTCTTCCATCAAATGTTCGTCGTAATCGGCGAGCCTTTCGAGCATCGCAAAACGCGCTTCCTTCTCGCCGTCCTTGTCGGCGATGTCGATGGTTTCCGACGGCGCACGTTCGCGAAAGGCGAAGGCGCGTTCGAGCGCGAGATCGACGAAACCCGTCACGACCTCGTTTTCCCAGATGGGAATCTGGCGCAGCAGCAGCGGCAGATCGCTCGCTTCCTGCAGCATGGAAAGGATGTCGTGCAGGGAGCCGTTCGCCTTGTCGACCTTGTTGACGAACATGAGATGGGGAATCTTGAGATCGGCGAGACGCTTCAAATAGGGCTTGAGCATCTGCACTTTGGCGGGTTCCGGCTCGATGACGACGACGGCCGCATCCACGCCTTGAAGCGCATACAGCGTATCCTGAAGGAATTCGATCGAACCGGGGCAATCGAGGAAGGTGAAACTCTCGTCCAGATAGGCGGTCGTCGCGCAATTGATCTCGACACTCATCTGGCGCGCGCGCGCTTCCGGACTGGTGTCGCCGACCGTGTTGCTCTGCGAGACGGACCCTTTGCGCGGCGCCGCGCCGGTGGTGAAGAGGATGCTTTCCAGAAGCGTGGTCTTGCCGCTGCCATAAGGTCCTACCAGGGCCACAGTGCGTGGCCCTCTTCCTCCGTTTGTATTGGACATTATTTGCCTCCTTCGGGCCCCGGGGAGGGGCGCAGCGGGCTCTTCGTCCCGGTTGGTCGGGCCGCGCCGCGCGCCCTGCTTTATCGCCAAACCCTCGCGCCGTTGGGGGACGTTGGCAAGGGGGCGAGGCTCCGCCTTGCCGTACCATCGCGACGGTTTTGCGCTCTATACTGTCGCAGAGTCGTTCCAACCGAGGTTCACGCCCGTGTCCGAACGCGTCACGCCGGAGCGCTTGGCTCATCCCGTCCTGTTCCTAATCCTCTTCCTGCCAATGGGAATCACCAACGGCTATGTCATCGTGACCCTCGGCTATCTACTGACGCATGCGGGCGTCAGCGTGCCGTCCGTCGCGGGATTGGTGGCGGTGAGCCTTTTGCCGCAGACGTGGAAATTTCTCTGGGCGCCGATCGTCGACACCACGCTCTCGGTAAAAGGCTGGTTCTTCCTCTCCTCCGTGCTCACCGGATTGTTGATGGTCGGCGCAGCGATCATTCCGTCGACCGCCGCAAATCTCGGGCTGATCGGCGCTTTGGTGTTTGCCTTCAACGTGACTGTCAGCTTCAACACCATGGCCGCAGACAGTTTGATGGCACATTCGACCGCACTGGAACAAAAAGGCCGCGCCGGCGGCTGGAGCCAGGCGGGCAATCTCGGCGGCACGGGATTAGGCGGCGGCGCCGGACTCTGGTTGGCGCAACACGTCGCCATGGGATGGGTTGCGGGCGCCGCGTTGGGTATCGCCTGCATCCTGTCGTCCGCCGCCTTGCTGCTGCTCAGAGAGCCCCCCGCAGAACACCGCACTAAAGATTATCTCGATAGCCTCGCGTATGTGGGCCGCGACATTTGGTCCGTCGTAAAGGTGCGGGGGGGCTTCCTCGCGCTGGTGTTGATGAGCCTTCCAGTAGGAGTGGGCGCCGCACAGAATCTCTGGGCCTCGGTTGCCGGCGACTGGCATGCCACTGCCGACACGGTCGCGCTGATCAACGGGGCGCTCGGCGGAGTTATTTCGATGTTCGGCTGCGTGGCCGGCGGGCTTATCTGCGACAAGATGGACCGCAAGACCGCGTTCAATTTGTTCAGTGTGGTGCTCGCGATGAGCGCGCTGGCGATGGCAATCGCGCCGCGCACGGAGGCGATGTTCGTCGTCTTCACCTGTCTCTACGCCTTCATCATGGGCTTCAGCTACGCCGCCTTCGGCGCGGTCGTGCTGGAAGCCATCGGGGCGGGCGCGGCGGCCACGAAATACAATCTGCTCGCTAGCGTCGCGAACGTACCGATCATCTATCTGACGGAGATTGACGGATGGGCACACTCCTTCTGGGGCTCGGGCGGGATGCTGGTGACCGAGGCGGTTGTCGCCGTCGCGGGGACCGGCCTTTTCATCCTGATCGCGCTGAAGACAAAACGCCTCTTTCCTGAAAGAGCTGCAGCCGCGACGGTGTGAGCGCGAAAGCGGCTAAGAGCGGATCTACGATTTATTCTTCTCATCCTCGTCGAAGATGACGAGTTCCGTACCGCCTTTTGCGGTCAGCGAATCCGCAAGCTCTTCCAGTTCGCCGGCCGTCTGCAGAATCAGATCGTGGTAGTACCCAGGCGGACAACTCGCGGCCCGCTCGCGAAACTTGCGCACCAGTTCGCGCAGCTCTTCCGCTTTGGCTGACCGCAACTCCACAGAACTGCTCCGCAATACCCGCGCCTCGCCAAGAAGCACAATGACTCAACCCTAAGATGACTAAAAAGTCAGCCTCTGGCAATAAGGGCCATTACGTACAAGAAAACACTTCCTATGATTGTATTTGCGACACGACCTCACACGCGACGCGTGCGGCCGCTTCTCCCCTAGCGCAGCGCGGCGCAGAACCGCTGAATGCGCCTGCAGGCTTCTTCCAGGAGCTTGTTCGATGTCGCGTAGGAAATGCGGAAGAAGGGCGACAACCCGAATGCCGCGCCGTGGACCACCGCCACGCCTTCGGCCTCCAAGAGTTCGCCGGCGAAGTCCCCATCCGTCGCGATCGTCTTGCCCGACGGCGCTTTCTTGCCGACCAGCTTGCGGATGGAAGGATAGACATAGAACGCGCCTTCCGGCTTGGGGCATTCGATGCCGTGGGTCTGGCCCAGCATCGACACGACGAGATCGCGGCGCTCCTCGAACGCCTTCTGGAATTTCGGGATGAAATCCTGCGTGCCGTTCAGCGCCTCCACGGCAGCCCATTGCGAGATCGAGGTGGCGTTGGTCACTGACTGCGATTGCAGCTTCGCCATCGCCTTGATCAGCAGCTCGGGGCCGCCGCAATAGCCGATACGCCAGCCGGTCATGGCGTAGGCCTTGGACACGCCGTTCATGGTCAGCGTGCGCTCCATCAGCTTCGGTTCGACTTGCGCGACCGTCCAGAACTTGAAACCACCATAGATGAGGTGCTCGTACATGTCGTCGGTCAGCACCCAGACATGGGGATGGTTCAGCAGCACGTCCGTCAGCGCCTTCAACTGTTCGCGCGTGTAGCAGGCGCCGGTGGGGTTGGACGGCTGGTTGAAGATCAGCCATTTCGTCTTCGGCGTGATGGCGCGCGCCAGCGCTTCGGCCGTGAGGCGGAAGCCGTCCTCGATCTTCGCCTCGACGATCACCGGCGTGCCGCCGCCGAGCAGAACGATGTCGGGATAGCTCACCCAATAGGGCGCGATACAGATCACTTCGTCGCCCGGGTTCAGCGTCGCCATCAAGGCGTTGTAGACGATGGACTTGCCGCCGGCCGACACGAAGGTCTGGGCCGGCGTGTAGTCGAGGCCGTTCTCGCGCTTGAACTTACCGGCGATGGCCTTGCGCAGCTCCGGGATGCCTTCCACCGCGGTGTATTTGGTCTCGCCGCGTCGGATTGCCGCGATGGCCGCTTCCTTGATGTTGTCCGGGGTGTCGAAATCGGGTTCGCCGGCGCCCAGCCCGATCACGTCGCGCCCGGCGGCCTTCAACTCGCGCGCCTTCTGGGTGACCGCCAGGGTCGCAGACGGCTTGATGCGGCCGAGTGCTTCGCTCAGGAATCCTTTCGGCAACGGTTTGGACATGTCGGACATGGGAATTCCTGCCTTCCGCGGTTAACCCGCTCACCTATCAATTCGCCGCCCGTTCCGGCAAGGCCCCGATAGTCACAAAAGCGGGCATTTAGCGCCTGTTACCGATTCTCAACGCAACCCTGTTATCCTAGGACGCAAGAGGAGCCTGCGCCATGCACCGGTTTGCAATCCTTCTGCTGATTGGTTTGGGAGTGCTGGTCGCTTGTTCGCGCCCCGCCCAGCCGCCCGTGGGACGCTGGATCGGCAACTATGACGCTCCGGACGTCATGGTCGATGCGCGCCTGGAAATTGACAAGGATGGAATGGTGCGCGCCAGTGCGCCCGACCTGTTGGACGTCGGCCAGGTATCGGACGAAGACCGCGCCGCCATGCATACGCGGCTGGCTGTCGATCTGGCGGAAAGCTGGGACGAGGCAGAACCGAGATCGATGGATTTCGACGGCCGTGTCTTCCGTAAGCCGGGCGGCATCGCGCCGCAGATGGAGTGGGATCCGAATACCAAGCAGATGAAGCTCGTCTTCTATTTCGGCACCAAACATTCCATCCGTATTCCCATGCGCGCCGTCGACGATTTCGGCAGAGATCCCTGGGCCCGCTGAAGCGCCCCGATTCACCATTCGTGAAAGGCGAAAAAGGCGGCGCACGCCAGGAAAGCGAACGCGACCAGGTGATTTCATTCCGCCCGAGGTGAGCGCGACCGCCGTCCAGCCTGCGGGTCTAACTGAACGAAATTTATTTCGCGATGTCTGGCGGCGGCCCGCTGGCGACAATTCGATACAATGTTGCAGTCGTTCCGGACTTTCGCCGGCAATCGCTGCGTTCCAAGCTGTTCTCGCAACGGTAACGACGTATCAAAAGGCGAATTTTGCCATCGTCATCGCGCATCGCTGCCGGCATTGACCTTTTCGATGGCGGATCGGTGAGCGGTGTCGGGCTGTGCTCCCATCGGCGCTCCACCAAACGGGCACAGTCGCACGGACGGCCGGATCCCTTCGGGGCCCCCAAGACCGAAGCAAGGTCCGGCCGGCCGGACCCTCAAGAGTCTCAAGAGCCTGAGGAATAGGGCCTTTCTTCCTTGCGCGGTGGTTCAGAGATTTCTGTTGTTCGCTGTGCGACAGTTCCCATATTGGCGTTTGGCGGGCATCCTGCCATAAGTGCGACGCAGAGCGGCCGCAGCAACCATCGCAGCGAGTAGCTTCATGAAAATCATTCTGAATTCCATACCCTTGGCGATGTTGGCGTTGGTAACTGCCGGTTGTTCGACGTCGCCGCCGGTGGCGATGAAAACGGACGAGTTGCCCAAGGCGTACACCGCGCCGATGACGACGGGCGCACAGAAGGAGCTTTCCACGGAATGGTGGACGAGCTTTTCCAGCCCCGAACTGACGAGCTTTGTCGAGACGGCCAAAACCGACAATCTTGACTTGGCGGCGGCGGCGGCGCGAGTCCTGCAGGCCCAGGCGCAGACCGGCGAGGCTGCGTCAGCGCTCTTTCCCAGCATCGATTTGAGCGCCAGCGCCAAGCGGCAAGGAAGCAATCATCCCGGCACCACCTACAACACCTTCGGCGCTTCGCTGGGCGCCAGCTACGAGCTCGATTTCTGGGGTCTGGCGCAGGACAATCTGCGCGCCGCGCGCAATTCGGCGCGCGCCGCCATCTATGCCCAGGACGTGGTGGCGCTGACCACCAGCGCCAACGTCGCCAACACCTATTTCGCCGTGCTGTCGCTGCGCGAGCGTATCGCCATCTCGAAGAAGAACATCGAGGCCGCCAAGCGCATTCTGGCGATCACCCAGGCGAAGGTTACCAATGGCGTCTCTTCCAACCTGGAACTCGCCCAGCAGACGGCGATTTTGGCCGGGGTGGAAGCGCAGATTCCGGCGCTGGAAGAACAGGAGCGCGAAACGCGCTATGCGCTGGCGATTCTGCTCGGCCGGGTGCCGGAAGGTTTCGATGTGAAAGCGGATTCGCTGGAAGGGATCGTGGCGCCGCCGGTCGAGCCCGGCATGCCTTCGGCCTTGTTGCAGCGCCGCCCCGACATCGCTCAGGCCGAAGCCCAGTTGTTCGCCGCGCACGCCAATGTCGACGCCGCGCGCGCTGCCTTCCTGCCGGCGATCGGTCTGACCGGCAGCGGCGGCTATGTCGGCCCTCAGATCTCCAATTTGATCAATCCCAGCAATCTGGCCTGGAGCGTCGGCGCTTCGCTGCTGCAGGCCATCTTCGACGGCGGGCGGTTGACCTCGCAGCGCGATTACGCCAAGGCGCAAGAAGCCGAGCTGGTCGCTTCCTATCGCAGCGCGGTGCTGAACGCGCTTTCCGACGTCGAGAGCGCCCTGGGCAGCACCTCCAGTCTGGCCGAGCGCGAGCGCCTGACGACCGTGCAGGTCGACAACGCCGCCGAGGCCTTCCGCATCTCCGAGCTGCAATACCGCGAAGGCGTCGTCGATCTGCTGACGGTGCTGCAGGCCCAGCAGACGCTGTTCTCGTCCCAGGACACGCTGGTCCAGGTCAAGCTTGCGCGCCTGCAGGCCGGTGTCGGCCTCTATCGTGCGCTTGGCGGCGGTTGGACGGTCGCGGCGGATGCGGACAAGCCGACGCGCAACGACTTTGTGCCCGTTCCGGATTTCACCGACTTGCCGGTCGGCAACCCGTTCTAAGAGCCTTCTCGATAATCGCCATGGCCGGGACGCGCCGGAGGCGGGGGACCGGCAAAAAGGACACCGGCTTAGGGCTCGAATTGGTCGATTCGGGCGGCGCTTTGCCCTCCCGGCCCTAGCCCGGCTAATATGGGCCGGGATGGGAATTACTGAAGACGCAACCGGCACCGACACGCACCCGTGGTTTGATATCTCGCGGGGGGGGCGCAAGCTGCGCATGTCGGCCGGCGGATCGTGGACCGCGCGGCATGCCGCCATGCTCGATCCGCAGCTCTGGGCGATCGACGTCCGCGGCGTGTCGGAGGCGGAAATCGACGGCAATGAAATCGACCGCCTGGACAGCACGGGCTGCTGGCTCCTGGTGCGGACCAAGATAGGTTTCGAGGCGGCGGGCCTGCGCGTTCTCTTTTTCCGGGTGCCGGAACGTTACGCGCCGCTGTTCGCCAGCATCGAGGCCGAGCATGTGGTGACGCCGGTCGAGATCGAGGAACGCGACACGCTGACGGCGTTTCTGGAACGCCTCGGACGGGCCACCCACAGCGCCCTGATCCAGGCGGTCGGCATCCTCGGCTATCTCGGCCAGGTGACTTTGGACTGGTTTAGGTCACTCTACGCTCCGCGCGGACACTTGCGCGTGACCGCGCTCGTCCACCAGATCGAGGAAGTCGGAATCAACGCGCTGCCTATCGTCGGACTGCTGCTGTTCCTGATCGGCATCGTTGTCGCCTATATGGGCATCGATCAGTTGAAGCGCTTCGGCGCCGAGACCCTTACGGTCAACATTCTTGGCGCGGGATTGCTGCGAGAGCTCGGTGTCCTGATTACCGCCATCGTCATCGCCGGACGGTCCGGATCGGCCTTCACCGCCCAGATCGGCACGATGAAGGTGAACGAAGAACTCGACGCCATGCAGACGATCGGCCTCAACCTCGTCGACGTGCTGATCCTGCCGCGCGTCGTCGCGCTGGTCATCGCTCTGCCGTTTCTTACGCTCTATGCCGACGTGATGGGACTGATCGGCGGCGCCACGATGTGTTACTTCGACTTGGGGATGACGATACCGGTGTTCATGCGCGAGCTGCATAATGCGGTGACGATCAACACCTTCCTGGTAGGACTGATCAAGGCGCCGGTGTTCGCCTACGTCATCGGCATGGTCGGCTGCTATGAAGGCATGAACGTGGAACGCAATGCCGGCAGCGTTGGCAAGCTGACGACGCGTTCGGTGGTCGAGTCCATTTTTCTCGTGATCGTTCTGGATGCGGGGTTTGCAATTCTGTTCTCCATCATGGGGATTTGAATGAGCGGCGAGGATAAGGAACCCGTCATCCGGCTGCGCGGCGTGGTGAACCGCATAGGCGACCGCGTGATCAACGATCATGTCGACCTCGACGTCTATCGCGGCGAGGTGCTGGGCGTCGTCGGCGGCTCCGGTGCGGGAAAATCCGTGCTGTTGCGCTCTATCGTCGGCTTGAGAAGGCCTCAGGAGGGCAGCATCGACGTGTTCGGCGAGGACGTTCTGAATATCGAGGAATCCGCGCTGCGCGCGCTGCAGATGCGTTGGGGCGTTCTCTTCCAGGACGGGGCGCTGTTCAGCTCGCAGACTGTGGCGGAAAACATCGAGGTCCCGCTCCGCGAATACACCTCGATGTCGCAGTCGCTGATGAACGAGATCGCCGCGATGAAACTTTCCATGGTCGGCCTCCCCGAGGACACCGCGCGAAAGCGTCCGTCCGAGCTGTCCGGCGGCATGAGGAAACGCGCCGGATTGGCGCGCGCGCTGGCGCTCGATCCCGAACTCGTGTTCCTCGACGAACCGACCTCCGGTCTCGACCCGATCTCCGCCAACCATTTCGACGAGCTGGTGCGCGGCCTGCAGAAAAGCCTGAACCTCACCGTGTTCATGGTCACCCACGATATCGACACCCTGAAGGCGACCACCGACCGCGTCGCGGTGTTGGTGAACGGCAAGCTCACGGTTGGAACAATCGACAGTCTGCGCAACGACAAGGATCCCTGGATCAAGGAATATTTCTCGGGCCCGCGCGGACGCGCGGCGCTTGCGTCATGAGGTGACGACATGGAAACAAAAGCGAATTATGTGGCGGTAGGCGCCTTCGTGCTGACCTGCATGCTGGGGCTGGTTATCACCCTGCTCTGGCTGTCCGGCATGCAATACAATCAGGAATTCGCCTACTACCAAGCCAATTTCACCGGCCCGGTAACGGGCCTCGGAAAAGGTACGACGGTCCGCTACAACGGCATCGAAGTCGGTCGCGTCGATAATCTCAAATTCGATCCCAACGATCCGCAAGTGGTCATCACCACGCTGCAGGTTCAGCCCAATCTCGGAATCCGCACGGACTCGATCATCTCCATCGAAGCCGAAGGCCTGACCGGCGGTTCCTATGTGGAGATTTCCGGCGGCAGCAAGAACGCGCCGCTGCTGACGCCGAAGGAAGGCCAGCAATACCCGGTGATCAAATCGGCGCCATCCACGCTGCAGAAACTCGCGACCGGTGCGCCACAACTGCTGGAAAAGCTCAACATGGCCGCGGATCGGATCAACGGGGTGCTGACCAAAGACAATCAGAAAGCCTTCGCGCATATCCTGGCGAATCTGGACCGCACGACCGGCGTGCTGGCCGAGCGCTCCGGGGATATCGATTCCACGCTCGTCGGTCTTTCCGCCACCGCAAAAGCCCTGCCGGGCACTGTCGCCGACGCCGACGTTAGCGTGAAGAAGATCGGCCAGCTTTCGGCCGACAGCGACGAATTCGTCAAGGGCGAAGGACTGGCGCAGCTTGCCGAACTGCTCGCCGATTCCAGAAGGCTCGTCGTCAGCCTCAACAGACTTTCGGACGCACTCAACCGCCAACCGACGAAGGTCCTCTTCGGCGACCGGCGCAAGGGATACACACCAAAATGAGAACGAATCCTTCTTTGTTGATCAGCCGCCGCTTGCTGCTGGCGGGCGTTTCGGGCCTCGCGCTTGCCGGCTGCGGCGGCTTGATCGGTCCGCCCGAGGCACCCCGGCTTTACGTCCTCAAGCCCGCTCTCCCGCAGGCGACGCAAGGAACCAAAGTGGATTGGGCGCTTTCGATCGCTCTGCCCGATGCCTCCGCCGGCCTCGACACCGATCGCATCGCGATTTCGCGCCCGCCGGCGGGCATGGATTATTACGCCGACGCGGCTTGGCCCGACCGCCTGCCCGCTCTGGTGCAAAGCGCGCTGCTGCAAGCCTTCGAGGACAGCGGGCGCATCGAGGCGGTGGCGCTCGACACCGACGCCGCGCGTGCTGATTACATTCTGTCGACCGATCTGCGCGATTTCGAAGCACGTTACGACCAACCGGACGGCATGCCCGTGGCCGTCGTGCGCATCGGCGCCAGGCTGGTTCGCGCCGTGAAACGCGACATCGCCGGCCATTTCGACGCGGCCGAGGAAGCGCCCGCGACCCAGAATTCCGTCGAGGCGGCGGTTGCGGCGCTCGACGAGGCGCTGGCCCGCGCGCTGGCGAAGATCGTGGCCTGGGCGCTGGAGGCGCCAAAGCCTTGAAGCGGATCGCCTGAGCCTGCCGCAGCATTGGCGACGGGTGGCGTGTCACCCGAAGCCCGCAAGGGCGAAGGGTGGCGGAGGATTGGGAATTTGAAACGAACCTTCTCTGCACCGGACGGCCGTATTCCGGGATTTTCACTCAATTCTATCGACTGGAGAACGGCCCAACTAGGCGGGACTGGACTGTCGGACGACGTAGAGCGAACCGTTCAGCGTTTCGTTGGGTGTCCAAATGGCCAAGACAGCAATAGCCGGCCCAAAATCCGGGCCACACAGCCCAATTGGTGGCCAAGGACCACTCCGGCTGTCGCGCGTCGCGTCAGTTGATCAATCTTCCTTCTTCGTGCCCACTACCGGCCGCGCCGAGTCGGTCGCAGTCCATGGTCATTCCGCGCAAGTCGAACATGAGCACTTCACCCGCGAGGGTGCCAACGATCACCCGGCCAAACAGCGGAGAAAGCGCGATGGCTGGTCAGCGCACTCGAGAGGGAGCAGGAGACGCTCGGTCGTCTGCGCAATCTGCGCGAGCTGGGCGACGAGATGCTCGAAATTGTTCGGATTCTGCTGCAACACGTCGATGGCTGGTGCGAGCTGTTCGCCGGCAAGCACCTGGAGTCATAGAGGCGCGCAACGGTATGCTGACAGGCAATCGGCCCATGTTCGCAATGGAAGGCATTAGCCATGGGAAAAAGAATAGGAATTCCTAACTCAAGACACATCGCTCCCTTGAGCGTTGCGTCAGGTCAGTATCTTCAGGTGCTCCTCGATTCCATATCGCTTCGCAACGATGGCGATGGAGCAACACTTGAAGTGCAATTTGGCGATGATACGCCGGCCATTTGGTCGCGGCACGGCCGGTCGGAGGTGTTTAAGCACTATCTGCCTCAGCTCAAGGAGGCACCAGTCGTTCAAGAAGAGATCGACCGCATTGTCATAGATCATGATCCGAACGAGCACTTCCGTGGCGCGGATTTTCCATTCCGGTATGTCAGCGGGGGCTCATTGCCGATTCTGAGACACAGGAAGAAGTCCTATTACTGCCTGTTCTATCGCGAGAATTATCCGATCGGCTGGAACATCGCAAACGGAGGCGCCGATTCGCTTCACGAATTACTTGACCCGATACAGACGTTGGAGCGCGAACTGAGGGAAGAGATGCTGATCATCGATCCGCGTCGCAAGCTGCGCTTCAATTACGACACTTCCGACAGCGGACCGCCGCCTAGCCTGACTATGGCAACCGCATTGGCGTTTGAGCGGTTCACGCACCTCGGCAAGAGGGACGCTTACGCGACCTGGGACTGCGCCTTGAAGTGGCTGGGCGGGCCGGACAAGCTGATCGTCCGCTCGGGCGCTGGGCACACGAAGCAATTCCCCGACATCTATCTGAATGTCACGGCCGCCGATTGTGCGATAGAAGTCGATCGCGTCGCCTACTTGGACCTTGATGACGATGCCGTCATCATTCACGGCGAAACGCTGGATCAGGAACTGCTCGACAGTCCGGTCGGCCTCTTCGAGGTCGGGAAGGTGAACGACGCGGTGAGAACGCAGCCCCGTGGCAAGCGTGAATTCGTGCCGGACATCCTGTTTCACGGCGGAAAACGCTTCAATGGTTCTGCCTTCGAGGACCGCCTGGAGAAGCATTTCCTACCTCGCGTGAGGCCACACATCACGAAAGACGATCTCAGCCGTTTCAGGACGGCCCAGCGCCAGGGACGCGCCCTCGATCTCTGCCCGGTGACTGATGGAATCATCCGTCGGACCGCACGAGCCGAGGCACCCGCACGCGAAGAGACGCACTTCGATACTTTCCTCAGTCATCCGACGCATCCGAGAGCGACACAGGTTTTCGACTATTTGACACGACGCCTCAGGAGAACCGTCTTCTATTCGAATGAGGCACATGCGACGACCAACTTTTTCAACGAAATCGACAACGCGATCGAGCAGGCGGACGACATGGTCGTCTACGGCACAACTCTGGCGCATTTCAGGCACGATTGGGTGTGCTACGAGTACCAGCGGTTCATCCTCGACATGATGAAAAGGAACGGGCGACCGGGTCTGAGGCTCTTTTGCCTGGCGCCGGGCCTTGATCCGGACGACATGCCACCGGCCCTCCAGCTACGTTCCCGTATCATCAACAAGGTCAGCCTGGACGACTGTCTGGAGGAGCTTGGCCAATGGCTCAGCAAGCCGCGTACCGGATCGCGACCTTGACGCGAGCTGTGCATCCTTCGGCTAACCGTTCAGCCAATCGATGCGATAACCCGCCGTCGCCGCCATATCCGGTTAGTGGGATATCGCGTCCCGGTCCTTGCTCTTCTGTTGTTCAGAAAGATCGGCATACGGAATGAGCAGAGGATGAATTTGCCGTTCGTCGTCGCGGACAAGGCCAGGGCGCCAGCCCTATAAAGATCTCTTGGTCACAGGCCGATGCAACATAGTGGACCAGGCCTGGAAACGTGCTCCGTGCTCCTCGCACAGCTTGCGCAGCCTGGGGAATACCTCGCGTTGCAGCGCGTTGCGCTCCTCCCTGAGGTGTTCGAAGGTAGAGCTAATGAAGACGCGGAAAGTTCGAGTGGTCGCTGGCTTAGGATTCTCTCAGATCAGGCGATCATAACGCCATTATCCGCCCGCTGCGGTTTGCGCCTGTGTCTCAATGTCGCGTCTTGGAAAACCGTGCTCAAAGATTGAACCAAATGCATTGATCTGCGCTTGAGATAAGATCGTGTGACCCGCGCAATGATTTCCTGAACCGGATTTGCGCTGATGCGGGAGAGTGTGCACAGCTTCCGCCGAGGTGGATAGGTCTCACATTGTACGTACAATAGCAGTTCATTAAGGCGGTCGAAAGCTACAGCCACGCGCTCACAATCGTGGAGAAAATCGCGACCATGAACTCAACAAACCTGCGGTGGCAAATTGACGTTGTAGAACTTCACGAGAAACTCGCAGAAACAAAACTCGCATCAATTGTTCCGAAGAAATGATTGGAACCACACCAATGAGCGCATCCGACAAATCCCAATTCGATATCATCGTCACCGGCGATGTGGTGGTGGATCATCACATCTACGAGGGCGAGCGGTTCGCCCCCGCGGCCGAGGACAAGCGCGGCGTACGCGCTTGGCGCGAGCTGGGAGGCGCCGATCTGGTCCGCCGGCTGCTGGTGGAGTTGTTCGCGGCCGCCGAAAAGCAAGCCGCTGAAGAAAAGGCTGCCAAGGAGAAGGCCGAAAAAGAAAAAGCCGCCAAAGATAAAGCCGCCGGCATTCCTCCTGTCGCGGATAAGCCTGGCGAGAAAAAGGCCAACGAGGATCCGGAGCCCGTCTGGCAGGTTCATTTCGGCGTCACCGCGCCGGCCATCAACGAACGTCCGTGCGGTTGTCATGCCTTCGCTGTGTGGCGTCCTTTCCCGTTTGAGAAAAGCAAAAAAGACGACAAGAGATCGGCCTGGCGGGCGGTTTCGTTGATGGGCTATGGGCATATGGAATCCGCCGTACCGGGCAAACCCTGCCCGGAACATGAGGCTAAGCCGGCCGCGAATTTGCCCAAGTCGCAAATCCTGGTGCTGGACGATGCTGGGTATCAGTTCCGAAACAAACCGCAGGAGAGTTGCTGGCTGCTGCCCGCGGCGGGCCAAACACCGCCCGACTGGATTTTCCTGAAAATGTCGCGGCCGGTCGCCCAAGGCGACCTTTGGCACGAATTGATCACCCGGTTCGCCGATCGCTTGGTGTGCCTAGTCTCTGCCGACGAGCTGCGCCAGGAATGCGTCAGCATCAGCGCCGGCCTCAGCTGGGAGCAGACGGTCGAGGAAGTGCGCGACGTTCTGGTGAACAATCCTGTGTTTGCCGGCCTCAATAAATGCCGGCATTTGATTGTGAGGTTCAAGACCGACGGCGCGTTGTGGGTGGACCGTTCCGATCCGGACAAGCCGCTCGTTACGCTGATTTACGATGCCGGCGGCGCCGAAGGCGGATGGGAAGGCCGCTTCGAAGGAAAGGTCGTCGGCTATTCCTCGGTCATGATTGCCGCGCTGAGTTACGCACTGGCCCGCCATGTGCCGGCAAAAGACAAGACAAAGGCGCCGGACATTGCCGCCGCCATCGAGGCCGGTCTGATTGCTTCGCGCAATCTTCAGGAACTCGGCCACGGCGAGGTTGGCGATGTGCTGCCGGCCGGCTTTCCGGCGGCCCGGCTTGCCCAAGTCATACTCAACCACCCCTCTTCATTCGCGCGCGTCAGCACCCCTCTGCTGAAGCATGGCGCAACGCCCCCGAACGGAACTTGGACGATCATCGAGATGTCGCAGCGTCCGCTCGGTTCGGACACGCGCCCGTCGCTGGTCGGCCTGGCGCGGCAAGTGATGCTGCAAGGAATGGGCGCCATCAAACGGCTGCCGCATGCCTGTTTCGGCAAATTGATCAGCATCGACCGCACCGAAATCGAAACGCTGCGCAGTATCCGGCGCTTGATGCTCGATTACCGCGGTTTGAAGGACGCGAAGAAGCCGTTGTCGATCGGCGTCTTCGGGCCGCCGGGCGCGGGCAAGTCCTTCGGCGTCAAGCAGCTGGCGGCCGAAGTGTTCGGCAAGGAGGCGTGGCTGGAATTCAACCTGGCGCAATTCGGCGGCTCGGCCGACTTGATGGGGGCCTTCCATCAGGTGCGCGATTTTGTTCTGTCGGGCGGCACGCCGGTTGTGTTCTGGGACGAATTCGATTCCAGCGAATACAGATGGCTGCAATATCTTCTGGCGCCGATGCAGGATGGCCGCTTCCAGGAAGGTCAGCTCAACCACGCCATCGGCAAATGCGTGTTTGTATTTGCCGGCGGCACCAGCCACAATTTCGAAGCGTTTGGCGCGCAATCTTCGCCGGAAAAGGAACAACTCTTCCGGCTGCTCAAGGGACCCGATTTCAAGAGCCGTCTCGATGCCTATTACAACGTGATGGGGCCGAACCAGCGCCTGTTGCCGCCGGAAGGGAATAACGCGCCGCGGCCCGATCCCGATGATGTCTGTTATCCGCTGCGCCGCGCCCTCTTGATCCGGGGACTGCTCGGCTGCCGTCCGGACGAGCGGCTCGATTTCGACTCCGATCTGATCGACGCGTTGCTGTTGGTGCCGAAATACGAGCACGGTTCGCGCTCGCTCGAGAAACTGGTTCTGCAGCTCAAACCCGCGGGTGGCGGACCGATCCGCCGCTCGTCGCTGCCCGCCGCGGCGCAATTGGCGATGCATGTCGACGCGCAAGCCTTCAATGCCATCCTCAACCGTAACGAAAGTTTCAGGATGTCGGAGAGGATCGAGCCGCTCGCCGAAGCCATCCACGAAACGTGGCGGGCGCTCTCCGTGAAGGAAGGCTGGAAAATGCGGCCCCAATTCGACATGCCTTATGCTCAACTTGCTTCAATCGATAAAGAAGACAATTGCGCTGCCGCGCGCCGCATACCGGAAATCCTCGCGCTTGTCGGAATGGGAATAGCCGACAAAACGCAACCCGTCGCGCCGGACGAACCATCCACTGACATCGTCAATGCTCATCTTGAGCATCACTTGGAACGGCTTTCCGAAGCCGAGCACGACGGCTGGATGGAGCAGCGGCTGAAGAACGGCTGGCGCTATGGCGAACCGCGCGATGACAAGAACAAAATCCACCCTCTGCTCGTGCCTTACGCCACTCTTCCCGAGAAGGAGAAAGAGAAGGACCGCAATTCGGTACGCCACTTCCCCGATATGGTCGCAAAAGCCGAGTATAGGATCGTGTGGCTCAAGCGGTGACAGTTCACTTCGTCGATGTGCTTTGCCGATGCGTCAGCAGGGATACGATAAATTCTCTTACGCGTTGAGCATGCGCGGACGATGAGGTTTTTCTGCCGTCAGCACAAAGCCTCAATGTGAAGCTATCCGGTTGTTTCGGATCGATGAGAATAACAGGAACACCAGCATCTATGGCTTCTTGAACGCTGCGCCCCGTCCGAGAACGCACCTTATCTTCCGATAAAATAGCAATCAGGATATCGGACCAGCCGATCACGGTCCTGGCGCAATCCATGAAAGCGGCGTCGCGCTGCGGACCCGCTGTCGCATCACCATCAAAAGCGAAGATGCCGTAACCATCCGGTGGCGCCGCGGCGTCAAGCAGTGTGCGAAATTCTGTGACCGATTTGGCGCGATCTTCCGGATCAAAGGTTGCTTCATAGTCGGCGACATTGAATGGCAGAATGGCACCAAGCCGGTATTTCTGAGCGAGAGCAGCCTGGGCAATCAGGCGATCGGCGCCCTCAGCCAGCGGCGAGATGACGACGAAGTCCAGCCCATCGGCAAATAGTTCGCGGACATGCGGTTGCCTCAGTGCTTTCTCCGCCGATTGGCGGACAAGGTTCAGAACCTCCTTCACTGTGACGACGAGTTTCTTGCGAACAGCATCGTCGATGTTACGGTGTCCGATCGCGCCAACACGGATCGATGTGCGCGTGCGCTGATCGCGTGCGATTGCAGGCGCAAACTCTCCGACCAGGGATTTGAGATCGTTCTTCGTTATCATGCCCCGCTCCACCTACAACTCCCAATTATCGATGGATAACCGCACAACAAGAGTGGGATCACGCCTAGTTTGCCAACCACGCTCCTGTTCTCGATGCGATGATCAAGCGCTACCAGCGGTCAGAAGTCGGATGTTTTGAACTTAGAGGGGCGGTCGCGGCACGGCTGTGGACCGTTTGACGTCCGCTCTTTGACTTTCGGTTTCCGGTTCCACGCCACGAGGATTGTCTTTACGTAATCAACTGAGTCAACAAGCTCCACGCTGCCGGGAGGCAAGCCTAGGATACGGTCGATGATCAGCCCCTCCGCCTTGAACCGGCGAAATATCTGTTGTGCAGCTTCGTCCACGTCACCTGATTCGGCGGCGGCCATCGCCCGGGCTACGATTGCATGTCTGGCACTGCCCAGCCAAACAAGTGCATCGGCCGCGGTCCCTGCGTCGGAGACATCAAACACACCTTCGCGCACACCTTGCTCGATCATGGCGGTGAGCGTGGGCGCCGTCGCCAAATACATGGCGTTGATGATACGGAAGTAGAGAACGGCATTCTCCGGCCGAAGCATGGTCGTGAACATCGCGCGCAACTGCGGGAGGTTTTCGGCCTTCCACTCGCGGCTCACCGCCAGCAGCGTGTTGAAGCGCTGCAGCGCGTTGAGCGACGTGTTTCCCTGCACGCTGATCACGAAGGCGAGGCCTCGCTGCGCGAACCGCGCGGCTATTGCCTCGAGCAAATCCTCCTTGGCGCGAAAGTGGTGATAGAACGCGCCCTTCGAGAGCCCTGTCGCCTCGATCACGTCGTTGATGGTCGTCCTCTCGTATCCCTCAAGAAGAAAGAGACGCTGCGCGCAATCGATCAACTCGGCGCGGCGGATCGCCGGCGCTTTGATCACTCGCTGCTTGGTGGGTCTTCGTAGGTCGCTGTCGCCTTGTTCTGGCATTCGTTGTCGCAAAGGACCTCTTTTTCGTCCGGCCCGGGTTGTAGACCGACCGTCGGTCTGTTAAAGATGCCGCGGAATTGGCCGAAAAGCAAGGGCTTCGTTATGCGCCAGGCACTTCTCATCGTGGTCCTTGCGGCCTGCACAGCTGGACAAGCGTTCGCGGCTGCGCCCGATGCCGATGCGATCCTGAAGCACGCTTTCGACAATTACCGCGCGGCGAGTTCGCAAGCGACGGTGGCTATGACCATTCACCGCCCGGACTGGGAACGCCACCTCGAGATGAAGACATGGACGCGCGGCGAGGACGACGCGCTTGTCCGCTTCGTCGCGCCCGCCAAGGACGCCGGCAACGCAACGTTGAAGCTTGGCCGCGACACCTGGGTGTTCAATCCCAAGCTCAACCAGGTCATAAAGCTTCCCGCGAGCATGATGGCCCAATCCTGGATGGGCTCCGACTTCTCCTACAACGATCTTTCGAAGTCCGAAGACATCATCACCCAATACACCCATCGCGTTCTCACAACGGAACAGACGGGCGGCCATACCGTATGGACCATCGAGGCGATCCCGAAACCGGGCGCACCTGTCGTGTGGGGCAAGGTCACGACGAAAATCCGCGACGACTATGTCGTAACCGATGAGACGTTCTTCGACCAGGATATGAAGCCCGCGCGGCGCATGCAGACCGAGAAGATCGCGACGCTCGGCAACCGCCCCTATCCCGTCACGATGACGATGCATCCGTTGGATATGCCAGATCAATGGACGCGAATCGATACCTCCGACGGCCGATTCAATGTGAGCGTTCCCGACTATCTCTTCACGCTCTCGAACCTCCAGAACCCAAGGGATTAGGATGCTCGTCGC
Source organism: Rhizomicrobium sp. (assembly GCA_050008635.1). Taxonomy (GTDB): domain Bacteria; phylum Pseudomonadota; class Alphaproteobacteria; order Micropepsales; family Micropepsaceae; genus Rhizomicrobium. Next base: position 33,690 of record JBEKMG010000002.1, read on the forward strand.
GCTCGCCTGGCGGAATCTTTGGCGGCATCCACAGCGAACGTTGCTGAGCCTTCTCAGCATCGCGATTGTGGTGGCGCTCCTTGTTTTCATGCTGTCGTTCCAGATGGGCGTCTACGGCACCATGAAACAGACCACGCTACGCATCTTCGACGGCTACGCCCGATTCCAGCCGGAAGGCTATGCTGCCGATCCGACGCTCGACCGCACGATCGCACATCCTGAAAGGCTCGCTCAGGAAGCCGTCGCCATCGACGGCGTGACGACGGCGGCGCCGCGCGTCAACGGCTTTGCCATCCTTGCCAATGGCGAGCGCAGCTATGGTGCGGCGGTCGTTGGCGTCGATCCCGCGAGCGAGGCAAAGATTTCATCAATCGCGGCGACGATCCGTGTCGGGCGGTACCTTAATTCCGCTGACGGCAATACTGCTATCTTGGGTGATATCCTTGCGAACAATTTGAAGCTTGCCGTCGGCGGCAACGTGACCCTGCTTGGTTCGGCGCGCGACGGCTCGGTAGCGGCCGACGTGCTGCGGGTCGTCGGCATCTATCACAGCGGGATTCCCGAACTCGACCGCTCGATCCTCGAAATGCCGCTCAAGCGCGCACAAGACACATTCGCGATGGATGGCCGCGCCAATACGATCGCACTCGGCGGGCCTTCGCTCAGCGGTGTTAACGATGCGATACCCGCGCTCAACGCGCTGGGGCGGCGGCAGCGCGTGGCGGTCCTCGACTGGGGCGCCATGGAACCCGCCTTGCGCGACGTGATTGCGCTCAAATATGCAACCTCCATGCTCTTCTATCTCACGCTTGTCGTGGTCGTGGCGTTCATCATCCTCAATACGCTGCTGATGTCGGTCTTGGAGCGCACGCGCGAGTTCGGCATGCTGCTGGCCATGGGGATGCGGCCGCGGCTGATCGGGCAAATGGTTTGGATCGAACTGCTCGGGCTCGCACTGTTCGGCTGCGCGATCGGTTTCGTTGTCGGTGCAGGCGTTACACTGTGGTTCGAGCACCAAGGCATCGTATATCCGGGCATGGCCAAGCTGCTGGCCCAGTTCGGTCTGCCGCCGCGGCTCTACCCCACGCTCACCCCGCTCAGCGCGCTGGTCGGCCCGAGTGCACTCCTGCTTTCGATCTCAATCGGCGGAATCGTGCCTTATTTGCGCGTGGCGCGTCTGACGGCGGCTTCGGCGATGAGGGCAGCATGATCGGGCGCATCGCTCTCCTCGCTCCTGTCGCCTGGCGCAATTTGTGGCGCAATCCGCGGCGCACGCTTATCACGTTGCTGGTCGTGGCCGTCGGCGTCTGGTCGATATTGGTGTTCGACGTCATGCTGAAAGCCTGGACGACGAGCAGCAAGGAAGCGAGCCTCAGGACCCTGACCGGTGAGGCCCAGATCCATGCGACGGGTTATCTCGATGATCCCAATATCACCCAGCGCATGCCAAAGCCGGACGGCGCGATGCTTCGCGTGCTGAATTCTCCGATGGTCGAAAGCTGGGCGGCGCGTGTGCGCGTACCGGCTGTCATCCAGAGTGAATATCGCACCCGCGCGATCACGTTTTTGGGCGTTGTTCCAAAGAGCGAGCACCGAGTCTCCGACTTGCCTTCGCAGATTATCTCGGGGCGATATCTTCATGATGGCACGGACGCCGGCATCGTCATTGGCCGCGACCTAGCCGACAAGCTGAAGACGCGCCTCGGCAAGCGCGTGATCGTGATGGCGCAGGCGGCGGACGGTCATCTCGCCGAAAGAAGTTTCGCCATCGTCGGACTGTTCGACGGCACGATACCCGCTCAGGACGAATTCACCTTTACCGGATTGGGCACGGCGCAAACGCTCCTCGGTATCGGCGACGACGTTTCCGAAGTCAGTCTCGATGGCGCCAAGACATCGCCGCTGGACGATGTAGTGGCGGCGGTCAAACGGGCTGCGCCGTCACGCGACGTTGAATCTTGGACAACTCTTGTGCCACTTGCCTACACGATGGAGACGTTTTCGCAATCCTACATCTTCGTCTGGCTGATGATCATGTTCGTGCTGATGGCCATCGGGATCGTCAACACGCAGCTCATGGCAGTGTTCGAGCGCACGCGCGAGTTTGGTCTGCTGCAGGCGCTGGGCATGCGCCCCGGCCTGATCCTCTTCCAAGTGACTTTGGAATCCGCGCTACTGATAGGCATTGGTGTCATTGTTGGTGTCGCGCTGATGGTTGTCACGCTTCTACCGTTCCGCAACGGGTTCGATCTGGGCTTCCTTGCCGCCGGTTCGGAAATGTACGGCGCCGGCCGCATACTCTACCCGCAATTGGATCCGGGCGATGCCGTGCGTTTCAGCCTGATCGTATGGCTGCTGGGGATATGCGCCACGCTGTGGCCGGCGCACAAGGCGGCGAGAACCGATCCCGTCGTGGCCATGGGCGAAGTCTGAAGAGGGTTATCGATGAGTGCGATCATTCAATGCCGCGGTGTCGAGAAAATCTATCACCAGGGGTCGGTGGACGTGCCTGCGCTGCGCGGCATCGACCTTGACATCGAACACGGCGACTTCGCGACGCTTTCGGGACCGTCAGGGTCCGGCAAGACGACGCTGCTCAGCCTGATTGGCGGGCTCGACCGGCCAACGGCGGGCGAAATCAAGGTCGACGGAGAGTCGGTCGTGAAGATGGATAAAAATCGCCTCGCCGACCTTCGTCTGCACAAGATCGGTTTCGTATTTCAGACTTACAGTCTGATCCCGGTTCTCTCTGCGGTCGAGAACGTCGAATTCATTCTGCGGCTGCTCAGCGTGCCGCAACGCGAGCGCGATATGCGCGCCAAGGAAGTCTTGCGCGAGGTGGGCCTTGAAGGGCTCGAGAAGCGCAGGCCCTCGCGGCTGTCCGGCGGCCAACAGCAGCGCGTCGCGGTGGCCCGCGCGTTAGGGCCAAAACCAGCGATCGTGCTGGCCGACGAGCCGACCGCTAACCTGGATTCGAAGAATGCGGAAGAATTGATCGCGCTGATGGCACATCTCAACGCTACGTCCGGGATCACCTTCCTGATTGCGACACATGACTCGCGTGTGATCGCGCATTCGCGCCGCCGTATCGAGATGATTGACGGAAGGATTACGGCCGATGAGAGGCAAGGGGCGGTTATTGCGGCCTAAGCTTGCGGCGGGACCCGCCGCGGTTGCGTTCGCCTTCTTCGTTGCATGCTCGCCGGCGCGCGCGGACACGGGCGATATTCACGGACGCCTTGAACTTCAGGATGCCGGATCATTCACACGCAGCGACAGCATCGATGCGGCGCTCGGCGCGCGCGATCGCAACGATCTGCTTGGCAATTTCAGGCTGACGTGGGAGCCCAGTTGGGACCACTGGAGTTTCTCGCTCCACTACGTGCTGACGGCCGAAGACGGAGATAGCGCCCGTCTCTCCCGCGACGAGGCCGGCCTGCTGCCTGCTCCGCCCTCAACCTGGTTCAATCTGACGAACACATTCGTCAACCACGCTCAGGTTGTGGGCACGCAAAGCATCGACCGTCTGGCCATCACCTATACCGCGCCGGACTTCGTCGTGCGCATTGGACGCCAGGCTTTGACCTGGGGCAGCGGCCTTGTCTTCCGCCCGATGGACTTGTTCGATCCCTTTTCGCCGAGCGCCACCGATACCGAATACAAGCCCGGCACGGACATGATCTATACGCAATGGCTGTTTGCCGACGGCTCCGATTTGCAGCTCATCGTCGTGCCGCGCACCGCTCGGCAAGGAGCACAGCCGTCTTCGGATGCGAGTTCGGTTGCCCTGCACCTTCATACATCGCTGTTCGGCCATGAGACTACCTGGCTTGTGGCACGCGATCATGGTGATTGGGTTGGAGCCGTCGGCGTCAACGGCGCGTTGGGCGAGGCAACGTGGAATGTGGAACTCGAGCCGACGTTCCTCAACGACGGCGCGACGCGTGTTTCTGCGCTCGCCAACATCAGTGATGCCATCACGCTGCTCGACCGTAACGCAACGGTTTTCGCCGAATATTTCCACAACGGGTTTGGCGTCGGCACCAGCAACAGCTTCGATCTAGCCTCGCTGCCGCCCGATCTAACGGACAGGCTCGGACGCGGCCAGCTGTTCAACACGCGACGCGATTATCTGGCGGCCGGACTAACCCTTGAAGTCGACCCGCTGCTCAATATCAGCCCGACATTCATCGCCGACCTGAACGACGCAAGCCTGTTCGCACTTGTCGCAGGCACCTATTCCATGAGCGATAATCTCAATCTCGTCGTCGGCGTTCAGGCGCCCATCGGGCCAACGCGCACGGAATTCGGTGGCCTGCCGCTCGCACCTGGAAGCCACGAGTTCCTGGCGCCGCCGGCGCAGGTATATCTTCAGCTCCGTCGATATTTCTGACGCGCATCAAAAGCAAATCCGCCGGTGTCGTAGCCATTGTAGCGAGGGCCCATACGCTGGCGACCTAGCAGGTCGATCGCTGGACTAGCGATAACCGCGCACTATCGCTGGTTGCCTACGCCCGCCAAAATCGATTCGAAATCTCGCCGAGCGTACGCCCCGTAAGCCGCTGCAAGTGCATGATTTTATGCTGCGTATCGCCACAAGATGAGTCATGAGGCTTGGAGAACGCAGGTCGACGGAGAAGGAACTTGGGAGAATAGCCGTATGATTTGGTCAAGAGAAATGCCGGCAAATCCGCCCAATTTCTCGGTTTTTTGCTTCCAATAGCCAATCAGAGAAACGCCAACTTCAGTAAACTGGCGGACAGGGGGGGATTCGAACCCTCGGTACGGTTACCCGTACGCCGCATTTCGAGTGCGGTGCTTTCAACCGCTCAGCCACCTGTCCGTCGAGCGGGATCAAATACTTAAGCTCGCAGTGGATAGCAAGTCGAGCCGAATTGCCGCTGGACCGCTTGGTTCGCCTAGCTGGCCACTAGGCGATAGGATAGCGCGCCAGCCTCGGAGGAAAAGCGATGCAGCGCGTGACCATCGTCCTCGACGACGATCTGGCGGAAGAAATCGACCGCCTCGCCAAGAAGCGCGGTTATCAGAACCGTTCGGAAGCGATCCGCGATCTGGCCCGTAGCGGCCTCAGGCAAATCGCCGAAGAAAGCGACTCGGGCTCGGGGGATTGCGTCGCCGCCCTTGTCTATGTCTACGAGCACGAAGCGCGCGATCTCTCCCACCGGTTGACGAAAATCTTCCACGATCATCACCATCTGACCGTGTCCGCGATGCATGTGCACCTCGATCACGGCGACTGCCTGGAGATGAGCGTGCTGGAGGGCCCGGTCCGCGACGTGCGCCATCTTGCCGAGCATGTGATCGCCGAACGCGGGGTGCGGTACGGGCGCATTGTCATGGTGCCTGCGGAAATCGCGCGCGAACGCCACGCCCATGACGGCGCGCACCGCCATCTGCACGTGCACGGGCGCAAGACCGGCTGAGTGCAATCAGGGCTGATGCCGATTCGCCCCCAGCCAAAGGAGCCGCGCCTCCGCGTCCATGAGCGGGAGCGCAAGCGCCAGCGCCGCGCGCATCTCGTTCTCGAATCCGAATGGAGGATTGACCACCACAAGCCCCGCCGCCGTCAGGCGATCCTCGCGGCGCGCGCCGAGCGTCACGTCCAGGCGCAGCGCCTTGCGCGCACCCGCCGCCAACACCTCGCCGCAAAGGCCGTCCGCTTCGGCCGGCGATTTGATCGGGAACCAGACCAGATAAATTCCTGTTGCGAAACGGCGCAATGCGTCGGCCAAGGCGCGCGCAACATCGGTGAACTCGTCGGCGGCTTCGTAGGACGGATCGATCAAGACGGCGGCGCGCCGTTCGGGCGGCGGCAACAAGGCGGCGAGACGCGCATAACCGTCGGCGTTCTCGGCGCGCGCCTTGCGGAACGGCCCCAGCGCGATGGCAAGTGCCGCCGCATCGTCGGGATGCTTCTCGACAGCGATCAATCGGTCCTGCGGCCGCAGCAGCTTGGCGGCGATCAGCGGCGAACCGGGATAGGCGTCTTGCGCACGCACCAATTCGAGATAGGTCGTCAGCGCCGGCGGGCCGCCGTCCAAACCAGCGAGCCGGTCGATGCCGCTTGCCGCTTCCCCCGTGCGCACGGCTTCTTCGCCGCGAAGATCGTAGGCGCCGCGGCCGGCATGGCTGTCGATAACGGCGAAGGGTGTCTCCTTCTTGCGCAAATGCAGGAGCACCGAGACCAGGGCCAGATGTTTCGCCACATCGGCGAAATTCCCGGCATGGAAGGCGTGGCGATAATTCATGCTATCCGAACCCGATGGAACAAACGCAGGATAAACTGGCGTAAACGGAAAAAAAGCCCGCCCGCACTTGTGCTGCGTTGCACTATAAGCGCTTTGCCTGCAACAGCCATTTGCGGGAAATCGCCGAGTATTTGAAGCGCGGAAGCCGGCGGTCCGCTGGTCGTCGTCCGCAACGGGGACGAGATCGTTTTCGACGGGACGGCGCAAGTGGGTCGAACGTGGACCGGGAATTGCGCTGATGACGCAACCGAGGGGCGTTGCAGGAGTCAGCAGCAGCGAGGAGGTCGCGCGCGCCTTTTCGCCAAAATTTTTGTGCGCGCCTTTGCCAAACCAAACGAATAAAGCTACGCGTAACAAATAAGGCCGCGGGGAAAGCAGCGGCCATCGGGGAGCCTGAAACATGCATCTTTCACCGCTCGACATCACTGTCGTGGCCGTTTACGCCATTTTCATTCTAGTGCTGGCCCAACTCGTGTCACGCGAGAAAGCCGGCCACCAAAAGGACAGCCAGGACTACTTTCTCGCCAGCCGTGCGCTCCCCTGGTGGGCGATCGGAACCTCGCTGATCGCGGCCAACATTTCCGCCGAGCAGATCATCGGCATGTCCGGATCGGGTTACGCGATCGGGCTCGGCATCGCCTCCTACGAATGGATGGCGGCGTTGACGCTGCTGATCGTGGGCAAGTTCTTCCTGCCGATCTTCTTGAAGAACAAGATCTACACGATGCCGGAATTCCTGAAACGGCGTTACGGCCATAACATCCAGCTGGTCATGGCGATCTTCTGGCTGGTTCTATACGTGTTCGTGAATCTGACCTCGATCCTGTGGCTGGGCGCCACCGCGGTCCACACGGTCACCGGGCTGACGCTGACGACCAGTCTGATCGTGCTTGCCCTGTTCGCGGGCAATTATGCGTTGTACGGCGGCTTGAAGGCGGTCGCTCTCACCGACGTAGTGCAAGTGTCCATGCTGGTGCTGGGTGGCTTGGTGATCGTCTATATCGCGCTGGAGAAGATCGGCGGCGGCGTGGGCGTGCTGGGACTGTGGCACGGCTTCCAAATCCTGCAGGAACGCCTGCCCGAACACTTCCACATGATCCTGAAGCCCGATAATCCTTTCTATAAAGATCTTCCCGGGCTTTCGGTAATCCTTGGCGGCATGTGGGTCGCCAATTTGTCCTATTGGGGCTTCAACCAGTACATCATCCAGCGCGCGCTGGCGGCGAAAAGCGTGCGTGAGGCGCAGAAGGGCATCGTTCTGGCCGCCTTCCTGAAGCTTCTGATTCCGGTTCTGGTGGTCGTGCCGGGCATCGCCGCCGTCATCCTGGCGCCCAATCTGCCCAGGCCCGACCAGGCTTATCCCACGCTCATGACGCTGCTTCCGAGCGGTCTGTTGGGTCTGGTGTTCGTTGCCCTGATCGCCGCGATCATTGCGTCGATGGGTTCGAAGATCAATTCGATCGCCACTATCTTCACCATCGATGTCTTCAAGACCGTCTACAAGAATACGAGCGAACGCACGCTGGTGATCGTCGGGCGCTTGACGGCCATCACCGCGCTCGGCATCGCGATGGTGACCGCCCAGCCGCTGCTGGGCAGTTTCGATCAGGCCTTCCAGTACATCCAGGAGTTCACCGGCTTCTTCACGCCGGGCATTGTGGTGATCTTCCTGCTCGGCATGTTCTGGAAGCGCGCAACGGAGGCTGGCGCGCTGACCGCCGGCGTCGCTTCGGTGGCCCTGTCGTACATCTACAGCAACAAATGGCCGTACATCCTGGCCTTCGATGCGCTCGGGCACATTCCGTTCTTGAACCGCATGGGTTACGTGTTCCTGATCTGTCTCGGGTCGGCGGTCATCGTGTCGCTCATGCAAAAGCCCAAGCCGCAAAGCACGACGATCGAACTCACCGGCATCGACTATTCGACGAGCAAGTCGTTCGTCATTGCCAGTGCTGCGGTCATCGCCATCCTGATCGCGCTTTACGCGACTTGGTGGTAACCGGCCATGGCGGCGCGGGCGCCGGCGGACGGTGTCCGTTCCGCCGCCTCCGGCGTCCGGGAACGACCCGGCGGGGCGGCGACATTTCTTCACAACGACAGAATAGGCGAATCAGTTAGGTTGGCGTGGGGCCGTGCTGAACGTGAACAATATGCATCTTTCGCTGCTCGATATTGCCGTAGTGATTCTCTACGTTACCTTCGTGCTGGTGCTGGCGCAGTTCGTGTCGCACAAAGGAGACGGAGATTCCGAGGACAGTCGGGATACCGTCTCAAAGAGCCGCACACTGCCCTGGTGGGCGATCGGGACGTCGCTGATCGCGGCCAACATCTCCGCCGAGCAGATCATCGGCATGTCCGGATCGGCTTATGCGCTCGGTCTGGCCATCGCCTCCTACGAATGGTCGGCGGCGCTGATCCTGCTGATCGTGGGAAAATACTTCCTGCCGATCTTCCTGAAGAACCAGATCTACACGATGCCGGAGTTTCTGAGGCGGCGCTACGGCCGAAACATCCAGCTCGTCATGGCGAGCTTCTGGCTCGTCCTCTATGTGTTCGTGAATATGACGGCGATCCTGTGGCTGGGCGCCACCGCGGTCCACACGGTCACCGGTCTGACGCTGCAGATGAGCGTAATCCTGCTTGGTCTGGTCGCCGGCAATTACGCGCTTTACGTCGGCTTGAAGGCCGCCGCTTTCACCGACGTGGTGCAGGTGTCCATGCTGCTGCTGGGCGGATTGGTGGTCGTCTTTGTGGCCTTCGAGAAAGTCGCGGCTGCCGGCGGCACGACAGGATTGATCGGCGGCTTCGACATCCTCATGACCCGTCTGCCCGAACATTTCCACATGATCCTTACCCCGGATAACCCCTATTACAAATACGTGCCGGGCCTTTCCGTGCTGGTGGGCGGCATGTGGGTCATGCACCTCTCCTATTGGGGCTTCAACCAGAGCATCATCCAGCGCGCGCTGATCGCAAAGAGCGTGCGCGAAGCGCAGAAAGGCGTTGTTCTCGCCGCCTTCCTGAAGCTGCTGATCCCGGTTCTGGTAGTGCTGCCCGGCATCGCCGCCGCCGTTCTTCTGCCTCATCTGTCGCGGCCCGACGAGGCGTACCCGACGCTTATGACGCTGTTGCCGAGTGGTCTTTTGGGACTGGCTTTCGTAACGCTGGTCGCCGCGATCGTCGCCTCGATGGGATCGACGCTCAGTTCGATCGCCGCGATCTTCTCGAACGACGTGCTCAAGACTCTCAACGCGAACGCCAGCAAACGCCTGCAGGTGATCTCCGGACGGTTTGCGGCCATTGTGGCGTTGGTCATCGCGGTGGTCGCGTCCACTCCGCTGCTAGGCCATTTCGACCAAGCGTTCCAATACATCCAGGAATATATCGGCTTCTTGACGCCCGGTATCGTGGTGATCTTCCTGCTCGGCATGTTCTGGAAGCGGGCGACGGAGGCCGGCGCTCTGGTTGCGGCCGTGGGCTCCGTTGTCCTTTCCTTGTTCTATTGGACATTCCTTCCGGCCATCCCTTTCATGAACCGTATCGGATACGTCTTCCTGATCTGCCTGGGATTGGCGGTTATGGTGTCGCTCTTGCAAAAGCCAAAGCCGCAGAGTTCGACGATCGACGTCATGGGTATCGATTATTCGACGAGCGCCTCCTTCAACATCGCGGGCCTCGCGGTCATTTTGATCCTCGTCGCGCTCTACACGATCTGGTGGTAGGTGGCCGGCAGCGACCGGCTGTGTCGCATTCGGCGGTCCGGACATGAATCTTATTTTCGTGACATCGACCGGCGATGGCCGCTTGTTTCATTCCGTCGACGGTGGCAAAAAGGTTCGAGGAAGTCGTCACCGATATGAACATCGAAGCGCTCGCCTTCGGCAAGCCCGCACCAGGCAAGGATTATCCCACGCTCTTTTCTTACGGCTGGGGCAGCCCGGTGCGTATGATCGGCACCGACGGCCGCGGCGCCTCTTATGGAGAACCGGAAGAATGAAAAATACATCTTCGATGACAAAAACGGGCGGTTTGCTCATCCTTCTGCTTGCCGCCGCGTTTTGCGCCTTTGCGCGCCCCGCATCGGCGGAGGATTATGTCTGGCGCAACGTCAAGGTCGGCGGCGGCGGTTATATTCCGGGCATCATCTTCAGCCCGGTAGAGCGCGATCTCGTTTATTTGCGCAGCGACATGGGCGGCATCTATCGCTGGCAAGCCAAAAAACAAGCCTGGATTCCGCTTGAGGACGACAATCCGGAGCGCAATTTCCAGGGCATCGAAAGCCTGGCCCCCGACCCGGTTGACCCCAATGTGGTTTATGCCGCCGTCGGCACTTACCACAACGGTCCGTCCGCGATTTTCCGTTCTTCCGACCGCGGCGATACTTGGGACATCGTGCCCGTGCCGTTCCGCATGGGCGGCAATGAAGAAGGTCGCGATTTGGGCGAGCGGTTGGCGATCGATCCCAACGACACAAGCATCCTTTATTTCGGCTCGCGCTTCGACGGACTGCAGAAAAGTGCGGACAAAGGCAAAACCTGGGCGAAGGTCGCTTTTTTCCCCTACCAAGGCCTTGGCCAGCCGGGCAAAGACGAGCCCACGCATGCAGGCCTCAGCTTCGTGGTTATCGATCCGGCAAGCGGCGTGAAAGGTGCACCGTCGAAGACGATTTTCGTCGGCGTCGCCGACAAAGACGTGCATCACCTCTATCGCAGTAATGACGCCGGTGTGACCTGGACCGAAGTTCCGGGCGAGCCGAGCGTCGATCTTCTGCCCAGCCAAGCCAAAATCGACGGCAAGGGCATTCTCACGATCACCTACAGCAACAGCATGGGCCCATACGGCGTCACCAAAGGCGCGGTGTTCAAGCTCGACACCAAGACCGCTGCGTGGACCGACATCACGCCCAACAAAAATGCGCCTTCCGGCGGTTATATGGGCCTCAGCGTCGATCGGCAGAAGCCCGACACGCTGGTGGTTGCAACGCTCGACCGCGAAGGCAACGACACGATCTACCGTTCGACCGACGGCGGCGCGCATTGGCAAGACATCCGCCCGCTGTCGAAACGCGACGTCTCCTCGACGCCATTCCTTTTATGGGGCGCGAAGGAGGCAAGTTTCGGCTGGTGGATGACAGGTCTTGCCATCGACCCGTTCGATTCAAACCACATCGCCTACACCACCGGCGCGACCATCTATGAAACCAAGAATCTCTTGGCCGCCGAAGCAAACCAAACCGTCAACTGGAAACCGTGGGTCGAAGGCATCGAACAGACGGCGGTGCTGGAGTTGGTCAGCCCTCCGAAGGGCGCGCATCTCGTCAGCGGCTTCGCCGATCTCGGCGGCTTTGCGCATTTCGATCTCGACAAATCGGTGCCGATGTCAAGCAACCCGATTTTCATCAACACCGACAACATCGAATACGCCGAGCGAGCGCCCAACGTCATCGTGCGCAGCGGATCGCACGAAGCGCACGCCACGGTGAAGACCGCGACGCTCGGCTTTTCCACCGATTACGGCAAAAGCTGGAAGCCGCTTTATGCGCCCCTTCCTAAAGGCTATGTCGAGCTGGCGCCGGAGAAGATTCCGTATAACTTCAGCGATCCCTTCATCGACTCGCACATCGTCACTTCGGCCGACGGCAAGACGTTTATCGTCATGACGCCGGGGACACCGGTGCTTACGCGCAGTCAGGGCAAACGCTGGGCCAAAGTAAAAGGCCTTCCGCCCACCGGCCGGCCGGTAGCGGATCGCGCCGATCCCAAACGCTTCTACGCCGTCGATTTCGACAAGAGCGTCGTCTATGTCAGCACGAATGGAGGCTTCAGCTTCAAGCGGCAGAAGACCGTCGGTCTTCCTTCCGACATCAAGGCCGACAGACCAACCTGGCGCGAAAACCCGTGGCCATTGATCGCTACGCCGAACAAGAAGGGCGATCTGTGGTACATCTCCAAAGGAAAGCTGTTCCATTCGGTGAGCGGCGGCAGGCGCTTCGCCGAGGTCAAAACCGACATCTCCGTCTTCACCTTCGACTTCGGCAAGGCGGCGCCCGGCAAGCGCGATCTCACGCTTTACGCGCTGGGCACCAAGGATGGCGCGTTCGCCATCTGGCAATCCGTGAACCAGGGTCAAAGCTGGGTCCGGCTGAACGATGCAAAACACGAATATGATCGCATGTTCCGCTGCATCGCCGGCGACAAGAACATCTTCGGCCGCGTTTATGTCGGGATCGACGGCCGCGGGGCCGTCTACGGAGAACCGAAAAAATGATGCGCGCGCATTCGTTCGTCCGGCCGCGCTTTCTCTTGGTTTGCGCGGTGGCGGCGGCGTTTTGCGCGCCCATCGTCACTGAATCTCAGGTCCGCCGCGCGATCACCAGCCGGGCAAGTTCGAAGCGCAATTCCTTGCACCCATAGTCGATCGAGACCTGGGAGAATTCGCGCAGGAAATTCATCCCGATCAGCAGCGCCGGGGTCCCGCTCAGCCCCCAAAGATCGAAAATCTGCAGGTCGGCGATGAGGATGTTGCAGGTGTCCAAAATCAGCGCGTTCAGATGAACCCTGTTGATCGTCGTGATATGGCCCTGGACGACGCCGCCGGTGACACCGGTCAGCGGCACGGTCTCCAGCTTGAGGTAGGTCGGGCTGACTTCCATCAAGGCTTCCAATAACTTCGCGTTGCCGACCGAGACTTCAGCGCCGGTGTCGATAAAGGCGGTCGTGCGAATGCCATCGGCTTTGCAACTGATGGAGCGCAAATGCCCGAACCGCCCGGCGACGGGGACCAGCACCTCGTCCGGCGGAGCCCAGCTGTAAGGCTGCGCATGGCGCGGCTGGCTGACCTCCAACGCGCGGTTCTTGAAGTCGAGGGTCACGCGATAGCCGTCGATGGTGTCGAGGCCGAGATAGCCGTCGGCGCCCAGCAGCCCCCGCGGCAGGATCGGCACATCGAGATTGTCGCGGGAGACCGGCCCGAAGGAAATGTTGCCGAGGCGGACGGTTTGGGCCGGTATGGTGCGCACCACGCCTTCCACCATCACCTGCCTTTGGTGCAGCAACCCGAGAAGGCCGGCGACGTCCTCGGCGATGACGGAGCGGTCGGCGCCAGTGTCAACGACGAAGCGGAACGGTCCCTTGCCATTGAGCGTGACATTGATCGTCAGATGGTTGGCGGCGTCCTCGTCGGCCGCGATCTTCGCGGCTTCATCCGGCGGCAGCGAAGCGCCCGGTGCAATGCTCTGGGCATTTGCGAGTGCCGTCGGAAAAAGGAAAGACGCCGCGCCGCACCTCACAAATCGTCGGCGCGAATACCCATCGCGCGGAAGCAAAGCGCCCATCTCGGCCTCCCACACACCCGTCTGAAGGGGTGATTATATCTTATGCAAGGGTTGAGCGCTCGTGTGTCGAAAATATGTCGAATATTTAGGCAATCCTCTGTTTGCCGTGCAAAGCGCTCTTTGAATGGCGGTTTAACCCCGAAGACCGCTTCAAGGTTTAACCGTGATCATCACTATTCCGTGACCCTGAACGGTCGCGGTGAAAGCGCCCTGGGCCGTCGGCAAATCCTGGTGGCGCCACAGATCGCGCATGGCCGCCTTGAGATTATCGGGGTACCGCAGCTGCTCCCAAGTCACCGTGATGTCGTGCGGCGCCGTTGCGCGGTTGAGCAGAGCCACGGCACGCCCGCCGCCTTTGAGGGGCCGCGCCCAGATTTCGCTGTCACCCTCCTTGGCGAGGCGACTGGCCTGAACACCCAGCGGATCCTGATCGACGGCGATGACCTCCTTGTTCATCAGAATCGCCTTGGTCTCTTCCGTCATCGCCGACAGGTCGTTGCCGGCGATCAGCGGCGCGGCCAGCATCGCCCACAGGCTAAAATGCGCGCGGTATTCGTTATCTGTCATGCCGCCATTGCCGACTTCGAGCATGTCCGGGTCGTTCCAGTGTCCCGGCCCCGCATAGGCTTCCAGCCCCGCCTGCATATCCAGGATGTTCATCACGCCGATGCTGTAGCCGTTCGAGCTTTTGCCTTCCCAACGGTCGGATATGTCGCCGGTGGTCCGCCACAGATTGCCGATATTCTGAGCCCACAGCCACGGCTTGGAATTGCCCCATTCGCACAGGCTGAAGACGATCGGCCTGCCGGTCGTCTGCAGCGCCTGGCTCATCGCCAGGTAGGAGGCGGCGGCATCCTGCGTGCCGGTGTTGCACCAATCGTATTTCAAATAATCGGCGCCCCAGGCCGCGTACTGCCGCGCGTCCTGGTACTCGTGGCCGCGGCTGCCCGGCCGATCGCCGCAAGTCTTGCTGCCCGCATCGGAGTAGATGCCGAATTTCAACCCCTTGGAGTGCACGTAAGCGGCCAGCTTCTTGATGCCGGACGGGAACCGTTTGGCGTCGGGCTGGATATTGCCGTGCTTGTCTCTGGCGCCCTGCCAGCAATCGTCGATCACGATATATTGATAGCCAGCGTCACGCATGCCGGAGGAGACCATGGCATCGGCCGCGGCGCGGATGACCTTCTCGCCCACCTCGCAGCCGAACTTGTTCCAGCTGTTCCAGCCCATCGGCGGCGTCAGCGCGAGGCCGTTCGGTGTCCCTTGCAGGGCGTCGCCGGCGTTGCGGGCCTCGGCCGCGGCCAGCGACAGAAGCAACGCCATCGCGATCCAGAATGCCTGACGCATATCCGTCTCCCCCTTCTTTTTTTCCTGTTCGCTTCAGCGCTCGATACGGTACGCCTGATAGGAACTGGGTTCGATCTTCACCGCAGTTCGGCGCGGCAGGCTCGATGATCACCTGGCGCGCCGCTTCCGCGCCATGCCATGTGCTTTCGCTTTGACGTGCCTTTTTGCCTTGACGTGCGCTTTGGTTTTGACGTGCGGTTTGGCTTTAGTGGACGTCTTCACCTTCACGGACGCCTTTGACGTCTGTGGCGCCGGGCAGCTTGCTTGGCCGGCTGCCATCTCCACTCTGGCCGAGTAAAGACTGACCGCCAGCTTGCCGCTGCTGGTCAGCACCATCGGCAGCGCGACCACATTCATGTCCGCGCCCGCATTACGGAAGCATGTCAACGGCACGGCGATCTTCGTCCAACCTTTGCCGTGCGCCGCCCTGAGTGCTTGTGTCAGATCGACCTTGCCCAGTGCCGTCGCGCTGCCCATGGCGAGCGTCACCGGCATCGCCGGCGCGGTATCGACGCGCAGGTCCATCGTCAGGGTCATGCCGTCATTGGTTTGCTTCGCGAAGCTCGCCGGTTGGGCCGCCGCCGCCACAAGACTGGCCTTACCAATGCCGCTCCAGGTCGCGATGAGTGTGTCTTCCTGCTTGTTGCGGTCGCCGCGTGCGACGCGCAACGCGGCGCTGGACACTGTTGCGGGCGCCGGATCGGCGGCGATCTTCTCGCCACTTGCGTCGACCAGCAAGAGCGACCAGGGCAACGCGGCGCGGCCAAATTCGACGATCGTGTCGAACGTCGCCGCGGCGACATCCGTCTGCGCAGCCTCCGGCAGCGTGCCCAGATTGCGCGGCGTAGAATAGGTCATCCCGTAGCCGTAGGCGAACAGCGGGTAATAAGGCTCAGTGCCGACGTTGAGCGGCGTCTGGTTCGGCGCACGCGGCCATGAAAAGGAAAGCTCGCCGTGGAAATCGTAGGCCACCGAGCCGTCCTGCTTGGCGAACAGCACATCGGAGATGCCCGCGCCTTCCGAGCCGGGCAGCCAGGCCGCCACGAAGGCGTTCGAGGCGTTGATTTCGGGCGTGACGTAAAGCGGTCGTCCCGAGAGGAACACGCTTACCACCGGAATGCCCTGCGCGCGCAAGCTTTGCAGCAGTCTGAGATCGTGCCTGTTGCCGGGTTCAAAATCGACGTTCGGCCGGTCGCCGCGGAACTCCGCATACGGATCTTCGCCGAAGACCACGATGGCGACATCCGGCTTCTCGCTGAAGCCGCCGTCGACGCTGAGCGTGGCCGTTCCGCCCGCCGCCTCGACATTCGCCTTGATGCCCTCGAAAATCGTGTTGCCATGCGGGAAATCGGCGCGCGTGTTGCCGTTGCCCTGCCAGGAAATCGTCCAGCCGCCCGCCTGCTTGGGCAGATTGTCGGCGCCGTCGCCGGCCACCAGGACATGCGCCGTGGGCGACAGGGGCAACAGCCCGCCGTCGTTCTTCAGCAGCACCAGCGACTCGCGCACGGCCTGGCGCGCCACGGCGCGATGGTCGGGTGAACCGAGCAGATCGTATTGCCCGGCGAAGGGCCTTAACGAGGGTTTGCCCTCGCTCAGCACACCGGCGCGCAGTTTGACGCGCAGGATGCGTGCCGCCGCCTCGTCGAGGCGCGCCATCGGTATGGCGCCGGATTTCACTTCGGCAAGGGTATTGGCATAGAGCTGCTTCCAGCCAGGCCCGGTCATAAACATGTCTACGCCGGCGTTGAGCGACGCCGGACAGTCCACGATGCTGCAGCCGGGAACCTGGGCAAAGCCCTGCCAATCGCTGACGACGAAGCCGTCGAAACCCAGCCGCCCCACCAGCACGTCTGTGAGCAGCGCCTTGTTGGCATGTATCTTCCCACCGCGCCAACTCGAAAAGGACGCCATCACCGACTGGGCGCCGGCTTTGATCGCGGCCTCATAGGGCGGCGCGAAGACGTCGCGCATTCCGGGCTCGCTGGTGAGATTGTTGCCCTCGTTCTTGCCCGCATCGGTGCCGCCGTCGCCGAGGTAATGCTTGATGGTGGCGATGACGTGCCCGTCCTTCAGGAAGTCCGGCGCGCCGGGCACCCCTTGCAGGCCGGTGACCATCGCCGCGGCGTTTTCGCCGACGATTTGGGGGTCCTCGGAAAAGCCTTCATAGGTGCGGCCCCAACGGTCGTCGCGCACTACCGCGATGGTCGGCGCGAAAGCCCAGTCCTCGCCGACGACGCGCATCTCTTGCGCCGTGATCGCGCCGATTTTCTCGACCAGCGCGGGATCGTTCATCGCCCCCAAGCCGATATTGTGCGGAAACAGCGTGGCGCCGATCATGTGGTCATTGCCGTGGATGGCGTCGATTCCCCAGATCAGGGGAATCACATTGTGTCCCACCGGCACATCGACCGATGCGTCGTAATAAGCGTCAGCGGCCTTCAGCCATTCCTGCGGCGGCGCGCGGAGATCGCCGTTCGGCCCGGTATCCCCGCCGTTCAGAATGGAGCCGAGATGATAGTTGCGCGCATCATCGGGCGTGACCGTGTCGATGTTGGCCTGGATCAATTGCCCGACTTTTTCCTCCAGCGTCATCTGCGAAAGCAGCGTCGCAATTTGGGCCTCGATGGCCGCATCGCGCGCCGCGCCGCTTTGGCCCGCTGGCCAGATGTCGGGATGAACCTCGGTCGACGTCGCGAAATCGATATTCGCTTGCGGGGCGGGCGCCGTTTCCGCTTTCGCCGGCGCGGTGCCGAACATGGAAGTGACGCCGTCGATCTGCGGCAGCGATGAACAGGCGGCGAGCGCCAGGGCGCCCGTCAGCGCCAGCAGCGCGCCCCGCAACCGGACCGGAGCTTGAATCGAAAGTTCCCGCGTTACGCCGCTGAGCGTTGTGATTGTCATCCGTCGCATTCCGTTATGAAGAAATAAGATCAAAGGCACGCGTCTATTGCTTGCGGACCGCTATGCGCATTTCAATGGAGAAGCTCTCGCCGGGACCGAGCGTTTTTGCACCCGTCACGCTCGTCGGCTCTGGGCGATTGAAGGCGTTGGGCATGGCGCTCACCGGCTCGGCAGCGAAAAAGTTCTGCCCGACCGGCGTGTAGACATGCAGGAAGGTGCATTCCGGCGACGCTTCCAGCGAGATCGTCAAACCGCTGTCCGGCTGATCGATGCGCGCCGGGGGGCGCCAGCCGGTGTAGCAGTTGTTGACGAATGGCGCCTTGTCCAGCGGCGCGCCGCGGGCGAAATCGAGCAGCGGCGAGCCGGTCACATGTTCCGCCGGGAGCTCGGTCTCGTCGGATTTCCACATGCCGGCGACCGATGCGGTCAGCCGCGTCGAGGTCATGCGCGGGAAATAAGGATGAAAACCCAGGCTGGCGGGCATTGGTTTAGTGTCGCGGTTGCGCAGCGTCAGGCGGATGTTCAATCCGCTGTCGGCCAGGGCGAAGACTTGTTCGACGCCGTAGGTCCATGGCCAATCGCCTGCCTCGTGGTCGTAGGCCAGCGTCGCCTGGTCGCGCGAAAGCGAAGTCACCCGCCAGGCAGTCAGCCAGCCATCGCCGTGCATGGAATGGGGGTGATCCTTGAAAGTCCTCGGCAGGCTGTATTCGCGGCCCTGGAAATGGAGCACGCCGTTCTCGATGCGGTTGGCGTAAGGCACCAGCGCGAAGCTGCTCGCGTCGCCCACCGTAAACGCGCCCTTTGGCGTCGGGCGAAGGACGTCTTGGCCCTCGAAAGCGAAGCGCGTCACCGCTGCGCCGATCTCGGGCGCGAGATCGAGTTCCATGCCGCCTTGCGCCAGCGCGATCATTCGGGAGCTATGCCTTCTTCGCGGGAGGCATGCGATGCCACAATTCCTGGATGGCTTCCAGGCTGCGACCCTTGGTCTCAGGCACAAAACGCATCACGAATAGGGCGGCAACGATGCTGGCCGCGCCATAGAGCCAATACGCAAAACCGTGATTGAATACGGCGTTCAACCAGGAACTGCGGTCCATCATCGGGAAGGTCGCCGACACCAGGAAGTTCGTGATCCATTGGGCTGCAACCGCAATCGACATCGCTTTGCCCTTGACCGAGTTCGGAAAAATCTCGGACAGCATCACCCAGACCACCGGCCCCCAAGACAGCGCGAAACCCGCGATATAGATGACGACGGCTCCAACCGCGATGACGGAGGACCCGGTCGAAGCGGCCGCCCCGGCGCCATGCTGCACCGTCGTGCTGACCAGATGCATGTCGAACAGCGTACCGAGCGTCAGCATGGAGGCGGCCATGATCACCGCGCCGATGATAAGCAGCGGCTTGCGCCCCAACTTGTCGACGGTGAGGAGGGCAACCAGGGTGAAGACCGTATTCGTAATGCCCACGATCACGGCCTGCAGGAAGGCGGCGTCCGTCGAGGCGCCCATATTCTCGAACATGGTCGGCGCGTAATAGAGCACGGCATTGATGCCGACGAACTGCTGGAACGCCGACAACAGGATGCCGACGATCAGGACCATCCAGCCGAAGCTGAGCAACGGCCGCGTATGCTGGACCAGCGTGGTTTCGATCTCCTTCAGGGTCGGGAGCGCGGCTTCATCGCCCATTAGGCGTTTGAGGAGGTTCAAGGCCTCGTCATCGCGATCCTTCAGGACGAGGTAGCGCGGAGTTTCCGGCCCCAGCAACATGCACACGAACAGCAGCGCCGCCGGCAGAGCCGCCGAGGCCAGCATGTAGCGCCAGCCCCACGTCATGAGCCAGGCGTGGTCGCCCACGGTCTGAATGAGCCAGTTGACGAAATAGACCAGATTGATGCCGAGCACGATCGCGATCTGCTGGATCGTCACGAACAAGCCGCGCGATGCCGGCGGCGCGATCTCCGAGATGTACATCGGCGATAGCATCGATGCCATGCCGATGGCCATGCCGCCCATCAGCCGGTAGAAGATGAAGGCCGGAAGCGCATTCACGCCTGTGGCGCCGAGGACGCTCCAGCCGAACTCGGGAAACCCCGCGCCGATCGAGGACACGAAGAAGAGAAGACCCGCGATCATCAGACCGCCTTTGCGGCCAATGCCCGTCGAAACAGGTCCGGCGAGGCCGGCGCCGATCACGCAGCCGAGCAGCGCGCAGCCGATGGTGAAGCCCGACAGCGAGTTTCTGGCACCCTCCGCCAAGTGGCGCGGATCGATGAAATTGTAATTGATTGCGTCGACCGCGCCGGAAATCACCGCAGTATCGTACCCGAACAGCAAGCCGCCGAGCGCTGCACTGACGCTCAGTGCGGTCACAAGCGCGTAATTGGCCTTGGCCATTGGGTACCCCTCCGTGGACCTTGCGTTGTGTTTTCTCCCGCCGAGATTGGAGCTTGCCGCCCCTCAAGTTTGACACCTTAAGTCTGCTCGGCGCCGTGACCGTGTTGGTAGCGCTAACAACCTGCAAGCGCAAATAGAGCTTAATTCCGTCCGGCGGTCACAAGTTATTGACGGCGCTGTCAGTTTGCAAGTTCGCCGTCCGATTCCGGCTAGTGATTGTGCCGAGGCGTTTTGGCGGCGACGCCGCGATATTTCACCGCAAGTTCCATCACCGCGCCTTTGTCGAGCTGCCCGGTCGTGGCGCGGAAAAGTTCCTGCCACGGCGTTTGGCTCTCCGGGATCGGCGGCGGCGCTTCTTTCTTGCGCCGGGCGATCTCCTCCTCGGGCACAAGCGCATCGCAGCAGCCGCGCTCCACGTCGATGCGGATTACATCGCCAGTGCGTAGCCAGGACAGCCCGCCGCCGACGGCGCTTTCCGGCGAGGCGTTCAAGATCGACGGGCTGTCGGAGGTGCCCGACTGCCGCCCGTCGCCGATGGTCGGCAGACTGGCGATGCCCTTCTTCAGCAGCGCGTCCGGCGGCTGCATGTTGACGACTTCGGCCGATCCGGGCCAGCCGATGGGGCCGGCGCCGCGGATCACCAGGATGGTGCTTTCGTCGATGCCGAGCGAAGGATCGTTGATCCGGGCGTGATAATCGCCGCCGCCGTCGAAAACCACCGCGCGGCCTTCGAATACGCCTTCGTGGCCCGGCTCGCTCAGATAGCGGCGGCGGAATTCCTCCGATATCACGCTGGTCTTCATGATCGCGAAGTCGAACAGGTTGCCGCTCATCACCAGGAATCCGGCGCGCTCCTGGATCGGCGTCTCAAAAGCGGCAATCATTTCGCGGTCGGTGCTGTCGCGGCCCTTGAGGTTCTCGGCCATGCTCTTGCCGGTGACCGTGAGCGCTGTGCCGTCGATCTTTCCGGCACGCAGCAGTTCGCACAGCACGGCCGGCACGCCGCCGGCGCGGTGGAAGCGCTCGCCCAGATATTTTCCCGCCGGCTGCATGTTGACGATCAAGGGAATGTCGCGGCTCCCCATCCAATCCTGCGGCGTGATCTCGACGCCGGCGTGGCGCGCCATGGCGTTGATGTGCGGCTGGGCGTTGGTCGATCCGCCGAGAGCGGCGACGGCGGCGATGGCGTTGAGGAACGCCGGACGCGTTAGGATTCTCGACGGCCGCAAATCCTCGTACGCCATTTCGACGATGCGTCTGCCGGTGGCGTAGGCCATCTGGCCGCGCTCGCGGTAAGGCGCGGGGATCGCCGCGCATCCGGGCAGCGAAAGCCCCAGCGCTTCCGCGACGGCGTTCATCGTGGAAGCCGTCCCCATCGTGTTGCAGTGGCCAAGCGACGGCGCGGAGACCGTGGCCGTCTGCACGAACTCTTCTTCCGTGATCTCTCCCGCGCCCAGACGCCGGCGGCTTTTCCAAATCGCCATGCCGGAGCCCACCAGTTCGCCTTCGAACCAGCCGTCCAGCATCGGTCCACCGGACAGCACGATGGCCGGAATATCGACGGTGGAAGCCGCCATGATCGCCGAAGGCGTGGTCTTGTCGCAGCCGGTGGTCAGCACCACCGCGTCGATGGGATAGCCGTGCAGGATTTCCACCAGCCCCAGATAAGCGAGATTGCGGTCGATGGCGGCGGTGGGCCTGCGGCAGTTCTCGAACAGCGGATGGGTGGGAAATTCCATCGGCACGCCGCCCGCGTCGCGGATGCATTCGCGCACGCGCTTCGCCAGCTCGAGATGCACGCTGTTGCAGGGATTGAGATCGCTGCCGCTTTGGGCGATGCCGATGATCGGTCGGCCGGAGCGTAATTCCTCCGGCGTCATGCCGTTGTTCATGTAGCGTTCGAGATAGAGCGCCACCATATCCATGCGCGCGGGATCGTCGAACCAATCCCGCGAACGAAACCGCCTCTTCGACTTGTCAAACGCCATCGCGAACTCCTGCCGCCGATAACGTCGAAGCTGGAGCAAGCGCTGTCAAGTGAGGCAAATTCTAATCCGCCTTCGTAGCCGCCGCCGACTGGCGCTTGACCAGGGAATAAGTGACAAGATGGTCGACGAGCTTGGGCTCGCGACCGGCCTTACGCTCGCGGATGGTGCGCACGAGGAGATCGACGGCAATTTCGGCCATGGAGGCGATCGGCTGACGGATGGTCGTCAGCTCGGGCCAGATGGTGGCGGCGATCGCCGTATCGTCGAAGCCCACCACCGAAAGATCGCCCGGCACGTCGAGGCCTTTGCGGTGCGCCACCGAGACCGTGGCGGCGGCCATGTCGTCGTTGGCGGCGAAGATGGCGGTGGGACTGATCTTTCGCGACAGCAGGGTTTCCGCCGCGTCCAGGCCCGAACGGTAGCTGAAATAACCCTGCACGATTAGCGATTTGTCGCTGCGGACGCCGGCTTCGCGCAGGGCCGCTTCGAAGCCGCGTTCGCGCTCCAGGCTGGCGGTCTGGTTGGGATGGCCCTTGATAAAACCGATGCGGCGATGGCCGAGCGACAGAAGATAGTCCGTCATCTCGTAGGCGGCGGCAAAATCGTTGATGCGCACGCAGGAGATTTGGGCGTTGAAGCGTCCGGTCGCCACCGCCACCGCTGGAACGTCCGCTTCCTTGAGTTCATCCAGCACGTTGGGGGATTCGCACAAGGGCGCCGACAGGATCGCGCCCGCGGCACCGCCGTCGATCAGCCTGCGCACGGCGGCGCGCTCGGCCGTGGCGTTGGTGAGCTCGCACTTTTCCAGAATGATCTGGACGCTCTTGCGGCTCGATTCGTCGAGGGCGCCGACCAGCAATTCGCTCAGAAAGGCGGCACTCGGATTGCTGTAGAGCAACCCGAGGCGCGCGCCTGTGGCGCCGGCCAGGCTGCGGGCGGCGGGATTGGGGGCGTAATTGAGATCGTGGACCGCGGACATCACCGCAGCGCGCGTCGCTTCGCGCACGTTCTTCTCGCCGTTAACGACGCGCGAGACCGTCATCGGCGAGACGCCGGCGCGCCGTGCCACGTCGTGGATCGTCGCGGCGCCGCGATGCTTTCTGCCGGTTTTTTGCGGGATGTTCGGCAAGTCCGTCGTACTGCTCGTTATAGCTATTGACTCAATAGCTATTGACTTACGGTCCCGGAAAAGCCCCCTGGGCTTGCCCGCTTTTCAAGCGAAGGCGGGCAAAGCACAGCTTACCGCATCGGCCGCGCTCCCTCCAACTGCCGCTCTTGGGCGGCCCGGCAAAGACCGCCTAAAGCGCGTGCGGTGCGTCGTCTTCAAGTAGACGGCGCATGCGCGTCACCCGGCCGGGGTTCTGCACCACGTCGGCCAGGGTGTAGCCGTCGAGCGCGGAGAGAAAAGCTAAGAGCGCTTGTTCGAGGGGCCGGCGCAGACCGCAGGCCGGCATCACCACGCAGCAGTTCCGCTTGCGGTCGAAACACTCGACCAGCGTGAAACCGTCTTCGGTGGCGCGAACCACGGCGCCCAGATTGATCTCTCCTGGCTTCTTGGCGAGCTTGAGGCCGCCGCGGCGGCCGCGGACGCTTTCGACGAAGCCCGCCTGGATCAGCGTCTGCGCCACTTTCACCAGATGATTGCGCGAGATGTTATAGCGACGCGCCACTTCCGCGATGGTGTGCAGATCGTCGGGTTCCAGCGCCAGCAGCATCAGCAGGCGCAACGCAAAATCCGTATGCAGAGTAAGCCGCACGGTCGTATCTCCAAGGGCGCGCAAACGCGCGGCCGTTTCGGCCGTCTCTGCGGGCACTCCGCAGAGAATACGCCTTGCCGTGTGGGGTCGCTGCTACGCGACCCTGACTGACGCCTCGGCTTATTGTCGCACCTTGTTCGGGGCTTCGGTGTCCGCCAGCAACGGCCTGAGCTTTAGAACGAAATCAAACGCCATCAGCAGCGCACCGAGCGCGAAGACGATGTCGCCGGGCAACCGCATCCACTGCCAGAAAATCGTTGTGTCGTAGAACGCCATGCTGCGCGCGTAAGCCAGACCGTGTTCGTAGACGGCGGCGAGTTGCGGCCAGCCTATGGGGAAGAAGTTCATCACGATCCACATCACCAGGCCGCCATTGTAGAGCCAGAACGCCCAGCGCCCGAGCTTTTCGCCGAACGGCACGCGGTCCCCCGCCAGGTATCTCAGGCAGAAATAAATCAAGCCGATGCCGAGCAGCCCGAACGCGCCGAACAGCGCCGTGTGGGCGTGGTTGAGCGTGAGGAAGGTGCCGTGCTCGTAATAGTTCACCAGAGGCGCATTGAGAGTGCCGCCCCCGAACACGCCGGCGCCGACGAAATTCCAGAACGCGGACCCGATGATGTAGGTGTAGGCCAGCCCGTATTTGAAGTTGCCGTGGCCCTTGATGAGCTGGCGATGCTGGATCGCTTCCATGATGAGGAGCACCAGCGGCAGCACCTCGATGAAGGAGAACATCGTGCCCAGCGGCACCCACATGCCGGGCGCGCCTGCCCAGTATAGATGGTGACCGGTGCCCAGCACGCCGCCGAGGAAGATCAGGATCAGCTCCAGATAGACCGCGCGTTCGGCAAGCCGGCGCGAAACGAGGCCCACCGCCATCAACAGATAGGCGCTGATCGCCGCGGCGAAGAATTCGAAGGACTGCTCCACCCACAGATGCACCACCCACCAGCGCCAGAAGTCGGTGATGGTGAAGGATTTCTCGATGCCAGTGAGCGGGATCATGCCGAAGGCATAGAGCAGCGCTATGTTGGTGGTAGAGGCCCAGATCAGATGCTCCAGCCGGATGCGTCCGGTCCAGAACTCGCGCGTCGCTTGCCATAGGCTGTCGCGCGTCGGCCACAAGGCCCGGAAGACCAAGAGGCTCCAGATCACCAGCCCGGCGAAGAAACCGATCTGCCAGAAGCGGCCAAGCTCGATATAGGAAAGCCCTTGGTTGCCGAACCAGAACCAACCTTCTTTGATGGTGCCCATCAGGCCCAGATAGTTGCCGGCCAGCGCGCCGACCACGATCAGCACGGTGACGTAGAACAGCACGTCGACGAGAAAGCCTTGTCCTTTCGCTTCGCGCCCGGCGATGGCGGGGGCAAGAAACAGCGCGCCGCCGATCCATGACAGTCCGATCCACACGATCGGCGATTGGATATGCACGGCGCGCAGGAAGCTGAACGGCAGGTACTTGTCGATGGGAATGCCGTAGAACGCCGTCCGCTCCGTGTAATAATGCGCCATCAGCGAGCCGACCAGAATCTGCAGCAGGAGCACCGCCGCGACGACGAGAAAATACTTCCCGACCTTGCGCTGGCTCGGCGTCAGCATCCGGAATTTGGCGAGCACCGGGTCCATCGGCCCGCCGTCCGGTTCGCTCAGATAGCGCTGATAGATGTAAAGAACCGCGCCGAACATGAAGAAGGTGAAACAGAAGCTGATCCAGGTCCAGATGAAGGTCGAGGTCGTCGGCGTATTGCCGACCATCGGCTCGTAAGGCCAGTTCTGGGTCCACGACGCCGCCGATCCCGGCCGACGCGCCACCGTCGTCAAAGCGGAATAGATAAGGAACCCCGCGGTGTCGCGCGCGGCCGGCGCATCGAGACTGTAGGCTTTGGTATAGCCCTTGACGAAATCGTGGCGCTGCAATTGGCCGGCGATCTGGGTGCGCAAATCCGTGATGGCGGCGGCCAGAGCGGCGGGAACCGCCGTTTCCTGCTTGGTCAGATCGACACCCTGCAGATCGCTCTGCATTGCGGCGCGCACACCCATCTGGTGTTCTGTGCTCAGCGCGGCGAGTGGCTTGCTGTATTCGGTTTGCGCAATATTCTTCTCGGTCAGGGCGGCGAGCTTAACCAGGATGGACGCCGTGTAATCCTCGCCGAAATAGGAGCCCATGCCATAGATGCTGCCGTAGTCCATCAGATCGGCGCGCTGAAAGCCTTCCTTGCCGCGGAAGATTTCGTCCTTGGTAAGCACCACGACGCCACTCGGGCTGACGAAACGGTCGGGTTGCGGCGGGGCCTGTTCGTAGGTCAGCACGGTTGTCCAACCGAGCGTCGCGAAAGTCACGACGGCGACCGCGAGCAAGACCCATTTCAGGATATCGCCGACCCTGTCTTCGGTGGCCGGACTCGAATTTGCCGAATGCGAAGCCATTTTTCCCCCTGATTGCCAATACGGACGGCTGACAGCCCTGTTTGCAGTGCAAAACGCGACTCGCACATGAAGCAGGAATATATATGCCTTTATACATGCATTTCCCATACTTGTTTTGGCTATGACATCCTGACGCGCCCGACACCGGGACCGCTGACGGAAACCCCATCCGCCGCCTTAAAGTTGTGGCGAATGAACGCAGTCGTGGAACCGGCGCGGCTGACGCTGCTCGCCGCCACAGCCCTTAACGAATGATTACCCGCTTCTTGCGTTAAAGAATGATTAGCCGCGTCTTGTTAGTTTCGCCCGCCACGGATGGCGACGTGAAGGGGGCGAAGTGGATATGCGTGCGAATGGCCGTTTGCGCCGCGAGCGCATATCGCTGCTCTCCCGATATTCCGCCGACTTGGGACAGTGTCTCTCGCGTGAGCGCTCCGAAAAGGCCCTGCGGGCCGCCGCAATAGAGCAGGCGCTGGCGAGCCGGGCCAAATCCGAATTCCTCGCCAACATGAGCCACGAACTGCGCACGCCGCTCAACGCGATCATCGGGTTTTCCGATCTGATCGGTGATCTGGCTGCTCGCGACCCGCTCGCGGCGAGAACCTGTGAATACGCAGGCCTGGTCAACCAAGCGGGCAAGCACCTGCTCGACGTCATCTCCGACATCCTCGATATCTCCAAGATCGAAAGCGGCACCTTTGCGCTCGATCCGGAACCCTATCCGCTGCGCGAAGTGATCCTCGCGAGCACCGTTCTGGTGGAGCCGCGGATCGCAGAGAAGAAGCAGACGCTGGTGCTGAAGCTGTCTGCGACCCTGCCCACGATGAATGTCGACGGCAGGCGGCTGAAGCAGGCGCTCATCAATCTCCTGAGCAACGCGCATAAATTCACGCCCGAAGGCGGACGTATCGTCGTGACCGCCGCGCCGGAAGCAGACGGAACGGTCAGCATCTGCGTGCAGGATACAGGCATCGGCATGACGGCCGAACAGATCGCCGTCGCGCTTACGCCGTTCGGCCAGGTGCGATCGAGCCGGACGCGAAGCCATGAAGGGACCGGTCTTGGGCTGCCAATCGCGAAGGCGCTGATCGAACAGCACGGCGGCAGCTTCTCCGTCGCGAGCGAGGAAAACGCCGGAACCACCGTTACGGTCACTCTTCCCAAGAACGCGCCGAACCATTCGACAAAGGAACATATGCCATGAACCACGCACGAGCAGGCGTCGCCTCACAGGACTCCGCAGATGCGATGCGAGAGATGCAGCAACCAAGCATGTCGCCGCGTGTCGCGCACATCGTTTCGGTGTCCGGCGCCCAGGCCGTGGCGATCCTGGAACGATCCGCCGTAACGGGCGGCGCGCCGGTGCGCGTCGAGATCGGCGCGACCATGACGATTCCCACCCCGCACGCCACGGTCATTGGACTGGTCTCGGCCGTGAGCGTGCCGATGCCCGACGCCGCGGCCGGCCGAGACGACATCAGCCTGATCGAACTCAATCTCGCCGGCGAGATCGTGGTGGATCAGAGTAGCTCGCGGCTCGCCTTTCGCCGTGGAGTCTCGAGCCTGCCCAGCATCGGGGACGGCGTGCACCTGGCCGATCGCCAGGCATTGGCGCTGGCCTATACTCAACCGGATTCGGCGACGATCGACGTCGGCACGCTTTTTCAAAACGCCACCGTTCCGGCGCGGCTTCTGGTCGACGACCTGTTCGGCAAGCATTTCCTGATCGTCGGCACGACGGGATGCGGAAAATCGTCCGCTCTGACTTGCATCCTGCAAAGCCTGCTGCCGGACTACAAACAAGCTCGCGTCGTCATCCTCGACATACACAACGAATACGCGGCCGCTTTCGGCGATCAGGCGGAGTCGATCGACCCGTCGAGTCTCAATCTGCCCTTCTGGCTGCTGAATTTCCAAGAACTGACCGCCGCGTTCGCCAGCACGGACGAGCATCGTGACGCAGAGATCGAGATCCTGAGGGATGCCGTGCTGTGGGCGAAGCGGCGCTATTCCGACTCGATCACGGGGCGCCTGCGCCGATCCATCGAGGGTCAATGCATCACGGTGGATACGCCGGTGCCGTTCCGTCTGGCCGATCTCGTCGCTTACATCGACGAGCAGCTCGGAAAGCTGGATCGCACGTTGAACACCCTGCCCTATAAGCGCCTGAAGAGCCGGGTTGAAACGCTGGTGAGCGACTCGCGTTACGGCTTCATGTTCGGCAGCCTGATGATCGAAGACACCATGATCGACGTGCTGGGCCGGCTGTTTCGCGTGCCGGTCGGCGGCAAGCCGATCACCGTGCTCAATCTCTCCGCGGTGCCGGGAGAAATCATGGATGTGGTGATCTCGGTCGTTTCCCGGCTGGCGTTCGATCTTGCCAGCTGGAGCGATGCACGGCTTCCGATCTTGATCGTCTGCGAGGAAGCGCACCGCTACGCGCCCGCCGACGCCGGCAGAAAATTCATGCCCACGAGGCAGGCGCTGGCGCGCATCGCGAAGGAAGGCCGCAAATATGGCGTCTCGCTGGCGCTCATCACGCAGCGGCCCTCCGAACTCGATCCGACCATCCTGTCCCAGTGCTCGACGGTGATCGCGATGCGCCTGTCCACCGAGCGCGATCAGAGCGTCGTGCGCGCCAATACCCATGAAGGCGCGCTGGACCTTTTGGACTTCCTGCCGCTCCTGGGCGACCGCGAAGCCATCGTGCTGGGTCAGGGCGTCGTGATGCCGATGCGCATGCGCTTCCGCGACCTGGAAAACCGGAAGATTGCGGAAAACCAGCACGCCGCTTTCTCGCGTGCCTGGAAGCATTCGGAGATCGACAGGGAGATACTGACGGAAATCGTCCGCCGTTGGCGCTCGCCCGCGAAGCTGAAGGTCTGAAGCGAAGCGGAAGATTGCCGAGAGGCTTATGCCGAATCTCAGGCGCCTACGACGAGCAGCCGATAACCGACGCCCGGTTCGGTCGTCAGCAGGCGCTGGCCTTTGTCGTCCGGTTCGATCTTGCGCCGCAGCTGCTGCATCAGCACACGCAGATACTGCACATCCTCCACATGCGCGGGCCCCCATACTTCCCGCAAGAGCTGCTGGTGGGTGATCACCCTTCCCGCGTTGGCAACCAGAAATCGCAACAAGTTGTACTCCTTAGGCGAAAGATGGATTTCCGTGTCGTGCACGAGGACGCGCCGATTGACGAGATCGACCGTCAGCGGTCCGCTGCGGAAAACCGGCGTTTCACCGCCCGTCTGCAGACCGTGGCGCAACGCCGCTTTGAGGCGCGCAAGCAACTCGCTCATATCGAACGGCTTGGTGACATAGTCGTCGGCGCCAAGTTCGAGCGCCTTCACCTTGCCTTCCACGTCGCTTCTGGCCGAAAGCACGACAATCGGCGTCAGCGCGCCGTCGCGGATCTGCTGAATGACGCTGAATCCATCCTTGTCCGGCAAGCCTAGATCGAGAATGACGGCATCGGGCTTTTCTTTGGCAAAGGCGATCAGCGCTTCAGCGCCCGTCGCCGCCTCGACGCACTCATAGCCGTGCGGCGGCAGGCCATTTCGCAGGAAGCGTCGAATCTGCGGCTCGTCATCGACGATGAGGACGCGGGCGAGTTTAGCGGCCATGGCTGGTCCCCCCCTCGGGCACCATCGGAACCGTGATACTGAAGACCGCCCCGCTTCGATCGGTCCGATTCGCTGCCTCGAGCGTTCCGCCGAATGCTTCGACGAAACCGCGCGCAACGGCCAAGCCGAGGCCGGTACCGGCAACGCGCCGGTCCGCAGCTTTCGCGCGATAGAACTTGTCGAAGATGTGCGGCAGTTCTTCAGGCGGAATTCCCGGCCCCTCGTCTTCGATCGTCAGCGCTAGTTTTCCCTCTTTGACAACCCCGCGGATATGGATGCTCGATCCGGCGGGAGCATATTTCGCGGCGTTGTCCAGGATGTTCACAACCGCCTGTTCCAAAAGCAGCGGGTCGGCAAAGGCAGGCGGCAGATCGGCAGGGAAGTCTCTTTCGATGCGATAGCCGGCCAGGCGCCGTGCTAGTCGCTTGCTTGCGGCATCCACCGTCTCGGTGACATCGATGGCCTCCGGCTTGACGCCCAGGGCGCCGGCCTCGAGGCGCGACATGTCGAGAAGATTGCCGACGAAGCGATCGAGCCGTTCGGCTTCCTCGCGGATGGTGGAAAGCATTTCATCGGTCTGGCCGGCGTCGTACAGGCGGCGATTTGCAATCAAGGTTGTTGCCGCGCCGAGGATCGAGGCGAGCGGCGTGCGCAGATCGTGCGACAGCGAGGTGAGCATCGCGACGCGCAGCTTGTCGGCCTCCGCGCGGACCTGCGCTTCGTCGACCTTCTCGACGAGTTCGGCACGCTCAGTCGCCAAGGCCGTCTGGTCGACCAAGGCGTCCAGAAGGCGGCGTTCCTCCGGGGTAAGCAGGGCCTTGTCGTGCCGTTGAAGACCAATGACGCCGACGAGTCCGCCGCCGGTGCGCATGGGAAGAAACAAGCGTTTGGCGCCAGGCAATGTCTCCGCGTTACGCCCGGCTGCTTTGCCTTTCTCCCAGCACCACGCCGCGGCCGCAAGGTCCTGTGCGTCGAGTTCGTCTTCCGGCGGATAGCCTATGCGGATTTCCAGACGTTTCGTTGCCGGGTCAGGCAAAAGAATGACCACGTTGGTCTTCAGCATCGACGCGATCTGGAAGGCGGCAGCCCACAGAATGTCGTCGAGCCGCGCGATGCCCGCGAGTTTGCCGGTAAAGCGGAAAAGTTCTCCGGCAATCGCGGCGCGCGCCGCGGCGAGGTCGGCTTGCACGCGCACGCGCGCCGCTAGATTTCCGGCGGTAATCGCGACGAGGAGCAGTACGGCGAATGACAACCAGTTGTTGGGGTCGACGATGGTGAAAGTGTAGAGCGGCGGCAGGAAGAAGAAATTATAGGCCATCACGCTCACGAAGGCGGTGAACAGCGCGGGCCTCAGTCCGAACGACACCGCGCTGAGGAGCACCGGGACCAGGAACAGCATTCCCACGCTGCCAAGCGCGTGAGCCATGGCGGCATTGAAAACCCAGGCAATGCCGACGGTGACGGCGACCGCCAGCGCGCTCCAACCATAATGCCGCCAGGCGCGCGCATCGACGCTCGGTACCGTCTTGACGGACTTCGGTGCGACGGCGTCACCCTCGGCGAACACGGCCGTGACGCTGATGGCGCCGCTTTCTCGCATGAGGTCCCTGGCGACCGAGCCGTGCAAAATCTCGAACCAGCGCGAACGTTCGGACTTTCCTATGACGATCTGCGTGACATTGTTCTTGCGGGCATATTCCAGGATCGACTGCGCAATATCCCGCCCTGGAAGCGTTACGGATTCGGCACCGAGACGTTGGGCGAGGCGCATTGTATCGGCGACACGATCCTTTTCAACTTCACTCAGCGACATGTGCCGCGGGCTCTCGATATAGAGCGCGGTCCAGGCGGTTTTGAGGCTGTCCGCCACTCTTCGCGCGCGGCGTACCAGCTCGGCTGAGGATGGGTGCTCGGTGACGCACACCAAGATGTGTTCGCCGGCCGGCCACGGACCGCTGATGGCGTGCGCCTGCATGTAGTCGACCATGTCGCGGTCGACGTGCTGGGCCGCCTTGCGCAGCGCGATTTCGCGCAGCGCGGTCAGATTGCCGGGCGAGAAGAAATGACGCAGCGCGCGTTCGGCCTGCGCCTTGACGTAGACCTTGCCCTCGCGCAGCCGCTGCAAGAGGTCGTCGGACGTCGTGTCGACAAGTTCGATCTCGTCGGCCCCGTCGAGAACCTCGTCGGGAATCGTCTCGCGAACGTGGATGCGCGTGATCTGCGCAACGACGTCGTTCAGGCTCTCGATGTGCTGGATATTGATGGTGGTATAGACATCTATGCCCGCCGCGAGCAGCTCCGCCACGTCCAGATAGCGCTTGGGATGGCGGCTGCCCGCCGCGTTGGTGTGGGCCAGTTCGTCCACCAGCACGAGCTTGGGCCGGCGCTGGAGAACGGCGTCGAGGTCCATCTCGGCGACGACATGCCCCTTATAGAGGGAGCGCTTCTTCGGGATGGTCTCGAAGCCCTTGGTCAGGACATCGGTTTCGATGCGGCCGTGGGTTTCGACGACGCCAATGACGACGTCGACGCCTTCGAGCCGGCGCTGGCGCGCCTGGGTGAGCATCTCGAACGTCTTGCCCACGCCGGGCGCCGCGCCCAGGAAGATTTTGAGCTTGCCGCGACCTTCCTTCTTGGCCTGTTCAAGAAGGGCTTCCGGAGAGGGACGGTCTTCAACGATTCTCGCTGCCATCCCGGGAGAATAGCTCAGCCGCCGCCGGTGCGCATCGCATCAAGCGCCATATTGAGCTTCAAGACGTTGACGTGCGGCTCGCCGATCAGGCCAAAAGTGCGCCCCTCAATGTGGGCGTCGACCAGCTTGCGCACGGCGTCCGGCGACAGGCCCCGCGCTTTTGCGACCCGCGGCACCTGGAAATAGGCTGCCGCCGGCGTGATGTCGGGGTCGAGGCCGCTGGCGGACGTCGTCACCAAGTCGACCGGCACAGGCGTGCTGGGGTTTTCGGCGTGCAGCTTGGCGGCGTCGCCCGCCATGCGCTTGACCAGCGCTTTGGACGTGGGGCCCAGGTTCGAGCCCGACGAGTTCGCGGCGTCATACCCATTGCCGGCGGCCGACGGGCGGCCGTGGAAATACTTGGTACTGGCGAAGCTCTGGCCGATCAGCTCCGAGCCTATGACCTTGCCGTTCTCGTGGATCAAGCTGCCGTTGGCCTGACTTGGAAAGAGCAGTTGGGCGATGCCGGTCATTCCCAGCGGGTAGGCGAGGCCGGTGATGATGGTCAGCGCGACGATCATCATGATGGCGGGGCGGATGTGTTTTAACATGTGTGTCCTCACACCAGACCGATGGCCGTGACGGCCATGTCGATCAGCTTGATTCCGACGAACGGCGCGGCAATGCCGCCGAGACCGTAGATGAGCAGATTGCGGCGCAGCAGGGCCGCGGCGCCGATCGCGCGATAGGCAACGCCGCGCAGAGCGAGCGGGATGAGCGCGATGATGATCAGCGCATTGAAGATGATGGCCGAAAGAATGGCGCTCTGCGGCGTGTGCAGACCCATGAGGTTCAGGGCTTGCAGCTGCGGGTAGAAGGCGATGAACATCGCCGGAATGATGGCGAAATACTTGGCCACGTCGTTTGCGATCGAGAAGGTGGTCAACGCGCCGCGCGTAATCAGCAACTGCTTGCCGATCTCCACGATCTCGATGAGTTTGGTCGGGTCGCTGTCGAGGTCGACCATGTTGCCGGCTTCGCGCGCCGCCATCGTCCCGGTGTTCATCGCCACGCCGACGTCGGCCTGCGCCAGCGCTGGCGCATCGTTGGTGCCGTCGCCGCACATGGCGACGAGTTTGCCTTTGACCTGCTCGTCACGGATCAGCTTGAGTTTCGTTTCCGGCGTCGCCTGCGCCAGGAAATCGTCGACACCGGATTCCGCCGCGATGGCGGCGGCCGTAAGAGGATTGTCGCCGGTGATCATCACGGTGCGGATGCCCATGGTGCGCAGCGCCGCGAAGCGCTCGCGTATGCCGCCCTTGATGATGTCCTTCAAATGAATGACACCCAGCAGCTTGCCGTCTCTGGCGACGGCCAGCGGCGTGCCGCCGGTCTTCGCGATGCGTTCGGCGATGACGTTGATGTCCCTGACGACCGTAGCCGGAGCCGACGGGCATTGCGCCAAGACCGCATCCACCGCGCCTTTGCGGATCGACGAGCCCTCGACGTCCACGCCGCTGATGCGCGTCTGGGCCGAGAAGGGAATGAATCTGGCGTTCATCGGTGCCATGTCACGGCCGCGGATGCCGTATTTCTCCTTGGCCAATACGACGATGGAGCGGCCCTCCGGCGTTTCGTCCGACAGCGAGGCGAGCTGGGCCGCATCGGCAAGTTCCGGCGCAGTCACGCCCGGTACCGGCAGGAACTCCGTAGCCTGGCGGTTGCCGAGCGTGATGGTGCCGGTCTTGTCGAGCAGCAGCGTATCCACGTCGCCGGCCGCTTCCACCGCGCGCCCGGACATGGCAAGCACGTTGAAGCGGACCAAGCGGTCCATGCCCGCGATGCCGATTGCCGAAAGCAGCGCACCGATGGTGGTCGGAATCAAGGTCACGAATAGAGCCACCAGCACCAGAACCGACATATGACCGCCGGCGTAGGTTGCAAAGCTCGGGATCGTGGCCACTGCGAAGACGAAGATGATCGTCAGGCCGGCGAGCAGAATGTTGAGCGCGATCTCGTTGGGGGTCTTCTGGCGTTCCGCGCCTTCCACAAGCGCGATCATGCGGTCCAGGAAAGTATGGCCCGGCGCCGCCGTGATCTTCACCTTGATCCAATCGGAAATAACGGTAGTTCCGCCCGTGACCGCCGAGCGGTCGCCGCCGCTCTCGCGAATGACAGGCGCGGATTCGCCCGTGATCGCCGCTTCATTGACCGAGGCGACGCCTTCCACAACGTCGCCGTCGCTGGGGATCAGGTCGCCCGCTTCGACGAGCACGATATCGCCCTGCTTCAGCGCCGCCGCGGGCATCAACCGCGGGGTTGCGGCGCCTCTGTCGAGCAGCTTGGCGACTGCATCGGTCTTGGTCTGGCGAAGGGCCGCGGCCTGGGCCTTGCCGCGTCCCTCCGCGACCGCCTCGGCGAAGTTGGCGAACAGCACGGTGAACCAGAGCCAGAGATTGATCTGGAACGAGAAGCCATAGTTGCCGGCCCCAGTGACGAGGTCGCGAAAGAAGAGGATCGTGGTCAGGCTGGCGACGACCTCCACCACGAACATCACCGGATTGCGGATCAGGATGCGCGGGTCGAGTTTCCGGAACGCCCCGCCGATCGCCGGCCAGAGAATCGCCGGGTCGGTAATCGTGGCGGTCGACATGCGCTTGCGGATTTTCGAGAGTTCCATGGGGTTGTCTCTTGAGCGTTTAGTAGAGCGTGCCGGCGTGCATCGCGAGATGCTCGACCAACGGACCCAGCGCCAGCGCCGGAAAATAGATCAGGCCTCCGACGATCAGGATGACGCCGATCAGCAGGCCGACGAACAGTCCGGTGTCGGTCGGGAAAGTGCCCGCCGACGGCGGTACGATCTTCTTCGCGGCCAGCGAACCGGCCACGGCGAGCATCGGCACGATCATCAGGAAGCGGCCGATGAACATCGCGAGACCGAGTGTCGTGTTGTAGAACATTGTGTTCGCTGAGATTCCGGCGAAGGCGCTGCCGTTGTTTCCGGTGGCGGAATCGTAGGCATAGAGGATTTCGCTGAAGCCGTGCGGTCCGGCATTCTCGGGACCCGCGAGGCCGGCGGGAAGCACGGCCGCCAGCGCCGTGAAGCCAAGGATCGACATCGGCAGGATGAGGATGGCGAGCATCGCCATTTTGACGTCTTTCGCTTCGATCTTCTTGCCGAGATATTCCGGCGTCCGCCCGACCATCAAGCCGGCAATGAACACGGCCAGGATGGCGAACAGCAGCATGCCGTAGAGACCCGAACCCACGCCGCCGAAGATGATCTCGCCCAGCATGATGTTGAACATCGGCACCAGGCCGCCGAGCGGCATCAGGCTGTCATGCATGGTGTTGACGGCGCCGCAGGAGGCGTCGGTCGTGATCGTCGCGAAGAGCGCGGAGTTCGCGATGCCGTAACGGACTTCCTTGCCCTCCATGTTGCCGCCGGCTTGCAACGCACTCGGGGCTTGGTCCACATGTAGCGCGGCAAACGCCGGATTGCCGGGCGCTTCGGCCGAATAGAGCGTGGTCACACCCGCCAGGAACAGCAGGCCCATGACCGCGAAAACCGCCCAGCCTTGGCGCTGGTTGCCGACCATGCGGCCGAAAAGGTTCGTCAGCCCCGCGCCGATCGAGAAGATCAGGATGATCTGGACCAGATTGGTGATCGCGTTGGGATTTTCGAACGGGTGCGCTGAATTGGCATTGAAGAAGCCGCCGCCATTCGTTCCCATCATCTTGATGACTTCTTGCGAAGCCACCGGGCCCATGGCGATGGTCTGCTTGGCGCCTTCGAGTGTCGTTGCGTCGACATACGCGCTCAAATTCTGCGGCATGCCCTGCCAGACGAAGAACAGGCCGACCACAATGGAGATCGGCAGCAGGATGTAGAGCGTGCAGCGCGTCAGATCGACCCAGAAATTGCCGACGCCTTGCGCCGAGCGGCGGGCGAAGCCGCGCACCAGCGCCACGGCCAGCGCAATGCCGGTCGCCGCCGAGACGAAATTGTGCACCGTCAGCCCGGCCATCTGAACCAGATAGCTCATCGTGGTTTCGGGCACATAGGACTGCCAATTGGTGTTGGTGATGAAACTCACCGAGGTGTTGAAGGCGAGGTGCTCGCCGACGGCGGGAAATTTCTGGGGGTTGAAGGGAAGAACCCCCTGCAGGCGCTGGATCGCATAAAGGCTGAGAAAGCCCGCCGCCGTGAACGCCAGCATGGCGACGGCGTAGGTCAGCCAATGCTGGTCCTCCCGCTCGTCCACGCCGGAAATCGCGTAAAGGACGCGTTCCACAGGGCGCAGGATCGGCGACAGGAATGTGCGCTCGCCATTGAAGACGCGCGTCATATAACCGCCGAAGGGTTTGGTGATGGCGATGATGATCGCGCAATAGAGCGCGATCTGAATCCAGCCGTTGATTGTCATAAGGAGGCGTCCTCAGAACCGCTCGGGGCGGATCAGCGCGGTGACGAGATAAACGAGAAGGCCGACCGTGACGATCGCGCCTAGGACATAATCAATGACCATGAGCCGTTCCTCACAAGCGTTCGCAGGCGGCGGCGTAGAGCATCGCGACGCCGAGGAACGCCAAACCGATAGCTATGAAAAGAAGATCGAGCATAGAAACCTCTTGCGCGCAGGATGCGAACCGAGAGAGCGATCAGATGCACCCGGCGGCGATCAAAGATCGAGAGGGAAAGCGGGCGCGTTTCATAAGAATTCCATAAAGACGCTGCGCTCGGCCTTCGGGAGCTTGGTGACTATCCCTTTGATTCCGATGCAAGCTTCTGGTCTGCGGAAACGCTTCCTGCCTCAAAACAATACGCCATCTGCATTCTCACAAGAACCTGCCAGGCCGTAGCACGAAGGCTGCTTTGCCAACCGAAGCACGAAGTGCGTAGGTTGGTGCCCCTGGCCGGACTTGAACCAGCACGCCCGTGAAGGCAACAGATTTTGAGTCTGCCGCGTCTACCATTCCGCCACAGGGGCATTTTTCGACAACGCGAATGGAGGCGCGGATCATAGCCGCCGCGAACGCCTGGTCAACGTCGCCGCACCCGTCCACTATCGCCATAAGAGCGCAGTCAGCTGTGCGAAGCTCGCAGCGGCTGGTGTGGCCACCCGCGGGATGATGGCGATGGGCGTGCCCGGCAGGAACCGGCCGAGCGTCGCCGCCGTGTCGGCGAGCGACACGACGCCATCCCCGCTGTCGTTGACGACCAGCGCCGCGATCTTGACCCCCGCGCGCGCCATCGCATCCGCCGCCGTCAGCGTGTGGCTGATCGTGCCGAGATAAGATCCCGCCACCAGGACCGCCGGAATTTGCAGCGCCGCCATCCAGTCGAGCACGGTGTGGCGCGCGTCGAGCGGCGTCATCACCCCGCCCACGCCTTCGATCAGAAGCGTTCCGCGATGTCCCTCGATGTGCTCGCGACAGAATGCCACCAGCGCCTCGAAGTCGATTTCTTTTCCTTCCCGCGCCGCCGCCATGTCCGGCGACAAGGGCGCGGCGAAGCGCCAGGGCGAAATCCGCGCGATGCAATCCGGCGACGTCGTGTGGTTCATCGCCTCCAGCAACAGGCCCGGATCGCTGGCGCGCGCATTTGCCATGTCGAAGCCGCTGACGACGGGTTTCAGCGCCCACACCGGCTCTCCCAACGCATGCAGCTGGCGCACAAGCCCGGTGGCGACGAAGCTCTTTCCAACGTCGGTTCCCGTTCCGGTGATGAAATAGGCGCTCATGCCAGGATCCGTTCTCGCACGATCGCGGCCAGCCGCGCGATCTCGACGTCGGGATGGCCGGCGGTGAAGGCGAGGCGCAGCCGCGCGGTTCCTTCCGGCACCGTCGGCGGGCGGATGGGCGTCACCAGAAAGCCTTCGCGCTCCAGGATTTGCGAGGCTTCCAGCGCGGCCAGCGGATCGCCCAGCACGACCGGCACGATCTGGCTCACGGCCAGCGGCAGATTGCAGGCGCGGGTGAAAGCTTGCGCTTTCGCCAGCGGGCGCGCGGTCAGCTCCGGGTCGTTCTCCACGATGTCGAGCGCGGCCAAGGCGGCGGCCACGCTCGCGGGCGGCAAGCCCGTCGAATAGATCAGCGTGCGCGCACGCGTCTTGATGAGATCGATCACCGCCGCCGAGGCGCAGACATAGCCGCCGTAAGATCCGAGCGCCTTGGACAAGGTGCCCATCTGCAGATCGGCGGAGGTGTGTTCGACGCCCAGCCCATGCGCGTCGTCGCTCATCAGCCAGGCGTCGTACTTCTCAGCCAGCACACACAGTTCCTTCAGCGGGGCCAAGTCGCCGTCCATCGAGAACACACCGTCGGTGAGGATCAGCGCATGGCGATGCGAGGCGCGGCGCTTGTGCAAGATATCTTCGGCATGCGCCAAATCGTTGTGGCGGAACATCGTCGTGCGCGCCCGCGACAGGCGCGCGCCGGCCCACAGGCAGGAATGCGAAAGCTCGTCCACCAGCAAGAGATCGCTTTCGCCCACGATCACTGGCACGATGCCCGCATTCGCAAGATACCCCGAGCCGAACACGCAAGCCGCTTCGGTTCCTTTCAGCCGCGCCAGCCGCCGCTCGAGCTCGCCGAACAACGGATGGTTGCCGGTGACCAGGCGCGAAGCACCCGCTCCCGCGCCGTATTTTTCGACCGCCAGGACCGCCGCGCGCTTCAGCGCCGGATGATGGGTCAGGTTGAGATAATCGTTGCAGGAGAAGGACAGCATCCGCCGCCCGCCGCGCGCCACCCAAAGCCCGTCCTCGCGCGTGGTCTCGGCCAGCGTGCGGCGCAGGTGCGCCGCTTCCAGCGCGGCAAGTTTAGCTTTAGCGAATTCGTCCAGGGAGGACATGTATTCCTCTTGCAACTTTACTTCGTCATGGCCGGGCTTGACCCGGCCATCCAGCGAAAACACCAATTCGCCGCGCGGGCGTACAGCGACTGGATGGCCGCCTCAAGGGCGACCATGACGAATGTGGATTGGTATGCACTTCGGTTCGTCGCTTGCACCAGTTCCTCTGCCGCTATAATGGCATGAACGCCCAGGATAAGAAGGTCACCCCATGGACGGCATCCGCCACGACTGGACGCGCGAGGAGCTGGCCGCCCTGTTCGCCCTGCCCTTCGCCGACCTGATGTTCAGGGCGCAGACCGTCCATCGTCGGCATTTCGCGGCCAACGAAGTGCAGATTTCCACGCTTTTGTCGATCAAGACCGGCGGCTGCCCGGAGGATTGTGGCTATTGCTCGCAAAGCGCCCATCACGAATCTGGCCTGAAGGCCTCCAAGCTGATGGACGTGTCCGCGGTGGTTGCCGACGCCAAGGCCGCCAAGCACGCGGGTGCCACGCGCTTCTGCATGGGCGCGGCCTGGCGCTCGCCCAAGGCCAAGGACCTCGACGCCGTCTGCGAGATGGTCTCGGAGGTCAAATCGCTGGGCATGGAGACCTGTGTCACGCTCGGCATGCTCACGCCCGGTCAGGCGGCCAAGCTGCGCGATGCGGGCCTCGATTACTACAACCACAACATCGACACCTCGCCGGAATATTACGAACAGATCATCACCACGCGCAGCTTTCAGGACCGTCTCGACACGCTGGAGGCGGTTCGCGAAGCGGGGATCAACGTGTGCTCAGGCGGCATCGTCGGCATGGGCGAGAGCGAGGCCGACCGCGTCGGCATGATCCACTCGCTTTGCACCTTGGACACGCATCCCGAAAGCGTGCCGATCAACATGCTGATGCGGGTGGAAGGCACCAAGCTGGCCGACGCCGCGCCCATCGACGCGCTCGATTTCGTGCGCACCATCGCGGTAGCGCGCATTTCCATGCCGAAGTCCTTCGTGCGGCTGTCGGCCGGGCGCGAATATATGAGCGACGAAGCGCAAGCGCTTTGTTTCCTCGCGGGCGCGAATTCCATTTTCTATGGCGAGAAGCTGCTCACCACGCCCAACCCGGAGGCGCATCGCGACCGAAAATTGCTGGAGCGGCTGGGTATGACCGCGATGGTGCCATGACGGACTGGTTCGAGCGCGGTTATCCGCACATCTGGCTGCCTTACACGCAGATGAAGACGACGCCCTCCCCGCTCGCCGCCGCGCGTACGCTTGGCAGCCGCATCACGCTGGCCGACGGGCGCGAACTGGTCGACGGCATTGCCTCGTGGTGGACGGCGGTGCACGGCTACAATCATCCGCACATCGTTGAGGCGATCGAAAAACAAGCGCGCCTCATGCCGCATGTGATGCTGGGCGGCCTCTTGCACGAGCAGGCGGCGACGCTGGCGGCGCGGCTGGCGGCGATCCTGCCTGACGGGCTGAC
This sequence comes from Rhizomicrobium sp., assembly GCA_050008635.1. Lineage (GTDB taxonomy): Bacteria > Pseudomonadota > Alphaproteobacteria > Micropepsales > Micropepsaceae > Rhizomicrobium. Next base: position 74,724 of record JBEKMG010000002.1, read on the forward strand.
CCGCGTGTTCTTTTCCGATTCCGGCTCGGTGGCGGTCGAAGTCGCCATGAAGATGGCAACGCAATACTGGTTGAACCGGAACATCCGTGGGCGGACGAAGTTCCTCGCCTTCAAGGGCGGCTATCACGGCGACACCATCGCCACCATGGCGGTGTGCGATCCCGAAGAGGGCATGCATGCGCTCTTCGCCGGCGTATTGCCCGAGCATCACGTCATCGCCTTGCCGCGCGAAGAGCAAACCATCGTCGCCCTCGACGCCTTCCTCGAACGCCATGCCGGTGAACTCGCCGGCATCCTGGTCGAGCCGCTGGTGCAAGGCGCGGGCGGCATGATCTTCCATGACGAGCGCACGCTGCGCCGCCTGCGCGCCGCCGCCGACAAATACGATCTGCTGCTGATCTTCGACGAAATCTTCACCGGCTTCGGGCGCACCGGCGCGATGTTCGCTTGCGAGGCGGCGGAGGTCGCGCCCGACATCATCACGCTCGGCAAGGGCCTCACCGGCGGTACGCTGCCGCTGGCCGCCACCGTCGCCACGCAAAAGGTCTTCGACGCCTTCTGGTCCGACGATCCTTTGCACGCCCTGATGCATGGGCCGACCTACATGGGCAATGCGCTGGCCTGCGCGGCGGCAAACGCCTCGCTCGATCTGTTCGAGCGCGAGCCGCGGCTGCGTCAGGCGGCCGACATCGGCGAACTCCTCGGACCGGCGCTCGGCCATTGCCTCGGTCTCCCCGGCGTCGTGGACGTTCGCGTGCGCGGGGCCATCGGGGTTGTAGAACTCGAGCACATCGCCGACCTGAATGCGCTGAAACGCCGCTTCGTGGAGGAAGGTGTTTGGGTGCGTCCCTTCCGCAACATCGTTTACCTCACCCCCGCGCTGACGATCTCGGAAGACGATCTCGCGAAACTGACCGACACGGTGGTGAAGGTATTGAGCTGAAAGTTCCCTCCCCTGAAAGGGGAGGGTTAGGGAGGGGTCATGCCACAGACCCCCTCCGCCTCGCTACACTCGGCACCTCCCCCTTTCAGGGGGAGGAAATAGCGGCGTCAACCTGCCGCTTCTCTTTTGGCGCCCAGCGAAGTATGACCCCCCGTAACCTCCGGCCCCACGAGTCGCCATGACGCTCCGCCCCATCCGCCGCGCGCTGCTTTCCGTTTCCGACAAATCCGGACTGGTCGATTTCGCCAAGGGGCTGGCGAAACACGGCATCCAGCTGGTCTCGACGGGCGGCACCGCCAAGGCGTTGCGCGGCGCGGGCTTGAAGGTTGCGGATGTGTCCGAGCTCACGAACTTCCCCGAAATGATGGACGGCCGGGTCAAGACCCTGCATCCGATCATCCATGGCGGGCTCTTGGCGCTGCGCGACAAGCCGGAACACGCCGAGGCGATGAAGGCGCACGGCATCGAGGGCATCGACCTTCTGGTCTGCAATCTCTACCCGTTCGAAGCCACGGTCGCCAAAGGCGCCAGCTTCGCGGAGACCATCGAGAATATCGACATCGGCGGCCCGGCAATGACACGCTCGGCGGCGAAGAACCACGAATGGGTGACGGTGGTCGTCGATCCCGAGGATTACGCCACCGTGCTCGCCGAACTCGACGCCAACAAGGGCGCCATCACGCTGGCGCTGCGCCGCAAGCTGGCGCAGATCGCCTACGCGCGCACCGCCGCTTACGACGCCGCCGTTTCCAACTGGTTCGCGGACGTGCTGACGAAGGAGGGCGAAAAATCCCCACCACGCCGGCGCGCCTTCGCGGGCAAGCTGCGCCAATCGCTGCGCTATGGCGAGAACCCGCATCAGGACGCCGCGTTCTATGTCACCGGCGAGAAGCGCTACGGCGTCTCCACCGCCGAGCAGGTGCAAGGCAAGGAACTCTCCTACAACAACATCAACGACACCGACGCCGCGTACGAACTCGTCGCCGAGTTCAACCCTGCAACTGGCCCGGCCTGCGCCATTATCAAGCATGCCAATCCGTGCGGCGTGGCGCTGGCGGGCACGCTGGCACAAGCCTATGCCAAGGCGCTGGCCTGCGATCCGGTCAGCGCCTACGGCGGCATCATCGCCTTCAACCGCACGCTTGACGGCGCCACGGCGGAGCAGATCTCCAAGATCTTCACCGAAGCGATCATCGTCCCTGACGCCGACGTCGACGCGCGCCGCATCCTATCGGCAAAGAAGAATCTGCGTCTGTTGATCGCCGGCGGCCTGCCCGATCCGCTGAGCCCCGGTCTCACCTGCAAGACCGTGTCCGGCGGTTTCCTGGTGCAGACGCGCGACAACGGCCGTGTGGCGCGCGCCGAACTGAAGATCGTCACCAAGCGCCAGCCGAGCGAGAGCGAGATCGCCGACATGCTGTTCGCCTTCACCGTCGGCAAGCACGTCAAGTCGAACACCATCGTCTATGCCAAGGGGCTGGCCACCGCCGGCATCGGCGCCGGCCAGATGAGCCGCGTAGATTCCGCGCGTATCGCGGCGCAGAAGGCGCGCGAAGCGGCGAAGGCCGCGGGCTGGGCCGAGCCGCAGACCAAAGGCTCGGCGGCCGCGTCCGACGCCTACTTCCCCTTCCCGGACGGACTGCTCGAGATCGCCGAAGCGGGCGCCACCTCGGTCATCCAGCCCGGCGGTTCGATCCGCGACAACGAGGTAATCGCGGCCGCCGACGAAGCCGGTCTTACGATGGCCTTCACCGGCATGCGGCATTTTAGGCACTGAGGGTCTGACGCGAACAACGCCTTCATCCAGCCGACTTGGGCGGGATACAATTCGTTTTCTTCCTGGGCGTAAACTCTTTGAGCCCGGACGCCCTTCTGGTACACCGGATGCGGCGCCCGTTTCCGGGCCTTATGTCGAAGGCCGTGCCGCGATGCCTCCCAAGAAGCCCCTCGTCATTGTCACGCGCAAGCTTCCCGCCGCCATCGAAACGCGCATGCGCGAATTGTTCGACGCCCGTCTCAATCTCGACGACGTGCCGATGACGCACGACCAGCTCGTGGAAGCCCTGCAGGTTTGCGACGTGCTGGTCCCGACGGTCACCGACCGGCTTGACGCCAAGCTGCTGGCGCGCGTCGGGGCCCAGCTGAAGCTGATCGCAAATTACGGCAACGGCGTCGACAATATCGACGTGCGGGCGGCGACGGAGCGCGGCATCACGGTGACCCACACGCCCGGCGTGCTCACCAACGACACCGCCGACATGACCATGGCCCTGATGCTGGCGGTGCCGCGCCGGCTGGTGGAAGGCGTGAAGATCCTGGAAGCCGACCAGTTCAAGGGCTGGGCGCCGACCTGGATGCTCGGCCACAGGCTGTACGGCAAGCGGCTGGGGATTATCGGCATGGGGCGGATCGGTCAGGCGGTGGCGCGCCGCGCCAAGGCGTTCGGCCTGCAGATCCATTACCACAACCGCAAGCCCGTCCCCGCCGACATCGAAAGCGAGCTGGAGGCCACCTATTGGGAAAGCCTCGACCAAATGCTGGCGCGCATGGACATCATCTCGATCAATTGTCCGCACACGCCGGCGACCTATCATCTGCTGTCGCGGCGACGCTTGAAGCTGTTGAAGCCGACCGCCTATATCGTCAACACCGCACGCGGCGAGATCATCGACGAGGACACGCTGGCGGACATGATCGAGGCGGACCTCATCGCCGGCGCCGGCCTGGACGTCTACGAGCACGAACCGGCGATCAATCCCAAGCTCCGCAGGCTGCCGAACGTGGTGCTGCTGCCGCACATGGGTTCGGCGACGCTCGAAGGGCGCGTCGACATGGGCGAGAAGGTCATCATCAACGTCAAGACCTTCGCCGACGGCCACAAACCGCCGGACCGCGTCATCCCAGCGATGCTTTGATTACGGCAGCTCGTAGATCACCGCGTTCCAGAACCGCACCCGGTGCGAGCCGGTCTTACGAAAGCCTCGGCGACGCAGTTCCCGTCCGATGATGGCGTTGAAATAGCCGTGGGCGACCAGGGCCGCGACCGCGTCCTCGCGCGCGCGCGCCACCAGAATGTCGGCAGCCTCCACGGCGCGATGCTTGGCGCGGCGGTAATTCTCGATCTCGGGATGATAGCCGGCGTGCCACAGGATGCGCGCCATCACCGCCCAGCTCGGCACGCCCATGCGCAACAGAGGGATGCGCGGGCTGGCCAGCGGCGCCTCCACGAACAGCGGATCGGCGATCAATTCGGCGTTGGGCGCCAGTGCGCGGGCGCTGTCCTGCGAACGCAGCTTGTCGCTGGTGAAGATCGCCGTCAGCTCCTTGACCAGGTCCTGCAGTTCTTCCGGCGGGGCGCTCTCGGGATCGAGGCCGGCGGCTTCGTAGGCGTCGATGTAATCGCGGAACCCGTGATGGGAGGTGCGATGATCGGTCGAGATCGCCGGCCGTCCGTGCCGCACCAGAATGATGCGCATCGCCGCGTCGGCGTGCGCGCGCTGGTGTGTCCGGCGGCGGATACGCAGCCGCGAATGGGCGGAGATTTCGGTCTCGGTACTAATTGTAGCTCCTTGCGACGGCGCTGCACGATTAGCGCATAAATGTGTCGGATCGCCGGATATCGACCGGCAAAAAGGCGAAACCTCATGGAACAGGCCGCCCTTAAAGGCAAGCCCGGCATTGTCACAGGTTTGGTGGAAATGGCGAGCGGGCATCCCGCGAAATTTTGCGCGGCGAGTGATTGTTTCGAGCACGCGGATCGCCGAATCGTGGGCGCCCAGCCGCTTTGGAGCAGCTGCGGAGCGCAGGCGCGGACACCGGGCGCGCGGGCTCGCTTGCGCCTAATCGGGCGGCGGTCTGCCCAAGCTCTGTGCAATCACGTGTTGCATTGCAACAACGGCGACTCGAAACCGTCCTTTTCCTATGGGAATCTTACGTTTTCGCGTCGGCATTCGTATTGCATTCAAATGATAGGTCTCCGAATCCTGGGGGCGCGGTCGCGAGGGCGGCCGCTGGGGAATCTGAAGCGAGGCGAAGACGATGAAATCAATTGGCTTGAAACTTAGCTTGGCGGCGGCGCTGTTGGCCGGTGTTGCCGTCACGACGAGCGCGGCATTTGCCGACGACGCTCCCGCCGCTCCGAGTTGGGGCACGCTATCGGCCTATGTGGCCGCGACCAACGACTATCGCTTTCGCGGCATCAGCCAGGACGCCAAGGAATTCACGCCGCAAGGTTCGATCAATTGGAGCGGCCCGGACGGCTTCTATGCCGGCACCTGGCTTTCCAAGGTGAACTGGACCGGCACGAACAATCCTTCGTTCGAGGCGGACTTCTACCTCGGGAAGCACACGGACCTCGACGGCACCGACCTCAACATCGAGGCCTATTACTACAGCTATCCGGACGCCAATTTCCCCGGCACGAAGGCGAGCTATTACGAAACCATCGGCCAGTTGAGCCACGTGTTCGGCCCGCTCACCCTGACGCTCACCGGCGCCAATTCGCCGGAATGGAGCCTGTCGGCCGGCACGGGCTGGTATGTCGAGGGCACGGCGGCGTATGCCGTGACGGACTGGCTGTCGTTCAGCGGCAATCTCGGCCATCAGTGGGTGGACGCCGCGCCGAGCGACTACACGCACTACGACATCGGCGCGACGGCGACGTGGAAGAGCTGGACATTCGACGCGCGCTATTCCGGCACCGACATTACGAAAGCCCAATGCACCGCGTTCTGGATGAGCACGCCAAACGCCTGCGAAGGCGGCTTCGTGGCGACCATCACTTACAATATCGCCAATCTTCTTCAGTAAAGCGCAGCCCCCCTGCCGAAGGCCCCGCGGGCGCAAGCCTGCGGGGTTTTTCTTTCTGGAGCACGATTGCTTCAGCTCAAGGCAATCGTGCCTTAGCTGTCGTTCTTGACGTTCACCCGTATGGGCCCCATCGGCCTCTCCATGGCGCGCAGAGCATAGATCGGCTTATCGGTCTCGTCGGGCATGGCGAAGGTCGGCAGCACGCGCAGCTTCGCAACCGGCTTTACGGACTGAAAGGCGCGCGGGTTCGCTATCTAGCCGCCCAATAGACCTCTACCTGGCTACCGGTGCCACTCTTGGCCGCGATGACCTGTAGCGTCTTCTTGCCGTCGTCGGCGCTTGCCACATAGGTCATGCCGCCGTTGCCGCTCATGGAAAGCTTCTCGGCCAACCCGGCGGATTTGGCCTTGTCCTTGTAGAACGCGATCACCTTCTCAGGCGCGGCGGAGGATTCGAAGGCGAACGTGCCGCCGCCCTCGGTCTGTGCCGTCACCGAGCCTTTGACCTGGGCGCCGGGATAGACGGGCGCGAAATCCGGCAGCCTCTGGTTACCGAGGCCGTTCGTATTGATCTCGACCGTTGTTTTTCCGTTATCGGACTTCATCGTCACGTGTTCGCCGTTGCTGGTAATCGTGACGCTGCCGTCCTTGCCCTTGATCTTGACCGTCTTGCTGGGATGCTGGTCGCAGCCGGCCACGAAGGCGGCGGCCGCGATCGCTACCGCAATGGTGAAAAGGCGCATATTGATCTCCCCAACCATCGGCTTCTAGACGGCGCGCAATCTATCACGACGCCCGCGCCCGTCACAGCCGCGCGGGCGGGGGCCCACATAGACAGCGCGATGTCGGACTGGGACATTAGTCGGCCCTAGTGGGCAGATTTCAATGTCCATGTTGTTCACCTAGAAATGCTTCTTCGCAAATGCCCTGCCTGAGCCAGATTTCAAATAGCGTTCAAATGCATATGCCTTCGCATAATCTTCAAAAGCGAAATAGTTTTTGATTTTCCAGGGCTTATACTTTGAAGTGTGAAACACTTCGCCTGAGTCATGCTCCTTGAGCCTCGAATTCACGTCGGCCGTTATGCCTTCGTAAAATCGGTTGGGATCAGACAGGCTTTGGAGGACGTAAACGTACAGCACGGCCTCCTCCAGTCCGCCTTCGCGCTCCCACCTTCGCGCGAACGCGCTTCGGCGTGGCAAGTCGCGCTACGGCGTGACAGCCTACGCTCTTCGGGCTCCTGTGCGACTTGCCGAGCCGAAGCCCGAAGGGCGTAGGCTGGTCGGAGAGAGAGGATTCGAACCTCCGGCCCCCACGTCCCGAACGTGGTGCTCTACCAGGCTGAGCTACTCTCCGGCCTCTTTCGGGAGGCGCCCTTATAACGATGCCCCCTGCCCCCCGCAACCGGCCGAATGGCCCGCGTTGAAAGGCTCAAGCCTAGGCCTTATGGTCCCCGGCCTTCAGCCTGTTGGGGCGTCGCCAAGCGGTAAGGCACCGGATTTTGATTCCGGCATACGGAGGTTCGAATCCTCCCGCCCCAGCCAGTCTACGCCGCGCAGCGGCGGAGACTGCCACGTCGAAGCTGCGAAGCAGCGAAGACGGGCGGCTCGGGTTCTCGCGGCTACGACCTGGCAAGCCAGCCGTCGTGCGCGAAGCGAATGAAGGCTGCCCTCAACCCGCCTTCATGAAGCTGCAGATGAAATAGCAGCAGACCCCGGTACAACGTTCGAGGGTGAGGCCGGCGTTGCGCGCGCGGACTTTGACCTCCTTGCGGCGCACGAAATCGGGATCGCCGGGTAATTCCGCGATCACGAGCCTGCCGCCGGGCTTGAGCACTCGAGCGGCTTCATTCATCGCGCCTTGGCGGTCCGGCACTTCACCCAGCACTGCGACCATGAAGGCAACGTCGAAGCTGTTATCGGCAAAGGGCAACGCCGCGGCATCACCCTCGAAGCAGTCGAAATTGGAAAGCCCGCGCGCCTTCAGCCGTACCTCAGCCATCGCCAGCATTTCGCTTTGCGCATCGAAGAGCGTGAGCGTGCCGTGCGGAATTGCGCGCGCGACCGCGGGACTGAAATAACCAGGGCCCGACCCGATCTCCAGCACTTGATCGGCAGGCTTCAGCTTCAGGCGGCGCACTAGCGATCTTACGGGGAAGATCAGATGGCGCAGCGGATTGAGAAGCCACCGCGCATATTCGGCCGGATACATGCCCGGCCCAGTGAGGCGGGCGCGAGCGCTGGAAGCTTTGCGTTCTTGGGTCATTTGGACGACATCGGTGGGGGCGAAGTCTCCAAATTGCCCAATATTTTTAGCATGATGACAGGCCCGGCGGTACACATAAGCGGCACCTATATTGCGGGGATCGGTTTGTGGAAGGTCGCGCAGGCGCTGTGCGGGACTTAAAGGTTACGTCCCGTTCGTAAACCGCGCCTCGAGCCGGTCGACGACTTCTTCCGCCGTGAAGCCCAGCGCCTCCAGCCTGCCCGCGCGCGCCAGCAGCGCCAAGCCGCTGAGCGTGGCCGCCATCAGCAGGACGTCGCATTGGGCGTCGCGGCTGTCGGCTTTCTGGCCGGCCGCGTCCGACAGCACCTTGAGGGCGGCAATCAGCCGGCCGTTGAACAGCCGTTCCGCTTCGCTGCTTCCGGCGTTTGCGGGCAGCGCCTGGGAGGCGGCGGCGATGGTCTCGGTGGACCTGAGCAGCGACAGCGCCGCGGCGGAGACGGCGGCCAGCTTGCCTTTGCCTTCGCACCCGGCGGCAGCGCCGCGCATGACACGGGCGAGCGATGCAAGGTCCTCCGCCGCCAACGCCAGCAGCAGTTCGTCCTTGCTGGCGAAATAGCCGTAGAGCGCCGCCGGCGCGAATCCTGCTTCGGCCGCCACGCCGCGCAGCGACAGGTCTCGCGCGCCTTCGCGCACGGCGACGCGCCGCGCCGCTTCGAGAATGGCGGCGCGCGTCGCGCTATGTTCGCGCGCGCGTCGTTCGCTACGTTTGGTTGCCGTCGCTGGCTCGCTCATCGTCCGGCATGATAGGTGATTCGCCGGGCGAACCGTTATGGCTTCTTCGGGCAGACCTGCGGATCCGTGTCCCGAGTGCACTGCGCCGCGCGCAGATCGTTGAACTCGGTGGCAACCTGCGTTTCGTTGTCGATCGTCTTTTGGTAGATCGCCAACAGGTCTTTGATGCTCTGCTGGATGGACGCGACCTGGTCCTTGTCGCCCTTGCCTTGCGCCTCGGCGAGCGCGGCCGTGTCGGCGTCATCCTGCTTCTCCATGCAGGCGCGGAACGACTGATTCGATGCCTGATAGGCCTTGACCTGGTGATAAGCGTCCAGCACCTCGGCGCGTCCTGCTTCGACCGTCCTGCCGGAAAGGTCGCTTGCGGCCGGAATGGCCGGCCCGATCGGAGTGGGGCCGCATTCGCCCGCGGCAAGCGCCGGCACGGCCGCCACCGCCAGCATCGCAGCGGCCAGACAAATACTCTTCAACATGTTCCTGAGACTCCCCTAAGAGGCCAACGCCCCAACCTGCCGGAGATAAGCACATCTTCCTGGGCGGAACAAAGGCCGGTGCGGCATCAGGTTAAGCCGGCATAGGGCGGGGCCGGGTCGTATTCCATGCCGCGTTGCACCGCCCGCGCGAAGTCCGGCGAATGCAGCTGCCCCGTCAACCACAGCGCCATGTCGATGCCGGCCGAGACGCCGGCGGCGGTAACCATGTTTCCGTCGCGAACATAACGGTATTTGTCCAGCACTTCGGCCGCTTCGCCCCGTCCGCGCAAATTCTCCACGAAGGCCCAATGCGTGGTCACCCGCTTGCCTTTGCCTGGCCCCGCCGCCGTCAGCAGCAGGGCTCCGGTGCAGACGCTGGTCACCCATTGCGCGGTGTGGGCGATTGTCGCGATCCAGTCGAGCAGCGGCTGGTTGGTCGCTTCGCGCCTGGTGCCGATGCCGCCGGGAATCAGCAAAACGTCGAGCTTCTGGCATTGAGCCGTGGCGAGGTCGGGCAGAACGCACAGGCCTTTGGCGCAGACCACCGCCCGCTTGTGCTCGGCGATCAGCTTGAGGTCGTGGACCGGCGGTTGGCCGAGATGCTTGCTGACTTCGTTGGCCATGGCGAAAACCTCCCAAGGCCCGACGAAGTCGAGTTCCTCAGCCCCGTCGAACACGAGAATTCCGATGCTGATGGTCATGGCTGCTCCTGATGCAAATGGCGGGCGATGTTAGCTAGACAGGCTTGCGCAGCGCCATGGCCAAGCCTTCCACTGGCGTGCCCCCTTCCATGCGCGGCGTGCACGCCAACAAGCCCGCGATCTCCAGTTCATGCGCCTCGGCCAATTCGCGCATGTACATCTCCGAATGCCGCCAACGGCGCTTGGGGCCGAGTTCGAACCCCTCGCCTTCCTTCTTCTCGACGGTGAAGAGGAAGAACCCGTCCGCCTTCAGGGCGCGCGCGACGCCCTGCATGGTTGCAGCGAGGTCGCCGAGATAGACCAGCGTGTCGGCGGCCAGCACCAGATCATAGCGCCCCTCCGCCAGCGCCGGCGCAACCTCGATGTCGGCGACGGCGAGCCAATCGTAGATGCCGCGCGCCCGCGCCTTTTCGATCATCGCAGGGCTCAGATCGATGCCGTCCAGCCGCGCCGTCAGGTCCTTGAACGCCGCGCCCGATAGGCCGGTGCCGCAACCGAGATCGAGCATAGCGAGGCCGTCCCGCCCCGGCATCGTCAAATCGGCCAGCGCGCGCAGGATTTGCGGCGCGCGATAGGAAAGCTGTGACAGCATCCGCGCGTCGTAATCAGCCGAGAACTGGTCGAAGAGGTGACGCACATAGCCCGCGTCGGAGCGCGGCCGTGCGCGCATCGCTTCGGCCTGGGCGATTTTTCCAGCGAGGCCCGGAGTCTCGGGGCGCAGCGCGGCGAAAGCCTTCAGCGCCTTATCCGCTTCGCCCGCGGCCTGCCAGGCGCAGCCGAGCAGCAAGCGCGCTTCGTCCAACTCCGGATCGAGCCTGAGTGCACGCTGGAATTCCGCGATGGCGGTCGGCAGCTGCTCCGCCGTCAGCAGGGCTTTGCCAAGTCCGAGCGCCGCCGCGGCGATCCCCGGATGCAACATCGCCGTCTCGCGCGCCACCGCCAGCGCGCCCGTCTTGTCGCCGGCGGCATCGAGCGCGCTTGCGTAAGCCAGCCGCGCCAGCAAGGCGCCGCGTCCTTCGGCGATCCGCAGGCGCAGGAATTCCGCCGCTTCGCCCGCACGCCCCTCCGCGATCAGCCGTTCGGCTTCTTCCAGAGGATCGCCGTCATGCCAGCGTGCATTTTCCGTTGTTGAGGACAATCGCCTCGCGCTCCTTGAGCTTGCAGCGGAACGATACCACACAGCCGTCCACCCAGATCTCGGTCACGATGGTCTCGCCCGGAAACACCGGAGCGGAGAAACGCGCGTCGAAGCCGACGATCTTCTTCGCGTCGTAGTCGCAAACGTCGGAGATGATCGCGCGGCAGGCCGTGCCGTAGGTGCAAAGCCCTTGCAGGATCGGTCTCGGATAACCCGCCAGCTTGGCCACGTTGGGATCGCGGTGCAGCGGATTGCGATCGCCGGACAGCGCGTAGAGATACGCCTGGTCGGGGCGGGTGTCGCATTCAACTTCGAGATCGGGGGCGCGCGACGGCAGCGCGTGCGGCACGGGAGCGCCTTCCTTCGGTCCGCCGAAGCCGCCGTCACCGCGCGCGAAGATGGTGGAGCCCAGCGTGCAAAGCCTGTCGCCCGAATGCTTCTCGCGGATCACCTTCTCCGTCAGGATCAACGCGCCTTTGCCTTCGCCTTTGTCGATGGCGCCGACCACGCATTCGTCGGCGATAACCTCGGCCTGGGCCGGCAGCGGCTTGTGCAGCGTCAATCTCTGCTCGCCATGGACGACCATGAGGTAATTGATGCCCGAGCGCGCCAGCGTCGCCTGTCCCCAGCCGAGCACCGTGGCGAAGGTCGGCACGGTCTGCAAATCGTTCTCGTAGACGAATTTGAGTTCCGCCTGGTTCATGGGGTCGCGCATGAAGCCGACCCCCAGCGCGTAAAGCATGGTTTCGCGGTCGGTGTAGCGGAACTCGTCGCCGACCGATTTGAGCTGCATGATCTCGTCGTAGTTGATAGGCATGCGGCGTCGCTCCTGCGGTGACATTTCGTCAGTCAATTTCGTGCAGACTATGGTCGCGTGGCTGTTGCGGCAATCGCGGGTTCGCGCTTTTGTGTATCGGCAAGCTTGCCTCGGGGGAAACATGAACCCGCCATACGAAGAATGTCCGCCGCCGCGCCGCCGTTCGGGCGGGTGCCTGTGGGGATGCTTGGGCCTGGTGCTGATCGTCGTCGTGGGGCTCGGCGGTATTGTCGGCTACAGCGCCTGGTTCCTGCACAAAGGATTTGAGAACGACTCCCGCCTCCAGACGATCATGGCCATTGTCCGCCACGATGTCCGCGCCGAGGCCGTTCTCGGGCGCAACATCCATATCGCGGGAGTCGAAAGCCATACATTCATGATGGAGACGGGCGCTGGCAAGAGCGCGTCCTACACGCTGCGCCTGATTGGCACCGACGGCGAAGGCGTTCTCAAGGTCGACCTCGATCTGAATGGCGGAAAGACAAAAGTCACCTTGATGGTCCTGACCGGCGCGGACGGCCATCCGCACACCCTTGTCGGCAAGGAACCCGAGAGCCCGTTGCAGCAGTCGATCTGAGGCGCGCGGGAGCTTGAGACGGAGGGGGCGTTATCTCTTCGCCGCATCTTCGTGATGCGGCATCGCCACCGCCGGGCCTTCGCTCCACATCTCGGTGAGCGGCACGCCGTTCTTCTCGATCAGCGCCTGCGCATGGGCGTAGCCTTGGGCGATGGCGCGGTCGAAAGCCTTCCAGTCGAGTGGTCCCAAGTCCGGCAGCGGCGGCTCGAAGAGGTAATCCGCCTGTTCGCGCACGAGGCGACGCTGCGCTTCCGATCCCACCGTGCCCGAGCGCATCAGGATCGAGACGATGGACGGCACCCCGCGCATGCGCTGCCACAGCAGCGACCACACCGTGCGTTCGCCGTAGCGGCTGTCGCGCACCGACATGTCGACCTCGCCGGTCACGTCCGAAGCGATCAGCGGCCCGACGTTGCGCTCGCGCATCACGTCCACCGGCAGATTGTTCATCACCCCGCCGTCGACCAGCAGATGACCGTGATGCGTCACCGGCGGCAGGATGCCTGGCAGCGCCACGCTGGCGCGCAACATCCGCCACAAGAGCCCACTGCGATGGACGTGGATGCGCCCGCTGGTGAGGTCCGACGACACGCAGAAGAACGGCTTGGCAAGTTCCTCGAGCCGCATTTCGCCGAAGTTGCCGCGCAACAGCGCGCTCACCTGCTTGCCGCGCACCAGCGCGATCAGGGGCAGCGTGTAGTCGGAAAGCGGATTGCTGGTCACGAACGCCGCGCGCATCCGCTCCGACAGTTCTTCGATGCCCCATTCGGCCGCCAGCCCCGCCGCGATGATCGCGCCCATGCTGACGCCGCCGAGGAAATCGAACGGCACGCCGGCCTCGCCGAGCGCCTTGACGACGCCGATGTGGGCGAAGCCGCGCGCCCCGCCGCCGCCCAGCACCAGTCCCACCGCGCGTCCGCAGACGAAGCGGGCAAGACGGCGCACGTCGTCGGCGCGTCCGGCGCGGATATGGTGAAGGGATTCGAACTGCCCGCTGTTGAGCGCGAAATGTAGCGGCAATTCGCGGTCGCCGCCGGGATGCAGCAGCAGCAGGACCGGCAGGCCGCAGACGCGCTCCTTGGCGACGGGAAGTAGATGCGTCGGCAAGGGGCGGTCGGAGCGCGCCAGGAAGAAAATGCGGTCGGCTTGTCTTAGGCAAAGTTTGGTCCAGGCGCTGTCGAGCACGTCGCCGCGATAGAACACCAAATCGTGCGCCGCCTCGAAACTGTCGAACCATTCCGCCGTTTGCTCGCCGGCCGCCGAATCGAGCACGGCGGCTTTTGCGCCCATGTCGACCAGGGCACCGGCCAGCCGGTGGGCGATGGGCTCGTGGCCGAGGCCTTCCTGCAGCGGCACGATAGCGAAGGTCTTGGGGCGCAAGGCGTCATGGCGGCTCTTCGCGGTGTCATGCAGCCGGCGTACCAGCACGCGCATCATGTTCAGCATCACGCGCGGATGGCGCGCGACCAGGGATTCGAACCCCTCGGGAGTAATGCGCAGCAGCTCGCTGTCGCGCAGCGCCAGGAGCTGGGCGGAATGCGCTTCGCCCGACAGCAGCGACATCTCGCCGACCGTCTCGCCGGGAGGAATTTGCGCCACCTGCCGGCCTTCGACGAAAACGCCCAGGCAGCCGGTCACCACCAGGAACATCGCGGAATCGTTCTCGCCGTCGCGTTTCAGCTGTGTACCGCCCGGCAGCCCGAACCAGTTGGCTTCCGCGAGCAGACGCTTCATCGCCGCGTCGCCGACTTCGGCCAGCAGCGGAAAGGCGCTCAGATGCCGGCGCAGGGATTCCGGATAAACCGTCTCCTGCCCGCTTCTGAATGAGGAAAGAAAGGCCATGGTCGCCGCCGGTCTTTCTTTCAACTTAGCCTACCATTGGGTCCAACCGCCATCGACCGTTAGCGCCGCGCCGGTGACATAGCTGGAAGCTTTGCTCGCTAGGAACAACAGGGGACCGGCGATCTCGGCCGCCTCGCCCGTGCGCCCGAGCATGGTACGCCCAGCCAGCCGCTCCGCAAACGCCGGATCGTCGGTCGAAACCTCGGGCCTGGGAAACGGTCCCGGAACCAGCGCGTTGACGCGGATTTTCTCGGGCCCAAGCTCGGCAGCAAGGTGGCGGGTCAGTTGCAGCAGCGCCGCTTTGGCGGGGCCGTAATGGAACGGGCTCGCCTGTTCGGGCTTGGCGTATATGCGCTTGTCGGGCGACACGGCGGCGTACATCGAGGCGATGTTGACGATGCGCGCCTCGCCCGCCGCTTGCACGGCCTTGCGCAAGGCGGGCAGCGCCGCGCGCGCCGCCTCGAAAGCAGCCGTCACCGCGCTGGCATAGGCCCGGGCGAAATCGTCCGGCTCCAGCGCCGCGAACGGCTTGGGCATCATCGAGATGGCGTTGTTGACCAGCACATCCAGCCGTTCGCGCCCGGCGAAGAAGCCGCGCACGCGTTCGAAATCGCCCATGTCGAAAGCGGCGCGTTCGCAGGAGAAGCCTTGGCGCTTCAGTTCGCCTTCGAAATCCTTGAGTTTTGCGTCGTCGCGCCCGTTGATGATCGCGTGCGCGCCCGCTTCGCACAACGCCCGTGTCATGGCGCGTCCCAGATGGCCGGCGGCGCCGGACACGAACGCCACACAGCCTTCCAGGCGGAACAGATCGGCGATCATGGTTTGGGCCATTGTGCGGGATCGAGCAGGCGCGCCGGCAGGCGCGGGACGCGCGCCTGGACGAGTGCACATTCGGCTTCGCCGAGCGGACGCTTCACGGCCAGGCGCAGATTGGTGTCGAGCTGCTCCATGGTCTCGAGTCCGATCACGACGCCGTCGATGAAGCTTTGCCCTCTCGCGTAGGCCAGACAGAGATCGGCGGCGCCTTCGCGGCCGAATTCCTCCGCCAGGCCGGCTATGAGATTGAGTACGGCGGGCGGATCGACGCCCTTGATGCGCGGCCAGATCTTGGGATCGTTCGCCGCCAGCAACCCTTGCAGAAAGATACTGCGCGCATGCACGGTGACGTCCGCGCGCCTCTTTATCTCCTCGATCACGCCGGCTTCGCGCCAGCGCCAATCGAGCAGGTTGAACGGCATCTGGATGTGACGCACGTCGCGGCAGGCGAGTGCGCCTTGCGCTTCCTGCGGCGACCCTACCGACACGCCGAGCGCCATCACGCTGCCGTCTTCGAGGCGCTCAAGCAGCCGTTCCCAGATGGCGCCGCCGAACGCGGTCATGTGACTGGCGCGATGCAGCAGCAGGCAATCGATGCGCCGGCGCCGCAACGCGTAAAGGGATTCCGCGATGCTGGCGTCGACGGCATCGCGCACCTCGTCGCGGCTGGCGCCGGCGGGCAGATCGGCCAGCGGACTGAGTTTGGTGATCGCGCGCACTGCGAGTCCGTCGAGCGCTTCGCCCAACCGTTCCTCGCTGTCGCCATAGGCGCGCGCGGTGTCGAATTGGGTGATACCGGCGTCGGCGGCTTGGCGCACCAGCTTCAACGCGGCGCCGTGCGAAGGCTTGCCGGTCTTGTTGGCCACACCATATGCAAGGCCCAGTTGCACTGAGCCAAGGACCAGCTCGGCCGAACGTTCGCCCATGAACGACCCCTTTTTCTGTCGGCAAAAGGTGTCAGCTTATGGTTAAGGAACCTCTTACGGGCGTTGCCGGACTTAAGCGAATCGACGGGCGAAGCACGGCCGCGCCGCCCTTCTTCTTGAGAATTTCCCCGATGCACGATCGGTATTTCGATATTGCGCCGCAACAGCGCATCCGTCGCATTGGAAACATCACGTCGCCATAATATGGTTATAAGACTCTCCCAGATGCGCGAAACGGGGGTGCGTTTGGTGTTTCGCGTGACAGTCAGAAGAGGAATCCCATGAAGAAGAATCTCGTGCGTGCCGTCTTGGTCGCGAGCCTATCCCTGTTTTTTGCAGGCGCCGCGTTCACGGCAACGCCGGCCGTCGCCGCCGACGCCAAAGACAGCGCCAAGCCGAAGATCAGCAGGGCCCTGAGCAAGCCTTTGTCCGAAGCGCAGAAGGATTTCACGGCCAAGGACTGGGCGGCGATGATCGCCAAGATGAAAGAAGCGCAGGTCCTTCCGGACCTCACCGACTACGACAAATACGTCGTCAATTATTATTCGGGTCTGGCCTACTACAACGGCGGCGACGCGGCGTCGGCGACGCCGTACTTCGTGGCGGCCGCGGAATCGACGGCGGCTCCGCCGGACGATCGCGCCAGTGCGTTGCGCATCGCCATCGACCTTGAGAACCAAGCGAAGGATTACGCCAAAGTGAAAGAGCTTGGTCAGCTGGCGGCGACTGCCGGTGCGCTCAACAGCGTCGCAGCCGCGGAAGTCGCGATCGCCTACTACAACACCGCCGATTATACGAACGGCCGGATCTTCGCGCAGAAATCCATCGATGCCGACGTCACCGCCGGCAAGACTCCCGATCGCGCCGCCTATCAGGTGCTGCTGATGATCCAGAACCGGCAAAAGGATATTCCCGGCGAGGCCAGGACGCTCGAAATCATGGCCAGCAATTACGGCGCTTCAGAGGACTGGGGCAACCTCATCGACATTTCGCTCGGATCGCTGTCGAAGTCCAGCACTCGCGAAGTCGCCGCTCTCTTCCTCTACAGGCTGCGCCTGACGACGGGCGCGGACACCAGCGCTGATGATTACCTGATGATGGCCGATCTGGCGGTCGGGCTGCATTTCCCCGGCGACGCGCAGAAGGCGCTGCAGGTGGGTCTCGCCAACGGCACTCTCAGCCAAGCCAGGGCCGCGGCAGCGATGAACAAGGCGAATGCCGCAGCCAGAGCCGATCAAACGGCGCTGGCGGCAGCCGATGCTGCCGCGGCCAGGAGCTCTTCGTCCGCCGGAGATGTCTCAGTGGCTGAGGATTATTACGGCTATGGCAAGTACGCCGACGCCGTCAGGGTTGCGCAGCGCGCGGTCTCCAAGGGCGGCGCCAAGGCGGCGGAAGCGCAATTGCTGCTCGGCGCCACGCAAGCGCAGCTCGGCGACAATGCGGCAGCAACCCAGAGTCTGGCTCTGGTGAAGGGCGATGCCGCTCTGGATAGAGCAGCCCAGCTGTGGATGCTCTACGTCACGCGTAAATACGGCAAGCCGGCTGCCGCAGCGCCAGCCGCTCAGTAAGCCTGGCAAATCCGGGTGTTCGCGCTATAAAGCGCGAACACCCGTGTTTTTTGCCTCGTTGGTTGGTTCTTTCCGATCCGGAAGGTGAACGTGGCCCTGTTGATCGGCTTCGCGCCGCTCGTCATCTTTTGCATACTCGCGCGCTTGTCGCTGAACTTGGCGCTGTGGATTGCTTTCGCGACGTCTTTTTCGCTCGGCATCAAGTCGTTTGTCGAAACCGGCATTCTCAGGCCGCTCGACGCCGGCAGCACGGTTCTGTTCGGTCTATTGGCGCTTTACGTTGGCTTCATCGAGCCGGGAATGGAGTTTTCGTGGGTTGGCATGATCCTGGAAATCGGCTTGCTCGGCATTGCCGTGTGGTCGCTGGCGAAGCGCAGGCCGTTCACCTCGGGATATGCCGGGGTGCAGATTTTGCCCGAACACTGGGATACGCCGCGGTTCGTGCGCGCGAATTATCGGCTGACTTGGGTGTGGGCGGCCACCTTCGCGGCGATGGCGGCGGCGGATGCCCAAAACCTGTTCCTGCACACCATCGCGCCGAACAAAGCGGCCGGAATAGGGCTTGCAGTGCTGGCGGCAGCACTTATTTATACGTGGCAATCCGGCGTCCAGATCGGCAGGCGCTTCGGCAAGACGTCTCGCTAGGGTTGGGGACAGGTAGGCGCCAATGCATTTTTTGAGGGCCATAAAGCCCATCTTCCGCGACCTGCTGTCGACGATCCTGTTCGTCTCGCTGTTCTGGCTGACCAACAACATCTTCTGGGCGACCGCCTTCGGCATTGCCTTTGGCATCGGGCAGACCTTGTGGATGCGGACGACCGGCCGATCCGTCGGGCCGCTGCAATGGGTGAGTCTGGTGCTCATCACCGTCTTCGGCACCACCACGATCATCACCCACGATCCGCATTTCATCATGGTGAAGCCGACGCTGGTGTGGCTTGCGGTGGGTGCGGTGATGCTCCGACGCGACTGGATGGCGCCCTATCTGCCGCCCATCGTCACCGAGAATCTCGATGACCGGCTGATCGCGCGCGCCGGCTATGCGTGGGCGGCGCTGATGTTCGTGCTGGCGGCGTTGAACCTGCTGGTCGCTTTCACCATGACGGCGAAATTCTGGTCGGTGTATGCGTTGGCGGCGCCCGCCGCCGCGCAGCTAGCGTTGATCACCGCACAGTATTTTATGTTCCGCAGGCACGTCATCGACCGCATCCGTGCCCGCGCCGAAGCCCAAATCGCATGACCGGCCATATTTTGCTGGAAGGACGGCGGCGGAAGTTGAAGTATGGAGTCGTCACCATGTGCATCGGTGGCGGTATGGGAGCTGCGGGCTTGTTCGAGTTCGTGTATTGATGTGAAACGGGTACCTCTTCTTCGCGCGGCTTCTTGTGCGTTCCTGCTTCTGGTTTGCGCGGGGTGCGCCGATTTGTCGTCCCTGTTCGGGCCGTCAAAGCCCGATGTGCCTGCGCAGATGCCGGCGCTCGAGTCGCGCATCTACGCGCTGATCGTGGACGAACGCCGCAAGCTCGACCCCAAGGCGCAGTTCCTGTCGCTCGATCCCGAACTGGTGGCGGTCGCCAGGAAGCGCAGCACCGAGATGGCGCTCAAGAATTCGTTTGTCGGCGACGACCCGCACGCCTCTGCCACCATGCTGATGGCCGCGGACGCCAAGTTCCAAGGCCTGATCGGCGAGAATGTCGCAGCCCAGCATTTCACGCCCGACGCCGGCATCGACGTTGACGCCGTCGCCAAGCGCTTCGTAGAGAGTTGGCTCGCCAGCGCGCCGCATAAGGAAAACCTTGGTTTTGTGAACTATGACCACACCGGCGTGGGTGCCGCGGCGAACGGCGACACCATCTATGTGACGCAGCTTTTCGCCACCGATCTCGGCCTTCCCCCGCACAGCGACAGCGCGCCTCCGTCGCAGGTCGAACCGGTTGCATCGCCCCAGGAAGGGAAGGACGATAATCAAAAGGTGCCGCTGCGCGGCGACATTGCGCCGGGCGATTGAATCCAACTGGATTTCTTGCATATGGCCGAACCCAACCGGCGGATCGAGACCTTCGAGGATTTCTGGCCGACCTATCTGCAGGAGCACGCCAAGCCCCGGACGCGCGCGCTGCACTATTGGGGAACGGGGCTCGCCACGCTGGCGATGGTCGCCTTTGTGGTCACCGGGGATCCACGGATCCTGCTGGCGGTGCCGGTCGCCGGCTATGGACCGGCCTGGATCGCCCACTTCTTCATCGAAAAGAACCGGCCGGCGACCTTCACCTACCCCTTCTGGTCGCTGGCCGGCGACTTCCGCATGGCATTCAGCTGGCTGACCGGCCACATCGCCGAAGACCTGGAAGGCGCCGGCGTCGCCGACCGGGAGGCCTGACCCGCCCCTCTACAACCGCTAACGACCTATTAATTCTGTTAGCGGATTGTGTCCGGATGGCTCCCCGGACCCCCTTGGCGCTTGATTTATCGGACATTTCTTTACACTACATCTTGGCGCCGGTACTTTCCCTAGCGGGCACTAGGCTAAGCGAGTCGAAATGCGGCCTGACTTACCTTGGAACGTGGCGGGCATTCCGTCGGAGGCACGCGAGGCGGCCCGCGCAGCGGCTCGGCGCGAAGGCCTGTCGATCGGCGAATGGCTCACCCGGCGCATCCTGGCGGGCCTGTCCGACATGAGCGAGCCGCAGGAAACCCATCGCGACGAATGGAGCGGCTATCGTTCCGAAGACCGCGGCGCGGCGCGGCGCGACAGCGAAGAGATGCTCGACCGCGTCTCGCGCAGCGAAACGGAAACCGCCGGCGTCTATCGCCGCATCGAGGAACAATTGCGCGGCGTGAGCCGCCGTCTCGACGCTGCCGAGCGCAGCCAGAGCGAAAGCAACCGCGTGATGAGCAAGGCCGCGGTGGAGATGAATATCACCGCGCGCGAACAGGCGCAGGCGTTCGACCAAATCGGCTCGCATGTGGTCGGCATTTCCGAGCGTCTCGAACGAGTGGAGCGCAATGTCGGCAGCGAAGGGTTGCGCGACGCGGTGAAAGCGCTGCATCAAGGCCTGTCGCGGCTCGCCGATCAGATCACCGAGACGGCCAACCAGTCGGCGACGCAGATCTCCTCGCTCTCCGGCAATCTCGAAACCCTCGCCGGCCGACTCGGCCAGGTCCGCAAGGACGCCCAAGCCTCAACGCAAACCCTGGACGGCCGTATCGCCGCGCTCGACGAACGCATCCGCACGGTGGAGAAAGCCGCGCACGCCAATGCCGGCGCGCTCGAACGCGCGCTGGAAGCGCTGGAAACGCGTCAGGCCGCGACCAAGGACGGTTCGGCCGACGCCATCGCCCGTCTGGAAGAAAGCGTCTTGCGGCTGGAGTCGCGCGGCGCCGATCCGTCGCTCGACCGCCGCCTTTCCGGCATCGAACGTGCGCTGGGCGACATCGTCGGGCGCATCGATCGCGACGAAGACGAGACCGGGCACGACAGCGTCGAAGCCGGCCTCAAGAAATTGACGCAGCGTCTTGACGCCGCCGAAGCGGCCCAGCGCGAAGCCTTAGAGGAAATGCGCAAGGCCACCGCCGCCAAAGCGGAACCGAAATCGCTCGATCCGCACGCCGGCCAACCCGTCTTTGCCGGACCGTTCCAGCCCGCTTTCGACGCGCCGCCGTTTCCCGAAGCCAAGCCGCCTTTCGCCGATCCGGGATTCGTTCCGCCGCCGGTTCCTCCTCCGGCCTATGATACGGCGACGGGCTTCGGCGCCGAGCAATCCTTCACCGCCGGTCAGGGTTTCGCCGCCGAGCCGCCACCGACGGTGGATTCCTATCTTTCGGCCGCACGCCGCTCGGCGCGCGCCGCCTCCCAGGCCGAAGCCGAACGCAGCACGGGAAGTCTTGGCGGCTTTGGCTGGAACGCCGCCGCCAAACCCGCCGCGCCGCGCTCCGGACGGACGCTCTATCTCGGGATCGGCGTTCTGGCGTTGGTGGCGATTGCCGTCATTGCCGGCGCGGTCCTCAGCCACCGCACGATCAGCGAAGCGCCGGCGAACTCAGCCATCGGCGCTCTGTTCGAAAAGAAACCGGCTCCGCCGCCGATCAAGACCGAGACTTCGCCCGCGGACGACAATAATGCGGCCGCCCCGGCGGCGAATCAGCAGTCCGCTCCGCCTCTGCAGAAGCTGGAGGTGAAGCCGGCACCGATCCAGGCAGTTCCACAGAGCATTCCCGTTACCGCACCGCGAGTCGCGCCGCAAAAAATCGTGTCGGTGCCGCAAAAGCCCACGGCGCCGCCGCAATCTGTCACCCAGAAGCCGCCGGCCAGATTGGCCCCGCCGCCCGCCGCGGTGGCGCCGCTGGACCGCCTGACCATGCTGGCCAATGCGGGCAACGCCAAGGCCGAGCTGATCGTAGGGCTGAAGTATCTGGACGGCGACGGCGTTCCCGCCGACGACAAGGAAGGCGCCAAATGGCTCGGGCGCGCCGCCGAGGCCGGCGAGCCGGTGGCGCAATACCGCATGGGCACGCTGTACGAACGCGGACGCGGGGTGGCGGCCGACCCGGCCAAGGCGGCGCATTGGTACGAAGCCGCCGCGAATCAGGGCAATCGCAAGGCCATGCACAATCTGGCCGTGGCTTACGCCGGAGGTTCGGGCGCGAAGAAGGATTTCTCCGAGGCCTCGCGCTGGTTCTCGCGAGCGGCGAATCTGGGGCTGTCCGATTCGCAGTTCAACCTCGCGGTGCTGTACGAGCGCGGATTGGGCGTGCCGCAGAGTCTGCTTAACGCCTACAAATGGTATGCGGTTGCGGCGGCCCAGGGCGATACCGAATCCAAGGCCCGCCTGCAAGCGATTTCCACACAGATGAGCGCCGACGATCGCGCCGCGGCCCAGCATGCCGCCGACATCTTCAAGCCCGGCTCTCTCGATGCGCGGGCCAACGTCGCCCCGACCGTCGAGGAATTGACGCGCAGATAAAACGCATTCCAAAAGGTTGACCGCTCGATTCCAGGCGCGCAGATTGGCCTTCATCCGCCGCTTCGCCGGTCTTCACCCACGCGCGATTTTCGATCGATGGAAATCTATCTGCCCATCGCCGAGATGTCGGTCCATTGGCTGGTCGTTCTGGGCATGGGCTTCGGCGTGGGCTTCCTGTCGGGAATGTTCGGCATCGGCGGCGGCTTTCTGCTCACGCCGTTGCTGATCTTTTACGGCATCCCGCCCGGCGTCGCGGTGGCAACCACGGCCAGCCAAATATCCGCCGTGACCTTCTCGGGCGTGCTCGCCCATTGGCGCCGCCGCAGCGTCGATCTGAAGATGGGCGCCGTGATGCTCTGCGGCGGTCTGGTCGGCACGGCGGCGGGCGTCTACCTGTTCAGCGTGCTGCGCCGGATGGGACAGTCCGAATTCTCGGTTTCGGCAAGCTATGTGATCCTGCTGGGCCTGGTCGGCGGCTTGATGCTGAACGAGTCCGTTCGCGCGCTGCGCGCGGCGGGGTCGGGCGCCTCCGCTTTCGGCCGCAGGTCCGGCCAGCACAATTGGATCCACGGCCTGCCGCTGAAGATGCGCTTTCGCGAGTCGCGGCTTTACATCAGCGCAATCCCGGTGCTGGCGCTCGGCTTTGTCGTCGGCGTTCTGTCGGCGATCATGGGCGTCGGCGGCGCCTTCCTGATGGTGCCGGTGATGATCTACATGCTGCGGATGCCGACCAACGTGGTCGTCGGCACCTCTTTGTTCCAGGTCCTGTTCGTCACCGCCGCCGCGACCATCCTGCACGCGGTCGACAATTACACTGTCGATATCGTGCTGGCGCTGTTTCTGATCCTGGGCGGGGTTTTCGGCGTGCAGTACGGCGTGCGGGTCGGCGCCAAGCTGCGCGGCGAGCAATTGCGCTTCTTGCTGGCGTTGCTGGTGCTGGCGGTGGCGGTGCGCCTCTTCTTCGAAATGGTAGTGACGCCCGCCGATCTCTACAGCGTCGCGGGTGGTGCGCCATGAGACGGCGGCTTCTGCTTGCGGCGTTTGCCGTTCTTCTCTTCGCCGGCCCAGCGGGCGCGCAGGACGACCTGGTCTCCGGTCTGTCGCAGGACGTGGTGGAGATTTCCTCGACCTACACCGGCATCGACCTCACCGTCTTCGGCGCCATCGAGCGGCCTAGCGACATCGCCAAAAGCGACATTGTCGTCGTGGTGCGCGGGCCCGACGCCACCATGACGGTGCGGCGCAAGGACCGCTTCGCCGGCATATGGATCAACAATGCGCGCGCGCGGCTGATGGGCCTGCCATCTTATTACTTCCTGGCCAGTACGCGGCCGCTCGCTGAGATCGCTCCCGCGGACACGCTACGCCGCTACGATCTGGGCCTCGACAATCTACGCCCCGAAACCGCGCTGAGCGACGGCAGCATCTTGCCCTATGTCCAGGCGCTGGTGCGCGCCGAGGTCAAGAACGGGCTTTATGCGCAGAACATGACGAGCGTCGAGATGCTGAGCCCGACGCTGTTCCGCGTCCGCGTTCCGGTTCCCGCTTCGGTACCGCGCGGATCGTACCTTGTGCAGGTTTATCTTTTCCGCGACGGCACGGTCATCAGCGCGCAATCGACGCCCTTGTTCGTCGACCAGACCGGCTTCGAGCGCCGGCTTTACGACGTCGCGCACGAATGGCCGCTGCTTTACGGCCTCTCGACCGTCCTGATGGCGGTGTTGCTGGGCTGGGTCTCGTCGCTCTTCTTCCGCCGCGGCATGTGAACCACGTAAACCCGCTCGCGCCCCAGCGCATAAACCGCGAAACCGTCCGCGAACAGCGAGGCGATGGCCGCGTCGCGCACGTCGAGCCCGCCGGCGTAGGCGCCGAACGCCGGCAGCAAGAGGCGTGCGCCGTCCGAGACGAAGCAGCGCCAGCGCACGCTCATGCCGTTACGCCTCACCGTGGTCGCCGGATGGAGATGCCCCGCGACCTCGCCCGCCTGCGCGCCGCCGCCCGGCACATGGCGGAACACCAGCCCGCCGAGCGCGATCTCCGCCGCCACGCGCCCGCCGATCCAGGCCGGCGGCTTGGGATCGTGATTGCCTTCCACCCATATCCATTCCGCGCCCGCCGCAAGCCGCGCCAGCATCTCGCGCTCCTCGCGGTCCAGACGATCCGCGGCCTCGCCATCGTGGAAGGAATCGCCCAGCGCGATGACGCGCGTTGGCGCGTGGCGCGCGACGGCCTTCACCATCCGCTTGATCGTGGTGCGCGTATCGTAAGGGGGCAGGAGCTGGCCACCCCGCGCGTAAGCCGAGCCTTTCTCGAAATGCAGATCGGCGAAGACCAACGTCTTCTCCGCCGGCCAATACGCCGCGCCCGAGCGGTCCAACAGCAGCGTTTCGCCGTTTACGGAAATGTAGAAATGTTCGTTTCGATTCATACTCTGTAGGTACATCAACAAGACCCGCTGGTTCCGTTCGCCGAATTGATATGACGGCCGTTCGCAGAGGTCTTACTTCACGCCCTTTCGTCTTCCGGCCAGTACTCGCGCTGGTCGGTTACGACGTCATTCCAGACCATTGGCTTGAAAGACTTAAATGTATTCCGAATTACCCGCTTTGTGCCTCTTCTGCGTATTGAGGGTTCGTTATCATATTCAATATCAAACCCAACAACAAAAGTCGTCGGGAACGTCTGCACCACGAGACCGCTGACGTCGAAGCCATACCCCATTTGCTGTCTCGCATGGATGTAGTTGGGAGTGACATTCGATATCGGGATATCAGTCCTCTTCCCGTCGAATTCAAAGTAGAGTTCTCGTATTTCGTACTTGAGAATTCGGTCACTGATATTTTCAAATAGAAATTCCATTCGATTCACAGTGTATATAGGCTGTGCATGGAAGTTTTGCCCAGTTACCTCAAACGTCATGGTAACGTAAGTAAATGGTCTATCTTCGGAAATTCTGCTCAGAGTCAAAGCAGCGGTATTGAGCTTAGTACGTTGCGCCTCGTAAATCCAATACGGCGCCAACAGCAAGCGTACTAGCACGATTGCCCCTAGAACCAAGGCTGCGACCTTCCAGCCGCTCAGGTCAGCGGCCTCGACAATACTTTTGATGGCTGGGTCGAATTGGACGAGCGCACCGGCGGCGATGACAATCACAAATAAAATCGCCTGCGTAATATCCGGGAAGTATAAGGTTGACGTACCATGAGCGATTCGCATACCAAGGCCGCTGACAGGCCGGAACTCGAAACTGAGATTGAAATCACGCCCGCGATGATCGACGCGGGGATTGACGAAATGGAAAAGTATTACCTCGGGGATTCACGTTACGCTGTGGAAGAAGACGGCTTCGTCGCTATTTTTCGGGCGATGTGGAAGGCAAGGACGTTATAGCAAAACGCGCCATATCCTCGAATTTCGCCCGCAGTTTCTCAATGTCCTTCGCGAGCTTATTTACCTCGGTTGTCGGCACTAGAATCATTTCGAGACGCAGTTTTTTGCGCGCTGTAGCTTCTAGCCGAATTGGATTTTCCGGGTCGATCAGAAACCAAGGGTCGTGAACCACGCGATTGCGCCGCTCTGCCACTCCAGCGACCTTACTTGCGAATTTCTCCCAATCGTTCGCGGAAGGAGCGCTTGCGCGAAGGAACCCGGACAAGGAAATGAAGGCGTCCAATTTTCTGCCAGAACCAGCAATTTGCGCCGTAATACAAGCACCTATGCTCGGCTCTATATGTGCGAGCCGGAGAACCCAGTCGTCAATAACGGCTTCAAAATAAGCCCAATTTGACGCGACCATGCCAACGGCAGCTAGGTGGTCACGTTCCAACCTTCGCCACGTTTCAGATTGTTCTTCAGAAGATGGAGGATTGGCGGATGACATGGTTGTGCTATCCTTTGGGAATGCAGGACGAGAAATTCAGCGAAGCCGAAACCGCACGCCGTCGCGATGCGCTCCTACTCCGGCTGCTGAAAACCCCTCCCCAGCCGCGCCCTAAACGGGATCGGAAGCCGAGTCGGCCCAAGCGGGCTACGGCGAAGCCGAAGAAACCGGCCTAAATCCACAGATTCGCGCTCTCCAGGCAGCGGCGCTATATTTCGCCTCGGGACGGTCCTGATCGTCCTGGGGCTTGATAACCTCTCGCATGGCGGCCCTTTGTGCTGCCGTCAAAGCACTCCTCGACCTATGAGGTCGGGGAGGCGTGCGCGTATGTACAGGGCGAAAGCCTAAAGGCGCACGCGGCTCTCCATGCGAGGCTTATCAACTCCCCGATCACCAGGAGGGGGAGATGAAAGCTGCTTTTCCGATTCTCGGCGCAGCGCTAGTGCTGGGTGCTTGCGCGAGCCATCCAGACATTTACGACCGGGCGTACACGACCAAGGCTCAATTCGAGCAAGACGCCGCTGGCTGCAAATTGTTAGCCGAAACCGCCGGTGATCGACCTATACCGAACGTCCCCGTCCCCACTCCCGGTTATACAGCAACGACCACCTACACACCATCGGGGGCAACCACGGACATTGAGCCGGATCAATCCGTCGTTGGTCGTGCCGCGGAATTGGCGAATCTTGTCGGGGGAGTGGCGAACGTCACGGATCACTTCACTAGGCCGAAGAAGATCGTGCGTCTGTGTATGCAGGCCAAAGGCTATACGTTGAGGGCACAAAAATGAAGAGACTGCTTTTCTGTATAGCTTTGGTCTCTCTCGTTATGCGCGCGGACGCCGCGACTAAAGCATTTATGGTCCACGGCGAGGGTGCAGTGTCATGCGGGGCATGGGCTGCGGACCGGCGTGAAGGTCACTGGTATCCCGAAAGCGCATGGATTCTTGGCTATCTAACCGCCTACAATCGGTATGTTTGGAAGAAGACGGACATTGCCGAAGGAACTGACAGCGACGGAATCGCGGCATGGATGGATGGATATTGCGTCGCGCATCCGCTGGACACCATCGCCGATGGCGCGCAACAGTTGATTGTTGCTTTGATAGCGCGGTCACTTGGTGGGCGCCTTCAAAACGAATACGGACCGTAGTAGATTAAAAGCGATCCGCGCGGGCTGGCACCCGCGCTAGGATCAATGCCATGTGCAGCGACGCACCATCGGCTAGGTCAATCTAGCCGAAGAAAGGGCTGCGCTCAAGATGGCTACTGAACCGGACGCCCCTTGTTCACACGCGCCAAATTTTCCACCTCTCGGGCAAGATCGCGCAGAAGGTCCCGCGCTGTATGTTCGAAGAGGCAAAACATTTGTGCCGCTTCGTCTGGATCAATCATCGTCATCAATATCTGCGCTTCTTGCGCATCCACCTCAAACTCCACGCGGGCAATTTCCGAAACGATCACCGCATTCGATGCTCCTGCGTGCAGTCGTGCGAGTACGCGGTCCGTCATGCGCTGCACCGACCTCAATAGAGACAGGACAGACTCGGATGAAAGCGTCATTTCGCTTGTTCGACCGGCTTCGTCAGTTTTTAACAGCACGTATCCATCGCCTCTTTCTTCAATCTGGATGGACTCGCCCATAGATTTGTTCTCCTAGTCTGTGTCGCAACAACTAGGATAACGGCGAAGCCCACCGGAGTCATTCGGTGGGCTTCTGCCTATCGCGCCAGCGAAGAAAATCTCGCGCCTTTTGCTTAGGCGTTCGCGGCTTCGTTAGTCTGATGATATTGCAGGCGCTTGCCCTTCGCTCCGGCCAAGAGTGCGTCGGCGCGCGCTGCATCCGTAAGATTGCGACCGTTGTACCTGAAATCGAACTCCGCGAGGTAACGCGGCAAATGGGCTTCACTGATGCTGTGGAATGTCCCGTATACGCCACGCTTCAAGATCGCGAAGTAGCTCTCAATCGTGTTGGTGTGCATGAAGCCGCCCATGCGGACGTATTGGTCGATGGAATGGTTGACTGTGCCATGGCTGGCGAACTCCTTGCCGATGCCAGGATAGACTGGGCTTTCGTCCGTCATCAGCATCGATTTGCGGCTGGCGTGCTTTACGATGATCGGGCGCAGCGTCTTGGCGTTGACGTTCGTGACATGGAACGAGCGCACGTCGCCTTCGCGCTCTACCAGCGAGAAGACGGGAGCCTTTTTCGGCGGCGCACCAAACGCTTTGTTCTTCGCTTTGCCGCCGACATAGGTTTCGTCGCCTTCGACAACCTTGTTCTTGCCGCCGAGCGCGCGAGCCTTCGCCGTAACCGGGCACTCCCGCAAGCGGTGCGCGAGAAACCAAGCGGCCTCGTAGCTCACGTCCAGCATCCGGTGCAGTTGCAGCGCGCTCATGCCCTTCTTGCTCGCCATCATCAGGTGCGAGGCCATGACCCACTTTGACAGCGGGATATGCGACCGCTCCATAATGGTTCCGACCATGACGCTAAAGGGCTTGCGGCAGTCCTTGCACTTGAAGACACCTGGTCGGGTCGATTTGCCCGCCAACTTCGTCACGCGGTCGCCGAATTGGCCGCAGCGCGGGCATGTCGGGCCAGCATCACCCCACAACACCTTTTCCAGATGCTCGCGCGCCTTGTTTTCGTCATGGAAAATAGGGTTGCGAAGGTCTATTGATTGCTTCGGAAACTTCTTGGACATGAGTGTAGGGCCTTGATTTCGAGAAAATCCTACGCCTAAATTCATGGTACGTCAACCTTATACTTCCCTAATATCCAGCGAATGCTTGACGGCCTCACGGAACAATATTCCGCAAAACTTGAAAAATCCGAACCATGAATACCTTTCCATGGCGTCCTTTCGCGAAGAAAAAAACATCTTACGAATGAGATGATAACCCACTTACCTGATTCGAAACACTTGGTCTGTTATTCACTGCGCGCTGATTACTCCACGCTCATCGCCTCCGCGATCAGCGCTTCTTCGGTCTCGCGCAGCACATCTTCGCCCGCTTCGCCCGCAATCATCTCGCGGCCGATTTCCAAGAGTGCCGGCACCGCCAGCGGCGAGACGCGATCCAGCTTGCGTTTCACAATCCGCCCGCGCACCCGCTTCAGCATATCGCCCAGCCGCGCGATGTCGAGCAGGCCCGTGCCCGCGTCCTGATAGGTCGCGCGCAGCAGGACATGGTCCGGCTCGTGCTCGCGCAGCACGTCGTAGATCAGGTCGGTGGAGAACGTCACTTGCCGTCCCGTCTTTTCGCGCTCCAGCGAGCGCCGCTCGATCAGCCCGGCAATGATCGCGCAATTGCGGAAAGTGCGTTTGTACAAATTGGATTCCGCTAGCCAGGCGTCGAGATCGTCGCCCAGCATGTCCTCATCGAACAGCTTGCCGAAATCGAGGCCCGAAAGGTCGCGGTGCCCCCACACCGCCAGCGCGTATTCGTTGGCGGAAAAGCCGGTGGGCCGCATGTGCAGCCGCTCCAGCCGCCGCGTCAGCAGCATGCCCAGCGTCTGATGCGCCAGGCGCCCCTCGAACGGATAGCAGACGAGATAGAAGCGCTGCCCGCGCGGAAACGTCTCCACCAGCAATTGCCCCGGCTGCGGCAGCACCGAGCGCCATTCCTGGATGCGCAGCCATTCGTGCACCGGATCGGGCAACAGGTTCCAGGTCTCGGGCTTCGACACCATCTCGCGCACGCGCTGCGCCAGAAACGTCGAGAGCGGAAACTTCCCGCCCATATAGGACGGCACCTGCGCCTCGGCGTCCTTGGTGCGCGAGACGAACGCGGCGTCCTCGCGGATGCCTTCGAAGGCCAGCACTTCGCCCGCGAACACGAAAGTGTCGCCCGGCGAAAGCTGCTCGATGAAATATTCCTCGAGCCGACCCAAGACGCGCCCGCCCGCGCCGGTCGGCCGTCCGCGCGATTGGATGCGGATGTCGATCATCGGCTCTTCGACGATCGTGCCGGCGTTCAGCCGGTAGCGCTGGGCGAGGAGCGGATGGGCCAAGCGCCACAGCCCCGCCTCGTTCCGGCGCAGCTTGGCGTAACGGTCGTAGCGCTTCAGCGCATAGCCGCCAGTCGCCACGAAATCCACCACGCAGTCGAAATCTGCGCGCGACAACGCCCGATAAGGCGAGGCCGAAACCACCTCCGCGTACAGCGCATCCGCGTCGAACGGCGCGGAACACGCCATGCCCAGCACATGCTGCGCCAAGACGTCGAGCCCGCCTTCGCGCAGCCGCTCGCCGTCGAGTTCGCCCGCGATCACCGCCTCGCGCGCCGCTTCGCATTCCAGCACCTCGAAGCGGTTGGCGGGCACCAAGAGCGCGCGGCTCGGCTCGTCGAGCCGGTGATTGGCGCGGCCGATGCGCTGCACCAGGCGCGCCGCGCCCTTGGGCGCGCCGACGCAGATCACCAGATCCACCGCGCCCCAGTCGATGCCCAGATCGAGCGTGGAGGTGCACACCACCGCGCGCAGCCGCCCGCTCGCCATCGCCGCTTCCACCTTGCGCCGCTGGCCGGGCGCGAGCGAGCCGTGATGCAGCGCGATGGCGAGATTGTCCTCGTTGATCCGCCACAGGTCCTGGAAGGTGCGCTCGGCCTGGCTGCGGGTGTTGACGAAGACGAGCGCGGTCTTCGCGCGCTTGATCGCCGCCATCACGTCGCCCATGGCGTGGCGCGCCAGATGCCCCGCCCAGGGCACATATTCCTCCGACGCCAGGATGGAGATTTCCGGCACCGCGCCCTTGGCGCCCAACACCAACGCCGACCGCGCTTCGCCACCCAGCGGTTGGGGCACGAGATAACGCTGCAACGGCGCGGCGTCCGCGACCGTCGCGGAAAGTCCAACGCGGCGATGGCCGGGCGCCAGCTTCGCCAGCCGCGCCAGTCCCAGCGCCAACAGATCGCCGCGCTTGGAATTGTGGATGGCGTGCAGCTCGTCCAGCACCACGGTTTTCAAATGCTCGAACATCCGCGGCGCATCGCGATGCGACAGCAGCAGCGCAAGCTGCTCGGGTGTGGTCAGCAGAATATCCGGCGGCGAATATCTCTGGCGCTGGCGGCGCGAGGGCGGCGTGTCGCCGGTGCGCGTTTCGGCGCGCACGTCCAGACCCATTTCCGCGATCGGCGCTTCCAGATTGCGCGCCACGTCCACCGCCAGCGCCTTCAGCGGCGAGATGTACAGCGTGTGCAGCGTGCGGGAACGTCGTCTCGACCCGCGCAAAGTACGCGTAGAACTTTCCTCCCCCTGAAAGGGGGAGGTGCTCCGCGAAGCGGAGCGGAGGGGGTCATCGTGACAAGACCCCTCCCCGAATTGCTTCGCAATTCGACCCTCCCCTTTCAGGGGAGGGAATCCACTGAGTTCAATCAGCGTTGGCAAGAAACCCGCCAGAGTTTTCCCGCCGCCGGTCGGCGCCACCAGCAGCACCGACTCCCCGCGCGCGGCATGCTCCACCAGCGCAAGTTGATGCGCCCGCGGCGTCCACCCCCGCGCCTCAAACCACCGCGCAAAGACGGGAGGAAGAACCGATTCGGCAACAACGCTCATACCGGAACGATAGCAGATCGGCAGCCTTGAACTTGCCGCGCTCAGTTCAGCCGGCGGGTGAGAGCGGACCGCTGCCCGCGCCCGTCGCCTTGATGGCGGCGGCGATCTCGGCGAGATCTTCGCCGGTGAGCTCGAGCGTCGCGGCGTCGAGCCAGCCGTCGATTTGCGCCGGGCTGCGGGCGCCGACGATGGCGCCCGTGACCCCAGGCCAGGCCAGCGTCCAGGCGACCGCGACGGCGGCGACGGACGTGTTATGGCGCTTGGCAATGGGCCCCAGGGCCTCGGCGAGCTTCAGATTGCGCGCCAGCGTGTCGCCGGAAAAATTCGGATCGCGCCTGCGCCAGTCGTCTTTCGGCAGCGCGCGCGCGCGCTCGACGGTGAAGCGCCCGCTGAGCAGGCCCGCTTGCATGGGGCTGTAGACGATCACGCCGGTTTCATGGCTGCGGCACCAAGGCAGCTCGGTCTCGGCGAAGTCGCGGCGGATCGCGGAGAAGGGCGGCTGCAGCGTCTCGACACGGCCGAGGCGCTCGGCAGCCGCAAGCTGCGCCGTGTTGTGGTTGGATAAGCCCACGGCGCGCACTTTTCCTTCCTTCTTCAGGTCGAGGAGCGTCTGCCAATAGGTTTCCACCGGCGCGTCGTCGGCCGGCCAGTGCATCTGATAGAGATCGATGCGCTCGACGCCGAGGCGCCCCAGCGAGGCTTCCACCTCGCGCCGCAGGCTTGCCGGCCTGCCGGCCCGCGCTGGCTCCGCATGGCGGTCTTTCGGGTCCCATACAAGACCGCACTTGGTGAAGACGTAAGGACGTTTGCCGGCCGGGATTTCGGCGAGCGCCCGCCCTACGACTTCTTCGGAATGGCCGAGGCCATAGATCGCCGCCGTGTCGATCCAATTGATGCCGCGCTCGACCGCGTGGCGGATGGCGGCAATCGAGTCGTTATCGTCCTGTGGGCCCCAACTGAAGGACCAGTCGCCGCCGCCGATCGCCCAGGCGCCGAAGCCCACCCGCGTGATCTTCATGTCGGTGCGGCCGAAACGGCGCGTCGGCAGCGGCGCAGTTTGCGAAGTGGAACCTTCGGGTTTGGCCATGAGCGCTCTCCTTTTTCGTATTGCTACATCGCGCGGTCCCGCTCATCAACCACGTTGATTTTGCGGTCATGGCGACATTCCGATAAGATATTGGTCGACAAACCCCACGATCGATTGACCCCGCGCCTCTGAAAGGTCTGAAGGATGAATTTGCCCGCGCCTGATTTGCGGTGGACGATCTCGTCTTTCCGTCGCCGGCATCGCCTTTGTTTCCCATACAGGAAGGTAGTTCTCCGTGAGCAATCGCCGCGATTTCCTAACTGCGTCCCTCGCAATGGTCGGCGCTAGCGCATTTCCCCGCAAGGGGGCCGCCCAGTCGGCGCCGTACGCGGACGCTACGGCCACCGTTTCGCTTCCTGCAAACCTGACCGATGTTCGTTTCCCCGATGGCTTCTTCTGGGGAACGGCGACGGCCTCTTATCAGGTGGAAGGCGCGTGGAACGAGGACGGTAAGGGCGAATCCATCTGGGACCGCTTCGCGCATACCGTCGGCAGGATCAAAGGCGGCGATACCGGCGATGTCGCTTGCGACTCCTATCACCGTTACCCCGAAGACATCGCGATCATGAAGCAGCTCAGCCAGAAGAGCTGCCGCTTTTCCCTCGCTTGGCCGCGCATTCAGCCCGCCGGCACGGGCGCGGTCAATCGGAAGGGCTTGGACCATTACAGCCGCTTCGTCGACGCGCTGCTGGAAGCCGGCATCCGTCCCGTTTGCACGCTCTATCATTGGGACCTTCCGCAAGCGCTGGAAGACAAGGGCGGCTGGCCCAACCGAAATCTCGCGGGCTATTTTGCGGACTACGCCGGCATCGCGGCCAAGGCGCTGGCAGATCGCATCGCGACCTGGGCGATCTTCAACGAGCCTTGGATATTCACCTATTTGGGATACGGCACCGGAGGCCATGCGCCCGGCAGAAAGGGCGAAGGGCTTTTCCTGCGCGCGGCGCATACGGCCAACCTGGCGCAAGGCGAAGCCTTCCGCGCAATGAAGGCGGCCGCGCCGAAGGCCAAAATCGGCAGCGCCTACAGCATGTCTCCGGGCGCGCCCGCCACCCAAAGCGCAGCCAACCGCGCCGCGGCCGAGCGCTTTCATGCCCTGAACAATTTGTATTTCCTCCACACCGCGATCCACGGCCGGTACCCGAAAGCCTTCGTGGGCAAGGTGCCGTACGAAGCCATGGGCTTCAGGCCGGGCGACGGCAAAATCATGCGCGCGCCGTTCGACTGGATCGGCGTGAATTATTACTTCCGCTCGGCCGTCACCGCATCGGCGAAGGGCTTCGGAGCGAAGTACTGGCGCTATTCCAGTGAAATCCCTCATGAAGGTCCGCTCACTTACGTCGGCTGGGAGGTGCACCCCAAGGGCATCTACGACATGGTCATGCGCATCGCGCGCGACTACAAACTGCCCATCGAGATCACCGAAAGCGGCTGCTCTTACGCCGACGGCCCGGAGCCGGACGGCCACGTCCCCGACGCGCGGCGGATCGCGTACCACAAGGCGGTCCTCGCGGAGCTGGCCCGCGCCATCAAGGACGGCGCGCCGGTGCGCGGCTATCACGCCTGGAGCCTGCTCGACAATTTCGAATGGGCGGAAGGCTACAGCCAGCGCTTCGGCCTCACCTATGTGGATTTCCGCGACCAGCGCCGCATCGTCAAGGATTCCGGCCTGTGGTACGGCCGCGTCGCCGCCACCGGCCGCCTTGACGTGTGACACGGCCCGCCGCCGGCAAACCGCCGGCATATGGTAAAAATAACCCATTCAGGTTGCCGGGCGTACGGTTTCAAACGGCGCCATTCACCTGCCCCTCGGTCAACAATGTGCAGTTGCATTGACAGGTCGTGCGACTAACTATCACTCTAATGAAAAGTGGGACCCGCTGGAGAGTATCCGGCGGCTTCCCGCCGTTGAATGGAGGGGAAACCCAATGAAATCGCATATTGCGCTGGCTTTTGCGTCTGCCGCCATGCTCGCCTCGTCCGTCGCCGCCTTGGCTGAGGACGCCCGCCCTTATGACAACGGCCCGGTGTGGGACGTCTCCGCGATCCTGACCAAGCCGGGCCATTTCGACGATTACATGAAGTTCGTCGCCACGACCTGGCGCGCGGAACAAGAAGCGGCAAAGGCGAAGGGCCTGGTGCTCGATTACAAGGTGCTGAGCGTGGCCGATCCGCGCGAAAACGAGCCCGACCTCTATCTCATGATCGAATACAAGAACATGGCCGCGTTCGATACGCCGCTGGACGAACAGGATGCCATGACGAAGAAAATCTTCGGCTCGCTCCCCGCCGCCAACAAGTCCGGTATCGACCGCGAGTCCATCCGCACCTTGAAGGGCGACATGCTGACGCGCGAATTGATCCTGAAATAGCGCCGGCTGGGAATGCGGGGTTTCGGTGCGAGCGCCGAAACCCTGCGCCCGCCGTAGACCCGGCGGCGGTTTTCCTTCCCTTTACCTCCCCCCTTGAGGGGGAGGTCGCCGCGGCGAAGCGCAGCGAAGCCGGGCGGGTGGGGGGCGACCGATCAAATCCTCTCCACCGTCGCCCGATCTTCTTCACCGCCAAAATACTTTTGCAGAGCGTCCTTGAACACAGAGTTGTCCGTCGCGGCGCGCGCGAACAGCGTCATCGACGAATGGAACTTGAGATCGTCGGGCGACCCGAAAATCTCCCCAATAGAGCGCCCTTCCACCGCCACGACCAGCACCGCGCACTCAATCAGCCTCGGTCCGAGAATTTCGTGCGCGGCATACGCCCGCGCCTCGTCCAGCGATGCGATGGCGAACCGCCGCGCCATGTCGCTGTGCCCCAGACCCTGGATTTGCGGAAAGACGAACCACATCCAATGCGAACGCTTGCACCCCGCGCGCAACTCTGCCCGCACTTGCTCGAACACCGGGGTCTGGGCGGAGAGAAAACGGTTCAGATTGTGAGGATCGTCCATCGGCGAGTGTCACACCGGGAAGACCGCGTTATCTGATATCGGTTATGGGCAGCATATTGGGCGGACGCAGCTCGCCAATCGCCGCTTTGGCCACCAGATCGATCCAACGTTCGAGAAAGCGCCCCTCATCCTCTCCATCAATCGGGAAGGGTCCATAAGCCACTCCGACGGAATGCATCCCGCTTCCCAATGCGAGAATCAAATCTCTATCATTTGCAGCAAGGCCAAATGGGGCACTCTCGCGATCGCTTCCGCTATACAGATTTTGCCTACCAGCAAACTGGAAAAAGCCGATTTCATACCACCTATAGCCGCTACCATCCTTTTTGTCGGCA
This sequence comes from Rhizomicrobium sp., assembly GCA_050008635.1. Lineage (GTDB taxonomy): Bacteria > Pseudomonadota > Alphaproteobacteria > Micropepsales > Micropepsaceae > Rhizomicrobium. The sequence goes on from JBEKMG010000002.1 coordinate 111,117, forward strand.
AAAAGCAGAGACGCAGACCAAGTATAGGATTGCCGGGAATAGTCCGACGAAACCTTGATAATTGACCATGAAACGATTTCCCACGGTGGCCGCACAATTACTTCTTCTACTCGATGCCCTGTTACGCGGGTTTCTTTGTTGAACCCACTGTACCACTGTGGCTCTGGATCCAACACCATTCTCGCCGCGCCAAATTTTAGACCTGCCTTATCTAGCCGCACGGTTTCAGCGCTACGACGTATCTCATCTAGTAGTCGTTGATAAATTCCTTTCAAAATGGTGCTTGCGTCATTAAATAACGCCCTGCGTTCCCGATCACGTTCTTTTGCCTCGAGCCGTTTTGCTTCGGCATCTGCTTCAAGTGTGGCTATATGTTTTGCCGCAGCATGTAGGGCCGTATAGCTCGAGGACGCCTTTTTGGTTTCCAATGGTATCTCATTGAAAACTTGCGCGCACCGTTTAAGCGTTGGCCTCGCCAGTGGCACTTTCCGCAACATTTGGGCCACAAATGCTGCAATATTGGCGGGCAATGTTTCGATTGACGGTGGTAGTTTTATCAAGTGACCTTCTCGCATCTGATCGACCGAGCCGACAAACGGGGGATGCCCTGTCATAATCGCATTTACGATGCACCCTAAAGCGTAGACGTCAGTCGCAGGAGTTGGACGTTCTCCCCTCCATTGTTCTGGCGCTGCGTAGGCAGGCGTCAGCGCAGTACGCAACGTTTCCAACGATGTAGAATCCTCCACAAACTTCGCGATTCCAAAGTCCGCAATCTTCCATGAGCCGTCATGAAACAAAACGTTCGCCGGTTTTAAGTCCCGATGAGTTATATCGGGAACTTCCTGGAGCCCAGCAATAATCGCTGGGACGGCCGACGTTAAATTAGTAAATCGAAGGTCTTCAGACGTGGTTTCGATTTCGTGCTGAAGATTTCTAGCGCAAAGTGGCATAACCAAAAAATATCGATCCGACTGTGCGTCCTGGCCCGCATCAAGTACAGGCACTACATGCTTCAAATCTCTGCGCTGAAGTTCTACGCCGATGGAAAGTTCGCGGTGAGCAGCTTGAGCCGCAGTTAGTTTCAGGCGTTTGACCGCAACAGCGCCGGCAGGTCCGTTGCCTCTGAAAACCTCGCCAAAACCACCGGGATCACCAAGGCGCTGCGAATCGTCAAATGACCATTCGCCATTGGGCAACCTGATTTTGTGTTCCACTTTGCTGTCGCGCCTCTCGACTCGGGCAGCGAGTATACAAAGTCCTGTTCTGACTATCCTCGCTTTCCTTTGCCATTTTGCACAGCTATTTCAGACCTCTAAAGGAGCTATTCCCGACTTATCCGGCTCGCGCCGTGCGGGGGTAGAATGCGCGCCAACACTCGCTATCGGCGCTTGAGCTGGTCCGCGGAATTCAGAATGATTTCGGGAATGCCCTTATAGAGACGGATCGCACCGGTGACGTCCACGGTCCTGCCGTACAGCGCCTCTACATCTGGAAACACGCTCGCGTCTTCCCGGAAGATGACCGCCGTGAACACGTTGTTGGGGTAAATGCCGCCCATATCGATGAACGTCGTGTTGGTGCGAGCGGCATTGTAAACTTCACTGACGACGCCCTCGACCGTGACTGTCTGGCCAACATGCGCGCGCGCATCGGCCGGGTGGATCGTCTGCGCGACGGACGGCGTCGCCAGCAAGATAAGCCCGAGGATCGCAACCGGCGCTCTCAAGATTTCCTCCGTTGCAAGACGAACGACTTGCGCATTCTACCGCAGGCCGCCATCGAGCGATGAATCGATCGCTGCGCTTGGTGTACGAATCCTTATCCAATCCCGCTGCTTCCAATTTCCCCAACCCCATCACGCACTTCCCTCGCCCTCGCCCGACTTATCCGGCACGCGCCCGCGCGGGCGTACAATGCGCGCCATGAAGGCGTTTGCTCTTTCCCGCGCGAACACGCCCCGCATTCTGACGGAGGCGATGCGGCGCCGTCGGCGTCGCATGCTTCGACAAGCTCAGCATGAGGGTTTTAATGATTCCCTCACCCTGAGCTTGTCGAAGGGTGGCTCACGTCAAAAGTCCCCGGGAGGGGGGAGGGGTCTGCCGCGCGCAGGGAACAATTATCTTGCCGAACGCAGCGCAACCCGCGGATCGCCCAAGCAGAATCCCAACGGCGGAAAAAACGCGCCCGGCGCGGGCCTGCCGCGCCGACTTGTCCGCCGAAGCCCGGAGGGCGAAGGCGGAAGCCGCAAGGCGAAGGCGGGCTCGCCGCGCGGCAACAAGAATGCGCTCAAGCATGGAGCTTACAGCGCCGAGTTCCGTGCCCGCCGCGCCGCGATCCGCGCCCATGTCGAGCGCTGCAAATGGCTGGCGGCCGTCGTTGTCGCGATGGTGGACGCGCACGCCAATACCAACGCGCACCTCGCGCTCATCCGCGCGGTTGCCAAACAGGGAATGCAACGGGCCGCTCCGGCCGCGCCGCGCCGCCTCACCCGCCCAGAAACTGCAGCACCGACTTCTTGTAGCCGGGATCGCCCACCGCGCTCATGTGATCCTTGCCCGGCAGCGTCACCGCGCGCCCGTCGGCAAACGCGTCCGCCAGCGGTTCGGGCGGGCCGGTCAAATCGTCCTTCTCGCCGCACACCACCAGCACCGGGCGCGTCGAGCGCTTCAGATCGGCGGGCACATATTTATGGCGCGGCGAGCGCATGCAGGCGGCGAGCGCGAGACGGTCCTTGCCTTTCCGCGAGGCGAAGAGGCGGAAACGCCGAGCGGTCGGGTCCTCGATCGTATCGATGTCGCCCGATTCCATCGCTCCGGCGATCATGGCGCGCCACGCCTGCGACTCCGCGAAGTATGTCGCGCCCAGGCCGGCCACCACCGCGCGCCGCACGCGCTCGGGATACTGCATCAGCAAACGGATGGTGAGCATGCTGCCCATCGAATAGCCCATGACATCGGCGACCGGCACCTGGGCCGCGTCCATCACGGCGATGATGTCGTCGATCATGTGTTCGCCATAGGCGGAGGGCTCGTGCGGCTTGTCGCTTTTGCCGTGGCCGCGGCAGTCGAAGGCGACGACGCGAAAGCCCTCGGCGGCCAGCCGGTCGATCCAGCCGGTGGAGCGCCAGTTCTGTTCGCGGCTGGAGGCGAAGCCGTGGATCAGCACGATGGGCTTGCCCTCGCCCGTAATGTCATAGGCGATGCGCACGCCATCCGGCGAATGGACGAACGACGTCAAGTTCTTGCTCCGCAGGGCTGCAAGAACGACCATCGCAAAGCCGTCCGCGACTGTCTATGATGCTTTCGCCGCACTGCGAAGGTTCGGGCATGTCGCTGGAATTATTGAAGAAAGATATCGTTTCGGCCGTCGATTCGATGCGCGACGAGCTGCTCGGTTTGAGCCACGCGATCCATGGCGAGCCCGAGCTGTCGCTGGAGGAGTTCAAGGCGGCGGCGCGCTTGGCCGATGGCGTCGCCGGCCACGACATCGCGGTGACCCACGAAGCCTTCGGCCTGCCCACCGCTTATGCCGCCGAGTTCGGCAAGCAAGGCGGCCCGACCGTCGCGATCCTCTCGGAATACGACGCGCTGCCCGGCATCGGTCATGCCTGCGGCCACAACATCATCGCCGCCGCCGGCTATGGCGCGGTGCTGGCGCTCTCCAAGTTGGGCGCGCGTCTGCCCGGCATGGTGCGCTATCTCGGCACGCCGGCCGAGGAACGCCATGGCGGCAAGGAGCTGATGGCGCGGCTGGGCGCCTTCGCGAAGACCGACGCCGCGATGATGGTCCATCCGTCCAACATGAACCTGATGACCATGCCGTGCATCGCCATCGCCGAGGTGGAAGCGATCTATCATGGCCGTGCGGCGCACGCCTCCGCCATGCCGTATCGCGGGCTGAACGCGCTCGACGCCGTGGTCTGCGCCTATCAGTCGCTCGCGCTGTTGCGCCAGCATATCCGGGGCAACGAGCGCATCCACGGCATCATCACCGAAGGCGGCTTGGCGCCGAACATCGTGCCGGAGCGCGCGGCCTGCCGCTTCTTCGTGCGCGCCGCCGACACCGACGAACTGGCGCCGCTCAAGGCGCGCGTGCAGGCCTGCTTCGAGGCCGGCGCCATCGCCACCGGCTGCCGGCTCGAACTCAAATGGGGCGGCGTCGATTATCTCGACCTCAAGACCAACTGGCCGATGGCCGAAGCCTTCGAACGCCAGGCGCGCGCGCTGGGCCGCGAGTTCTTCCCGATGAAGGACATTCCGCCGGGCTTTGCGGGCTCGACCGACATGGGAAACGTCAGCCACCGCGTGGCGTCGATCCATCCCATGCTCGCCGTGGCGCCGGCCGGCGTCATCATCCACAATCCGGAGTTCGCGCGCTGGGCGGCTTCGGAGCGAGGCGACGCCGCGGTGATCGACGGCGCCAAGGCCATGGCGCTGACCGCCTTCGAATTGATGAGCGACGGCAAATTGCTGAATACGGTACGCGGGGATTTCGAAGCGACGGCCGAGTTGTCCAGACTGGCCGTCGCCAAGACCGGCGAAAAGCCGCCGATCCATCATCCTCATGCGCATGCGGGATGCGGCTGCACGTGAACGGATCGCGCGACATCGACACTTTCTCCTACGCCGCCCCGGAAGACCCGCGGCTAAAGCGTCTCGTCATCCGTGCGATCGAGCGCATGACGGGGCAACCTTATCTGCGTTGGCTTTACGAAGACTATCGCAACCATCCGCCGGTGGGCGAAAGCTTTTGGGATTCGGCGATCCGCCGCCTCGAACTCCACGTCACCTGCAACGAAGCCAAGCTGGCCACTTGGCCGAAGGCAGGGCCGCTGGTCGTGGTCTCGAACCATCCCTTCGGGGTGCTCGACGGCATCGTCATCTGCCATCTCGTGGCGAGAGTCAGGACCGATTTCCGTGTGCTGACGAATTCGGTGCTGTATCGCGCCGACGAGATCAAGCCGTTCATGCTGCCCATCGATTTCGCCGAGAGCAAAGAAGCGCTGAAGACCAATCTCAAATCGCGCGCCGCGGCCAAGGCGCATCTGACGGGTGGCGGCTGTCTGGTGATCTTTCCGGCCGGCGGCGTTTCGACTACGCCCACCATGTGGTCCAGGCGGGCGGTCGATGCGGATTGGAAAACCTTCGCTGCGCGGATGATCACCCAGGCGCGCGCGCCCGTGGCCCCGGTGTTCTTCGCCGGTCAGAACAGCCGCTTGTTCCAGGTGGCGAGCCACTTCAGCATGACGCTGCGCCTGTCGCTGCTGTTCAAGGAAGTCCATGACAAGATCGGCAGCGAAATACGCGTACGCCTCGGCGATGTCGTGCCTTACGGTGCGCTTGCCTCCATTACCGATCGCTACGCATTTATGCAGCATTTGAGAGAACTCACCTATGCGCTTGGCGCGGGCGTACAGAGCCCGCCCAAGCCGCGCATGAAGCGACCGAGGCGCGCGCCCAAGCACGGCCGTTCCTTCCAACATGCTATGGGATAGGTTCAAAGAACGCTTCGCACTTGCCGCCAAAAAGGATCGATCCGTGAGATGCTTAAGTTCGCAATTGTGTTCCTGGTCGTTGCCGGATTGACGGCGATGGCTGCAGCGCCCGCCTCGACAACGGAACGGATGGTGACGGGCGGCATCGTCAGCGGCGAAACATTGCCCGACGGAGGCACCGTCTTTCGCGGCATCCCGTACGCCCAGCCCCCGCTTGGCGAGCTGCGCTGGAAGCCGCCGGCTCCGGTCATCCCCTGGCAAGGCGTCCGCGACGCGACGAAGGCGGGCCCGCCCTGCATTCAGCGATCCTACGAATGGAATGCGGCCGATGCCTTCGACGGCAAAGAGGATTGCCTTTATCTCGATGTGCAGTCGCCCAAGCACAAGCCGACAGATCGCCTGCCGGTGATGTTCTGGATCCACGGCGGAGCGAACCGCGCGGGATCGGGCATTGGCTACACTGATTCCCCGATTACCAGGCGCGGCGTGGTGCTGGTGACCTTCCAATACCGGCTGGGCATTTTCGGCTTCGCCTCGCTGCCGGCGCTGACGGCGGAATCGCCCGAGCATGCCTCGGGCAATTACAGCATCATGGACCAGATCGCCGCGCTCAAATGGGTGAAGGCGAACATCGCGAACTTCGGAGGCGATCCGGGCAACGTCACGATCTTCGGGCAATCGGCCGGCGCGCAAGACGTCGGATTGCTGATGCTGTCGCCATTGGCGCGCGGCTTGTTTCACAAGGTCATCGCGGAAAGCGGAACCGCTGGATTTGGCGTGCCGCCGCGCACGCTGGCCGAAAACGAAAAGATCGGCAACGACCTTGCGGCGCTGATGGGCGCGCCAGCGGGAGCGGACGGGCTCAAGGCGCTGCGCGCCGCCTCGGGCGAGGCGCTGCTCGATGCCACCGACAAGCTGTTTCCGGCGAAGAATGTCGATCCGACGTTCATCTGGCTGCAGGCGGTGATCGACGGCTCAGTGCTGCCGCGCGCGCCCGCCGAGATGCTGGCGGGTGGGGAACAGGCGCGTGTGCCGCTGATCATCGGCAACGCGATACGCGAGTTCAGCGTCGAAGGTGCAAGGAATTCCCCGCGCCAATTTGTCGAAGACAGCTTCGGCGACAAAGCCGGCGAGGCGCTGTCGCTTTACGGTTTCGCCGGAACGAACCCGCCGCCGGACGATCCGGTACTGGGCAGCATTGTGGATCAGCTCTCCACAGACGTGATCTTCCGCTGCCCGGCGAGTTGGGTGGCGAACCGGCAGCTGGCCGTGACGCAGAACGTCTGGCGCTATCAGTTCAGCATTTCCGCGCCGGATACGGTCAAGGCAGTGGAGCATTCCGCGGAACTGAAATACGTGTTCCAAAAGACGCCGGCCGGCGCCACGGCCGCCGCCTGGCCGCCGCTGCAAGCCTATTGGACCAATTTCGCCAAGACCGGAAATCCCAACGAGCGCGGTTTGCCGAATTGGCCGAGCCTGGGCAAGGAAACCCGCTACATCGACTTCACGCCCGACGGGCCGAAACTCGGCAAGGATTTGCGCGGACCAATTTGTCGGCTGCTGAACGCGCCGTGAGGGTAACGGTGCGCAGCGGACCTGAGGCCAATTTGCCTTGAGTTCCAGCAGCATGGATCGCATTCGGCAAGATAATTGTTCCCTGCGCAATCGAGGGGGGTACCCCTCCGCTGCGCGCCGCTCCCCTTCCTTCTTTTGACTCCACAAAATTGAATTCGAATAGGGATTTTTCGTTCCAACCCTTTGATGCAAAATCCCAATCGCCTCCGTAGAATTCACACCTCAACCTCCATTCCCATCACACCTCCTTCCGGCTTCGCCCTTGGGCTTCCGCCTACGCCCTTTGGGCTTCGGCGGACAAGTCGCCGGACAGGTCGGCAAGATAATTGTTTTCAAAAAACGAAGGCGGTATCTCCCATTCGCACACTTGACCGGAGCGAGATGGGAATTCCGTCCGAGCGTTTCAAGATGCGATGGCAGATTTATTTGCGCGACCAAGTCTCAGAATTACGGCGACCAAAAAGAACTGGACAGCGGCGGCATGATGCGCAGGGTGCTGGTGTGCGTTTCCTTGCAAAGGATGCCGCGATCCTTCAGCGCCTCGCAAAAGCGCCGCGCGCCGCCGGCTTAGGGATGAAGCTCGACCGCCACCATCAGCCCGCCACCGCCGATTTCCTTCACGATTGACATGGGCATGCGCCGTGAGGGCGGCTCTGTTGCGCTTCAAGCAGGGGAAGATGCACGGGTGACGCGGTCAGAGTGCGAAATAGAGTGCTACGGCAACACCGACCAGCAGGATCGTGCCTAAGTGCCGGGCGAGCCAGCTGCTTCTTATGAGCCGAACGGATGGGCTCAGTTCCATTTCGTGGTGCGCATCAACCAAACCGCCGACGATCGACATCTTCGCCTCCTACGAGGGGTGTCTGACCTTATATAGTCACGATCCAGCGGTTTTGTCAGTGCGGTAAATCAAAATTCCAATTCGTTAACGAAGCAGAGTCGGTGCTAATTAGTTTTCGCCCTTCCGGCATCACTCCTCCCCGAACGCGCTTCGCGTTCGACCTTCCCTTCCGCCTTCGCCCTTCCGCCTTCGCTAAAGCTACGGCGGACAAGCAAGGGAAGGGTGAAAGCTGCTGTGCTACCTCCCCGCCAGCACTGCCCGAAACTCCACCAGTGCCTCGTCGAGCTGGGCCTGCGTCACGATCAGCGGCGGCATGATGCGCAGCGTGTTGCCGTGCGTTTCCTTGCAGAGAATCCCGCGGTCCTTCAGCGCCTCGCAAGCGCGCCGTGCGCCGCCGGCTTCGGGGCGGAGTTCCACCGCCACCATCAGTCCGCGGCCGCGGATTTCCTTGACGATCGGGCTGGAGATGGAGCGTAGCGACGCGAGCAGATAATCGCCCATCTTGGCCGCGTTCTCGATCATGCCTTCTTCCACCAGCACGCGCAGCGCCGCGCGCGCCACGGCGCAGGCGAGCGGATTGCCGCCGAAGGTCGAGCCGTGCTCGCCGGGCCTCAGCACGTCCATCACTTCCTTGTTCGAAAGCACGGCGGACACCGGATAGAAGCCGCCGGACAGCGCCTTGCCGATCAGCGTCAGATCGGCCTCGACGCCTTCGTGCTCCTCGGCCAGCATCTTGCCGGTGCGCCCGAGACCGGTCTGGATTTCGTCCAGGATCAACACCACGCGATGGCGCGTGCACAGCTCGCGCGCCTTCTTCAGATAGCCCGGCGGTGGAACGATGACGCCGGCCTCGCCCTGAATCGGCTCGACCAGGAAGGCGACGGTGTTCGGCCCGATGGCGCGCTCCAGCGCCTCCGCATCGCCATACGGCACGACCTTGAAGCCCGGCGCGAAGGGGCCGAAGCTTTGGCGCGTTCCCGGATCGGTCGAGAAGCCGATGATGGCCAGCGTGCGGCCATGGAAATTGTCGTTGCAGACGATGATCTCAGCCTGCCCGTCCGGCACGCCTTTGACCTCATAACCCCATTTGCGCGCCACCTTCAGCGCGGTTTCCACCGCCTCGGTGCCCGAGTTCATCGGCAGCACCTTGTGCGAATGGGTCAACGCGCAAAGCTCCTCGTAGAACAGGCCGAGCTGGTCGTTGCGGAAGGCGCGCGAGGTGATGGTCAGCCGCGCCGCCTGTTCCGTCAGGGCCGCGAGAATCTTGGGATGGCAATGGCCCTGGTTGACCGCGGAATAGGACGACAGGCAATCGAGATAACGCCGGCCCTCCACGTCCCACACATAGACGCCTTGGCCGCGCGCCAGCACGACGTCGAGCGGCTTGTAGTTCGAGGCGCCGTAACGCTCTTCGAGCGCGATGAAGGCGCCGGTCGAAGCCGGGATGGCGGGGAAAATCGGAAGATTCATCTTGATCCTCCTTCGCGGTTCACGACGCGGCGCACGTGTTCGACGGCGACCTCCGTACGTGCCCGGTCCAGCCGCAAGGTCATGCAATAAGCACCGCCGCCGGCCATGATGAAGGGCGACAGATCGAGGCCGGTGACGACATAGCCGCGTTCGCTGAGCTTGGCGCGCAAGCCGTCCTTCGGCTGGGCCATCACGATCTGGCGGCCGATATTGACGGCGTTGACGCAGAAACCCGTGGCGTCATCGTTACTCGCCTCGATCAAATCTTCCTTCGGAACCGCGTCGCGGATCGCGGCCAAGCCTTCGGCCGAAAAGGCTTTCGGGTAATAGACGACTTCGCCGCCGGAAAGCGACAGGAAGCAGGTATCGAGATGATAGAAGCGCGAGGAGACGAGTTCGAGCGGAATGGCCGGCACATCGAAGAATGTTTCGATGACGGCAGCCGCCTCGCGGACCGAGCGCTGACCGAAGCCGGCCCAAAAACGCTGGCGCGTCGCGTCCCAGATGCAGTCGCCAGCACCTTCCTGGAAACAACCTTCTGGGAATTGCTCGACGGTGTCGAGCAGCCCGCGTGCCCTGAAGTTTTCGAAGGTCTCGAGGAACAAAGGCTCTTCGCCGCAGCGCTCGGGATAGCGAAAGCGCGCCACCAGCGCACGGCGGTCGAGCACGATCGCGGCATTGGCCGGGAACACCATGTCGGGCAGGCCGGGCGCGCCTTCGCTGCGGATCACTTCCGCACCCGCCGCCGCCAGCGCCTTGGCAAGCGCCGCCGACGCTGCTTGTGCCGCGCGGAAATGCCCCTCGCGATCCTCGGACCAGGCCGAGGGCTTCATCCACGGATTGATGACGTAGGAAACTTCGAAATGACCGGCATCGGTCATCAGCAGCGTCGGCTTGCGAAACATGGGCACTCCTGGAACGGCGCGGGCCGCCTAGACAGACATCTTCGGCCAAGAGCGTGCTAACAAAAAGCCAGCAGGATGTTGGAAAATGCGAAGTTTTCTGTCATTATGCCAACAATGGCTGACGAATTGACAGGTTAGGTTATTGCATGGACGACAAGGACCGGCAACTCATCACCCTGTTGCGCAACAACGCGCGTCTTCCCGTCGCCGCCTTGGCGAAGGCGCTGGGCGTGTCGCGCGGCACGGTACAGAACCGCATCAACCGTCTGACCGAACGCGGCACGATCCAGGGCTTCACCATCCGCATCCGCCAAGAAGCGGAGACGCCGCGCGTCCGCGCCATCATGATGATCGCCGTGGAGGGCGAGCGCTCGGAACGGATCATCAAACTTCTGCGCGGCTACCCCGAGGTCGCTGCGGTCCACACCACCAACGGCCGCTGGGATCTCGTGCTGGAACTCAACACCGAAAGCCTGGAAGCCTTCGATCAGGCGCTGCACCGCATCCGGCAGATCGAGGGCATCGCCGGTTCTGAAACCAGCCTGCTGCTATCGACGTATCCGATCTAGCCGCTCAGATTGGCGGCATGGTCGTGTTCCTCACGCATTTCAAGCGGTTGATATCGGCTATTTATGGAAACATCCTAATTTCGTGATGAAAACCGCAACAAATTCCTATTATTAGCCTGGCACGGCATTCAATTTCGCAAGATTATCTCGCGAATGCCGAGCTATACTTAACCGTAGGCCCCCAGCCGGGCGGCTCTTTGTCAGGCGTGGAGGTGCCCCTTTGCGCAACACCGTCAAACTCAGTCTGCATATCCCGGACGCTCCGGCGCGGCCGGGCGAAAAGCCGAATTTCAGCTATCTCAAGATTCCGGAGGCAGGCAGCGTCCGCCGCCCCGACGTCGCCGCGCCCGCTGCCGCGATGCGCGAGCTCGCGTACGACCTGATCCGCGTGCTGGACTGGAACCATCAAGCCGTCGGTTCCTGGAACCCGCGCCTGACGCCGGAGACGTTGCGCCGCGCCTTGAAGTTCATGGTCGTCGACCGGATATTCGAAGACCGCATGTTCCGCGCCCAGCGCCAGGGCAAGACCTCGTTCTACATGCGCGGCCTGGGCGAAGAGGCCATCGCCGTCGCCCATGCCTTCGCGCTCAACGCCGACGATATGTGCTTCACCTCCTACCGTCAGCAAGGGCTTTTGATCGCGCGCGGCTGCCCGATCATCAACATGATGAACCAGACCTACGGCAATGCCGGCGACAGGCTGCGCGGCCTGCAGATGCCGATGCACTATTCCTATCCGGAGTACGGATACTTCGCGATGTCGGGCAATCTGGCGACGCAGGTCTCGCAAGCCGTGGGCTGGGCGATGGCTTCGGCCTTTCGCGGCGACGACAAGATCGCGGTCGCTTTTGTCGGTGACGGCGCCACCGCGGAGGGCGATTTCCACGCCGGCATGCTGTTTGCGTCGGTCTACGGCGTGCCGGTCATCATCAGCATCTCGAACAATCAATGGGCGATATCGACGTTCCAGGCCATCGCCGGCGGCGAGCAGACCACCTTCGCCTCGCGCGGAGTGGGCGTGGGATTGCCGGCCCTGCGCGTCGACGGCAACGATTTCCTGGCCAGCTACGCGGCCGTGCAATGGGCCGCCGAGCGCGCCCGTTCCAACCTCGGCGCCACCGTCATCGAGTTCGTCACCTATCGCGGCGATGCTCATTCGACCAGCGACGATCCCGCGCGCTATCGCCCCGCCGACGACTATGCCGCTTGGCCGCTGGGCGACCCGATCGACCGCTTGAAGCGGCACCTGATCGCGCTGGGCGAATGGTCGGAAGAACAGCACGCCGCCTATGAAAAGGAAGCCGCCGAAGAAGTCCGCACCCTGCAGGCCCAGGCGGAAAGCATCGGCACGCTGGAGGCCGGCAGACACGCGAACCCGTCCGCGCTTTTCGAGAATGTCTTCGAAGAACCCGATTGGCGCCACAAGCTGCAGCGCCGAGAACTGGGAGTCTGAGCCGTGCCCGCGATGACCATGATCCAGGCGCTCAACTCGGCGCTCGACGTGATGCTGGCGAAGGATCCCAAGGTCCTGACCTTCGGCGAAGACGTGGGCTATTTCGGCGGCGTCTTCCGCGTCACAGAAGGCCTGCAGAAAAAATACGGCAAGAACCGCTGTTTCGATACACCGGTCTGCGAACTTGGCATCGTCGGGGTCGGTATCGGCATGGCGGTCAACGGCCTGCGCCCAGTGGTGGAAATCCAGTTCGCCGATTACATCTATCCGGCCTACGATCAGCTGGTGTCGGAAGCCGCCCGGATAAGATACCGCTCGGTCGGCGGTTACACGGCGCCCATCACGGTGCGCAGTCCGTACGGCGGCGGCATTTTCGGCGGCGAGACCCACAGCCAAAGCCCAGAAGCTTTGTTCACCCACGTCGCCGGCCTGATGACCGTCATTCCCTCCACGCCTTACGACGCCAAGGGGCTGCTCATCAGCGCCATCGAATCGAACGATCCGGTGATCTTCTTCGAGCCGAAGCGCATCTATAACGGCCCATTCGACGGCCATCACGAGAAGCCGGCGGTGCCGTGGTCGCAGCATCCCGCGAGCGAAGTACCCAAAGGTTATTACACCGTGCCGCTGGGCAAGGCCGCCATCGTGCGCGAAGGCGAAGCCGTCACGCTGCTTTGCTATGGCACGATGGTGCATGTCGTACGCGCCGCCGTTGAGGAAAGCGGCGTCGATGCCGAGATCCTCGATCTGCGCACTCTGGTGCCGCTCGATCTGGACGCCGTCATCGCCTCGGTGAAGAAGACCGGGCGCTGCGTCATCGTCCACGAGGCGACGGAAACCAGCGGCTACGGCGGCGAACTCGCCGCCTTGGTGCAGAAACATTGCTTCTACCACCTCGAGGCGCCGATCGAACGCGTCTGCGGCTTCGACACGCCCTATCCGCATGGTTTCGAGTGGGAATACTTCATCAGTCCGGCGCGCGTGACGGCCGCCATGCGACGCGCCCTGGAGGGCTGATCATGAGCCACTATGTCTTCAAGCTTCCCGACGTCGGCGAAGGCACAACCGAGGCGGAGATCGTTGCCTGGCACGTCAAGGTCGGCGACACCGTCAAGCAAGAGCAGGACCTGGTCGACGTGATGACGGACAAAGCGACCGTAGAGATGACCTCACCCGTCGCCGGCCGGATCGTCGCGCTGCACGGCGAACTGGGCGAGAAGGCGACCGTTGGCGCGCCGCTGGTCGAACTCGAGGTGGAGGGCGCGGGAAACGCCGCCGGCAACGGCAAGACCCTGTCGGCGCCGATGGCGGAAACCAAACCCATCGTGAAACCGGCGCCTGTAGCGAGGAAGAAAGGACCAGTGCCGCCCAGGCCGGTCGAACCCGTCGCCGCCGCAAGCGAAAAACCACTGGCCGCGCCGGCCGTGCGCCAACGCGCGCAGGCGCTCGGCATCGAACTGCGCTCGGTGCCCGGCAGCGGTCCCGAAAGGCGCATCACCCACGCCGATCTCGATGCGTTCATCACGAGCGGTGCCTCGTCTCGCAACGTCGCGCGCGACGGCGTCGAAGAGGTGAAGGTGATCGGGCTGCGCCGCAAGATCGCGGCAAAGATGCAGGAATCCAAACGCCGTATCCCGCATTATACTTATGTCGACGAGGTCGACATGACGGAGCTGGAATCCCTGCGCGCGCATCTGAACGCGACCCGGCGCGCGGATCAGCCCAAGCTCAACGTGCTGCCCTTCCTGATGCGGGCGCTGGTGCGCGTGCTTCCCGATTTTCCGCAGATCAACGCGCTGTTCGACGACGAGGCGGGCGTGGTCCGCCGCCATGGGGCGATCCATGTCGGCATCGCCACCCAAACGCAGAACGGCCTACTGGTGCCGGTGGTGCGCCATGCCGAAAGCCGCGATCTCTGGGACGGCGCGACCGAGATAGCCCGCGTCGCAGCCGCCGCCCGCGAAAACAAGGCCACGAAAGAAGAATTGTCGGGCTCCACCATCACCATCACCAGCCTGGGCGCGCTGGGCGGGCTGGTCGCGACACCGGTGATCAATCACCCCGAAGTCGCCATCATCGGACCCAACGCCATCGTCGAGCGCCCCGTCGTGCGCGACGGCCGGATCGAAGTGCGCAAGATGATGAACCTGTCGTCTTCCTTCGATCACCGCGTGATCGACGGCCACGACGCCGCCGAGTTCATCCAGCGCGTCAAGGCGCTGCTGGAACATCCGGCGATGCTGTTCATGGATTGAAGATAGCGAAGGTTGAAAGTCTTATTCACGAGGTCGAACAGCAACAGCCGGAATTTTGCAAACCCGCCTCCGCAACGAAGCTCGCCGCCCATCCGGCTGCAGGATGGCGTGACGTTCAGGCACCCGGAGGAATCGAGCCGCCGACTACTCGGGCACCCCCGCGTCCAGCGCATCAATCAGCGGCTGCAAGCCCGCGCCGTAGCGGCGCCAGCGCTCGACCGAAGAGCTATAGATCGGCCTTCTGACTTGACTGACGCTGGCGGTCTTTACCGGACGATTCGTCTCGTGGAAATTAACGCATCGATCGTCCCACGGAAGGTCGAGAAACTCGATGATCTGCCGCGCCGCTGTTTCCTCGTCGGCGACAACCTGTTCGTACTGCGTTTCAAGCATGATGCCGGGCGGCAATACGCGCCGCCAATGCGCCATCAGCTCGCGATACTTGCTGTAATAGCGCCCCAATTCCGCCAGATCGTAGGAGTGGGGCATGTCGTCCTTGTAAAGCTTGGTGAATGACGAAAGACACGTGTCCACAGGGTTGCGCATCGTGTGAATGATCTTGGCGTTCGGGAAAAGCGTCGCGATCATCCCGACGAAATAATAATTGGTCAGCAGTTTGTCGGTGACGCGCGTCGCCGTCGCCGAGAATTGCGAAATCGATTTCAAATAATTGTCCGCGATCATGGCGAATTGGGACGGCTTCATCGACTTCGCCATGTCTGGAAACTTGGCGACGTTGGGGAATCGCGCGCGCACCGCGCCCAGGCTGCTGCTCAGGTTCTTGATTTCACCCGCGCCATAAACCTGCGGGTGGCTCGCGATGATCTGCTCGGTCAGCGTGGAGCCGGATCGCGGCATTCCGACGATGAAAATCGGAAGTCTGGTCGGATTGCCTTCAAAAGGCAGGTTTGCGAAATATTCCTCGTCGAAGGTCTTTCGAATGTCGTCGAAGAAGGCGAATGCCTCGCGCTCGTCATAATCGAGCTGGGACCGCTTCAGCCTGGCACCGGTGGAAAAATGCTTCAAGGCGGCTTCATATTCGCCCGCATCGTCATTTGCCTTGCCGAGCGCGAAGTGCAGCGCCATGAAGCGCTCCTGTTCCGGCTCCTTGGCATTCGCAAGCAAATCGCTCATCGCCCTGAATAGAGGATGGTCCTTGGTGAAGTTTTCCAGATCCACGATGTTGGAATAAGCGCCGATGGCGCGCGGATGCAGTTCCAGCGCCTTCATAAAGGCGCTGCGCGCATCCTCGAGCCGGCCCACCGATTTCAGCGCGACGCCGTACAGGTTGAGTGCTTCGACGCTGTTGGGATCGATTTCCAGGGCGGCCTCATAGGCCTTGAGCGCTTCGTCGAATTGATCCGTTTCGTGGCAGATCTGCCCGTGCAGGCACAAAGCGCTCACGTTCTTCGGATCTTCGACCATGGCAAGCTCGGCCGCGCGCTTGGCGAGCGTATTGTTTCCGAGCGCCATCTGCGCATGCGCCGTCGTGACGAGCGTTCCCACGTCCTTGGGAAAAATCTTCAGCGTATCGCCCAGGACCCGCAGCGCATCGTCATACCGCTTCAGGAACACAAGAAGGTTGGCGAGGTTGTTCAACGCCTCAAGATAGCTTGGACGAATAGTCGCCGCGCGCCGGTATGAGTATTCGGCCTCCTCGAACTTCTGAAGATCGCGCAATGCAGTGCCCATGTTATTATAGGCTTCCGCGTAATCCTCCCGCAGTTCGATGGCGCGCTCGTATTCCTTCATCGCTTCGTGGATGTCGTCGAGAGCGCGCAGCGCATTGCCGAGGTTGTTGTGCGCCTCGGGATAGTCCTCGACCAGCGCGATCGCCGCGCGATAGCTGTCCGCGGCCTTCTGAAATTCCCGCTTGTCGTAAAACACGATTCCCAGATTGTTGTGCGCCTGTGCCGATTCCGGATCGAGCGCGATGGCGCGATTGAGCGCAGCTTCGGCGGCTTCCAGGTTCTTCGCCTTGCGCTCCATCTCGCCGAGATTTGCGAAGATGTTCGGATTGGATGCGCCACAGGCCGCCGCCTCACGAACCTTGGCGATGCCTTCGTCCACCTTGCCCTGACCGTGCAGGATGACACCCAAAATATTGAGAGCTTCGGCGTTCTGCGGACGGGCAATAAGAATATCGCGGGTCAGGATTTCAGCCTTGCGGAGCCTTCCAGCCGTGTAGAGTTGCGTCGCCTTGGCAATCGCATCCGGCACGGACATCCACTCGCGCGCGGGCTCTTTTGCCCCCGGCGCCGGAATGTTCGGCCGAACGGGTTTAGGCGTGTCGCTCAAAATTTCGTCCCTTCAAACCGCGCGCACCGGATAATGGCAGCATCGGATTTCCATCGGCGTATTATACACGCTTTCCAGATTATCATTTACAATCAGGCATATAAAGTGCGCGGGCAACGGGTCATCCGAAGCCCACCGGGACACTTATTTGGCTGCGGAAGCCGAATCCTCAACGTGCCAAGCCGCGTAGGCTTGATCAAAACCCGTGGACGGAAGGACGTAAGAAACCGTTTGGCCCATTGCCGCCTCGTAGCTCACCGAGACAGTCGCGCTCGACGACACGGCGGCAGCCAGATCGTGATCGAGCGGGATCGCCGCGCGGCAAGCGCCCGGGCCGCAGGCGCGGAACGGGATGTTGCGAACCGCGCCGGTTCCAGACGTCAAGCGGAAGCCGCCGGCGAGCGCGGCATTGGGCGGCGTAAGCGCGACAAGCATATCCTGGCCGTTCTGGTTGCGCGACACGATCAGGCTGAGAACAAGTTTGTGGCTGCTTGCATCGACGGCGCGCAGCAAAATGCTGCAATGCTTTGTTTTCGACGCATCGAGAATGCAGGCCAGAATCCAGTGCCCGAAGCTGCGAGGCGGAAGCCGCGTGATGCCCTCGCCCGCAGCATATCGCCCGGCAGTGACGGCCGGCAGGCTCTCCACGGTCTCAGTGTGCTGCGCCTTTCCGATATAATAGCCGGCAATTCCGGTCAGGGCACCGAACGCAAGAACAGCCGCCAGCGCATAGAGGGGCTTGCTCTGCACCTGGCGCAGAGCCATGTCCTTAAAGTTCATATTCCATTCCGTGTGACGTACAACGCAGCAAATACCTTGGCGTCTTCCGTGGTCAGAATTTGATCCGCAGACGTCCCATGATCGTGTTTTCCGTGTGATCGGCGCTGTAGCGTCCGTCATAGTCAAGCATCGCGTTGGTGTCGTCACCGACCTTGGCCGTCACGCCTGCCCCTAGAACGGCGCTCTCCTTCGAAAGAGCGGAGCCATTGACTGCAAAACCATCCGCAGGCACCGCCGCAAAGGCCGCATTCACAACCCAGGCGTTGCTTGTGAAATCGTGCTTCCAAGCGATCTTGACATGCGGTTCGAAAGTCCCTTCTTCGCCGGCCTGCAGCATCGTGGAGAAGCTCAAGCCGATGAACGACGAAGTCGTGACCGAGTTTGCGGCGTCGACGTGAAGATTGACAGCGGGAAGCCCCGTTTCGTCGAAGGCGCCCGAGCCGCCGTCCTGATAGCGCAGCGCGACGTAAGGCGTCAGATTGACGAAGCTGCCGGTCTGATAGGTATAGCCCGCTTCGCCATAGATGCCGAACACGCGCGTCGAGAACTTGCCGAGCACATTGCCCGATCCGAAGCCCGGGATCGAAACGAAGCGCCGCGAACGGTCGGTATACGACCCAACGGACACATCGCCCAGGGCGTAAACACCGCTGTCGAACGTGAAGCGCCCATAGGCTGAGACCTGTACGCCGCTAAAGGTGCCGGAGCCGGCCGACTGGTCGATGCTCAACGAGCCATTGCTGTACTCGCCGGCCACGCCCAGCGTGAGGTTCGGCAGCACTGGCCGGTCATAGCCGAGGATGAGCCCATTGTTTGAAGTGGTATAGCCGGGCCCGGAGATCGTCGCCGATGTGTTGCCCCAAGACCCGAACGCGCCGCCCCAGACCGAACCGACAAGACCCGACGCCTGCGCCGGCGTGACCGCAGCCCCGCCAAGCGAAACCGTTTGCGTGCCGTACGCCGAGCCCGCGCCGATGTGATCCTGAATCTGTTCGAAGAACGAATTCACGGCGGCCATGTTGCCCGCTTCGATCTCGCCGATCTGCTCACCGGAAAGGGAATCCAGCGCCGCCGAATAATCCTTCTGGTCCAGGTGGAACAGCGCCAAGACGAGGTTGCCCATCGGACCGGTCGTCCCCATGCTGTCGTAGATTGCCTCCAGCACGCCGCCGACGCCCTTTTCGTTCGGCGTCAGATCCGGCACAGCGTTGAACGCGATGCGGGTGACCACGACATCGGCCTCGTTGGTGGTGTATTGGCCGGCCGCCGACAGAAACACACTGCCGCCGGCTATCGAGACCGAACTCCATTGCGTGGTGATGGGCGTATCGGAGAACACCACTTTATAGGTTGTTTTCGGACCGTAGACTCCGTTGCCGAGCATCGGCTTGACCGACGCCGCGCCGCCGAGCGTGGCGCTGTTCGCGGTGATCGTGCCGTTGGTGCCCGGCGTGACGTCGAGCATCAGGGTTCCGTTCTGGACGTAATTGTTGACGTACGCCGCGCCCGCCCCTTCGGCCGCGTTGGCAGCAAGCTCCAGCGTGCCGCCCGCCGCAATGGTCAGCGTGCCAAGCTTGGCCTTCGACGGATTGATGACGCCGTCGAACAATGTGTTGCCGGACCCGACGGTTATTGCGTTGCCGCCCGCGGACTCCACGACGTTGCCGTAGATCGTTCCGCCGTTCAGTCCGATGGTCACGGGATTCGGCGCGGCGCTCAGGTCGATCGCGTTGTCGCGCGTGACGGCGCCGCCGTCCGACACGCCCGCATAGAGCGTGCCGCCATTGTTCTCGATGGAGCCCGTGCCGCTGGGGGGCACTGGAAAATCGGTGATGACGATGTCGTCGGCCACCGCTGTCGTGCCGTTTGCTACCACATGGATCGTGCCGGTGTTGACGATCGCGCCGGTGTAATGGTCCACCTCGAGATTGATGCCGTCCGCAACCGCCTTGCCGCCGTTCGCTTTGGCCGAAACGGTAATCGTTCCGTCATTCTCGATCTTTCCCGAGAACGCGTTGCCGTGGACCGCCGTCTGCGATGTGTGCTTCTGCGTGGCAGTCACATATTTATGTGCCGCGGAATCGTAGTGCTCGTTGGTCGTGTGGAAGTGATTGATGTTCTGCGCAAAGACGTGGATGCCGTTCGCGGCGGCAGACGCCCCGCTGGCGGCCGCGGTGATCTTCCCCTTGTTGTCGATCGTCGCCGAGACATCCCACGCATTGAGAGCAACCGCGTCCGCCGCGGCGCTAACGGTCCCATTGGCGCCGACACTCAGGACACCGTCATTCTCGATGGTGCCGGAGATCAGTTCAGCCGGCCCGTCGACCGAAGTCTCGGTCCTTTGCGAGGCAAAATGACCTGAAGGCCAATGATAGGTTTGGTGCTCTTGTTGGCTCCAGCCATGTTCATAGAGCCCGCGGGCAACGGCCGTGGCGCCCGTCGCCGCAACATCGATCGATCCCTTGTTCGTCACGGTGACCGTCTGATCGGTGTTAAACAGTTCGACCCCGTCCGCTTCCGCCTTGCCTCCGGCCGCCGCGGCCTGCACGGTCAGCACGCCGTCGTTTTCGACGTTTCCGGAAACAGGGGCGCTGATCTCTTCCGAGCTATAAGTATTAATTCCCGATGCGGACGTATTCTTGTGCAGTATCTCGGACGTCAGGTCTGCGACGATGCCTTTGGCAACGGCTTGCGCCGTCGCACCGGCGGCGTTGGCCGTCACATTTATCGTGCCGCTGTTGGTGGCTTCTATCTCTGCCGATACCGGCTGGAGGCGCGAGGTCCGCGTGACACGACCAAACCCGTTGACGAAAAGACCCGTCGCATTTGCAGTCGCTTTGCCGCCGGCCGCCGTGGCTGCCGCCGCGACGGAGATCTTGCCCGTATTGGCGAAGTCGGCGGTGAAGGCGAGATATTCGCCGTCCTGAACGGCGCCGATGGCGGTGGCTCGAGCAGTTGCGGCTGCGCCTTTGGCCACGGCGTTCGCTGCGACGGACAAAGTACCGGAATTGGTCGCACTGATCTCGCCCGTTATTGGCGTCCCGGTCGCGTAATACGCGTAGATGCGTTGCTCGATACCCAGGGCATAGGCGTTAGCCACGGCAGCGGCGCTACCGACAGCCGAATCTGCCATTTTAATGCCGATCGTCCCGGCATTTTCCAACGAGAGCGCGGCGCTGTTTGTCCCATATACTTCCTGCCCCACGCCAGTATATCGGGCATAGGCGGTCGCCGTCTTGCCGATCGCCACGGCCAGACCGGAAGCGGACAGAATACCGCCCGCTTCATTGATGAGCGCAATAGTGGCAGGAGACGCGCCTCTTTCAGCCCGTATATCCTGGTAGACCACATAAGGATCTTCGCCGCTGACGTCGGCCAATGCCTTCACGTCCGCTTGCGCATGCGCGGTTTCACTGATCCGGATCGCGCCCGAATTATCCAGAGTTTCGGACGCGCCGCTGGCCTGTTCGTACTGATCCACCCCGGCGTAAACATCTGCCTGTGCGGATGCGTGCGTAACACCAGCGGCCTTGGCCGCAACATCGATCGTAATCGATCCCGAGTTGCTGAAGTTTTCCGACGCTTGCGTCGCCTCGGCATCCTGAGCAATGCCTTCATCGATAAAGGCATCCGCGTTGGCTGTCCCCACCAGCGCTACAGCCGTCGCCGTCGCGCCTATCGCGATCTTGCCTGCATTGCTGAACGACAGCACCGCCTTGGCGGCCGAAGTCGCCCATTGAGCGATGCCGGCATTCATGCCTGCAAAGGCATGGACATTTCCCGTCCCTGTTTCCGCCAGGTTCGACGCGACCGCCTTTGCCCCTATGCTGATCGTGCCGCTGTTGGTGTTAGTGAAGCTCTCCGTAAACTCGTCGGCGGGCAGGCTGCGGCTACTGCTGTGCGCGCCACGCAGCGCCTGCGAAATGCCCATCGCACGGATACCGGAGGAATGGCTGGAATGTGCGCGAGCGGTAGCGGTGGCAACATGCGAGCCCTGCGCGCGCGCGAAGGCGCTAATGTCGATCGAGCCTGAATTGGAAATGCCCGCGGTCGCAACGCCCGCCTTGGAAGCGGTGCTGAAGATATCGCCCTGTTGCCCAATCCCACGCATAAGCTGGGCCGAGGCCACGGCCTTCCCTGTGCCCGTAGCAAACGCGCTCGCAGCCAAATGCTCGGTGATCTTGCCAGGCGCCGCATTGGTGATCTGCATCGAGGCGGCCTGAGCGGATTCCACGAACTGATAGACGCCGTAGTCGAGTTCAGCAGCCGCATGCGCCGCGCCGCCATGCGCGACAGCATCGCCGACCGCGTCGATCGTTCCGGCGTTTTTGATGCTCAGATTCGCCGTGCTTGCGAACAAGACGTTCTGCGAAATCACACCCTCTGCGTGTGAATCAAGAACAGCAAGCGCATGGGCAGCGGCGCCCGTGGCCACCGCATGTGCGTCGACAATAATCGACCCGGAATTGCTCAGTGAAAGATCGACGCTGCTGCCGGCCCCACCTCCGAACCCGTCCTGAGCGACGGCGACCCGGCCGTTGGCCTGTGCGGAGGCAGTTTTTCCCGGAGCGGATGCCTGCGCGCTTGCCGTCACCTGCAGGACAGCGCCTGCCGCGTTCGTAAAGCGTGCATTCTCATTGGTGGCCGACTTGCCGCCTATGGATTGTTCGATACCATAGGCTTCTGCCCTGGCAAGGGCGTCGCCGGAGGAAGACGCCGCCGACGCGACGGCTTTCACGTCGATGGTTCCGGAATTGGCGACTTGTGCGACCGTCTTTTTGCCTGTCTCGTCTTCCCTGACACCGATTGCGCTCGCGGTCGCGGACGCGTGCACAACTGGGTCGGTCGCTTTGGCCGAAACATCCAGATGCGCGCCGGCCGCGTTGATCATGACCGCCGAAGCGTTCGTCCCGTCTGCGATCAAAGTCGCGCCCAGGGCATTGGCGACAGCGTGGCCGTTAGCTTGTACCTGGGCCAGAACGCTGATATCGCCGGAATTCGACAACGCCACCGTGGCGGTTTTCCCCTCTGCCCGGAGGTGGGCGCCAGAGGCCGATGCTGCGATTCTTATGCTACCCGTCGCTTTTGCGCTGGCGGTAATGTGACCGCCGGCCAGGTTTGTGGCCTTTGCCATGGCTGCGCCGCTACTCGCTTGCACCAGAAGGGCGATGCCTAGAGCATGAGCGTTTGCCCCCGACGCCGATCCGCGAGCGTTCTTAACGTCGGCCAACGCATGAATGGTGTCGGAATTGACGAGGGTTGCGGCCGCCGCGTTCGAGCCGTTTGCAACAGCTTGCAACCCCGCTCCTATCGCATCGGCGAATGCGTACGCGCCCGTAGCTTGCGCGCGCACGGAAATCGAACCCGAATTCGTCAGTCCCGCATCGGCTTCATGCGCGGTGTCAGAGACATTCACCGCAACGCCCGTAGCTTTGGCGGTCACAATGTCGGCGGACCCGCCGGTGTCTCTGGCCGTCGCGTGAACGGTCAGCGAACCCGTATTGTGCACGACGGCATCGACTGTCGAGCCGCTAATAGAATGGCTCCGGGTACCGATCGCGATTCCGACGGCGTGCGCTCTCACTTCGGACGTCGCAAGTGCAAGCGCAGTGACCTGAATCTTTCCGGAGTTGGTGAACTCCAGATTCATATTTTCTGAACCGTGTTTACCTGCGCCGACGAGGGCGCCAAACGCGTCCACAGATGCTGTGGATGTGAACCCTGCTGCGGCGTGCGCGGTGATGGCGCCGGAATTTGTCACCGCAGCATGAAGGCCCGGATTGGCCCAGTAGATGCCGGTCGCAGCTGCGCTCTCGGATCCGGAGCGATCGTTCACCACGAGGATTTTGCCAGCGTTGGAGATCGCGCCGCCGAGCAGCGCGGTCGTGCCGACAAAGACGCCTTGCCTGGTTGCGCTTACCACGGCGCTCTTCGCGTTGACGATTGAGCCGGTGATCGAACCACCGTTGTCCACCGAAATGCCGACCTCGGAGACGCCCACGGTTCCTTCGTTCGTCACGCTGCCGTTCACATGGCCCGTGTTGGTGACTTCAATAAAGTCCACGGCGCCTGTCGCCGGCACGGTGAGCGAACCGCGCGTTGTGGCGACTGTGATGCCTGCGGCGAACGCTCTGCCCGTTCCACCTAATCCCATGAGTTGCAACGCCGCCAGCGACGCGCCGGACATCAGGCTTCGGACAAGTCTGTTCATGTGCCCCCCCAAAAAAAGTGCGCTCTATCGCCAACGCCGCATCAGGTACCGAACCGTTGTGATTTATTATTAGAGCAATTATAAATCTTCAAGTATTGCGAAGTATATTTTTTGGAATGTTCTCGGGCGGAAATTGACAGTGTTGTACTAGGGACACACTTTCCTCAGCGGAACGGCTCCTGTCTCCAAAGGTTCAAATCGATGCCGATTGCCATGGCCTGGGACGAGATGCTCGAGGAGTTTCGGGCGCTGGGCGGCATTGCCGAGAATGTCTGTCAGAAGGACGGCCGCTATGGCCGGGGCCTGTTCCCGATCGACCCGGAAAAGCCGGTTCATCTCTTCGCGCCCACCGACCTGCTCTTCGAAGCCGCCAGGATTTTTTTCGACGGCGGCATGCTGCGCCTGAGGAAGGCTTCGGATAAGTCGACGCGCGCGGAAAGGTTCTTCGAGAACTACCAGAATGTCTTTTCCTGGGGCGGCGGCGGGCGCGCCGACTGCGAAGCGAAACTTCAGATGCTGTCTTCGCTGCCGCAGGCGGCGCGCGACTTTCTTGCGTCGTCGCTCGCCGTTTCGTCGCAGCCCGGTCCGGATCCTTCGGAATGGGTGCAACGGTATTTCCTGACATCGCGCTCGCTAACGGCTGGCGGCCGCACAATTTTGATGCCAGTCATCGAGCTTGCAAATTACGGCCAGTTGGCGCGTTTCAAGGTTGCGAACGGCATACGCGTTCAGGGCATCTTTCCGGATGAAGTCCTGGTGCGCTATTCCGACGGCGATGCGCTCGGTCTTTTTGCGACGTTCGGATTTGCCAGCGCCGCGCCGGTCGCTTTCTCGTTGCCGCTCGCTGTTCCTCTCAAAAGACACAAGCTCACTATCGCCAGAAGGCTACGGGCGAAGACGACGCTCAACCGCACCCGCGTGCCGGAGATGAAGGTGGAAGGCGAGAATGTCCTCATCTCACATCTGATGATCGGAAACGCGAATTTCCCAAGACTGTCCAAAGGGATTTTCTACCACCTGATGCGCGACATCGGAGAAAATAGTGCGGACGAAATCTTCGATAACATTATGCGCTTCAACGGCCGCAAGCTGCTCGGCCTGCTGGACGCACTAGAGGGACATACCTCGGCCGGCGCAGCGACGATGCGCCAGACAATACGTTATCAGCTGAACGCCATGACGCATTGTGTAGGCACGCGCGAAATTTGAGTCACCGGCGAACGATCATTAACAGGCGAACAAAATGACGGGGTCGAGCGATCAGGGTTTGATTGGACCCCCGGGGGGAGACATGCGCTCAAATCGCGATGTAGATCTGCGGGCGTAAGACGCTTGCCGCTGCGCAATTCTTTCACCGCTTTTCGGACGCGCGCGCGCTCTATGGTATCTTCGCGTCCATCCGTGCCTGGCTAGAAATTCCGCTTCTTATCTTTATCCTTGCCGGCCCACGTCAACCATGGATCAGGAAGCCGGCGGCACAGGAAGCGGTATTGGTTGCCAACGACACGAGCATGGCGCGGTGAAGCGAAAGGCTCGCCATCCAGCCGATCAGGCCGCCCTCGACAAGAACAACAATCATTTCCAGGAAAATGACGCTCGGCCAGTATCCAAACCTTGGATAAGCCCACAAAGCAGCAGACCAAAGCTGGGGATGGGTCACCGCCGTCGCCACCGCGGCCGCGAACCCCGCCTGGACCGCGCCACGGCTCGGCCAATGCATTGCCCGGACGATCAGATACGCAATCGGCGCCTCTATCGCCGCCGAGATCAGAAGCGCTTCAACCTCCGTCATCGTCTCGCTCAGTGTGGCTTGGTCCAGCCCTTTCACGCGTCGTCAAGGCGCACGACCATCAACCCGCCATGCGGCAGACTGTCAGTGCCGGGCGAAGAACACCTTTATCGAATCACCGTTGGACCCGCGCAAATACAATTCAAGGGTGACCGTTTTGGCGGCCGACTTGCCCTCGAAGGCGTCAACGATCTGCTGCACCATGCCGATCTCAGGATGGAGATACTGGTCGTCGACAGTAAGTACCTCCATCCCGATGAGATTCTTGGATCGGGCCAGCTTGCAATTGGGGTGTCCGTCGGTGCATCCGACGAGCATGACGACCGGCAGCGTCTTGGTGTAGCCGGGGGGGAACGTCACCTCGACCGATTGGATGGCGAAGTCCAAACCGCCGGCGCTGGCCATAGGCGGACCGCGGTCCGGTTCCGGCGCGATGTCCCCGCGGGCGGTCGAGGTTGCTAGCATGAGCGCGAGGCAGACCAGCTTCATCCGGTGGCGCACGGTATCCTCCTGTCGTTGTTCGTGACAGTGTACCCGAACGACCGGCAGAAGACGACATCGAGTGGTGGTTAAGCCCCTGAAATCCTTGGTGGGTGATACAGGACTCGAACCTGTGACCCGCTGATTAAGAGTCAGCTGCTCTACCGCCTGAGCTAATCACCCGGTCAAGGAGGCGCGCCTATAGCAGAGGGTCTGCGGCATGTCCATGCGCCACGAGCCCCGCCTCTCACGTGCCCGATCCATGAGAAAAGTGAAGGGCTTAGTCTAGATGATTCCCGCCGAATGCCGCGGGATTTCGATCTGTCGGTGCACATGCACGCTGAGCAGCAGGCCGAAACCGAACATCACCGCCAGCATGGCCGTGCCGCCATAGGAAATCAGCGGCATGGGGATGCCCACCACCGGGATCAGACCCATCACCATCGCGGAATTGATCATGATGTAGAAGAAGAAATTGAGGACAATTCCGATCGCCAGCAGGCGGGAGAACTGGCTGCGTGCGCTCATCGCGATCTGCACGCCATAGCCAATCACCACTGCAAAGAGAATCAAAAGCGCGATGCAGCCGACGAAACCGAATTCTTCACCGAAATTCGTGATAATGAAGTCGGTCTGTTTCTCGGGCAGGAAGTTGAGCCGGCTTTGCGTGCCCTGCAGGAAGCCCTTGCCGGCGGCGCCGCCCGAACCAATGGCGATCTTGGCCTGAGTGATGTTCCAGCCGGCTCCCAGAGCGTCGGATTCCGGGTTCAGGAACGTCAATACACGGGCCTTTTGGTAATCGTGCAGGATATATTTCCAGGCGATGGGAACGGCGGCGGTGGCGGCGGCGACCGTCGGCACAATCCACCACCAGGAGAGGCCGGCCAGAAACAGCAACGATACACCGTCCGCCGCCAGAATCATGGTGGTCCCGAGATTGGGCTGCATCGCCACCAGGATGGCGGGCATCGCAATCATGATGAGCGGAATCGCCAAGCGCAGCGGCTTGGAAACCTCTTCCACGCTCAAGCCGTGCAGATAACGCGCCAGTGCCAAAACCAGGGCGATCTTCATCGGTTCGGACGGCTGCAGTTCCAACGGGCCGAGCGTGATCCAGCGCTGTGCGCCCAAGCCGACATGTCCGGCCACATCCACGCCGACAAGCAACAGAAGCGAAACCACATAAAAGGGGTATGCGATGCTCATCCAGAAGCGGATGTCGACCACCGCCACGCCGATCATCAAGGCGAAGCCGATGACGAAGCGCACCATCTGCTTGTCCGCCCAAGGCGAGAACGAGCCGCCCGCCACCGAATAGAGCATCGCAAAGCCGATGCAAGCGATGATCGTGACGAGCAGCACAAGTCCCCAATTGATCTCGTAGAGCTTGTCCACAAAGGAGAGCGTGCGGCGGGCGGCGGCGTAGGGACGCATCGTCATGTTCCCATCCCCTTGGTCGCAGGTCCCGCCTCGGCGGCATGGACCGGATAAGCCACCGGCATCTTCACCGGATCGCGCTGCTGCGCGAACAGCAGAATGTCGCGCGCCATCTGCACCTGGGGATGGGCGCCGACCGCGCCATGTTCGATCATCACGACGCAGGCGTAACGCGGCCGGTCGACAGGCGCGTAGGCGATGAACAACGCGTGATCGCGCAGATTCCAGGGCAGGGACTCGTTCTTTTTGACGCCGGTGACACGCTCTTCGGCCGAAATGCGGCGCACCTGCGAGGTGCCCGTCTTGCCGGCCATCTCGAAACCGGCCTGGGTGATGCGCCAAGCATAGGCGGTGCCGCCCGGCTCGTTGGTGACGGCGTTCAAACCCGAACGCACCGCCGTGAACGCCGCTTCCGAGAAAGGCAACGCCGCGGGAACGAGCCGTGGCTGCAGCGTAGGGCCGACCTCGTAGGTGATGCGCGGAGTGAGCGCCTTGCCGCTGGCGAGGCGCGCGATCAGCGTGCAGAGCTGCAGCGGCGTCGTCATCACATAGCCTTGGCCGATGCCGCTGACCAGGGTTTCGCCCTGCTGCCAAGGAATGCCGAATTTCTCCAGCTTCCAGGCACGGCTCGGAATGAAGCCACCGAGTTCGCCGGGCAGCTCGATGCCGGTAGGCGCGCCCAAACCGAGCGCGCGGGCGGCCTGCTCCATTTTGTCGATGCCCAGCCGGCGGGCGACTTCGTAGAAGAAGATGTCGCACGATGCCTGGATGCCACGATGCAGATCGACATGGCCGTGGCCTTCTTTCTTCCAGCAGTGGAAGACGTGGTTGCCGAGTTGGATCGATCCCGTGCAGTTGATTTGCAGATCAGCGAGCCCGTTGTCGACGGCCGCCAGCGCCATCGCCGGCTTGAACGTCGAACCCGGCGGATAAGAGCCGCCCAGCGCCTTGTTAAGTAAGGGCTTGTGATCGTCGCTGATCAGTCCATGCCATTGCTCATTATTGATGCCCACATTGAAGAGGTTGGGGTCGTAGCCCGGCGTCGACGTGAGCGCCAGCACGTCGCCGCTGGCGGTATCCATCACCACGCAGGCGGCGCTTTCGTCCCCCAGCCTCTGCTCCACGAAACGCTGCAGTTCGCGGTCTACGGTGAGATAGACGTCCTTTCCGGGCACGCCGGCCTCGCTGTTCAATTCGCGGATGATCCGGCCATAGGCATTCACCTCGACGCGGCTGGCGCCCGCAGTGCCGCGCATCTGGGCGTCGTACTCTTTTTCGATGCCGCGCTTGCCGACACGGAAACCGGGCTGATCGAGAAGCGGATCGTCGTCGTCCTTCTTGTCTTCCGGGCTCGCCGCCGCGACGTAACCCAGCACATGAGAGAGCTCCGCGCCAAAGGGATAGGAACGCGTCTCGCCGACATCGGGCTGCACGCCGGGCAGATAAGGCAGGTGGAGATTGAGCCTCGCAAACTCCTCCCAACTCAGATTCTCGGCGACCGGCACGGGGACGAATTTCTTGTTTTGCGCAAGATCGTGCAGCACCTTTTCTTTCTGATGCGGCGGCAGCTCGATGACCTTGCCGATCGCATCCAACGCCGCTTCGACGCCGTTGCTGGCCTGCTCGGCGACAAGGACGATACGATAGTTCCTGCGGTTGGTGGCAAGCTCGACGCCGAAGCGGTCGATGATGCGGCCTCTGGGCGAAGGGATCAGCCGCTGACTCACGCGGTTGTCCTCGGCCTGGGTCATGTACTGGTTACCGTTGACGATCTGCAGCTGATACAGCCGTCCGGCGAGCAGCGCGAAAACCCCGGTCATGCCGCCACTCAGCATCAGCGTGCGCCGCGTGAAACTCGCGTAACGGCTCTTGTCCTTGCGGTCAAACAGCGGCATCAGAAATCGCTCCGCAAAGGTCCGACCAGATGGCGATGGATCGCACCGAGCACGAAGGCGACGGGCGCATAGAACAGCGCCGTCACCGCAAATTCTTTCGCGTAAGGCGTCAGCGGCAGCACGCGCCAGTGGTAGATGTCGAAGATGACGTAATCGGTGCCGCAGGCGATCAGCGCCGCCGTGGCAAAGCCCAGCAAGGCGCCCAAGCCCGACAGCCCGGCGAAGGCGTCGCGCTGCCGGTCGATGACGGCATAGGTGGCGACAAAGGACGCGGCCCAGATGCCGGGTGGGCCGCCCGACAGAATGTCGTGCAGGACGCCGATCAGAAACGCCCAGGCCGGCGACATCAGGTCCGGCCGCACCAGGCACCAGAAATAGACCGGCATCAGCGCGTATAAAGGCGACGGCACCCACGAGCCCATGAACGAAAAAGGCAGATTGGCCGCAAACACGCCGATCACGCCGCACAATACGGGGATGATGCTTGCGAGAAATCTGCTGCCCATGATGTTACCCGCACGCTCCATCGCCGGCCTCACTCATTGCCGACGTCCGGGACGTCATTGTCCGGATTGTTATCCGGCGTGGTCGGGGCTGCTTCCTGGGTCTTTGGAGTTGGCGCTGGCTTGCTCTTGGCCGGCGGCACCGTGCTTGGCGTAACGGTCGGAGGGGCGGCGGCCGGTTGCTGCGGCAGTGGAGCGGCCGGCGGAAGCCCCGCTGCGGTGACCGGCAGATCGTTAGGCGACGGCGCCGGTGCCTGTTCCGGAGGCTGTTTGAAGTCAAGGATTTCCACATCCTGGGTTGTGGTCTGGTCAGCGAATAGCGCTACCCGATAGCCTTTCCCGTCGGCCATGATGACCCCGATCGGCAGACCTTCCGGCAGGATATCCCCGTCGCCAGAACTGACCACCTGGTCGCCGGCCTTGAGTTGCGTGCCTTGGGAAAAAGTTTCGATGGTTGGCGTAGGCGAATTGTCTCCCGCCATGATCGCCTGCGCATTGCCCGGTTCGATGGTAACCGGAATGCGGCTGTTCAAGTCGGTGAGCAGGATGACCCAGGAGGTACGTTCGCCGGTAAGGAAGATGCGGCCGATCATGCCGCGCGCATCGACCACCGCCTGGCCTGGCTTCACCCCGTTCGCCCTTCCGGCGTCAAGGATCAAGGTTTGCAGGAAGGGATGGCTGGCGCGACCGATCACGCGCGCTACCACTGAAGACAACGCCGGATCGGGCACGGCGTGCAACAGAAGCTCGTAACGCTTCAGCCGCTCGTTCAGGGAAATCGCCGTGTTGTGCCACTGGAGCAGCCGTGCGTTTTCTTCCTTGAGCTTCAGGTTTTCCTGATAGACAGCGAAGATCTCGCCGATCGAGCCGACCCAGCGGTTGAAATCGACCATGGGCTCGCGGGTGGCCGCGAGCGCCGGCTTCATCCAGTCCATGACATGGGCGCGGGCGCGGTCAAACAGCGAAGACTGCGCCTTGCCGATCAGGATGAGCGCCACTGCAAGCGCGGCCACGATGATCAGCGGGAGGTGCGCGCCACCACGCGTTCGCGCAATTCTCCAAGTCCCGTTCGCCATACTCTACCCAACCCGCGTCGCTTGAACTCCCGTTCAAACCTAGAAAGCGGTCGTCAGCACGTGCCGCATCATTTTGGTGTTTTCCAGCACCCGACCAGTGCCGAGCGCCACGCATGACAAGGGATCGTCGGCGATGGATACGGGCAGGCCCGTCTCTTCGCGCAACACCTGATCGAGATTGGCGAGCAGCGAACCGCCGCCCGTCAGCACGATGCCCTTGTCCACGATGTCCGCGGCCAACTCGGGCGGCGTCGCTTCGAGCGCGACCTTCACCGCCTCGACGATGGCTCCCACCGGCTCGGCCAAAGCCTCGGCGATGTGGCGTTGCGTGATGGTGATTTCCTTCGGCACGCCATTGAGCAGATCGCGCCCCTTGATCTCCAGCGTCACGCCGTTGCCGTCGGCGGGCGGCGCCGCCGAACCGATTTCCTTTTTGATGCGTTCGGCGCTGGCTTCGCCGATCAGCAGGTTCTGATGGCGGCGGATATAGGCGATGATCGCCTCGTCCATCTTGTCGCCGCCGACGCGCACCGAGCGCGAATAGACGATGCCGCCGAGCGACAACACGGCCACTTCGGTGGTGCCGCCGCCGATGTCGACGACCATCGAGCCGGTCGGCTCGCTGACCGGCAAGCCGGCGCCGATCGCCGCCGCCATCGGTTCCTCAATCAGGAACACGCGCCGCGCGCCGGCGGAGAGCGCCGACTCCTGAATAGCGCGCCGCTCCACCGCGGTCGAGCCGGAGGGCACGCAGACGATGATCATCGGATTGGCGAAGGATCGGCGATTATGCACCTTGCGGATGAAATGCTTGATCATTTCCTCCGCCACCTCGAAATCCGCGATGACGCCGTCGCGCATCGGACGGATCGCCTCGATGTTGCCGGGCGTCCTGCCCAGCATCATCTTGGCGTCGTTGCCGACCGCACGGACCTGTTTCTTGCCTCCGCGATTGATCGTGGCGACGACGGAAGGTTCGTTTAGGACGATGCCGCGGCCCTTGACGTAAACCAGGGTATTCGCGGTTCCCAGATCAATCGCCATATCGCTCGACAGCGCGCCGAGAAGACTGCCGAACATGCTTAACCTGCCATTTCTTTTCTAACCTGGTGCCATGCCGTGCAATTGCCGTTCCCGCACAACCGGCCCCGGCGGAGGACCGCCGGGGCCGTTTTGTTTCATCGTGCTACATTCAGGGCTTCAGGCGCCTGCTTATTGCGTTTCACCAAGAGCTTGTTGAGAGCGTTAACATAGGCATAGGCGGAGGCCATCAGCGTGTCGGTGTCTGCCCCCCTGCCGGTAACCGTACGTCCGTTTTCCTCGAGCCTGACGCTCACCGTCGCCTGCGCGTCGGTTCCTTCGGTCACCGCATGGACCTCGTAAAGCTGCAGACCCGCGGTGTGCGGATAGAGTTCGTGAATGGCGTTGAAGATCGCGTCGACCGGGCCGTCACCCGTGGTTTTGACGCGTTTCTCCTCACCATTAACGTCAAGCGTCAGATCGGCGCTGGGCGCGATCCCCATCCCAGTCTCGACGCGAAGCGCTTTGACGGTGATCGGGTCCTGGCCGCGGACGATCTCGTCGTCCACCAGCGCGACGATGTCCTCGTCGAACATGGTCTTCTTCTTGTCGGCGAGTTCCTTGAAGCGCCGGAAAGCGTCCTCGAAGGCGGCGTCGGAGAGCTCGTAGCCCAGGTTCGTCAGCTTGTCGCGGAAAGCGTGACGGCCGGAGAGCTTGCCCAGCACCAGCGAGGTCTCCTTCACGCCCACATCCTCCGGGCGCATGATCTCGTAGGTTTCCACGTTCTTCAGCATGCCGTCCTGATGGATGCCGGATTCGTGGCTGAAGGCGTTCTTGCCGACGATCGCCTTGTTGTACTGCACCGGGAAATTGGTGACGTTGGAGACCAGCTTGGAGGCCCGCGCCAACATCTGCGCGTTGATGCCGGTGACAAAGGGCATGCGGTCGTGGCGCACCTTCAGCGCCATCACGATCTCTTCCAGCGCCGCATTGCCGGCGCGCTCGCCGATGCCGTTGATCGTGCATTCGACCTGGCGCGCGCCAGCGAGCACGCCCGCCAGTGAATTGGCCACCGCCAAGCCCAGATCGTTATGGCAATGGGTGGAGAAGATCACCCGGTCCGCATTGGGCACGCCTTCGCGCAGCATCGTGACCAGCTCGAAATATTCCTGCGGCGTCGCATAACCGACCGTATCGGGGATGTTGATCGTGGTGGCGCCGGAACGAATCGCCAGTTCCACGCAACGGCAGAGGAAATCGCGCTCGGTGCGCGTGGCGTCCTCCGCGCTCCATTCCACATCGTCGGTCAGATTGCGCGCGCGCACGACTGAGGCGCCGACAGCGTCGAGCACCGCGTTCGAGCCCATATTGAGCTTGTGCTTCATGTGGACCGGACTGGTCGAGATGAAGGTATGGATGCGCGGACGCTTGGCGGTCTTCACCGCCTCGCCGGCGCGGTCGATGTCCTTGAAGCCGGCGCGCGCCAGGCCGCAGACGGACGCGTTCTTCACCCGCTTGGAGATTTCCGTCACCGCCTCGAAATCGCCGGGCGAGGAAATCGGGAAGCCCGCCTCGATGACATCGACGCCCATGGCGTCGAGAAATTCCGCGACTTCGAGTTTTTCCCCAAGCGTCATCGCGGCGCCCGGCGATTGCTCGCCGTCGCGCAGCGTCGTATCGAAGATGATGACTTGTTCTGATTTCACTTTGTTAGTGCTCATGGCCACACGTTCCTTCCGTTCGCCGCGTTTCGCGGCTTCGATCTCTCCTGTCGCTTATGGTCCCCTAAACACCCGGCGCGAGAACGATCCCGCGCCCGCCGGCGCCTAGGGGCTGCTAAGGAGGAGAAGCCCGTCTTGCGACAAACCGAGGGAAGGACGGGGCGTGAGCGTGATGCGCGCGCAGCCACGAGCGGAGAATCCGCTCGTTGCGTCATGCTGCATCGCGCTTTTCGTCATCGCCGGATCGCCGTTCCGCCCGCCGAGTTTTCAGCTCGCTAAACCCTATCGAATCGCCCTTAAACGCCCGTAAAGGCGTTATTTTCCGATCCGTGCACGGCGTTTTACGCTGAATGTGCTACAGCGTGCAATAGCGCCTAAGCACTCACCGGACGCATCCGCCGACGCACCGCCACGATCGAATCCGGCAAGGTTACAAAGCGCTATGGGAGGGCACCCGGCGACAGCAAAGCTTGGTGGTCGCGCGCGGCGAATTCACTGTCGCAGCCAGCGACCGGCAAGACCGCCGCCCCGACCTAGTTAACCGGCCGAGCGCGCCCGGTTCCGGGGCGGAACGGACAGATGGGCGCCAAATTGTCCTTGTCAAATCTGTTATGTGTTTCAAGGGATTGAATTTTTCCTCGCATGACGGCGGAAAGAGGATTGCGATCGCCCCGCCTCCGTTGGACCGGAAGGCCTGCCGGCGCCGACGATCAGCGACCCGAGCCGGTCGGGCTGCAAGGCCGAAACCATTCCCGGAGACGAACCGTCGCTGATGCGTGACGGCCGGTCGGCGGACGCCGCGCGGACCAGGATTTGGTCGCGCCATGACCCGAGCTTCGCCGCGACGCGCGAACCAATTGGCGCCGGTGACGAAAAAGTCATGGTGTCGCCCATTTTTCGCTTTGCCAGCGGCGGTGCGGCGTGGTTTTGTGCAGCCGAGCCGTGCCGTCCGCGCGGATCGCCCGCACACACCAGTCCAACTGCTTCGAGGCATGCCGGATATGAGGATCCTGCCGCCCGTCTCGATCGAGGCTCGCCGTTTGCTGCCCGGACCCTGGGATCTGCTGGCCGCCGTGCTGGTGCTCGGCTTCATCGTGCTGCTCGCGGACGCCAGCCGTGCCATGATCCAACCCTTGTCGAGCCTGAGCCAGCAGCCGATCTCGCTCGACCCCTCCGCCCTGCCTGGATATGCGCTGAGGACGGGCCTGCGCATGCTGATCGCGTTGGGCTTTTCGCTGCTGTTCACCTTCACCTACGCGACCTGGGCGGCCAAGAGCCCGCGCGCCGGCACGCTTCTGGTCCCCTTGTTGGACATCCTCCAGTCGGTACCCATCCTCGGCTTCATGTCGGTGACCATCGTGTTTTTCCTGTCGTTGGCGCCGGGAAAGATTTTGGGTGCGGAATACGTAACCATTTTCGCCATTTTCACCAGCCAAGCCTGGAACATGGCCTTCAGCTTCTACCAATCGCTGCGCACGGTTCCCACCGAGTTGGAGGAGGCGGGGCGGCTGTTCGGCCTCAATGCCTGGGCGCGCTTCTGGCGGATCGAGGTTCCCTTCGGGATGCCACAGCTCATCTGGAACATGATGATGTCGATGTCCGGCAGCTGGTTCTTTGTGGTCGCCTCAGAGGCCATCAGTGTCGGACATACCACCATCGCCCTTCCGGGCATCGGGTCCTACATCGCGACCGCCATCGCCGCCAAGAACATGGCTGCGATCTTGTGGGCCATCGTGGCCATGTTGTTCGTCATCCTGATTTACGACCAGCTCATGTTCCGCCCGTTGATCGCCTGGGCCGACCGTTTCCGCATCGACGCCGACACCAACGATGAAACGGCCGAATCCTGGGCCTTGAAAATGTTCCGCCGGTCGAGACTGATGGACGCCATCGGCGTGCCGTTCGACGCGCTGATGCACTGGACCTATCGCCTGACGCCGCCGGTGCGGGGCCGGAGCGCGAACGGCTCGAGCATCATTCCTTCGCGGGTCGCCGATGTTGGCTGGTATGCCTGTTTGCTTGGATTGGTCCTGTACGTGCTGTGGCGGGTGGCCGAATTCGCCGGCATCCCACTCGGCACCGGCGAGCTTCTCAACATATGCTTGCGGGGCTTCGCCACGCTGACGCGCGTGATCGTGTTGATCGCGCTGGCGAGCGTCGTCTGGACGCCCATCGGGATTCATATCGGCCTGCGCCCGCACCTGACGCGGGTCGTCCAGCCCGTGGCCCAGTTCCTGGCCGCGTTCCCGGCCAACCTGCTGTTCCCCGTCGCGGTCTCCCTGATCGTCATGTGGAACCTCAACCCCGACATCTGGCTGTCGCCGCTGATGGTGCTGGGCACCCAATGGTACATCCTGTTCAATGTCATCGCCGGGGCTTCGGCCCTGCCGCGGGAACTGCGCGATGCTGCCGACAATCTTCAGATCAAGGGCTGGTTGTGGTGGCGCAAAGTGGCGCTGCCGGCGGTGTTTCCCTATTATCTCACGGGCGCGATCACGGCCTCCGGCGGTTCGTGGAACGCGTCCATTGTCGCGGAAATCGCCGAATGGGGTAACAAGACGCTGCGCGCCTACGGCTTGGGTTCGTACATCGCAGATGGCACGACGGCGGGCGATTTCCGCAAGATCGTGCTCGGCATTGCCGTGATGAGCTGCTTCGTCGTCGTCGTGAACAGACTGTTCTGGCGGCCGCTCTATTGGTATGCCGAACGCAAGTTCCGCCTCGGATAGGAGACACTCATGGGAGCTGAGACCCTTCTCGACGTCCGCGACGTGCGCCGTTCCTTTCCCAAGCCGGGCGGCGATGAGCTGCTGGTGCTCGACGGCGTGGACCTGTCCTTGCGCGAAGGCGAAATCGTGGGCCTGCTAGGCCGCTCCGGTTCCGGCAAATCCACGTTGCTGCGCTTGATCGCCGGGCTGGCCAAACCGCAAGGCGGCACGCTCAGCTATCTGGGCCAGACTATCGACGGGCCGGCCAGCGGCATCGCCATGGTGTTCCAGAGCTTTGCGCTGTTCCCCTGGCTGACGGTGCTGGAGAACGTGCAGCTCGGGCTCGAGGCCCTGAGCCTGCCGGAAAAGGAAATCCGCACCCGGGCGCTGGCCGCCATCGATCTCATCGGCCTGGACGGTTACGAGAGCGCCTATCCACGCGAACTGTCCGGCGGCATGCGCCAGCGCGTCGGCTTCGCCCGCGCCATGGTAGTGCATCCTAATATTCTTTTGATGGACGAGCCTTTCTCCGCGCTCGACGTGCTGACGGCGGAAAACCTGCGCACCGATTTCATCGACCTGTGGTCGGAAAAGAAACTGCCGATCAAAGGCGTGCTCCTGGTCACCCACAATATCGAGGAGGCGGTGCAGATGTGCGACCGAGTCCTCTTGTTCTCCACCAGTCCGGGCCGGGTGGTGACCGAGATCACCATCGATACGCCGCGTCCGCGCGAGCGCACCTCTCCGGCGTTCGAGGATTATGTCGACCGCATCTATGTCGAAATGACCGCCAAGCGCGTCGAGCGCCAAGCCTATCGCCAGGAACGAACGACGGGCGTCAATCTGGGGGCGCCGCTGACGCACGTTTCGTCCAGCCTGGTCGCCGGCCTGATCGAAACCGTCGCGGCCGCGCCCTACAACGGCAAGGCGGACCTGCCCGACATCGCCTCCGACCTGCAGCTCGAGATCGACGAACTGTTCCCGGTGACCGAAGCGCTGCAATTGCTCAGGTTGGGCGACGTGGAAGGCGGCGACATCAAGCTTACCCACATGGGCAAGCGCTTTGCCGACGCAGAAACCAACGAGCGCAAGGAAATCTTCTCGCGGGCGCTGATGAGCTACGTCCCCCTGGCCGCCCATATCCGCCGCGTGCTCGACGAGCGCGCTAACCATACCGCGCCAAGGCGGCGCTTCATCGACGAACTCGAAGACCACATGACCGAAGAGGCCGCACAGGAAACGCTGCGCGCCGTCATCAGCTGGTCGCGCTTCGCCGAGCTGTTCTCCTACGACAAGGAAAGCGAGACGTTCAGCTTGGAGAACCCGACGTAGGATTTCCTGGGCGCGCCGACCGCGTGCAGCGGATTATTCAGGAACGTCCGGCAAAGATTTTTGCGCCAGGGGCTTGAAGTCGATCATCGAGAATGTCTCCGCCGCGGCCTTATTCCCGTTCTCGTAAATCACCATATACCTGTCCGAACCGACTTGCCGGGCGGCCAAGACGTGGTCGGCCGTGAAGAATTTGACCGCGGAGGCACCGCCGACACGATAGACGTAGAGAGATTCTTGATCCTTTCCGTCGATCCTGCCGTCCTTGTTCGTGTCGGCGTCCAGAACCGTCAGAACGAGCGCAACAACCGGCGAATATGCGTTGAAATCTGCGACATCCGACGCATACACCTCGTCCCGCGACAGGATCGTTCGATCGTAACCGTGAAACAACCAATGGCTCGCCGCGTTGCTGTCGTCGACGACCAGGAAGTTCACGTCCTGTGCGTCGGATGAAGACGCCCCGTATCCGTCGGGGTTGCCCTTCCAACGCTTGAGAACAAAGATTTGTTCGCGCGTTCCGCTGAGCCGGATCGCATCGCGCACCAGCCTGTAGCTATAACCACGCTCCGCGCTCTTCGGCACCGGCGCAAAATTGCCGGTCGGGCCGTAACGCGGCCCGTCCCAAAGCGGAGACAACAGGTTCGCGACGAAGGCGACTACGACGGCGAAGCCGATGACGGCCATCACGACGGCATTGAACCGCCACAGGTACCGGAAGTACTTCTCCGCTTGCTGCACGGGCGCCCCCGCCCAGAAAGTGCTCAGTTCTTAGTCTGATCCACCAGTCTTCGCTGCGCAACAGCGAAGACTGCCACGGCGTAGCCCGCCAGGGCGAAGCCGGGCTGCCAGCGGGTTCGCGCAGCTTCGCCTTGGCGAGCTGTCGAGTCTTCGACCGTCTAATTCTTCGATTGGTCCACCAGTTTATTCTTGGCAATCCAGGGCATCATGGCGCGCAGCTTGGCGCCGACTTCCTCGATCGGATGGGCGGCGGCGTGGGCGCGCATCGCTTTGAAAGAAGTCTGGCCGGCCTTGTTCTCCAGCACCCAGTCCTTGGCGAAGCGGCCGGACTGGATGTCGGCGAGAATCCTCTCCATCTCGGCCTTGGTCTCGGCGGTGACGATGCGCGGGCCGCTGATATATTCGCCATACTCCGCGGTGTTGGAGATTGAATAGTTCATGTTGGCGATGCCGCCTTCGTAGATCAGATCGACGATCAGCTTCACCTCGTGCAGGCACTCGAAATAGGCCATCTCCGGCGCATAGCCCGCCTTCACCAACGTCTCGAAGCCGCCGCGGATGAGTTCGACCAGACCGCCGCACAGCACCACCTGCTCGCCGAACAGGTCGGTCTCGCATTCCTCGCGGAAGGTCGTCTCGATGATGCCCGCGCGCCCGCCGCCGATGGCCGAAGCGTAAGCCAAGCCCAGCTCGTGGGCGTTGCCGCTGGCGTCCTGCTGGACGGCGATCAGGCAGGGCACGCCGCCACCTTTCTGATATTCGCTGCGCACCGTGTGGCCGGGGCCCTTGGGCGCGACCATGATCACGTCGAGATCGGGGCGCGGCTCGATCAGACGGAAATGGATGTTGAAGCCGTGGGCGAAGAACAATGCCGCGCCTTGCTTCATGTTGCCCGCGAGCTCGTTCTTGTAGATGTCGGCCTGGAACTCGTCGGGCGCAGCCATCATCATGACGTCGGCCCATTTGGCGGCTTCGGCGGCGGACATCACCTTGAAGCCGGCAGCCTCGGCTTTGGCTGCCGGCTTGCCGCCCGGCAGCTCCGCGATGGCAATTTCCTTCACGCCCGAGTCGCGCATGTTGAGCGCATGGGCGTGGCCCTGGCTGCCGAAGCCGATGACGGCGACCTTCTTGTTCTTGATGAAGTTCAGA
This sequence comes from Rhizomicrobium sp., assembly GCA_050008635.1. Classification (GTDB taxonomy): domain Bacteria; phylum Pseudomonadota; class Alphaproteobacteria; order Micropepsales; family Micropepsaceae; genus Rhizomicrobium. Next base: position 150,819 of record JBEKMG010000002.1, read on the forward strand.
TCGGCATCCCGATCATAATAGACGCGCATGGATGGCTCCTGGCTAGGCGAAGAGACGGGTGTGGTTCATCAACTGGATGGCCGAGTCAAGCCCAGCCATGGTGAAAGAGGATATCACATCGCCTCCGGGCCGCGGGAAATGGCGACCACGCCCGTGCGCGAGACTTCAACCAGGCCCAGCGGACGCATCAGGTCGACGAAAGAATCGATCTTGCCCGGCGCCCCGGTGATCTCGAAGACGAAGCTGGTGTGGGTGGTGTCGACCGGGCGGGCGCGGAAGGCGTCGGCCATACGCAGCGCCTCCACCCGCTTCTCGCCGCTGCCGGCCACCTTTACCAGCGCCATTTCGCGCTCGATGCCGGGCTTGTCGATGGTCCAGTCCACCACATGGTGGACCGGCACCAGGCGGCCAAGCTGGGCGCGGATCTGCTCCAGTACCTCGGGCGTGCCCGAGGTGACGATGGTAATTCGCGAGGTATGCGCGCTGGGATCGACCTCAGCCACGGTCAGGCTCTCGATGTTGTAGCCGCGGCCGGAGAACAGGCCGACGACGCGCGCGAGCACGCCAGCCTCGTTGTCCACGAGCACGGCGATGGTGTGACGTTCGATTCGGTTGTTGTTTGCAGCGCCCATGATCACACCAACATCTTTCCCGCTTCGCTGACTTCCGTGGATTCCTCTTCGGCGTCCGACAGGATCATCTCATTGTGGGCCGCGCCGGACGGGATCATCGGATAGCAATTTTCCTTCTGATCGACGCGACAATCGAACAGCACGGGCTTGTCGATCTCGATCATCTCCATGATCTTGGCGTCGAGCTCGTCCGGCTTTTCGGCCACGATGCCGACCGCGCCGAAGGCTTCGGCCAGCTTGACGAAATCGGGCAGCGTCTCCGAATAGGAATGCGAGTAGCGCCCGCCGTGCAGCAATTGCTGCCACTGGCGCACCATGCCTAAGTAGCGGTTGTTGAGGATGAAGATCTTGACGGGCAGATTGTATTGCACCGCAGTGGCCATCTCCTGCATGGTCATCTGGACGCTGCCCTCGCCCGCAATGTCGATGACGAGCGCGTTCGGGTGTGCGATCTGCACGCCGATGGCGGCAGGCAAGCCGTAGCCCATGGTGCCCAGCCCACCGGAGGTCATCCAGCGGTTCGGCGCCTCGAACTTGAAGCGCTGGGCCGCCCACATCTGATGCTGGCCGACCTCGGTAGTGATGTAGAGATCGCGGCCGCGTGTCAGTTCGCACAGCCGATCGATGGCGTATTGCGGCTTGATGAGCTTGGACGAAGATTTGTAGGCGAGGCATTGCTTCGCCCGCCAGCGCTCGATCTGCTCCCACCAATCTTTCAAAGCAGCGGCATTCGCCTTGTATTTGCGCGCTTTCCAGACCCGCACCATCGCGGCGATCGCCTTGCCGGCATCGGCGACGATGGGAAGATCGATGCGGATATTCTTATTGATCTGCGAGGCGTCGATGTCGAGATGGATCTTCTTCGAGCCCGGCGAGAAGGCGTCGGTGCGGCCGGTGACGCGATCGTCGAAGCGCGCGCCCAGGCAGATCATCAGATCGCAATCGTGCATGGTGTTGTTGGCTTCGTAAGTGCCGTGCATGCCCAGCATGCCGAGCCAGTTCGGCCCCGACGCGGGATAGGCGCCAAGCCCCATCAGCGTCGAGGTGATCGGAAAGCCGGTCAGCTCGACCAGTTCGCGCAGGCTAGCGCTGGCCGCCGGCCCGGCGTTGATGATGCCGCCGCCGGTGTAGAAGATCGGCCGCTTGGCCTCCGCCATCAGCGCGACCGCTTCTTCGATAACACCGGCCTCGGGTTCGGTTCGCGGCCGATAGGTGCGATGGGCGATGGTGGCGGGGCCGACATAGGGCCCTTTCTTGAACTGGATGTCCTTGGGGATGTCGACAACGACGGGACCGGGACGGCCGGTGGTCGCGATCTGGAACGCCTCGTGCAGCACGCGGGCGAGATCGCCCACGTCCTTCACCAGCCAATTGTGCTTGCTGCAAGGCCGCGTGATGCCGACCGTGTCAGCTTCCTGGAATGCATCGTTGCCGATCAAATGCGTGGCAACCTGGCCGGTCAGCACGACCATCGGAATGGAATCCATCAGCGCGTCGGCGATGCCGGTCACCGCATTGGTGGCGCCGGGGCCAGACGTCACCAGTACCACACCCGGCTTGCCGGTGGAGCGCGCATAGCCTTCGGCTGCATGCGTTGCACCTTGCTCATGGCGGACCAGGACGTGGACGATGTCGTTGGCGGCGAACAGCGCGTCGTAAATCGGCAGCACCGCACCACCGGGAAAACCGAAAATATGCGTGACGCCCTGATCCTTCAGCGCGCGTATCACCATCTCCGCGCCGGTCATCTCGATCGCTGGCGCGGCACTTTGCGGGGGGTTCGTTTCATCCTTGTCCATCAGGAACGTCCTTCGTTGTGAGCTAGAAAAGCGAAAGGGGCGTCGCCGCCCCTTTTTCGCACCAGACCGCCATTACCGGAGAACGGGTCAACCCCGTCCGGATAGCGGCCTGCTAATAACTACGAGCACGGTTTTCAAAGCACGACCTCGTTTCGCGGCGCACAAATTACGGGGCGGAAGAATCGCCGTCAAGCAATTTCATGAGTTTTTTTGTCGCATTATGGCAATAATATTGCTGAAATCGGTAAATGCGACCCAATGCCAGCCCGCCATCCGGTGGCGGAACCAGGTTATCTGCCGCTTGGCGAATTGGCGGGTCGCGGTAACGGCGGCCGCCACGGCGTCGGCCTCGGTCAAGAGCCCGTCGTTCAGCGCCCAAAGCTGGCGCAGGCCGAGGATTTTCGCCGCCGGCAGCGTGGGATCAAGGCCTTTCAAGGCCGCCGCTTCGGCGCGGGCACCCGCCGCCAGCATGGCGCGGAAGCGGGTCTCGATCCGCTCGCGCAGTAAAGGCCGCGGCAGATCAAGGACGAACCTAGCCAGGCGGACGCCTTTCAGAACCGGCACGCCCGCCTCGCGCTGCCAACTTGTCAACGAACGGCCCGTGGCTTCGAACACCTCATAGGCCCGCAATACGCGCTGCGGATCGGACGGACGCAGCTGCGCCGCCGTTTCGGGATCACGCCGCGCCAATTCCGCATGCAGACCGGCGATGCCGAGCGCCGCGAGCTTGTCGCGCGCCTCCTGCCGGATGGCGGCGGGAACCGGGGGAATATCGGCGAGGCCGTCCGTCAGCGCCGCGAAGTAAAGCCCGGTGCCGCCAACGAAGATCGGCAAGCGGCCTTGCGCGCGGGACTCAGCCAAGGCGGCGGCGGCGGCGATCTGATAACGGCCGACCGAATAACGTTCGGACGCCCCGACATGGCCGTACAGCAGATGCGGGACGCGCGCCATGTCCGCGTCGGACGGGCGGGCGGAAAGAATACGGACTTCGCGGTATACCTGCATGGAATCGGCATTGACGATAACGCCGCCCAAGGCCCCGGCCAGCGCTAGGGCCGCAGCCGACTTGCCGCTGGCGGTAGGCCCTGCAATAAGCACCGCGTCTACCGACCTGAGGCGATCCGATTGAAAGAGCGATTCTCCCATGTCCTGAATGTTATCGCAGAAGACGCGCGTTTTCTGGCGGCGAAGTTGCACGGAATCGGCGAGGCGACATGGCTTTCCGACGGCTATGCCTTTGACATTCCGTTCGGCGGCGATCCGCGGGCGGCGCTGGACGAGGCGCGCGATGCGGCCGGAGACGTTACTGACATCAATGTGGTGCCGGCCGACGGCCGCCGCAAGAAGTTCCTCGTCGCCGACATGGATTCGACCATCATCAACTGCGAATGCCTCGACGAACTGGCCGACATGGCCGGGCTGAAGCAGAAGATCTCCGCGATCACCGAGCGCGCTATGCGCGGCGAGATCGAATTCGCCAACGCCTTGCGCGAGCGCGTCGGGCTGCTGAAAGGATTGCCGCTCGAGGCGCTGGAACGCGTCTGGCGCGAACGCGTGCGACTCAATCCGGGCGCTAAAGCGTTGGTCGCGACGATGAAGGCGCACGGCGCGCGCACGCTCCTGGTCTCCGGCGGGTTCACCTTCTTCACTTCGCGGGTGGCCGAGGCTGCGGGCTTCGACGATCATCAATCCAATGTGCTGATCGACGACGGCAAAGCGTTGACCGGAGACGTGGGCGAACCGATTTTGGGCCGGGAAGCCAAACTGGCCGCGCTCGAAAACGCCGTGGCGAAGCTCGGCATTGGGTTTTCCGACGCGCTGGCGGTGGGCGACGGCGCCAACGATCTGACGATGATTCAGCGCGCGGGACTGGGCGTCGCCTATCACGCAAAACCTGTAGTGGCGGCGGCGGCGGGCGCCAGCATCGCGCACAGCGATCTGACGGCGTTGCTTTATCTGCAGGGCTATCGGGAAGAAGAAATTATTTCCCCCTCACCCTGACCCTCTCCCCCTGCGGGGGCGAGGGGACTAACCCAGCCGGAGCGCCACGAAGGTCAGCACGCCGGCGCGGTTGACCAGCAGGATTTCGACCTTCTTACCCGCCTTGGCGTCGGCGTCGACGCGCCGCCATACGTCGGCCGGCGTGTGCACGGGCTGACTCTGCACTTGCACGATCACGTCGCCGGCCTGGAAGTTCTTCTCGGCCGCCAGGCTGTCGGGAATCACGTCGGTGACGACGACGCCCTGCACGCCGCCGGGCAGCTTGAATTCGGCGCGCGCGTCGCTGTCGAGCGGCGACAACGACAGGCCGAGTTGCGACAGCTTCGTCTTCGGTTTGGCCGGGGCAAACGCGGGCTTGGCGCCGCCTTCGCTGAGGCGCACCACGGTCAGCCGCACCGTGATCTTCTTTCTGTTGCGCAGCAATTCGACACTCACGGTCTTGCCGATCTGGGTGTCGGCCGCGATGCGCGACAGGCTGCGCGGATCGGTGATCTTCTTGCCGTCGAAGGCGGTGATGACGTCGCCGCTGCGGATACCGGCCCTGGCGGCGGGACCGTTCGGGGTCACGTCACCCACCAGCGCGCCGGTGGCGGCGGACAAACCCATGCCTTCGGCAATGTCCTGCGTCACGGGCTGAATGCGGATGCCGACCCAGCCCCGGCGCACGCCGCCGTATTGGCGAAGCTGACCGACCACCTGGCGCACCAGATTGGACGGGATCGCAAAGCCGATGCCGACCGAACCGCCCGTCGGCGAGAAGATCGCCGAATTCACGCCCACCACGTTGCCGTCCATGTCGAACAGCGGGCCGCCGGAATTGCCTTTGTTGATCGGCGCGTCGGTCTGGATGAAATCGTCGTACGGTCCGGCTTCGATGTCGCGGTTGCGCGCCGAGATGATGCCGGCGGTGACCGTCGAACCCAGCCCGAACGGATTGCCGATGGCGATCACCCAATCGCCGATGCGCGCCTTGTCGGAATCACCGAAGTGCGCCGCCGGCAGCGGTTTTCGCGCGGCGATCTTCAACAGCGCAATATCCGTCTTCTCATCGCGGCCGACCAGCTTGGCCGCCAGCGTGGTGCCGTCGTTCAGCGTCACCGCGATCTGCTCGGCGTTTTCCACCACATGGTTGTTGGTGACGATCAGTCCGTTCGAATCGACGATGAAGCCGGTGCCGAGCGAAGTGACGTGGCGCGGGATGTTGCGGCCGGGCCCAAGGAAATTCTTGAACAGATCTTCCAGCGGCGAACCGGGCGGCAGATCCGGCAGAGGCGACTTCTGGTTCGCTTTCAAGGTCTGCGTCGTGGCGATATTGACCACGGTGGGCAGCAGCTTGGCGGACAGATCGGCAAAGGAATCCGGCGCGCCGCGCGCCTCGGCGGGCGTCGCCGCCAACGCCAGAGAGCCGCATAAAATGGCCACCAAACCAATCGAACGCATGCCCATCGACGGAGCTTTCCGAAGCAAGAAGGGAATTGCGCGCAGCATATGCAGTTTGATTGTGATGCATAGAGGGCGAACGACTTATATTTCGCGCATCTCACGGATTTCGCGCGCGGTGGCGGCAAGCGCATAAGCGATGGCTTGGCGAGCCCGCTGCACGCGCAGGCGCACCGCGGCGCGGCGCGCGCGGCTCTCGTTCGTATGAAGGCCGGTCTTGAGGGCGTTGCGGTTGCCCTTGGGCGCACCACCCCGGTTCTTGGTCCGCAGCACCGGCCGGATTTTCCGTAAGCCATTCATTTCATTACACTTTTGCCATGAGGTTGTTTTCGCTTTTCTGACCCTCCCCCCTCCCTCGGTGCGTCCTTTCTGCCGAACGGGAGGAGCGAGGCGTCCGCGCATTATACGGCCGTTCCGGCGGGCTTGGATGAGATCGGCTAAGCGCCTGTTGCGCCGACGCGAATTGCGGGGATAGGACGGAAGCTCTTCGATCTTCAGGCGACGACCTCCATCCGCCCAGCTTCGCAGGACGACCTCCCCCTTTCAGGGGGAGTAAAGAGGTCACTCTATTTCCGCTTCGCGCCGCCGGACGCGCCAGGCCCCTGGCCGAAATATTTGAAGAACTCGCTGTTGGGCGAGAGCACCACCGTCGTGTTGCCGTCGGCGAAGGTGTCCTGATAGGCCTGCATGGAGCGGTAGAAGGCGAAGAACGCCGGGTCCTGGCTGTAGGCTTCGCCCAGGACGCGCGTCTTTTCCGCGTCGCCTTCGCCGCGCAGGATCGAGGATTCGCGCGTCGCTTCGGCCTTGATCACCGTCACTTCGCGCTCGGCGCGGGCGCGGATGCGCTGGGCGGTCTCGTCGCCTTCGGCGCGGAACTCGGCCGCTTCGCGCTGCCGCTCCTTCTGCATGCGCTGATAGATCGCGCGGCTGTTCTCGGGCGGCAGGTCGGCTTTGCTGATGCGCACATCGACGACGACGATGCCGAAGCCCTTCACGTCCTGGTTCATGTTGTCGCGGATTTCGTGCATCAACTCGGAACGCCGCGCCGACAGCATGGCGGCGAAATTCTGCGAGCCCAGGACGCGGCGGATGTTGGAAGACAGGATCGGCGTCAGCCGCGCCACCGCTTGGTCCTGGGTGTTCTGCGTCTGGTAGAACAGCAGCGGATCGATGATGCGCCAGCGGGCGAAGGCGTCGACCTGGATGCGTTTCTTGTCCTGGGCGATTACTTCCTCGCTCTTGGCGTCAAGATTGAGCAGCCGCCGGTCGAAGAACGAGACCTGCTGCCAGGGCAGCTTGAAATGCAGGCCGGGATCGCGGACCACCGCTTGCGGCGCGCCGAACTGCACGATCAGCGCCTGTTGCGTCTGGTAGATCGTGTAGACGCAGGAGAACAGCACACCGAGCACGAACAGGGTGGAGACGGCGGCGGCGATGGTGAAGGTACGGCTCATTGGCCGCCCCCCTGGTCGGAAGCGGGCGCGGCGGACTGATCGCCGCTTGTTCCTTGTCCCTGGCCTTGCGCGGCCGGCGGCGTGCGCGATCCGGGTTGTGCCGACAACGCATTCTGCATTGGAAGCTGGAAGTAAGGCACGACGCCCTTGGCCGCGTCGTCGACGATTATCTTGTTCGTGGGCGCTAGAATCTGGCTCATCGTCTCCAGATAGATGCGACGGCGGGTGACCTCAGGGGCCTTCTTGTATTCCTGGTAGACCGAGAGGAAGCGCTTGGCGGTACCCGAAGCCTCGGCGATGACCTGCTGGCGATAGGCCTCGGCGTCCTGCACGATCTGGGCGGCCTGGCCGCGCGCCTGGGGCGTGATCCGATTAGTGTAGGCTTCGGCTTCGTTGCGTTTTTTGTCCTGATCGGCCAGCGCTCTTTGAACGTCGAGATAGGCGTCGCGCACCTCGTCGGGCGGCTCGGCCTTCTGCATCTTCACGTCGGTCACCCAGATGCCGGCGTCGTAAGCATCGAGCGCTTGTTGCATCAGCTTCTTCACCTTGAGCTGGATCAGCTCGCGGTCGGAGGTCAGGATCGGGTCCATGCGGTCCTGGCCGACCGCTTCGCGCATCGCGCTTTCGGCGACCGCTTTCACGGCGTCGTCGGGATTGTCGACGTTGAACAGATAGGCGTTGGCGTCCTTGATCTGCCAGTAGACCGTGAAGTTGATGTCGACGATGTTCTCGTCGCCGGTCAGCATCAGGCTTTCGTCGGGAATGTCTTCGGTCTGCGACAGATTGCCGGTTTCGGAAGTCAGTTTGTAGCCGATGTTGATCTGTTTCTGGCGCGTGACCTCGGGCGTATAGGCGGTCTCGATCGGCCAAGGCAGATGGTAATTGACGCCCGACGCGGTGTGGCGGATGAACTTGCCGAATTGCAGCACCACGCCCTGCTCGGAAGGGCCCACGATATAGAAGCCGGAGAGCAGCCACAGGCTTAGAACCGCCAAGCCCGCCACCGCCCAGCCGCCCCGGCCCATCCCGCCGGCGGGCAGATAGCGCCTCAGGCTTTCCTGCAGGCGGCGCAGCAGCTCCTCGAGATCGGGGGGACGCGTGCCGCCGCCCAAGGGTCCCTGTCCCCAGGGTCCCCTAGGCTGATTGCCCGAACCGTTGCCGCTCTGATTGCTCCAAGGCATTCGCGTCTCTTGCCCGGGTTTCTTGTTTTCCGCGTCCGCGCGGTTATATGAGCATCCTTCTCGAGGCGCAAACCATGCCGCAAGCGACACGAAACGATGTGCTGAAGGCGCTCGACGGCGTCATCGACCCGCAAAGCGGGCGCAGCGTCGTGCAGGAGGACATGATCCAGGGCTTGGTGCTGCGCGATGGCCATGTCGGTTTCGCTCTAGAGGTCGCACCCTCGCGCGGGGCCGAGGCCGAACCCTTGCGCAAGGCCTGCGAGGACGCGGTCCACGCTCTGCCGGGCGTGCTGTCAGTGACCGCGGTCCTCACCGCGCATCAGGAGACCGAAGTCCCCCGTTCGCCTCATGCCCATGGCCCGGTCCCGCAAGCGGGCATCCCCGGCGTCGGCGCCATCATCGCGGTCGCCAGCGGCAAAGGCGGCGTCGGCAAATCGACGGTGGCGGTGAACCTGGCGCTGGGCCTCAAGGCGCTTGGTTTCAACGTCGGCCTGCTCGACGCCGACATTTACGGGCCGAGCGTGCCGCGCCTCCTCGGCATCACCGAAAAACCCGAGATGGACGGCAACAAGCTAGCGCCCGTCGTGAAACTCGGTCTCAAGACGATGTCGATCGGATTCCTGGTCGAAGAAGACACGCCCATGATCTGGCGCGGCCCGATGGTGCAAAGCGCTTTGACGCAGATGATGAACGACGTGGCCTGGGCGCCGCTGGACATCCTGGTGGTCGACATGCCACCCGGAACCGGCGACGCGCAGCTCACTATTGCCCAGCGCGTGCCGCTGAGAGGCGCGGTGATCGTCTCCACGCCGCAGGACATCGCGCTGATCGACGCGCGCAAGGCGCTGGCGATGTTCCGCAAGACCCAGGTTCCCGTGCTGGGCATCATCGAGAACATGAGCACCTTCGTCTGTCCCCATTGCGGGCATGAAAGCCACATTTTCGGTCATGGCGGTGCGCGCGAGACGGCGAAGATGCTTAATGCACCGTTCCTGGGCGAAATTCCGCTTGTATCCGCGATTCGCGAGACTTCCGACGCCGGAACGCCAATCGTCGCAGCCGCCCCAGACAGCCCCGAGGCCAAAGCTTTTCTGTTGATCGCTAAGGAAGTGGCAGCGAAAATCGAATCCACGCGACGCCGAACGCCGCAAATTGTGGTTGAATAAACCCGAGTCTACACCTTTTAGAGATCATGGCCGCCACCAAACCCCAAATCCGCAGCATGTTCGCGACGCCGGTGTGCGTCCATTTCCATCCCGTGGCGCAGGAAGCCAACGCCGAATTGCGCCCGCTCATCCTGGAAAAGGCACCAAACCTCGGCGTCAACAATCACGGCGAAGGCTGGCGCTCACCCGCCGATTTCGAGAGCTGGGGCGGCGGCCAAGCGCAAACCCTGTTCCGTGTGCTGCGCGACTTGGCCGACAGCCTGACGGCGACGCGCGCCGGCGCGCGCCTGACGCTGAACTGGAAGATCACCGCCGCAGCGACGATCCGCCAGAAAGGCGAATATCAGGAACGCAATGCGCGTCCGGGCGCCTTCTGGTCGGGCGTCTATTACGTGGACGACGGCTACCAGAAATCCGACGACGAGGCGCTTGGCGGGGAATGCGAACTCGCCGATCCGCGCGGCGTGCTGCCGGCGATGATCGCCCCCCACCTGGGCTTTCGCGTGCCGAACGGCCTGACCGCCGGACAGACGGAAACCATCCGCCCACAATCGGGCATGATCATCCTGCACCCGGCATGGCAGCCGCGCGGCGAGCGCCGCTACGACGGCAACGCCCAGCGCATCACCATCGAGTTCGATCTGGCAGTGCCGTAAGCGCTATTTCTGGATGCCCTGGACCAATTCGAAGTTGCGGCCGCCCAGCGTCCACTTGTCGCCGATATTGTGAAAGGCGACCAAGTCGCATTCGGGATTGGGATGGCCGGGCGGTGTGCTGTCGTAATGCAGGCAAATCTGCTTTTTTCCGTCCTTGGTGTCGGTGATGTCCCATTTGCCGCTGACATCCAGGATCCAGTTCCCGCCCGTGAACGTATGGTCCTGCTTGTAGTAAATGTGCGACGTCCCCAGCAACTCGTGGACGAGGGTCGTGTTGCCATAGCGCGTGCTCATGATGTCGTCGTCGCCGGCATAAGCCGCCGCCGTGAGCGCGAGAAGCGATGCTGCTACGATTACCGAACGCATGAAGTCCTCCCTGCCTGCTTGTTATGCAGCATCTTAGGCATGTTTCCGGCTCGCCGCCCAGTGAGTTTACGTTAGGGAAGCTTGCGGTCGAGCGTCACATAGCTGTGGGCAAGCCCCTCAAAGACGCGATCCTCCCGCGCGGTTTCCCGCCATTGTTGCGGCGCAAAGGACGGGAACCGCACGTCGCCCTGCGGCGCGGCGTGGATTTCGGTCAAATGAATGCGTGTCACTCGCGACATAGCCGCGGCAAAAATCTCGGCACCGCCGATGACCATGATCTCCGGCGGATTTTCCTTTCGCGCCTGCGCAAGAGCCTCGTCGAACGAATGGACGACGACGGCGCCTTCGGCGGCAAAGGCGCGGTCGCGCGTCACCACGATGTTGGTGCGGCCGGGCAGCGGCTTCTTCGGCAGGCTCTCCCAGGTCTTGCGGCCCATGATGCAAGGCTTGCCCATGGTCAGCGCCTTGAAGCGGCGAAGGTCATCCGGCAGACGCCAGGGCAAACCGCCTTTGTTGCCGATGATGCCGTTGTCCGCACGCGCGAGGATGAGAGAGATCATTCAGTCATCTTCTTCATCGCCTCGCCTTCCAGGCGATAGTAAGGGGCGCCTTCCTGAGGTCGCGCACCGAGGCTTTCGTAGAACTCGATCGCAGGCTTATTCCAATCGAGCACATTCCAATCGACGCGGATGGCGCCGGACGCCAGAGCAACCGCACAGAGGTGCGCGATGAGCGCCTTGCCGTAACCGCGGCCGCGGAATTCGGGGAAGACAAACAGGTCCTCGATATAAAGTCCGCGCTTGGCGGCGAACCCAGCATAGGTCCAGAACCACGTGGCGCCGCCGACAAATTGGCCGTCGTCGAAAGCGAGTTCGGCGTGGATGAGCGGGTCGTCGCATAGATAATCGCGGGCGATGGTCTCGCGCGTGACGTGGAAGCGCCAAAGCAGCTTTTCGTATTCGGCGAGGCCATAGAGCAGCGCATAGATGGCGTCTTCGTCGCCAAGCTTTGCCGGACGGATCGAGAAACTCGCCAAAACACCCCCCATCTTCCCCCTGCCGCCTTCGCGCTATCGCGCTTCGGCGCGCCAAGCAAGGGGGGAAGGAAATCATACCGCCACGTCCGCCTTGATGTGCGGGTGGGCTTGATAGTTTTCGAGTTTGAAGTCTTCGTATTTGAACCCGAAAATGTCCGTCACCTTGGAATCGATGCGCATCGCGGGCAGCGCATAGGGCCGGCGCGAAAGCTGTTCGCGCGCCTGATCCAGATGATTGAGATAAAGGTGCGCGTCGCCGAAGGTGTGCACGAATTCGCCGGGCAACAGCGCCGTGACCTGCGCCATCATCAGGGTGAGCAGCGCGTAAGAAGCGATGTTGAACGGCACGCCGAGGAAAATGTCCGCCGAGCGTTGGTAAAGCTGGCAGGACAGCCGCCCGTTCGCCACATAGAACTGGAACAGGCAATGACAGGGCGGCAGCGCCATCTTGGGCACGTCGGCCGGATTCCAGGCGGTGACGATCAGCCGGCGCGAATCCGGATTGCGCTTGATGTCGGCGACCACGCCGGCGATCTGATCGATGGTGCCCGAATGATCGCGCGGCCAGGAGCGCCACTGGTGGCCGTAGACCGGGCCGAGTTCGCCGTTGTCGTCCGCCCATTCGTCCCAGATGGAGACGCCATGCTCCTGCAGCCAGCGGACATTGGTGTCGCCGCGCAGGAACCAGAGCAGCTCATAGATGATCGCCTTGGTGAACAGCTTCTTGGTGGTAACCAGCGGGAAGCCTTCGGCCAGGTCGAAACGCATCTGATGACCGAAGATCGAGAGCGTGCCGGTGCCGGTGCGGTCGCGCTTCTCCACGCCGGTCTTCAGCACACGGTCCATGAGGTCAAGGTACTGGCGCATCGCTTCGGTTCCGATTCCGCAGCGATCCTAGCGCACATGCACGGGCTGCAAACAGGGTGATGTTAAGCGTCTGCCGTTAGAAAGATCGTGCGTTCTTGTTGACGGCGCTTGAGCAGGCCTGGAACCACGACGAGTTGGCCGTCGACCACCGCCTTATCCCACAGCAAGAAGGCGTCGGCGGCGCCCGGGATGTCGCCGGCATTGAATTTCCGCAGGACCGTCGAGCCTTTGAAGGCGCCGGTGCCGATATTGTAGGTCAGCGAGAGCATCGCCGCCCCCTGATGCAGCGTCGCTTGCCGCTGGAGGCAAGGCGTGATGGCCGCGCTCTTCTTGCTCATCTCGAAACTCAGAAAGTCCTCCGCCTGCTGCTTGGTAACGGCGGGATCCTTCATCGTGACGGCTTTGCCGTTGGGATACTGGATCGTGCCATAGCCGATGGTGGGGATGCCGGCGGAGTCCTTGTAGGGCTTCGCGCGGAACCCCTCGAATTGCTTGATGATCGGCATACAGAACGGGAATACGGCGGCGTCGCCCGGCCAATTCGGCATCGTCAGGTCTCCCCTACTATTCTTTACGACCAGCGCCTATATTACACCCGTTCGGGCTTGCCCGGACTATGGCGATAAACGACTGCGTAATAAGCGGCCCGGACCCGGGGGCGGTACCCGGCGCCTCCACCGGAGGACAGAAGACAGAATACAGGTATCAGGAATTGCGTGGCCTTTCTGATCCCCGTTCTCTGTATTCCGTATTCTGCCTTCCGGCGGGGGCGAAATAGGATCGACGGACGTGTAAAGGCCGTTCTTTCGCTCGGTATGGTTCCGCCGTTATCGGGCTACTCGTATAGGTGCCAACGATAATCAAATGGCCCTCGCTGCCTAACTTCTAGTTAGACAAGCGCGGCTAGGGGGGTGCCGGGCAACAGAAACCCCCCACTCGTTTTCAATTCGTCATTCGCGGCGGACCGCCTTTGGAGTCTGAGCGAACACCCAGGACTCGGAGAACAGCAGTCATGGCATTGAGCACGCGCAAACTTGGCACGCAGGGGCTTGAGGTTTCGGCCATCGGACTCGGCTGCATGGGCATGAGCCAGTCCTATGGTCCGGCGGACGAGGGAGAATCGATCGCCACCCTGCATCGCGCCATCGAATTGGGTTGTACCTTTCTCGACACCGCCGAGGTCTACGGCAATTTCGCGAACGAGGCGCTGCTCGGCCGGGCGCTCAAGGGGCGGCGCGACCAGGTCGTGATCGCCACGAAGTTCGGCTTTCAGGTCGAAGCGGGAAAGCCGTTCACCGGGGGATTGAACAGCCGGCCCGCGCATATCCGCGAGGCGGTGGAAGGTTCGCTGCGCCGGCTTGCCACCGACCACATCGACCTTCTCTACCAGCACCGCGTCGATCCCGCCGTGCCGATGGAGGACGTGGCCGGTACCGTCCGCGATCTGGTCAAACAGGGCAAGGTGCGGTTCTTCGGTCTTTCCGAGGCAGGTGTCGCCAACATCCGCCGCGCTCACGCCGTCCAACCGGTATCGGCGCTGCAAAGCGAGTATTCGCTCTGGGAGCGCAACCTGGAACCGGACGTGATCCCCGTGCTGCGCGAATTGGGCATCGGCCTCGTGCCCTTCTCCCCCCTTGGCCGCGGCTTCCTGACCGGCGAAGTCAAGCGCGCGGAAGAGTATCCGGAAGGCGATTTCCGGCGCGGCGATCCGCGCTATCAAGGCGCGAATTATGATGCCAATGTGAAAGCGGCGCAGATCGTGCGCGAGATCGCGGCGGCCAAACACGCGAAGCCGGGACAGATCGCGCTCGCCTGGTTGTTGCATAAGGGAACGGACATTGTGCCGATTCCCGGCACCAAGCGCCGGAAATACCTGGAGGAGAATGTCGCCGCCGCGTCGCTCCAACTCGACGCCGCCCAGATGAAGGCGCTCGACGACGCCTTGGCGCCGGGAAAGGTCTCAGGGCCGCGCTACAACGCGCAGGTCATGAAGACGATCGATCGCTAGACGACAAACGAGCTAAAGGATCATTTCGGCGCAACCTGATCGAACCACCACTCCTGCCCCCGCCGTTGGAACCAAGCGAGCACGGCGGAGGCGATCACGACCAGCCCGCCGAAGGTCACGGCATCAGCGACGCCGAAACGCGCCGCCATCCAGCCCAGCAGCAGCGAACCCCAGGGCATCATGCCCAAGAACGACTGCGTGTAGTGGGAGATGGCGCGGCCGCGAAACTGTTCGCCCGCCGCCATCTGGACGATGGTGTTGGTGGTGCCGCCGAGCAGCATCAGGCTGGCGGCCGTCGGCAGCAGCAGCAGCACGCTCAGCCACATCGTATGGGAATGCGAAAACGCGATCAGCCCAAGCCCGAAACAAGCGGCGGCCACGACCGGCACGATCGCCAGCCAACGCTCCTTAAGGCGCGAAATGCCGTAGGCGCCGAGCAGCGCGCCCACGCCGACGCCCGCCATCAGCGTGCCGTAGCTGGCGGCGTCGCCGTGCAGAAGATCGCGCGCGAAAGCGGGCATCAGCGACAGGTAGGCCGCTCCGAAACAGGACGAAACCGCGACCAGCATCAAGGACACGCGGATCTGCGGGTTGGCCAGGGAAAAACGGTAGCCCTCCGCGATCTCGCGCAAGGGATGGACGTGGCTGTGCGGCACTTTGGGCGGCAGGCGGATCAGGATAAGGCTGGTCAGCACCGCGGCGAAGGACAGCGCATTGACCGCGAAGCACACGCCCTCGCCTGTCACTGCGATCAAGGCGCCCGCCAGCGAAGGCCCGATCACCCGCGCCAGGTTGAACATCATCGAATTGAGCGCGATGGCGTGGCGCAAATCCTCGCGCCCGACCATGTCGAAGATCATCGATTGGCGCGTCGGCACGTCGAACGCGTTGATGAAGCCGAGCCCGAAGGCCAGCGCGATGATCTCCCAGACCTGCACGATCCCGGCCAGCGTCAGCCCCGCCAACAGCGCGGCTTGCAGCATCGCCAGGCTCTGCGTCAGCAGCAGCATTTTGCGCCGATCCACCCGGTCGGCCACCATGCCGCCGAACGGCGCGAGGAAGAACACCGTCACCTGCGCCGCGAACGAGGTCAGGCCGAGCAGGAACGGCGAATGGGTCAGGCTGTAGACCAGCCAGGCCTGCGCCACCGTCTGCATCCAGGTGCCCATCAGCGAGACGAGCTGGCCGGAGAAGAAAAGCCGGTAGTTGCGGTGGCGGAAAACCGTCAGCAGCGCGAGCGCCGAAGAAGGACGGGCAAGATCGCCCAGTCCCCGCTCGGACGGCGGTTCCTCCGGCGGCGTGGCGGCGATACTCACGACTCGCATGCCTTATCGCGAAAAATTCGTCATCGTTGCGACGGGCGTACTCTTTGCGCCGTTCCGGCTCAAGGGGTTGTACTGACACAACCGAATCGTCGCGGCGCGCCCCGCATTGACTCGCCGCGTCGCCGGATTAGTCTCCGGCGCATCCAGACGGACGAGCACATGGCGAAGGATTACATCGGCTATCAGGCTCTGACGGACGCGGCGTTGCGCGGCGTCGTCCGCGATGCACTGCGCCGGATCGAGAAGCAAGGCCTGATCGGCTCGCACCACTTTTATCTCACCTTCAAGACGCATTTTCCCGGCGTTGAGATCCCCAATTTCCTGCGCGAGCAATATCCTGACGAAATGACGATCATCATTCAGCACCAGTTCTGGGGCCTGAAGGTAAAGGACGATCTGTTCGAGGTGGCGCTTACCTTCAGGAAACTGCCGGCGACTCTCGTCATTCCCTTCGCGGCGTTGACGGCGTTCTTCGATCCCGGCGTGCAGTTCGGGCTGCAGTTCAAAGGCATGGAAGGCGAAGCCAAGACGGGCGGCCCGACACAGGTGCTGCCGCCCCTGCCCGCAGCCGAGCAGAATCAGGCCGAGGCCGACGAGGCGGCTCCCACGGAAGAGACGCCGGAAAAGCCTGCCGCACCGGCCGAGGTGGTCAGCCTGGATTCGTTCCGGAAGAAGTAATTCTTTCACCTCCCACTTCCCCTTATACTGAACGCCATGACCAAGACCCGCATCGAAACCGACACGTTCGGTCCCGTGGAAGTTCCCGCCGACCGCACCTGGGGCGCGCAAACGCAGCGCTCCTTGGGCAATTTCAAGATCGGTTGGGAGAAGCAGCCCGTGCCGATCATCCGCGCGCTCGGCATCGTCAAGCAAGCGGCGGCGCAGACCAACATGGAGTTGGGCAAGCTCGATCTTAAACTGGGCAAGGCCATCGTGGCGGCGGCGCAAGAGGTGATCGAGGGAAAACTAAACGATCATTTCCCGCTGGCGGTGTGGCAGACGGGTTCCGGCACCCAGTCGAACATGAACGCCAACGAGGTGATCTCCAACCGCGCCATCGAGATGCTGGGCGGCGAGATGGGATCGAAGAAGCCGGTGCATCCCAACGACCACGTCAATATGAGCCAGTCGTCGAACGATACCTATCCGACGGCGATGCATATCGCCGCGGCGGAGGAGGTCGTCCACCGGCTGATCCCGGCGCTGCAGAAGCTGCGCAACGCGCTCAACGACAAGGCCCAGGCATGGAAAGGCATCGTCAAGATCGGCCGCACCCATACGCAGGACGCCACGCCGCTCACGCTCGGCCAGGAATTCTCCGGCTACACCCAGCAGGTCGAGAACGGCATCGAGCGCATCGAGCAGACGCTGCGGGGACTGATGCAGCTGGCGCAAGGCGGCACGGCGGTCGGCACGGGGCTGAACGCGCCCGTGGGATTCGCCGAAGCGGTGACCGACAAGATCGCGGCGATCACCGGCCTGCCCTTCACCAGCGCGCCCAATAAGTTCGAGGCGCTGGCTGCCCGCGACGCCATGGTGTTCAGCCACGGCGCGATCAACACCGTGGCCGCCTCGCTGTTCAAGATCGCCAACGACATCCGCTTGTTAGGATCGGGGCCGCGCTCGGGCTTGGGCGAACTGGCGCTGCCGGAGAACGAGCCTGGCTCTTCCATCATGCCGGGCAAGGTCAATCCCACCCAATGCGAGGCGATGACGCAAGTCTGCGTGCAGATCTTCGGCAATCACGCGGCGATCACCTTTGCCGACAGCCAAGGCCATTTCGAACTCAACGTCTACAATCCGGTGATGGCGTATAATTTCCTGCAGAGCGTGCGGCTGATGGCCGATGCGGCGGTGAGTTTCACGGATCATTGCGTGGTGGGCATCGAGCCGCGCCTGGGCAACATCAAGGCGGGGCTGGAACGCTCGCTGATGCTGGTGACGGCCCTCACCCCAAAGATCGGCTACGACGCGGCAGCCAAGATCGCAAAGGCGGCGCACAAGAACGGTACGACGCTGAAGGAAGAAGCGCTGAAATCGGGCCTTGTCACCGCCGAAGAATTCGACCGGCTGGTGCGGCCGGAAGATATGATCCATCCGAAGTGATGCTGAAAAAACGCTCCTTCTCCCTCTCACGCCATCGCACGTCGGTCGCGCTGGAGCCGGAATTCTGGGCGGTGCTGGAGAGCGAAGCGAAAAAGGCCCGCAAAAGCCTGGCCGCTGTCATAGCGGAAATCGACCGCAAGCGCGGGATGCGCCCGTTGGCCAGCGCGCTGCGCCTGCACGCGCTTGCGGCGGTTTCGCGCGGGGCTTAGCCTCGCGGGAAACTGGGAGGTTCCATGCTCACGCTTTACCACTGCCCGCGCACGCGCTCCTCGCGCTTCATCTGGTTGCTGGAGGAGCTGGAAGTGCCATACGAGATCAAGCTGGTGACGATCCGGCGCGGTGACGGGACCGGCGCCGTCGATCCGGCCAACCCCCATCCCCACGGCAAAGTGCCGGCGCTGTCGCATGACGGCACGCTGGTGTTCGAGTCGCCCGCCATCGTGCTTTATCTGACCGACGCCTTCCCCAAGAACGGCATCGGCCCCGTTGTCGGCGATCTCAGACGCGGCGCCTATCTCTCCTGGCTGGCCTATTACGGCGACGTGATGGAGCCGGCCTTCGTGTCCAAATTCCTCAACATGGAGGTGCCACGCGGAACCGCGGGATGGGTCAAGGCCGAAGAAGCGGCCGATTTCGTCGCCGAGACGTTGGCGAAGGGGCCTTATCTGCTGGGCGACAAGTTCTCGGCAGCGGACGTGTTGTTCGGCAGCACATTTGCGATGTTCATGAAGAGCCCAATGCTGCCTGGGCCCGAGCGCTTCAAACCCTATATCTTGCGGCTGATGGAGAGGCCCGCCTACCGTCGCGCGCAGCAGAAGGACAATGGCTGAGGTCGTCAACCTGCGCCGGGCGCGCAAAGCCAAGGCGCGCCGCGCCAAAGAAGTCGTCGCCGAGGCCAACCGCGCCGAGCACGGCGTGTCGAAGAGTGCGCACAAGTTGGCGAAAAAGCGCGCGGAAAAAGCCGCGCACGAGCTCGAAGCTCACCGCTTAAAAAACGACGAAGATTAGACGTCGGGCGATTTCCACGGTCGCAACCGCGGTATCCAGCGCGGAACATGATCGCGGAAGACCGTGTATTCGTCGCCGAACTTCCGGCGCAAGTTCGGCTCTTCATACACCACGATCACCAGGTGGACGACCAACCACACCACGCCCGCGTAAGCGAGCAAACGAAGATCACCGAAAAGACACGCCTGCCCGATGATGATGGCGAGAAAACCGACAAACATCGGATTCCTGACATGGCGGTAGAACCCGGAGACGACGAGATGGCGGGGCGGCAACATGGGCGCAAGTGTGCCCAGCCCCTTCAGGACAAAGCGCACGACCGATTCCACCAGAGGGACAAGCCCCAGGACGATCAGGACGGCGCCGGCAACGCGGATGCTTAACGGCGCCGGCTGGAACCGCCAAGCCGAAATGATCCAGGGCACAACCCCCAGGACCGTCCCCGGCCCAATCAGCAGGAAAAAGAAAGACCAGACTGCAGCACGGCTTTTTTGCATGATGAGCCTCTGTTCAAGAAGCACGCGACACCGCATCAGTGCGGCTGCTAAGTTAAGGACGCATGGCAACCAATTCTTATCACGATCCGCTGGATGAAGCGTTCGGCAATGAGCCGCATGCGCCGCCGGTAGCGCGCGAGCCCGCCTATCTCGCCGGGCTGAACAAGGAACAGCGCGAGGCGGTGGAAGCGACGGAGGGGCCTGTGCTGGTGCTGGCGGGCGCAGGCACCGGCAAGACGCGGGTGCTGACCACGCGGCTGGCGCATATTCTCGCCACGCGGCGCGCCTGGCCGGGGCAGATTCTGGCCGTCACCTTCACCAACAAAGCCGCGCGTGAGATGAAGGACCGCATCGGCATTCTGATCGGCGGCGTGGTGGAAGGCATGCAGTGGCTCGGCACCTTCCATTCCATCGGCGCGCGGATGCTGCGCCGGCACGCGGAACTGGCCGGCCTCAAATCCAATTTCACCATTCTCGACGCCGACGATCAACTTCGCTTGATGAAACAATTGGTCGAGGCGGAAAACATCGACGAGAAGCGCTGGCCGGCGCGCACGCTCGCGGCGATGATCGACGGCTGGAAAAACCGGGGCCTGCGGCCCGAAGACGTGCCGGAAAGCGATGCGCATGGCTACGCCTTCGGCAAGGGGCGCAAGCTTTACGCGGATTACCAGGCGCGGCTGAAGGCGCTGAACGCGGCAGACTTCGGCGATCTGTTGCTCGACACGCTGTCGATCTTGCGCGGCCACCCGGACATCCTCGCCGATTACCGCGAGCGCTTCTGCTACATCCTGGTCGATGAATACCAGGACACCAATGTCGTTCAGTATCTGTGGCTGAAACTGCTGGCGGGCACGAACGGCAATGTCTGCGTGGTGGGCGACGACGACCAGTCGATCTATGGGTGGCGCGGCGCCGAGATCGAAAACATTCTGCGCTTCGAGCGCGATTTTCCCGGCGCCAAAGTGATCCGCCTGGAGCGCAATTACCGCTCCACGTCCGCGATATTGGGCGCGGCGTCCGGCTTGATCGCAGCGAACAAGGGACGGCTCGGCAAGACGCTGTGGACCGAAGGCGCCCATGGCGAAAAGATCAAGGTGCAAGGCGTGTGGGACGCCGAGGAAGAAGCGCGCCATGTGGCGTCCGACGCCGAAGCGCTGCATCGCGAGGGGCATCTGTTCGCCCAGATGGCGATCCTGGTGCGCGCCAGTTTCCAGATGCGCGAATTCGAAGACCGTTTCATCGCGCTCGGCCTGCCTTACCGGGTGATCGGCGGGCCGCGCTTCTACGAGCGCGCCGAAATCCGCGACGCGATGGCGTATCTCAGGCTGGTGGCGCAAGGCGACGACGACCTCGCCTTCGAACGCATCGTCAACAAGCCCAAGCGCGGCATCGGCGACGCCAGCGTGCAGGCGCTGCACCAATTCGCGCGCGCGCGGCAGGTGCCGCTGCTGGCGGCGGCGCGCGAGATCGTGGAAACCGACGAGCTGCCGCCTAAGGCGAAGAAGGCGCTAGGCGATCTGACGATGAATTTCGCGCGCTGGAGCGATACGGCGCGGGTGCTGCCACATACCGAACTCGCCGAAATGATCCTGGACGAAAGCGGCTACACCGACATGCTGAAGGCCGACAAGTCGGCGGATGCGCCGGGGCGGCTCGACAACCTCAAGGAACTCGTGCGCTCGATGGAGCAGTTCGAATCCCTGGCGGCGTTCCTGGAGCATGTTTCGCTGGTGATGGAAATCGAGCAGAACGAAACCGGCGACCGGCTGAACCTGATGACCTTGCACGCGGCGAAGGGGCTGGAGTTCGACACCATCTTTCTGCCCGGCTGGGAGGAAGGGCTGTTTCCCAGCCAGCGCACGATGGACGAAAACGGTCTGGCGGGATTGGAAGAGGAGCGCCGGCTGGCTTATGTCGGGCTGACGCGGGCGAAGCAGCGGATTTTCATCTCTTTCGCCGCCAACCGGCGGGTGCACGGAAGCTGGCAGAGCGCCCTGCCGTCGCGGTTCATTATGGAACTTCCCGAGGAGCACGTCGAAACGGCGGTCGACGAAGGCTTCTATGGCGGCAATGTTGGCTTCCGCGACAATGCGAGCGGTTTTGCCAGCACTTACGACAGTCCCGGCTGGCGGCGCGCCCAGGCGAACAAAGCGCAAGGCCACGCGCGCACGCGCCCGCCGCTGATCGAGGCGCAAGCCTTCACGGTGCAGACCAGCGATCCGCAGGCCACGCACTACGCGCGCGGCGAGCGCGTGTTCCATCAGAAATTCGGCTACGGCCGCGTGAAGGCCGTGGAAGGCAACAAGCTGACGGTCGATTTCGACAAGGCGGGCGAGAAGAAGGTGATAGACCAGTTCGTGACGAGGGGGTAGTTCGAATGCCGAAATTTTCGATTCCGCCCAAATTTGATGAAATCCGTGAGAAAGCTCGCGAAGCCCTCCTACCCGTGAAACCCGCGGGCGACAATACCAATGCCGAGAGGGACTTTCTATTCACGGCTAAAAGAACAGCGGCAGGTGAGAAGCTGCCCCCGTATTATTTGGTGTACTTCCTGCTTGTTGAACTTCTGGAATTCAGAAACTTAGGCCAGTTTGAAAAAATTGCATGGTCGATCCCGGTTGACTTAAACGGAAGGGCATTTCTAGTCGACTATAGGAAGTTCGGGCTCGGAATTTTCGCCGATACCTGCGCCAGCGTAGAAGCTGAAGCAGCACAAATCTGCGCCCATGTAATAAAGGCTGTAAAGGTCGCCAAACCATTTTATGAATGGATTGCAGACAACGCCATTCAACGCTCAGAACTGAATGTCACCAATCATGGCGACGATTTGTTTGGTCAGTACAAGTTCTTTCGAGAAAAATACCGCACCTGCCATGAAGAAGCCAAGGCGCGAAAAGACGAAAGACATATTGAAAAGATCGAACAACAGAGCGGCACACTGACAATTGTCCATATGCCTGCGTTCGAATTATTTCGGAACGCAAATTGGTTAGCAATTGCTACAATAGACGCATTCTTTGCGTGGACTGAGCACATCCTCATCCATTTGGCAATTTTAAACTGCTCTGTGACAACAGGAACAGATGTCGTTGAACTTGCAGCAGCGGACTGGAATGTAAAATTTCGAACTGCGCTGGATGTCAATGATAAGAATGCCAAGAAGCATTACGATGCTCTTATCGTTATCAGGCGGCAGATTCGAAACTACATGGCGCACGGTGCTTTTGGTAAGGGAGGTGAAGCGTTTCGGTTTCACTCACCCACAGGTGCAGTTCCTGTTACGCTCGATTACGAGCAGAAGATTCCGCGATCGTTTTTGATGTCAGAACTAGCATTTGACGATGAGGAGGCGATTCAGGCGCTCGATGAATTTGTGGAGTTCCTCTGGACCGGTGCTCGGGAGCCGGCAAAAATATACATTCAGGAGAGTTCGTTACCAATAATTCTACCAATGGCCAGTGATGGCACCTATCGAAACGCTATGAGCTCAGTTCAAGAAATGACTGATCTCGTAATGCACCTAAGTCGACAACACGATGATGCGGCCAACATGGATTGGTAATAGCGCACTCGGTTGTAGAAAAGGTCAGATACCATGCCTAATCCTCCCCTCTGGAAAGCGGCTGTCGTTCTGAAGAAAGCCGAAGCGGCGAATGTCGTGGCGCTGTTCGAGATCACGCCGCCACGGCCGCAGGCGGTGCTGACCGCCGAAGAGCCGTTCACCGACGAAGCCGAAGTGGAGGCGCTGTACGGCGTCATGCCCGACGGCGATCTGCTGAGCAAGCTGGCGGGGCGCGAGGTGCGCGTCATCCTTCTGCCCGATCAGGATTGGATCAAACTGAGCCAGGAGGGCCTGCCGCCAGTACGCGCGGGACGCTTCTTCGTCTACGGAGCGCACGACGCGGGCAAGGTTCCGCCCGGAGTCATTCCCATGCGCATCGAGGCGGGGATGGCCTTCGGCACCGGCCATCATGAGACCACGGCGCTGTGTCTTTCGGTATTGAGCGATCTGGCGAAGCGGCGCCGTTATTTTAATGTGCTGGATCTGGGCTGCGGAACGGGGCTGCTGGCCATCGGGGCGGCAAAGCTGTGGCGGCGGCGCGTGCTGGCGTCGGACATCGATCCGGTGGCGGTGGAGATCACGCGCGAGAATGCCGTCGCCAACGGCGAAGCGCCGCTGGTCCGCGCGGTGGTGGCGGACGGGCTGACCAACCCGGCCATCGCCGAGGCCGCGCCGTTCGACCTCATCGTGGCGAACATTTTGGCGGGGCCGTTGACGCAGCTGGCGCCTGCCATCGCCCGCGCGATTCGGCCGGGCGGCGTTCTGGTCCTGTCGGGCCTGCTCCAGTGGCAGGAGAATCTTGTTGTCGGTTACTACCGCCCGCTCGGCCTGATCTTGCGCCGGACGCGGCGGGACGGCGTGTGGTCGGCGCTGGTGCTGGAGAAGCCTCACCTTTGCTAAACGCACCCTTCGACAGGCTCAGGGTGAGGGGAATTATTTATCCCTCATGCTGAGCTTGTCGAAGCATAACTGCGGGCGCTAACCTCCCGAGCATGGACAAAACCTTCCAGAACTACGACGACCAGAGCGACGCGGCCACTTGTGCTCCGCGTCTTGCGGCCCTCAGGGGCGAACTCAAAAAGCGCGGGCTCGACGGTTTTCTCGTGCCGCGCGCCGACGAACACCAAGGCGAATACGTCCCCAAGCGCGCCGAACGGCTGGCCTGGCTGACCGCGTTTACCGGCTCGGCGGGCGCGGCCGTGGTACTGGCCGACAAGGCCGCGATCTTCGTGGACGGGCGCTACACCTTGCAGGTACGCGAGCAGACGGACGTGAGCCTGTTCGAGCCGCGCGATCTGGTGGCCGAAGGACCGGCGGCGTGGATCGAGGCCAACGCCGCCAAGGGCGCCAAACTTGGCTATGACCCGTGGCTGCACACCGCCGCCGCGGTGGAAGGACTGAAAGCGTCGGCGGCCAAGGCGGGCGCGGAACTCGTCGCCTGCGAGACCAATCCCATCGACGCGGTGTGGAGCGACCAGCCGGAGGCGCCCGTCGCCAAGGCCGTGCCGCATGGCTTGCCGCTGGCCGGCGAAAGCGCCGAAACCAAACGCACGCGCATCGCCGAAGAGGTGAAGAAAAAAGGCGCCGACGCGGCCGTGCTCACCATGCCGGATTCGATCTGCTGGCTGCTCAACATCCGCGGCGCCGACGTGCCGCATACGCCGTTCGCGCTGTCCTTCGCCATCCTGAACGCCGACGGTTCCACCGACCTGTTCATGGACGAACGCAAGAGCTCGCCGGAGCTGGTTCAGCATCTCGGAAATTCCGTGCGGCTGCGCGCGCCGCAGGATTTCGCGCCCGCGCTCGATGCGCTCAAAGGCAAGACGGTGGCGGCCGATCCCGCGACCGCCGCCTCGGCGATCTTCGACCGGCTGGGCAAGGCCGGTGCGAAAATCGCGCGGCTGCACGATCCCTGCCAACTGGCGAAGGCATGCAAGAATTCCGTCGAAGTGGAGGGTATGCGCAAGGCGCATATCCGCGACGGCGCCGCGCTGGCGCGCTTTCTCTGCTGGTTCGCGCGCGAGGCGCCTAAGGGCCAGTTGGATGAAATCGGCGCCTCGGAGAAATTCGAGGGGTTCCGCAAGGCGACCGGCGTGCTTTCGGACCTGTCCTTCGATTCCATTTCGGCGGCGTCTGAGCATGCGGCAAGTCCCCATTATCACGTGACGCGCTCGTCGAACCTGCCCATCAAACGCGACGAGATCTATCTGATCGATTCCGGCGGGCAATATCCCGACGGCACGACGGACGTCACGCGCACCGTGATCGTGGGAACGCCGACGGCGGAAATGAAGGATCGTTTCACCCGCGTGCTGAAAGGTCATATCGCGCTGGCCACGGTGAAGTTCCCGGAGGGCACGACCGGATCGGCGCTGGATTCCTTCGCGCGGCGACCGCTGTGGGAGGCGGGGCTCGACTACGACCACGGCACCGGCCACGGCGTGGGCAGCTACCTGTCGGTGCACGAAGGGCCGCAGAACATCTCCAAACGGCCGGTGGCCCAAGCGCTGAGGCCGGGCATGATCTGCTCCAACGAGCCGGGCTATTACAAGGCGGGCGAATACGGCATCCGCATCGAAAACCTAGTCGTGGTGCGCGCGCTTGCTCTCGCGCCGGGCGGCGACCGCAACATGATGGATTTCGAAACCATCACGCTGTCGCCGATCGACCTCAATCTGGTGGAAGTTTCGCTGCTGACCGCGGACGAGCGGGACTGGCTCAACGAATATCACACGCGGGTGCGCGAAAAGCTGATACCGCTGGTGGACGACGAAACGCGGGCGTGGCTGGAACAGGCGACGAGGGCGATCTGACATGATCATCGAAATGCGGACTTACAAGGTGAAGCGCGGCACGCGCCCGAAGATCCTGGAGGTGCTGCGCGGCAAGACATTCGAGGAACTGAAGCGGATCGGCGTGAAGTGCTGGGGGCCTTACGCCTCCGTCGAGGACGAGACGACGATCTTCTGGATGCGCGGATTTCCCGACGCCGCCGCGCGCGAGAAAATGTCGGGAAAGTTCTACGGCGGCGCGGCGTGGAAGAACGAACTCGCCGACGTTTTCATGCCGAACTTGGAAGAGTACGACGTCGTGGCGGTGGAGATGCCGGAAGACGCGGTCAAGTGGGTGTCATGACCGGCGGTCCAGGTGAGCTTGGCCCCACGCCTTGACCGCCTGGATCAGCGGACGCAGCGATTTTCCGTATTCGGAAATCGAATATTCGACGCGCGGGGGAACTACTGGATACGCCGTCCGGCAGATCAGCCCTTCGCGCTCCAGATCGCGCAAGGTCTCGGCAAGGACCTTGTGGGAAATATCGGGCATCAGCCGGCGAAGCTCGTTGAAGCGGCAGGTTCCCAGATCCAGCCAATAGAGACAGATCAAATTCCATTTGCCGCCGATCGCGGTAAGCGCCGCGGTCAGCGGGCATTTCGTTTCCGGCTGCGCCTCGGCGATTTTCAACGGCGAAGTGGTATCCATAACGTGCCCCGGTTACCTCAAGGTGCATTCTTGTTTTTTCGGACCAGCGGCGCAAGCCTGCCGGTGCGTCAGCGGGAGACAAGACATGATCGTCGAAATGCGCACCTACAAGATCAAGACAGGTCTCAGGTCCCGGCTCCTCGAGATTTTCCATGCGAAATCGGTCCCCGCGCACCATGAGATCGGGATGAAGCTCGCCGGGCCGTTCCTGTCCGTCGAGGACGAGGACACGTTCTTCTTCATGCGCGGTTTTCCCGACATGGCGTCGCGCGAGCCGATGAAGGCCCGGTTCTATGAAGGCCCGCTCTGGAAGAACGAGTTGGAAGCACTGCTCATGCCGATGATCGAGAACTACGAAGTGACGGTGGTGGAAGCGCCAGAGAGCGCCTTCAAGTGGGGCGTGAATCGATAACGCGGTTGTCATGGCCCGCCTGGTGCGGGCCATCCAGGTGACACGAATTCGATATCGCCTAATACACTCGAATTTCAGTTTGACTGTTGAACAGCCAGTTTGTCTTCAACTGGGTGGCCCCCATTCGCGGGCCATGACCTCCATTTAATTTCCAATTAGTCGCAGCCAACCGTCCTCGTCGATCACCTTGACGCCGAATTTCTGCGCCTCGGCGAGCTTGGAGCCGGCGCCCGGACCGGCGACGACGAGATCGGTTTTCTTCGAGACGGAACTGGCCACTTTTGCGCCCAAGGCTTCCGCGCGCGCCTTGGCTTCGTGACGGGTCATCTTCTCCAGCGTGCCGGTGAAAACGACGGTCTTGCCCGCGACCGGCGAGCCGGAAGCGGCGGGCGTGGCGATCTCCGTCACCGCCACTTCCTTCGCCAGATGCTTGAGCAGGGCGCGGTTGTGCGGCTCGTCGAAGAAATTCTTGATCGCCTCGGCGACGGTCTCGCCTACCCCTTCGATGGCGTCGAGATCGGCAATGGCGTGATCGCTCTCCATCGCCTCCACAAAGGCATCGAGAGTGTGGAAATTGCGGGCGATGAGCTTGGCCGTGGTTTCGCCGACGTGGCGGATGCCGAGCGCATTGATGAAACGGTCGAGCCCAAGCTCGCGGCGGCGGTCGATGGAGGCGATGAGGTTTTCGACGACCTTGTCTTCTTTCTCTTCGTCCTTCTTCGCTTTCTTCTTGACCGGCTCCTTGCCCTCCTTCTCGCGCCGTTCCGCGCTCAAGCCGGCGCGATGCTCGGCCAAGAGCTTGCTCACCCGTTCGGCCTGGCGCGTCAACGCAAAGATATCGGCAGGCTCTTTCAGCAACCCATTTTCATGGAATAGTTCAATGTAAGTCTCGCCCAGCCCTTCGATGTCGAAAGCGTCGCGCGAAACGAAATGCTTGAGGCGTTCCACCGCTTGCGCCGGGCAGATCAGCCCGCCGGTGCAACGCCGATCCACGTCTTCCTTGCCGGTCTTTTCGTCCACTTCGCGCACCGCATGGCTGCCGCAAGCGGGACATTTCTTGGGAAATTCGTAAGGCTTGGCACCGCGCGGACGCTTTTCCAGGATCGCGCGTACGATCTGCGGGATCACGTCGCCGGCGCGCTGCACAACCACGGTGTCGCCGATGCGAACGTCCTTGCGGGCGATCTCGTCCTCGTTGTGCAAGGTGGCGTTCGACACCACCACGCCGCCGACGGTGACGGGCTTCAGCCGCGCCACCGGCGCCAGCTTGCCGGTGCGTCCGACCTGGATGTCGATGCCTTCGAGGATCGTTTCGGCCTGCTCGGCGGGAAACTTGTGGGCGATGGCCCAGCGGGGTCTGCGCGACGCGTAGCCAAGCCGGTTTTGCAATTCGAGATCGTCGACCTTGTAGACAACTCCATCGATGTCGTAGCCGAGGTCGGCGCGCTTGGCTTCCACATCGCGATAGAATTCCAGAAGCTCGTCCGTCGTCTTACAGCGACGGAATAGTGGATTGACTTGAAAACCGTAGGTCTTAAACGCCTTAAGCATATCCCATTGCGTCTTTGCTGGTCGCGCGCTTACTTCACCCCACGTGTATGCGAAGAAATTGAGAGGACGTGAAGCGGTAATTGACGGATCAAGCAGTCGCACTGAGCCCGCCGCAGAATTACGCGGGTTAGCAAAGATCTTTTCGCCTTTTTCCTCCTGGCGTTTGTTCAGCGCCACGAAATCCTTGTGGGTCATATATATTTCGCCGCGCACCTCTAGAACTTCGGGTGGCTTACCGCGCAGGCGCTGGGGGATGTCTTTCAACGTACGGAGATTAGCGGTGATATCTTCGCCTTCGGTGCCGTCTCCGCGTGTAGCGCCGCGTTTGAACTCACCGTGCTCATAGCGTAACGAGGCTGAAAGGCCATCGATCTTCGGTTCGGCAGTGAAGACAAGTTCGGCGTCATCTTTCATACTTAGAAAGCGGCGGACGCGGGCTGCGAAGTCAACTATATCCTCATTAGAAAATGCATCGTTGATCGATGGCATCGGCACATTGTGGATGATTTTGCCAAGGCCTTTTGCCGGAACCGCCCCTACTGTTCGAGAGGGCGCGAACAAGTCCCCTTTTTCTCGCTGTTCAACAGCTATCAATCTTCGCTTTAGAGCATCATATTCTGCATCGGTTATTAGTGGATCGTCTTCATTGTAATACCTCTGATCGTGATATTGAATCTCCGCACTGAGACGTTCCAGTTCCTTCTCTGCCTGCTTGTCGCTGAGTTCTGTGACAGAAATATTCCGAATTTTCCTTGCAGCATCTGATAAGGCTGGGTGCTGCTTTCGCGAGCCAAGCTCTAGTTTGATCGCAATCAGTCGATTCTGAACGGCTCGAAAATTCTCTTGGTCGTTTTTGAGAGAACTCTGTTTGAGCAGCTTTGTAAGTTCCGCTCTCTCTTTCTTTAGCCTTGAAAGAGAGAGATCGCTTAACGGTGCAAAGGAAATTGACTGAGTCATTTTTCTATTCGGCACTTCGTGAGACTGGGTATGCTCGCGAGTTGACGGCAAAACAGCGTCACGCAACACCCCCTTCGGCCGCTTCGCGGCCACTTCCCCCGCAAGTGGGGGCAGAAAGGGACCGAGCCGTTCATGCGCGTTTGCGGGCCTTCTTGGACGGAGTTTGCGCTTCTGCAATCAGCCGGCGGGCGGCGGCGCGCGCTTCCTCGGTGACGGCGGCGCCGGACAGCATGCGTGCGACTTCTTCCAGCCGCGCCTCGTCGCCCAGCAGTTCCACGGCCAGCTTGTCGCCTTTGCGGGTGACGCGGAAATGGCGCCCGGCGCGGGCGGCGACTTGCGGCGAATGGGTGACGAGCAAGACCTGCGTGGTCTGCGCCAGACGCTGCAGGCGTACGCCCACGGCATCGGCGACCGCACCGCCGACGCCGCGATCCACTTCGTCGAAGACCAGCGCGGCCAGCGGGCCGCTTTGCGCCAGCGAAACTTTTATGGCGAGGGAAAAGCGCGCCAATTCGCCGCCGGAAGCGATCTTGGTCAGCGGGCCGAAGGGCGCGCCTTCCAGAGTGGCAACCTCGAAGGCGACGCGCTCCAATCCCTGCGCGCCGGATTCATCGAGCGGCGTGAGCGCCACGCGGAACTTCGCATGACCGAGCTTGAGCGGCTGAAGTTCGCTCGCCACGGCGGCTTCGAGCTTGCGCGCGGCTGTCTTGCGCGCTTCGGACAAGCGTCTGCCCGCTTCGAGATAGGCCGCACGCGCCGCGGCAACGGCCGCCTCGGCCTCTTTCAACTTTCCGCCGCCGAGATCGAGCGCCTCCAGGCGCGCCCGGAAATCTGTCAGGATTTGCGGCAAGCGGTCGGGCTGGGTGGCGTATTTGCGCGCCGCGGCGCGGATGGCGAAAAGCCGCTCCTCCTTGCGTTCCAGTTCTCCGGAATCGACTTCGAGGCGCGCGAGCAGCGCGTCGAGCTCGCGGCGCGCCTCTTCTGCTAACGCGAAAGACTGTTCAAGCGCGGTCTCGGCGGCGGCGGCCGCCTCGCGCGCCTCCTCCTTCATGCGCGACAGCCGTTTGAGAGCCAAAGCCAGCGAGGCTTCGGCTCCGCGCTCGCCGGAAAGCAGTTCGGAGGCCGCCGACACGTCCTCAACGATACGCGAGGCGTTCATCAGCAGGGCGCGCTCGGCGGCGAGCGAAGCTTCCTCGCCTTCCTTGGCGTCGAGGGTGGATAGTTCGTCCACCGCCTGTTTCACGTAATCGGCATCGGCGGCGGCGCCGGCCTGCGTGCGGCGCAGAGCGTCCAGGCTGGTGCGCGTCGCATCGTAGGCGGCAAACAGCGCGGCAACCTCCTGCGCCAATGCTTCATGCGAACCGAATGCATCGAGCAAGGCGCGATGCGTCGCCGTATCGAACAGCCCGCGATCGTCCGTCTGGCCGTGCACTTCCAGTAATGACGCGCCGATATCCTTCAGAAGCGCGACGCCGACCGGCTCGTCGTTGACGAAGGCGCGGGTGCGCCCGTCGGCGGCCAGCGTCCGGCGCAGCACGATCTCGCCGTTGGCCGGAATGGACTGGTCGGCCAGCAAGCCGCGGGACGGATGCTTCGCGGGCGGTTCGAAGACGGCGGTGGCCGAGCCCTGGGCCGCGCCCGGGCGCACGCTGGCGCGCCCGCCTCCGCGCCCGCCGGCGGCCAAGCCCAGTGCGTCGAGCAGGATGGATTTGCCCGCGCCCGTTTCGCCCGTCAGCACATTGAGACCCGCGGCGAATTCCAGCGCCGCCGACTCGATCAGAACGATGTCGCGTACGGTCAGCGCCGCGAGCATCGCCGCCTCAGAGAACCTTGCCGAACGCCCTGCTGATCCATGAGCCCTTGTCTTCCTCAGGCTTCAAATTGCGACCCTTCAGAAGATTATAGGCATCTTGATACCACGGACTGCCAGGATAATTCGCGCCCAGAACGGCGGCGGCGGTCTGCGCCTCCTTGTCGATGCCGAGCGCGTAATAGGCCTCGGTCAGACGCTCCAAAGCCTCGGCGATCTGGGAGGTGCGCTGGTACTGCTCGACCACCACGCGGAAGCGGTTGATGGCGCCGATATAGTCGCCCTGGAACAGATAGTAGCGGCCGACTTCCATCTCCTTGCCAGCCAGGTGATCCAGCGTCAGGTCGATCTTCAGAGTGGCGTCGCGGGCGTATTCGGTATCCGGGAAGCGCTGGACGACGTCCTGCAGGGCGACCAGCGCGGCCTCGGTGTTGCTCTGGTCGCGGCCGACATCGACGATCTGCTCGTAGAGCGAAATCGCCTTCAGGTAAAAGGCGTAGGCGACCTCCTTGCTGCCCGGATGCAGGGAAATGTATTGGTCCGCGGTCGAGACCGCGTCGGTGTATTTGTTGGCCTCATAATAGCAGAAGGCGCTCATCAGCGAGGCACGGCGCGCCCAGATCGAATAGGGATGCTGACGCTCGACCTCCGCGAACTGCTTGGCGGCGGCGTTCCAATCTCCGCTGCGGACTTTCTTCCAGGCGTCTGAATAGATCAGATCGATCGGGCGTTCCTTGTAATCGGCATCCTTCGGCTGGTCGGATTTTCCCTGGAGCCAGCTACAGCCCGACAGCGTCATCGCGCTTAGAACCACGAACGCCGCAACAAATCCGCGCGCAAAGCCCTTCGAGAGCATCATCGTATGTTTCCGTCCTCAGGGTCGGCCGCTTTTCTCAGGCAGCCCAACCTCTTATGCCACCTTGGCGGAAGCCAGGTCCAGGGGGGTGCGCCGGCATCGTAAAGGGGCGGTCCCGGCCCCCTAACCGCCCGTCACGAAAGGGAAATCTTAGAGCCTGTCTTGACAATCGTCATGGCCGCGACGCTGCCGATTTTGCCCCGATCCGGCAGGAGCCGCGCGCAGCGCGATGCGGCACATCGGGCAAGCGCGGCGACGAACCGGGCGGGCAAAATCGGCGCGTCCCGAAGGGTTTCGGCGAAAATCGCCGGCTGGTGCGTCGAAGCGCTCGACCGTACTTCCCGGTACGCTCTTCGCGCTTCTCCTGCCATCCGGGCGATTTTCGTTACGAAACGCGGCTCATGAGGATTATCAAGACAGGCTCTCACGGTAATTGGCCGGGTCCGCGAACAAGGCGCGCAACAAGGCGTTGTTGAGAGCATGGCCGGCGCGCACGCCCTCGAAACGGGCGATCAGCGGCGCCCCCGCCAGGGCCATGTCGCCGATGGCGTCAAGGATCTTGTGGCGGACGAATTCGTCGGGAAAACGCATCAGCGAGGCGTTGATGATCTTGTCGCCGTCGATGGCCAGGGTGTTTTCGAGCGAGGCGCCGTGGCCGCGATCGATCTTCTTGAGCATGTCCAGCTCGTGTATGAAACCGAAGGTGCGCGCGGGCGCGATCTCGCGGCGAAAGCCCTTCGGCGAGAACGCGAATGAGAAGCGCTGCCGCCCGATGGCCGCGGATGAAAAGGCGATCTCGAAGTCGAATACGAGGGCAGCGGCGGGAACGAGCGCGGCGCTGCCGTCATTATGCGTCACTTCCACGCGTTTCAGCACCTTGATCGCGCCCCGCGGCGCGGGCTGTTCCTTGACGCCCGCCTTGTCGATCAGGTCCAGATAGCAAAGCGCGTCGCCGTCCAGGATCGGCGGTTCGGGCCCGTCCAGGATGACGAGAAGATCGTCGATCTCGGCGCCCGCGACGGCGGCCATTAAATGCTCGACCACGCCGACCGTGGCGCGCCCGGTCGCCAGCATGGTCCCAAGATTGGTTTCGGCGACGGCGTCGTATCGCGCCGGGACTTCCGCGCCGTCCAGATCGGTCCTGCGGAAGACGATGCCGGCGCCGGGATTCGCGGGCGCCAGCATCATGCGCACCTGGGTGCCGGCGTGAAGGGTGATGCCTTCGGCGGCGACTTCGCGGGCGATGGTGTGGCGGGCGGAGTTCATGTGCCTTCCGTTAGCACAAAACCTCCCCCTCACCCTATCCCTCTCCCCCAAAAGGGGGAGAGGGAACTCAGGCTCAGTTCTGCTGCCTGCGCAGGAACGCCGGGATTTCGAACTGCTCGTCGCGCTTATGCTCCGGGAAGAGATCGTCGGGCTTAGGCCCCGCCGCACGCGATGGATCGGCCGGCACGGTCACGCGGTTCATGACTTGCGAAGTGGCGCGCTGCGCCACAGGACGCGGCGCCGCTACCGGCTCCAGACGCGGCTCTTCCTTGGGCTTCTTGCGGAGAAACCAGCCGCGGCGTTCCGGTTCGGGAGCGGCGCGCATCGGTTCGCGCGCCGGCAGCGGCCGGAGAGCGGCGGGCAGGGGCGGTATATCTTCTTCTTCGATCCGCACCTGCGGTGCCTCTTCGCCGCCCAGGATCATCGCCTCGACGGGCGTCTGCGTGGCACCTAACTCGTCGGCCAGCGCTTTGACCTGGTAGTGGACCGGATTGGCGGCGGCCATGGCCGGGCGCAACTCGGCTTTCGGCTCGAGCATCCGCACGGGCTTGATGTGCGGGCGCAGCGGCTCGACATTCTTGGGCATGCGCATCTCGCCCGCGTCGATGCCGGTGGCAACCACCGAGACACGGACGCGCCCTTCCATGTTGTCGAGGAGGGTGCTGCCGAAAATAATGTTGGCGTCGGGATCGACCTCGGCGCGGATACGGTTGGCGGCCGCTTCGACCTCGAACAGCGTCAAATCCGGCCCACCGGTGACATTGATGAGCACACCGCGCGCGCCCTTCATCGAGACGTCGTCGAGCAGCGGATTGGAGATGGCGATATCGGCGGCCTTCAGGGCGCGGTCTTCGCCCTCGGCCTCGCCGGTGCCCATCATCGCCTTGCCCATCTCCGCGACCACGGTCTTGAGATCGGCAAAATCGTGATTCATCAGGCCGGGCACGACGATCAGCTCGGTCACACCGCGCACGCCGGCATGCAGCACTTCGTCGGCCATGGCAAAGGCCTGGGCGAAGGTCGTGCGTTCGTTGGCGACGCGGAACAGGTTCTGGTTCGGGATGACAATCAGCGTGTGAACGTATTGCTGAAGCTCGGCGATTCCTTTCTCGGCGATGCGCATGCGCTTGTCGCCTTCGAAGGCGAACGGCTTGGTCACGACGCCGACGGTAAGGATGTCCTGCTCGCGCAAAGCCCGCGCGATGACGGGGGCCGCTCCGGTGCCGGTGCCGCCGCCCATGCCGGCGGTGATGAACACCATGTGCGAGCCGATAAGGTGCTCCATGATCTCATCCAGCGACTCTTCGGCGCCCGCACGACCGACTTCGGGCTGCGCACCCGCGCCCAGGCCTTCGGTGAGGTGTACGCCGAGCTGGATGCGACGCTCCGCTTTGGACTGGGACAGCGCCTGCGCATCGGTATTCGCCACCACGAAATTCACGCCCTCGAGCTTGGCTGCGATCATGTTGTTGACCGCATTGCCACCCGCCCCGCCAACGCCCAAAACCGTGATCCTTGGACGCAACTCCTTCGTTTCGGGCGCCTTAAACTTGATCGCCATGATTTCTCTCCTTGGCTTCGCGCTTTTTCATCGCCATTTCACTCACCACTCGCCCAAACGAATCACTTTCTTCTTTGTTGAATCACCCGAGCAGCCCACCGGTCAACCGGGACAGCCACCCTTTCGAGCCCGTTTCCGCCGGCAAAGACGCGGCTTCGGGATTGAGAACATCCGGCGGCATCGTCGCCCCGGCTGTGAGCAGACCGATGGCCGTCGCGTAGTCGGGCCCCCCCGACGATGCCGGCAGGCCGCTGGCGAAGCTCTGCGGTTTGCCGATCCGCACCTGCTTGTTGAGCACGCGGCCGACCAGTTCGCGCATGCCCGCAAGCTGGCAGGCTCCGCCGGTAAGCACGACCCTGCGGCCGGCGGCGACGTCGTAGCCCGAGGCGCGCAGGCGCGTCTGCACTTCGGCGAAAATCTCCTCCAGCCGGGCCTGGATGATGCGCGTCAGCATGGAGCGCGGTACGCGCAGATCGTTTTCCTCGCCTTCCTCGCCCATCTGCGACACGGCGACGACGTCGGCGCCGACCTCGAGGTCGCCCAGCGCCGCACCGTAAAGAACCTTGGCCCGCTCCGCCGCCGACAGCGGCGCCGCCAGCATGCGGGCGAGATCGGCCGTAACTTGGCTGCCGCCGATCGGCACCACGTCGGCATGCACCAGATGGCCTTCGAGGAAGACGGCAATGGAGGTGACGCCGCCGCCCATGTCGATCACGGTGGCCCCCAGCTGTTTCTCGTCGTCGGTGAGGACCGCCAGCCCGCTGGCGAACGGCGCGAACAGCGCGCTCGCGACGCTCAGATGGCAACGTTCCACGGCCAGCTTCAAATTGGCCAGCGGCGAAGGCTTGACCGCCACCGCGTGCATCGTCACCCCGATGCGCTGGCAGAACATGCCCGAAGGATCGCGCACGCCGCGCGCTTCGTCGACCATATAGCTGGTGGGGGCGCTCTGAATGATCTCGTAGCCCTCGGCGACGCATTTGGCCCGCCCTTCGGCGAGCAGCTCGCGCAGATGCGCGTCCGACACCAAGGCGCCGTCCAGCGCCATGGCGGTGCGCGACGTGACGCTCATCGGACTGCCGCAATTGACCGAGATCAACACGTTCTGGATACGCGCGTCGGCGGTGTTCTCCGCCGCCGCCACGCAATCGCGGATCGATTCCTCGGCCAGCGCCATGTCGGTCACCATGCCGGCGTGCAGGCCTTGGCTCTCGCGTAACGCGGCGCCCAGGATGCGCAGCGCGCCCGGTTCGGCGCGCCCGATCAGGCAGATCACCTTCGACGAGCCGATGTCGACGGCCGCCACCAGTCCCGTCCGATAAGCCGGTATCTCGCCGCCGGTCCTGAGCCGTACCGTCTCACCCATCAGATCGCACTCCCCCGTTCCGTCTTCTTCTCCTTCTGCTCGCCGGGCTTGGTGACGAAGAAGTATTGCGTGGGTGACCTGAGATCGATCTCCGCCAGGTCGCGTTCCAGAATGCCCTTGTCGACGATCAGGTATTCCAGCGCATCGAGCTGCTTGCGCCAGCCGGTTTCCGGCAGCTTCACGATCACCCCGTCGTCGAGCAGAAGGTTCCAGCGCCTTGCGGACTGATACTGATAGGCCTGGACGCGTGCCACGATCGCGCGATGCTGGGCCACGGCGTCGACGAATGGCGCCGCCGCCTGTGGCGCGCCGTCGCCGACGAGCAGAGGCAGATTCCGGAACGGCTCGATATCCCGGTCGGTGATAAGGCCGCCGGAGCGCTCAACCACATAAAGCTCCTTGGGCGACTGGTAGCGCGCGAAGGGCTGCTTCTCCACGATCCGCACGCTGATGTCGTCGGGATAGCGGCGTTTGACTTCGGCTTTGGCCACCCAGGGAAGCCGCAGCAGCCTGGCGCGCGCCCCCGGCAGATTGGCGGTGAAAATCGACTGGCCCGGCTTGAAGCCCAAAACGGCCTGGATCGTGACCGGCGCGGTGCGGAGGTTGCCGGTAAGATGCTCCTTGGCAATGCCAAACCCCGCATCGGCGACGATTGCATCGACCGCGGCGCCCGCGCGATGGACGGTGCGTCCGATCACGCCGCTGGCGAACAGGGCGGCAAGCGCAGTCAAGGCGATGATGCCGAGCGTCATGACCAGCATCGGACGGCGGAAAGACAGGAACGCGCGCACGCGTCCGATTAAGCGCGAGATCGGATTGTTGGGCGGCTTCTTGCGGCGGCCGAACGGCTGCTGCGCCGCGCCGCGGCTGACGCCGCGGGCCGGCGAGCGGCTCTGACGACCGCGCCCGCCGCGCGTCTTTTGCGCCTTTCTCATCGATCGCACGAGGCATCCTCCACGATCCAGCGGCACAGCGCGCGGTAGCTCATGCCGTTCAAGGCGGCCTGTTCGGGAACCAGCGAGGTCGGCGTCATGCCGGGCTGCGTGTTGACCTCCAGCACCACCAGGCGATGTTTGCCCGCCGTGTCGTCGTAGCGGAAATCGGTGCGCGAGACGCCGCGGCAGCCGAGCGCCGCATGGGCGCGTTCGGCCAGCCGCATCGCCTCTTCGGCGACGGCGGTGGGGATTTTTGCCGGCAACGTATGAATCGAACCGCCGGCGGCGTATTTCGCTTCGTAATCGTAGAATTCGAGATTGGTGGTGATTTCGGTAACGGCGAGCGCGCGCGTTCCCATCACCGCGACGGTGAGTTCGCGCCCCGGTACGAATTCTTCCACCATCATCTCGTCGCTCAGCGTCCATTGGTCGCTGCCCAGCGCGGCGGGCGGGCGGTTGTCGCCTTTCCTGATGATGAAGACGCCGACGGACGAGCCCTCGTTCACCGGCTTCACCACATAAGGCGGTTCCATCAGATGGCCGGCGGCGGCGGCGCGCCGGTCGGCGACGATGGATTTGACCAGCGGCAGGCCGGCGGCGCGGAACACATCCTTGGCGCGCTGCTTGTGCATGGCGAGCGCGGAGGCCAGAACGCCGGAATGGGTATAGGGAATGCGCATGAGTTCGAGCAGACCTTGCACGCAGCCGTCCTCGCCCCAGCGGCCATGCAACGCGTTGAACACGACGTCCGGCCCCACGGCGTTGATCTGGGCGGCGAGATCGGAGGCCTGCGGATCGATTTCGACGACGTCGAAGTCTTCCTCGCGCAGCGCCTTGGCGCAGCCGCGGCCGGAGGTGAGGCTCACTTCGCGTTCCGCCGAACGCCCGCCGAGCAGAACCGCAACGCGCTTGATCGTCATGGCACGCCCACCCGCTTGATTTCCCATTCGAGGTCGATGGCGAATTTCGCCTTCACCCGCGCGCGGACCTCTTCGCCCAGCGCTTCGATGTCGGCGGCACTCGCCTCGCCGGTGTTGATGAGGAAATTGCAGTGCTTTTCGGAGACCTGGGCAGCGCCGTGCCTAAGCCCTCGGCAGCCCGCCTCGTCGATCAACTGCCAGGCGTTGTACCCGGGCGGATTCTTGAAGGTCGAGCCGCCGGTGCGCGATTTCACCGGCTGGGTGGATTCGCGCTCGGCCACCAGCGCCTCCATGCGGGCGCGCACCGCGGCGGGATCATCCCTCGTGCCTTCGAGCACCGCTTCGACGAAGATGAAATCCTCAGGCACGGAGGATTTGCGATAGACGAAGCCCATGTCGGCGGCGCCCAGAACATGCTTGTTGCCCGCTCCGTCGATGGCCGTGGCTTTGACGAAGATGTCCTTGATCTCGCGGCCATAGCAGCCCGCATTCATCTTGAGCCCGCCGCCAATGGTGCCGGGCACACCGCGCAGGAATTCCAGGCCGGCGATGCCGCCATCGGCCGCCGCGCGGGCTACAGCGGAATCGAGCGCTGCGGCGCCGGCGCGGATGCGCGTGCCTTCCACGGAAACCTTGCCGAACGCAGACGGCAGGCGGATCACCACGCCGGGGATACCGCCGTCGCGCACCAGCAGATTGGAACCGACGCCGATCACGCCGACGCGCATGTCGCGCGGTTTCGCGGCAAGGAAGGTCGCCAGATCGTCCGCATCGGCGGGACGAAAAAGCACTTCCGCCGGACCGCCGGCGCGGAACCAGACAAGGTCCTTCAGCGGCGCGCCGTAAGTGTAGCTGCCGCGCACGGGGGGAAGGGCATCGCAAGGTCGGCTCTGCATCACGCCTTGCCCTCCAGCTTTTCGAGCGCCGCCTGCAGCCCATGCGCCCAATGGGTGATCGAACCCGCGCCCAGGCAGACGATGGCGCCGCCCGGCTTGGCGTGAGGCGCGACCGCGGCGGCGAGATCGGCTTCGCCGTCGATGGTCTGGACGTTGCGATGGCCGTGCGCCCGCAAAGCTTCGGCATAGCTGTCGCGATTGAACCCTTCGATGGGTTGCTCGCCGGCGGGATAAACCGGCGCGACGATAGCCACGTCGGCATCGTTGAGGCATTTGGCGAACTGCTCGAAGGTATCGCGCAGGCGCGTGAAACGGTGCGGCTGGACCACGGCCACGATGGCACCGGCATATGCCTGGCGCGCGGCCTTAAGCGCTGCGGCGATCTTGAACGGGTTGTGGGCGTAATCGTCGATGATGGCGGCGCCGTTCCACTCGCCGACCTTGGTGAAGCGCCGATTGACACCGCGAAAGGCGCCCAGCGCGCGGCGGATGGTTTCTTCCTTCACGCCCAGCTCGCGGGCCACCACAAGCGCGGCCAGAGAATTCTGCACGTTATGCTCGCCCGGCATCGGCAGGAGCAGGTTGTCGAGGCGCGTCTCCATGCCCTTGAGGCGGTCGGTGAAGACCACGTCGTAATGCGAAGCGCCTTCGGAGAAGCCGACGTTGATCGCGCGCACGTCGGCCTGCGGCGAGAGGCCGTAAGTGATGAGCCTGCGGTCGACGATGCGCCCCACCATCGCTTGGACTTCGGGATGATCGATGCAAAGCACCGCGAAGCCGTAGAACGGCACGTTCTCGATGAAGCGCTGGAAGGCGTCGCGCATCTTCTCGAAGGTGCCGTAATAATCGAGATGGTCGGGATCGGCGTTGGTGACGATGGCGACCATGGCCGGCAGGCGCAGGAAGGTGCCGTCGCTTTCGTCGGCTTCCACCACCACCCATTCGCCAGCGCCCAGCCGTGCATTGGTGCCGTAGGCGTTGATGATGCCGCCATTGACGACGGTGGGATCGAGCCCGCCTGCGTCCAAGAGCGCCGCGACCATGGTCGTGGTCGTGGTTTTGCCGTTTGTGCCGGCCACCGCGATGCAGGATTTCAGCCGCATGATCTCGGCCAGCATTTCGGCGCGGCGCACCAGCGGCAGGCCTTTCAGGCGTGCCGCATCGAACTCCACATTGCCGGGCTTGACCGCCGAGGAATAGACGACGACGTAAGCGTCCTTGAGGTTGTCGGCCGAGTGGCCGACGGCTACGGGAACGCCCATAGCGCGAAGGCGCCGGACATTGGCGCCGTCCGAGGAGTCGGAACCCCGAACCTTGTAGCCCAGATTGTGCATGATCTCGGCAATGCCGCTCATGCCGATGCCGCCGATGCCGATGAAGTGGATCGCACCGATGTCGAGGGGAACGCGCGTCTGGACGGGCTTTATCATGCCTCAGCCTCCAGCTTTTCCACCAGATCGGCGAGACGCAGCGTGGCGTCCGGCTTGGCCAGCGTGCGCGCGGCGGCGGCGCATCTTGCAAGCGCCGCGGGATCGGCGAAAGCCGTCTCGAGCATGCCGGCGAGCTTTTGCGGGGTAAGGTCCTTCTGCGCCACGCGCCAGCCGCCGCCGGCATTGGCCAGCGCATCCGCGTTCGGCGTTTGGTTGTCGTCGAGCGCATGCGGCAGCGGCACCAGGATCGCCGGCCGGCCGATGGCGGCAAGTTCGCTGACTGTGCCGGCGCCGGAGCGCGCAACGACGAGATGGGCCCAGGCCATGCGCTCGGGCAAGTCCCTAAAGAACGGCGCCACCACCGCCTTCACGCCCATCGCGGCATAAACGGCGCGCACGGCTTCCAGATCTTCGGGCCGGCATTGCTGGACGATTTCGAACCGCGATTTCATGCCTGTGGGCAAAAGCGCGATCGCGGGCGGCACACGCTCGCGAAAGACGCGCGCCCCCTGGCTGCCGCCGAAAACGAGCAGGCGCAGCGGACCCTCCGGTTTCGGCGTGTCGTACGGCGCCCCGGCCAAGGCGATCACCTCGGGACGCAAAGGATTGCCGGTATAGACGACCTTCGAGGAGTCCTTCGGCGCAAAGCGCACCAGCGGGAAATTGGCGGCGATCGCGCGCACATGATCGGCGACCAGCCGGTTGGCGCGGCCGAGCACGGCATCGGGCGCGAGGATGGCGGTGGGAAAGCGCGCCAGGCACGCCGCCACCATCACTGGCACGCTGGGGTAACCTCCGAAACCGATTACGGCCTTGGGACGGATGCGCGCCAGCTTCACCAGCGACACGACGATGCCGGCGATAATCTCGAACGGAGCGCTGACGAGACCCAGGAACGAACGGTCGGAAAAAGCCGCCGACGGCACGATCTCGATGCGCGCCCCGGGAAAGGCGTCGGTGTAGCCGTGGCCGCGCGAATCCGTCATCACCACGATCTGTTTGCGGCGGCGGACCAACTCGCCCGCCAGCGCCTGCGCCGGAAACAGATGGCCGCCCGTGCCGCCGGCGGAAAGCACGATCGTCGTCATGCGCGCGCGCCTTTCAGGAAGCCGAACAGTGGCTCTTCGCGCGAGGCAATTTGCGGACGCTGACGGGTGAACGCCAGCGCGAAGCCCATGGTCAGCGCCACCGCGAACAGCGAGGAGCCGCCGTAGGAAATAAAGGGCAGCGTCATGCCTTTCGCCGGCAGCAGGCTGACGGCAACGCCCATATGGATGAACGCCTGCAAGGCGAAGACAATCGCCAGCCCGGCGCCCGCGAGCTGCGCGAAAGGTTCGCGCGCCGCCGCCGAACGCAGCAGCAGCCGGACGGCCAGCACACAGAACAAAAGCGCGATGACGGCGCACAAGGCGAGGCCGAACTCTTCGCCGGCGACCGAGAAGATGAAATCGGAATTGGCGTCGGGCAGATGGTATTTGATCGTGCCGGCGCCGGGCCCGACGCCGAAAAGGCCGCCA
Source organism: Rhizomicrobium sp. (assembly GCA_050008635.1). GTDB lineage: Bacteria > Pseudomonadota > Alphaproteobacteria > Micropepsales > Micropepsaceae > Rhizomicrobium. The sequence continues at coordinate 192,883 of JBEKMG010000002.1, forward strand.
TGCGCAAAAGCTTTGAGCGACAAGGCCATCTGATGGCCGGTCTGCTCGGGATTGAGGAATTGCATCATGCGGTGACGCACATGCGGAAAGAGAAAATAGGCGGTCGCGCCCAACCCGACCATGCCGCCGCCGATGGCAAAGAGCCATTTGAGCGCCATCCCGGCGAAGAACAACAGCGCCGCCCACAGCGCCAGCATCAGGAAGGTCTGGCCGACATCGGGCTGCAGCAGCAGCACGGCGATCGCCGGCAGCAGCAAGATCAAGGTGATGACGGGCTTGGAAACGCGCGTCGGCGTGCGCTCGGCCAGGATCGCGGCGGCGATGACGGCGAAGCTGGGCTTTAGGAACTCCGACGGCTGCAAAGTCATCCAGCCCAAATCGAGCCAGCGCCGCGCGCCCAGGATTTCGCTTCCCGCGAACAGCACAATGACCGAACCGATCAGCGCCAGCGCGAACATCAGCACCGCGGCAAGTTTGACCTGCGCCAGGGTAAGCATCGAAGCGCCGCCCAGAATGCCGGCCGCGATGACGGCAAACGCGATCTGCTTGGCCGCGTAGTGGAAATTGCCTTCGGTCAGCGGACCGCCGCTGGCAGCCGGGCTGGCGGCGCAGGCCAGCATTAGTCCGATGCCGATCAAGGCCAGCATGGCGGCGAGCGCCAGGCGGTCCACCGTCCACCACCAGTTCGAGAATCCGCTGCGGTCGGCGCGGCCGAGATTCATGACGCCTCCCGGACCGGCTGTGCTGTGAGCTTGGCGACCAGGGCGCGGAACGCGTCGCCTCTCTGTTCGAAATCGCGGAACTGATCGAACGAGGCGCAGGCCGGCGACAAGAGTACGACGGGGGCGGAGGCCTGGGACTGCGCGGCGTCGGCGGCGGCGGAGGCCACCGCGTTTTCCAGCGTGCCGGAAATCTCGTACGCGACCTTGCCTTCGAGCGTGGCCTTAAATTCGTTCGCCGCTTCGCCGATCAGATAGGCCTTGCGGATGCGGGAGAAATGCGGCGCCAGCGGCGCGATACCGCCTTCCTTCGGCTTGCCGCCGGCGATCCAGAAAATGTCCGCGAAGCAGACCAGCGCGCGCTCGGCGGCGTCGGCATTGGTGGCCTTGGAATCGTTGACAAAGCGCACCTTGCCGATGCGGCCGACCTCTTCGATGCGATGGGCGAGTCCCGGAAAATCCGCGATGGCCGAAGCGATCACCCGCGCATCCTTGGCGTAAGGCTTGGTCGCGGCATAGGCGAGCGCCGCGTTCTGCCAATTGTGCGCGCCGGGCAGATGCTCGGCCGTCTTCAGATCCATGATCTTCGCCGCGCGTTCGCCTTGCGCGTCGTACAGCACGCCGTCGAGCACGAAGACCCCCCGGCCGAGAACCTTGCCGACCGAAACGGGCACGCAAGGCGCCCCGCCGTTGGAGGTGAGTTTGGTGAAGATCGCCGCTCCATGGGGATCGTCGACGCCGACGACATTGAGCCCCGGCTTCGCCGTCTGCTGCAGCAGCTTGGTTTTCACCGCGACATAGCCCTCCATCGAGCCGTGGCGGTCGATGTGGTCGGGCGTGATGTTGGAGAGGATCGTCACATCGGGCCTGAACCCTGGCGACAGGTCGATCTGATAAGAGGAAATCTCCAGCACATAGATCGTCTTCGGACGCGGCGGCGAAAGCTCGAGCGCCGGCTTGCCGATATTGCCGCCGACCTGCGCGTCGAAGCCGGCGGCGGCGAGGATATGGCCGATTAGCGCCGTGGTCGTCGACTTGCCGTTGGTGCCGGTGACGGCAATCACCGGCACGCGGTTTGGCGCCGCTGCATCGGGGCGTATTTCGCGGGCGAACAGCTCGATGTCGCCGATGGCCGCGACGCCCGACTCCTTCGCCTTGGTGACGATGTCGTGGGGCCTGGGATGGGTGAGCGGCACGCCGGGGCTGAGCACCAGCGCAGCGACCCGGTCCCACGGCCAGTCGCACCAGTGTGAGATCGCCGCGCCTTCGGCGGCGGCGCTGCGGCGCAGATCGTCTTTGTCATCCCAAGCAAAGATCTCCGCGCCGCCCATTTTCAGCGCGCGCACGGCCGCCAGTCCAGAGCGCGCCAGCCCGAAAATGCCAACCTGCCTGTCTGCGAAGGAGTGGACCGCTATCACGTCAGCCTCATCTCAGCTTCAACGTGGCAAGGCCGACCAGCGCCAGCACTACCGCGACGATCCAGAAGCGGATGACGATGGTCGATTCCTTCCAGCCCAGCTGCTCGTAATGATGATGGACCGGCGCCATGCGGAAGACGCGCTTGCCCGTCAGCTTGAACGAAATCACCTGCACGATCACCGAGACGGTTTCGAAGACGAACAGCCCGCCGACGATGGCGAGCACGATCTCGTGCTTGACCGCGACCGCGACCGCGCCAAGCGCGCCGCCCAGCGGCAGCGAACCCGTATCGCCCATGAACACCATCGCGGGCGGAGCGTTATACCACAGGAAGCCGAGACCGGCGCCGATCAGCGCAGCCAGGAATACCGCCAGTTCGCCGGTATCGCGGATATAGTCGAGTTGCAGATAGTTCGAGAACCTCTCGTTGCCCACCATGTAGGTGATCAGCACGAAAGCGCCGGCCGCGATCATCACCGGCATGATCGCCAGCCCGTCGAGGCCGTCGGTGAAATTCACCGCATTCGCCGCGCCGGCGATGACGAACCCGCCAACCAGGATGAAGGCAAAGCCCAACGGGAGCAGCACGGATTTGAAGAACGGCACCGCCAGGACACCTTTGAGGCTCGGTTCTTCGACCTGCATGATCAGCCAGGTCGCCAGGAAAGCCACGCCGAACTCGATCAGCAGCCTCAGTCTCCCGCTGATGCCGGCGGAGGAGCGCTTGGTGACTTTCAGATAATCGTCGGCAAAGCCGAGCAGGCCGTAGCTTACTGTCACCAGGATCACGATCCAGACGTAGGGATTCGAAAGATCGGCCCATAGCAGCGTCGCCGCCAGCACGGGGATGAGGATCAGCAGGCCGCCCATGGTCGGCGTTCCCTGCTTCTCGATGATGTGGCGCTGAGGGCCGTCGCTGCGGATGGGCTGCCCCTTGCCCTGCTTGACCTTGAGCCAGCGAATGAGCGGCGGTCCCATCACGAAAGCGACGAAAAGCGCCGTCAGCACCGCGCCGCCCGAACGGAAGGTGAGGTACTTGAACAGGCGCAGCACGGCGTACTGTTCCGCATGAGGGAGGAAAAAGAGAAAATGGAACATGCGTCCCCCTAGCCTGCACGCGCTTTCAACGCTTCGATAATGACGGACATGCGGCTGCCGTTAGAGCCTTTGACGAGCACCGTGTCGCCGGTCTCGAGCGCCGACAGGACGCCGGGAGCGAGTACGGTGGAGTTTGGCGCATAGGCGGCGCGCCGCTGTGCCGGTAAAGCGTCCCACAAGGCTTTCATCAGCGGGCCGCAAAGAAAGACGAGATCGACGCGCTCGGCTTCGACCGCGGCGGCCAGGCCGGCGTGATGGGCGGGAGCGTCCGGACCCATCTCCAGCATGTCGCCCAACACGGCGATGCGCCGGCCTTGGGCCTGGCTCAGCAGCGCCAGCGCCGCCGTCATCGAAGCCGGATTGGCGTTGTAGCTTTCATCGATTATTTCGACCCCGCCCGCGACGAAGCGCGCGCCGCGGCCCTTAAGCGCGGAAAATTCCTTGAGCGCGGCCGCCGCGTTCAGCACGTCGCCGTCGGCGGCGGCGACGCACAGCAAAGCGCCCAGCGCGTTGGCGGCGATGTGGCGGCCCGGCGCGCCGATGCGGAATTCGACCGGCTGGCCGATGATGTCCGCCTTGATGCGGGCGCCCTCGCCGCTTTCGTCATAGGACAAAAGCCGCGCATCGCTGCCCGGCTTGCCGCCGAACGTGAGAACGCGCGCGACATGGGATTGCTTGGCGCGCGCGATCAGCCGTTCGGCATAAGGGTTGTCCGAAGGCACCAGCGCGGCGCCGCCCGGCACGATACCTTCGAAAATTTCGGATTTGGCGTCGGCGATGGCTTCGCAGGTGCCGAAGAACTCCAGATGGGCGGGGGCGACCGTGATGACGAGCGCTACATGCGGACGCACGAAAGGGACCAGCGCATGGATTTCGCCGAAATGGTTCATGCCGATCTCGAAAACGCCAAACGCGGCCTCGCGCGGCAGCGAGGCAAGGCTTAACGGCACGCCCCAATGATTGTTGAGGGAGCCGCTCGACGCATGCGTCGGCCCCAGCGCGCCGAAAGCGAGCCTCAGCATCTCCTTGGTCGTCGTCTTGCCGGCGCTGCCGGTGACCGCGACGATTTTCGCACTGCTGCGGGCGCGCGAGGCGCACGCTAGATCCTCGAGCGCGCGCTGCGTATTGGCGACGGTGAGCAAGGCGCCGCTCACGCCGTCGGGCCGGCGCGAGACGAGCGCGGCGCCCGCCTTGGCTTTGAAAGCGGCGCGGACGAAATCGTGGCCGTCGCGATTGTCGCCCTTGATCGCGATATAGAGATCGCCTTCCTTGAGCGTGCGCGTATCGATGGAGAGCCCGTTCACGGCGAACGGACGGGATGCCCTGCCCAAGGTTGCGCTTTCAATTTCCGCTGATGTCCACAGCGCGCTCATGCTTTGCGCTCCGCGGAACGGCCGCCCAGCGAGATCGCCGCCTTGATCGTTTCGTCGCGGTCGGAGAACGGATGGACGACGCTACCCATGATCTGGCCGCTTTCATGGCCCTTGCCGGCGATGACCAGAACGTCGCCTTCGCCGAGCGCCGCGATGCCGGCGCGGATCGCCCGCGCGCGCTCACCGATTTCCTGCGCACCGGGACAGCCGGCCAGCGCTTCCTTGCGGATCGCGGCGGCATCTTCGCTGCGCGGATTGTCGTCGGTGACGATGACCCGGTCGGCGAATTTCGCCGCCACAGCGCCCATCAGCGGACGCTTGCCCCTGTCGCGATCGCCGCCGCAACCGAACACCACCGACAATTTGCCCTTGGTATGCGGACGCAGCGCGGTCAGCACGTTTTCCAACGCGTCCGGCGTGTGGGCGTAGTCGACATAAACGGGCGCGCCGTTTCTCGCAGTGGCGACTTTCTCCAAACGGCCCGGTGCGCCCTTGAGATCGGCGAGTGCCGCGAACACCGCGCGCGCATCTTCGCCAAGCCCGATGGCGAAGGCGGCCGCAATCAGAGCGTTGGAGGCCTGGAAGGCTCCGGCGAGCGGCAACGCGACGACATATGTGGTTCCATCATGCGTGACCGTCAGCGACTGGCCGTCGCCGTGCGGCGCGCGCGCCAGCAGCTTCAGGCTTTCGCCCTTCTCGCCGACGGTCAGAAGCCGCAGCCCGCGGGCCTTCGCGGCTGCGATGAAATCCCGGGCATGCTCGGCATCGGCATTGACCACCGCCGCGGCGCCGTCGCGTGCCAGTTCGCGGAACAACCGCAGCTTGCAGGCGAGATAAGCCTCGAAGGTCGGGTGATAATCCATATGGTCGCGGGTGATGTTGGTGAAGCCGACCGCCGCGATATCGACCCCGTCCAGGCGGAATTGATCGAGCCCGTGGCTGGACGCTTCCAGCGCAAGACAATCGATGCCGTCGCGTTTCAGCTCGGCGAGAATGCGGTGCAGCTCGATCGGACCCGGAGTCGTATGGTTGAGTTGCTTCTCGCTTTCGGGCGTCACCACCCCGATGGTGCCCATGCTGGCCGCGCGCTTGCCCAACGCCGTCCAGATTTCGCGCAGGAAAACGGTGACCGAAGTCTTGCCGTTGGTGCCGGTGATGGCGGCGACGGTCTTGGGCTGAGCGGCGAAGAACTGAGCGGCACAGCGCGCCAGCGCCTTGCGCGGGTTCTCGTCGGCGATAAAACGCACGCCCAGCGCGGCCGCGCTGGGTGCGACCTCGGGCCGGCCGAGCACGGCGACGGCGCCGCGGCCGACCGCGTCCTTCACGAACTCGGCACCGTTCGCCTTCATTCCCGGCAACGCGGCAAACAGATAGCCCGGTTTGACCTCGCGGCTGTCGCTCGCGAGCCCGGCGAATTGTTTCACCGCCATAGGGTTTTTGCCCACCTTACACGCCGCGAGTTTCGCGCCCGAATGTGGTCCCATTATGAATTCTCTTTGGCAACCGTGACGGGCTTCATCGGTACGCCCAGCAAAGGTGCGATCCGCGAGATCACATGGCCCGCCAACGGCGCCGCCGTATAGCCGGCAAGCGCGAAACCCGCCGTCGCCTTCGTGCCGTGCGGTTCGTCCAACAAGACAAAGACCAAATAGCGCGGATCGTCGATCGGAAACACCCCACAGAAGGAGGTGACCAGTCTGTGCGCCTGGTAACCATGCGGACCGACCTTTTCCGCCGATCCGGTCTTGCCGCCGACGTCGTAGCCGGGCGCGTCCGCCTTCTTGCCGGAGCCGTCGGTGACCGCATAGCGCAAGAGTTCGCGCATGGCCCTGCTGGTGACGGGCGAGACGAGCTGTTCGCCGCGGGCGTCAGCCGAACGCTTGAGGAAGGTAGGCTCCACCCGCCGCCCGCCGTTGACGACGGCCGCCGCCGCCGCCACGAATGCCAGCGGGCTGACCGAAATCCCGTGACCGAAACCGATCGTGGCCGTTTCGACGGGTCCCCAATTCGAGGGGTAGAGCGGACGGGCGGCCTCGGGAAGCTCGCTTTTGACCGGCGACAACAGTCCCAGCCTGGTCAAGAACGCGCGCTGGCGGTCCGGACCGGAGCGCAACGCAATCTGCGCCGTGCCGATGTTGGAGGACAGCGCCAGCACGTCGCGAGCCGAGAGCGTGGCGGGCATGCGCTCGGCTTCGTGGATGGTGTATCTGCCGACCTTGTAGCCGTTGCCGATGGGAAGTGGTTCGTCGAGGTTGGTGATCTTGCGGTCCTCGAGCGCCAGCGCGAACGAGAATATCTTGAAGACCGAACCCAGCTCGTAGACGTCCTGCGCCATGATGTTGCGCGTGGAATTGCCTTCGCTGAAATCGCGCGAATTGGGATCGAAGTCCGGCAGCGACACGAGCGCGAGGATCTCGCCGGTACGTACGTCCATCACCACCCCGCCGGCGGCGCGCGCCTTGAACTCCTGCAGACTGGCCTCGGCTTCATGGGCCAGGATGAACTGCGCGCGCATGTCGAGCGAGGTTTGCACCGGGTCGCCCGGCCGTTCGCCGCGTAACTTGGGGTCGAGGCCGAGTTCCAACCCCGAAATGCCTTTACGGTCGGGATCGGTCACGCCGACGACCTGCGCCGTCATACGGCCGTCAGGGTAATAGCGTTTGCTGTCGGGCTCGTATTTCAAGCCGGGTAGGCCCAGACGTTTGATCTTGGCGCGCATTACCGGCGGAAGCTGGCGGGCGACGAGCACATAGGCATGCTTGCCGGCGAACATCTGCGCCAGGCGCCGTTCGTCCGCGCCGGTGGCGGCCGCCAGTTCGCGCGCGGCCAGGCGCCGGTCCGCGAACAAGCGCGGATGCGCGTAAAGATCGTCGGCCGGCAGATCGCGCGCCACCAGTTCGCCATTGCGGTCGACGAGATCGGCGCGCGCGACTTCGCTGACGGCGCCGTGCTTGCCCGCCCCGCTGCCGGAGGTGAACACCGTCACATGGATCAAACGCACGCCCACCAGCGCAAACGCTGCGACGCAGATCGCCGCCCCGATGACGATGCGCCGTTGGAAGACAGTGGGCGGTGTGTTCATGGAACACTCACATCCCGGCGTGCGCGGCGATCTTGACGAACTCGGACGGCGCCGGTGTTTGCGCGCTCGCATCGCGCATCCCGCCGAGCGGCGCGTCGCCGCGGCGCGGCAGCAGGTCGAGCGAGGAAAGCTGCAGCGTCGCCGTGTCGCTCATGCCCAGCGAAGATTCGGCGAGCTGCTGAATGCGCCCGGGGCTTGCCACCTGGACCCACTCGGTCTGCAGCACGCTCATCTTCGTGCGTTCGTCGGCAATGCGAGTTTCGATCTGGCTGAGCTCGACGCGCGTGACGCGCGTCTGTTCGGAAATGTGATAGAGCGCCAGAATTGTCAGGCCCATCGCCGCTACGCAGAAGAAATTGAGGACTCGGATCATTTTTTTCTCCTAAGCCGCCAGACGTTCGCCCGCCCGCAGTTTGGCGGAACGGGCTCGAGGATTGTTCGTAATCTCGGCGGCAGCCGGCACTTGCGGGCGTGATCCGAGAAGCCGGTAAAGGGGCGCAGAAGCGCGGCGTTTCTCAGGCGCGTGGCGCGAAGCGCGCGGCGCCACGGCGCTGTGCTCCGACAGGAAGCGCTTGACGATGCGGTCTTCGAGCGAATGGAACGAGACCACGGCGAGGCGGCCTTGCGGCTTCAGCGCGCGCGTGGCCGCTTCCAGCGCACGCGACAGCTCGCCCAACTCGTCGTTCACATGGATGCGCAAGGCCTGGAAGGTGCGCGTGGCGGGATGGATCGGCTGACGCGCGGCGGCAGGGCCAAGCGTGCGCGCGACAAGCTCGGCCAGTTCGACGGTGCGAGTCAGCGGCCGCGCCTTGACGATGGCGCGCGCGATGCGCCGCGCCTGGCGCTCTTCGCCGTACCGCGCGATGATGTCGGCCAGCGTTTTCTCGTCTTGCGTATTCACGACATCGGCGGCGGAAAGACCGCTCAGGCTCATGCGCATGTCGAGCGGACCGTCGGCGCGGAACGAGAAACCCCGCTCAGGCTCATCGAACTGGAACGACGAGACTCCAAGGTCGAGCACGATGCCGTTGGTGCCGTCTTCGCCGGTCGCCGCCAAGAGCCGGTCCATTTGCGAAAACTCGCCATGCACAAGCGTCAGGCGGCCGGGATAGAGCGTCACGAGCGCTTGGCCGCGCGCGATCGCCTCGGGATCGCGGTCGATGCCGAGCACGCGGCAGTCGCAGGCTTCGAGAATGGCTCTCGCGTAACCGCCGCCGCCGAAGGTCCCGTCGATGTAATGCGCGCCGTCGCGAGGCTTCAGCGCTTCCAGCACTTCGGCAAGCATCACCGGGAGGTGGCCGCTCATGCGCCGCCTCCCGAACGCCTTGCCAGTTCGAGTTCGCGCTTGGCCCTGACGCGGGCGATGCGCGCGGCTTCCACAGGCGCGAAACGCTGCGGATCCCAGATCTGGAATTTCTGCACCATGCCGACGAAGACGACTTGGTCCTTGAGCCCCGCATGCGCGATCATCTCGTCGGGCAGGCGCACGCGGCCCTGCTCGTCAAACAGCAGCAACCGCATTTTCGGAGACGAGGTCGTGGCCTCGTCGTCATACTCCTGCGAGAAGAGCGGATCGAGCTTGGCGAAGCGTTCGTGGACCGCATCAAGCAACGTCTGGCCGAAACCTTCGAGCGCGGCTTCGAAGACGGACGGACAGATGTAAACCCCGGGCGTGTTTTGGGCGGCGAGGATCTGGCGATAAGGCGCAGGAATGCAGACCCGCCCCTTGCTGTCGAGCGTGCCCGGGACCGTCGAAATGAACGGTTGGACTTGCAGTGACATGACCAGCCCCCTGGATTCCCGGGAGATTTGGGCTTTGCCGCGCCTTAATGCGGTTTGCCGCGCCCTTACTCGTCCTGGGACGGTATGGGATAACATGGGCTGGAACTAGGAGTCAACGAAAAGTCTAGGTATTTGAGGGGGTTGCGAGTCTACCTATGGATGTTCCGAGTCTAGGGATTGAGTTTTCCAAGAACAAACGATAAACGGGCAAAAAATAACCTGATCGCTGCAAGTTAAGGATAAGCTAATCACGGTAAATAAAGGCTTAATGAGAGATTTTATCCTGTTCTTGTTGTGTTCGGAGGCGCGATGAGCAAAGAGATTGCCGCCCGGCCGATCGGCCATGTGCGCGGCGGGCGGACCGAGCCAACCGACGACGCCTGGGACAAGATCGAGGCCCGCATCGAGCTTGATCCGGCGCAATTCGGGCCGGACGCGACGGCGGGCCTCGGCGAATTCTCGCATGTGGAAGTGCTCACTCACTTCCACAAGGTGGCGCCCGAGACGATCGTCAGCGGCGCGCGCCATCCGCGCGGCAACCAGGAGTGGCCCAAGGTCGGCATCTTCGCGCAACGCGGCAAGAACCGTCCGAACCGGATCGGCAGCACGATTTGCGCCCTCGTTTCCGTCGACGGGCTGACGCTCAGCGTGCGCGGCCTGGACGCAATCGACGGCACGCCCGTGCTCGACATCAAGCCGGTGATGAAAGGCTTTCTGCCGCGCGGCGACGTGCGGGAGCCGGGGTGGGCGGAAGAGTTAATGAAAGGGTATTGGTGAGAAGTAACTTGGATGGCCGGGGCGCGCTGCGCTTCGCTTGCTGCCCGGCCATGACGAGGTTTATGGGGCGTCAGATGGCCTGTAAGCCGGGTTCTGTCCGCCCGCCGACTTAAGCGAGCTGTATGGCCATTCCTCTGGGATGTGTGTCGCCACACACCTCACGCGACCTACCCGGACGGCTATCCGGAAACGGATTACGTGCCATCCCTATTTGGTCTTGCTCCCGGTGGGGCTTGCCGTGCCACCTCTGTTGCCAGAGACGCGGTGCGCTCTTACCGCACCATTTCAACCTTGCCGGACCTTTAGGGTCTTAGGCGGTGTCATTTCTGTGGCGCTTTCCCTGGGGTTGCCCCCGGCGGATGTTATCCGTCACCGTGTTTCCGTGGAGCCCGGACTTTCCTCGACGCTTCTTGCGAAGCCCCGCGGCCATCCGGCCATCTGACGCGGACGCATTATGCCAGTGCAAGGTCCACCGCGGCAAGCGCGTGGATTTCCGTCGTGTCGAACAGCGGCACGGAGCTGTCGCCGGCCTTTACCAGCAGCGGAATCTCGGTGCAGCCGAGGATAATGCCTTGCGCGCCAGCGGCCACCTGCCGCGCCATGATCTCGCGATAGGCTTGGCGTGACGATTGTTCCAGCCTGCCGAACACCAGCTCCTCGAAGATGACGCGATGGATGACGGCGCGGTCGGCCTCGTTCGGCACGAAGATATCGAGCCCATAGGCGCGCAGCCGATCTTTGAAGAAATCCTGTTCCATCGTGTAGGCGGTGCCGAGCAAGGCGACGCGCGAAAGGCCCTCCGCTTTGATCTTTCGGGCGGTGCAATCGCAAATGTGCAGGAGCGGCAGGGCGACGGCTCTTTCGATGCGATCGGCCACGCGATGCGCGGTGTTGGCGCACATGACGAGCACGTCCGCCCCGGCGCGTTCGAGGCTCCGCGCCGCATCCGTGAGCCGCGCCGCCAACGCATCCCACTGGGAGGTGCGCGCCTGTTCTTCCAGTTCCGTGAAGTCGAGAGAGATCATGGCGATCCTGGCCGAATGCAGTCCGCCAAGGCGTTGCTGCACCGCGCGATTGATCAATCGGTAATAAATCTCCGTGGATTCCCACGTCATGCCGCCAATCAAGCCGATGGTTTTCATGTACGCTCCTAGATCGCGTGCTTGACCGCCGCAGTCGCCACATCTCCGGTGTTCGGCGTGCCGTGCGGCTCGATCACCAGAAGATGCGCTTCGTCAACGGCAACCGGACGATGCTCCACCCCTTTGGGAACCACGTAGAGATCGCCGGGACCCAGCTTGACGTCGCCATCGCGCAATTGGATGACAAGGTTGCCTTTCAACACGAGAAAAAAGTCGTCCGTATCGGGATGGGCGTGCCAGACGAATTCTCCCTGTACCTTGACGACCATGACGTCGTGCCCGTTGAACTGCGAGACGATTTTCGGGGCCCAATGGTCGGAGAATGCCGCGAGTTTCTCGGAAAGTCTGATTGCCTTTTGCATGATCCCAGCGCTTTCGGTTGCCGCCTGAAGCGCAACCTACGTGGCGAGCAGATTGCTGAGAATGCCCTCGCATTCGAGGTCTGCCACGCCGTCGACGCATGACGGCCGGAAATGGCGCTGGAAGGCGGCGACAACGGCTTCGAGTTGGACGTCCACGGAGGGCGGGACGCCGTAACCGAAGCGGGCGAGATCGGCGGCGAAATCACCCCTCCCCGAAATTTGCGTCGCAAATTTCGACCCTCCCTCAAGGGGAGGGTGAAGAATTGTCGGCCATAGCCCGACACCGTTCTCGGCGAGGCGCTTCCAGGGGAATAGTTCGCCCGGATCGGTCTTGCGCGCCGGCGCCACGTCGGAATGGGCGAGCACGCGCGCGGGCGGGATGGCATGGCGCGCCACGATGCCTTGGGCGAGTTCGATCAGGGAAGCGATCTGATCATCCGTAAACGGAATATAGCCGAACTCGTGCCCCGGATTGACCAGCTCGATGCCGATGGAGAACGCGTTGACGGCATTCCTGCCCGCCCAATGGGAGGCGCCGGCATGCCAGGCGCGGCGCTCCTCCGGCACATGGGCGTAGACGCAGCCCTTGGTGTCGATCGTGTAATGAGCGGAGACTTTTGTTGCAGGATCGCAAAGCCGCGCCAGCGCCTCTTCCGCCGTCTTCATGCCAGTGTAGTGCAGCACCAGCATGTCGATGGCGGCGGGGCGCGCGTCGTGATTGGGCGAAGGGCGTTCGATCAGGGGAAACGGCATCACACGAAAATCTTATAGGCGACCGTGTCGCCGTTGGCGCGCTTGAGCGAGAATTCGGAGCCCTTTTCGTATTCCTCCACCAGCGCCTCGAACAGGCGCAAGGCGTTGCGGATGACTTCGGCATAGGACGCCGCTTCAGTGCGGTCCTTCAGCCGCTGAAGGCGCTCCATCGCCTGGGGCGGCATTTCCAGCTGCACGCGCGTGGTAGTGCGCCCGCTGTTCTCGCCGACGGCATCACCGGCGGCCTCCATGGCGGCGGCGGCGGCGCGCATGGCTTCGGCGGTCATGCCGCGAAATCGCCTGTGATGATGTCCGTGCATGTTGGCGATCCTTAATCCGAGTTGTGGTGATGGCGGCTGAGCAGTGCGGCCAATCCGATCACCGCCAGCGCGCCGATCAGCAGATGGTGCGGCCGCGGACGGCACCGATCCGACGCTTCGCTTTCACCGTCGGCATGTTGCCCATCGTGGAAATGCTCGTGCATGGCGTGCCGGCGGGCTTTCCATTCGGCGCGCATCTGATTGCGCCAGCGCCGCCAAGCTTCGCGGTGGTCGTCGTGCGTCCCGCCGAAATGAGAACCCGGGCCGCAGCAGCCCGGATCGGACTGTTCGCCGCGCGGGGCGGCTGCCTCTTCGCGCTTTTTCTCTTCATCAACGGGAAATTCTTCGCCGACGCCAACACCGAGCTTGCTCATGAAAAACCTCCTTGGGGGCCGGATCGCTTGCTTCTTGAGTGTAATATCATCATAATATCATCAAATGTCAATCCCCCACCGATATCTCGGTAGTGTCGCGTGGGACTGCCGGCGGATTGGCGCGCCCGAAGCGGGCCGCGCCGATGTCGGACGGGTTATTGCTGACATATTCTGAACCTTCAGTGCGCGCGCTCGGCCAGGATTTTTTCGTAAGCCCCGTTGATGGCGGCGAGCTTGTCGGTGGCGAGCGTGACGAATTCCTCGGGCACGCCGCGGGCGATCAGACTGTCGGGATGGTTTTCGCGCACCAGAAGCCGATAGGTGCGCTTGATCTCTTCGTCGCTGGCATCGTAGCTCACGCCCAGAACAACATAAGGATCGGCCGCGTCGGGCGCGAAATGCGAGGCGCGGATGCGGCGATATTCGCCCTGCGCAAAACCGAATATCTCGGCGACGCGCTCCAGAAACGCGTTCTCGCCGGGATGCAGCACGCCGTCCGCTTTGGCGATCTCGAACAGTCCGTCGAGAATGTCTTCCAGCACCGCCGGCTTGCCGGCATAAAGGCGCGCGATCTGGCCTGCATAAGCCTCGTAGCCGGCCGTGTCCTGCTGCGCCAGGTCGAAGAAGCGGCGCACGCTCGCCTGTTCGTTCGGCGGCACGCGGAAGACGCGGTCGAAGGCCTCGATCTCCGCGTCGCTGACCACGCCGTCGGCCTTGGCCATCTTGGCGGCGAGCGCGATGATCGCAATGGTGAAGGCGATGCCGGGATCGCCGTCGTCGACCGCTTGGTCGCGGTCGATCAAGAAATGACCCGCCAGCACCCCGACGGCCGCGCCAATGGGCCCGCCGACCAACATGCCGGCCGCAGCACCGCCGATTTTTCCCCAGATGGACATGACAGGAACCTAGAAGGCAAACTTGGCGGAATTACAACTTACGGAGAAGAAAGATGACAACGATTCTGGTGACGGGCGCCAATCGCGGCATCGGCTTGGAATTCGTCCGACAATACGCCGCCGCCGGCGCCGGCGTCATCGCCTGCTGCCGCAAGCCCGCAGAGGCTAAAGAACTCCATGCGCTGCCTAAGGGCGTGCGGGTGATGGAGCTGGAGGTCCGCGATGCGTCCTCGGCGGCCCGGCTGGCGCAGGCATTGAAAGGCGAAGCCATCGACATCCTTATCAACAATGCCGGCGTGTATGGCCCCGAAGAGCTGAGTGCTTCGGAAAGCTATTATGAGGAATTTGCCGACACCTTCCGCGTCAACAGCATCGGCCCGCTGATTGTCAGTCAGACGTTGCACGAGAACCTGGTGCGCGGGCGCGACAAGAAGCTCGCCATCCTGACCAGCAGAATGGGCTCGATCGCCGAGCACGGCGGAGGTTCGCTCGCCTACCGCGCCTCGAAGGCGGCCGTGAACAGCATTGCGCGCGGGCTGGCGCGCGACTGGGCCGGCGACGGCATCCTTGTCGCCATCCTCCATCCGGGCTGGGTCAAGACCGACATGGGCGGACCGGGCGCGCTGATCACGCCGCAGGAAAGCGTGCGCGGGCTGCGCGCGCGCATCGCCGAGCTGAACGCGAAGACCACGGGGCACTATCTCGATTATCAGGGAAAAGAAATTGCATGGTGAGAAGCGGCGAAACAAACTTGCCGCAAAAGCGTCGGTTCGGCGTCGGTATTTTCCGCCTAACTTATTGTAAAATAGGAATAAAATTACGGTTCGACAGACTCAGACTTGACGGTAGGTGAACGTCTGTCGAGACTCCCACGGTCTTCAGACCAGGGAGGAGACCTTGGCACGTGAGTTACAACTCATGACCGTCGCTTTGGTGTTCTTATTTCTGGGGGCGGTGGTGGTCGGCGTCTTTTGAACGCCGCGCCCGAGAGTTTTCTGGCAAGGCCGGAGGCGCTGCTTCCGGCCTTTTTCATGATCGCGGCGCTCGAAGCGCGCGTATCCGGTCGGCTAGGAAGAACGGCGCGTAACAGATCAGCGTCGAAAGCACCCCCAGAACCACGACCACGGGGAGGTAATAAGGCCAAGCCGGCATCAGATCGTACAGGCTCGCGTACATCGGCTTGGCGCGCAGGAAGCCGTAATTGACGCCCAGCGCCCAATCGACCACACCGGCGAACGCCATATAGAAGAGCGACCAGGCCATGACCCGCAGGATCGAGGCCGTGTAAGGGCGCATTCGCATACCCAGCGTCAGGAACAGCACCGAGGCGATGATGCCGCCGTGGAAGATCGAGAATTCGATGAAGCGCGGTTCGGGAAAATCGAACGGAATACCCGGCCGCAAAATGCCCTGCACCGTGCCCGCCAAAGCCCAGAAATAGGCAAGCTCGTAGCTCTTCTGGTTGGGATAAATCAGCGTGACCACCGTGGCGATGCAGGCCCAGCTGCACAAATCCATCGGCAATCCATTGCCGAGGTCCAGCCAGCCACTGCGCGTGGCGATCATGTACCAATAGGCCCAAGCGCCCATGATGGCGGCGGCGAAGATCCAGCAGATCAAGCGCGTCTGCGCGCGGCTGCCCGTGGTGCGAACCAGGATCGACAACACGATCGGCGCTAGTACGGTGAGCGCCAGCACGATCTCGTGCGATCGCCCGAATAGGACGAAAGGCTGGTATTGCGGCATGGTCCCACCCCCGAACGTGCTCATTCTACCGCAAAAGAAAACGGGGCGTGAGGCCGGCCCCTATCACTTTTGCCGCGGTTTCGCGTAGTTTGTCATACGAGTGCGCTAGCCTGCCGGCGTGCGCGACTTACAGGATAGAAGGATGGCGGACAAAAAAGCGGTTGTGATCTTCGGGGCGACGGGCGATCTGGCTCAGAAAATGCTCTACCCCTCGCTCTATTTCCTGGATGCCGAAGGGCATTTGCCGGTGGAGCTCGTCGTCGGCGGATTTTCGCACACCGAACTGAGCGCAGCCGATTTCGCCGCCCTGACACGCAAAGCGGTCATAGAGCAGACGGGCAAAGCATTCGCCGAGGACGCCTGGACGCGGTTCTCCGCCCGCTTGCGCTACTGCAAGGGCAATCTGGATGCCGCGAAGGACTATGAGCCCCTGGCCAAGATGCTGGGTGCGGACGAATGCATCTTCTACCTTGCCACCTCGCCCGACTATTTCGGGGTCATCGCCCGCAATCTCAAGCAAGTGGGGCTCGCCCACGAGGGCGCGCGCATCGCCGTCGAAAAGCCGATCGGCCACGATCTCGACTCCTGCCGCAAGATCGAGTGCGAGCTTGCCGAGGCCTTCAGCGACGACCGCATCTACCGGGTCGACCATTATCTCGGCAAGGAGACGGTGCAGAATCTGATCGCGCTGCGCTTCGCCAACACACTGTTCGAACCCTTGTGGAACAAGAATTCCATCGAGCATGTACAGATCACGATCGCCGAAACCCTCGGCGTGGAACGGCGCTGGTCCTATTACGATTCCTACGGCGCGCTGCGCGACATCGTGCAGAACCACCTGTTGCAGTTGGTTTGCCTGGTGGCGATGGAGCCGCCGGCGAGCCTCGATCCCGATGCGGTGCGCGACGAAAAGGTGAAGGTGCTGCGTTCGCTGCGCCGCATCGGCGGCGGCGAGGTCGAACGCCAGACGGTGCGCGGCCAGTACCGCAAGGGCTTTTCCGGCGAAGCCACCGTGCCCGGCTACTGCGAGGAAAGCGGCGGCAGCGCCAGCGACACCGAGACCTTCGTGGCCATCGCCGCCCATATCGACAATTGGCGCTGGGCGGGCGTGCCTTTCTATCTGCGCACCGGCAAGCGCATGCCGATGCGCAACACCGAGATCGTCGTGCAGTTCCGCCAGGTGCCGCATTCCATCTTCCCGCACCACGATCTGATCGCCAACCGGCTGACCATCCGCTTGCAGCCCAAAGAAGAAATCTCGCTGCAGCTGATGAACAAGACGCCCAGCCTGGATCGCGGCGGCATGCGGCTGAAACCCCTGCCGCTGGATCTGAGCCTGAGCGATGCCTTCAAACACCAGCGCCAGCGCATCGCCTACGAGCGGCTGTTCCTGGCAGCGCTGGAAGGCAACCGCATCCTATTCGTGCGCCGCGACGAGGTGGAGGAGGCCTGGAAATGGGTCGACGCCATCATCGAAGGCTGGAAGGCACGCGATATGAAACCCGCGCCCTATACCGCCGGCACCTGGGGACCTTCGGGCGCCATCGCACTCACCGAGCGCAACGAGCATAGTTGGTGCGAATAAGTGTCAGCGACCGTTCCGCGCCACTGTGACCGGGCGCTCGACGTAGAACTGCGGATAAAGCCGCTTCAGCTTTTCGATCTTCGGCAGATCGTTGATGACGATATAGGGCTGATAGCTGTGGTGGATCAGGTAATCCTGATGATAGTCCTCCGCCCGAGTGAACCCTTTCAGCGCGCCGAGTTGAGTGACGATGGGCGCCGCGAAGGCGCGCGCCTTTTCCAGCTGCGCGATATAGGCCTTGGCGACGCGCTGCTGTTCGGGATCGGCAGCGAAAATCTCGGAACGATACTGCGTGCCCTCGTCGGGGTCCTGATAGTTCAGCGTCGTCGGATCCATCACCGAGAAATAGATGCGCAGAATCTGCCCGTAGGAAATCCGCGTCGGATCGAAGACAATCTGGACGGATTCCGCGTTGCCGGTCGTGCCGGTGCCGACCATCTCGTAACGGGCCGTGGAGGCGTCGCCGCCCGAATAGCCGGCGAGCACCTGTTCGACGCCTTTCACATGCTGGAAGACGCCTTGCATACCCCAGAAGCAGCCGCCCGCCAGGACCGCGGTCTCGCTCGCGTTCGTGCGGCCGCTGTCGATCGCGGGGGCCGGCAAGGCGCTCGCGGTTTCGTCGGCAATGGCGGCGCCGGCGCACAGAACGAGCAGCGCGGCGGCAATGGGGCCTGCAATTCGCTTCATCGCTTTCTCCCTCAGTCCGACGCGCGCGGCACGAAGTCGAGCGACGCCGAGTTCATGCAGTAACGCAGGCCGGTGGGCTCGGGACCGTCGTCGAAGACGTGGCCCAGATGCGCGTCGCAGCGCGCGCAGGAAACCGCCGTACGGGTCATGAACAAGCTGTCGTCGCGCGTCGCCACGACGTTGGTTTTCGCGATCGGCTGCCAGAAGCTGGGCCAGCCGGTGCCGGACTCGAATTTCGTTTTCGAATCGAACAGCGCCGTGCCGCAACAGATGCAGCGATAAAGCCCGTCGGCGTGGTTGTTCCAAGTGGCGCCGGTGAACGCCTGTTCGGTGCCCGCGTGGCGCGTGACCTCATATTGTTCGGGCGTCAGCAGCTTCTTCCATTCGGCGTCGGATTTGACGATTTTTTCCATGCGCATCGTTCCCAGGTTCTTTCCCGAAGGCGAAAAATTCGTGATCACGATTGCTTGAGGCGTGTCCGCGCGCGCCGGCAAAAACCACAACAAAAGTGGGGCGACTGAAGAAATCGCCAGGACATTGCGGCGTGTGGGGATTGTTGACGTAACAGCAACCTCTGTAAACCGGCTTTTCAAGAGCGATATATGTAGTTCGCTCCAGTATGCAAGCCGGTTACAGCCGATCTGACATGCGCTCAGTCCATGATCGTGATCACGTTCGACGCGTTGGCGGGCCCGTTCACCACCGTGAATTCGGTGCGCCCGATCAGCCGCCCGTCGATCGTATCGACGTCGACCCGCCACAGGCCCGGTTTGGGGCTGGTTTTTTTGGTGTAGCCGCGATAGCCGTTGCCGCGCCCGCCGGTGATCGAATAGGGCACCGACTGCACCGTGAGCCATCGCCCCTTCACGTCGTCGTAACGCTGCCAGCGATGGACGATCGTGGTCGACAGCTTGATCGGTGCGAACACGGCGCTGAACACATAGAGCGGTTCGTCGTCATCCACATGCATCACCGGCGGAAAGTCGAGATAGACGGTCCAGGGTTGGCGCTCCGTCATCGCGTAATAGACCGGACCCATTCGCTTGATCGAATGAAAGACGCCGGCCTGTTGCATCGCCAGCGGTAGCGGCGGCAGCACATTGAGGAAATAGAACGCGTTGATCGCGGCGAACACCGAAGCGGCGCCGAACAGCATCTGCCATCGCACCTCGCCCAGCCGCGCCGCACTCAGCCGGTTCAGCAGCCGCAGGAACAGCAAAAAGACGAGCAACGCCGCCACGCCGCTGAGCAGGAAGGTCAGCGTACCGATGGTGCGCGTGAACACCGGCACCATGAAGATGGCGTAGGACAGAAGCGCGAAGAAGAACAGCACGGAAGTGAAGATCAACCGCGAGTGATAGGCGCGGAAGATCTCGTTGCCGATGAAGATGCCGGCCAGGATCAGCAGGAACGGCCAGGACGAGGCCAAAACGCCGCTTCTGGCGTAGAACACGAGAAAGGCGCTCCACAGGCTGCCGAAGGCGAATTGCGTCACCGCCGGCAGAAAACCGCGCAGCTTGGCGGCGAAGCCTTCCCATTCGGCATGCGCCTGCAGATAATGCAGCAGAATGATCGAACCGGCCGCCACCAGCAGATAGACGAGCAGCAAGGTCTGCGTGACCGGATGATCCACCCGCCCGTAAGCAACGTTGTCGAAGGCGAAGCCGCCGCCCATCGCCGCCGCGGACAAATGGCGTTCGTAAGGTTTCAGCGCTTGGAACCAAGCAATCATCGTTTCGCCCGCGAAAGACGCATGGGATGAGATGGGTCTTTGCAGGCTTGTAGAGGGCGACGGCACGTCGCGCAAACTTCGCCATATGGTTAAGCGCGGCAGCTTAGTCCGCGAGCTTGGCCTCTTTGCGCAGCCAAGCAGCGCCGCCCCTCGACCTGGAAGATCAGCTGCGTCTTCTGGTTGACTTCGGCGAGATACATGTCGCGCGGCCTAGCGGAAAATCGCCAGCGCGCGCGAACCGGCATAGCCCGCGCATGTCTTCGAATTCTCCGGAACCCTTGGAGCGGGCGAGGCGAATCGAACGCCCGACCCTAACCTTGGCAATATGAAATCCGGTGTAGACTGACCGTCGCTGAAATGCGCCCGAATTCGCTGCTTTTTGTTACCTATGTGCTACCTAAAGCGAAACGCGGGCGCTTAGGTAACAGAAACGGCGCAAGCCCATGGCCCGACTAACGAAACGCTTTGTTGACGCGACAAAACCCGATCCATCGGGAAAGGACATTATATATTGGGACGAAACGCTCCGGGGTTTCGGCCTGCGCGTGCAAGGCAAAGGGTCGCGGTCCTACGTCGTGATGTACCGCACGCGTGAGGGACGGCAGCGCAAACTCACCATCGGCACACCCGGCAAGCTGACGCCGGACGAAGCGCGTGAAGAGGCGCGGCAGAGATTGGCCGATGCGGAGCGCGGCGGCGATCCGGCCAGCGAGCGCACCACCCGCAGACGCGCAATGACCATTGCGGAGCTATGCGACTGGTATCTGCAAGACATCATCGGTTGGGTAAAGCCTGGCACGATCACAAATGACAAGAGCCGAATTGAATGCCACGTTAAACCGCTCGTCGGGAAACTCACCGTTCTCAACATCACCATGGCCGATGTTGTGCGGATGCAATCCGACATTGCCGCTGGCGTTACGGCCAAGGGAAAGCGTAAGGGACGCGGCGGCAACGCGCGTGGCGGGAGGGGCGCAGCGGCGCGCACCGTTTCCATGTTCGCAACCATCCTGCAACGCGCGAAACGCAATGGGCTGATTAAAGAGAATGTTGCCCGCGACGTTCAGAAATATCCCACGAAACGGCGCACGCGGTTTTTATCGCTCGAAGAAATTAGGACGCTGGGCGAAGCCATGCGTGATTTGGAGGATAAGGATGATAATAAGACGGGAATCGCGGCAGTGCGGGCACTTCTGCTTACCGGCTGTCGGCGTAACGAAATTCTCTCACTTCCTTGGGCCTGGATAGACACACGTTCCCACTGCTTCCGTTTTGGCGACACAAAGACTGGCGCACAAATACGGCCCATCGGGCGCTCCGCACTCGAATATCTCGCATCCCTGAAGCAGAAAACGGAGTGCCCATGGGCATTCCCTGCGGACGTAGGCGACGGATATTTTATCGGTTTGCCTCGCGTATTTGCGCGCCTATGCAAGCGTTCAGGATTTACGGATGTAACGCTGCACACGTTGCGCCATACGTTCGCGTCCACAGCTGCAGGATTGGGCTTTTCGGAACTCACTATTGCGGGGTTATTGGGCCACTCTTTATCCGGTATTACCGCACGGTATGCGCACATGCCTGACTCTGTGCTTGTTATCGCCGCAGACCGTGTGGCGGAACGCATCGCTGCAGCACTAGACGGCAAAATCGAGGGCGAGATTTCATATTTTCCACTCACCGCGATTTCGCAGGTCGCACCTCTTTAGAACTTCCCTCGAAATTTCAATTTCCAGTGCGCGAAGCAGTGTTTTTGTGTATAGTAATATGTGTACGGATTAAGTGGGCAGTGTGTTATGAGTAACCCACCTTCATTTACCAAAAATTTTTGGACACGCGGCTGGCCATTGGACAAAGCCGCTTACAGCATCGCACCCCGCGAGTTGCTCGATCAACTCGAAGTGCCATATCCAAAAGTTAAGCCGGTCGCAGCAATAGAATTTCCGGATGATAGCGGCTGGCTGCTGCGCACCCTCGTTACGACCACCGTCGTCTCTACGGCCTTAGAGCCAATTTTCGAACATCGCCGTGGTCTCGTGGCTGTGCGCGACGAGATACGCGATAATCTGCTCGTTTGCATTGAAAGCGGCCAATTTATTGCCATTGGATATGTGCTGCCCCGAAAACATGACGATTTACCTGTCGAAATTCCAATCGACCTATGGGAGGGGGAAATCGATTGGAAAGACTCAGCGGTATCGGGACATGGGCTCGATTATTCGGCGGTGCGAATTATTCCTGCAAATTGGCTCATTAAATCTCAAGAAATAATTGCTCCGCTGCAAATCGCACCGCCACCGGCAATATCGCCGGAACTAACCCGGAAAAGCCCGGGCCGGCCAAGCATGGTGAAATTCATTAAGCTCGCATACGAGGAATTAAAGAAATCTGGGAAAATCGACTTCCAAGAAATTCAGATAATTGCAGTTCGTCAGGTTCGGGAAACCGTAAAGGCGATGTTTCCAGATAATGTGGACGATGGCCGGGGCCTTGGCGACGAAGCCATTCGAAGAGTGATATTTGAAGATTATCAGAGGGAGCATGATGCTCTCAAGATTTCCTCGAAACTATAAACTCGTCCCCTTTTATAGTGCTTTTTCGAGGAACCTCCGTCGCTCATGCTGCCCGTCAGTATCGTGGCGTATAACGGAGGTTTCAATGAACAAGGAACTTGGATCGAGCGGCGGCCAATACCCGGTCGGATATTGGGATCAGCTCGTGACCGAGAAGGAAGCAGCGAAATTCTTGGGCTATTCCGTGCGGGCCTTGCAGAACTGGCGCTTGCGGGGCGGAGGCCCCCCATATGTGAAGGTGTCCAGCCGGTCGGTTCGCTATCGTCGCGGCGATTTTCGTGATTGGGCGCAGGAAAGGCGGCGCACGAGCACCTCCGATACCGGCGGCGGTGCACCGCCGAGCAAATTGAACCTGGACGATTGACACCCGCTCAATAAGTGGACATATTTGTACGGATGCTGTACGTGCACTATAATCCACGTCAGCGGGAGATATGGCAATGGCTACCAGCGCGAAGGCCCGGGAAGATCGGATCGAATTGCGAGCGACGAAGGAAGAAAAGCGCCTTCTTGCGGCGGCGGCGGCTTATGAGCGGTTGGACGTAACGAGTTTCATCATGCGTAGCGCTTTGCCGGAAGCCCGTAAGGTTGTGGATAGTGTGGAGCGTATCGTGCTTTCGCAGCGCGATACGGCACGGGTACTGAAACTGCTCGAAAACCCGCCCAAGCCGACGCCGGCGCTGTTAGCGGCTGCTCGTAGACGTGCCGCGCGGTCGTGAGCGGCCCCGTTGAGTGGCGTGAGGAACCGATTGACCGTCACCACAACCGCGATGAATTCAACTGCGGCTCTGTCGAATTGAATGAGTACCTTCAGCGCTATGCGCGGCAGAACCACGAATCGGGCGGTGCCAAGACCTTTGTGGCGGTGTCCAATTCCGAGGCTGCAAGCCTACTCGGTTATTACTCCATAAGCCCCGCCTCGATTGAGTTTGCCCGCGTGCCGCCTGGGCTGACGCGCAAGCTCGGTCGATACGAGGTGCCGGTATTCCGGCTTGGGCGTTTGGCCGTAAGTGTATCGGCGCAAGGACGTGGTCTGGGCGGCGACCTTTTGCTTTCCGCTGGACTAAGAGCGCTTGCAGTCGCTTCGGAGGTTGGCGGCGTGGCTCTGGCGATAGATGCCAAGGACATCCGGGCCGCCGCATGGTACGAACGTTTTGGTGCGCTGCGCCTCTTGGACGATCCGCTTAGGCTGATTTTGCCGCTTGCTACGATAGCCTTGGCCGTACACCCGGAGAAACGAAAGCAATAGTTCGCCTCCGAGAACGTTCAAATCCAACGCCTTTTGCGCCGGGGTTTATCGGGTTCTGGCGGAGGCGTGGGAACGCGCGGGGGGATAACCACCGGGACAGCGGCTGCCTCAGTCTTAGTGGAGCTATCCGTGGAAGCCTTTGAGTCACTTACCTTGCGTCTGACGACAAATAGCGGCTTACGTTCGGAGCTTCTCCTGCTCGTTGGTTTCACGGCTTCAATAGTGCCCCGAAAAACGCGCATATCAGGATCGTAGAGCGATACATGGCCCGGCGGCACTTCGGGCTCCTCCTCGGTCTCAATGCTGCGATCTTCTGGCGTATCCTCTCCGTCGCTCTCGCCTCCCGCCCAAGTGTCATCCGTATCGATGCCAAGATAGCCGCACATGACGTTGCTGAGCACGGCGATCATCCTGGAACTACCCGCCTGCAAGGGACCTGGCTTTTTCTGCAAGATGGCATCGGTCACCGTGGCCAACACAATTTGCATGGCGACACGGACCCGTGGGGCGCCGCTATCGCCAACATGGGGCAAAAGTATTTTCACGGCATATTGCGTGGCAGCAGTGCGGTAATCCTCAACCAGCTCCAAGGTGAGGGGATGGGTAGGGGCAAGTTTCATGGCCGCGCGGATCACGCCAGCAGCCTTTCTCGTCGTCATGCGTTGGACGACATGGCTCACGATTTGCTTGACCATGGACGAGGCGTCCCCCCACGGCCATAGAAGCCCGCCCGGAGGGACCTTCACATCCTCCCTGAGTGAGCGGAAGACCTCACCGCTCAGGTGGTATAGGAAGGATTCTTTGTCGGGAAACCGATTATAGAGCGCACCAACCGAGCACCCGGCCTCTCGCGCGAGCCTAGCCATCGACACATGGTCATGGTCGAAGCGCGCAAGCAACCTGAGTCCCGCATCAAACAAAGCCGAAGTCTTACCGTCGCGCCTATTCCGTTTGACGCGCCTCTTCCTAAAGAGACTGTGTGCGGCCTTGTGGACGATGCTTGCCATCAATTTTCCCAACTGGAAAAAATATCGGAGAAATCAACATAAAGGGCTCTTTGCGGAAAACAAGAATTAGAATTCTAATTCTATGCTCTGGCGTAATTGGTGTGTGATTATGTGGAACAATTCTCGATTTTGGCGAAACCGGCCTTGTTTGAATCCCGCAGCTACGCTTCGTTGCCCGTTTTCTTAGAGCCTGTTTCGAAAGTGGTTGAGTGATCGGGAGACACGTGATTCCAAGAGGTTGCGACCAACTTGGAGATTCTCATGTGGACCCCGACCACCGACAAGCACTATAGCCGCGATGCGGCACGCTACCAGAGTGATTTGACGGACGCGGAATGGCGCGTAATCGCGCCCCACCTTCCGCCTGCCAAGACGACGGGACGGCCGCGCGCCTGGCCGGTGCGGGAGATCGTCAACGCCATCTTCTACGTCATGCGCGGTGGGATCGCATGGCGTCTTCTGCCATCGGATTTCCCGCCGAGGAGCACGGTTTATCGCTGGTTTGCGGCGTGGCGTGATGGCTGCGTTTTCGAGAAGATCAATCATGCGCTGGTCATGGCTGATCGGGAACGAGTTGGCCGCGAGGCCAGCCCGTCGGCCGTCATTATCGACAGCCAGAGCGTGAAGACGACGGAAGCGGGCGGTCCGCGCGGCTACGATGCCGGCAAGAAGATCAAGGGCCGCAAACGCCATGCGCTTGTCGATACGGACGGACGCGGCCTCGTGCTCGAACCGCACCCGGCCGACATTCAAGACCGCGATGGCGGCGGACCGCTCCTGCTGCTCTCCTGCCGGCTGTTTCCCTTCGTCGAACGTGTGTTCGCCGATGGCGGGTACGCCGGCGAGCGTGTCGCTGCCGCAACCCGCATTATCGTCGAGATCGTCAGCAAAAAGGCAGATCAGATCGGCTTCGGCGTGTTGCCGCGCCGCTGGGTGGTCGAGCGTTTCTTCGCCTGGATCAACCGCAATCGAAGACTGGCAAAGGATTTCGAGGCCTCCCTCAAATCCGCTCGCGCCTTTCTCTACGCCGCATCCCTCATGCTGCTCGTGCGCAGGATGGCTAGGCATACGCCTATCTCTTCATCCCACCCTCACTTCCCGCAAGGCGGCCCTCGCCGGAGGCGTACTCAGAAGCGACCTTAATTCGAATTGATCAATTTCCGGATTAACATGAGTGCTACGATCACCACAAAAGCGGGGCCGATCGAGCAAGTCGACCGGCCCCTTCTTGAAGGCGACATTCGACGATAGCCGCTTACATTCGACCGTAGCCGTTTGACGCCAACTCTAAGGACAAATATAGGGGCCACAGATAATCAAATCAAGAAATCGGATGAAATATATCGTCGATTTTGAGGGGGTGCCGCCTATCCAGAACAAAGCCTATTAATTGGAATATCCCAATTCCTAAGATGCTTGCGGACGTCACAAGCAAGAAAATATCCACAATTCCAGTTAACTCGAAGTACATCCCAATCGCATAACCGAATATTAACCATGGCAAAGAGGCGGCTAGTACCCATGCGAGGCGCCGACCGGAGTTCGTTAGAAAACCGCTGGAGAGCTGATTGGCGGGGCGTTTCGGAGGCATCCTACCGAACATTGATATCCAAAAAATCACCCGTATTGCTTCTGCAGAAAACAAATACTCGTTGTGTGCCCCGATGAAATTCGGTCGATGGCTACTTGCCACTTTGACGTCCGTTATGCTGGATTGATTCGGAATGCGTTGTCGCGGCGAATATAGCTCCGCACTAATAGGATCGGCGTCATCCCAAACATTTATCCATTGGGTACCCTCAATCTCCTTCTTGCCTGAGACATCAATTTCCTTTTTCTCAAACGGCGGATCGCTGGTGTCTCCTCTTAGACGTTCGCTTATCCGGTTGTAACGATGGTATTTGCTGTCGTGGAGGTCGAAAAAATAATAGATCCAATCAATAGGGCTTCCAACCGTTATCAGGTGTGAGATCAAGTTCAATCGCGCAATTCCCGGCGGTGTATTTGCAGAGTTCTGTCTTGCACGGAATCGACGGCCAAGTCGCATCAAACACTCGTAAGCGATCGCGGACCCCAGGCTATGTCCAATAACAACAACCCTTTTGCACAGCGGGTCCTCCAAGACGTGCGCCAAAATATCTCCACCCGCTTTGAGTATTTCACGACGCTTTGTGAAACGTTCGTCTTTCTCCTTCTGAACGGTCCAAAACATCACATCCGACCAAAAGTTTGAGAGTTGGCGCTTCGCTTTCATCAACAGATACGCCATGACAATGGTCAAAAATGCCAAGAGAAACGGGTTCAGGGAGAGGGACGCCGCGTTCGGCAAGGCATCCACCGAAATCCCCCTCACAAGTAGGATTGACCCAACTCGAAGCCAGTTCTTCAAAAGGTAAATAACCGCAATTGCGGTATCAATCGCAGCAATAGATGCCGTCAAACAGAGCCCTATCAATAGAAGTTGTTCGATCACAAACCGTGTATGCCATAATCGTGCAATAGCCTGAAGAGATTCTGCCAAGCGAGGTATCTGTTTGAGCTTGTCGGACAGGTAATCTAAGAAGTTCTCGAACGTTCCTCCCTGATAACGTCGCCGCGCAGACCAGTTCTCGAAATTCCGATAGTGGGCCTCAAGTTGAACGAAATGCTCAGTGTCAGCTGTTATCTGGCCGCTGCAAAATATTCGATACAGAGTCGCAAGCTTGAGACGCTGGTGTGCCCGCCACGGACGCTTAAGCACTTGGAACGGACTCACGACACGAGATAACAGCCACGCCAACACGCGAAGCGACGAATACCCTCCTGCCGTGGATGGCGACCAAAAGCCTTCATAAATACGATAATTTCCTTCACGCCTAGAGTGATTGCCAAACCTCCAGACAACGCGTGTAAGACTTATGAATGCAACATCCTCACTTTGCCCTATGCGAGATGGCTCAAACGCAACATTCTGGTCACGCAAACGACCGACGCTGGCCAAATCTTGTTTTTCGGAGAATTGATCAAACGCGTCAATCAGACGGCTTATTTCTTCATGCCTTCGAGGAGTGCCCATGCCATGAAAATAGAGAATGGCAGTGTACCCATCGAGCGAGGGCGCGTTATATCCTTTGCTGCGCGTATGTGGATCTGTGTTGGGTTCGCCGGCGGACAAGAGGTTACCTCAAATATTTATGTTCCGAGGTGCCATAATCATCGAATCGTCTTCTATGGCTCGAACGCTCGAGCAGTTGGGGATAGGCGCTGCTGCCATACCTGCCTGCACGTCTGAATTAAGAGCCCACGCGATTTTGCACGCGTATCTAGTTACGGGCCTCAAAGTCGATACGGAGAAATTGGCGGTGGGTTGCACTGGGGCCGTAGGTCATGCGTCCGATCTTGACAACGTAGAAACTCAATTAGCACTATACTGATCAGAGGGAAACTATAGAACAGGTCGCAAGTGGGTCGGTTCACACGCACGTAAGCGTTTGCTCTATAAGTGTTAATTGGCCCTCCGAAGGTCTTGCTGGGTCCTCGCTCAGTCGGAGTGATCAATGCCCGTTCACGACCTCAGACTGGGTTCGGCATTAGTCCTCACAGTGCTGCAACGGATTTCTGAGTCTTTAAAGAACACCTCAGATATTGCCTCGATAAGAAACCTCGTTGAACGAGAACTCCGACTTGCACTTGCAGTCAATGATCCGCAGGAGACAAACGTAAGTCGCCGACAGCGTGGGCGGTCTTTCTTTGACGAATTGCAGCTCGAGATTTTGGGACTCATACGATCAGCACGATCTCGAGAGGACTTGCTGAGACTAACAATCGAACGATTGGCATCCGGTGACCCAAGCGAGCGGGCGGCGCTATGCTATATTGTCTTTGAAGGGCGCTTGAATGCCGAAGGCAATCTCGAGATTGAGCCAATACAACAAGCCGGCATTCAGTCTGATCGATTTCAAGAGTATCGGCGTGTCGGAATAAAACTCTTTCCCAACAGCGAGATCTTGGCGAGTCTGTTTAGTGATAGGCGAACTGTAGATTTTAATTACACAGAATATCTTCGCGGCGTTGGTTACCAGGGCGAGTTTGATATGTTAATCGATGACCGACGGCGTGGAGCTTGGATTGTCGGTATACCGCTGCCGGGGATAGATGCAACAATGCCTGACCGCGCGTTAGTCGGTCTCTATCCATCCACCGGCCCCCACGAACTGCCAACTCTACCCCGTGGTGCACGACCGGAGTGGCGGCTGATGGAATTTTTGCAGACTGGTTATGCGCTATTAAATCATCAACTTGAGGGGCGAGCGGAGATAGTTGCGGCGGATCGTCGTAACCTCATTGCTGATCTTGCGCCACAAGCAATTAATCACGAACTTGCTACTCAGTTGGGCGCACTCAACGATCAGTTGGGCAATATGCTCGAGGCCATTAAGACCTTGGAAGATAGTCTCCCGAGCGAGCGTGCCGAATTGGAAATGATCGAAAACGCATTAGTAGGAAGTTTTCGCATCATCCAACGGGCAAGACGGATTACTAGTGCGTTTAATAATATTGAACGCCGTGCTGCATACACAGCACTTCGTGTTCGCGATCTATTAGACGAAGTTGAAGCGATCATTGATTTTCGGCGAAAAAGAAATGGCGTCGCGCTGATTGTCGAGGGAGGGGGTCTAGATGTTGAACTGCGTACGGACGTAGCATTGGTGGAGCATCTGCTGCTCAATATCCTGATCAACGCGCTCGATGCCTTTGAAATCAGCCGAACACAAACGAATGCGCCGCCACGAATTATGGTTGTTGCGGAGCGTCATGAAGAGATCGTGCGCTTCACTGTAAGCAATAATGGGCCAGCAATCAGCTACGACCAACGAAGTACGATCTTCGAAAAGGGAATCACAAGCAAGAAACATGGCCAGGGTCACGGTCAAGGATTGTATATTTGTAGACTCATTGCAAACTATGTTCAAGGAAATGTCGAGCTCGCCGAAACGCCTCTGGCGAACATGAATGTAACGTTTGCCGTCGATATCCCAATAGTTGCCAAACACAGCGAAGATCTGTTTGGTCACCGTGCCAAACACCGCCGTTAGATTGAGCCCATCATGAAAAATAAAAGCATCCGATTTGCTCGTGCGGAAGAGGCACAAAGAAAAGCCGCTAGTATGGCCGCCGAAAACTTTGACAACATTCCTGACAAGCTCGGAAAGAAGCCGCAGCACAAGCCCCAGTTCCTTCTCGTCGATAACGAGGAAAGCGTTGTCCAGGTTTGGAAGGATACACTAGCGACTCGGCCGGTTCTTTCCGAATACGCGGATTTTCATCTCTTTCTTTTTCTCGAACCCGGACAATCTACTTCAATAGGAGGAGTTGCTAATGGGAACACGGGTGATTTGGTCGCATTGGTAAAGAAGCGATTGGTGGAAGGGCCGGCTTTCAATGGCTTTTTTGTTGATGGGAATCTTGGTGGTGGCGCAGGGGGGCTCAATGGGTTCGAAATTATTGAGCACCTGAGAAAAGAAATTGAACCAATTCGCTTCTCTCCTTTCGCGTTGGTGACTGTTTCTGTCGAGAACAGCGAATTTAGGCGGCAAGCGGCCGACAGCGATCTCGTTCGATATATGCCAAAATTTGGTGATAGCGACTCCGCATTGTTGCCGCGAATGATACTTGAATTCGAGGAGATGCGTGCACAGGCACGCCAAGCAGCATGGGTTGCGCTCAATCAAGAGGTTGCGCAGCTCTTAGAGGGGGGAGCAACTGCAGAAGACGCCGGCAAGATGGCCAAGGAGTTCCTGGAACTGCATATGGCGATCGGAAGTCTTTATTTTCGAGACGGGGAAGCTGGAAATCTATCCGCGTACGTAATGGAGGATTATTTTGAAGGAGGGCCAGACGTTAAACTCAAAGACGAGCCCCCATTTTATCGAAATTTCGCCAGTCGCGCGTCAAGTTTTGGCACAAATCCCTGGGCGCGCTTCGATTCATTGAACCAAGACGAGGTAGGTTTGTCTTGGACACCGAAGATGGAAGGCTGGCGGGGGCTGTTAGCACGAACAGGTGATCCCACCGATAGCGGAGGTGTCTATTCTATTTATGCGCCTTCCAGCGAGCCTCCATTTCGTGAGTTCGAGGGACCGTCACTTCATCATCTCGCCGTACAACTTAACAATCGACGCGCACGAGCACGTGAACGTGAAAGAGTTCGAAAGCGCCAGCGTCATCTCACAGAATTACTTGTCGCATTTACACGCCCTCAGGCAAGCAAGGATGTGGGAGAGCCACTCGCAAGGTTCCTGTACGAAGAATTCGGGCAACGCGTCGGAACAAGAGCGAAGGCAACCGTCCGCCGTTTCGAGCGCGGATCAGGCAATCTGATACGGATCGGAGGTCCAACAGGAGACCTCGAGGCGACACAGTCGCTGATAAGAATAAGCGTTAACGATCCAAGATCAACCTACGCACGCGTTGCCAAAAATATGGAGCCCATTCTCTATTCGAACGTAGTGGACCATAAAGATGAATTCCTATTTACAAATCTGGATGTGAAATCATCGCTAACTATACCGCTTTCATTTGAGGGTGTCTGTTATGGCGCTGCCAACCTGGAGAGTGACAGACTCGATGCATTCAGTGGAGAAGACCAAGAATTAGCCGGAAGGTTGGGCGAAGCTGCTGCGGCAGCAATTGCACGGCATAGATCTCTAAGGTTTCTTGGAGACGCATCGGAATTTCTCGACGCAATAGCTGTATCACCTGAGGGTGCTGACGCTACAACTCTGCTCAGCCGATCGGCTGAGATTCTTTATCAATTTTGTGGTTTTTCCGATCTCATCATCGTGCTTCCTCCTCATGAAGAAGGAGAGCCGTGGTCCGTAGCACAAGTATTTCGCGCGGACTATGAACAAGACAGGCTTTCAGCTGTTGACGACGATCTATTGCAGAAATGGCGAGACTGGGTGCGTGGAGTTTGGCAGAATACCCATCTCCGCCGCGTTCTTGCGCAACGCGGAGAGTTGTTCTTTACAAATGATCCGAATGAGATCGACGAAGACCAGTATATGCGGCCTAAGAGACCTACACTTGCGCAAGCGACACTTAAGGTCGGCGCATCTGGGGTTGATCCGCCCGAGGCAATGCTGGCTCTTTTGTTTGAACATAGGCACCCACTTTCTGAGCGGCAGAAGGAGCGCCTCAGAGCTTTTGGGCAATTTATGGGCCGAGTGTTTCTCACGCAAAGGCATGCGCAAACCTTGATGAACGAGCGGAGCATCAACAGCCAAGAGATTTGGGTTGGACGCGTAAACTCTATGACCCGACATCATTTCACAAACGGCTTGTGGACCATCAGTGGTTGGTTGGACGCAATCAAGAAAGGGGACGCGACTGCTAGTGAAGGACTTGAACAGATCGAGCTAATGGTCAAAAAGTTGGCACCACTCTCGGAGCGCAATAGGAATCTTGTCA
This sequence comes from Rhizomicrobium sp., assembly GCA_050008635.1. GTDB lineage: Bacteria > Pseudomonadota > Alphaproteobacteria > Micropepsales > Micropepsaceae > Rhizomicrobium. The sequence goes on from JBEKMG010000002.1 coordinate 225,008, forward strand.
AAGCTGTGCTCATTCAACCAGTTTGTGCAAAGGCACTTTGGAGTAAACAGTGTGAAGAGATGAGCGTGGCGGCGAACCTCGCTAAAGTGACGATCACAGCGGCCCCGGCGGATCTTCCGGTGTTGCTGGCGGATGCAGATTTCCTAAGTGATATATTTTTTGCTCTTATAGAGAATACTATTCGCTATGCTGGAGCGGGCGCAACAATAACGATTGCAGCTTCTGAGGGTGGAGTGATCGTTGCCGACAATGGAATAGGAATTAGGAAAGATATCAAAGCTAGGCTATTTGCCCCTGGAACGACGAGTGATCCTATTTCAACAGGTTTGGGTCTCTACATTGCTCGGTTGATGGCGCAAGCAATGGAAGGTGATTTGGTCCATTTGGACGGCAATACCGGAACCGCATTTGAAATCTGCCTAAAGAGAACAATTTGATGGCTTTTTCTCCTGTGACCTTGATCGTCGACGATGAGCCGCAGGCCCTAGAGCTTTTGCGTCGCGCATTCTTGCGACAAGGTGTGGCGCAGGACAGATTATTCCCTGCCAGAACAAGAAAAGAAGCGGAAACGTTACTCCAAAAAATTCACTTTCATGGCATATCAATTGATCAAAATATACCGATGGAAGAAGGTGGTGCGGTAAGTCCTGAAAACGGTGTGGCGCTCACGGCGCCAGATAGATGGCCGTTAACAAAGCGGGTTGTGTACACCGGCAAAGGGGAAACGGCTTACGCAAATCGTGTTGGCTTTGCCGGAGTTGAATATCGCGAGAAGGCAGAAACATCTGACAGGGCTGGGCGGCGAACTCTCTATGATTATTCCGAAGAATTTGTTCGAGACCTACAAGAAAACTACGTTGAAAAGGCTCTAAGAGCGGCGAGCAAACACCTAACACACTCTCTAGCAACGGCGGCGCTTGAGGCTGCGGACGCCAAGAAAGCCGGCAATTGGCCGCAGTTTTTTAGAAGGCTGTCGGCTTTACGAGAATGGGCACTAAGACTTACTCTTGCTGTCACGTTCGCGAGCTCGGGCAAGAAAGGTTCTTGCCCCAACAATATGACGGCGAGCATGATTGTAAGTACTTTAAGAGAGTGCTGGCAACCGGCCCCG